>NZ_RJVG01000029.1 GCF_003752155.1 Mobilisporobacter senegalensis | reverse complement strand
TAGGTCAAGCTAATAAGAGCGTAGGGTGGATGCCTTGGCACTAAGAGCCGAAGAAAGACGTGATAAGCTGCGATAAGTGTTGGTGAGGAGCAAATATCCATTGACCCAGCAATTTCTGAATGGGGAAACCTAGCGGAGCAAACCTCCGTTACTATTAAGTGAATACATAGCTTAATAGAGGGAACCCGGGGAACTGAAACATCTAAGTACCCGGAGGAAAAGAAAGAAAACTCGATTTCCAGAGTAGTGGCGAGCGAAATGGAAAGAGCCTAAACCAGAGTGCGTGCACTCTGGGGTTATGGACCGCAATAAGTGAGTCGTATGATAGAAGAATGGTTTTGGGAAAGCCAGCCAGAGAGAGTGAAAGCCTCGTATTCGAAATCAGAAGACAGCGAGCGGGATCCGAAGTACCACGAGACACGAGAAACCTTGTGGGAACTCGGGGGGACCACCCCCCAAGGCTAAATACTACTTAGTGACCGATAGCGCATAGTACTGTGAAGGAAAGGTGAAAAGAACCCCGGGAGGGGAGTGAAAAAGAACCTGAAACCCTATGTTTACAAGCTGTGGAACATCCGTATGTGGTGAACCGCGTACTTTTTGTAGAACGGTCCGGCGAGTTACGTTTACTGGCAAGGTTAAGGTCAAAAAGACCGGAGCCGAAGGGAAACCAAGTCTTAATAGGGCGTGAAGTCAGTGTACGTAGACCCGAAACCGGGTGATCTATCCATGTCCAGGTTGAAGTTGCCGTAAAAGGCAATGGAGGACCGAACACACATCCGTTGAAAAGGGTGGTGATGAGGTGTGGATAGGGGAGAAATTCCAATCGAACCCGGAGATAGCTGGTTCTCCTCGAAATAGCTTTAGGGCTAGCCTTGATTTAGACTGATGGAGGTAGAGCACTGAATATCCTAGGGGGCGTCAAAGCTTACCGAAGATTATCAAACTCCGAATGCCATACAGCCGATGATCAGGAGTCAGACTGCACGAGATAAGTTGGG
>NZ_RJVG01000028.1 GCF_003752155.1 Mobilisporobacter senegalensis | reverse complement strand
GCTATGGGATATCTTATCTTGAGGGGGGCTTCACGCTTAGATGCCTTCAGCGTTTATCCCTTCCAAACTTGGCTACTCGGCCATGCCATTGGTATGACAACCGATACACCAGAGGTTCGTCCAACCCGGTCCTCTCGTACTAAGGTCAGCTCCTCTCAAATATCCTACGCCTACGCCGGATAGGGACCGAACTGTCTCACGACGTTCTGAACCCAGCTCGCGTACCGCTTTAATGGGCGAACAGCCCAACCCTTGGGACCTACTACAGCCCCAGGATGCGATGAGCCGACATCGAGGTGCCAAACCACTCCGTCGATGTGAACTCTTGGGAGTGATAAGCCTGTTATCCCCAGGGTAGCTTTTATCCGTTGAGCGATGGCAATCCCACTTTATACCACCGGATCACTAAGTCCTACTTTCGTACCTGCTCCACCCGTCGGTGTCACAGTCAAGCCTTCTTATGCCTTTGCACTCTGCGAATGGTTTCCAACCATTCTGAGAAGACCTTTGAGCGCCTCCGATACTCTTTCGGAGGCGACCGCCCCAGTCAAACTCCCCACCTGACATTGTCCACTGCCCGGATCACGGGCACATGTTAGAAATCCAATACTGCAAGGGTGGTATCCCAACAATGACTCCATGGCAACTGGCGTCACCACTTCCTAGTCTCCCACCTATCCTGTACATGCAATACCGAATCCCAGTATCAAGCTAGAGTAAAGCTCCATGGGGTCTTTCCGTCCTGGCGCAGGTAACCAGCATCTTCACTGGTATTTCAATTTCACCGGGTGCATTGTCGAGACAGTGCCCAAATCATTACGCCTTTCGTGCGGGTCGGAACTTACCCGACAAGGAATTTCGCTACCTTAGGACCGTTATAGTTACGGCCGCCGTTTACTGGGGCTTAAGTTCGAACCTTCGCTTACGCTAAGCTCTCCCCTTAACCTTCCAGCACCGGGCAGGCGTCAGCCCATATACTTCACCTTTCGGTTTTGCATAGACCTGTGTTTTTGCTAAACAGTTGCTTGGGCCAATTCTCTGCGGCCTCTATTTCTAGAGGCACCCCTTCTCCCGAAGTTACGGGGTTATTTTGCCGAGTTCCTTAACAATGCTTCTCCCGTCGGCCTTAGGATTCTCTCCTCATCCACCTGTGTCGGTTTACGGTACGGGTACAATAAAAACAATAGCGGCTTTTCTTGGCAGTTAGCTCACCAGCTTCCCTACTTTTA
>NZ_RJVG01000027.1 GCF_003752155.1 Mobilisporobacter senegalensis | reverse complement strand
ATTTGCTCCTCACCAACACTTATCGCAGCTTATCACGTCTTTCTTCGGCTCTTAGTGCCAAGGCATCCACCCTACGCTCTTATTAGCTTGACCTAAACTTTGATTGCGCAAACAAAAATTTTAAGCACGCTTTGAAAGCTTGCTTTCATAAGAGTGATTAATGATTTTTGCTTGCATTAGCAAAGTGCTATCATCGAGAAAAGCAAAGCTTTTTGAGATGATGCGCTTGGCGCAATCAAAGTTTAATCCTCTTAGATTTTGTTCTTACAACTCAAAATCTTTTCTGTTGTCTAGCGTGACAACAGTTAGGCTATAAGTTCGTTTTAACGATCATCCTACCTGCGCGGTAGATGTATCGTTCGTTCTGATTCCTCAGAACTATTTGTTTAGATGTCTGACTAATCGTTGAATATTTCTATTCTCTGATTATTCGTTTCATTCAATGTGCAGTTTTCAAGGTACATATTATATAGAAATCTGATTTCTCCAAACTTTCCATATAACCAACGATAAACTTTCGTTTACCGAGTGGAGATAACGAGATTCGAACTCGTGACCCCCTGCTTGCAAGGCAGGTGCTCTCCCAACTGAGCTATACCCCCAGGTATTTCATGTATCATTAAGTGAATTTCACATAATACCTATGTAAGTTATTTATTCATAATTACTTTATCTATTATAATGCGTATGCATCTTATTCTATTAGATAGAATGGGCTTAAATGGACTCGAACCATCGACCTCACGCTTATCAGGCGTGCGCTCTAACCAGCTGAGCTATAAGCCCATAATCAGTATGTTCGACTCGACTAGGCCAGGAAATACTTCGCCAAGTTTTCGCGAACGATTATTAAACTAAATTCTTCCTCGCTTTGCTCGTCATTATTAAGTTTAATATATCTGGCAGCCACCTACTCTCCCATATCGTCTCCAATATAGTACCATCGGCCGTCTAAGTCTTAACCATCGTGTTCGGAATGAGAACGGGTGTGTCCCCTAGACGCATCGCCACCAGAAGCATTGAGTACTTAACGAGGTCCTTTCGAGTTTAGTGCGAAAGCTGTTCTTTGCAACTTAGCGAGGTCTTTTCGAGCTTAGTGCAACAGAACTCCTCATGTATTAGTAACTAGCTTATCTTTTCATAAGTCTTTTACTAATCTTCTGATATTTCTATTCTTTTTTAATATTAAGGAAGTTCGATTCACTAGATTCGACCTTCGCCTTCGGCTCGCTCTCATCAAGTTCCTTCGAACTAAGTTCGCACTAAATTCACGCTTCGCTTTCGCTCGCGTTCTTTAAGTGCTCCACTTAATAACTCAACAGTAAAACAACCCCTACTTTTCTTCCTTAGAAAGGAGGTGATCCAGCCGCACCTTCCGATACGGCTACCTTGTTACGACTTCACCCCAGTTA
>NZ_RJVG01000026.1 GCF_003752155.1 Mobilisporobacter senegalensis | reverse complement strand
ACAGGAGACCAACTATGAATAGTCAATAGAAAAATTAAAGTTTTTTCAAGAATCTTTGAACTAAAAAAGTGTATAGTAAACAAAGCATCAAAAGGTGCTTTCTAAAAATTAAATATAGTTGATAGGTAAGTCTATGATAAATTAAATGAGACATTATCAGTCATCATTTTATGAATGACACGAACCAATTTATGTGCTACGTGCCCTAGAGCATTGTAATGTCGGCGTCCCTGTGATATTTTCAAATCATAATAATCTTTGAATGTTTGATTAACTAAGGTTGCTTGCCATGCAGCATTGATTAATGCATAACGGAGTAGTTTAGAGCCTCGTTTGGACATTCTTGTTCTTGCAGCATTGAAGTTACCAGATTGATACACGGAAGGATCTAAACCAGCATAGGCAAGAAGTTGACAAGGTTTTTCAAAACGAGTGATATCACCGATTTCGCCAATAATCATTGCACCATTAAGCGAGCCGATGCCAGGAATGGTTTTAATGACGGAATTCATCTTATTCATGACTTCTTGAATTGATGATTCAACTTCGGCAAGCTGTTCAGTATACATCTCAATCTGCTGTATAGATTGCAAAATCTGCAAAGATAGTGTAGAATTTTTTATACCGACAGATTGTGATGCAAGCTCTTTTAAACGTACAGCATTAGACTGGTTAAAGTGTCCGTGAGAGGACTTAGATAAAAGGTTGGTAAGCCTTGTGAGATGCATTTTCGCAATTCTGTCGGGATTTGGTTGCTCTTTTAACAGAGCATAACAGGTTTTTCCATGAATACCAGATTTGAAGAAATACTGGAGTTCAGGAAATAATAAATCCACATAAGTCACAAGTTGAATTTTCACCTTTGTCCTTGCCTTCATAAGTTTTTGACGGAAGCGACAAAGGTTTTTTAATTGCAGAGAATCGTAGTCACGTTCCGAAAATAAACGATAGTGATTTAAGGTCAGAGCCTTGATGATAAGATAAGTATCCAGAGAATCAGTTTTGGTTTTGCGGATGTTAGATTTCCTAAGAGAGGAAGTTTGGATGGGATTAATAATACAAACCTGAAAGCCTCTTGTAAAAAGAAAACTGGTAAGGTTTTCCGCATAATGAGCGGTAGATTCCATGCCAATAAAAGTTTCTTCCTTAAAAAAAGGAACAAGGTGTTTAAGCAAGTTTTGAAACCCGTTGTGATCATTAGAAAAAGCAAATGGATCTACGAGGATTTCACCATCAGAGTTCATGATGGATGCATAGTGGGTTTGCTTGGCGATATCAATGCCAACATAAATCATAAGACCAACTCCTTTGTAAATAATCACTGTGTTTGTCCACCTAGTTTTATCATCATAAACTTGCGTGACATGAAAGTTCAAAGACTTATCCAACTATAAATGATTCAGATAAAACTGTGGCAATACACTCCTGCAAATAGTCAAAGCTATAGGGTTTTATAAAAAGTCCACAGTGTTACTATTAATTATAACAAAATTGAGAAAGGAGCGTATTGATGTATTTCAGTATAAATACATCATACAAGG
>NZ_RJVG01000024.1 GCF_003752155.1 Mobilisporobacter senegalensis | reverse complement strand
CTGTCAAGGGTTTTTGATAATGTCCTTATAAACTTTAAACATTAGCACCAGATTTTTCTGGTGCTTTCTCCTTATGAAAAATGTATTTTCAATACATTTTTCATCATATAAGTTGGTTTTTGAGTACACAAAATAAGCTATATGCATGGCTTTTAATCAGTATTTCATAAATCTTATGCTTAAGCAGACAGTTCTCTGGGATGTAAGGCGTATTTGACATGCTTTAGGAACGTTTCACTACGCCACGGGTGTTTCATGCCTGGTATATTACGCTTTCTTGGCTTCTCTAAAGTAAAATCTATATCAAAGTCTTTTGATTTTTGTTCGTGTTGAGGAATTTCGTCTAATGCATATATTTTGTCATGGGTACTAAATAAAAGTTCGCCATTAAAAGTCATGATAACCATACCTTTAACACCCTTATGATAATGTACCTGTAAGCCTCTGGAATCTACTGTTTTAAAATACTTATTGTCATAACGAATACAGTGTCCATTATCAACAGTTCTTTCGGATAGGATAGCTAAAGTATGATTAATGGTATCAAAATCAGGTTGCGGAATAAACACAGATTTGTTATGATTAATCTGGAGTGCAAACTTAGTGTTGTATTCTTTTATGTAGGAGTTTAAGAATACGTTTGCTTCACTAAGCGTGCTTATGCCTGCCAGGCGGAGTTCTACTGGCAGGCGTAATTGTAAAGTCTGAAATGCTCTCTCCACGCGTCCTTTTGCCTGCGCAATGCTGGTAGTCTTTATTTCAATCCCTAACTGTTTACATGCATAACTGAACTGTGTAAAAGTATCATCCTCGATGTTGGCTTTGGATTTCTTTTTGTATTCAAATACAGTTCTGTTATCCGTGTAGAGCATGTTTGGAATTCCATAATTACATAAAACCTGATTCAGTACATTATAGTATCCATTAAGAGTTTCCTGCTCATCAAAATACGCTCCAACAATAGTGCCAGTGCAGTCATCTATAGCAATATGGAGATTTGCTTTTTTATCACCGAACCATAGATGAACAGAGGCATCCATCTGAAGCATTTCGCCAAAGTAGGCGCACCTTGGTCTTCTTGAGTGGGCATCCTCCATCGCGATAATACTTGCCTCTATCTGTGCCTTTTTCTTTTTGGATTTGGTGCCCTTATGGAGTTGTTTTAATATCTTGTTCATCTGTTTTCTGGTTTTTCTTGTAGCACGAGGAGAGAGTATAAACTCAGAATAGAGTATTTTACGTAAGGTAGAAGGAGATATCACTATAGAATCATATTTCTGCAAAAGCTCACAACAATGAGTGAAATTTGCGTCCCAATACTTGCTGTTGTAAAGAGTTATAATGTCCGTTTTCTGCTGATCAGAAAGGGTATGGATAGGCTTACGGCCAGTGTTCCCGTGGACAAAGGCAGCTTTTCCTTCCTTCTCATATTTCTTAATCAAACGATTAATGTGTCTTAATGTACAGCCAATCTTTAAAGCGGCAGCTTTTTTGTTTCCGTGCTCATCAACCAATCTTTTAATTATTTCGTATTTTTCCTGTGCTTCCAATGTCAGAATTACCTTTCTCATTTTAAGTATCCTCGTCTTTCTTATAGTGAGGATTTATCATACCATATAAATATATAAATGGGACATAATTAAAAATGGTATATAAGGACTTTATCAAAAATCAATCAGA
>NZ_RJVG01000023.1 GCF_003752155.1 Mobilisporobacter senegalensis | reverse complement strand
TCCAATTCTCATTGAACACGGTTCGTTTTATTACTGAAATTCTTTTTATTTAGAATTTTCAGGGTTGTTTCACTGTTTAGTTATCAATGTTCTTTTATTGTGACTCGTTGTCAGCAACTTTTATATCTTATCATGTCTATCATCTCTTGTCAACAACTTTTTTGAATTTTTTCATTAATTTTTCTTTTATTCAATTAATTAACAAAATCCACTCTGTTGTCACGCGATTTATTTATAATAACATGAATTGCAGTCTTTGTCAACGCTATTTTTGAAGTTCTTTGTTTTTTTTGAATTGTTCAAACAATTTATTCACTTCCAATAGGTGACTTGCTTATTGTAACAAGGTTAAATCTTTTTGTCAATAATAAATTATTATCTTTTTAGTATGAATTTTTTATTTATAGCAAACATATTTTTCAATTACATCTGCAGATATATTCTTCACTTATAGAGATTGAAACAACTTTATGCATATATGTATTAACTATTGCATAACTTACTACTTTTTTGTATACTGGTCCTGTACCAATAATTAGTAAATTACAATATTATAAGGACAGTTCGTGACCATCCTGTCGGTAAACAAAACTAGGGAATCGTAGTGTAAACTACTTTATTTGTTTATGGGCTTATGCCCTATTTTTTTTGCTTTTGTTTATCCCCATGTTTACGAACCAGCCTTGAGAAAGGAGACAAATGAAAGCATTAGTATTATTTAGTGGTGGAATAGATAGTTCTACCTGTCTAGCAATGGCAATTAATTCTTTTGGGAATAATAATGTTATTTGCCTTACTATCTCATATGGGCAAAAACATAAAAAAGAACTTGAAGCAGCTCAAAATATAGTAGAGTATTATGGTGTTGATAATATAATAATTGATTTATCTACTATATTCATAATGAGCAACTGTTCTCTATTATCCCATTCTGATCAGGAAATCCCAAATACCTCGTATATGGAGCAACTTAATTCAATCAATGGCCAACCTGTTTCTACCTATGTACCTTTTAGAAATGGTACTTTTTTATCAATAGCTGCAAGTATTGCCATTTCAAATGATTGTGACTTTATATACTATGGAGCTCATATGGATGATGCAGCAGGTAATGCTTATCCAGATTGTAGTATTTCATTTTATAAATCAATCGGTAGTGCAATTTATGAAGGCAGTGGTCAAAAGCTCAAAGTGATTGCTCCCTTTATTTCACTTAATAAAACCCAGATTGTTGCACATGGTATTACTTTGGGAGTACCCTACAATTTAACATGGAGCTGTTATAATGGCAGTAAAATACCTTGTGGGAAATGTGGCACCTGTTTGGACAGGCAAAAAGCATTTGAAAATAATCATCTAACCGATCCCTTAATAGAAGAAAGGATTTAAAATGTATAAAGAAAAAAAGAAAATTTTCATGGAACAATATACTGATATTCAAAAACTCACTCTATCAGGCCTTATTATTGGATTATACTGCATCATTATGTATTTTACACAATCTATATCTTTTGGCCCTTATCAAATAAGAATTGCGACAGCACTCTATTCCCTTGCATATATTTATCCTTTTCTTATTTTACCTCTGGGTATTGCTAATTTCCTTTCTAATATGCTTGGGGGCTTAGGTTTAATAGATATGATAGGTGGATGTATCGTAGGGATAATAACTGCATACCTTATTACTCTTATTCGTAATTATAAATGCTCCCTATGGATCTGTGCATTTCCTATTATATTTGTACCAGGAACTATTGTTCCGATTTGGTTATCTGCAATCAATTCACTTCCCTATAGTACATTAGTTATTAGTTTATGCATAGGACAAATAATTCCAAGTCTCCTAGGCGTCGCCTTAATTAAAACATTATCTAAAATATTAGATTGGAAAGGAGCTGTCAAATGAGTGGAAGAAAGATGATATAAAAGGAATAACACAACTAGGAAATCAGGGTACAAAATATCCAGATAATTATGCTCCTGAAATACTTGAAAGCTTTCCAAATAAGCATCCTGATAATGATTATTTTGTAAAATTCAATTGTCCTGAATTTACAAGCCTTTGTCCTATAACAGGACAACCAGATTTTGCAACTCTTTATATATCTTACATACCAGATTTAAAAATGGTGGAGAGCAAGTCCTTAAAGCTTTTTTTATTTAGTTTTAGAAATCATGGAGATTTTCATGAAGATTGTGTGAATATTATAATGAAAGATTTAATTAAGTTAATGGACCCGAAGTATATCGAAGTTTGGGGGAAATTCACTCCAAGAGGTGGTATTTCAATTGATCCTTATTGTAATTATGGAAGACCAGATACCAAATGGGAAGAAGTTGCATTCAACCGGTTGATAAATCATGATTTATATCCCGAGAAAGTGGATAACCGTTAATACATAATAAATTAATTATATATGTGAAACATAATTCAATTGTATGGACACAATAGTTAAATTATATTGAACTTAAATACATCATTTTTACTGTTTATAATTTATTTATAAATTTTATTTTAGATATTATCATTAAATGGTATAATACTTTTTGTATTATATCTCCATAAGGAGAATAAAAGCAGGAGGTAATCAATGAATAACAAATCAGGAACAACTTTAGGACTAGTGCAATTAGCATTATTCTCAGCCATTATAATCATTATGGCCTTTACTCCATATCTTGGTTATATACCGCTGGGTTTCATGAATGCAACAATTATCCACATACCGGTAATCTTAGGTTCGCTATATTTAGGCCCTAAAAAGGGGGCAATTCTAGGTGGTGTATTTGGAATGACCAGCTTATTAAATAATACTTTGAATCCAAACTTAACATCTTTTGTATTCTCACCATTTTATAATGTGGGAGAAATTCATGGTGGGTTAAGAAGTCTAATTATCTGTTTCATTCCCCGAATATTAATCGGGATTGTTGCTTACTATGTATACCATTTTATAAATATGGCATCAAAAAGCAAAAATACCCATGTAATTTCTTTGGCTATAGCTGGTATTGCTGGTTCGTTTACTAACACTCTACTAGTTATGAATGGAATTTATTTTTTATTTGGAACAAGCTATTCTGATGCAAGAAATATCGCTGCAGATTCTTTATATAAAGTGATATTAACAGTTATTGCAACCAATGGCATTCCAGAGGCTATTGTAGCAGGCATTTTAGTTGCTGCTATTGGCAAAATCATATTAAAAATAAAACATATATAGATATTTAATAATGTAAATTACTGTCTATACTATTAAATTTAAATGGTTCATTATAAAAGAAGAATTATTTTTAACTCGAACTAAATGTTATGAGAAGGGATGAAAAATCAATGCTGAAAGGAAAAAATGTAATATTAGCTGTATCCGGAAGCATAGCTGCTTATAAAATTGCTAATTTAGCAAGTATGCTAAAAAAACTCCATTGTAATATTACAGTTTTAATGACTCAGAATGGGACTAATTTTATTAATCCAATTACTTTCGAAACTTTAACTGGAAACAAATGCCTGGTTGATACATTTGATCGTAATTTTCAATATAGTGTTGAACATGTTGCATTAGCGAAACAGGCCGATGTTGTTATGGTGGCGCCGGCATCAGCAAATGTAATTGGTAAAATAGCCAATGGCATTGCGGATGATATGCTTACTACTACAATCATGGCATGTACTTGTCATAAGATTATAGCACCAGCAATGAATACAAATATGTATCTAAACCCTATTGTACAAGATAATATTCGCAAATTAAAAAACTACGGTTATGAAATGATTACACCAGAAAATGGATACCTGGCATGTGGTGATACAGGTGAAGGCAAAATGCCATCTGAACAAGTTTTATTTGAATATATTTTAAAAGAAATCTGTTATGAAAAAGATATGAAGGGACTTAATGTATTAGTTACCGCCGGCCCAACAAGAGAAAAAATAGATCCGGTTCGCTTTATCAGTAATTATTCCACTGGTAAAATGGGATACGCCATTGCAAAGCATTGTATGCTTCGTGGTGCTCACGTTACACTGGTAACAGGAAAAACTTCTATACAAAAGCCACCTTTTGTGGATGTAATTGAAATAGAATCGGCCCAGGAAATGTTTGAAGCTGTAACCCAAAATGCAGAGAACCAGGATATTATCATTAAGTCTGCAGCAGTTGCTGATTACCGGGCACAAAATATATCCGATGAAAAGATGAAGAAAAAAGAAGATAATCTGAATATTGCTCTTGAGCGTACAATAGATATTCTACAATTCCTTGGGGATAATAAAAAGCAAGGACAATTTCTGTGTGGATTTTCTATGGAAACAGAAAATATTTTGAATAATTCAATAGCAAAATTAGAAAAAAAACATGCTGATATGATTGTGGCTAATAATTTAAAGGAAGATGGTGCGGGATTTGGAACAGATACTAATGTTGTAACCTTAATTACAAAAAATCAAATTTTAGAACTTCCTCTTATGACCAAGAATGAAGTAGCTGAAAAATTAATAAATTATATATTAGAGCAAAGAGCTTTAACCTAAATAATAAGGGCCTGTATGCAAAATATACAGGCCTTTATATATTACAACACCGGCAATAATGTAATAATTTGTTCCATACCCGATCAAAGCCTCAGTTAATGGACTCGATAATAAATTAGTTATATTCATAAAAAGGAAGGACTACCATCTGCATTAAGCAAATGATAGTCCTTCCTTATCTATATACCTTAAAAACTACACACTGTTTGAATTCCATCTATTTTTTCTATCCTGAACTTATCCTATTAAAGGAAGTTCGATTTCACTTTGTTCAATCGAACGACCTAAATACTAGACTCTTGCTTCGCTTACGCTCGCAACTCGTCAAGTATCTTAGGTCAAGCCCTCGACCTATTAGTATTAG
>NZ_RJVG01000022.1 GCF_003752155.1 Mobilisporobacter senegalensis | reverse complement strand
TAGTTAATCGCATAACTAATTATATCAAAAAATCGCTGTAAGCTCTATGCCTACAGCGATTTTTCTTTTAGGGGAGTTTTTTTACAGCCCCTTTTATTCACGGCATTTGAACTGAGTCACGTTCCACTAAATCAACACTAATTACTGCATTTTCGGAAACAACATCTCGGTGAGAAATACGATATATGAGGCGCTGTACAGCACGTTTCCCCATCAGTTCCTTATTAACATTCACCGTGGTCAATTTCGGATTGATTTTCTCGCACATATCAATGTTATCAAATCCAACTACTGAAATATCGTTTGGAGCATGATAACCTAAGGACTGAAGAGACGATAATAGCAGAATTGCTGCCTTATCATTGGAGCATATATATACTTCCGGTAATTGATCTATTGTTTTTATACATTCTGTCATTTTATTAATATCATTAGAAAGTACTGCTTCCTCAATATCTTCTGTGACGGAATATTTTCCGATATACTCATCCAGTGTCATATTAACTATTCCATGATTTAGCTCGAAACTATCCAATGCTTCTTTAAAACCAAAAAATCTTTCTTTGATACTTAATGAATAATTTAAATCACCAAAAAATCCGATCTTTTTAAATCCCTTATCAATTAAATACTTTGTTATAATAAATCCACCCAATTTATTATCCGTTAATATACTATCTACACTCTTTGTCAGGGATGCATGATCCACCAGTATAATAGGAATACGGTATGTTTGAAGCTTAGATATATTCTCATCGTTTATTTTTCCAATAATAACGATTCCTGCAACCCTGTGGTCACTAATCATTGTAGGTACTTCCAAATTATTGTCATCAAAAAAGTTCATTAATATGTCATATCCATTTCTCTTGGCCTCTTCTACTACTGCATACAGAACCCTTCCATAGAAATTCATATCCCTGGAATATTTTTTTTGCATCATCACACATAAATTCATTCGTGAGAAAGTCCGTACAAATTTATCTTTATTTTCTAAATATCCTATTTCCTCTGCGGTACGAAGAATCTTACTCCGCATTTCATCACTTACGCCTGGTTTATTATTTAAAGCAAGAGACACCGCATTTACTGATATTCCGTGTAAATCTGCAATTTGCTTCATTGTAGCTTTCATGACTTCCTCCTCACTATATTTATATTCATCCTCAAACTGTGCTCTAACTTTGTTCTCCTATCCCTAAATGGCTATATAACTCCTCTAGTGATATATCAGCTCGACAGATTGTATCATCTGCTGCTCCATAATATATAATCACTTTATTATCTTCATATAAACATCCACATGTAAATACTACTTCACCAAAAAATCCGTTTTTTTCGTAATATTCTTCAGGCTCTAATAAAGGTTTTTCTGATTTTGCCAGAATTTTATCTGGATTTTCTAAATCCAATAAAAATACTCCCAGACAATAACGACTGTTTCTATCTGCGGCATGATATATTTTTATCCAGCCTTTTTCTGTTTTAATTGGAGGTGCACCTCCGCCAATTCGACCGTTCTCCCATCCTGTATCTGAAACACCATAAAAATGTTGGTGCTTTCCCCAATGAATCAGGTCATTAGATTCAGAAAGCCAGATATCAGGTGTCCCAATTGCTTTTGGCACAGGGCGATTAAAGGCATAATATTTTCCATTGATTTTTTCCGGAAAAATGGTAACATCTTTGTTTTCCGGCAGAAAAATACACCCTTCTCTTGTAAAGTTTCCAAAGTCCTTCGTTGTAATCAAAGCAGTTTCTGCCCCATATGGTGAGACTGCTGTATAATTGATATAATATGTGTCATCAATCCGGGTAATCCTTGGATCTTCCATTCCCCAACATTCATTCTCTGCATTAGGCATAATGGTTGGATGCTCATCAATGGTAAAATGTACTCCATCTTTAGAACGTGCAATCCGCAGGTGGGATAAAGTGGTCAGATAAACCACATTACTATTCCCATCCTTTCCACGGGTAATTGTTCTGCTATCATCAAAACATAATTCTGAATTCTCTGATTTTATTAATGTAATTGTTTTAAAGCAGCTTTTTCCATCTTCATTTACTATAACAGGAAATTTCACAACATCTTCACTATCCGACTTGACTGCTTCTGCAACACGGCAAAGAAGAATGTATTCTTCCTTATATTTTGCCACTCCGCAGTTAAAAACACCTTTTACAATAAAGCCCTCACAGGATGGTTTTACCATATCGGGTGTAAGGAGAGGGTTATTTTCACATCGTGCAATATTTGTATCATTTATTATTATTGTTTGTTCTTTCATGATTAGTCACCTATTTTAACATAAAGTTGATGCCTTCCTTAAAGTATTTTGAAAAACATAAGAATAGAATAATTACAGGCAATGTTAACAATACGGAAGCTGCATACATTGGCCCCGGTACAGTTGAGTTCTGATTAAACTGTGTAGAAATCATTACATTCAGTGTCTGCATTTTGTAATCTGGAGCAACAAGCATATCCCATATTAATTCATTCCATCTTGTCATAAAGACGGATAAAAATACTATAATACTTATTGATTTTGTCGATGGCAATGCAATTTTTAATAATATCTGAAAATGAGTTGCCCCGTCTATTTTAGCTGCCTCAAAGACAACATTGGGAATTGTTTTAAAATAATTAATATACATAAATATTCCCCAAATGGAAACGATTAGAGGCAGTAACATACCCAGATAATTATTCGCCAGTGGACGGATCAGCATATATCTGGGAACTAATAAAATAATGATCGGGAAAAACATTTGAAAGAGCAAAGAAGAGTATATCAATCCTTTCCCTTTATATTCCATATGGGTTGCTGCATATCCTGTCATCAGGCCAACCAACACAGAAATAATTGCTGTAGGTACGCTTACCACAAAGGAATTAATCAATGCCCTGACCCATTGCCATGGATCTGCAGATCCTGCACTGTTTCCTCCTAAGAGGTATCTGTAGCTATCTAAAGATATACTTTTTGGCAAAAGAGCCTTATCAACCATATTCCATGGTAAGAATGACTGGAGTACCATATAATAATATGGGAACAGAGAGATTGCCAATATAATTAGTGTCACTATTGTAATAATTATGGTAGATAGTTTTATTTTTTTTCGTTTTCGGCCCATTCCATAAATCCTCCTTTACCAACCAAATTTCTTATTTAATTTATTCAATAACCATGTGATTAATTGTATCACAACAAATATCTGCACTGCATTGGCAATTGCCATAGCTGCACCATAGCCTGCACGAAATCTGGTAAAGGAAGCATTATAGATTTCTAACTGCCAGGTTGTTGTCGCTAATGCCGGACCTCCTCCGGTAAGTAAAAATGGCTCAGAAAAAATCTGAAAAGAAAGTCCTGCTGCCAGAGTAACTACAGAAGTAATGGTAGGCATAATCATTGGTAAAGTGATATAGAATAATTTACGAATCCCTGTACACCCATCAAGCATCCCTGCTTCATAAACATCTTCCGATACCCCTTCAATGCCAGAAAGTACAAATAGCGCATAATATCCTGCCATCTTCCACACAATCATGATAACTAAAATCCAAAAGGAAGCTTTGCTTTGAAGCCAGTTCACATTTAGATTAAAATGTTCCCTAAGAAAAACGCTAAGAGCTGAATTGTAACTAAACAGATATTTTACCATGACAGATGTAGAAACACCTGATGTAAGATATGGAATAAAAAACATAACCGCCGCGAAACCTTTTAATTTTTCAGGAAGTTTTGAAACTAAAAGAGCAATTCCCACACCTAAAACAAAACACAATATAACAATTGGAACCAAATAACGAAGTGAATTCCAAAATGCAGCCTGAACCTTTTCATCTTTAAATAAATTGATGAAGTTATCAAGTTTTACAAAATTGTAATTCGGTGACATTAGATTCCAATCTGTTACAGAAAGCCAAAGTGCCCATCCTAAAGGTAAGAACAGAAATACCATTGAATAGGCAATATATGGTACATTAAACAACCAGGCAATCCCGGTATTTTTTCTTTTTCGCTTCACCATGCCTTTACTGGCTGCCCCAATATTTTTATTCATTCCATTGCTCCTTTCCATCATTCCAAAATATTTGAAACAAATTGTTCTTTTCATTTTCTAATCAATCAAAAAATATATCCCTGCATCTAAAAGATGCAGGGATATGACACCTTTCATAGGGCATCGTAGTAATTATTCAAGTTCACCTGCTGTTTTCATAGCTTCCATCGCATCATCCACATAAGAAGATACATCTGGATTTTCATTGATTCCCACACTTGGTAAAAGATTGGTTGCAAAAGGAGCAACTGCTTTTTCACCCAATGCTGTTATAATATCAGCACCTTTTTCATGTGCCATTCCAGGAATTGCATCTGCTACAAAAGTACTAATGTCTTTTAATGCTGGATTTTCTCCAAAATAGCTTGCAAACATATCATTGGCTTCTAAATCACCTCTAACAGGAAGCATAGTTGTTGCATTCAACCAGTCAATATCAAAAGTATCTTTTCCTTCACCTGTAAATACAAATTTTAAGAATTCTATAGCTCCTTGATGTTCTTCCTCTGAAATTGCATCATTTTTGTAAAGTACAATTCCTTTTGAATCTGCATAATTGTAGTGAGTATCACCTTCATTTTCTACTAAAGTTGGCCCAAACACATAATCACCATCGATACCATAAGTTTTTCCTGCCGCTATATTTGCTGATACATCCCATGGAAGGCCAATGCCCATAACAACTGGAACAGTTTCTTGTTGCCAGAGACCATCAATAGTACCTGTTAATACTTTATCGCCAATGGAACCATAAAGAGCAAATACTTTTGTTAAAGCATCTTTATCTGCTGTAAGCATATTGCCATCAACAAGTGGAGTTCCTTTTGAAAATGCATTATATTGAGATTCAATATCAAACCATCTTTCCCAGTAATTTGCTGCATTCAAAAGTTCTGCCCGATACATAAAATGTGAAATTCCATCTTTGCTTAAAGTATCTCCCTGATCTTTGTATTTTGTAAGTAATGTATTAAAATCATCCATAGTTTGAGGTATTTCAGTCACACCAAGTGCCTGCAACGCTTTACTGTTATAACAATATCCGATTGGATTTACATATAATGGAATTACATATTGGGCACCTTCGATTTCCCATCCTTCCATTACATTTTCAATCTGGCGTTCTGCAACAATATCCTTATACCAGTCCTCACTACTAATATCATAAAGTGCTTCCGAACTGTTAAGTATATTTGCAAAACTTCTGTTTATATTTTCAGAAATTGCAGGTACTGTACCTGTTGCAATGGCGTTTTGGATACCAGCTTCTGAGGACGGTTGTGCCGGCATCATTTGCACATTTAATTTGATTGTTTTACCATTTAACTCTACCTTTGCTGCATTGAATTTGTCAGCATATGAAGTCCAGATTTTTAAATTATATTGTTCTGGAGCAGTCCAAAAATCTACGTCAATTGTTCCACCACTGGCACTGGTTTCTTTACTTATATCTTCCTTTACTCCATTATCAGTACTTTTTCCACACCCTGCAAGCAGTGTGCTGATCAATGCAAATGCGATAACACCCCTAATTGTTTTCTCCATAAACCCTGATTTTTTCATAGAATTTACCTCCATTTTTATGATGTATAACACTTGTTATACACATTTCACTTTAATACATAATAGCTACTGCAGTCGCTTATGATATAAATAATATCAACTTCCTACTTGAATTTCAAACTTGATTTACTTGAATTTTTGTTTTTTCTTTCTTGAAAATTATGTTTTTTATCCTCTTTCCCCTTAGAACCAGAGTGATAATTTATATTTTACTGTAAAGGAAATCTCCATGATAATGCTCTCATGGAATCGTTTTATAAGACCATAAAAAAACTGCACTATTTTTGACTTTTGAGAAATTTCCTATTAATAAATAAAAGTTTATATAGTATAAACCTTTCAAGAAAACATTAAATTAATGCTTTTTTGAAAGATAGTACTCCATTTTTTACTAATGTATATATCTTATTATGAACATAATTATAGTACCCCCGATGCTCAAACATTAGTAAAAATCGCTGATTTTTTTAACGTAAGTTTAGATTATTTACTTGGACGTACAAGTAAATAAAATATTTCTTCAAGTGAATCTAATGTAATCTTCTCTGATGAAGATGTTAAGGTGATTAATTATTACAATAGATTAAATGACGAGGATAAAGATTATATAAAAGGACAGATGATACAATTATATAAAGATCAGACAAACTCCACTTCTTCACAAAATTCCAAAGAGACCGGATAATATCCACAAGTAGCAATGTTTATTATTTAAGATTTGATTAATCTTTCTTTTCAATATCAATACTATACTTACCTTAATTGATATTGAAAAAAGAATACCAATATAATAAGTAATTACATTAAAACCCTAGTCAAGTGACCAGGGCTCTATTATTATATACTAAGTGCCAAAGATAAGGGGGAGAAAAATGAATATACAATATATTGATCAATTAAATGAGCTTTTAACTAATAGAAGGCATGCCATCGTAGATATAAGTGATTTATGGCTAGATGAGAAAAACCCTAGATTTGCTTCATTAATAAAAGGAGATAACAAGACTATCTCTCAAAAGGATATCATTGAATATCTAATACGTTATACTAATATAGAAGAATTTGCTGAAAGAATAGCTTACTATGGTGGATTATACGATGAAGTTAGTATATCTTGCTATTTTGATGAGAATAATCGTTTAATAGTTTTAGAGGGTAACCGCAGAATAGCAACATGTAAGATTTTACTTGATAATTCTTTGATTCCAAAAGATTTAAATGATAATATTTATATACCTCCAATTACTAAAGAGACTCGTGAAAAAATTAGCAAAGTTCATGTTGTAATATATGATAGCTCTGAAGATACACAAAATTATATTGCATCAAAACATACAAAAGCTGAAGTTGAGAAATGGGAAACCTTTGAGCAATGTAATTATTACTATACACAATTTCATACAAATAATAAACTCCTCAGAGAGTGGTTCTCCTTCCGAAAATGACATGTTAGTGCAAACCGTCATTCAATTCTTATTATTATATATTTTACCATAATGTATCCTAATTGTGTATTACTATATTAAAATTTAGCATTATAAAGGTATTTGATATTGATTAAATATGACTATTTTAAAGTCAATAAGAACCTCTTTATGTCGTCAAAAATTGACGTAAAATCAAATTATATATACCAATGAATTCTTATACTACTTCTTAATATATGATAAAACATAAATATTACTTTAACTAAAGAGAAATATTAATATGAAAAGCTATATTACATAAAGAATGTAAACATTCTTATAAGATTTTTGCAACCATGAAATCATTATTTGATGACTTCTTTTTCATGTGTAATACAATTAAAAGGTATAGTTCAATAGACTATACCTTTTATACTGACGGAGCGAATAAAGTAATTCACATGATTATTCAATTATATTGGTAATGTAATATCAAAATTACTTAACGGTTTATCAACTTCAACAAATTCAGCAGGCAGCTTTATTTTATTATATTCTTGATCTGAAAGATAAAAACTAGCAATACTTTCATGTGATACTGTTCCTAAAAATAGTGTTTTATTTTTTCTAAAAAAGCAAATATCCATAGGCATATTTAACGATTCTCTTTTATTTTTTGCTTCAAAAAATAGGTTATCAATATATGAATTTAAAATCCTTTTTGTTTCTTCATTAAACTTGTAGACATCAATTGTTAACTTATTTTGTTCCGTTACATAATAACAATACCATTTGGTAGTATCAAATTTCTTGACTAGAAATGGTTTTAACTCTTTCTCGAATTTTCTGTATAAAATCATTTCATTATCTGGTATCTGCCTTATTATATTAGTTTGTTCCGTTAATGTAAAGAATGAAGTATGTTTAAAACATATTTCAATAAGTTCATCAAATTTATAATAATTATCATAATCATGTGAAAATTTGAATATTCTCAAAATTATTCCTCCTAATGTTTATGCTTTAGTTAGCATAATAATTTAATTTTTCTATATTAGATTAACCAATGTACCAGCAATGTGCGTTTCTATATGCTGAACCATGAAAATGATTCCAATAGCCAGAACCCGCCCCATGATTTTCAGGACCAATTAATAAACCTAAAGAAGAACATAACCCTCTTGCATATGAAGATGAAACTGCCATTATGCCACTTTGTTTACTATTCATTTGCATTCTCATTATTGCTGATTGCCTACTACAACCATCACCAACAAAAACAGTACTTGTATTGTAATCCAAATATGCTAAATAGTATTGATAACGATCTTGTCTTTCTAATTCTAAAGTCACTTCTTCTGCAGCAACATATGCAATTCCGCCTATAATAAGCGCACGACCTAGTAGCAATAGTAATTCTAAGAGCGCCGCTGTTATATCAATACCAATTGGTATTGCAAACGAAGCACTTATTTCATTATTATTTAAATTATATTTAGTATTATTTTCGTCAATTAAAGTTATTCCTTCTACTCCCTCTTTTTCCGAATAACTTTCAATATCTACGTCAAATTCTTTCTCAATATCATTTGAATCGACTAATAGAGATATTTCTCTTGTGCTCTTATCAAAAGTAGCTATATAAATAGTATTATTTGAATCATACTGTACTATTATTTCTTTGTTAGTATTACTTATTATTTGATAGTTATTTTGTACATCACTAGTCAAATCAGCAGCCTTTGATATTATACTAACATTTGGTATTAATATTAAAGATAATATTAACATTAATGAAATTATTCTTTTTGCCTTTTTAATCATTTTACTCTCTCCTATACTCTTTTTAAATAAAATTATCTATTAGTTACCTTTCTCCAAGAACACAAATCATTCATAGTATTATTAAGTGTAAAACAATACAATGTGTATGAATGTTAAAAATTTATTTTAAAATATATACAAAATTATATATTTCTAAATGATTTGTATAACTTAGATTTTTGCTTTATATCTTACACTTATTTGATTTTTATTAATTACTTTTTAATAGTAAGATAATTTAAAATCAATTAAAATTTAATTATGTAATAAACATTAATTGAATTGATGACTGTATTAATAATATTTCCTCCTCTCATTAACATCCGTTTTTACATTATATACTAAATTTTTACATACATCAACATAAAATTGTGTTTTTTTGTAAATCTGTTGTTAATATGTGGTAACATATATTCGTAAAGTGAAAATTTAAATTCCGTATATTCCCTTTAAAATACTTCTCAACTGGAATTTACTCCTACACACATATTTTTATGATATGATCCTAAAATGATTTTTTAAATTCTTTTTTTTATGTTTTAGTTGCGTTTAGTCCTGCACAAAAATATAGTATTAGTGTGATCTCTGCCCTTCTTTT
>NZ_RJVG01000021.1 GCF_003752155.1 Mobilisporobacter senegalensis | reverse complement strand
CCCCCTCAAGATAAGATATCCCATAGCAAAAGCTAGTAAGACCCCTTGAAGACGACAAGGTAGATAGGTTAGAGGTGGAAGTGTGGTAACACATGCAGCTGACTAATACTAATAGGTCGAGGGCTTGTCCTTAAGGATAAGTTCAGGATAGAAAAAATAGATGGAATTCATACAGTGTGTAGTTTTTAAGGCATATTGCCTTTCATGGCCTAGTGGCTCAGTTGGTTAGAGCGCCGCCCTGTCACGGCGGAGGTCGAGGGTTCGAGTCCCTTCTGGGTCGTTTCACTTTAGTAATAAAGTAATATTAAAGTGGAAACACTTTATATATATCCCATGGGATCTTAGCTCAGCTGGGAGAGCATCTGCCTTACAAGCAGAGGGTCACAGGTTCGAGCCCTGTAGGTCCCATTATATGCCGACGTGGCTCAATTGGCAGAGCAGCTGACTTGTAATCAGCAGGTTATCGGTTCAAGTCCGATCGTCGGCTTTTGTTTTGCTCATAGTAAAACGTTTTAAATTTCATATGGTATAATTTTGAATTGGGTGGGTTCCCGAGTGGCCAAAGGGGGCAGACTGTAAATCTGTTAGCTACGCTTTCGAAGGTTCGAATCCTTCTCCACCCACTAACTTCAATGTTTTTAATAAAATATTGTTAGTTTTTTAAAAAATGTGTTATAATAACATAGTAAATATTATCGCGGGGTGGAGCAGTCTGGAAGCTCGTCGGGCTCATAACCCGAAGGTCATAGGTTCAAATCCTATCCCCGCAATCTAATTGAAAAGAAATTCAATTATGCCCAGATAGCTCAGTTGGTAGAGCAGAGGACTGAAAATCCTCGTGTCGCTGGTTCGATTCCGGCTTTGGGCATTTTGTTATGGGATATTAGCTCAGTTGGTAGAGCACTAGACTTTTAATCTAGGTGTCCCGGGTTCGAACCCCGGATGTCTCATTTATTTAAAAGGCCTCAAGGTCTTTTTTTTGTTGCATTCTAATGTTTTACTAATGTATAATAGAATTAAATAATACATTAATTTGGTAATTAATAAGATATGAAAATTTCTATAAAAGAAGAAAGGAATCATATCAGATGACAAAATTATTCAAAAAGTTATTCAGAGTACTAATTAGCCGTTTATTTATTGTGGGTATGCTTTTACTGCTACAAGTGATTTGGTTTATTATTATTATTGAAATACTTGGGAGATATTTTAACCTAATCAATAGTTTTTTTACATTGTTAAGTATGGTTGCTGTTTTGTGGTTAGTAAATAAAAAAGATAATCCCGCATATAAATTAGCCTGGGTTATTCCTATACTTTTATATCCTCTATTGGGTGGATTAATGTATTTGTTTATGGGTGATAAAAAACCAAGTAGAAAACTAAGAAATAAAATGATCAATATCTATAGTAAAACAAGCAAGTTAATGAAGCAGGATTTTAAAATTATAGAAGAAATCAAAAATATTGATAAGTCCATAGCAAATCAAGCATATTACATTTCACAAACAGCTAAATTTCCAATATATAAAAATACAATTGCAGAATACTACAAAAGCGGAGAATCAAATTTTACTGCTATTAAAGATGAACTCAAAAAAGCAAAGCAGTATATATTTATGGAATATTTCATTATAGCAGAAGGTATTATGTGGAATGAAATTCTGGCAATTTTAGAAGAAAAAGTCAAAGAAGGAGTGGAAGTAAGGCTTATTTATGATGATATGGGATGCTTAACGTTACTACCATATAACTATTTCAAAAAGATGGAACAAAAAGGTATAAAATGCATTTCTTTCAATAAATTCATCCCTATTTTCTCTATTGCCATGAATCATAGGGATCATAGAAAAATTGTTGTTATTGACGGAAATACGGCCTTCACTGGTGGTATAAATATGGCAGATGAATATATCAATGAAAAAATTCGTTTTGGGCATTGGAAAGATACTGGTATAATGTTAAAAGGAGATGCAGTATGGAATTTTACTGTAATGTTTCTTCAGATGTGGAATAGTGTAACACCTACAGACAAAGATTATAATAAGTACAGGCCCAACGTGCATCATTCTAAAGAGATTCATTTTGATGGTTATGTCCAACCTTATGGTGATACTCCTCTGGATCAAGAGGCTGTAGGAGAAAATGTTTATTTGAATATTATAAATAGTGCAAAAAATTATATTTATATATTTACTCCATATTTAATTATTGATAATGAAATGATGACTTCATTATGTCTGGCTGCAAAGAAAGGAGTAGATGTAAAAATTGTAACACCAGGTATACCTGATAAAAAATATGTATTTTGGTTAACCCAGTCCTATTATGGGCAATTATCAGAAGCTGGAGTTAAAATTTATGAGTATACTCCTGGATTTCTACATGCAAAATGTTTTGTATGTGATGACGAAATAGCCACTGTAGGAACCATCAACATGGATTATAGAAGCTTATTTCTTCATTTTGAATGCGGAGTGTTTCTTTATAAATCAAATATTATATCAGAAATCAAATCAGATATTTTAGAAACAATAAATGAAAGTAAAGAGATTATAGATTATAAAGTAAAGTTACCTAAAAGATTAATGCAAGCTGTTTTAAGATTATTTGCACCACTAATGTGATTATTCTAAAATACAAATGATATACAGATAGGGGATAGGCTAATGTTAAGAATTGCAATATGTGATGACGAAATTACTATTGTAGAGCAAATCAGACAACATCTTGAAGATATAGGAAATAGTATAAATAGACAACTAGAGATAGTTGAATTCTATTCAGGAGTAAGATTAGTTGAGGCTACATCAAAGAAAGGTAATTTTGATATTATATTTTTAGATATAGAGATGGATATTATGAATGGTATCAATACTGCATTAAAAATACGAGAAACAGATATTAATGTTTTATTAATCTATGTATCAAGTCATGAAGGATATTATCAACAATTATTTGATGTTGAACCATTTCGCTTTATAAAAAAGCCTATCAATAAAAAAGTATTTCAAGATATATTTTTAAAAGCTACACAAAGACTGGATATGAAAGTTAGAGATTTTCATTTTCAATATAATAAAAGTATTATCAAAATACCATTAAAAGATATTATGTACTTTGTTAGTGAAAGGCGAACGATAAATATTCATACAGAAGACAAAATATATACTTATTACGATAAACTAGATAGTGTTGAAAAAAGTGTGAAAAATGATAATATCATATTTATCCGTATACATAAATCATATCTTGTTAATTACCAGTACATAAAACAATGGGAGTATACACAAGTAACTTTATATAATGGATACAGTATTCAAATAAGTGAAGAACGCCGCAAAAAGATAAGAAAGATATACATGGAGTTACTTGGAGGTATAAGAGATGATTGAAAAACTAATTGGAATCATATTTGCAATTACAGAATTATACCATATTATTAGCTTAAATGAATTAATGAAAGTTCATTTTGAAAAGAGAAATAATTCAAAAATTTATCCAATTATTATATGGTGTTGTTCCATTGTAGTATTAAATATTATAAATATATTCTTTGCGAGCCAATGGATTAATTTAGTAACAATATTTATTGTTCTGTTTATTAGTTGCCATTCATTATATTTAGGTTCAATAAGAAATAAGATATTTACCGTTATATTTATATGTATTCTAGGGGCAGCTATGGAAATGATAGTAGCATGTGGTATGTTTCTACTTCCAAATGATGAGTATTTAAATTTATCAAATAATATGACCTATCAGATTTTTGGATCAATAAGTTCGAAAATATTATTATTTCTAGTTGTAAAACTAATTAATCGTTTTACCAGAAAGCATAGGGTAAATACTTCATTTAATTATTGGATTAGTTTAATCGTAATATCATTAGGAAGCATTTATATTGTATATCTAATTACAAAAGCTAATTTGACAATAACAAGTTCGACATTTAAAATTCATTCAATGCTACTATTTATAATTGTAATATTTATTAATATGCTCATATTTTTTTTATTTGACCAAATGTTAGAAGAAACAGAGCGAAATATAAATAATGCATTATTTGAACAGCAGGTGAAATATTATGCGAAGCAATTTGAAGAGAGGGAATATTCTGAATTAGAGACAAGAAAAATGAGACATGATATTACCAATCATTATATATGTCTCAAAGAATATGCCGGTGCCGGTGATTTGGAAGGATTGAATCAATATATTGATAATTTGATTAATAACATCCCGGATAAATATTGTAAAGCAAATAGCGGAAATATTGCAATTGATGCATTGATCAATTATAAAATAAGTTATGCAAGACAATATAATATTGATTTTGATATTAATCTGGAGATACCGAATAAATTAGGAATTGATCAAACAATCCTGTGTGTCATAATTGGAAATGCTCTGGATAATGCCATAGAAGCCTGCAGAAATGCGGGATTTAAAGATCCGTTAATTAAAGTATTTATGAAAGTTGTAAATAATAATTTATATATTAATATTTTAAATCCTTTTGGAGGAGACCTGTTAAAGGATAAAAACGGAAATATAATTACTACTAAACTAGATAAAAGAATGCATGGTTTAGGACTTGAATCAATAAAAAGTGCAGTTGAAAAATATAATGGAAGTGTTGAAATTAAAAATAATAATGATTTATTTCAATTAAATATACTTCTTTATTGTAATAGTTAGATTTTTTTGGGGTTTATTACGAGTTAATACGTAATTATTACATGCGGAAAGAAAAGGGAGAAAATTGTGATATTATGACGATATCACAATTTTTTTTTATAAGGAGGTATATTATGAAAAGAAGAAAATTAGGTAATTTACTAGCGGTTTTATCATTAGTTGTGGCAACTGTAAGTGCCAATCAAGTATGTTACTGGTGGTTTAATCAACCTAAGTTTCCGGAAAAGGCAAAACGATTAAGGAAGTTTTAAGCTATGAACGGCAATATATCAAATATGTTAACAAATTACATAATTAGAAATGGAAATATTGATGAAGAAGACAGAGAAATTTATGAATATGGATTTCAGTCAGCAATTGCTATGATTATCAACACAGTAACATTTTTTCTAATTTGTTATATATTTAATATGTTTCTGGAAGGAGTCGTATATGGGATTTTATTTATGATATTACGTGTATATGCAGGGGGAGTGCATTTATCAAGTAATATAAAATGTTACATACTATCCGGTACAATATTGATAGGTACATTAATCCTAATAAAATATACGACAATGAACCAAACTCTCATGGTTGTATTTACGGCAATTGCTTGTTCAATTATAAGTTTTTTATCTCCTGTAGAAGATAAAAACAAGCCTTTGGATGAAGTTGAACGTACAGAATACAAAAAGAGGACAAGAACGGCTTTAAAACTAGATATTTTTTTATTTGTTATTTTATTTTTAAATAATCATGAAAAATTTGCTTATATTGTGTCAATACTATTAGTTGAAATGGCAGTCTTCATGATATTAGGGACCATGAAGAACAATATGATTCGTGTAAGAGCGAAATAGCATTTGATTAATTTAAGAAGGGATAAATGTTTAAATGTTATACATTACAATGTTAAGATGCAGACAAATGGAAAAAGACGCGAGTCTTAAATATTATCAGAACAGATTATTGCAGCTAAAGAAAGTGCAAAAGAACCTTAATTCACAATATGATAAATACAATGAGAACATTGATACAAACCGGGAACTAAAAGAAATTGCCATTGAAATCCTTAATATTAAGAATAAAATGGCACAAATTGAGGCGGAGATTCAACATAACGATTATCAAATCGAAATAGAAGAAGAGAACCTTGCGAGAGAAGCGGCATTGGCCAAAGAACGGGTTATGGCAGCTAGAGCAGCAAAGTTATCAAGACTTAATAATCAAACAGCTTAGGGAGACTGCTTGTTTATTGATCAATAAGAAATAGCTATTCTAATTGAGGGTTAGAATAGCTATTTTTATATTCATTCTTTAATATAAATGATATTTCTTGAAATATTCTTATGAATAGGTTAACATAATTCTAAAGATTATTCGGATAAAAGAGTCTTTTAGTTCCATAAGTGAGGGAAAATAATAATGAATTCATTATATAAAAAATTAGTTGAACATGGAAAAAAAGGATATTACCCAATGCATATGCCTGGACATAAGAGAAATACACAAATGTTACCTATGGATAACCCTTATGGAATGGATATTACTGAAATAGAAGGATTTGATGATTTACATGATCCGAAAGAGATTCTTAAGACCAGTATGGAAAGAGCCGGCAAATTATATCATTCGAAACATACGGAATATCTTATAAATGGAAGTACAGTAGGAATATTGGCAGGAATTTTAGGAAGTACAAAAAAAGGGGATAAAATAATAATGGCAAGAAATTGCCATAAATCTGTATATAATGCAGTTTTTCTGGGAGAATTGAATCCTGTATATGTTTATCCACAATTCATTGGTAATCGTGGTATAAATGGTGGAATTTCTCCACAAAAAATTGAATCACTGTTGATAAACAACCCCGATGTAAAGCTGATCGTCATAACGTCGCCAACATACGAAGGTATCGTATCAGACATAGAAAAAATAGCAGAGATAGCTCATTCTTATAATATTCCATGTCTGATAGATGAAGCACATGGAGCTCATTTTGGCTTTGATATAAACTTTCCTAAAAGTTCAGTTGAGTGTGATGCAGATATAGTGATACATAGTTTACATAAAACACTTCCTTCATTTACACAAACTGCTTTAATGCATATTAACTCTTCCATTGTAAATTACGATATAATAAAAGAGTATTTAAAAATATACCAAAGTAGTAGTCCATCTTATATATTAATGGCTGGAATCGATCAATGTATTGAAATATTAGAAAATCAAAGGGAAGAATTGTTTAATAATTTTTATAAAAGGTTATCATTATTTTATGATAACATGAAATGCCTTAAATATATTGAGATTTGTAGCTTTAATAAAGAAAGTAATTTTCATAAGGAGGATTTATGCATTTATGATTCTGATCCATCAAAGATTATAATATCTGTTAATAACTCCAATATCACAGGATTAGAACTTTATAATCTTCTTTTATCTGAATATAAAATACAGGTTGAAATGGCTGCGAAAGACTATGTTATCGCAATAACAACCATTTGCGATACAGAGGCGGGATTTAGAAGATTAGAAGATGCATTAATGAAGATTGATAATGAGTTGTCTTTTATTGAGAATAATAAAAATTATCATATTACAGAGAATATAATGATATTTACTTCATATGAAACTTTTTATAAGGAAAAAGAAGAAATTCTTCTACAAGAAAGTGCAGATAGGATATCCAAAGAATATATTTATCTATATCCTCCTGGCATACCACTTATTGTACCAGGAGAAATCATATCTAAAGAATTTATTCATGATATATTGGAATATAAAGAATCAGGATTTACTTTAAGAGGATTAATTGATCAAGATTTAAATTACATATCCGTAGTAAAATAAGAGGAAGGTATTAAGCTATGTCAAAAATATTTATCATTATGGGAAAAAGTGCTACAGGTAAAGATACTATTTTTAAAAAACTAATTGAAAAGAAAGAATTAAAATTAAAAACAGTAGTATCTTACACAACGAGACCCATTCGGGAAGGAGAAACCAATGGTGTTGAGTACTTTTTTGTTAATGAAGATCGCATGAAAGAATTAAAAAATGCAAATAAAATTATTGAACATAGATCTTATAACACAGTACATGGAGTATGGAATTACTTTACCGTGGATGATGGGCAAATTAATCTTTCTGAATCAGATTATCTTATGATAGGTACTTTAGAATCTTTTAAACAAATCAAGGAATATTATGGGTCTAATACCTATCCTATCTATATAGAAGTAGATGATGGGATACGATTAAGAAGAGCTTTAAATAGAGAACAGAAACAAAAGGTTCCTAAATATGCAGAGCTTTGCCGAAGATTTCTTGCTGATGAAGAAGACTTTTCCGAGGAAAATATTAAAGTTTTAGAAATAGGAAAAAGATATAATAATATTGATATCAATATCTGCCTCCAGCATATTATTGATGACATTAGTAAATTATGATATAATGTACACGATAAGCATATTAGTCCATGGAGATCAGGGCATTTATCAAGCTTGCTTGAATAAATGTTCTGAGATTCATGGATAAGTGCAACGTGAGCGAAAAAACGAAGTTTTCAAGCTCCTAATCTGCCAGTTATGTAGTATATTATTATTATAAATAAAACTAACCTTGGGTTATAAAGATAAAATGAAAGGAATTATTCAGGAGGTGTAAAAATGGATCTAAAGATAAATCAAATACAACCAATAAACCAAGTTGATCCAAAGCAACCAATCCAGGATTCAGATGGTTCCTTTAAATTTACATTAATAAGTAATATTGAAGAAAATGAGCTTCAAGCAAGGCTTAATTTCTTAATGGAAGATATAGTTCAACAAGGAAAGAAATTATCAAAACATATGGATGTCAGAGATATGAAAAAATACCGTGGTTTGATAAAAGAATTTATGAATGAAGTAGTGAATCGTTCTCATAAATTTAGCAGAGAAAATTTTCTTGATAAACGGGGCAGACATAGAGTAATAGGAATTATCCGTTTAATCGATAAGAACTTAGATGAGCTGGCGACTGAATTGATCAAAGATGAAAAAGATCATTTAACTATATTAAATAAAATTGATGAGATTAGGGGTTTGCTATTAGATATATTTACTTAATCGTTAAATAGATGATACTAGATAGAATATATCTTCTTTTGAGTTAATACCACAAAAGAAATAAATATCCTTTATAGTAATATACAAAGGAAAGGGTGCTATTATTATGGACTTTAAAAATGTTATAGGACATGAACAAGTAATAGAACATATGCAAAATGCCATTAAATATAAAAAAGTATCTCATGCTTATATATTAAATGGTGAAGAAGGTACAGGAAAGAAGCTTTTGGCAAATATATTTGCAAAGGCCTTACAGTGTCACCAGGAAGATGATACAGATTCTTGCGGGACTTGTACTTCTTGTTTGCAAGCAGATTCAGGTAATCACCCGGATATTAAATATATTACTCACGAAAAGATAAGCATTGGTGTAGATGATATAAGAGAACAAGTTAACAATGATATCGGGATAAAACCATATAGCAGCCAATATAAAATATATATTGTTGATGATGCCGACAAAATGACGGAACAGGCACAGAATGCAATTCTTAAAACAATAGAAGAGCCTCCTGTATATGGTATTATTATATTATTAACAGATAATTTAAATCAATTATTACCTACGATTCTTTCCAGATGTGTGACACTGAATCTTAAACCGGTCCGTACGGATATGATAAAGGATTATTTAATGACGGAATACAAGATACCAGATTATATGGCTGAGCTAAGTGCTTCTTTTTGTCAGGGTAATGTAGGAAAAGCAATAAAATATGCTTCATCAGAAGAATTTTTAAAGATAAAAGAGGAAGTATTACATTTATTAAGATATATAGAAGAAATGGAATTCTATGAGATTATAGATGCTATTAAGAGTATTTCTGTTAATAAGCTTGAAATTAATGATTATTTGGACTTGATCATGCTTTGGTACCGTGACATATTAATGTTCAAAGTGACTAAGAATCCTAATTTACTTCTTTTTAAGGAAGAATATAAATATATATCAAATCAAGCAAGCATGAGAGATTATGAAGGAATTGAAAACATAATCAATGCAATTGATAAAGCAAAAATAAGGTTAAAGGCGAATGTTAACTTTGATATAGCGATAGAGTTAATGCTGCTTACGCTGAAGGAGAACGCGAATGATTAATGTAATTGGAGTAAGATTTAGACAGGCAGGCAAAGTATATTTTTTTGATCCTACAGGTTTGGAAATAAATCAAGGAGATAGTGTAATTGTAGAAACAGCAAGAGGAATAGAGTTTGGAAATGTTGTGTTAGGACCTAGAGATGTTGAAGAAGACAGGGTGATACAACCACTAAAACCAGTAATCCGTATTGCAACAAAAGAAGATCATGATTTGCAACGAAACAATAAAATAAAAGAAGAAGATGCATTTAAAATCTGCTTGGAAAAAATAAGAAAGCATAACCTTGATATGAAATTAATTGATGCAGAATATACTTTTGATAATAATAAAGTATTGTTTTACTTTACAGCAGATGGAAGAATTGATTTTAGAGAATTAGTAAAAGACCTTGCAGCAGTGTTTAAGACAAGAATAGAATTAAGGCAAATTGGTGTAAGAGATGAAACTAAAATTGTTGGTGGAATTGGAATTTGCGGGAGACCTTTATGTTGCAATACCCATTTATCTGAATTTGCACCAGTTTCCATAAAGATGGCGAAAGAACAAAATCTTTCATTAAATCCAACAAAAATATCTGGTGTTTGTGGTAGATTAATGTGTTGTTTAAAGAACGAAGAAGAAGCTTATGAAGAACTTAACAGCAGGTTACCAAATGTAGGAGATTATGTTACGACTGTCGATAATTTAAAAGGGGAAGTACAAAGTGTAAGTGTTATAAAGCAATTAGTAAAAGTAATTGTGACTCTTGCAAATGATGAAAAAGAAGTTAGAGAGTATAAAGTAGAAGAGTTAAAATTCAAACCAAAGAAAAAGAAAGAAAAAATAGCAATAGATGAAGAATTGAAAGCACTTGAATTATTGGAAAAGAAGGAAGGAAAGTCATTATTAGATGATGAATAAATTATTAGAAAATGAAAGAATAGATGACCTTCATCGGAATCATTATAAAATAATTCAAAATACTAAAAAATTTTGTTTTGGTATGGATGCAGTTTTACTTTCTGGTTTTGCTAGAGTTAAAGAAGGTGAAACTGCACTTGATTTAGGAACAGGAACGGGGATTATACCTATACTTCTTGAGGCAAAGACAAAAGGTAAACACTTTAGCGCATTAGAAATCCAAGAGGAAAGCGCTTTCATGGCAAAAAGAAGTGTGGAACTTAATAACTTGCAGGATAAAATTGATATTATTATTGGTGACATTAAGGAAGCCTCTAAGATTTTTGGAGCGGCTTCCTTTGATGTTATTACAACCAATCCTCCGTATATGACAGATAATCACGGACTAGTGAATCCAAATAAGGAGAAGGCCATAGCCAGACATGAATTATTATGCTCCCTCGAAGATGTCATAAGAGAAAGTTCCAAAATTCTAAAAACAAATGGACGTTTCTATATGGTACATCGACCATTCCGTTTGGCTGAAATTATTGTTATAATGGAAAAATATAAATTAGAACCAAAACATATGTGTTTTGTTCATCCATACATTAATAAAGAGCCTAATATGGTGTTAATAGAGGCAATGAAGGGAGCAAAACCCAGAGTTACCATTGATGCACCTTTAATTGTATATAAAGAGCCAGGTGTATATACAGATGAAATATATGATATCTATGGATATTAATTACACACATTAAGAAATCAGGAAAGAATACAAGGAGAAAATAATGTCTGGAAAACTATATTTATGTGCGACACCCATCGGAAATCTGGATGATATTACATTTCGAGTAATAAATACATTGAAAGAAGTGGATTTAATCGCGGCAGAAGATACAAGACATAGTATAAAGCTATTAAATCACTTTGATATCAAGACACCAATGACAAGTTACCATGAATTTAATAAATATGATAAAGGAAAATATTTAGTGGAACAGTTATTGGAAGGTATAAATATAGCACTTATTACGGATGCTGGTACTCCGGGTATATCGGACCCTGGAGAAGAACTGGTAAAAATGGCATATGAGAATGGAATTTTAGTAACATCACTACCTGGTCCAGCTGCTTGTATTACTGCACTAACCTTGTCTGGATTATCAACAAGGAGATTTGTATTTGAAGCATTTTTACCGAGTGATAATAAAGAAAAACAAAATGTGATAGACAGTTTAAAAAATGAAACCAGAACCATTATTATATATGAGGCACCTCATAGGTTAAAAAAGACTTTAGATGAGCTGGCAAAAGCATTAGGGAATCGAAAAATCACAATATGCAGAGAACTGACCAAAAAGTATGAAACAGCATTTCAGACTACATTTAATGATGCCATTGAATTTTATAGGTCAAAGGAAGTAAAAGGAGAATGTGTTCTTGTAATTGAAGGAAAAGCTCATAAGGAGATAGAAGAAGAACAACAGGCAAAATGGAAAGATATCTCTTTATTAGAGCATATGGAGATATATCAAAAAAAAGGAATGGCTAAAAAAGAAGCAATGAAAGCAGTTGCAACGGATCGGGGTGTGACTAAAAGAGATATCTATCAACAATTATTAGAATTAGAATAGAAATAAATATAAAAAAGGTAGTTAAGGATATTCTTAACTACCTTTTTTATACAAACCGGGGAGTTTGTGAGAAAGTAAGCACATTAATTATTCTATAATGCCAGCAAGTTTTGCAAGTTCCGTAATTGATTGTTTAGAAACTTTTTTGCCACAATAATCGATTAAGTCATTCTTTTCGCCATTAAAAATATCTGTTGGTTCGTACTTTCTAAGTACAATTTTATCTTCGTCTACGAATATTTCCAATGGATCTCTTTCACTTACACCCAAAGTTCTTCGTAATTCAATCGGAAGAGTGATACGACCAAGCTCATCGAGTTTTCTAACTATTCCTGTACTCTTCATGACTATTTTCTCCTTTACAATTTATTTACATATTAAAAATACCATAGAGAATTTTTAAAGTCAATTAAAATAATAAGGATGAAATAGCATTATTTTAAGGTTTTGTCTACTAACAAAATGTCAAAAATGTGTAAAGTAAAAAAATGGGTAACGTTGAATAATTATAAAACAAATTGACTATTCTTAGGAAACCCAGGGGAAATAAGAGGTTCATAGGTGTATACTGTGTTCACAATTAAATAGTAAATACATAAAAAGAGGATAAAACAGGTAAAAAATAGAAATTGAATTTTTTTTGTAATTTTTTAGATTGTTAAAAATAGCACAATTTTAACATACAATTTGCAAAGGAATAATACCATATTTATCCTAATATATTAATTTAAATAGGAGAAAGAAGGTACAAACATGTTAAATTATCTTTGGGGATTTATGATTATTATTGGAATTGTATTTGGAATTTTAAATGGTAAAATTTCTGAAGTGAGTGCAGCATCCATAAATTCATCAAAAGAGGCTGTGACTCTATGTATCACGATGCTAGGAATAATGTCTATGTGGACAGGGATAATGAGAATTGCTAAAACTTCTGGAATTATAGATCGGCTAATAAAACTAAGCAGACCAGTGATTAAAATATTATTTCCTGATATACCAAGAGATCATATTGTCAATGAATATATTACAACAAATATGATAGCAAATATACTTGGATTAGGATGGGCTGCGACACCAATGGGATTAAAAGCTATGGAAGAGCTTAGAAAGCTAAACAGCAATAAAGATATTGCAAGTGTGGATATGTGTACATTTTTAATTATTAATATATCATCTTTGCAATTAATACCGGTAAATATTATTGCATATCGCAGTCAATACGGATCAGTGAATCCAACAGAAATATTAACAGCAGCAATCATTGCAACTTGTTTTTCAACAATTATCGGGATGATTTTCTCATTGGTGGCAAGAAAGATAGTACTAAGTAAGAGTAAATAAAATATGAATTTTAAAGAGGGTTAAATATGAAGATTATAATATATTTATCAGATTACATAATACCATTTGTATTTTTTTATATTGTTGGATTTGGTCTCCTTATGAAAGTAAACATATATGATGATTTTGTTGATGGAGCAAAAGATGGGTTTAAAGTTGTATTAAATATTTTACCTACACTTGTAGGGTTAATGGTCGCAATAGGGATTTTAAGGGCATCAGGTGCTTTAGATATGCTATCAAAAATTATTGAACCCATTATAAGCTATTTTCATTTTCCGTCAGAGTTGGTCCCATTGATCACAATTAAGATGTTTTCATCTTCCGCTGCAACAAGTTTACTTTTAGATATTTTTAAAGAGTATGGACCAGATTCTTATTTAGGAAGATTGGCATCCATTATAATGAGTTGTACAGAAACAATTTTCTATACAATGTCAGTGTATTTCATGACGGCTAAAATAAAAAAGACAAGGTATACATTGGTAGGAGCACTGGTAGCAACATTTGCCGGTGTGGTAGCGAGTACAATTATAGTAAGTATAGTTTTTTAGGTTACAAGTCAGCCAAATTGAGCTTGTGGCTGAACTATAGCTTTTATTAGCTGAAGTAAAGGTAACTATAACTTGAAGTAATAGAAAAAATAACTTATAATGTGTATATAATATTTGATACGGAAGATAAATAAAGAAGAAACTAGGTGGTGATAACATGGAAGCGCATGATACATTGAATGAGATATTAGTGATTTTATTTAATGATATTATGGATTTAGAACAAAAGGCCTTAATTTCAGAAAAATTTAAAAATATATCTATTAATGACATGCATATTATTGAAGCTATCGGGGATAAAGAGCCGCAAAAAATGTCTCAAATAGCAAAAAGTATGAAAGTTACAGTGGGGACATTAACAACAGCAATGAATAGTCTTGTAAACAAGGGGTATGTAATTAGGGAAAAGGGACAAGAGGACAGAAGAGTTGTTTTTATATCATTGAGCGAACTTGGATTAGAAGCATTAAAAAAACATGCAAAATTTCATGAAGATATGGTCCAAACGATAATGAAAAGTTTAAACGACACGGAAATAGATGTTTTAATTGGAGCATTAAAAAAATTAAGTGTATACTTTAAGAAATTTTCTTAGATATTTTGAAGTAAAGAATTTAAAACATTTTGAAAATAAAACTAATAATTTATAAAAAAAGAGGGCGAAGATGAAAATTTCGCCCTCTTTTATAATATTTTATTCTAATTCTGCTACAACTTTCTTTAATGCTGCAAGAGCATCTGCAGGTAATTTATCGAAACCGCCTTTAAATTCATCTCTTGATTCCACAAATTTTACTCTGTCTTTCATTCTTTCTACTAATTG
>NZ_RJVG01000020.1 GCF_003752155.1 Mobilisporobacter senegalensis | reverse complement strand
GGGTTTTATAAAAAGTCCACAGTGTTACTATTAATTATAACAAAATTGAGAAAGGAGCGTATTGATGTATTTCAGTATAAATACATCATACAAGGATTTTATGATATTTGGATATAGTAAAGAAGAACTGGAGAAGCTTGGTGCTATCCACACAGCAACTGAGATCGATCAACAACCGAGATTATGGATGGAGACTGTTCGGATCGTAGAAGAGCTGCAAGATAAGATTGTAGAATTTTTAAAAAATAAGGTGGATAAGGATACAAGAATTATATTTACGGGCGCAGGAAGCTCTTATCATGTAGGTAATACCATTTGTCCACATATTAATCGGATTGTGAATGCAAGGGTTGAGTCAATTGCAACAACGGATATAGTATCAAATCCAATGGATATTCTCGAAGAAGATACCAAAACGATTTTAGTATCTTTTGCAAGATCAGGCAACAGTCCGGAAAGTATTGGAGCATTTCAAATATGCCAGAATAATATAAAAAATATTACTCATTTAGTTATAACTTGCAACAAAGATGGAAATTTAGCAAAAATGGCATCGGAACATGAAGAAAACTTTGTGATCCTCCTGCCGGAAGAAACCAATGATCTGGCATTTGCAATGACAAGTTCTTTCTCCTGTATGTTTTTAACCGGGTTGCTATTCTTTGATATTGAACATATAAAAGAGAATAAGAAAATCGTAGAGATAATCGCTCATCAAGGGACAGAGATTCTTAAGAATGAATGGCAGAACGTAAAACTGCTTGCAGAGAGTAAGCCAAAGAGAATCATATATTTAGGTTCCGGATGTTTTAGGGAACTGGCAAGTGAATTAGCATTAAAAAACCTGGAATTAACGAATGGTAAGATTGCAACAATGCAGGAAGCTATATTGGCTTTTCGACATGGACCAAAGACATTTATTAATGATAGTACATTGATTATTGTATTAAACTCATTGGACGATTATACCAATTTGTATATCTATGATTTAATCAAAGAAATACATAATGATGTAGGTGAACAAAAAATTGCGGTTATGAGCTACCTTGATGACAATAAGCTTGCTGATATCTGTGATAAATACTTAACCATGAAAGGAACTGTTGTCCCTGAAGTATATGCATGTTTAAATTATGCATTATATGGACAGATGCTCGGATTATTTAACTCTATTCTAGTTGGTAATACTCCGGATAATCCTAATCCGGATGGAACTGTTAATAGAGTTGTAAAAGGTGTTATATTGCATGATTACAATAATTAGCAGGAGGTATTTACATGATTGGAATCATTGTAGCAGGTCATGGTAATTTTGCCTCTGGGAATCTAAGCAGTGCAAGATTAATCCTGGGCGTTCAAGAGAAAGTAATTGATGTTGATTTTCTAGAAGAAGACAGCACAGATACTCTTAAAGAAAAGCTAATTAATGCAATTGAGCAATTGGGAGAAGAAGTGGTTATATTAACTGATTTAGCAGGAGGCTCTCCATATAATAATGCAGTAGTCCTTAAGAAGGAATTAACGAATTGCAAGATAGAAGTTATCGCCGGTACCAATTTGGCAATGATAATAACTGCCATGCTGGATAGAGAAGGATGTATGGTAGAGGATATGGCAGAAAATGTAGTTCAGGCAGGAATGGATGGTATTAGTGTATTCCATTTTAGCAATAGCATACAAGAAGTTGTTGATGAAGATGGTATTTAACCATATAAAACTTAATTCAGGTGTGTCTTGAACACACCTGAACCCCCTGTCAGATAAGAGTATAAAACTATAATCATGTAATAAGAAAAGAGGAACATACATGGCATTAGTTACAACAAAAAAAATGCTACTGGATGCACAAAAAGGTGGTTATGCTATTGGTGCTTTCAATGTAGAGAATATGGAAATGGTAATGGCTGTAGTGGCAGCTGCGAGTGAATTAAGAGCACCTGTTATTATGCAGACAACACCTTCCACAGTGAAATATGCAAGTTTGAAATATTTCTATGAAAATGTAAAAGTAGCCGCAGAGAGTGTAGACATTCCGGTGGCAATTCATTTGGATCATGGGGATAGTTTTGACTTAGCAATGCAGGCTTTACGGACTGGTTATACATCCATAATGATAGATGGATCCCATAATCCATATGAACAAAATATCAGCCTGACAAAGTCAGTTGCAGACTCATGTAGACCTTCAGGCATTCCTGTAGAAGCTGAACTTGGAAAAGTCGGCGGAAAAGAAGATGATTTGGATGGAGGAAGAGGTGGTTTAACAGATCCCAAAGAGGCAGCAGAATTCGTAAATAGAACCGGTGTTACTTCTTTAGCAGTTGCTATTGGAACTGCACATGGTATTTATACGGGGGAGCCTAAAATAGACTTGGAGCGTTTATCACAGATACGCAATAATGTAGATATCCCATTAGTACTCCATGGTGCATCCGGGTTATCTGATGAGGTAATTAAAGAATGTATCAAACGAGGTATCTGCAAAGTCAATTTTGCAACAGAATTAAGAATTGCTTTTAGTAATGGAGTAAAGAAAGTATTAGATGACATTCCGGATACATATGATCCTAAGAAATACTTCGCTGTAGGAGGCGAGAATATAAAGCAATTGGTAAAGAATCGCATTAAAGTATGTGGATGTGATGGTAAAGTAAATAATTAAACAATGTTAATGTATAGTGATATAAAATATTTTCTTAAATAAAGAAGCACCCTCAAATATTGAATATTTGAGGGTTATTTCTTTATTAGGAGTGGGTGATGATATACTGCAATGTATTTTAATCATAATTAAATAATTACCTCAATCTTTAATCTTATTTGTAAATAATCCGATGATATTATATAATGGTTATTGTCCAAAAAGATATCAGATAAATGATTAGAATAGATAACTATAAGAAAGAGAGGTAACCCAATGAAATTAATTTCATGGAATGTAAATGGACTACGTGCTTGTTTGACAAAAGGATTTGAAGACTTTTTTACGAATATAGATGCAGATATGTTCTGCTTACAGGAAACGAAAATGCAACCAGAACAAATGGAGAAAGAATTCACAGGATACTATCAATTTTGGAATAGTGCAGTGAAGAAAGGATATTCCGGAACTGCCATATTCACTAAGGTAAGGCCGATATCAGTCGCATTTAACTTTGAAGAATCAATCAAATTTTCAGAAATAGAAAATATAACAAATGAGGAAGGAATCCCAAATCTCTTCTATGATAAGAAAGAGGTTCCTCGAAGTAAATACGATGATGAGGGCCGTGTAATAACTTTAGAATTTGAAGATTATTATCTGGTCACTGTTTATACTCCAAATGCAAAACGTGGACTTGAGAGAATCGATTACCGTATGGATTGGGAAATAGAGATCAGAAATTATTTATTAAAGCTGGATGAGAAGAAACCAGTTATAATCTGTGGAGATTTGAATGTTGCTCATCAGGAAATAGATCTTAAGAACCCAAAATCCAATGTTGGAAATGCAGGGTTCTCTGACGAAGAAAGAGAAAAGATGACGGAATTGTTAGCCAGTGGATTTACAGATTCTTTCAGACATTTATATCCTGATAAAACAGATGCATATACCTGGTGGTCATATATGTTTAAAGCCAGAGAGAAAAATGTTGGATGGCGTATTGATTATTTCTTAGTTTCAGAGAGAATAAAGGATAAAATAAAGGACAGCATAATACATGCAGATATATTGGGCAGCGACCATTGCCCAATTGAATTAGAAATATAGGATGATTTTAATGGATTATTGCAAGCTGCATATAGGATTATTTTTTTATAGATAACAAAAAATAAATATATATATAAATAGCCAAAATATATAAAATAAGGTATAATGTACACGATAAGCAGATTAGTCCATAAAAGACAGGGGATTTTCCGTGCTTGCACGAGAAAATAACATGGCTTTTATGGATAAGTGCAACGTGAGCGAGAAAACGCAGTTTTAGAGCTCCTAATCTGCCAAAGTGCAGCATGAGCGAAAAAGGTCGTTTTAGAGCTCCTAATCTGCCAAAGTGCAGCATGAGCGAAAAAAGGTCGTTTTAGAGCTCCTGATTTGCGAAAATGCAGATATAGTATAAGCGCAAAAAAGTCGTTCCCCACTTCTGATCTGCGTAATATAATATTTAAATTTCTTAAGGGAATCGGTTTTAATAAATTGATTCTTATAACAATTAACATGAAGGACATATTAGGAGGAAGATGCAATGAGTAATATTGACATTAAGTCAGTGAACGCCATAAGAATTTTATCGGCAGACACAGTGCAAAAAGCAAATTCAGGACATCCAGGATTACCACTTGGGTCCGCAGCGATGGCATATGAATTATGGGCTAAACACATGAATCACAATCCAGCTAATCCAAAGTGGGAGAACAGAGACAGATTCGTTCTATCTGGAGGACATGGTTCAGCTTTATTATATTCTTTACTTCATCTATTTGGATATGGAAATCTATCAGTAGAAGATCTTGCACAATTTCGTCAACTAGATTCTTTGACTCCAGGACACCCTGAATATAAGCACACTGTAGGTATTGAAGCTACAACTGGTCCACTTGGTGCAGGTATGGCAATGGCAGTTGGTATGGCAATGGCAGAGGCTCATCTTGCAGCAAAGTTTAATAAAGATAATTATCCTATTGTTGATCATTACACATTTGTTCTAGGTGGAGATGGTTGTATGATGGAGGGTATTTCCTCAGAAGCTTTTTCTCTGGCAGGAACATTAGGCTTAAATAAATTAATTGTTTTATATGATTCAAATAAAATTTCAATTGAAGGTGATACTGACATTGCCTTTAGAGAAAATGTAGAAAAACGTTTTGAAGCATTTGGTTTCCAGACTTTAGTTGTAGAAGATGGTAATGATTTAATTGCTATTGGAAAAGCAATTGAAGAAGCAAAAGCAGATAAAACAAGACCTACTTTAATCACAGTAAAGACTAAGATTGGACATGGATGTCCTGCAAAAGAAGGAAAAGCAAGTGCACATGGGGAACCTCTTGGTGCAGACAATGTAAAAGCATTAAGAGAAAATCTGGCTTGGGAATCTCATGAACCATTTGAAGTAGCAGAAGATGTATATGATAACTTTAAAGCAATTGCTAAGAAGAATGCAGATGTAGAAGCAGAATGGGCTCAATTATTCGCTGATTATGCAAAAGCTTTTCCAGAGATGAAAGAGCTTTGGGATCAATATCATAATGAAAATATTGCAAAAGATCTTATCCAAAAGGAAGAGTTCTGGGCATTTGATAATAAACCAGAAGCTACTAGAAACTTATCTGGAATGGTTATTAATAGATTAAAAGACTATATTCCTGGATTTATTGGAGGATCTGCAGATCTGGCACCTTCTACCAAGACATATATGAATGGAGAAGGGGATTTCTCTGTAGATGATTATGCAGGACGTAATTTACACTTTGGGGTAAGAGAGCTTGCTATGGCAGCTATCGGAAATGGTCTTGCATTACATGGTGGACTTAGAGCATATGTATCTACTTTCTTCGTATTTAGCGATTATGTGAAACCTATGGCACGTCTATCTGCGCTAATGGGTCTTCCATTAACTTATGTATTAACTCATGATAGTATTGGTGTTGGTGAAGATGGACCTACTCATGAACCAATTGAACAATTAGCAATGCTTCGCGCGATGCCAAATTTTGTTGCATACCGCCCAGCAGATGCTACAGAAACAATTGCAGCCTGGTATCATGCAGTAACATCCCTTGATCACCCAACAGCACTTGTATTAACAAGACAAAATCTTCCTCAACTTGCAGGTTCTAATAAAGAAGGTACTTTAAAAGGTGGATATGTTATTGAAGATTCCATAAAAGAAGTTCCAGATGCGATTATCTTAGCAACCGGTTCTGAAGTTGAACTTGGTATCAACGCAAAAGCAGAATTAGCAAAAGAAGGTATTGATGTGAGAGTGGTAAGCCTTCCATCTATCGATGTATTTGAACAACAATCTGCTGAATATAAAGAAAGTGTTCTTCCAAAAGCAGTAAGAGCAAGAGTTGCAGTAGAAGCAGCGATTGATTTTGGATGGGGTAATTATGTTGGTCTTGATGGCGCATATGTAACCATGAAAGGATTTGGTGCAAGTGCTCCGGCAGATCAATTATTTAAGAAGTTTGGATTTACTACAGAAAATGTAGTGAAAGCAGTAAAGAGCGTATTATAGATTATTGAATGAAATATAAAGATTAAATATGCAGAAAATAAATAAGAGAATTTTCATAATAATGATAAAATTATGGGAGTTCTCTTATTTTTATCATTAAATTATTTTCTAATCAATTCTTAATGATAGTATTATTGACTATTGTAAAAAATAGGGTTACAGTATTATTAAGGTTTTGTCATATATCAGAGGGATAATTAGGAAAGGGTGTTTGTGTATGGATAGTGAATTGAAAAATGAGCTTATATTATGTAGTATTAAATCACACAAAGAAATTAAGAAATCTACAGTAGCCGTTAACTTTATATCGAATCTTTTTTTAAGTTCGGCCACAGGAAGAATTGCAGATGATTTTATAATAAGTTTAACAAAAGATAATCTTTATATTGAAGCTTATTGGTATACAACCTGGGGTGGACTGCCAGATAAATTGTATACCGAAAAGTTTTCCAGGAATCAGATTCAGGAATTTGAAGTCAGGAATGAAGAAGAGAACGAGATTATAGAGATTACTCCTTCCGGTAAAAAGAAAATGGTTTTTATCCGATATAATAAGGACGGAGATAATCTTGGTCAATTAATGAAGAAACTTTTTCATGAAGAATTCTAATCTAAAAATATCTTAATTAATCAGAGAAAATAAGCAACCAGTTAAGGGAGAAAGAATGAAGAAAATAGGACAATTTTTAACATGTGTTTTACCATTAATTTGTGCCATAGGGATTCAAATCATTGTAGCATCTATAAGTATAATTATATTTGGTATATTTCAGGGGATAAGATTGGCGGCTACTAGTGGAGAGATGGATATAAATGTCATCGCCAATTCACTGGATGGACTAATGAATTCTAGCGCTTATTTATTTATTACGGCAATATCGGCAATTGTTTGCGGGGTCGTATTTGGATTATGGTATAGAAAAATCTTAGTTGGTAGAGAAAAACTAAAAATAAAGGAAGTATTAACCGGAAAAAAAGTTTTATTTATTATTCTCCTTGGAATTGCACTTAATAGTGGAATATCTGTAGTATTAAATATTGTAGGGTCAATTAAACCAGAATGGTTTGAGAACTATAATGAGATAATGAAGCAACTTGGATATGGAGATTCCATTATATCTATGTTGCTGATTGTTGTGATAGCTCCTATCTCAGAAGAACTTATTTGCAGGGGAGTCATTTTAGAAAAATGTAGAAAAGTAATGCCGCTCTTTGCTGCAAATATAATACAAGCAATTCTTTTTGGAGTATATCATATGAATGTGATTCAAGGTATTTATGCGTTTGTTCTTGGGCTATTTTTAGGTATGGTTTGTATTAAAACAGGTTCTATTTACGGAGCAATTCTGTTACATATAATATTTAATTTAAGTGGAGTGTTTTTAGAGAATATTTTAACAGAAAATATACTGCCTATGAAAATTTTAATGATTGGAATGGGTATGGTTTCATTAATTATTATAGTGATATCCACCATAATGTTATTGAATGAAAAAGATAGAGAAGTAGATTTAGGATCAGTGTTAGAAGATAAGTTACTATAAGGAATAGAGGGACCAGGGTGAAAGTATAAATTAATTTTATTTTCACCCTGGTATTTGTATAAGTTTTGGTAAAGATAAAAATATTAAAAACAGGGATGTTTATCCTCTGGAATATTTTAAGTATTAATACATTAAAAAAGTACACATGATTTATATTTTAATAATACATACTTTGTGGTATAATATGAACACTTGGCGAGGTATTTTCCAGCTTAGTGAGAATATATATCTACCCACTTAATAAATGTTTTCTAATTTAGTGGATATGTTATATTATACTATAGAAATATTGTTTATGGTTCATAAAACCTAAAATCTCATAGGCGCATATTATAGTTTTCTATGAACTATATTACTGGATCATAGGAAAGGAGATTTATGAAGCAGAATAAAAGAGAGTATAATCCTAAAGCATCTCTATCACTTCGTATGGTAGCAGGAGCATATCTTTTATATATCGTTTTTTCTTTAATTAAGGAATTTGGAAAATTAGAAGAAAAGGATATATTATTCAATATTATTTTTATAATTATTTTTAGTATTGCAGGTGTAGTAATACTTGTTACATCTACTATATCCTGGATGAAATTAAGTAAAGAAGAAAAGAATGGAAGTAGTCAGGAGTCTAATGAACAGGAATCCAAAGATGAGAATTCTTTAACGGATGAGAACGAGAATTCTTCTAATGTTGAAGATGAAAAAAATGATAAAAGTGATGGACAAGATGTTTAAGAAAAGTTATAGTTAAATAAAATAATAAGCCCGGAATAATAAGGGAATATTTATAGAAAACAATAGGAGGAAGACGAAATGAAGTTTTTTATTGATACTGCAAATGTAGAGGATATTAAAAAAGCGAATGATATGGGGGTTATTTGTGGGGTTACTACGAATCCATCTCTCATTGCGAAAGAAGGTAGAAATTTTAATGAAGTAATCGCAGAAATTGCTTCCATCGTTGATGGTCCAATCAGTGGTGAAGTTAAGGCAACTACAGTAGATGCTGAAAGCATGATAGCAGAAGGCAGAGAAATTGCTAAGATTCACCCTAATATGGTAGTTAAAATTCCTATGACAGTTGAAGGTCTAAAAGCTACGAAAGTACTTTCGGGAGAAGGAATTAAGACAAATGTAACTTTAATCTTTTCAGCTGCTCAGGCATTATTAGCAGCAAGAGCAGGCGCTACTTATGTATCTCCGTTCTTAGGCCGTCTTGATGATATATCTATGCCAGGTATAGATTTAATTAGAACAATTTCAGAGGTTTTTGATATTTATGGATTAGAAACTGAAATTATTGCAGCAAGTGTACGTAACCCAATTCATGTAATTGACTGTGCACTGGCAGGTGCAGATATTGCAACCGTACCTTATGGTGTAATTGAAACAATGACAAAACATCCGTTAACAGATCAAGGTATTGAGAAATTCCAAAAAGATTATATTGCTGTATTTGGCGAATAATATATATAATATAAATATTAGAAGCTGTTGAAAAATATTTATGGTTAATTTAGAAAAAGGGTTTTGCAAAAATATAGATTCTATATACAAAGAAGAAACTTTATATTTTGCAAAAGCCCTTTTTCTAATATATTCGTTTAGGAATCGTTATGATAAACGTAGAGCCTTTGGTATATTGGGATCGCACTTTAATTCTTCCCGTATGTTTTAATATAATCAGCTTGGCAATGGACAGACCAAGGCCATTACCACTGATTTTTTCATTACGTACATGATCAGAGCGATAGAATCTCTCGAATATATTATCAATATCTTTCCTGGTCATTCCGATTCCAGTATCCGAAACTGTAATTACACAATCACCATCCTGGTTCTCGCAGGATATTTGAATCACATCATTATCTTTTGTATATTTTACAGCATTATCAATGAATACACGTATGGCCTGTTTTAATGCCTGCTTATCTCCATACACTATTACATCTTCCAATTTTGAGCTACGAATAATGCGATTAGTTATGACTAGTTTTGTTTCTTTCACCATGTCTTCAACAATTTCGCACATGTTAAATTTCGCCTTTTTCAGTTTAAGCGTCTTTTTATCATGCCTGGATAAAAATAATAACTTTTCTACTAAGTCCTGCATCTCTTTGGATTCTATTTGTATTGCTTCAATTGCCTCTTCCATAACAGTTTCATCTTTTTTACCCCAGCGGTTTAAAAGATTGGCATAACCCTGAATAACGGAGATGGGGGTCCGAAGCTCATGGGATGCATCAGACACAAACTGCTTCTGGCTTTCGTAGGATGTTTCAATCCGGTCCAGCATTCCATTAATAGTAATGGCAAGATCTTTTAATTCGCTTTTGGTTCCGGCAACGTTAAGTCTTTCACTATGAAGATTATTCACGGTTAAACGATTAGCAGTAGCAGACATGGTTTTCATAATTGAAAACAACTTAGCATTGCCCTTTTTACCAGAATGAAGAATCAAATATACAATAAATAAATAAATGAGTATCATTCCTGGTAATAAGTGCATTAAGTCCATGCTGTTCTCTGTTAAATTAAATTGAAAATACACATTATAATTATTTTCATTAATTTCATAAGTTCTAGTGGTATAAAAAATCAGACCGTTTGTACTTTTACCCTTGTCATAAAAAATATGATGAAAGAAAGACTTTTTATCAGTAATATCAAAATCTATATCATTATATAAAAGTTCTTTTGTCTGTAAGTTCGTAATCCGCAAATTAAGACCCTGATCTTTATAAGGATTGATTGTATGGTTTTTATCACCATAAGAGTCTAAGGTATCTTCCAATTGTGGGTGACTGGCTGTAAGTCCTTTCACTAAATTGTCTCCTATACTCAGATAATGATTTGTTTCCATACCTAAAAATAATAAGGAGAACAATACCATAAATAAAGCGCCATAAAAAATCAGGAGACGAAAGTAATTTAATGATATGCGAAAAACAATGGAGAAACGGAAATTACTTAAGAACTCCTCTCTTTTTTTGCGAAGAGGTAATATTGTTTTTATTAATATTTGTCTTATTAGCTCGATTATTTTATGATTCATCTTTTATAATATAACCTACCCCTCGAACTGTGCTGATTAAATGAATTCCATAGCGGTCGTCAATCTTTTGGCGGAGATAGCGAATATACACATCTACCACATTAGTATCACCCATATATTCATATTCCCACACATTATTAAGAAGCTGTTCTCTTGATAACGCAATATTTTTATTGCGGATTAAATATTCCAGTAGTTCATATTCTTTTTTGGTAAATGATAATTCTTCCTCTCCATAGTAAGCACTATGGCTTGTAAGATTTAACTTCAATTTACCGATGGATAATACATCTGATTTTACTGATGAATTATTTTTACTATGGCGATTTAAGGCAACACGGATTCTTGCAAGAAGTTCTTCAATTGCAAATGGTTTGGTCATATAATCATCTGCACCCATATCCAGACCTGCAACTTTGTCTGTAACATCATCTTTGGCAGTCAACATGATAATCGGAACCTGATTACCTTCCTGCCTGATACGTCTGCAAACTTCAATGCCGCTTAATCCTGGAAGCATTATATCCAGAACAATAAGGTCTATTTCATCTTTAAGTGCTTTTTCCAATCCAATTCTTCCGTCAGAAGCTATCTCCACTTCGTATCCTTCGTATTTTAATTCCAATTCTACAAAGCGTGCAATTTTAGTTTCATCTTCAACAATAAGAATCTTCGCCATAATACCATCTCCTTTTTTGCATATTCTAAGAACATTTTATTAGTTCTTAGAATGTTTTTCAATAGATTTACATTAGAATTCAATTAAAAAGATTTTAAATTAAAAAGAAACTATAAATTCTTTTATTTACGTAGATTGATAAAAACATATGATTTATCTTGTAATAACATAAATTAATAAAATTTATAGTTTCTATATATATTTTTTTAATTGAAATCTTATATCAACTATTGAATTGTGCCATATATAAATTATAATACATTCCTTTTTGAGCTAATAATGATTTAGAATTACCTTGCTCTTTAATTCCTCCATCATCAATTACAAAGATTCGGTCTGCTTTTTCAATGGTAGATAATCTGTGTGCAATAACAAAAGAAGTTCTGCCTTTTAAAAGATTTTCAATTCCCTCCTGTACAAGAAGTTCTGTATGAGTATCTATACTTGAAGTGGCTTCATCCAGAATTAAAATCTTAGGCATAGAAACCATAGTCCTGGCAAATGCCAGCAGTTGTTTTTGACCGATGGACAGACCATTACCACGCTCCTTTAATTCAGTATCATAGCCTTTTTCTAATTTCATAATAAAATCATGAGCATTCACAGCCTTGGCAGCAGATATGATTTCTTCATCTGTCGCATCTAGTTTACCATATCGTATATTTTCCTTTACTGTTCCGGAAAACAAAAAGTTATCCTGTGTCATAATACCCATTTGCTGCCTTAAACTTTCTATGGAAACATCTTTTAGATTATATCCATCTACATATATATTGCCAGATTGGATATCGTAAAAACGACTAATTAAATTTACTATAGTGGTTTTTCCTGCTCCTGTCGGTCCAACTAAAGCAATGGTTTCTCCTGGTTCTACATGAAAGCTCACATCATTTAACACTAAAGTATCTTCATCATAGGAGAAAGATACATTTTCAAATCGAATCTCCCCTTCAATTTCAGGGAGCGATATTACATTTTGGGCATCTAAAAGGTCTGGCTTGGTATCCATAATCTCAAAAATTCTCTCGGCTCCGGAAATATTGGTGATTAATTGATTATAAAAATTACTTAAATTCAGTACCGGACTCCAGAACATAGAAATATAGGTACCAAAGGCAATGAGTGTTCCAACGGAGACATTTTCATGTCCAAGTAAACTGACACCTGTAAAATATAATGAAACAGTCCCAATCCCCCAGCATAGATCTATAATTGGACCAAGAGCATCATTAAGCTTAACCGCTTTTACAAATGAATCTTCATGTTCTTTTAAAAGGGTATCAAAAGTTGCACTGGTTTCATCCTCTGCGGTGAAACTTTGTATAATTCGAATTCCTGATAAGTCTTCATGAACAAATGCATTTAAATTAGAGCTTTTTTTACGATGTATCTGCCAGCGCAGATGGGATCTGGTCTGAATAAACCACATCCCAAACATCATTAGTGGCAGGCTTATTAAAGCAGCAAAAGCTAATTTATAATTTTTTACCACCATAATCAGTACTACACAGCAAATGGTGATAAAATCAGGAATTAAAGTGGTTACACTATTACTTAATACATCTTTTAGTGAATTTACATCCCCAATAATTCTCGCTAATACTTTGCCTGTAGGTCGGCTGTCAAAAAATTGAAAGCTTAACTTTTGAATATGAGTGTATAATTCCTGCCTAATTGTTAGTAAGACCTGGTTCGATATTTTTGACATAATATACATTCTTAATTTCACAAGTATTACAAATAAAGCATTGATTATGAGGCCAAAAGCACCAAGCTTTAATAGACCGGGTATATTTCTGTTTGCAATATAATTATCAATTGCTTCCTCCAAAAGGAGAGGATTAATTAAAGATATTGTTACGGTAACTCCCATGATCAATAGAACTCCAATAATCTTTAATCGATAGGATAAAAGATATCTGTATAATCTAAGTAGCGTACTAGTCTTGGAAGTGACAGATACTTTTTCATCAACTTTAAATGAATTTACAGACATAGACTTCCCTCCTTCATAAACTCTTTATATTGTGCAATGTAGGTTTTATAGTATAATCCTTTTTTTGAAAGAAGAGATTCGTGAGTTCCTCGTTCTGCTATTTTTCCTTCGTCTAATACGATGATTTCATCCGCCTGCTTTACTGCAGAGATTCTATGAGCAATGATTATTTTGGTCGTACCGGATAAATCCTCTAAGGATTTTTGTATCATATGCTCCGTTTCAGTATCAAGTGCAGATGTGGAGTCATCCATTATAAGAATAGGAGTTTTTTTAGCTAATGCTCTGGCAATGCTGATTCTTTGTTTTTGTCCTCCGGATAAGCCGACACCACGCTCTCCAATTATGGTATCATATTGCTTTTCCATACGTTCTATAAAATCCCTTGCCATGGCATTTCCAGCAGCAGAAATAACGGTATCATGGTCTACATATTCTTTTTTTCCTAATTTAATATTTTCAATAATGGTATCTGAAAATAAAAAATTGTCCTGCATTACCAAAGAAATATTACTTCTAAGATCTTTTAAATTTATTTCTTTAATATTGTTCCCATCCAGAATAATGTTACCATCATCAGCATCATAAAAACGTTGCAGCAAGCTGATGATAGATGTTTTTCCACTTCCGGTTGCCCCCATAATACCAAGGGTTTTACCTGCATTCAGGTGGAAATTAATATCACTGAGAATTTCATTATCACCATGCTTGAAAGTAACATGATCAAATATGATTTCACCTTGAACTTCTGAAAGAGAAATAGCATTCTCTTTTTCTATAATTTCAGAAGATTCGTTATAAATCTTATGTAATTTTTTACTTGATGCGACTGCAGAAGAAAAATCATTGGTCAGCCATCCTAACATTTCCATGGGCCAGACAATATTCATAGAATATTCTACGAATGCTCCAAGAGAACCCAAGGTGATTTCCTCTTTCATAACCAGATAACCGCCAAATATAATAATAGAAATAGGCAGTAGTTTTGTAATAAACTGAATATTTGGCTGATTTTTGGTTAATATTTTTGCCTGTTGCATATTTAGATCATAGTATTTTTTGTTGTGGGATAAAAACTTCTTTATCTCAAATTTTTCTCTTGCAAATGCTTTTACAGTACGTACTCCGGCTAAGTTTTCTTCTGCAACTGTATTAAGGAGTGCATTTTCCTCACTAATTTCTTCATAAACTTTACCAAGTTTCCGTTCCATAAAAATTGCCATAATAGCGACTAAAGGCATTGCAATCAATGGTATTAATGATAGCTTTGGACTAATACGGTACATACAATAGATTACAATAGTCGTATGTATGGTGACTTCAATCATTAACATACCGATGAAGCCCAGAGATCTCCAAATGTTATCAATATCATCCTTCACACGGGCCATTAATTCACCAGTATTATTTTTATCAAAAAAGCGAATGGATAGACTTTGAATGTGATTAAATAAATTTTTACGCATTTCACATGTAATCTTTGTACTTACAATATCAAAAGTATATTCTTTCAGATATTGAAAGATACATCTGCCAACGCCTACAAATAATATTCCTATTAGTAATTTAGTTAATAGGGAATTGTTTCCCCCTATTATAACGTCATCTATAATACGTCTGGTAATCTGTGGTGACAGCATATCAAGTGATATACTAATTACCATACATAGGATTGCAAATAGGTATGCATACCAATATCGTAATATATAACTAGTAATTTTCTTCATGTCTTAACCTCTTTTCCCCTCAAAAAGGCAAAAATTAAGCCGTGGTAATTTTACCACGGCAATTATGTTACTTATATTATTGTTCTTTGGGGTTAGTGATGAAAATTCATCAACAAAAAACAGATATTATAAATACAGCTATTTTTGCATAATTGAGGTAAACTTACATAATAAATTCAAAATATTGTTTGGTTTTTTCATATTAAATTTAATCATTATTTTTACCTCTCTTTCTTTATATTCTTTTGACATTATACCATAAAGGGATTTTTTGTCAAGGAAATTATTAATTATTTGTTCTATATTCTGATTGATTTTTGATAAAGTCCTTATATACCATTTTTAATTATGTCCCATTTATATATTTATATGGTATGATAAATCCTCACTATAAGAAAGA
>NZ_RJVG01000019.1 GCF_003752155.1 Mobilisporobacter senegalensis | reverse complement strand
TAGTTAATCGCATAACTAATTATATCAAAAAATCGCTGTAAGCTCTATGCCTACAGCGATTTTTCTTTTAGGGGAGTTTTTTTACAGCCCCTTTATAGAAGTTATTTTACTTTTGAAATACTTTCTTATTTTAATCTATAAGATTCATTCCATCTTCTGTCAGGATAACCTTTCCTTCTTTTAACAGACGGCCTGTAGCGCGTTTGAATGCATTCTTACTAAGATTGAATTCTTGTTTGATTTTTTCAGGATCAGATTTATCATTAAAATTCAAATGTCCTCCATTTGCTTCTAACTTACCTAATATTGTTTGGGAATCAATATCCATCTGTATATAGGATTTTTCTCTTATACTAAGATCAAGTTTGCCGTCCTCTCTGACATTTATTACTCTGGCTTCAACGCTGTCTCCTGGTTTTACTTCACGATACAATTCTTTTTTTGATATAAGAGCTGAGTAAATGTTATCCACAGCTACAAAAGCACCAAATTCATCACTTAATTCATAAACAGTTCCAATTACCTTATCATCTTTACTATAGGGAGATGTCTGGTTTAGGTAACTATAAATCTTCATAGTGGCACATAAGCGATTACTTTTATCAATGTATAAACTTACGAGAATATCATCTCCAGTATGAACTCTTTGGGTCTGCTCTTTAAACGGCAATAATAAATCTTTCGCCAGTCCCCAATCCAGGAAAGCTCCAATATTACCAACTTCAATAACTTTTAACATAGCCACTTTGCCTAAAGTCAGAGTAGGATGCGTAGTAGTAGCAATTAATCTGTCTTCGGAATCCCGATAGATAAATACTTCGATCTCATCCCCTGGTTTGGTCCCGGGATCTACTTGGTTTTTTGGCAGTAATACTTTATCTGTTTCTAATCCATTGGGATCATTTAAATATACTCCAAAGTCAGTTGTTTTTACAACTTTCAATATCTGAATTTCACCAAGTTTTATCATATTTTATACCTCATCTTTCAAATTCAATAATTGTGTATGGGTTGCCATTGGTATCGGCAAGTACCACGGAGCATAGATTTTTTTTCTCACTCACCATTGGTACTATTGTGTCACCTAAAACTGCAGACATACGATATTCTGCTCTTAACTGCCTGATTTTAAATCCCAGTGGCAGATACTCTTCAGCCATTTTAATATACTGCCCATTATTAACATGATTATTTGTATCTATATTTGATCTGACAACTGTAAAACTATCATAATTTTTTAAATTCTCTGGAATCGGAATTTTGCGAGGAGCATACTCCATATCGTACTTCTCTTCCATATAGTATCGACCAATATCGTCGTCAGTAATCCGTACAGGCCGGTGAGTTAGTGTGTCTAATAATACCCAAATGGAATTTGCAGCAGCACAAATTTCATTATTGGAATCTTTTATAATAAAATTACGATATCCATACATACTTTTAAAATCATAGGCCCATGTTCCTGTGGTTATAGTTTCTCCAAGAGATGGGTATCGATTCACTTGAATTTGCCATCCATTTAAAAGCCATATTCTATTCCTGTTTTCCAGATAGGACAATCCCATTCCAATGTCTTCTGATTGAAAAGTACTGCAATCCTGAAAATAATTTATAATAGAAGTTAAATCCAATTTTTTGTCTTTATTAACTTCGCTATATCTTACTCTGCTGTTAAAACTGTACATTTTAAGACTCCTTTCTCCATGGTTGTCATATCGATTCAACCATTATACCATATTTAAGGAAAATAAGTAGCAAAAAACTTCGTTTTTTCACTTATCAATAAAAACCACTACTGTCTTATATAAGGACAAGTTATTCTAGTAAATATCCGTTGACATTTTATGAAATAGGATTTATATTTAAGATATAAAAAATGCATAATAAGGAGGATATGAATATGAAATTTAACAATATTACAGATATAGAGAAATTTTTTAGCATTATTGATTCTTGCAAAGGGACAGTAGAACTTGTATCACAAGAGGGTGATAGATTAAATTTAAAATCTAAGCTTACACAATATGTATCTTTAGCAAAAGTTTTTTCTGATGGTACAATTGATAATCTTGAAATTATTGCTTACGAACCGGAAGACGTAGAAAAACTTATGGAATTTATGATTCGTGGTTAATTTAAATTTAGTAGATAAAGAATCCCGCTGCAATTGCCGTGGGATTTTTTTGATGAATATTTTTTATAGCCATGTAACTAAATATTTGCTATAATATAAATGTTAATTAAAAACCAGTAGTTTAAGAATGAATGTTGAATTTGAACAGGGGGATTATTGTGGACCAGACAGACTATTATAATAGGCATGCAGGTGTTTATTATGAGAATACAGTAGATCTTGATATGACAGAGATTTTGGAGCAATTTATTGAATTGCTTCCAGAGAGCTCAACTGTACTTGACTTAGGATGTGGATCGGGAAGAGATAGTTTATATTTCATTGAAAAAGGTTATGATGTAACTTCTATAGACGGCGCAAAGGAACTATGTGAATTAGCACAAATACATATTGGCCAAGATGTATTATGTATGACTTATGAAGACATGGATTTTAAAGAAGTGTTTGATGGAGTCTGGGCTTGTGCGTCTTTAGTGCATATAACAAGAACTGATATGGATTCTATTTTAGATAAAATCACAGATAGTCTAAAACCCCATGGGGTATTATATATGTCTTTTAAATATGGGGAATATTCCGGTGTGAAAGATGGAATATATTATACAGAATATAAGACCAGAATGATGAGAGAATTAATTGCTTCTCATGAAAACTTAGAGATTATTGAGATATTTAAAACAAATGATATTAGACCTGAAAGAAAAGAGCAGGAATGGCTTAATGTATTCCTTAGAAAAGTGCCATATGATCTTGGGGAATAATCTGTGGATTGGAGCAAATATTTATGAATAAAATTAAAAAGATTAATATTATATACTGTATAACAGTATTAATATCTATCTTCGGGTCTTTCTTTACATCATATATTTATTTAATTACGAAAAATATGGTATACACATTATTAACATCTCAGGTATTGCTCATAATACCTGCTCTTGTATATATCATAAGCAATAAATTTGATCTGCATAAAACAATACGGTTTCATAAGTTAAAAATTTCAAATATTTTATTGATTATTATATTTTCTTATCTGTCCATTCCGTTAATGACATTAATCAATTTAATTTCAATGCTCTTTGTAAAAAATAATATACAAAATACTGTAGAAGTTATTATTAATGAAAATCCTTTGTATATAAGTCTTTTTTCTATTGCACTTATACCCTGTATTTTTGAAGAAACTGTTTATAGGGGGATTTTTTACAATGAATATAGGAAGGTAAATGTTATAAATGGTATGCTGCTAAGTGCATTACTATTTGCACTGTTGCACATGAATTTTAACCAATTCTTTTATGCCTTTGTAATGGGTATAATATTTGTGATTCTTATTGAAGCCACAGATTCCATCTTCTCTTCTATGATTATGCACTTTGTTATTAATGGAACTTCCGTATTTAATGTTTATATGATTCCAAAATTGCAGGATATGTTAAAAGAGATTGACCCGGAATATGCCAGAGATTTAGCGGATAGTTTGAATACGCACTATACAAGGACAGAACTGTTAGTATCAATTTCATCCCTATGGCCGATTGTTTTGATAACAACCATTTTTGCGGCAGTTATTTTACTTGCTATAGCGAAGAATTCCAATAGGATAGAACATATTAAGGCGATTTTTCGGGGAGAACGGTTGACAGAAATAGAATCAGATGAAGAAACATATTCTTATGATGCTTCTGAGTCAAAAAATAGCAGACTGATTACTCTCTCTTTGATTATTGGCATAGCAATTTGCCTGGTATTTATGTTTTTGGGTGAAATATTATAAAGAATAGTAAAAATAAGCATTAGTCAAAAAATAATATGAGGTGTATTTAAATTTGTAATGTTAAGATTAGTTCTTTAATGATACAATTTGTGAATATACCTCTATTTTTAAAATCCAATATTTAAATGAATGATATGAAGTTGTACTTTATATCATCTCATCAAAAGGTTAGAATGTATTTTTATATAATTAATATGGTATAATATGAACACTTAGCAAGGTATTTTCGAGCTTAGTGAGAATATATACCTAACCACTTAATGAGGTGTTTTCGAATTTAGTGGATATGGTATAATATGAACACTTAGCAAGGTATTTTCGAGCTTAGTGAGAATATATACCTAACCACTTAATGAGGTGTTCTCGAATTTAGTGGATATGGTATAATGTTGCTGTATCATAAATAAATATGGAAAGAAATAATGAAATGTAGAAATAAAGATATAGGAAAGAGGTAAGTGTATGGAAAAGATATATGATTTAATTATTGTTGGTTCCGGACCGGCAGGACTTGCAGCAGGTATTTATGCAAGCAGGGCTGATCTTAATTTCATAATTATCGAAAAAAATCCCATCAGCGGAGGACAGATTATTAACACGTATGAGGTAGATAATTATCCGGGGGTGCCAGGTATCAGCGGATTTGAATTGGCGGATAGATTCCGGAAACACTGTGATAATCAGGGTGTTAATTTCGTGACGGGTGATGTGCAAAGTTTTGATGTGGAAGGTGCAGTAAAAACTATAACGTTAGATAATGGAGACACCTATAAGTCAAAAACCATAATTGTTTCCACAGGAGCTGTTTATAAGAAACTGGGAGCAGAAGGAGAAGAGAAATTCTCTGGAATGGGAGTATCCTATTGTGCTACTTGCGACGGCGCTTTCTTTCGAAACAAAGATGTAGCTGTTGTTGGAGGCGGGGATGTAGCAGTGGAAGATGCAATCTTTTTAGCAAGATTATGCCATAAGGTATATGTAATTCATAGAAGAGATGAATTCAGGGCGGCAAAAAGTTTGCAGTTAAAACTTAAATCCATGGAAAATGTTGAGATTATATGGGACAGTGTTGTAGAAGAAATTAGAGGAACAGAAGCAGTTGAATCTATTACTATCAGGAACCTGAAAACGGAAGAAAAAAGAGCCCTTAATATAGAAGGTGCATTCATTGCCATTGGAAACATGCCAAGTTCTGATGTATATAAAGAATTTGTAGCAACAGACTCTTCTGGTTATATTATTGCAGGTGAAGATTGTGAAACAAATGTAAAAGGTGTGTTTGCGGCAGGAGATATCCGTACTAAAGGATTAAGACAGATTATTACTGCAGCGGCAGATGGTGCAAATGCCATTACAGCTGTAGAAAAATATTTAAATGAAAATTAATATTTCTAAAATCTGTATATTATCGTTGAAATATATCTAAATCCTTACTGTTCAATATTAGCAGAGCCTCTATAATTTAAAAAATTATTAATTATTTGGATAAGCTCGTAAACCTTTATTGACAATTTTTATATATTTTGTTATAATAAAACAAGAATATTTTAATACTTTTGTAACAATTTATGTAGAAGTTACGATACGGAGGGAAAACATGATTTACTCTAAGCGTATAAAGACAACCATGTGTCTGGCAGCAACAATTACTGCATTTTTAACAGTTGATTTTAATATCGTAGACGCAGTTTCACTTAGCACTGAAAAAGGAATTGCTGGAATTGCAGTTTCTCTTGATAAATTTTATAACGCAAACAATGATACAACTTTAGCAAGTGTGAATGTTCAAACGGATGCTGAAGTTAATACCTTAAATGCTTTATCTCTAAATACCGGAATAACAGAGGAAGCGACTACATTTGAAGTACCGGTAGTTGAAGAAGAAGCGGCAGCAAAAGAGATTGTAGTGGAAGAACAAGTAGAAGAGAAGGTGGAAGAGACTTCCCAATATGATAACACTGGTATTTCCATTGCGGATAATTATGTCAACATACGTAAGGAAGCAAATACAGATAGTAAAGTGCTTGGCAAATTATACAAAGGGTCTGCTGCAACAATTATTAAAAGAGATGGAGAATGGGTTAAAATCAAATCCGGTAAAGTAACTGGCTACATTAATTCCGAATTTTTAGCAATCGGTTTTGACGCAGAAGAATTGGTTGATAAATACGCTACTAAATTAGCAACAGTAAATACAACTACATTAAAAGTTAGAAAAGCAAAGAGCATAGAATCTGAGTGTCTTACAATGATACCAGAAGGCGAAGTATATGAAGTCATTAAAGAGTATGATAAATGGGTTAAGATTTCCATTGATGATAATGAAGAAGATAGCCTTAAGGGATATGTTTCAAAAGATTTTGTCAATATCGATGTAGAATTTAAAAAAGCAATATCCATTAAAGAAGAGCAGGAACAATTAGAGAGAGAAGAAGCTGCTAGAAAAGCAGAACAAGAGCAATTACAAAGATTACAGAATCAATCAAGGTCAAATAATACAAGCAGTTCAAAAAGTAATACAAGCTCAAGAAATAATAGCTCTAATAAGCCAAGTAATACTGGTAAGAGTGTAACAATTGCTGATGATCCTAAAGGATCAGGCTCAGGTTCTGAAATTGCCAGTTATGCATTAAAGTTTGTTGGCAACCCATATGTTTATGGTGGTACAAGTTTAACGAATGGAACAGATTGTTCCGGCTTTACTCAAGCAGTATATCGCAGCTATGGTTACAGCATTCCTAGAGATTCAAGATCTCAGGCAGCGGGTGCAGGTAAAAAAGTTGACTTAGGTTCCTTAAGAGCTGGTGATTTAGTATTCTATACGGGAAGTTCAGGAAGCGTTAATCATGTTGCATTATATATTGGTGGTGGACAGGTTGTTCATGCAAGCAGTCCACGTACAGGTATCAAAGTATCAAAAGTGAATTACAGATCACCATATATGGCAAGAAGAGTTATTAATTAATATGTGAAAATTAGCTTTATTATATTCATGAAATAAGAATATAATAAAGCTTTTTTAATATACAGGAAAGTTCCCTAACTTTACTGAAGATTAAAAAGTATTGATAATTGTTTTGTGGATAACTATATCTTTTTTCATATTGGTCTATGAATAATTTTTCAACTCAAATTGCAATATATCACATTTTAATATTGTGAAAAATTACCAATTTATAAAAGCGGGTTCTTTCAAATTTTGATGTTTATAGTTGTCATAATTTTTAGATAATTAAAGAAAATGACGTTAAATTTGACTTTAAAAAAATTTGAAAAACATACCAAATATTTAGGATAAAAGTGTTGATTTGTACAAAGTGCACAAAGGTTTAAGGATTTAATTTAATGTCAAAAACCTGGTATATTTTGCATGTTGATAACCGTAAAAACTATCCACAATAGAAAATGCTTATTTTATGGGACAAGTAAGTTATACACTGAGTTATCCACATTATCCACAAAAGCTGTTATTTTTTTCATCTGAATAAATATTGTCAAGTTCGAATATTTGTTTTGTAGTTTGTGATAAAAAGCTAAAAATAGCTAAATTTATGTGATTTGGGACTTGACTTTATAATTGTCAAATAATATGTAGAAAAATACTGAAATTACAGAAAAGCTTGTCGAGAAGTGTTATATAATAAAAATTTTTGATAAATTATGGTGAAGTCTTGAAATAATTTAATATTATGATATAATTATGGTAACAACAAGAAAAAGGAGTTGGACATTATGCGTTATATAATTAGCGGCAAAAACATTGATGTGACAGAAGGTCTGAAGTCAGCTATTCATGAGAAGATTGGTAAGTTGGAAAGATATTTTACTCCTGAAACAGAGATTCATGTAACACTTAGTGTTGAAAAAGAAAGACAAAAAATTGAAATAACAATTCCAATGAAAGGAAATATAGTAAGAGCAGAACAAGAAAGTAATGATATGTATGTATCAATAGATTTAGTTGAAGAAATCATTGAACGTCAATTAAGAAAATATAAAAATAAATTAATTCAATCAAAACAAGCTTCTGCAAATTTAAATCAAGCCTTCGTAGATGATGATTATAATGAAGATGATAAGATTAACATTATAAGAACAAAAAGATTTGCAATGAAGCCTATGGACCCAGAGGAAGCTTGTGTACAGATGGAATTATTAGGACATAACTTCTATGTATTCCGTAATGCAGAATCTGATGAAGTTAATGTAGTATATAAACGTAAAGGAAATACTTACGGATTGATTGAACCAGAATTTTAATTAGTGGAATAGATGGGGTTGTCTCTATATGAGACAACCCTTTTTCTATTGAAAATATCTTTTTTATCTGATGACAACTAGCTATGTTTTTAGATACATTTACCCCAAATTTGGATATGGTTTAAACCGTATATAAATTTTAATTGAACTTTATTAAATTTTTAAGTTTGCTTGAATTTCCAATTATTTGGTGTATAATAAAAAAATGTTGAATAGTATAGATTCTAATGTTACAATAGTATTTAGACTAAACTTGGAGGGAATAATCCTTTCATAATGATATTATCTGTAAAGAATGTAAAGAACACAGGAGTGAAAATATGGGATTTTTAGATAAGGTATTTGGTACACATAGTGAAAGAGAACTAAAAATGATTTATCCAATTGTTGATAAAATCGAAGCATTAGAACCAACTATGGAAAAGCTATCTGATGAAGAACTTAAGAATAAAACGACTGAATTTAAAAATAGATTAAAAAATGGTGAAACTCTGGATGATCTTTTAGTAGAATCATATGCTGTTGTTAGAGAAGCAGCAAAAAGAACATTAGGAATGAGACATTATCGTGTCCAATTAATTGGTGGTGTAATTCTCCATCAAGGTAGAATTACAGAAATGCGTACTGGTGAAGGTAAAACTTTAGTTTCTACACTTCCAGCTTATTTGAATGCTCTGGAAGGTAAAGGCGTTCATATTGTAACTGTTAATGATTACCTGGCAAAACGTGATGCTGAGTGGATGGGTCAGATTCATGAATTCTTAGGGTTAAAAGTTGGAGTTATTTTAAATGGATTAGATCATGATGAAAGACAAGAAGCATATGCATGTGATATCACATATGCTACTAACAACGAATTAGGATTTGATTATCTAAGAGATAATATGGTTATCTATAAAGAACAACTTGTTTTAAGAGATTTACATTATGCAATTATCGATGAAGTTGACTCCGTATTAATCGATGAAGCAAGAACGCCGTTAATTATTTCTGGACAAAGTGGAAAGTCCACAAAATTATATGAGGCATGTGATATCTTAGCGCGCCAGTTAGTAAAAGGAAAAGAAAGTGCAGAACTGACTAAGATGGCTGCATTGATGAAAGAAGAAATAGAAGAAACAGGAGACTTTGTAGTTAATGAAAAAGATAAGAATTTGAATTTAACTGCAGAAGGTGTTAAGAAGGTGGAAGAATTCTTCCATATAGAAAACTTAGCAGACCCTGAAAACTTAGAAATTCAGCATAATATTATACTGGCATTACGTGCCCATAATTTAATGTTCAGGGATAAGGATTATGTAGTAAAAGAGGATGAAGTGTTAATCGTTGATGAGTTTACCGGTCGTATTATGCCTGGCAGACGTTATTCTGATGGCCTTCATCAGGCAATTGAAGCGAAAGAAAAGGTGAAAGTAAAAAGAGAAAGTAAAACTCTTGCAACAATTACATTCCAAAACTTCTTTAACAAATATGGCAAGAAGAGTGGTATGACAGGTACAGCACTTACAGAAGAAAAAGAATTTAGAGATATCTATGGCATGGATGTTATTGTAGTGCCTACAAATGTTCCAATACAAAGAATTGACCGCCAGGATGCTGTTTATAAAACAAAGAGAGAAAAATTAAATGCAGTGATCAATGAGATTATTGAATCTCATCAAAAAGGGCAGCCAGTTCTTGTTGGTACTATTACCATTGAAGCATCAGAGGAAGTAAGTGACTTATTAAAGAGAAAAGGAATTCAGCATAAAGTTTTAAATGCAAAATTCCATGAACTAGAAGCTGAAATCATTGCAGATGCAGGGCAATTTGGTGCAGTTACTATTGCAACTAATATGGCAGGACGTGGTACCGATATTAAATTGGGTGAAGGTGTTCTTGAAGCTGGTGGCCTCAAAATTATAGGTACTGAACGACATGAATCAAGACGTATTGATAATCAGTTACGTGGTCGCGCAGGACGTCAGGGCGATCCAGGTGAATCAAGATTTTTTATCTCTCTTGAAGATGATTTGATGAGACTCTTTGGTTCTGAGCGTCTCATGAGCATTTTTAATTCTTTAGGAATGCCAGACGGAGAACAGATTGAACATAAGATGTTGTCTAATGCAATTGAAAAGGCCCAACAAAAGATTGAAAATAATAACTTTGGAATAAGAAAGAATTTATTAGAATATGACCAGGTAAATAATGAACAACGTGAAATTATTTATGCTGAAAGACGTAAAGTTTTAGATGGTGTCAGCATGAGAGATGCAATCTATAAAATGATTACGGATAACGTAGAACATTGTGTTAATACTTCAATTAGCGACGAACAAGGTCCGGAAGAATGGGATTTGGTAGAATTAAATAATTTATTAATACCAATTATACCTCTAAAACCAATTATGCTTGAAGATGTGAAAGATTTAAAAAAGAACACTTTAATGCAGCAATTAAAAGAAGATGCTGTGAAGTTATATGAAGCAAAAGAAGCTGAATTCCCTGAAATTGAACAACTTAGAGAAATCGAGCGTGTTATTTTATTAAAAGTAATCGATAGAAAGTGGATGGACCATATTGATGATATGGATCAACTTCGCCAGGGTATTGGATTACAGGCTTATGGACAAAGAGATCCACTTGTAGAGTTTAAATTTATGGCATTTGAAATGTTTGATGAAATGACAGAAGCAATAAGTGAAGATACAGTCAGAGCGTTAATGCATGTTAGGATTGAACAAAATGTAGAAAGAGAAGAGGTTGCCAAGGTAACAGGAACGAACAAAGATGATTCTTTAGCAAAAGGTCCGGTTAGACGTGAAGGCAGAAAGATTCAGCCAAATGATCCATGCCCATGTGGCAGTGGTAGAAAATACAAACAATGTTGTGGTAAAAACGCTTAAGCAAAAGAGGTGAGTTAAATGGTTGAATTAGACCAGTATAAATACAATCTTGAAACATATGTAAAACCATTAGCTGAAGTGGGGGATTCACTTTGACCTCACCAATAAAGTACTAAGGATTAAGGAGATTGAGCAGGTAATGGAGGCACCGGATTTTTGGGATGATGCTAAGAAATCTCAAGAATCTATGAAAGAGTTAAAGAACCTGAAAGATATTGTAACAAAATATGATGAGCTAAAAAGAGAATATGAAGATGTGGAAACATTAATAACTATGGGCTATGAAGAAAATGATGCCTCTTTAATACCAGAAGTGGAAGAAGCATTTAATCTTTTTCAGGAACATTTTGAAGCTCTTAGAATCTCAACACTTTTATCTGATGAATATGATAAGAATAATGCAATACTATCTTTGCATGCAGGTGCCGGAGGAACAGAAAGCTGTGACTGGGCAAGTATGTTATCCAGAATGTATCAAAGATGGGCAGATAAAAAGGGATTGACAACCCAGATCATTGATTACCTGGATGGAGAAGAAGCAGGAATTAAGTCCATTACAATGGAAATTGCAGGTGAGAATGCTTATGGATATTTAAAATCTGAGAGAGGTGTTCACAGACTGGTTCGAATTTCACCATTTAATGCAGCAGGAAAACGGCAGACTTCATTTGTATCTTGTGATGTAATGCCGGACATTGAAGATGATATAGATATTGAGATTAATGATGATGATATTCGAATTGATACCTATCGTTCCAGTGGAGCAGGTGGCCAGCATATTAATAAAACATCATCAGCAATCCGAATCACACATTTCCCTACAGGAATTGTTGTACAATGCCAAAATGAACGTTCTCAACATATGAATAAGGATAAGGCAATGCAAATGTTGAAAGCGAAATTATATTTATTAAAACAGCAGGAGAATCTTGAAAAAGAATCAGATATCCGTGGTGAGGTAAAAGAGATAGGATTTGGAAACCAAATTCGATCTTATGTGTTGCAGCCATATACCATGGTAAAAGATCATAGAACAAATGAAGAAGTTGGTAATGCTCAGAGTGTTTTAGATGGGAACATAGATCCATTTATTAATGCATATTTAAAATGGGCGAGTATTAGCAGAGGCAATTAAGGAGGGTAATATGGAAGAAGCAAAACATGTAATCTTTAAACTCGAGGGAGAAGAATACGGCCTTGATATTATGTATGTTAATGCAATAGAGAAATATACAAATATCATTCCTGTTCCCAATGCACCAGATTGTATTGAAGGTATTATTAATCTAAGAGGAGATGTAATACCGGTTTATAGTCTTAGAGCAAAATTCAGACTGCCTAAGAAACAAGTAGATGACAATACCAAACTTATTATTTCCAAAATGGATGATATCCTCATAGCCTTCCAAGTTGATTCAGTACAAGAAATTACTGAACTTAGTGAGGAGAATATCAATGAAACACCAAGAATTTTAAAAACAGTGAACACAGCATATATTGGACAAGTTGCTAATATAGACGGGCGTATGATTATCTTGATGAACCTTAAAGGAATACTTAGTGACTCTGAGCAAAAGAATATTGAAGAAATACTTAATAATTATGAATAACTTAAAGGAGCATCCTTATAATATAAATTAGGATGCTCTTTTATTTTTTTTTTAGGAAAAGAGTTGCAATGGCAAATGAATTATGTTAATATCTCTCTAGGAAAAACAAATGTATTTCCCATACATACAAAGAAGGATGGTCTTATGAGGGAACAGGATAAGTATTATATAGTTAATAAAAAAGCAGTACCAGAAGTACTTTTAAAAGTAGTCGAAGCAAAACGTCTGCTTGATTCTGAAAAAGTAATTACAGTTCAGGAAGCTACAGATTCTGTTGGAATTAGTAGAAGTTCATTTTATAAATATAAAGATTATATATTTCCATTTCATGATAATACCAGAGGAAAAACAATAACATTTATGATGCAGATGGATGATGAACCAGGTCTATTATCCAGAGTACTAAATGAAGTGGCAAAATGTCAGGTAAATATTTTGACAATTCATCAAAGTATTCCGGCAAATGGTATTGCTTCTTTATCGATAAGTGTTGAAATATTACCAACAACACAAGATTTGCAGGAAATGATTGATGGAATTGAAGAACTTGACGGAATTCATTATTTAAAAATATTAGCTAGGGAGTGACAAGATGATAAATATAGCAGTTTTAGGTTATGGCACAGTGGGATCTGGTGTAATTGAAGTTCTAAATAAAAATGGTGAAAGTATTAATGAAAGAGCCAATAAAGAAATTAAAGTAAAATATGTTTTAGATTTAAGAGACTTCCCAGGTGATCCGGTCCAAGAATTAATTGTACATGATTATAATACAATAGTAAATGATCCAGAGGTGCAGATTATTGTGGAAGTTATGGGTGGAGTAAATCCAGCTTATTCTTTTGTAAAAGAAGCGCTTGAGAAAGGAAAGAGTGTCTGCACATCTAATAAGGAACTAGTGGCTAAGCATGGAGCAGAATTATTAGCTCTGGCAAAAGAAAAAAAGGTTAATTTCTTGTTCGAAGCAAGTGTAGGCGGCGGTATTCCTATTATCAGACCACTAAACCAATCACTTACTGCAGATGAGATTCAGGAAATTACAGGTATCCTCAATGGTACTACAAACTATATCTTAACCAAGATGACTAATGAGGGATTAGAGTTTAATGAAGTCCTTAAAGAGGCACAAGAGCGAGGTTATGCAGAACGTAATCCGGAAGCAGATATAGAAGGTTATGATGCTTGTCGTAAGATAGCAATTTTGACTTCTTTGGCATATGGAATGCAAGTGGACTATGAAGATATTTATACGGAAGGGATCACTAAGATTACAGATGCTGATATAAAATATGCAAAAGCACTTAATGCAAGTATTAAGATACTGGGAACCAGCAAGAAAAATGGGGATAAAGTATTTGCAATGGTAGCTCCAATGTTGATCAATAGTGAACATCCTTTATATAGTGTAAATGATGTTTTCAATGCAATTTTTGTAAAAGGTAATGTACTTGGTGATGTTATGTTTTACGGAAGAGGCGCAGGTAAATTACCTACCGCAAGTGCAGTTGTGGCAGACGTTGTAGATGCTGCAAAACACGTAGGAACGAATATTATGACAATATGGAGCAGTAAGAAGCTTAGATTATCTGATATAAAAGAATATAATACAAAATTCTTGGTTCGTCTTTCGGGAGATGAAACTGAGAATGAATTACTGGTAAAAGAGCTATTCGGTGAAGTTACCAGGGTGAAAGCAGAAGATGTCAGTGGTGAGTACGCATTTATTACACCTTTGATAACTGAAGGTGAATATAAAGAGAAAGCAGAAAAGCTTAATAATATTATAGGAATGATACGTGTTGCTTTTTAACAGGATTATAAATATCAATTATAGTCTTGTTATGAGCAGGATATAGTAATGAAGACAATTGGAAAGGATATATGACAATGAAATACGTAATAGTATTAGGGGATGGGATGGCAGATGAACCTATTGGAGAACTGGGGGATAAAACTCCTTTGGAATATGCTAAAACGGCAACTATGGATGAACTTGCACTAGAATCAGAAATTGGTCTGGTACATACAATTCCGGAAGGAATGAGCCCTGGAAGTGATACTGCAAATCTAGCTGTTCTAGGATATGATCCCAAGAAATATTATACCGGAAGGTCGCCACTAGAGGCTTTGAGCATCGGTGTAAATATGAAATCTACAGATGTAGCTTTAAGATGTAATATAGTAACTCTATCAGAAGAAGAAAATGTCTATGAAGAGAGAAAAATTCTTGATCATAGTTCAAGTGAGATTTCTACTGAGGACGCTAAGATACTTCTTGAGGCGGTTCGAGAAGAATTAGAAACAGATATTTATAAATATTATCTTGGAACAAGTTATAGACATCTTACTATATGGGATAATGGAGAAGTGGTTGATTTAAAACCACCTCATGATATTCTGGGTCAGGTTATAGGTAACTATCTTCCCAAAGAAGCTCCACTAAAAGAGATGATGGTGAAAAGTTTCAACATATTAAATAATCATCCTTTGAACTTAGAACGGAAAGAGAAAGGCTTAAATAAAGCAAATTCTATATGGTTCTGGGGAGCGGGTACAAAACCGGCCTTAGATTCATTTGAAGATAAAAATAATAAAAAAGGCGCTATGATCTCTGCGGTAGATTTATTAAAAGGTATTGCTGTTGGTGCAGGAATGAAAGTAGTTCATGTAGATGGAGCAGATGGAACCCTACATACGAATTATGAGGGAAAAGCCAGAGCTGCCTATGAAGTTTTAACAGAAGATAATTATGACTTTGTCTATGTCCATGTAGAAGCACCGGATGAGATGGGACATCAAGGAAGCGTTTCTAAGAAAGTAGAAGCAATTGAAGCTCTTGATAAAAAAGTGATTAAAGTATTAAAAGAACTATTAGATGAATCAGCGACAGATTATCGAATGTTAATACTTCCAGATCATCCAACCCCGATCAGGTGTCGAACTCATACAAGTGATCCGGTTCCTTATATGCTGTTTGATAGTACAAAGAAGCTATCAAAATCCTGGCAATATAATGAGTCAGAGGCCCAATTAAGTGGGAATTATATAGAGAATGGGTATACCTTGATTGATAAATTATTTCAGGTAAATGAGAATTAAATAAATCACAGTTCAGCCATGAGCTCGATTTCGCTTTGCTACATCTCGCTTAGGCAGAGCGCCATATAGAAATCAGTATGTAAATTGCCCTTAGTGTGCAAGCACATGTACAATTCAGTAGCTAAATCAAATGAATCACAGTTCAGCCATGAGCTCGATTTCGCTTCGCTACATCTCGCTTAGGCAGAGCGCCATATAGAAATTAGTGTGTAAATTGCCCTTAGTGTGCAAGCACCCACGTACAATTTACACACTAATTTCTGCATGGCTGAACTGTAATAAAAATATTGCTTTCTTTTTTGGGAAGTTAATAATATAATATTACAATTGAAAAAAGTAAATTGTATAAGTAATTTAGGAGGTAACTATGCTAATAGTTAAAAAATTCGGTGGAACAAGTGTTGCTGACAAAGAAAGAATTTTTAATGTGGCTAGGAGATGCATTGAAGATTATAAAAATGGTAATGAAGTAGTAGTAGTACTATCAGCTATGGGTAAACAGACAGATGTTCTCTTAGCCCAGGCAAAAGATATAAATCCAAATGCCTCAAAAAGAGAACTGGATATGCTTTTAACTACTGGAGAACAGATATCAGTTGCTCTTATGGCAATGGCTATGGATTCTTTAGGAGTTCCAGCTGTTTCTCTTAATGCTTTTCAGGTTGCTATGCATACAACTTCTGTATATAGTAATGCAAGGCTTAAGAAAATAGACACTGATAGGATTAAGAATGAATTGGCAAATAAAAAAATCGTAATTGTTACAGGATTCCAAGGTGTGAATAAATTTGACGATTATACGACATTAGGACGTGGAGGTTCAGATACTACGGCAGTGGCTCTTGCAGCTGCTCTTCATGCAGATAAATGTGAAATCTTTACCGATGTTGATGGTGTATTTACTGCAGATCCAAGAATTGTTAAAAATGCCAGAAAATTAAATGAAATCACTTATGATGAAATGCTTGAACTTGCCACGTTAGGAGCAGGGGTACTTCATAACCGCTCAGTTGAGATGGCTAAGAAATATGGTGTGGAATTAGTAGTGCGTTCAAGTCTTAATACAACAGAAGGAACAGTAGTTAAGGAGGAAGTAAAGATGGAAAAGATGCTTGTAAGTGGAGTGGCATGTGATAGAAACGCGGCGCGTATTGCAGTAATAGGGTTAGAAGATCAACCAGGTGTAGCATTTAAATTATTTAATCACCTTGCAAAATATAACATTAATGTGGATATTATTATTCAATCTATTGGTCGTGATGGAACAAAAGATATCAGCTTTACCGTAGATGGTGATAAAGTAGATGAAGCTGTTAAGATTCTTGAAAGACACAGAGAGACCAGTTTAAAATGTGAAAAAATCGATGTGGAAGAATCTATTGCCAAGGTATCTATTGTCGGAGCAGGTATGATGTCAAATGCAGGTGTTGCCGCAAAGATGTTCGAAGCATTATATGATGTAGGAGTAAATATTAAGATGATTTCAACTTCTGAAATCAGAGTAACTGTAATCATTGATGATGTTCATGTAGATAAAGCGATGAATGCAGTGCATGAATCTTTTAGTTTAGCTGACTTCTAGATATGATACTTTGCCTTGAAAGTTTAGGGAAGAACACCTCCATATAAAAATTATATGGAGGTGTTCTATTCTTATTCAGCCGTGAGTCGAGGCCGGCTATAGAATAAGGCAAAATAGCTTATACGAATTAAAATAAAAGGAGTAAATATGAAAAATTTTGGGTATAAACTGATAGCTATTCTTCTGATAGCACTTTGCATCTGGCCAATCATAGGCGGTATATCCGTTGGAGATTATGATTTGTTAATAGGCGTTCTTACTTGTTTAGTAGGATATATTTTATGGAAGCTCCTGGACAAAAAGCTATTGACTCAGTTATGGAAAGATTCCAAAAGGCCTGACCAATTTGCCAGAAATGAATTCATTTTAAGTTTTCTGTTCTTGTTAATCCTATTTGTCATTAAGATTATTTTTGTAAGGGATGAGTTGGTCAAGAGCGTAATATGGGGACTCCAAACCTTGCTCCTTTTTGCAGCTTTTAGATACAGAAAATTGTGGAAACGTAAGGAATGAATCGTGGAATTGACAAAGAATCCTGCTTTAATTATTATTTTGCAGGAACTATCTCAATCCAGTAGCCATCGGGATCCTGAATGAAGTAAATTCCCATGGATGGATTTTCGAAGCAGATAATATCCATCTCTTTATGTTTTTTATAGAAATTATCATATTCATCTGTTACAAAAGCAAGATGATATTCCATTTCTCCCAGATTATAAGGGTTGGTTCTATCGGTAAGATAGGTAAGTTCTAAAGTGAAATCAGTTCTTCCATCTGTTAGATAGACTAACTTAAAACTTCCATCAGAAGCATTTTTTTCTCTGGCAGGGGTCAAACCCAGAGCCTTATCATAAAATTCTAAACTTCTATCTAAAGCTAATACGTTAAAATTAAAGTGGTTAAATTGAATCATAGTATTTTCCTTTCATGAATGATAAATTTAATGAATCAAAGTAAATATAATTGTTATCCTGGATATATTTTACCATGTTCACAATAAATTAGATATATCTATTTAGGGAATCAGAAAATTGAAATAAGTTGCGTCAAATGGGATTCTTTGTTAAAATATCTAGTAGCCACCAGATAAATTGGTAATAAAGGAGTAAACAAAATGGATATATTAAAACAGTTAAAAGATGAGCTGGGTATAAAACTGGAGCAAGTTGAAGCAGCCGTAAAATTAATAGATGAAGGGAATACCATACCATTTATTGCAAGGTATCGTAAAGAAGTAACGGGCTCATTAAACGATGAAATCCTTAGAAATCTTCATGAAAGATTATTGTATCTGCGCAATTTGGAAGATAAAAAAAACCAGGTATTAGCAACAATTGAGGAACAAGGGAAATTAACAGAGGAATTAAAAGCACAGATATTAGCGGCAACCACATTGGTTGTGGTTGAGGATCTGTATCGTCCATATAGACCAAAGCGAAGAACCAGAGCAACTATAGCAAAAGAAAAAGGATTAGAGCCGCTTGCAAATATAATTCTGTTGCAGATGACTAATATTCCTATTGAAGAGGAAGCAAAAGCTTATCTGTCTGAAGAGAAAGAAGTAAATACAGTTGAAGATGCCATTGCCGGAGCTATGGATATTATTGCAGAAGGAATTGCAGATGAAGCAGACTATAGAATTTATATCCGTAAAGAAACAACAAAAGAGGGTATGATTTCTTCTACGGCAAAAGATGAAGCAGCAGAATCTGTATTTGAGATGTATTATCATTTTGAAGAACCAATTACAAAGATTGCAGGCCACCGTGTATTAGCTTTGAATCGTGGTGAAAATGAAAAAATTCTTACAGTAAAAATTACTGCTCCGGAGGAAAAGATCTTAAGGTATCTTGAAAAACAAATTATCACCAACGAAAATCCTTATACGAAAGATATATTGATTGCAACTATAGAAGACAGCTATAAACGATTGATCGCTCCAGCCATTGAGAGAGAAATCCGCAATGAATTAACGGAAAAAGCAGAAGATGGTGCAATTAAAATATTCGGGAAAAATTTAGAACAATTATTAATGCAGCCTCCGATTGTGGGACAAACCGTATTAGGATGGGACCCAGCCTTTCGTACCGGATGTAAACTTGCAGTTGTTGATCCTACCGGTAAGGTGATAGACACTACAGTTGTTTATCCTACCGCTCCCCAGAATAAAGTGGAGGAAACAAAAAAGACTGTAAAAGCACTGATCAATAAATATAATATCACATTAATATCTGTTGGGAATGGTACAGCCTCACGTGAATCTGAAATGATTATAGTAGAGATGTTAAAAGAACTCAATAAGCCAGTTCAGTATGTTATTGTAAATGAAGCAGGGGCTTCCGTATATTCTGCCAGTAAGTTGGCTACAGAAGAATTTCCTAATTTTGATGTGGGACAAAGAAGTGCAGCTTCCATTGCCAGAAGGCTCCAGGATCCATTAGCTGAACTTGTTAAAATCGATCCAAAATCCATTGGTGTGGGACAATATCAACATGATATGAATCAAAAGAAACTATCGGAAGCGTTAAATGGAGTAGTAGAAGATAGTGTAAATAAAGTTGGTGTTGATCTAAATACGGCTTCGGCATCTTTATTAGAATATATTTCAGGTGTTTCTAAGGCAATTGCAAAAAATATTGTAGTTTATCGTGAGGAGAATGGTAAGTTTGAAAGCCGTAATCAATTATTAAAAGTAGCAAAACTAGGTCCCAAGGCATATGAACAATGTGCAGGTTTTATGAGGATTTCTGATGGTAAAAATCCTCTCGATGCTACCAGCGTACATCCAGAGTCTTATGATGCCGCGAAAGAATTACTACAGAAATCAGGTTATACCACTGAGGATATTAAAGCTGGAAATTTAAAAGACCTGAGCAAAAAAGTGATTGATAAAAAGAAAATGGCAAAAGAACTTGGTATTGGTGAAATTACATTAGAGGATATTATGAAAGAGTTAGAAAAGCCAGGAAGAGATCCAAGAGATGAGATGCCTAAGCCAATTCTCAGGACAGATGTATTAGATATGAAAGATTTAGAATCAGGCATGATACTAAAAGGTACTGTTCGTAACGTCATTGACTTTGGTGCTTTTGTAGATATTGGGGTACATCAGGATGGATTGGTGCATATCTCTCAACTAACCAACAAAAAATTTGTAAAACATCCTCTGGATGTGGTCAGTGTTGGAGATGTTGTAGAAGTGAAGGTTATGTCAGTAGATCTTGCCAAGAAGAGAATTCAATTGACAATGATATTGGAATAAAATTAAATAATATATACAAGATTAAACCAGTTGACATAATGATATTGTCGTTATATAATTTAATTGTAAATAAAACAATTTCATAAGGAAGTTCTTCGGGGCAGGGTGAAATTCCCGACCGACGGTATAGTCCGTGACCTGCTTAGGCAGTTGATTTGGTGAAATTCCAAAACCGACAGTAAATAGTCTGGATGAGAGAAGAAAAGCTTTTTTGATATATTTATGATATCAGTAATGAATAACATCAGCCTCGAATGTTTCACGTTCGAGGCTTTTTCATGTGAAAAAGCGAACCAGGAACTTTCCTTCAAAAAAAGGAGAGAGAATATGTCAACAATAACAAAAACAAAGAGTAGAGAAAAATCAAGCAGCACATTTAATATCAGATCATTAACGATGATTGGTATGTTGTCAGCAATTGCAGTAGTTCTTATGCTATTTGAAATTCCATTAGGATTTTTACCTAGCTTTTACAAGATTGATCTAAGTGAAGTGCCGGTATTAATTGGAAGTTTTGCCCTTGGCCCAGTTGCAGGTATTTTAATTGAACTAATTAAAATTTTATCGAATCTTTTAATTGATGGAACTGAGACAGCAGGTATTGGTGAATTGGCCAATTTCTTAATTGGATGTGCACTTGTGATACCTAGTTCAATGATTTATTTTAAAAAGAAAACAAGAAAATCTGCAGTATTAGGTCTTACTGCCGGAACATTACTACTTATTGTTACAGGTAGCTTATTGAATGCATATTTATTATTGCCAACATATGCGGTAGCGTTTCACATGCCAATAGATGGATTAATTGCTATGGGAACAGCTGTAAATCCAGCAATTAATAGTATGACAACATTTATTTTACTGGCAGTTGCTCCATTTAATTTAATTAAAGGAATTGTCGTTTCAGTAATTACAATACTTTTATACAAGAAATTAAGTCCAATTATTAAAGGAAATCATACAGCTTAAATAAATAGATTAAAAACCAGTAATATGAATATTAAATATTACTGGTTTTTCTTATCATAGGACCTACTATCCTTATCATGAAAAATCTGCTATAATTAACTTGACTAATAGAAGTTTTTGGATATGATTTAATATATTAGTGGAATAATATGATTATCAGGATAGAAAGAGAAATAGTATGAAAATAGAAAGTTTTAGTGCAAAAGATACATATCAAACAGGATTTGATATGGGAAAAAAAGCTGGGAAAGGCGAAATATACTGTATCCTGGGAGATCTGGGTGTTGGAAAAACAGTTTTTACCCAAGGGTTTGCAGATGGGCTTGAGATAGAAGAACCAATTAATAGTCCCACATTTACTATAATCCAGGTTTATGAGGAAGGAAGAATACCTCTTTATCATTTTGACGTATATCGTATATCCGATGTAGAAGAAATGGATGAGATAGGATATGAAGAATATTTTTATGGAGAAGGGGTTTGTCTTATAGAGTGGGCAAATCTGATTGAGGAAATCCTTCCTGAAAAGGTAACCTGTATTACTATTGAAAAAGATTTAGATAAAGGATTTGACTATCGGAGTATTATAGTGGAAGAAGGTATATGAATATGAAAATATTAGGGATAGATAGTTCCGGGTTGGTTGCATCTGTAGCACTTGTATCAGATGATATTATGATAGCTGAATATACTATAAATTATAAAAAGACTCACTCCCAGACACTGTTACCAATGCTTGATGAAGTGGTACAAATGATTGGATTATCATTAGATGAGATTGATGCTATTGCAGTAGCAGCAGGACCAGGTTCATTTACAGGATTAAGAATAGGTGCCTCCACTGCAAAAGGATTGGGTATGGCTTTAAACAAACCATTGATCAGCGTTCCTACTGTAGATGGAATAGCCTATAATTTATTTGGAACGGATAAATTAATTTGTCCAATTATGGATGCCAAACGAAATCAGGTATATACAGGATTATATGAGTTCAATGAAGATAAGCTGCATGCGATCCAGGAACAAAAAGCGATTTCCATTGATGAGATAATTGAAGAAATCAATCAACTGGGTAGAGCTGTGATTTTTCTTGGGGATGGTGTACCTGTTTATAAGGAACAGATTATGAATAAAGTAAAAGTGCCTCACTATTTCGCCCCTGCTCATTTATCGAAACAAAGAGCTGGAGCTGTTGCAGCCCTTGGAGCCATCTACTATAGTGAGGGCAGAATAGAAACGGCAGCAGATCATCAGCCTGTATATCTAAGGTTATCCCAAGCTGAAAGAGAATTGCAGGAAAAAACCAAGGGACTTATGAATTCATCCATAGAGTAAGGTGTGATATTATGACAATTAGACCAATGGAAGAAAAAGATTTAGAACAAGTTTATCAAATTGAACAAGAATCATTTGCCCAGCCTTGGACTTACCAAGATTTTGAACAGGCCATAGATAATACGAATAGTCTTTACTTGAAATTATATTTAGTGGCAGAAGAAGAAGGAGAAATCATTGGATATTGTGGTCTGTGGGGGATTGCTGGAGAAGGTCAGATAAATAACGTTGCAGTGAAAAAAGAATATAGGGGAAAGCATGTAGGCAATCAAATGCTCCATGAACTTATTCAACTGGGGCTTAATAAAAATTTAACAGCATTTACTTTAGAAGTCCGTGTTTCAAATCAATCTGCAATTAAACTTTATCATAATTTGAAATTTGAAGATGTAGGAATACGCAAAAATTTTTATGATTATCCCAAAGAAGATGCAATCATAATGTGGCTGAAATACGAGGTATAATAGCAGTCTTAAATGAATATAATAGCCCATTTGTATTAATTACCACTATTCTATTTGAATAATTACATATATAATAACCTTAAGAGACGAGATACGTAATCTGCTCAAATAGTTACGGGAGGGATAAATTATGATGGAACAGGAGAAACTGAATTCTATTCCAGAAGCATGTCATTGCAATGTATGTGGAAAACAACTAGAGATAGAAAACGGGATATTCAAAGAAGACGTATTTGAAGCAGCGAAAGAGTGGGGATATTTTTCTAATAAGGATCTGGAAGTTCATCATTTTAGAATTTGTGAGAGTTGCTATGATAAAATGATTAAGACTTTTTCAATACCTGTTAAAGTAGTAAATAAAAATGAAGTGCTTTCATAAATTATAAATGCTACATCTGGCCCTTAAGGTCAGGATAAGCGACTGGAGGTAATCCAGTCGCTTTTTCTGTTCATTACTTATTTCTCCAGGCAAAGGGTCATACAAATACCAATACAGAAACGAATTCTTGATAACAAAGTAAAACTATGGTAACATAAGATTAGATTGGTATATATTGCAATGAAAGGGAATACTTTTAATGAATTTATGTCATTGCAAAACTAGATTAAGTGAGGAATACAAATGTTAGATGTGTGTTTGTTAGGAACCAGTGGAATGATGCCGCTACCTGGTAGATGGTTGACCTCCCTAATGACAAGATATAATGGAAGCAGCCTGCTGATTGATTGTGGAGAGGGAACACAAATAGCAATAAGAGAGAAATCATGGAGCTTTCATCCAATAGATATCATATGTTTTACCCATTATCATGGGGATCATATCAGTGGATTGCCAGGACTTTTATTATCCATGGGGAATGCAGATAGAACAAAACCTGTGACTATGATAGGTCCAAAAGGTTTAGAACGAGTTGTGAATTCACTTCGGGTCATTGCACCAGAGTTACCTTTTGAACTGAAATTTATTGAAGTTACTGGTCCATTTGAAACAATTGAATTAAATGGATACATTATAGAAGCCTTTCGTGTGAACCATAATGTTACCTGCTATGGATATAATCTAATGATTAAAAGAGCAGGCAAATTTATGATAGAAAAAGCAAATGAGAACCAGATTCCAAGAGAATGTTGGAATAGACTTCAAAAAGGAGAAACAATCCAGACAGATGGAAGAACATACACTCCAGATATGGTACTTGGACCTCCCCGAAAAGGAATTAAACTTACTTATTGTACTGATACCAGACCAACTCCATCAATAATAGCAAATGCGAAAGATGCAGATTTGTTTGTGTGTGAAGGAATGTATGGAGAACCAGGAATGGAAGAGAAAGCCATACATCATAAGCATATGACATTTAAAGAAGCTGCCAATCTGGCAAAAGAAGCACAGGTGAAAGAATTGTGGCTTACACATTATAGTCCGTCACTGATCAGACCAGAAGATTATATGAATGATGTAAGAAGCATTTTTAGTAATGCCAAAGCTGGTAAAGATAAAAAAAGTATTACGTTAGAGTTTGCAAAAGAGGAATAATTAAGTTTTCTACTCGGAAGGAGGTAGGCTTATGAAAGGCTTAGGAAATAGGAATTCAAAGAATTTTGTTGTTTTTATTGTATTAATGGGAATTATATTTAGCTTATATTTCTATTTAAATAATAATAAACAGGAAGAAACGGCACAAGTAAAAACAGAAGCAGAAAAGTTACTAGCCAAAGATTTAGAGGCCGAATATCCTGCATCACCAACTACAGTAGTTAAATTGTATAATAGAATTTCAAAATGTCTTTATAATGGCAAATGGGATAATGATGAAGTAAATCAGCTTATTGATATGATACGAAAACTTTATTCATCAGAGTTATTAGTGAATAACCCAGAAGAGAAACATAATCAAAGCTTTAAATCTGATATAGCGGAATACCAAGATAAGAAAAGAAAAATTTCTGATTATAGAGTAGATGGCAATGGACAGATGGTAACATGGGAGAAAGAAGGCATAGAATACGCATCATTAAATGCTATTTATTACATTGCTGAGAATAAAAATCATGATGAAATATATCAGAACTTTGTACTTAAAAAAGAAGGAAAACAGTGGAAGATTTTGGGTTGGACAAATATACCTGAAATTGACATTGAAGAATAAAAAGATAAAAGTCTTTTAGCATAAGAGAGAAACTATATATTCTTGAAACTTGTGTTTGATGGGGATAAAATTACAATAGCTTTTTTGCTCCTGTTGATTTTATCCCTGCATAATGCAAATATTCCTGGGATATATAGTTTCTTCTTACTTGATTTTATCTGGCTGGAGGAAAAATATGAATAAAGATATATTAATTTTAGGAATAGAGTCATCTTGTGATGAAACAGCAGCAGCAGTTGTAAAAAACGGAAGAGAAGTATTATCTAATGTTATTTCTTCTCAAATCGAATTACACAAATTATATGGAGGCGTGGTTCCGGAGATAGCATCCAGAAAACATATAGAAAAAATAAATCAGGTAATTGAAGAGGCACTTAGCAGTGCCAAGGTTACTCTTGATGACATTGATGCTATAGGAGTTACGTATGGACCTGGACTGGTTGGAGCCCTATTGGTAGGAGTAGCAGAGGCAAAGGCAATAAGTTATGCTGCAAAGAAACCATTAGTTGGAGTACATCACATTGAAGGTCATGTCTCTGCTAACTATATTGAGAACAGGGAGCTTGAACCCCCTTTTTTATGTTTGATCGTGTCAGGAGGACATACTCATTTAGTCCTTGTAAATGATTATGGAGAATATAAAATTATTGGCAGAACAAGAGATGATGCAGCAGGAGAAGCTTTTGACAAAGTAGCAAGAGCAATCGGTCTTGGTTATCCCGGAGGTCCTAAAATAGATCGACTGGCAAAGGAAGGAAACAGTAAAGCAATAAAATTCCCCAGGGCTAATATAGAAGGAGCACCTTATGATTTTAGTTTTAGCGGACTTAAATCAGCTGTATTAAACCATATCAATTCATGCAAAATGAAGGATATAGAGATAAATAATGCAGATATTGCTGCTTCTTTTCAGGAAGCCGTTGTTGATGTATTGACTTCAAAAACAATTCTTGCAGCAAAAGAATATGGAATGAAGAAGGTAGCTCTTGCGGGCGGAGTTGCATCAAATGGTTCTTTAAGAGAGGGAATGCTTAGAGAATGTAAGAAAAATAAGATCGAACTTTATTATCCTTCTCCAATATATTGTACAGACAATGCAGCAATGATTGGTGTGGCTGCTTATTATGAATTTATAAAAGGTGCAAGGGCAGATTTAGATCTAAATGCAGTTCCTAATTTAAAAATAGGACAAAGATAAGAAAGAATAAAGGTTATAGATATGGGAAAAGATAAAATTACTGCGGTTGTTTTAGCGGCTGGACAAGGGAAAAGAATGAATAGTAAGATAGCAAAACAATATCTTATGCTTAAAGATAAACCGGTTTTATATTATTCTTTAAGGACATTTGAGGATAGTATAGTGGATGATATTATTCTGGTGGTTGGTTCAGGAGAGATAGAATATGTCCGGAAACATGTTATTGAAGCCTATCAATTTAAAAAGGTGAATCATATAATTGAGGGAGGAAAAGAACGTTATAATTCAGTTTATAATGCTCTTGTGTCCATATCCAATACCAATTATGTATTAATACATGATGGGGCCAGACCATTTGTGACAAATGAAATTGTAGATAGAATAATTAAGAATGTAATAGATACAAAAGCATGCATTGCAGGTATGCCAGTCAAAGATACTATTAAGATATCGGATAAAGATGGCTTCGTATCAGATACTCCATCCAGGGAGAATGTATGGATGATCCAGACTCCCCAGGCTTTTGAGTATGAATTGATAAAAAAAGCTTATGACATAATTATGAAAGAAGAGAATATTCATGTAACGGATGATGCCATGGTGTTAGAGTATACCTTAGGCAATCCGATTAAATTAATTGAAGGTAGTTATCAGAATATTAAGATTACCACGCCTGAAGATATCAAGATTGGTGAAATGTTATTGTCGGATCAGGGGTAAAATAGCCGATATATAGCGAAATAAATTCCTTTGACTAAGTTTTTCAAATTGTTTGAAAAAAAACGTAAATTTATATTGACAAGGAATATGATCAGTGATACAATAACAAAGTCGCTAATGCAGAGGGAGACAAACAATAAAGTTTGTCTAAAAGTTACAAAATATTAATTTCAAAATGTGAAATTAAGTGCTTGACAAAGGGCTTAGCAGGATGGTATACTGTTCAAGCAACGTTTGGAGAGGTGTCCGAGTGGTTTAAGGAGCTGGTCTTGAAAACCAGTGATTCCGAAAGGGACCGTGGGTTCGAATCCCACCTTCTCCGTTTGCGGTGAAACCACCATTATGCAAGGTGGTTTTATTGTTGAAATAAATAGAATTTAATCAACGATTTGGTATACTTGGAGAAGTACCCAAGAGGTTGAAGGGGCTCCCCTGGAAAGGGAGTAGGTCGTTAATAGCGGCGCGAGGGTTCAAATCCCTCCTTCTCCGTAGGTCTTCCAAAAAGTAAAAAAACATGTTGACAATGAGTTGGCAGCGTGGTAAGATAGTCGAGCTGATTAAAAAAAGAAACACAAAGAACATTGATAACTAAACAGTGAAACAACCCTGAAAATTCTAAAAAGACAAAGCCTCCGGGCTGAGTTAAAAATGAATTTCAGTAAT
>NZ_RJVG01000018.1:18600-36522 GCF_003752155.1 Mobilisporobacter senegalensis | reverse complement strand
TTAGATATAATCTTGTAAATAAATCGAGAACAGCCATAGCTTCACCGTCTGGTGTTACTATGGCCGTTCTTTATGGCCGTTTTTTTACAGCCCCTGTTCTATTTTTGATCCAAAAAACGCATCTTAGGATTCTCTCTTGGATCTTTCTTTCTTTCAGGTATTGGTTTCTTATATACATCACCAAGATTATTAACCATCTTACTTTTGCACATATTACAATATCGTCCTGTTTTGATTATGGCTCCACAAATCTCACAATCAATTCCAATCGGAGAATCATCGGCAAAAGTTAACCTTTCCTGCCTTATCCAAATCTTAATCTGGGCAGTGGTAACATCATTCGCATCCGATACTTCCTGAACTCCTGCACCTGGATGATCATATATGTACTCTTTCACTTTTTCAAACTTTTTATCTAACTCTTTTAAGCATGATGGACACAGTGGCGGCCCACTTACATAATTAAATATTTTTCCACAATCTTTACAATTTCTAACATCCATATTATAAACCTCCTAAAATCCTTTACCAATGCAAAGGCTTACAAAATATACTTCCGATACCCCATTTTGATGTAAGACATTAGCGCATGCTTCGATAGTGCTACCAGTCGTATAAATATCATCTACTAATATAACTTTGTTAATATGATTATAAGTTTTCATCTTACTCTTGTCTATAGAAAATGCCTGAGTTAAGTTTTTTAATCTTTCTTTATCATTTAAACCTTTTTGTGGCAAGGTTCTTTTGTCACGTATAAGCAAGTCATCTATTACTATAATATCCAAAGCTTTCCCTATTTTTAATGCCAGGATTTGAGCCTGATTATAACCTCTTATCCTTAGCTTTGATTTATGGATTGGAACAGGCACCAGAGCATCTGCTCCAATCTCTTTTATCTTCATATCATAATATTTTAGAAGTTCTTCAACATAAAAATCAGCATATTCTTTTCTATTATAATATTTAAAATCTCCAATGGATTTTCTCATCCTCTTATCATAAACCCATAATGCATATCCTTTTTTATAATGAAAATGCTTTGTTTCACAGTCGTAACAATATTCCTTTTCTTCATTCTCAATCGGTTTACTGCATTTCTTGCATCTGGGTTCTTTTATTACCTGTAATGAAGCCTTACAATCCGGACATGCTTTTTCATTTTTGGGTGTCACAATATCTCCGCATATCGGGCATCGCCTTGGATATATCATGTCTAAAAGTTTTTTTATCAAGCAATTCTCCTAATTAATGAAATAATTTAGCTGGATACACACCCTGTTCAATTAACTTTTTAAAGGAATTAACGACAACATCCTTGTCTTCCTTATATGTTACTCCAAACCAGATGTCTTTTGTCTCTAATACTGTAACCTGAGCTTTATTCTCTCGAATTAAATCATCCACAATGATTGGAACTAAAAATTCTGCCTTCAAATCTTGTCCTTTTACTTTTAAAAATTGTACAAATCTATCTCGTAATTCATCAATAAAATCAGGAGTAAATCCCCACATATTCATGGATACAGAACTATTAGGGTCTAATTTTATCACATTGCCGGATTCTTCTTTTACTATCGGTCCTTCTGGAGTTTTTTCAATTCCATGAGTTTCATCTACTCCAAGTAGAATGCCTTCTTTGCTCACATTGCAGACGCCTCTTGTAACTACTCCATTATCACTTAATGTATTTCCAAGCAAAAATCCTGCCATGCAGAAATTGAATTTATCACCGTTTGATTTACTATTTGATAAGAAGTCATGTACCTTAACAAATGCTTCTTTTCCATAGTAATCATCTGCATTAATAACTGCAAAGGGCTCTTTCACTTTCCCTAAACAACTTAAAATAGCTTGTCCTGTTCCCCATGGTTTTGTTCTCTCTGCAGGCTTCACAAATCCCTCAGGAAGATCATCAAGCTCCTGGAATGCATATTCTACATTGATGTATTTGGAGATTCGATTTCCGATAATTTCCTTGAAATCTACCTCTAAATCTTTTCGTATAATAAATACAACTTTATCAAATCCTGCCTCAATCGCATCATAGATAGAATAATCCATAATAATCTCACCACTTGGGCCAACTGGTTCCAGTTGTTTAATACCTCCTCCAAAACGACTTCCGATTCCTGCTGCCATAATTACTAACGTACTCATAAAAACTAATTCCTCCTAAAACTTTTTTGGAAATATTTGAATATACCATATTTAAAAAATCATACAAATTATTATTCTTAGCTATATTCTAATTCTATAATTTAATTATACACTAAAATGCTGTAAAATACACCTAACATATGGCACAATTTGTAATGTTAAATCTTTCACAATATTGGATGATTCAACATTTGAGCAGAACAGCTCAAAAACGACCTTTTTCGCTCTGCCTTCATGACTAATCATTTACGCAGATTAGCAGCTCAAAACTTCGTTTTTCGCTCTCGTTGCACTTATCCATGGAACTTAGAACATTTATTCAAGCAAGCATGATAAATGTTCTAAGTTCCATGGACTAATCTGCTTATTGTTCATATTATACCATATCCACTAAATTCGAAAACACCTTATTAAGTGGATAGGTATATATTCTCACTAAGCTCGAGAATACCTCGCTAAGTGTTCATATTATATCATATTTATGTCTTTAATTCTAGTATCCAGACTGGAATATCGTCTTTGCTCGCTTTCATTGTCGATCATATGCTGTACCATATCTTTTGAACCTACTATGGTAACACATGATTTTGCTCTCGTTACAGCTGTATATAATAGATTCCGGTTAAACAGCATATTAGGTCCACTAAGAATTGGCATAACCACAGCAGGATATTCACTGCCTTGAGATTTGTGTATTGTTATAGCATATGCCAATTCTAATTCATCCACATTAGTAAAACTGTATTCTACAAGCCGGCCTTCATCAAATTCTACCGTCAAATTCTCAGCAAAAAGATTTATCTCTTTAATAATGCCTGCATCTCCATTAAATACTCCAGTACCTGCATCAACGGTAATTCCATACTTACTTTTTATCTCCCAAGGTATCTGATAATTATTTTTTATTTGCATCACTTTATCCCCTTCACGGAAAATACCCTGGCTAAATTCTTTTTCTTTTTTATCATTGGAAGACGGATTTAAATATTGCTGCAATACCTGATTTAATCTTTCTACTCCCAGTTCTCCTTTTCTCATTGGAGTTAAAACCTGAATGTCAAAAGGAGTTGCATTAACATAACCTGGAAGCTTTTTATTAATAAGAGTAATCAGAACACTAATAATTACATTTACATCATTTCGTTGTAAAAAGAAAAAATCCTTACTGTTATTATCTAATGCAATGGGTTCTCCTGCGTTAATCTTATGGGCATTGATAATAATATCGCTTTCACTTGCCTGCCTGAATATTTTTGTGAGCATGACTACGTTGAAATTATGAGAACGAATAATATCTTTTAGCACATTGCCCGGTCCCACAGATGGCAGCTGGTTTACATCTCCTACCAGAATTAATCTTGTTCCTACTGTAACAGCTTTCAGCAAAGCATGTATTAAATGAATATCCACCATAGACATTTCATCAATAATAATGGCATCCGCTTCTAAAGGATTTTGTTCATTTCTTTCAAAATTATATCTTGAATCAGAATCTTCTGGCGCTCCTGTCAATTCTAAAAGTCTATGTATTGTCTGAGCTTCATATCCAGTGGTTTCTGACATTCGTTTTGCTGCTCTGCCAGTTGGAGCTGCTAACAGGATATCGAGTCCTTCTGTTTCAAAAAATTTTATAATAGCATTAATTGTAGTAGTCTTACCTGTACCGGGACCACCTGTTATTACTAATAAGCCATTACGGGCCGCCTCTACAACGGCAGTTTTCTGCATTTCATCCAATTCAATACTTGACTGCTGTGTAAAAACATTTAATCTTTTTTCTATCTCCTGCAATGAAAAATCGTATTTTATGTTTAAATCGCATAACATTCTTGCAACATTAAGTTCTAAATAATATAGTAAGGAACTGTAGATCACCTTTTGGTCATCCTGCTCTTTTAATATAATTCGTTTATCAATCATCATATCCATGAGGTGATGATCAATTTTATCTTTCTCTATACATAACAGCCCTGCAGTTCTTTCAAGCAATATGCTCTCCGGCAAATAAATGTGACCTGAGCTGCTGGCTTGTAATAATACATAAAGAATGCCGGCTTTGATACGGTAATCCGAGTCCGTACCAATCCCTACTTTAGCTGCTATTTCATCTGCTAATTTAAAGCCGATTCCACTAATATCATCTGCCAGTTTATATGGATTTTCTTTAATAATATCATATAGTTTTGGACCATACTCATTATAAATTTTAACAGCAAAATTGGTTGAAATGCCATATTGACCTAAAAATAACATTACACTTCGCATTTCACGCTTTTCATCAAACTGAATCGCAATTTCTCTGGCTTTCTTTTCACTGATTCCTTTTACCTCTGCAAGTCTCTCTGGTTCTTCCTCAATAATACGAAATGTATCCTTTTTGAATCTTTTTACAATTCTTGCGGCTAATGCTGCTCCAATCCCTTTAATGGCACCTGATCCTAAATATCTCTCCATTGAGAATAAATCTTCTGGTTCTTTTACCTCATAGGTTTTTACTAAAAACTGCTCTCCATAAAGCTGATGAGAAGTATAGCTGCCTTCTGCCCGGATATATTCTCCCTCACTAATAAAGGTAAATGTCCCAACCAGAGTAATATCATCATCTTCACTAGAAAGGCTTAAGACTGTATAACCATTCTCAGCATTTCTATATACAATTTTCTCAACATACCCTTCTAGTACTTCTGCCAATTGTATTTCACCTCTTTGCCTTCGTGTAAAAAAAGGGGAGTCTCCTTAAGACACCCCTTTATAAATATCTATTGATTTCTTTTCATGGATTCATATAACATTTGAGCAATTCCAAAACCTTGTGTATCAGTTGCATCTTCTGCATAATTTTGATACATCATATCCTTAAAATAACTGACATATTCACCATCTTCTTCGGTCTTTGTAATGGTAGATTCCATTTTTTTAAAAACCTGTTCTAAAAGATAAGATTCAAAACTTTTGCAGACTTCCATTAATTCTTCATCAGTGGAATCCTCAATTTTGTTTGATAATGAATTTTCTAATTTATTCGTTTTATTCGAATTATTTAAAGTGGCATTATATAAAGAATCTGTTCCAATCGAAATACTCATCTATTATCTCCTTAGATTGTTTGCCTGCTGCAGCATCTCATCAGATGCTGTAATTGTTTTTGAATTCATCTCATATGCTCTTTGTGCTACAATTAAATTAACCATTTCATCAACAGCTTGTACATTAGAGCCTTCTACATATCCTTTAAGTATCTTACTTCTAGTAATACTTGGATCTTCTGACTCTAATCTGGGTTCTCCTGATGCCGCAGTAGCTTTATATAAACTTTCTGACATCTTCTCTAAACCGGCTGGATTATTGAATTGCACAATACCAATCTGAACACCAATAGGCTGTGGATTGTTATTTGCATCCGGATAACTGATGATTCCATTGTCATCAATAGTAATCTTAGAGGTATCATATGTTTCATCAAACATAATTGGTGCTCCGTTCGTATCTAATACAGCTTTTCCGCTGGAAGTAGCAAGTACTGTGGTTCCATTGTTTCCAATCGCTAAATTAAAGGAACCATTTCTAGTGTAACCAACACTGCCATCTTGTTGTTGTACCATAAAGAAACCTTTTCCTTGAATTGCAAAGTCATAATCATTTTTTGTTTCTTGCAAAGTACCCTGGGTAAACTGAGATGAAATTGCGGAATTTCTTACACCAAGGCCAACCTGAACACCAACCGGTTTTGGTTCCCCTAAATTATTGGTGGATTCAGCTTGAATTGTTTGATATAGCAAAGATTTAAATTCTACTGTTTCTCTTTTATAACCACTGGTATTTACATTAGCTAAATTATTAGATATTGTATCTACATTCGTTTGCTGTGCTATCATACCTGAAGCAGCAGTCCATAATGAACGCATCATAATCCAAAACCCCTCTCTTATGTGTATGATCCAATTATACTCTTTATCTGCTAAAATATATCATCAAACTTTACCTACAGAATTAACTGCATGGTCAAGCATAGTATCTACTGTCTGAATTACTTTTTGGTTTGCTTCATAAGCACGTGTAATTGATATCATTTGAACCATCTCAGAAACCACATTGATATTGGATTGTTCTGTAAACCCTTGATGAATCAGTCCGGTTCCATCCATCTCCACTGCGCCTTCTACTGTTTCATACATGTTATCACCGAACTTCTTAAGATAGGAATAATCTTCAAAGTCTGTAATTTTAATCCTGTCAATCAATACGTTATCTGCATATACAGATCCGTCCGTTGCAATTCTTACATCAGCAGCATCTACCGGAACCATTAATTCGCCATTTTCGCTTTTTAAATGATTTCCATTCGTATCTACAATAAAACCTTCAGCAGTTCTTTTGAAAGAACCATCTCTGGTATATTTTGTTGTTTCATTGCCTTCTTTATCCACAACATTAACTGCAAAAAATCCTTTTCCTTCAATTGCTAAATCATAAGTATTTCCAGTTTCTCTAAGGGATCCTTGACCGTAATCAGTATATACTTCTCCAATTTTAACACCAAGACTCATATCTCCTATGACTTTGTCCTGATATGCCTCAGAAGCATCACGGATTTTAATAGTTAAGACATCATCAAAGGATTGATTTGTTACTCCCTCTTTCTTATAGCCAACTGTAGCAGAATTAGCAATATTATTACTAATAATATCTAATCGTTTTTGCTCATTTGCCATTCCAGTGTAACCAGTATATAAACCTCTTACCATAGAAACCTCTCCTTAGTCTCTCTTACCACTTAAGAACTCAACAAATTTTCCTGTGCCGATAGCAACTGCTGTCATAGGATCTTCTGCTGTCATAGTAGTAATACCTGTTTTTGTTTCAATTAATTGTTCCAATCCATATAATAAACAACCGCCACCTGTTAATACGATACCACGATCTGCAATATCTGCAGCTAATTCAGGCGGAGTCTTTTCAAGTACACTGTGAACAGCTTCAACAATCTGAGAAGTTGTTTCCCTTAAAGCTTCTTCTGTTTCTTCAGATGTAACAGTAATTGTCTTTGGAAGTCCTGTAACAAGATTACGTCCTCTGACATCTAAGGATACTATCTCTGGGCGAGGATACGCGGAGCCTATCTTTATTTTAATATCTTCTGCGGTTCTTTCACCGATCAAAAGATTATGTTTTTTACGCATATATCTTACAATTGCTTCATCAAAATCATCACCGGCAATTTTAATGGAAGTACTAACTACAGTTCCTCCAAGAGAGATAACAGCAATATCAGAAGTTCCTCCTCCAATATCAACAATCATATTGCCACATGGTCTGGATATATCAATACCTGCTCCAATTGCTGCGGCAATTGGTTCTTCAATGATTGCTACTTCTCTTGCACCAGCTTGATATGTTGCATCTTCTACCGCTTTTTTCTCCACTTCTGTAACACCACTTGGTACACATACGCTAATTCTTGGCTTTCTGAAACGTTGTTTACCAACGGCTTTCTGAATGAAATATTTTAGCATCTTTTCTGTCACAGTATAATCTGAAATAACACCTTGACGAAGTGGGCGAACAGCTACTATATTGCCTGGTGTCCTGCCAAGCATTAATCTGGCTTCTTCTCCTATAGCTTTAATTTTATTTGTATCTCTATCAAAAGCGATAACTGATGGTTCTTTTAAAACCACACCCTTACCTTTTATATAAACTAAAACGCTTGCGGTTCCTAAATCAATTCCGATGTCACTGCCTAACATATCTAATCTCCTTTCGATTATATGAAATAATCAATCTAACTATATAACTCTCTCTCTAATTTTTTCCATTACTGTGTAAGTTAAACACATCCTATTATATTATAAACGTTATCTGGGAATTTTTCAAAGGAAATTTTTAAATTTCTAATTAAATATCTATTTTTTTCCACTTTTAGACTTAAGAATGTTGAATTTCATCACATCTTGTTATTCTGATTTAACTGGTTGTTTATCAAAACTTAAAACTATAATTTATTTTTAACAGATTATTAATTCTCTATTTACTTTTATGATATCTTTTTCCATATCATCCTCTATTTCTTCATCAGTTAATATATAACTGAATTCTGATAGATCATTATATTTTATAAGAGATTTTGATAAGAACTTAGTATGGTCTACCAGAAGAAAGGATGCCTCACTATGTTCACACATAGTCTGCTTTATTTTTGCATCAATCTCATCTGGAGTTGTGGCACCAAAATCAGGTTTACAGGCTATCGCCCCTAAAAAAGCTTTGTCAACATAATAGCGTCTTAAAAAATCGATTGTGTCGCAATCAATGGTCCCTCCTGTACCTTCCCGATATACCCCGGGTGCTAAAATTATTTTTATCTTGGCATTGCTGCTCATATATTGCACTATAGATAGGGAATTTGTAATAATTGTTCCATGAATGTCAGGAAAGTACTTAGCCATTTGCAATACTGTCGTGCCGGTATCCATAAATATGGTATCTCCATCTTTTAAAAATTCTACTGCTTTTCTTCCGATTTTTCTTTTATTCATTATCATTTTTTCATTTCTGAGAATAAAGTCAGGAGTCATGATTCTATCATGTCTAATATGGGCGCCTCCATAGTTAGTTTCCAGAATTCCCTGCTTTTCAAAAAAATTTAAATCTCTTCGAATGGTCATGGTAGATACCGAAAATTCTTTGGCTAAAATGCTAACGGATACACTTCCATCCTTTTCTAATCTTCTCATTATTTCTCTACGCCGGTTCATGGCACTTATAATCTCATCCTGTCCTTCAGCACACACTATTTTTTGTTTCATTGAACATGATTCCTTTCTAAATCAAGTAAAATACAACGCAATAGAACATTTATATTATATCGTTTATGTGCTATTATAAACTTATTCTTTTAATTCAGCAATATAAATTTACCGGAGGTTACTAATGAAATATAAAGCTTTAATATTCGATATTGATGGAACATTACTTGATACTGAGTCTTGTGTTCTTATTTCATTGCAACATACTCTATATCGTGCAACGGGAAAAATGTATAAGAAAGAAGATTTATATTTTGCATTAGGTATTCCTGGAGAGGATGCACTAAAACAATTAGGAATACCTAATGTAAAATACGTTATGAATATATGGGAAGAATATTATAAACAGTACTCTTTTATGACAAAGAATTTTCCAGGGATGTATGAAACACTTGATAAACTGAACTCAAAAAATATTACTCTGGGAATTGTAACTTCTAAAACCAGAAAAGAGTATAAAAATGACTTTGAGCCTCATCCATTTTCTAATTTCTTCCCTATCAGCATCTGCGCTGATGATACTCTTCTTCATAAACCTAATCCCGAACCTCTTTTGTCAGCATTAGAAAAGCTTAAAGTTAATCCTTACGAAGCTATTTATATTGGAGATTCATGCTACGATATGGAATGTGCCAAAAAAGCGAATGTAGCAGGTGCATTGGCTTTATGGGGATGCCGCTTACCTGATAATATTAGTGCAACGTGGAAATTAACATCGCCTCCAGATATATTTTCGATTTTAGAATAAATTATAGTTGAACAGAACAAAAACAAAAGTGGCCAATCCCCTAAACTATGATTGACCACTTCCCATGAAATATTTGAACTTTATTTCTATATCATATATTAATATGTCATTCATTCTCTTCTTCCACTATTTCATTTGATCTAGGCTCATTAATTGATAATACAATCTGATCAGGATCATTATCAATAGTCAGACCGTCAGATGTCTTAAGATCACCAATTTTAATAACATCACCTGGTTTCAGATCTGTCGCATCAATATCAATAGAATCTGGAATGTCTTGTGGCAAGCCCTTAATTATTACAATATCTGTTTGCAACAATAATAAAAATTTCCTTGCTTCTAATAATTCTTTGTTAATGATCTTAATTGGTACTTCTAATTTTGTTTCTTCTGATAATGATACTTTTTGAAAATCAACATGGGCAAAATCAGAAATAATATGTCCGTATTGTATTTCTTTTATTAAAACTAAATCATTAGCAGCTTCCGATCTATCAAGTTCAAAAACAGCATTTCTTCCAAATTCCTTTATTGCCCTTCTTAAGTCATCTGTTCTTACCGCTACTGGCTCTGACACCAGATTTCTTCCATAAACGATACCTGGAACATATCCAGATTTTCTTAACCTATTTCTTTCACCATTACTTAAGTTCGTTCTTTTTTCAACTCGAAGTTTACCTCTTTCAGACATTTTAAAGCCTCCTATTTTTTATTATTTGTATTTTTATCACACAAAAAAGTCACCACAACCCTAATTATATATAAATAAATATAAATGTCAAGATTTGGTGTTCATTTTACAGTTAATAAAGGCTTTTTTATATCAAAATATAGTTCGGAGTTTTTATTTATATTATATTTTAAGAATTTTTATTATTTTTAATACAATTTGTAGATTTATATATATTATTTGTGTTTTTAGTCTACTATTTTCTTGCTTTTTGTCGGAATATTGGGATGTATAAGAAATAATAGTTATAAATGAGATTTGTGTAATTGCACAAAGCGCAATTACTACGCGCATTCGCCAGATAAAGTAATAATCATAATAAGATTTGCGTAATTGCACAAAGCGCAATTACTACGCGCATTCGCGCTTTATAGATAAAAGTAAAAATGCCCTGCTGCAAGTAAACTTGCGCAGGACATTTTTATTTTATCTGCAAATCTTATTATGATCGCGATTATTCTACGATAGATGCAACTCTACCTGAACCTACTGTACGTCCACCTTCACGAATAGCGAAGCTTAAACCTTGAGCCATAGCGATTGGGTGAATTAATTCGATTGACATTTCAATGTTGTCACCAGGCATACACATTTCAACACCTGCTGGTAAGTTACAAACACCAGTAACGTCAGTTGTTCTGAAATAGAATTGTGGTCTATAGTTATTGAAGAAAGGAGTATGACGTCCACCTTCATCTTTAGTTAATACGTAAACTTGAGCTGTAAATTTCTTGTGACAAGTAATTGAACCTGGTTTACAAAGAACTTGACCTCTTTCGATTTCTGTTCTTTGAACACCACGAAGAAGTGCACCGATGTTATCACCAGCTTGAGCTTCATCAAGAAGTTTTCTGAACATTTCAATACCAGTTACAACAACTTTACGAGTTTCTTCTTTAATACCAACGATTTCAACTTCTTCATTAACATGAAGAACACCACTTTCAACACGGCCTGTAGCAACAGTACCACGTCCAGTAATTGAGAAGATATCTTCGATTGGCATTAAGAATGGTTTGTCAGTTTCTCTCTTAGGATCTGGAATCCATTCGTCAACTGCTTTCATTAATTCAAGGATCTTATCTCCCCATTCACTTGTTGGATCTTCAAGAGCTTTAAGAGCAGAACCTTGGATGATTGGAGTATCATCACCAGGGAATTCATATTCGCTTAATAATTCTCTAACTTCCATTTCAACTAATTCAAGAAGTTCAGGATCATCAACCATATCACATTTGTTTAAGAAAACAACGATGTATGGAACGCCTACCTGACGAGAAAGTAAGATATGCTCTTTTGTTTGAGCCATAACACCGTCAGTTGCAGCAACAACAAGGATAGCACCATCCATTTGAGCAGCACCAGTAATCATGTTCTTTACATAATCGGCATGGCCTGGGCAGTCAACGTGAGCATAATGTCTTTTTTCTGATTCATATTCTACGTGAGAAGTTGAGATAGTGATACCTCTTTCTCTTTCTTCTGGAGCCTTATCGATTTTATCAAAGGCAACTGCTTCACCAGTACCTAATCTTTGATGAAGAGTAGTAGTGATTGCTGCAGTTAATGTAGTTTTACCATGGTCAACGTGACCGATAGTTCCAATATTAGCATGTGGTTTGTTTCTTTCAAACTTAGCTTTTCCCATTTCTAAACGTCCTCCTTAAAATATGCCTCTTGGCAAATACTATTCTTTGATGAGCCATAGCTCTATCTGGGTTTTACAATAGAATTTTCTTCTCTATCGCATATATCGGCACTCCCAATCATGGGAGTACCGTCTCATATGACTAATTATATTTCATATTAGAAATATTTTCAAGCAAAATATAATGATACTACAAAATTATAATAATTTGCTTTATTATTATTTTCCTACGGAAGCAAGAACTTTTTCTTGTACATTCTTAGGTACTTGTTCATATTTATCAAAGAACATAGAATAGTTACCACGTCCTTGAGTTTTTGAACGAAGGTCTGTTGAATAACCAAACATTTCTGATAATGGCACAAAGCCTTTAACCATCTTGCCGCCACCGATGTCTTCCATACCTTCAATACGACCACGACGTGAATTGATATCACCAATAACATCGCCCATATATTCTTCCGGCATAGTAACTTCGACTCTCATGATAGGCTCGATTAATACAGGACTTGCCTTTGCCATGGCTTCTTTAAATGCTAAAGAACCAGCAATGTGGAATGCCATTTCATTGGAATCGACTTCATGGTAAGAACCGTCATATACAGTCGCTTTAACACCAAGTACTGGGAATCCACCAAGAATACCTGCTTTTGTAGCTTCTTCAATACCTTCACCAACTGCAGGGATATATTCCTTAGGAATTGCACCACCGACAACTGTAGAAGTAAATTCAAATGTTTTTTCTGCATTTGCATCCATTGGCTCAAATTTAACTTTACAGTGACCATATTGTCCACGACCACCAGACTGTTTTGCATACTTGCTATCAACATCAACAGCCTTAGTAAATGTTTCTTTGTAAGCAACTTGAGGTGCACCTACATTAGCTTCTACATGGAATTCACGAAGAAGACGATCTACAATAATCTCAAGGTGAAGTTCACCCATACCAGAGATGATTGTTTGACCAGTTTCATGATTTGTATAAGCTCTAAATGTTGGATCTTCTTCAGCAAGTTTTGCTAAAGCTTCACCCATCTTACCTTGGCCAGCTTTTGTCTTAGGTTCAATAGCTACGTCGATAACTGGTTCTGGGAATTCCATTGATTCAAGAATAACTGGATGTTGTTCATCACAGATAGTATCACCAGTTGTTGTAAATTTAAAACCAACTGCTGCTGCAATGTCACCAGAATATACTTTATCAAGTTCTTCTCTCTTATTGGCATGCATCTGTAAGATACGTCCAACACGTTCCTTTTTACCTTTTGTAGCATTTAATACATATGAACCTGAGTTCATTGTACCTGAGTAAACTCTAAAGAATGCTAACTTACCTACGAATGGGTCAGTCATAATCTTAAATGCAAGCGCTGAGAAAGGTTCTTCATCAGAAGAATGTCTTTCCACTTCATTACCATCTTCATCAATACCTTGAATTGATGCAATGTCAGTTGGAGCTGGCATAAATTCTAGAACTGCATTAAGAAGTTTTTGAACACCTTTATTTCTATATGCTGTACCACAACATACAGGAATAATTTCAACATTACAAGTAGCTTTTCTAAGAGCTGCTTTTAACTGTTCATTAGATGGTTCTTCTCCATCTAAATACATCATCATTAATTCATCATCTGTTTCACAGATTTTTTCTATCATATCAGTTCTATATTCATCTGCTTGCTCTTTCATATCGTCAGGAATCGGCGCGATACTAATATCATCACCTTTTTCATCATTATATATATAAGCCTGCATTTCAAATAGGTCAATAATACCTTTAAATTCATCTTCTTTACCAATTGGTAATTGAATAGGAACAGCATTTTTTCCTAATCTTGTTTTGATTTGTTCTACTGCATTGTAGAAGTTTGCACCTAAGATATCCATCTTATTAATGAATGCCATTCTTGGTACAGAGTATTTATCAGCTTGACGCCATACATTTTCAGATTGAGGTTCAACGCCACCTTTAGCGCAGAATACACCTACGGCACCATCAAGTACACGTAATGAACGCTCAACTTCTACTGTAAAGTCAACGTGACCTGGTGTATCAATAATATTGATACGATGTTCAAGAGCACCTTCTTTTTTCTTGGTTTCTTCTTGTAACGTCCAGTGACAAGTTGTAGCCGCTGAAGTAATTGTGATACCTCTTTCTTGTTCCTGCTCCATCCAGTCCATGGTTGCAGTACCTTCATGAGTATCACCGATTTTATAGTTTACACCGGTATAGTATAAGATACGTTCTGTAAGCGTAGTCTTACCAGCATCAATATGTGCCATAATACCAATGTTCCTAGTTCTCTCTAACGGATATTCTCTTCCAGCCAAAGATTTTTCCTCCTTAATATATTTGTGTTCAATAGAGTAAAGATTTTTACTCTATTTTCTCTGCATTGTAAAGCAAATTTAGGCTGCTATTACCATCTGTAATGAGCGAATGCCTTGTTTGCTTCTGCCATTTTGTGCATATCTTCTTTTTTCTTAACAGCTGCACCAGTGTTATTAGCGGCATCTAGTAATTCATTCGCTAATCTCTCTTGCATTGTTTTTTCTCCTCTTTTACGAGAATATAAAGTAATCCAACGAAGTGCTAATGCTTGTCTTCTGTCTGGTCTTACTTCGATAGGCACTTGGTATGTTGCTCCACCGATACGTCTAGCTTTAACTTCTAGAACTGGCATAATGTTATTCATAGCTTCTTCAAAAACTTCAACAGCTTCTTTACCAGTCTTTTCTGCTATGGTATTAAATGCACCGTATACGATTTTTTGTGCAACACCCTTCTTACCGTCTAACATAATGTTATTGATAAGTTTGGTAACAACTTTATTGTTGTATAATGGATCTGCTAAAACATCTCTTTTTTGTATATGTCCTTTACGTGGCACGTTGCTTCCCTCCTTAATAGAATACTAGATTATACGATCATTCATATAATCTTAATTGATTCTTAGGTACTCACATTAATTCATTCTGTGTTCGTGCGGAACTTAAATTTATATTCAACCTGCAACCTACAGGCTACAACCAAGATGAAAATCACTTTTTATCTCGTTTAAATAAACTCTTTAATCCGGCACTTTTAATTGGCAATAATAAAAGAATATTCAATTATCATTGTCATGAATTAGTGAAGAAATACAATCAAATCAATACCTGGTTTAATTGTCTTATCTTATTTTGCGTCTTTAGGTCTCTTCGCTCCATATTTAGAACGAGCCTGTCTTCTCTTAGCTACACCTGCAGTATCAAGTGTACCTCTTACGATGTGGTATCTAGTACCTGGTAAATCTTTTACCCTACCACCTCTAATAAGAACAACACTATGCTCCTGTAAGTTATGTCCCTCACCTGGGATATAGCTTGTTACTTCAATTCCGTTTGAAAGACGAACTCTGGCAATTTTTCTAAGCGCTGAGTTAGGTTTCTTAGGAGTAGCAGTTCTAACTGCAGTACACACACCTCTTTTTTGTGGTGAAGAACTGTCAGTTGTTCTCTTGTTTAGAGAGTTGAAACTCTTTTGAAGTGCTGGAGAAGTTGACTTTTTCTCGATAGACTGTCTACCTTTTCTTACTAATTGGTTAAAAGTTGGCATTAATTTTCACCTCCTGTGATATTGGTTATGCTTGTGGTTGCTTGCACTTAATGTACAACCTAATCTGTGCATTTTAAATAGTTATTAGAATGCACACTAACTGATTATAGCTTAGGCATTTTATGTTGTCAAGGGGTTTTCTCTTTCATTGACAAACTTTGATGATAGGTCTATAATTGAACAAGAATTCAAGTCTAGGAGTGAGAACTATGGAGAAAGAAATTCTTAAATCTGTAGAATTAAAAAATACAAAAAAAAGACAAATTATACTTTCTATATTGGAAAAAGCTCATAAACCATTAACTGCAGAAGAAATCTATGCTCAGACTATCGGCCAGACCCGTATGAGTTTCTCAACTGTTTATCGATCCCTTGGGGCATTAACAGAAAAACAGATACTTATGAAAGAATTAATGCAGGATGGTAAAACATATTACCAATTTAATAATAATAATCATAAACACCTTTTAGTTTGTAGTATATGTGGTGAAATTATACCAATTGATGATTGTCCCCTTCATAAATTAGAGAATGATCTGGTTTCTAAAACCGGATATATAATTACAGGACATAGCTTAGAATTTAATGGGATCTGTCCAAAATGTACAGAAAAATTTTAACAGGGTAGTCTTGCAAATCAAACAATTTTGCAAGGCTACCCTGTTTTTTTAGAAAAACTACTTTTTATTTCCCAATGTTATATTTACAGTTGTTTCATTATCATCTTCTTTGGTTGTTCTCTTAAATGTTAACTCAACCACATCCTGAGGCTGATACTCCATCAATATATTATTTAATGCTACCATTGAAACTGTCTTTTTATCCTCAATTGCTAAAATCACATCTCCACTTTTAATCCCTGCATTGAATGCCGGTGATTTTGCTTTCACTTCTGTAACATAAATACCAGTTGTAAGACCATAACTTTTTGCAATTTCTGAGGTCATATCCGCTCCAATAATCCCAACGGACGCCATGGCTTTATTATTTACTAATCTCTCTATCACAGGTTTAATACGGGATATAGAAAGTACAGTATTAATATTTTCATTAAAATCAGATTTGAATTTCTGGGTTATGATTCCAACAATCTCCCCTTTTAAATTTGCAATGACTCCATCACCATTTGGATTATCATTAATATTTGTATTAAATAATTCTATTTTGTTATCTACAGTATAAATGGAATTAGAATCATTGGTAATCATACCAAGTTCCATTGAGTCTGAATATCCATTGGGATTACCCAGTGCCAGGACCGGGTCTCCTGCATTAAGAAGATAGGATTCTCCTAGCTTTGCCACTTCTATTTTTTTTAAAGTTCCTTCCGGTACCTGGGATACATCTACAATTATAACTGCCAAATTCAATTCATTATCGCTTCGCTGAAACTCTCCAGCTACTGATATGTTATCTTGAAATGTCACTTTAATATTATCTTCTGAAACAATCTTATTATTAGAAGTAAGAATATAAATGTTTGTACTATCTTTTGCAAGAATAATTCCTGATGTTATACTTTCCGATTCATAGTCATTATTAAACCAGTCTACAGCCTTTTCTGCACTGGTAATTTTAACGACTGATTTATTCACTCCCGCTGCCACTTCATTAATTTTTGAATACATTGTAACATAATCAGAAACATCTGCTTTTACAGAATTCTCAATCACAATAGTTTTATTTTCATCCTCTGTTTCTTCCCCTTGCTTATCTGTATTATCCTTAGGCTCAGATACATTTCCCTGGTTCTTACTATCCTCTCCTGGATCTATGGAAGGGAATTTAATGGTGTCTTTTTTCTCGGAAATGCCTAAAATATTATTGAATAATGATTCTGATACGCAAAAAACATATCTGGCAATAAGTCCAAATATCACCGCTAAAACAACTGTAATTAAGAAAATTCCAATTATTCTCTTGGTTTTATTCTCTTTTTTAGGCACAATCTGTTCTTGAATAAAAGAAAATTCGCTCTCTTCATTATTGGTTTCTTTCCAATCAGCAGACATATTTTTCTCCTTCTTGAATTATGTACTATAAATCAAATGGCTAAAATCCTCTGGATTACTCTGTTGCTTTATCTTGTTACGCAGATTAGGAACTCAGAAACTTACGTTTCTTCGCTCACGTTGCACTTATCCAAGGAAATCATGACATTTATTCAAGCAAGCTTGAATGGTCGAATCTCTTGGCTCATCTCTTGCGCAGATTAGGAACTCA
>NZ_RJVG01000018.1:0-18592 GCF_003752155.1 Mobilisporobacter senegalensis | reverse complement strand
CTCACGTTGCACTTATCCAAGGAAATCATGACATTTATTCAAGCAAGCTTGAATGGTCGAATCTCTTGGCTCATCTCTTGCGCAGATTAGGAACTCAGAAACTTGCGTTTCTTCGTTCACGTTGCACTTATCCAAGGAAATCATGACATTTATTCAAGCAAGCTTGAATGGTCGAATCTCTTGGCTCATCTCTTGCGCAGATTAGGAACTCAGAAACTTACGTTTCTTCGTTCACGTTGCACTTATCCATAAAAGCCATGATATTTTCTCGTGCAAGCACGGAAAATCTCCTGTCTTTTACGGACTAATCTGCTTATCGTGTACATTATATCATTATATCATCTACTTGTGAACTAATAATGAATGATTTGTAAACAAACTATACCCTGAACTATGTTACAGTTCAGCCACAAGCTCGATTTCGCTTTGCTTCATCTCGCTTTGGCAGAGCGCCATATAGAAATTAGTACATAAACTGCCCTTAGTGTGCAAACACCCTCGTGCAGTTTATGTACTAATTTCTATATGGCTGAACTGTAATAAAAAATATAGTTTTCATTTATTATATAATAAGGTAAAATGATACTGAGTATAATATTACTCAAAAAAAGATGGATGGTAAAGAGCATGAATCAAAAAGTACTTAAAACATTGGAATATTTTAAAATTATCGATAAATTACAAGAGCAGGCAGATTCTTTTTTAGGAAAAGAGTATAGTAAAAAATTGCTCCCTAGCAATGATATAAACGAAATCAGGAAGATGCAGGCTGAAACCTCTGATGCACTGAAACGCATTATGAAAAAAGGGAAATTATCTTTTTCCGGACTTAAAGATATACGCTCTTCAATAAAGAGATTAGCCATTGGTTCTACTCTTGGCATTGAAGAATTACTAAACATTGGTTCCGTACTAAATGTTACATTACGTGCCAAAACATATTCCAGAAAAGAAAATGAGGAAGAAAAGAATGATTCCCTGGATGAATATTTTTCTTTATTAGAACCACTTACTCCCCTTAATAATGAGATAAAAAGATGTATTATCTCTGAAGAAGAAATCAGTGATGATGCAAGTCCAGCGCTTCGTACCATAAGGAGGAGCATCAAGAATACCAATGATAAAATCAGAGAGCAATTAAACTCGATTATCAATTCCTCCTCTCAAAGAACCATGTTACAAGAAAATATAATTACAATGCGTAATGGAAGATACTGTATCCCTGTGAAATCAGAGTACCGGAGTAGTTTTCAGGGTATGATCCATGATCAGTCTTCTTCTGGTTCTACTTTATTTATTGAACCTATATCCGTTGTAAAATCCAATAATGACCTGAAGGAATTAGCAATAAAAGAGCAGGAAGAGATTGAACGAATTTTAGCTGAACTTAGTAACCTGGCTGGCTTGGAAGTAGAAAATATAGATTATAATCTTAAAACATTAGTAGAATTAGATTTCATCTTTGCAAAAGCTGCCTTATCAAAGGTGCTAAGAGGAAGTGAGCCTGATTTCAATAAGAATGGATATATTAATATTAAAAAAGGAAGACATCCACTCATTGATTCCAAAAAAGTTGTTCCAATTGACATTCAATTAGGAAAAGATTTTAACCTTCTTGTAATTACCGGGCCAAATACGGGTGGTAAAACGGTCTCTTTAAAGACAGTAGGGCTATTTACTTTAATGGGCCAAGCAGGGCTTCATATTCCAGCTTTTGATCATTCTGAACTTGCTGTATTTGATGAAGTATACGCAGATATAGGAGATGAACAAAGTATTGAACAAAGTTTAAGTACCTTCTCCTCCCATATGACCAATACCATAAGTATTGTAGAACAAGCAAATGATAGATCCTTAGTTCTGTTTGATGAATTAGGGGCCGGTACGGATCCTACGGAAGGTGCTGCTTTAGCTATGTCTATCCTATCCTATCTTCATGATAAGAATGTACGTACAATGGCAACCACTCACTATAGTGAACTAAAAGTATTTGCTCTATCTACAAAGGGAGTAACAAATGGAAGCTGTGAGTTTGATGTAGAATCCTTACGTCCAACATATCGTTTATTGATCGGCATTCCTGGAAAAAGTAATGCTTTTGCAATATCAGGTAAGCTCGGACTTCCAGATTTTATTATTGAAGATGCTAAAAAACGTATTGACAGACAGGATAAGAATTTTGAAGATGTGATCAGTGACTTGGAATCCAGCCGAATCACTATTGAGAAAGAACGAGAAGAAGTTTTACGCTATAAGGAAAAAATTGAAAAGTTAAAGGAACAGTTAAAACAGAAAAATGAAAAATTAGATTCTGCCAAAGAAAGAATCTTACGTCAGGCAAATGAGGAAGCCAGAGACATATTGCAGGAAGCCAAGGATTTTGCCGACGAAACAATTAAAAAATATAATAAATGGAGTAAAGAAGGCGGCCTTAATAAGGCTATGGAAAATGAAAGAAATTCTTTACGTGACAAGTTAAGTGGTGCTGAATCTAAACTTTCTTTAAAAGGAAACAAAAAACCTTCTAAAGTCCATAAACCAAAAGACTTTAAATTAGGAGATTCAGTAAATGTATTAACCCTTGGACTAAAAGGTACTGTAAGTTCACTTCCTAATGAAAAAGGGGATTTATTTGTTCAAATGGGCATTTTACGAAGCCAGGTAAATATAAAAGACCTGGAATTGATCGATGAAGAAGTGATTAAAGGGCCTAATTTGACTAGAACCGGCAGTGGCAAGATAAAGATGAGTAAATCTATGTCAATCAGTCCTGAGATAAATTTAATCGGTAAGACAGTCGATGAAGCCCTTCCTGAATTAGATAAATATCTGGATGATGCTTATCTATCCCATCTTCCGCGTGTCTCTGTAATACATGGAATAGGAACTGGTGCATTAAAAAATGCAGTACATGGACACCTTAAAAAAACCAAGTATGTAAAAGAATATCGATTAGGTGCCTTTGGTGAAGGTGGTGCTGGTGTTACAATCGTTGAATTCAAATCATAGAAAGGACAATACTATGGCAGAAAAACAAAAAATTCTAATTGTAGATGATGATACAAATATTGCTGAGCTTATCTCTTTATATTTAACAAAGGAGTGTTTTGACACTTGCATTGTATATGATGGAGAGGAAGCCCTGTCCCAGTTTAAATCTTACCAGCCTGATTTAATTCTCTTAGATTTAATGTTACCTGGGATTGACGGTTATGAGGTCTGCAGGGAGATTCGGAAAACCTCAACCATGCCTATTATAATGCTCTCAGCAAAGGGGGAAATCTTTGATAAAGTTCTGGGGCTTGAATTAGGAGCAGATGACTATATGATCAAACCCTTTGACTCTAAAGAATTAGTTGCCAGGGTCAAAGCGGTTTTACGCCGTTTTCAGCCAGGGGCTGCAGCTGCGAAAGAAGTTCCTGCACAAATGGGAGATTATGTACAATATCAGGATCTTATTATAAACCAATCCAATTATTCCGTCCTATATTATGGAGAGAGTATTGATATGCCCCCAAAAGAATTAGAACTATTTTATTTTCTGGCATCTCATCCAAACCGGGTATTTACCAGAGAACAACTTTTAGATCATATCTGGGGATATGAATACATTGGTGATACAAGAACTGTAGATGTACATATCAAAAGGCTCCGGGAGAAAATAAAAGATCACACGGCCTGGGGACTTTCTACAGTATGGGGTATCGGATATAAATTTGAAGTAAAATCATAATCATATAAAAAGGGGGCATGGTTAGCATATGAAAAAATCATTATTTTTTAAATTTATGATCTGTTATATCTTAATAGCTATCTCTATGTTTACCCTGTTAAATACTTATGGAGTCAGTCGGTTGAAACATAGTTTAGTCGAAGGGAAAAAGACTGTCCTTTATAATGAAGCTGCTTTAATCTCTTCAGAATATATGACAAGTTATTACAACGGTACTATGCCTATCTATAACCTTTCAACTCAGTTAAAAACTATTGATACCTTTTTAGATGCAAGAATCTGGATTGTCAATAAATCTGGCTTTATCACACTTGATACCAGAAATTCATGGATTGACTCTGAGAATATAAATATCAATGATTTTAATGATACTTTTCTTGATAACACTTTTATCGAAAGTGATTCTATTGGAGAAGTTATAAAAGAACCTGTGCTAAGTGTGGTTTTACCAGTATCCTCAGATTTCTCGGTAAAAGGATATATTGTAATTCACTCTGCATTAAGTACAATAAAAAATGATAGCATTTATTTTATGAATTTTATTAATACCTGCTTTTTATTCTTCCTAATATTAATGTTAATCGTTTTTACATATATCTATTACATTACTGTAATACCAATTCGTAAAATTACGATTGCTACCAAAGAATATACAAGTGGTCATTACGATTACCCATTGTCCCTAAAGACATCGGATGAATATAAAGATTTATCAGATTCGATTGTATATATGTCGAGCGAACTAAGTAGTCTGGATGATTATCAGAAAAAGTTTGTTGCTAATATATCCCATGACTTTCGTTCTCCTCTTACTTCCATAAAAGGATATGCAGAAGCAATGATCGATGGGACTATTCCTATTGAGATGCAAGAGAAATACCTAAATATTATATTATTCGAATCAGAGCGCTTAACTAAATTAACTTCCAATTTACTTGCATTAAATAGCTTTGATAACAATGGAACTATCTTAGATATTACATCCTTTGGAATAAACTCTGTTATTAAAAGAACTGTTGAAAGTTTTGAAGGAGTATGTACAAAAAAGAGAATTTCGTTCAATCTTGTCTTTTCAGATAAGGAGCTGTATGTAGATGCAGATATGAGTAAAATTCAACAAGTTTTATACAACCTGATTGATAATGCTGTTAAATTCAGCCATTATAATTCAAAAATTAAGATATCTGTAAATGATCGGAATGAAAAAATACTCATATCAATAAAAGACTATGGTGTTGGAATACCAAAAGAAAGTATTAAAAGAATATGGGAACGTTTTTATAAGACCGATGCTTCAAGGGGAAAGGACAAGAAGGGAACTGGACTTGGTTTATCCATTGTGAAAGAAATTATTAATGCCCATAATGAAAATATAAATGTAATTAGTACACAGGATGTGGGAACGGAGTTTATTTTCACCCTTCCCAAATCTGCACAAAATTAATTATTCCCATTTATATTTGTGAAGCTGTCCCTGCAATTGCATATTTGCAAAATTGTTCTGTCTTAGGGCCTCATATAAAACAATCGCTACAGAATTTGATAAATTTAGAGAACGTATATCTCCTGACATAGGGATACGGATAGCATTTTCTTTATTATGAATAAGAATATCTTCCGGTATTCCTGCGCTCTCTTTTCCAAACATAATAAAGCAATCAGGATCATAAGTGACTTCTGAATATATTTTTAAAGCTTTTGTTGTAGCCATATAGATCTTTGCACCAGGATTTTTTATTAAGAAATCATCGTAACTATCATAAGTAAAGACGTCCAAATCTTTCCAATAGTCCAGACCAGCTCTTTTTAATTCTTTTTCATTTAACTTAAATCCTAATGGTTCAATCAGATGTAATTTTGTGTTTGTTGCTACACAAGTCCTTCCAATATTACCAGTATTTGCAGGTATCTCAGGTTCATGTAAAACAATATTCATACTTTTCCCTCCAAGGTCCATTAATTTTCTTATTTTCACTTTCTATAAAATGATAAATACACAAAAAAAGGTGATCTAATCACCTTTAATAGCTATATTAACTTCTATCATTTTATTATTATCATAAATTAATGGAACACTAATATTTTTTGTAAAGTTATTGGTAAATACCATATTTCCTTCTGCTAAGGTTGGTGGCGTAATATCTATGAGAATCCCTTTTGTTGAAAAAACGGTAGCTGCATTTCCTAATATCATATTGCCTAATTCACATATTGCACTATTCCCTAATTCATCCAAAACCGCTACTGGCATCATAATCATCTTTGAAACGATATCACATGCAACATTTTTCTCAAAGGCTATCATAACCTGGCCTCTGGCTTCACCGGTTACTCCTATGATAATAACAACTGAATCTTCCCTAAATTCTGATGTTTTAACGAAAGGCTTTCCTACTTTAGCGTCTATCATAACCATATCTTTTAGTATTTTAGTTGCTGCGACAAGGAATGGATTGATAAAATCTGCACTCATATCTGCCATAATAATTCCTCCTAAATATGTCATAGGACTATATTACCATATTGTCATATTCGAATCAAGAAACAAAGAAAATTATTTTTCTCTGTATTTCTCTACAAATCGGGCAATTCTTTCAGTGGCCACCTTCAGATTTTCAATTGAATATGCGTAAGAAACCCTTAAAAACCCTTCACCGCAATCACCAAATGCAGTGCCGGGAACGACTGCAACTTTTTCTTCTTGTAATAACTTTGTTGCAAATTCATCAGAAGTCATACCCAGGTTTTTTATATTAGGGAATACATAAAATGCTCCAAATGGCTCAAAACAATTTAATTTCATATTACGAAATGCTTTTACAAGAAATCTTCTTCGTCCATCATATGCATTTCTCATCATTTCAACATCAGCATCGCCATTACGTAATGCCTCTACTGCCGCATATTGGCTCGTTGTTGGAGCGCACATAATTGCAAACTGATGAATCTTTGTCATCTGTTCTATGATGATCTCTGGTCCCGCTGCATATCCTAATCTCCATCCAGTCATCGCATAAGATTTGGAGAAACCATTGATCACAATAGTTCTTTCCTTCATACCTGGGAACGACGCAATGGAAACATGTTCTCCTTTATAATTCAGCTCAGAATAAATTTCATCTGAGATCACAATTAAATCTTTTTCAATGATTACATCAACAATCTGAGCCAGATCTTCATAATCCATAACTGCACCAGTTGGATTGTTTGGAAATGGCATAATTAAAATCTTCGTCTTCTCAGTAATAGCACCTAATAACTCTTCCTTTGTTAATTTAAATTCATTCTTTTCCTGTAATTCAATTACAACAGGAACTCCACCTGCCAGAGCAACACAAGGGTAATAAGATACATAACTTGGCTGTGGTATCAATATCTCATCCCCAGGATCTACCATGGCTCTTAGGGCAATATCAATTGCCTCACTGCCACCAATTGTCACAATTGTTTCAGTAATGGGTTCATATTTAAGATTATATCTTCTATTTAAATAATTGCATATCTCTTCTCTTAATTCCTTTAATCCCGAATTAGATGTATAAAATGTCCTGCCTCGTTCCAAGGAATAAATTCCTTCTTCTCTAATATGCCACGGAGTGTCAAAATCAGGTTCACCAACACCTAATGATATAGCATCTTTCATCTCACTTACAATATCAAAAAACTTTCTTATACCCGAAGGTTGGATTTCTACTATTTTTTGCGATAATGGATTTCTCAAGGAGTAATCAACATCCTTTCATCTTTTGATTCATGTACTAAAGGCATACCATGAACCTTATATTTCTTTAATACAAAATGAGTTGCCGTACTAAGTACAGAATCCATTGGAGCCAATTTACTGGATACAAAATTAGCCACTTCTCTCATACTCTTGCCTTCTATGATAACTGTTAGATCAAATCCTCCAGACATTAAATACACAGCTTCCACTTCATCAAATCGATAAATCCTCTCTGCAATCTTATCAAAGCCTAAGCCTCTTTGAGGAGTTACCTTAATTTCAATTAATGCTGTTACTTTTTCTGTATTGGTTTTATCCCAATTAATAAGAGTAGGATAACCGCAAATAATAGCTTCCTCCTCCATAGTCTTAATTTCTTCTATGATTTGTTCCTCAGTGGTGTCTAACATACCAGCCAAATCACTTGGAGTTAACTTACTATTTTTATCGATAGCTTCTAATATCTTTTCTCTCATTATCCTACTCCTTTATTTAATTTTAATCTTATACCTGTCTGAATTAAGTTCCACTTTATATAGTTCATCGCTTTTTGGCGGTTCTAAATATCTTTTTTCGTCTTCGTTTATTATAATACGTTCATTTCCATTTGTTACTTTTCCAATGATTGCAGCTGGAATTCCTGATTTCTTAAGGGTTTCAACTAATTCATTCCCTTTTTCAGTGACCATTAACATGGATCCGCTGGAAATAAGTAAATATGGATTTAAATCATAAAACTCACAAACTTCAACAGTTTCCTGTTTTATGGGAATTGCCTTAAGATCTATACTGATGCCTACATTGGAAGCTTCTGCAATTTCCCAAAGCGCTCCAAAAATTCCGCCTTCCGTCACATCATGCATGGAAGTGACGCCAATTTGCTTACCAATTTTAGCTTCCGGAACTACAGATATATGATCAATAAAATCAATGGCACCATCAATAAATTCTTTTGGATATTTTGTTAATAATTCCTCTTGCTTTTCTTTTGCAATGATTGCTGTTCCTTCAAGCCCTGCCCATTTAGTCATTACAATTTCCTGGCCCGGCTTCATTCCTTTTGGTGATAATAAATCATCTTTAGATATTTTACCAATACCTGTTACAGTTATAATAGGTTGATTTACTGCATTAGTAACTTCGGTATGCCCGCCTATTACTTCAATATTAAGATTAAGACATACCGATTCAATATCTTGCATCATCTCTCTTAGATCAGATTCTCTTGCACCTTCAGGAAGCAGGATCGTAAGCATTATTCCAATGATATCTCCCCCACTGGAGGCAATATCGTTGGCAGTGATATGCACCGCTAAAGCTCCAATATCCTTTGTTGTCCCTGTGATAGGGTCTGTAGATATTACAATTGCCTCATCTTTCTCAATAGCAATTGCAGAACAGTCTCTTCCTACACCAGGTCTTATTAATACTTCTTCCCGCCTGTGTTTTATTTGTTTAAATACTGATCTTTTTAAAACTATTTCCGGTATTTTTCCAATCTTCATAAACTAATGATGCCTCAATTCTTGATTTTATTCATCAACTACTGGTTCCTCATAAGAGGTATTAGTATTCTTCATTATTTAACTCTGGATTTTCTGCATTATCTTCTGTATTTTCTTCTATATCTTCATTGTCTTCTTCATTTCCAGTATTTTCTTCTTTTTCAGGTTTCTTATTTTTATCTTTCCCTTTGTTTTTATCTTTTTCTTCATTCTTTTCTGGCTTTTCTTCTTCTTTTGTACCAATGGTCACATAAGCAGGCGCAGCTGCATAATTACTTGTATTAATTAATACCCTGCTTACTTCTTTTCCATTTTCATAGATTACTTTATATAGTTTTGCTTTCTGTCCAATATGAGCAGTTTGGGTAACATTTTTATATGTTGTTGGTTTTGTTGGATCTTCTGTAATTACATCTTTTGGCGGCCGAGTCGTTGATGTAACCTCTGATACAAATTCAATAGTACGATTTTCTGTATCTCTGACTTCCTCACCATAAATGTTAAAGATTATGGTCCTTCCAACCGTATAACTTTGTATATAAATTGGTGTTTCTAAATTATTCTTAAATTTAAGGTCTTTATAAGTTCCAGCAATTGCTGCGTCCATAGATGGTTTTACATATCCAACGGACATAGAATGTGGTGACCTTTCTACTATTTCCAGTTCTGCACGTAATACTGCATTATACAATGTAGTAGATACCTGACAGATTCCTCCGCCTATACTGTCTATAACTTTACCCTGAGAATAAGCACCTGCAACAGAATATCCATTTGCAACAGTAAATGGGCTTAAATGTTCATAAGCAGAGAACGTTTCTCCAGGATATAAAACTGTACCATCAATAAATTTTGCGCCTGTTGCCAGATTATTTGCTCTTGAATTAGAAGATGTAGAATAGCTGGTCTGGAAACTGCCCAATACTGTATCTATTTTTTCAAGTACTTCTCTTGTGTATTGAGGAACATCATCAATTACAACAGCTTCCATATTAATATTCTTACCATCCCAATCAGTAAGAATGGTACTTTTAATTTTTTCAACTGTCTCATCCGTAACAACTTTTCTACCTGTTACATGGTCTGTAATGATGAATTCATTGTTTTCTCTTTTGATAGTCGCATCTTTGGCCTGTATGTCAAAAGCAGTACATTGATCCTTTACTAATTGCTCTACTTTTACATCATCAAGAGAAAATTCTAAATGAAATACCAGACCTTCTTCTTCAATGTCTTTTCTCTCTTTATATCTTTTAAGCAGGTTACCTGATTTGCCTACCATAAATGCTTCTTCGATAATATTATTTTCTACAACTTCATATCCTAAATCATTAAGTGTAGATACAACAGTATTGTCATCAACTTTAATTGTTAGCCGTTTGCTTTTCCTATCAGCAATATAATCCTGTATGGCTTTCGTTGCTTGCGCTTTTGTCATACCACTAACATTTACTGTGTCTATATAAACACCATTGCTAATTTTATCTTTGTCTTTATTTGCTAAAGCAAAGATACTAAAATATGCAACGCCGCCACATATTAAGAGTATTACAATTGCCACAATAAAAAATTTACTTTTTTTCATGTTCTTTTCCCCTTTGGCTCGCCTAAAACTTATTGTAACATTGTACCATAATCCATAAAATTATCAAGGCAGTTATACTCTGAAATTGACAATTTATGATAGATTATGTATATTTAAATAATACTAATTAAAATAATCCCACAACAGCACTAAGAACTGTTGGTATTAACATTGCTAACACTAATACTATTATAATAATCGTGGATATTATTTTTTGTGTCTTCTTATTATTAAAATTCACTTTTTTCACCTCTTTTAATCCTAGAAAAGAAAGGATGTGCATATATATGCCTGTTATTTTATTATGTGTAATAATATTCGTTGTTTGGTTACATTATGAAATCTCTAAATCTACAAAAAAAGACAAAGAAGCTTCCAATGCTTTTTGGGAAAAAGAGAGTGAAGCAAATAACACTCGAAAAGCAGACCTGTCAGATCTTAATTATATCATGATCCCAATGGATAAATTGCCATTTCATGATGCTGCCAGTGAAGATATTACAAATCTACAAGAAAAAATCAAAGATTTATCTAAACAAAAAATAGTTAATTTTACCGGTTTATCCAATACTGATTTGAAACTTAAATATGGAGCACCTAACTTAACTATTTTATCAACATACGATCAAAACTATACTTTGCTGGTTCGAACCTTAAATTCATGGGCTTCATTACTATATGACCAGAATAATCTAACTGATGCAATGACAATATTAGAATTTGCTGTTGATTGTCATAGTGACATCAAGAATACTTATATGTTATTAGGTAATATATATAAATCCATGGGAGATCACACCAAAATCAAGGAACTGATAGGACTTGCAGACGAACTGAATTCCCTTACCAAAAGTGGAATAATTAAAGAATTGAATACACTGTTACAGTAACAGCTAAATAATTCTTCCATTGGATAAAATTATTTTATCAATCAGCCTTGATGCTTCACTTTTGGACATGTGTTCCACTGGCTGTATCAGTTCTATTTTATGATATTTTACTAAATCATTCAAGTAATTTTTTTGTCTTGGAGTGATTGGTTCTCTCTTCTTAATCTTATATATTAACGGTTCTTCTGAAAAATATTCTGGAACCTTTTGTTCGAAATTGTTTTTTAATCGATAGTACAGTTCATAGGCTGCCTTTGCATCGTCAAAGGCTCTATGGGCATGGGCATTATAAATACCATAATACCTGCACATACTACTTAAACTTTTACTTTCCAGATCATTATGTAGATTTCTTGAAAGCTTCAATGTGTCCATTCCCAGCCTCTCATATAAAATTCCCAGATTACTGAAATTTACTTTCAAAAAACTATAATCAAATAGGATATTATGTCCTAAAACAGGTAAGTCACCGGCGAATTCCAGAAACTCTTTCAGCACTTTCTCTATGTCTGGTGCATCTTTTAGTAATTTATCTGTAATTCCTGTCAATGAAGTAATTCTGTGGGAAATAGGAATTGATGGATTAATTAATTCACTAAACTCTTGTGTTATCTTCCCGTCTATAACTTTAAGGGCACCAATCTCAATTATTTTATCTCTTTCAGGACTTAAACCAGTAGTTTCAATATCAATAGCAACAAAAGTATTAAGCATCTTTCGAATCCCTTCTTTCCACTGGCACCAGACTAGATTTGCAAAGATGCTGCAAAAAACACTCTTCACACTTAGGAGATCTTGCAGTACAGATAGACCTTCCCAAGGTAATAATCTGTATATTATATCGAATCCAGTTATCCTTTGGTAGTACATCCATCAAATCCATCTCTATCTTTTCTGGATCTTCATGTTTTGTCAGCCCAAGTTTTTTAGAAATTCGCTTCACATGAGTATCCACCACAATACTGGGCTCATTATAGATATTACCTCGAATCACATTGGCTGTTTTTCTTCCTACCCCAGCCAGACTCGTAAGAGACTCTATATCTTCTGGTACTTCCCCATTAAAATCGGTGATGAGTTTTCTTGTGCATTCAATGATATTTTTTGCTTTATTTCTATAAAAACCAGTAGAATGAATATCTTTCTCCAGCTCGCTTTGTTTGGCATTGGCAAAATCTTCTAAAGACCGGTATTTTTTAAATAAATCTTTCGTTACAATATTTACCCGATCATCAGTACACTGGGCACTTAGAATCGTAGCGATCAATAACTGCCATGGATTTTCATGGTTTAAAAAACACCTGATATCTGTTGTATATTCCTTGTCAAGTAATTCAAGTATTTTGTGAATACGTTCTTTCTCTTTCTTTGTAATTTTTTTGGTAGCCATTATTTATCCTTTCTAAATATTTTAATACGTTTTAACAAGAGAATATATTTCTATATATTAAAACGATATAAATGATTCTATGTTACAAACTAATTTATTCCAATCTATAATAAGAAGTGATTTGCTTCATAATTAAGTGCATTACGATTCTTATAATCAAATAGTATGAAATTTTCTTTACTAATTACTTTTTTATTCTTTATTGTAGCATCTATGTCAATGGTAAAATACTCTATATGAGTCATCCTGCTAATCTGTTTATTATCATAATCATCATAATCCTTTAATAAAGAACCCATTTTCTCCTGATCTGAATAAAACTCTCTAAATTTACTCTTATAAGGAGAATTATCCCTTGCAAAAGATGGCCTGCTTTTTAGATTTTCCCTCAGATATAAATCGTAGATTAATAATTCCTTAAAAGCATCCTCTTCTTCTTTCCCATCATTTGTCTTACCTTTTTGAAGCAGATTATTAAAATACTCCAGAAGTAATTCATAACGGCTTATTCTTGTATGGCTTCTTTCATTTAGATGCTGTTCATCATAATACTCCCCGAGGCTCTTATACATATCAAAAGGAGTATCATGGAAATTCTCAAGATAAAGAATAGAATTTGTAAATTGACCACTATTATAATAGATTTCTACCATTTCTTCCACAGTTTTTAAATTAAGAACATCATCGTAACTAAGCCATGGTGTATATAGCACTTCATAAGGAGGTTCACTTTTATAAACTATATTATTTATGTTATTTTCCAGATAAATAGCAGAACCCTTTAATACCTTTAAAAATCCTAACTGGAACTGATCTGGCCTAAGGAAATATACATCATTAAAGGAATTACGAAAAGATGTATAATCTTCATATGGCAATCCTGCAATAAGATCAAGATGTTGATGTATATTCTGCCCTTCTTTGATCCTAAGAACAATTTTAGAAAGTTTATCAAAGTCCATCTTACGGCGGATAGCCTTTATTGTATCAGGGTTTGTGGACTGTACGCCAATTTCAAGTTGAACTAGTCCTTTTCGAAGTGTTGATAAGAGGTTTAATTCTTCCTCATCTAAGATATCCGCTGCTATTTCAAAATGAAAATTCGTAATTCCATTGTCGTGTTCCTTGATGAACTGCCAGATAGCTAATGCATGTTTCTTATTACAGTTAAAGGTCCGATCTACAAATTTCACTTGGGGCACTTTATTGGTAAGAAAAATCTGCAGCTCTTTTTTCACAAGTTCTATATCACGAAGTCTGACTTTCATATCAATGGAGGACAAACAATAACTGCATGTATAAGGACAGCCTCTGCTTGTCTCATAATAGACTAGTTTATTCTTAAAGTCTTCCATATTCTCATAAGGAAATGGAACTTTACTTAAATCCATAGATGCTCTGAATGAGGTCACTATTATATCTTTATTATCCTTTGCTGCTTTGGGGGATAACACTTCATCATTAAACTTATATGCACTTGGTTTAAATGCAATTCCTCTTATTTTAGAAAGTTGGATAGAATCCTCAATATAATAATCCAATAATTCTAAAAAAGTCTCTTCTCCTTCTCCAATAATGATTCCATCAATAGAATCATTCTCTTTTAGTTTTAGATCTGCATCATAAGTTACTTCCGGTCCTCCGAGCCAAATCTTTGTATTTGGCATAACTTTACGAAGTTCTTGGGTTAGTATATCAATGATTCCCATATTCCAGATATAGCACGAAAATGTAATAATATCTGGTTTTTTCTTATAGATGTCTTGAAGTATTTGATCCGTATAATTATTTATGGTATATTCAGCCAGTTCAATATTATCCTTATATTTCTTTGCATTGGTATAAAGATATCTAATCGCCAAATTAGAATGTATATATTTTGCATTGACTGCCGTTAATAAGATTTTCATTATGGTACCGCCTTTAATTAAATATATAAGTACTAAAGGTTAGTTTAATATATTTTTGTATTTATGTAAAGGCGTGAATGGTTCCATGATTACAAACTACTAAAGAGAATGGGAAATTTTTTAACTTCCCATTCTCTTTAGAATTAAGATTCTTACCGCTGTTATATGCAACTTAACTATTAGTGATTGAATCAATTACTTGCCGTATATGATTATTATTCTTAGAATTAGTTCCCCATTTGTTATCCTCTTTGCTGTCAGTACACAGAAATACTATTTCCAATATAGTACCTATCAAAAAAACATAGTATAATAATCCACATATTAATACCCACCAACCCGTTTTTCCAATATCATGAAACCTCCTGATTTTTAAAGAAAGTACAGGCAATATTGAACAAAGAAAATATATTACATATATACTTAAAAATATTTTACCCGCTAAAGTATTTTCATCGGAAAACGGCTCCGCGTTTATATTTCCTGCCATTATATACTCTGAGATTTTAAATAAAATAACTAAACTGACTATTATTAAAAGATTAATTCCAAATGCACACCAGTATTCACGCCTGGTTGCTCTCCCTTTAAAATTCAATATATTTTTCCACATGCTGATATACTCTTTCATAAATAATCTTCCCCCTCAAAATATCTGTTAAACCTTATTTACCAAATTATAACTTTTCCGATATTGGATGTCAATTCTTGCTTTAAAATGTAAAAAAATAACTTGTTCATAATATGTTTCTTATGGCAATAATTGAAACGATAGAACTCTGGATTTTAGAAGACAATATGTTTATTCCAGAAGTATCAAAAGAACTAACATATTTGCAATTTATAATATAAACAAATGTTTATATTATAAAATATTGTTGTTTTAAATCATTCAAAATGCTATACTCGTTTTACAGGAGGGATAATATGGAGACCAAGGAATATGTAGTTGTTATTGGAGGAATGAATTTAGATATTGCAGGATTATGTGGTAATATTTACAGAGAAAAAGATTCTAATATTGGGAATATTCAAATGACAATTGGGGGTGTTGGGCAAAATATTGCACAAAATTTAATAAAGCTGGAAGTGCCCACCTACTTCATTGGAGTTTATGGTGATGATCATTTCGGAAATATTCTTGTGGCTGAGTGCCAAAAACTGAATATCCCACTCGATTATGCCCAGTGTATCAGTGGTGAAAAGAGCTCCTCTTATCTATATATTACAGATGACAAAGGAGAGATGGTCACTGCAGTCAATGATATGAAAATCACAGAACATATGACTCCGGAATTTTTTGAAAGTCGAATTGATTTTATTAATAACGCCTCTATCTGTGTTATTGATGGGAATGTACCGGGGCAATCCATAGAATGGCTGTCCAGACATTGCACTGTGCCAATTTTTGTCGATCCGGTATCAATTGTTAAGGTACCCCGGTTTGAAAATATATTAGATAGAATTGATACTTTTAAACCAAATGAATTGGAAGCAGGCTTTTTAGCTGGCATTGATATAGTAGATGAACAAACTGGGAAAAAGGCAGCTATGATTTTAAATCAAAAAGGCATTAAAAATGTTTTTATCTCAATGGGAGCTGATGGAATGTTATGTGCCAGAGATGAAGAAATCATAAAGGTGGATATCCTTCCTTCCCATATTGTTAGCGTGAATGGTGCAGGAGATTGCAGTATGGCCGCCATTATCTGGGCAAAATTCTTCTATAAGGATTCCATATCTTTAGAAGAAACCGGGCGATTGGCTCAGGCTGCTGCCAGTTTAACTGTAGAGGCTTCTCAATCTGTTTCCCCTGATTTATGTGTAGAAATGATAAAAGAAAGATCAAAAAAATATTTAAGAGAGGTATAGACAATGATAAAACAAATTTATTCTTTAGTAAATTACAATGAAAGCGTACAGACAATGGATGCAGGAGCAAATCATATTGGATTAGTCCCTATGCAAAGCGGCGGAGTTCCGGCTCACAGAGTTCCATTTGATGTAGTGGATCGTATTTTTGATGAAGCCAAAAGAAGAGGCGTAAAATGTGTAGCTATTATGCTGAATAAGGACCCTGATGAAATGATTTTCATTGCCAATCGTGTAAAACCAGATATTCTTCATGTTGCTGGAATGGAATTTACAGCAGATGAATCCTTTGCAGAGAGACTTCATAAAGAATGCCCAGGTGTTGAGTTGATGCAGGCTGTTCTGGTAGATGGTCCAGAAGCAATCGAACAGGCAAAAGAATACGCAAAGTTCTGTGACTACATTCTAACTGATTCTGGTCTGGCTGCTGACACAGGAATTGGTGCAAGCGGTTTGACTCATGACTGGAATATTGATGCAGAGATTGTAAAAGCGGTAAATATCCCTGTTATTATTGCAGGAGGTCTGGGGCCTGACAATGTAGAGGAATGCATTAGACAAGTAAAACCTTATGGAGTAGATTCCCTTACTAAGACAAGTTATAAATATAATGATGGTGTAATGGAAAAAGATATTCCAAAAGTAAAAGAATTCTGTGCCAATGCAGATAAAGCGGCAAAAGAAATGGGCCTATAAAATACAGATGTAAGGAAAGTGATGAAATGGAATTCAAACTAGAACAAAAGGTAAAAGTAATCGTTACCCATGAACTGGATAATACAATTATTGGTATTCTCAAATCAAGGAATTACAAAAAACCAATGGTTGCCATTGATAAATTTCTATTAAATACAACTTATATTCAAAAATTGTTTAAAGAACTGGTAAACAATGAGATTGATTACTATATATACGATAAGATCATTTCAGATCCTCCCGCAACAATCGTAGATGAGGCTGCCAAACTATTTCTGAAACATCAATGCGATTCTATCATTGGAATAGGCGGGGGAAGCGCAATAGATACTGCAAGGGGAATTAATATTGTCCGCACTCTTGGTGGAAGTATCATCGATTATGTATCGGAAGAAGTGACTAAAGTTTGTACCGGACTTATTGCAGTACCCACAACCTCCGGCACAGGCAGTGAGTTATCCAATGCCTTAATCGTATCTGATCCATTGACTCATGAAAAATCAGCAATATTGTCAAACAACGCAGTAAGTGAGTATGCTGTTTTATGTCCCGAATTAGTTATTACTCTTCCTTCAGATATGACTGGAGCAACTGGCTTAGATGCATTCTCTCATGCAGCTGAAGGATACACTTCAAAATTATCTTCACCAATCACTGATGCAATTTGTGAAAAAATTATGTATCTCATAGTAAAATATCTTCCCAGAGCAGTTAGAGATGGAAACGACCTTGAAGCCAGAGAACGCATGATGGTCGCTGCCGCATTAGGAGGTTGGATGCTCAATAATGCAGGTACCCACGTAGGACATTCTCAGGCACATATTCTTGGCGCCTGTTATGGGATTCCTCACGGAATGGCATGCGCCTATGCACTTCCTGGAACATTGAAATATACTGCAGAAGTGAACCCTCAAAAAATTAAGGAAATCGGATTGATTTTAGGTGCAGATTTCCCAGAGGATCTTTCCAATACTGAAATAGGAGACATCACGTCAAACCGCTTGAAATGGTTTAGGGACACTGTTTTATCTTTAAACTCCATTGATACCTTTCATTTAACAAGAGAAGAAATTCTCTCCCATTCTGAAGAAGTATCAATGGAACGATTTGCTCATAACTCACAAATGGAAATTACTCCTGACTTAACAAAGAAGCTGTTAAATTATTTTGGGTAATTTACTAATTATATAAGAAAGGGGCTGTAAAAAAACTCCCCTAAAAGAAAAATCGCTGTAGGCATAGAGCTTACAGCGATTTTTTGATATAATTAGTTATGCGATTAACTAA
>NZ_RJVG01000017.1 GCF_003752155.1 Mobilisporobacter senegalensis | reverse complement strand
TAAAGAAAGTGCATTCTGATAAGATAATTCTTAAACCAGAACTACTTAAAAACTAACATTTGCAGGGCAGATATCATTAAATAACAAGATGCCCTTATGAGTGGAATTTAACGATGCACAAGAATTTCCAGTCATCTGATTGTAATGCAAAAAAATCCATAATTTAAGCCAAAAATCTGTTGTTTTATCAGGGTATCACTGTTCAAAAACGGCTTAATAAAGCCTTGAAAATACTGGGATTGTGGAATTTTGGGGTGCACATAATTCTAATACCCGGATGTGGAACTTCGGATTTCATTCAACGCTTTAAGGCTCTTACTAATGATTTAATATTAATATTCTTTGTTCTGAATTATATTTTGCTTCTTAACATCTTTCTCTAATATATAACTTATTAATATTTATAAATCATACCCTTCTCTTGCAAATAGGAATGTCAGCCTTGCCCTGCAAAGACTAAAACAGGTGTACTAATATTTTTCTGGAGTCTTTAAGGATTTATGTAGTTCTTATATCTTATGAATTGTGCTAATCACTGTGAAAAATTCTGTCTGAGCGAAGCGAGTTGGTTTTTCACAGTGATGTTTTAAACAATTCATAAGATTTTAGAACTACTAGAATCCTTAAGTATGACAGGAAATATTAGTACCACCTATGGCATCTATAGGGCAAGGCGTCATACCCCAATAACCTAAAGGGAAACAGATTCCACACAATTATGCAGTAACATTGCAATAGTCATAGGACCAACTCCTCCTGGAACTGGAGTGATTGCACTTACTTTATCAAAGACATCCTCATAATCAACGTCCCCACAAAGTTTACCATTCTCATCTCTGTTAATGCCAACGTCAATAACAACAGCACCTTCTTTTACATAATCTTTTGTAACGAATTTTGGTTTTCCTAATGCCACAACTAAAATATCTGCCCGTTTTGTAACTTCTTTCAGATTCTTAGTTCTTGAATGACAAATGGTTACAGTGCCATTTTCGCGAAGCAGGAGTAACGCCATTGGTTTTCCAACGATATTACTTCTACCAATGATAACGCATTCTTTTCCTTCAATCTCTATATTAGAACGTTTTAATAATTCAATAATTCCTGCAGGTGTACAGGATACAAATCCTTTTTGACCTATACTTAATACTCCCACACTCTGAGGGTGAAAACCATCCACATCCTTTCCCGGATCAATGGTTTGTATTACTAAATCTTCATCAATATGTTTTGGAAGAGGTAATTGTACCAAAATACCATTTACTTCTTTTTTATTATTCAATACTTTAATTAGCATTAGTAATTCTTCCTGGGTTGTATCCTCCGAAAGTTCATAAGCAAGAGATTCAATTCCCACATAAGCACAAGCCTTCTTCTTATTGCCAACATACACACTGGATGCAGGATCCTTTCCAACCTGAATTACAGCAAGTGTAATAGTAATTCCGTTTCTTTTATATTCTTCCACCTTTGACTTTAATTCATCTTTAATGATAGCTGATATTTCTTTTCCATCAATGATTTTAGTCATAATCTTCACTCCCTTTAATTATTAGTACGTTGATTTTTATAATCTATTTCAAAAGTGCCTTTATCACTTGTAACACTCCATCATTCACATTCGTATCAGCTACATGCTTTGCTGCCTGTTTTACTTCTTCCCTTGCATTTCCTATGGCATAACTTTCCCCTGCCTGCTTTAGCATTGCAATATCATTCAAATTATCACCAAATACCATAGTTTCTTCTTTTGTGATATTTAATTGCTTTTGAATCTTCTTTATGGCTTCCCCTTTACTCACATTATAGTTCATAATATCGAGCCATTGATTTCCTGCACATACAATTTCAAGTTGATCTTTCCACTTAGGAATAATAAAATTACCAGCTGCACCAGTAGCATCTGTTTTATGAAAGATAGATATTTTAATAAAATCCTCTTTTACTTCCAATAAATCCGTAACTTGTTCTACTTCATTTCTATATTCATGGATTAGTAGATTAAGAAATCCTTTCTCTGTTGATTCCACATAAATGAAATGTTTCCCTGATAAAGAGATTTCACATTCTGGAATGGAACGAATGTCACGTATAAGCTGATGGATAATATCTCTATCCATTACACTTACAGACATATCTTCTCCTCTACATGTTACATAAGAGCCATTCTCTGCAATAAATATCATATTATCCTTCACTGGTTCAAAAAGTTTTGCAATACTGGAATATTGTCTTCCACTGGCTGCAGCAAAGATAATCCCCTGCTCCTTTAGCTTCAGTATTACATCAAAATATTCTGTATTTAATTTGTTATATCCATCTGGTACAAGAGTACCATCAATATCAGAAGCAATTAATTTTATCATTATGTCCTCCTGTTTATATTACAATCAAGGACGGTATGATTTCTACCGTCCTTTTAATTTTCTATTGTCTATAGTAATTGATTAGGCAGCCCTTTAAAATAATATCTCTTTCATCATCGGTAAGTTCCCCTAGATTTAGAGTGAATTCTTTTAAAGTATTGCCTACTACATATGCTTTAATATCATTAACCTTATTAATAATTGCATTTTTTATTTCTGGAATATAAATATAATCTCCATTTGCAAATGGAATTTCCTCTTTTAAAATAAATGGAAGCATACCCCAGTTAATTAAATTAGAACGATAACGCTTTGTAGCATATTCTTTCGCAATGTTTGCTAAACCACCAAGAACCTTTTGACAGCTCGCTGCTTGTTCTCTTGCTGAACCATCTCCTGGTTTTACTGCATAGATGACACTTCCAATCTCAGTTTCTTTTGGATCAACTTTGAACTGAGTGTTAATCTTGGCAAATATATCTTCTATCTCATCATTTGCAGCAAAAATGTCTTCTCCTGCAATTCTTGCTTTCTCAGCTTTTTGAACTTCTTTTGCTCTTCCAACATAGGCTGGATCTTTACGGGATAATGTAAATTCAGCAAGTCCTAAAGGATTGGAACGATAAGATGAAGTTTCTCCAGATGGAATCAATTCATCTGTTGTTGTTACAGGATCATGAATCTCTGCAACCACTTTAAGGACAATATTATCTGCTAAATTACTCATTGCCGGCCAGTCTACAATTCCTGGTCCAAATTTTAATTCAACATTTGAATCTGGTTTTCCCAGACCGTTGTATACACGATTATCATAAATAGTACGATCAAAGAAATATTTTGGCTTTGCATAGTTTACATCAATATCTGTTGCTGCTGTTAAATACCCTTTGTTGGCTGCAGTTGCTGCGATAGAACGAGCATCCATAAGTGCTACGGAAGCAACCTGTCCATTTGTAATCTTAGAACCTTCACGGTTAGGGAAGTTTCTTGTAGAATGTCTGATACTTAATCCATTATTAGCAGGTACATCTCCTGCACCAAAACATGGTCCGCAGAATGCAGTACGAATGGTAGCACCCGTTGACATTAATTTTGCAATACTGCCGTTCTTCACTAATTCCATAAAGATTGGCTGACTTGCCGGATATACACTTAAGGAAAATTCATCTGCACCAATGAATTTACCATCTAAGATGTCCGTTGCATCACAGATATTTTCAAATCCACCGCCTGCACAACCTGCAATCACACCCTGTTCCACATATAATTTTCCATTACGTACTTTATCTTTTAAAGTAAACTTCACATTACTGTTATCTAAGCTAACAAGTGCTTTCTTTTCTACATCATCAAGAATGTCATATAGATTTCCATTTAACTCATCAATAGTATATACATTGCTTGGATGGAATGGCATAGCAATCATTGGCTTGATTTCTGATAAGTCAACATAGATCATACCATCATAATATGTAACTTTTTTAGGAGCAAGTTCTTTATAATCTTCTGTTCTACCATGAATTTCATAGAATTCTTTTACTTCCTGATCTGTAGTCCAAATAGATGACAGACAAGTTGTTTCCGTTGTCATAACATCTACACCAATTCTAAAATCAACACTTAAGTTAGCTACGCCGTCACCAACGAATTCCATCACTTTATTATTCACATAACCATTTGCAAATACTTCTCCAATTATGGCAAGAGCAACGTCTTGAGGACCAACGCCAATCTGTGGTTTGCCTGTTAAATATACACCAACAACTCCTGGCATATTAATATCATAGGTTTTTGATAATAATTGTTTTACAAGCTCCGGACCACCTTCTCCGATTGCCATGGTACCAAGAGCACCATAGCGGGTATGGCTGTCAGAACCAAGAATCATCTTACCGCCACCAGCAAGCATTTCGCGGGCAAATTGATGGATTACTGCTTGATGGGGTGGTACATAGATACCACCATATTTTTTTGCACAGGAAAGTCCAAACATATGATCATCTTCATTAATAGTACCACCAACTGCACATAAACTATTATGACAATTTGTAAGAACATAAGGAACAGGGAATTTCTCAAGTCCTGATGCTCTCGCTGTTTGAATAATACCAACAAAAGTAATATCATGGGAAGTTAATTTATCAAATTTAATCTTTAATTTATCCATATTATCAGAAGTATTATGGGCTTCTAATATTTCATATGCCATGGTATTCTTAGCCGCTTCTTCTTTGGATATTACTTCATTTCCAAGTTTGCTGGCAAGAATTGCAGCGGTATCTGCATTTTCTTCAATTATTTCAGTGCCATTTAATAAATATGCACCATTCTCAAAAAGTTTAATCATAAATAGTATCCTCCTAAACTGCTATGTAAATTATCATTTTTTATTGTTACATTCTATCTACCTGTTTTAATAAAGATTTCAAATTTTTCCAATCCATGGGCAGACCCTAGTATGTTTTATTATAATGTTATAAGTCGGATAATGCAATTGGTTTTTAAGAAAATATGAGAAAGGATATTGTATAAATGTATATTTATACAATATCCTTATTAATCAGATAAAAAATATTAATGATTCTACATCTTATTTCCTTTATACAAACAGGTAATACAGGTAAATCCAAATATAATTTGAAAAACTGCAATATAGTTTCCCTCCAAAGAAGATGTTTGGGACAGCAACCGATTTGCAAACGTTAGTCCCATATATCCAAATAAAAACGTAAGGGAAAATAATAATGATGGTATTCCTAATAATTCTATCTTAGGCAAATTAATATGCCAGCTACCCTCTTTTTTTATCTCATTCATGAAATGATCCATTCCCAATAAAATTCCTATCAACACATTAAAAATAAGAGGTATAAAAATATAATGTAAAAAATTCATTTCAAAATTTCTATAATAATCTAATTGAATTTTACGAACAATATACTCCTTTAAAAAAATTAAAATAGATAGAAATATAATAATGAATAGATAACGAAACCATAAATTTTTTCTCATAACTTACCTCCATATAAGATTGTAAATATAGTACTATAAAAAATGGAAACACTATTAATATAATTTCTTTATAATAATGTTAACAACTATTGATTTACTATATTAGTAATTGCATAGTACTTATCTCCTATTATATAATTATATCAATAAAATTACCACTTAAATTTCCATATGTTGTAATCACAAGGAGGTACCTTTTCATGGATTCAAATAAATTAGATTTAAAAGTAGTGTATTTATATCACAGTGGATTTGCTGTCAAGACAAAGAATCATCTATTGATCTTTGATTATTATTCAAAACCAGGTACAGATTTTAATAATTTAATAACAGATATTTCCCCTATAGAAGAACTGGAAGCCCAAAATATAATCGTATTTTCTTCCCATAGGCATCCAGATCATTTTGATAAAAGGATCTTAGATTGGACTGAGATGTTACCTAATATTCAATATGTTTTATCTGACGATATCAAATTTGGAAAAAACATTAATAAAAACATTCTTTTTGTTCATTTCAATAGAGAATATTCCCTTGATAATTTAGAGATTCACACCTTGCACTCTACGGACGAAGGAGTTGCATTTTATATAGAGACAGATGGAATCAATCTCTATCATGGTGGTGATTTAAATTGGTGGCATTGGAATGGTGAAACGAAGCATTATAATGATACTATGGCTGGCCAGTATAAACATGAAATAGATTTACTAAAAGGCAAAAAAATTGATGTTGCGTTTTTACCAATGGACCCAAGATTAGAGGAAAATTATCTTCTTGGGATTGATTACTTTATAAAAACCCTTCAACCTGAAATTGTATTTCCAATGCATTTTGGTGAGAATTATAAAGTATTTGACTGGTTAAATAAAGATGACCGGGCAGATAATTATAGGCCTCGTATACAAAATATAACTCATATTGGAGAAACATTTGTAATTCATTGATTCATTAATCTTCGTATGGTGGGTAATCGTTCATATATAAGTCAGCTCTTTCATCCATAGTTGGCAATAAATATTTTTCATTTTTAAAATATTTTGTCAACAGAAAACCCATAAATAATACAGAATTTATAATGAAACCGAATAAAAGAGCTTCCCAGCTCATTTGCTGATTTTCAAGAACATCTGCTGACAAGGTTCCTGTGATGATTGGTACTAAATTGTTGTTTAAAAAATGTAGTGCCACTGGTACCCAGATATTATTGGTTTTCATATATGTATAAGCAAAAAAGGCTCCTAACGTAATACAAGTAACCTGTTGTCCTAATATACTGATAAGTCCATCTGAAGGGGTTGAATAGTAAAAGAGATTAATTGGTAAGTGCCATAATCCCCAGACGATGCCTAAAATAATTACACCAATTTTAATTCCAAATTTTTTCTGCAGGATTGGCTGAAGATAATATCTCCATCCGTATTCCTCACCGAAGAAAGCAGCAAAGACCAAGAAATAGTTTAATGGCAAAGAAGCAGCGGTAATCCAGATATATGGATTTTTTAAAATATTAATCATAGTATCTGTTTCACCGGAAAATATGTATGAAAAAATTGTTCTGGCCAAATAGATAATTATAAAAAGTATAATTACACTTATAGAAATCTTTAAAGAATTGCTTTTTAATCCGTATGCTTCTCTTTTTACCTTTTTCTCAGTCAGCAAAAATATACCTGACACAATGGAACCAAGAAGTATAATATATTGTGATATCATATTCCAAGGTAAATTTACTTCTACAATACTTCCAATTGCACAAATTATCATCAAAATGGTAACCACAATAAAAGAAATAAAAAATCTTTTAGGAATTAATTGATCTTTTTTTCTTGTAATAAGTGCAGCTAACATCACGCCTGCTGCGGGATAGAACATTTGAGCAGAAGGAAATGCAATCAAATTAATTCCCTTGTTATACCCAAATCCCATTAGTATTCCTAATATATAGGGTAATGCAAATGTTATTATTAAAAATATTTTTAGCTGTTTGTTAAAAAATTTATCCATGGCTTTTCTCCTTAATTTTTTTCTCTAATAATATTACTACTAAAATTAATAATATACAAATGATTAATGTCATTATTTTTACTAAATTTCCCTAATTCTTTCTTTTTGATCAATATTATCATTCTCCCTCTCTTTAATATATATTGGGACAGTTAATTATAGAAATTATAGAAAAATAGATGCCATTATATATTGAATAAGATAAACTTTTATATTATAATGTGTAACTAGTAAAACCACACTTGAATTAAGTTTCACTTTATGAGATTACTTTGGTTCTCGCCAAACAAAAAATAACATATGGAGGTATCTATGAAACACATAATTAGTCCCCTTGATTTGTCTATACAGGAAATGGGTGAAGTTCTTGATTTAGCTATGGATATTATTAAAAATCCCAAGAAATACTGTGAAGTTTGCCACAGTAAAAAGTTAGCCACATTATTCTATGAACCGAGTACAAGAACAAGATTAAGTTTTGAAGCTGCCATGCTTAATTTAGGTGGCAGTATCTTAGGTTTTTCCTCAGCTGATTCGAGCTCAGCCGCAAAAGGTGAAAGTGTTGCTGATACCATTCGCGTTATTTCCAGTTATGCTGATATCTGTGCTATGCGTCATCCAAAAGAGGGTGCCCCTCTCGTTGCCGCTAACTTTTCTTCTATTCCAGTAATTAATGCCGGTGACGGCGGTCATAATCATCCAACTCAAACTCTCACTGATTTATTAACCATTCTAAACTTAAAAGGTCGTTTAAATAATCTAACCATTGGTTTATGTGGTGATCTTAAATTCGGACGAACTGTCCATTCTCTTATTAATGCTATGGTCCGTTATGATAATATAAAATTCGTAATGATATCTCCAGATGAACTTAAAATTCCAACCTACCTCAGAGAAGAAGTATTAGATGCCAATCAAATTCCTTATAAAGAAGTAAAAGTCCTTGAAGAAGTCATGCCGGAACTTGATTTATTATATATGACAAGAGTTCAAAAGGAACGTTTCTTTAATGAAGAAGATTATATTCGTTTAAAAGACAGTTTTATCCTGGATGCAAAGAAAATGAAAAATGCAAAAGAAGATATGCTTATTCTTCATCCATTACCAAGAGTGAATGAGATTGCTACTGAAGTAGATAATGACCCACGTGCAGTTTATTTTAAACAGGCAGAATTCGGTGTCTATGCACGAATGGCTCTCATCATGAAATTATTGGAGGTAGAAGTATGCTAAATATTGGTGGATTAAAGGAAGGTATTGTAATTGATCATATAAAAGCCGGGGGAGCAATGTATATCTACTCCTATCTGGGACTTGAGAATCTTGATTGCAGCGTCGCTATTATTAAAAATGCAAAGAGTAATAAGATGGGTAAGAAAGACATTATTAAGATAGATCACAATATAGACATGGATTTAGATATTCTTGGGGTTCTTGATCATAACATAACAATTAATATTATTAAAGATGGTAACATTGTCACGAAAAGAAATTTAAATCTTCCTGAGAAAGTTACTAACATCATTAAATGCAAGAACCCAAGATGTATTACTTCCGTGGAGCAGGAGTTACCTCATGTTTTTCGCTTAACAGACAAAGAAAAAAGAGTATACCGCTGTATCTACTGTGAACAAAAATTCAAGGGTAGTAATGGTAAATTCTAGTTTTCAATATTTCTTATTTTGAATTCATAGATTTAGCTATTAATAAATATAAGTTTAGGGACTTTTACAAAAATATAAGATTCTCTGTATAAGAAGAAACTTTATATTTCGAGAAATATAAAGTTCTTCTAAGTTTCAGAAAAATATATTTTGCAAAAACCCCTATCATATCCTTAGAAATAAGATTGTTTATAATCTCTCTTGTTCTTTTGCCAACTTCTGCTCTATAATTTTTTAATTTCTCTATATTTATATTTTTACTAAATTCAAGGATTTCTTCTTTCGTTAATGCATTGCCCGTATCTGTGATCTTAGAGTTGATTTTGTCTTTCCAATTCTCTATATTTAATACTTGCTCGCCTCCTGCAATTAAGAGATTCATAGTGATATCTTCAATTCTTGTAGAATGCCATATACCATATACAATCGTACGTCCTTTCTCATTTACAGCAGTCTTACATGATTCTTCGTCTAATCCTTCCCATAGCTCATCTTCAAAAGTTTTTACACTTACTCCTGACATATTAGATGAATGAACCATAGAATGTAAACTTAAGCATAGGTTTTTACTTTCTTCAAGTTTATCTTCTTTTAAAATAACTTCCCTTAAATGTTTTATATCCTCATTCCAAGGTTTCAAATTCATGTTCAATCCCCCCCACTTATAATTCTTTTACCAATTTATAAAACTTTCCCTCTTTTTCCATTGTTTCATTTATCAGTGTATTAAAACCCTTTTTCATATATAAGTATATTGCCGGAGCATTGGATTCAAAGACCCCAAGAGATAATTCACGGTACCCAAGCTCTTTTGCTTTTACACATAAAAAATCTATTAATTCTCCTCCTATCCCAGTATTACTGTATCATAATAGGCTTTATAATCTTCCTTTAAAAGCCTTTTAATGGTGTGTTCTCTAAACATAATTTCCCCTTCTTTTCTTCATATCTATCCTTCTCTAAGAAGTACTCCTCCATGATAACAGATAATTGTTTTTGCATTTATCTCTCTAATATGATCTAAAGATTTTATGGCGCGGTTCATATCCAGTGTAAATTCAGGATTTGGAATCAATAAGTTATTATTTTCAATAGCTGCAGCATCTCCGGTGATAATGGTTTCTTCATTCTCTACATACAAAGAGATATGACCGGGAGAATGACCAGGGGTCCCTATTATAGTACAACCGTTACACCATTCAAAATGATCACCATCATGAACTATCAGATCAACCTTAACAGGCTCTACCTTCTTTAACATATCACAAAATGCCTCACCAAATGGTTTCTCTTCTTCCGTCATATGCAGATATAATTCTTCTGCCTGTTCCAGTCTGAGTGATTTTAATTTTCCTGAAATATACGGTTCTTCTACCTCACTGGACACCACTTTAACATTAGGATATGTTTTCTTTAACTCAGATAATGCTCCCATATGATCATGGTCATGATGAGTAATTATAACATGAGTCAATTGATTACAATCCAAATTTTCCTCTTTCATAGCATTTTCAATCATGGGTAAAAATCCGGTATATCCACAATCAACTAAAACCATATTCTTATCATCTTTAAGAACAACCGGATGAATGACATCTTCCCCCCCATTAAAATTAAATTTTATATTCAAAACTATAATATCAGCCATATCTTGTCTCCAATTCATGTAATATTAAAATATGCATCTATTTCTTATTCAATCTAAATAAGAATATTATTATCATTCACAAACTAATCATCTATATTACGTAATATTATTACTATACTAGTTAAATCTATAACCAGCTTTGCCTCATAACTTATAAAAAGCCCCTCCGTATAAATAATCATCTAGGCGTAATCCGGCCGACGACGATGTTAATGCTTTGTCAAGACTCTTGTGAATAATGTGGGTCCATAGCACACATTATTCACAGTCTAGAGGCTTGTAAAAAGCATATCGTCACAAGGGAAAGGTAGCCTAGATGATTTATTTATCACGAGGGGCTCTTAAAACTCCAAGGCAAAGCGTCATACCTAAATATTCCTAGAATAATCCAGTAATTACTCCCTCTTCATTTACATCAATTCCAAAAGCTGCCGGTTTCTTAGGTAACCCAGGCATCGTCATTACAGTACCCGTAATAGCAACAATAAACCCTGCACCAGCAGAAACATAAACTTCTCTAATGTGAATAGAAAAATCTTTTGGGCGTCCAAGTAAGGTTGGATCATCCGATAGTGAGTATTGATTCTTCGCCATACATACCGGAAGCTTGCCGTATCCAATCTCTTCTATTTTAGAGATTGCGACCAAAGCAGCTCCATCATAAGTGACATTCTTTGCACCATAGATTTCTTTAGCAACTGTCTCTATCTTTTCTTTAATGGATAAATCATCATCATAAAGAGGTTTAAAATGACTTTCTTTCGTTTCTAAGGCAGCAAGAACTTTATCCGCAAGTTCAATTCCACCTTCTCCTCCCTTTTCCCACACGTTGGATAATGCAAATTCACAGCCTCTTGCTTCGCAGAATTCTTTTACATAGTTTAATTCTGCCTCAGTGTCTGTAATAAAGCGATTTAAAGTTACCACAACTGGTACATTATATTTTTGAAGGTTTTCAATATGCTTCTCAAGGTTTGAAATTCCTTTTTCTAATGCATCTAAATTTTCACTGCTTAATTCTGTCTTTGGAATCCCACCATTATATTTTAATGCTCTGACTGTCGCCACCAATACAACCGCATCTGGTTTTAAACCAGCATTTCTGCATTTAATATCAAAGAATTTCTCTGCACCTAAATCAGCACCAAAGCCTGCTTCCGTTACAACGTAATCTGCTAATTTCAAGGCAAATCTTGTGGCTCTTACACTGTTGCAGCCATGTGCTATATTGGCAAAAGGTCCACCGTGAATAATAGCCGGAGTATGTTCCAGGGTCTGAATTAAGTTTGGTTTAATTGCATCTTTTAAAAGTGCTGCCATGGAACCGACTGCATTTAATTCTTTTGCTGTTACAGGTTGTCCCTCGTAGTTATAAGCAACTATTATCTTGCCAAGTCTTAGCTTTAAATCATGCATATCTTCCGCAAGACATAGGATTGCCATTATCTCAGAGGCAACCGTTATGATAAAGTGATCCTCACGGACAACACCATCTGCTTTCCGCCCAAGACCCACAACTATATTACGCAGTACTCTATCATTCATATCAACACAACGTTTCCAGACAATTTGGTTGGTATCAATATTTAGATCATTTCCTTGCTGAATATGGTTATCCAATAAAGCTGCCAACAAATTATTCGCTGAAGTTATTGCGTGGAAATCTCCTGTAAAATGCAGATTCAGATCTTCCATAGGAACAACTTGAGCATATCCTCCTCCTGCAGCACCGCCTTTAATACCAAAGCAAGGGCCAAGAGATGGTTCCCGAAGGGCAATCACTGCCTTTTTGTTTAAAACTCCAAAAGCTTCTCCAAGTCCAACGCTTGTTGTTGTCTTTCCCTCACCTGCAGGCGTTGGGTTAATTGCTGTAACCAGAATTAACTTGCCATCTTTATTATCTTTGACCTTATCCCACAATTCATCAGAGAACTTTGCTTTATATTTTCCATAGAATTCTAAATCATCTTCAACTAAGTTAAGTTGTTCTGCCACCTCTCTAATGTGAATCATCCTTGCTTCCTGTGCAATCTGTATATCTGTTTTCATTATAGAAACCTCCATCAACCGTACTTTTTTTATCCTAAATATATTATAACAAAATGATTGTATAAGAAAAGATTTATTTACTGTTTATCTTCTTAATTTTTCTAATAAAAATTATTATAAGTTAATATATTGGTCAGGACTAATATTTTAAACTTATTTTTATTAATTCAGAAACTTTTTAATCCTTAAACTCCAATAAATTCTTTCGAATAAATTCAAGATATAATTTTACCACATTAATGTCAGTACATTGGTATAGCATCCTTGAACCAACCACATCTTCTATCTCATTAAATAGAAGTTCCCCTTGGTCTCCAATAATAAAATCAATTCCCACAAATCCAAAACCGTATGTTGAATTTTCCTTAAATAAATTTATAATTTTATAAATAATGTCCTTTTCCTTACTGGATAATTTATATAGACTTACCTCGCCACCCAGGCAGAAATTAGACTTAAATCCTTCTCTTGCAGTTCTCATAACAGCTGCAATAATTTCATTTCCTATAACGTAAACTCTTAGATCCTGATGGTTTTTCCCTACAAAGGGCTGTATTACAACATCTTTATCATGACAGGAATTTAAAACCACCTCAATATCTTCCTTCTTCTCTAATAAAAATACCTCTGTTCCTCCATGTCCATCCGTTGATTTTATCACACTGGGGAACGGTATCAGTTCTAATTTATCAGTGATGAACTCTTTCTTGCAAAATGTTGTATCCACAATAGCTACCTTTGTTTTTGCAACAAATTGATATGTCTTTGCCTTATCATTGCAAATATCAGAAATAAAAGAATTATTATATACCCTGATTCCCATATTCTCCAAGTGGGTAGTCAGCATTGGATACATCATTCGGCAAATGGCAAAAGCCGGTTTTAACAATTCTTCTCCTTTATAGGACAAAAACCACTTTGAATCTTTTACCCCAATATCAATTTTTTCTGCGATAAGAAGCTTGATACTTATATCAAGCTTCTTTCCCTCTTCCATATAGAACTCTATATATTTTTTATTTCTTTTTGACTCAAAATCTGAGTAAATTAACCAGGCATTCATCTTCTCATCACTCACCTTCCAGAGCTTTTATATTTTTATCCATTTCAAAATCCAAAACAAAAGCCTGATCTAAAGTGATTGGGACATAGGTTCCTTCTAAAGGAATTTGTATGGAATTTATCTTGTAATCATTTTTCAAAATAGTATTGATATATGCTTTTAATTCATCTTTATCCAAATCTATTTTAACATAAGAGTGTATTGTATCAAATATTTTTAAAACCGTTGATACATTGACTGTTTTACATTTTTCAAAAATCTCTATTAAGATATCCCGCTGTCTGTCCGTTCTTCCAAAATCACCCTTCAAGCCCTTGGAATTCCCTACATGACGCACTCTGGCATAACCTAACAATTGATTCCCATTCAAAAGTTGTTCTCCTGATATAAGTGTGCGATACGTTGGATTTGAAATATAGTTCGTATGATTAAGGTATTCTGCTTCTTGTGGTGTTAAAGAAAGATTGATTCCACCTAATTGGTCAATAATAGTTTCAAATGTTTTATAGTCTAATTCAATAGTGCTATTAATGTCTAATTTGAAATTCTCCTCTATCGTTCTTTTCATTAAATCGATTCCACCAATACGATAAGCTTCATTTAATTTATAATTCTTGTATCCCGGGATATTTACATACATATCTCTTAAAAAAGACACTATCTTTACTTCTTTAGAATCTGGATGAATTGATATTAATATGATACTATCTCCATGTCTACTATCTGGATTATTAATTTCACCATCCGCTCCAACAATAAGTACATTATGTGATTTTATAGCTTGAGTATCCATTTCTAATAAACTATCCGATACGGTGGATGATAACTTTTCTTTATTTTGTGTGTTCATCTTATATCCAACTAAGCTTCCAGTAAGTAGAAGAAAGCAAAATAAAACTATAAATAAAGTCATTCCTTTTTTTCTGGGCACTATGTTCATGATTTGTTCAAATCTATCCTTCATATTCCTTTGACCTCCATAAAAAGATGTTGAAAAGGAGTTATTATTATTTCTTGATCGTTCCGTAATCATATGTAAAATTGCAAAACCATAGTTTCTTCTATAATCCTCGTCCTGCTTTGATAATACTGTCTCATCACAATAAACTTCCAAATCATGATTTATAGATCTTATCATAGAATAAACCAATGGATTGAACCAATGGATTCCATTGACAGCACATAATATATATTTCATAATCAGATCGTAATGCTTATAATGTATTAGTTCGTGTTTTATGATCATTTTCATTTGTGCATCTGTTATATCCTCTGTTGGAATTATAATCCGGGGTAAATATAAACCAATTAATAATGGAGAAGAAATCGTTTTATTTACTTTTATGGAAATATGTTTCTTAATTTTTAATTCTTTTAAAAGAACTGATAGTATTTGATTGGTTTTATTGTTTACAGGCCGATTCCAACGTTTAAGCCTTTTGTAAAACAGCAGATACGAAATTAAATGATACAATAAAAATATTCCAAGACCGCCAACCCATATATAAGGTAATATAGAGGTATATTTCAGTAAAGATTTGATAGATGCCATTAATCCAATCTGCTTTATTCCTTCCGTATGCTTTATTTGAGAAACATTACGGTTACTAACCAATTCTAATTGCTCTTTTTCATTGAGAGTCTCTTTTGAATTCCCATCTTCTTTTGAACTCATATCCTCCGCTGAATTCGTTTCCCTTTTTAAAAATAATTTATCTTCTGAATACATTCCTTCCAATTCTGTCATCACAGCTTTATCGGGATGAAATAATGGAAATTCCACTATATTAATTTGAAACGGAAGAATCATTCTTAATGCCATCATAAACCAAACGTATTTTTTCCATCTGGGTGAATATTTTTTTCTCAAAAAGGCACTTAATAAAAATATGATAATAATGATACCGGAACAATAAACAGAAATCTCTAAATATGCAAGAAATATCTTATTCATTCCTATCACCACCTCTTTTTAATATCTGTATAATATCTTCTATGTCCCCCTCTCCAATGTTATTATCCTCAACAAGTGAGGCTATTAATTTTTTATAAGAATTATTATAGAAATGTTCTAAGAAAGTTTTCGTTTCTTTTTTACAATATAAATCTTCATCTATTAAAGGAGTGTAATACTTTAACCTACCCTTTTTCTGTGCTTTTATAAATCCCCGCTCTTCCAGTCTTGATAGTAAGACCTGGACAGTGGAACGGGTCCAGTCTTTTTCTTTTGCTATGACTTCAATTATTTTTCCAATACCAACAGGTTCACTGCTGTCCCAGATAACTTTCATGATAATTAGTTCAGAATCTGGGAGTCTTTCGATAAATTCCTCATTATATGATTTCTTCTCCATAGAACTCCTTTCCCACATTAAAAACTTTATAATAAATTTTCTGATTTTAATAAACCATTATTTGCTTATGATTATAAGCTTTGTAATGACATTTGTCAACGAGTTTTTGATGACAAATGTCATTAATCCAAAACATTCCCTATTAATTTAAAATGCACCCTAAACGTTTTGTTTAAGATGCATTTCAAATTAATCTTTATTCCATTGCTAATTCATTCATTTATAAATTATCTATGATATATTCCATCATAAAATCTGCAACATTCACACCAGTACAATCATATATATTTTTAAAATGTGCATTGGAATTTACTTCACAGATAATCGGTTCTTCTCTTTCACCAAACATGATATCTACTCCCGCAAAGTCAAGACCAAGTATCTTACAACAACGAACCGCTATCTCTTCCTGCTCCTTCGTAGGAGTATACTTTTTCATTTTGCCGCCATTAGTGATATTCGCCCTAAAATCACCGGTATCTGAGTAACGATACATGGATGCTACTACTTTATCTCCCACAACGTTCAGTCTGATATCTCTGGCGAAACTGGATTTTATAAATTCCTGAAACAGCATTGGCTTCGTACCGATCTCTTTCATTTTGCCAATGAGTTCTTCCTTATTCTTTATAAAATATACCTGCTTCCCAAAAGAACCAAAACATTCTTTTAAAATCATTGGAAACCCTAAATTATCTGTCACTTGTGTTATAAAATCATAATTGGTATAGCCAATTCCATCATAAGTCATTGGTGCTATGATTGTTTTAGGCATAGGAATGCCTGCATTTTGCAATAACATATGAGTCAGTGATTTATCATCGCATACATTTATTCCATTGGATGAATTAAATACTCTATAGCCTGTTATTTCAAGGTGTGCTGCAAGACGTATGTCTTTATCCCAAAATAGAACAAATTCAGGTTTTATCTTTTCTAAAATGGGATTCTTATTATCATTTGATTGCCCCAATGATACCATTATCTGTGCATTGGTATAAATCATCAAATTGATATCATATCTCTTTCCAGCATCCACAAGCCATTGATGAATCTCATTGAATTTATTATTATTTAAGAATTCATTGATAATAAGAACTGCATTTTTCATATTAAACATATTCCTCTATATATTGTTCAAATTCTTCCAAAGACATTAATACTTTTCTTGGTTTTGTTCCTTCTTCCGGTCCAACGACTCCTGCTTCACAAAGTTGGTCCATAATTCTTGCTGCTCTGTTGAACCCAATCTTATATACCCTCTGAAGCATACCAATTGATGCTTTATCTTTTTCAATAATAAATTTACCTGCTTCAATAAAATATTCATCCCGATCGCTGGCCGGACTGTTTCCAGCGCTTCCTGATACAGCGGTTGAAGTAATTTGATTTGCTATATCTTCACTATATTGAGGTTCACTGTTCTGTTTTGCTAAGAATTTTACTACTGCTCCCACCTCTTTATCAGATACGAAAGCACCTTGAATACGAACCGGTTTCGGATATCCAGATGGAAAGAATAACATATCGCCTTTACCAAGCAGCTTTTCTGCTCCTGCTCCATCAATAATAGTTCTTGAATCAATTGCAGAAGAAACAGAAAATGCAATTCTTGATGGTACATTGGCTTTAATCAGACCGGTAATAACATTAACAGATGGTCTTTGAGTTGCAATAATTAAATGTAATCCTGCTGCTCTTGCCATTTGTGCCAATCTACAGATGGCATCTTCCACTTCTCCTGGCGCTACCATCATAAGATCTGCAAGTTCATCGACGATAATTACGATCTGTGGCATTTTCTGATATCTTTCATCCTGATACTCTTCCACAGTCTTAATTTTCTCATTGTAGCCTTTAATATCACGAACACCAATCTCTGCAAATTTATTATAACGTTCTGTCATCTCCATAACGGCCCAGTTAAGAGCTGCAGATGCTTTCTTAGGGTCAGTCACTACCGGAATTAATAAATGAGGAATCCCGTTGTAGACACTAAGTTCTACTACCTTAGGATCCACCATGATAAGCTTCACATCTGCCGGGTCCGCTTTATATAAAATACTCATGATCAATGTATTAATGCATACAGATTTACCGGAACCAGTTGCACCTGCAATTAATAAATGAGGCATTCTGGCAATATCAGTTACTACAGTTTGTCCACCAATATCTTTCCCTACTGCAAATGCAATATCTGAAGAGTGTTTCTTAAAATCATTGCTTTCGATTAATTCCCGTAACATAACAGCAGAATTAGTTTTATTCGGTACCTCAATGCCTACTGCTGCCTTCCCTGGAATTGGAGCCTCAATACGGATATCTGCTGCAGCAAGATTTAGCTTTATATCATCTGCCAGCCCTGTAATTTTACTTACCTTCACTCCTTGTTCCGGCTGCAGTTCATATCTTGTAACTGCAGGACCGCAGCTCACATTCGTAATAGTTACCTTTACTCCAAAACTTTCTAAGGTACTTTGCAGCTTCATTGCTGTTTCTTTTAATTCTACATCTGTAATTCCTTTTGCAGCACCTGCCGGCTTGGATAGCAGATCAATTGGCGGAAATATATAATCTTTCTTTAGTACAGCAGCTGTTCTTACAACAGGACTTATAAACTCGCCGGCATCTGCATCTTTTACCTTACCAGGAACAGTTTCACTCTCCGTAAATGCAGAAACAATTTCAGGAACAATGTTCTCTTCCTTTTCACTGTCTAAAGATTCATCTATAACACTATCCATATTCATGACTTTATTGGCGAGTTCTTTGATATCGTATGCTTTTCCCCTGCCAAATTTATTATCCAGTTCTTTCTCATATACCGGTTTGTCATCCTCGGATTCAGCAATATTTTCATTCATTTCCGTTCCACGTTGGATTGGTATATCCATAATCGTAGAATTTATTTCTTCCATGGCAAGGCCATTAGAAATATCTTGATTCATCCCTGCATTAGCTGCTGCAAATGACTCATCCGGTTCCTTATTATTCGTTGTTGTATTTTCCTGATCTGCTTTCTTGAAAGTAAATGTTTTGGCTTTTCTTTTCGGTGGTGCAGGTTCTTCCAATTCCATTTCTTCATATTCTGCTTCCCTTTGTTCAAGATATGCTTTTCTTTTTTCTTTCATATATGCTATCGTTTTCGTTCCATTCTTGCTTAGTGAGGCAAAGAAAAGTTTTTCTGTAATCAGCATGAACAGAATAATCATTAAAGCAATCAGTATTATGTAAGTTCCAATCTCTCCAAACAGTGGCGTCAGTAATTTGCAGATGATGGCGCCAACAAGACCTCCACCTAATTTACTCTCTGCAGACTGATTAAAATATTCCATTAATTTTAAAGCAGAGGTTTCATCATACAACATCTGCATGAAAGAAATTAATACGATGGATAGACAAATCATTGATATTAATTTTCTTGTTGCTATTTTGTTGCCCCTGTTGGCAATACGAAATGCTACTCCAAAGAAAAGAAAATAAGGGAGTAGATATGCAAAAAATCCAAACAAACCAAAAGTTGCAACATTAATTGCATTTCCTACAACCCCGCTTAAATGGAATCCGCTTAAAATTAACAATAAAGAAATAACCAACGTTATAATAAGAATTATTTCATCATGAAAAGAACTAAGATCACCCTTTGATTTATTCTTAGCTCCTTGTCCTTTATAATTACGTCTATTTGAATTGCTTTTATTTGTTTTCGTTGTTTTTGCTCTATTTGATGAATTGGCAGCCATGTAAACGCCTCCTTGCCACAATGTTCATAAAAAATTGATTCTTAGGCTTTATCATAGATAAACAGCTTTAGAATCAACTTTATTATAACGTTTATTAAATTTATATGCAAGAAGAATCTATTCCATTTTCGAACATTCTTTCTTGTTTTTAGCAACTTATTAACTTATCTCCGGTATTATGGAGTTAAGATTTTTTATTGTATATTCTCTGAATTATTTGTAGGATCGGCACTTTCAGCGGCATTATTGTTTTCTGCCCCACAATCCTCTTCATCCTCAGGCTTTGGTACTTTTGGGATCATTTCATTTAATCTTTGCAATGCTTTATTAATTCCTCCCACTTCATCTATCAGCCCTCTTACAACTGCTTCGTCCCCAATAAGTATGGAACCCACATCTTTTGCAAGTTGTTTCGTATCCAGCATAAGATCCCTAAAATCCTGCTTGGAAATTTTAGAATGTGAAATTACGAAATTTATGATTCTTTCTTGAATCTTTTCAAAATATTCATAAGTCTGAGCAACGCCAATGACAGTTCCGTTCATCCTTACCGGATGAATTATCATTGTCCCACTTGGTACAATGAAACTATAATCTGCAGAAACAGCAAGAGGCACACCAATGGAGTGGCTCCCGCCAAGTACTAATGAAACGGTGGGTTTGCTTAAGGACGCAATCATCTCCGCAATTGCCAGACCGGCCTCCACATCTCCGCCTACCGTATTAATAATGATCAAGACCCCATCAATATCGCTGCTGTCTTCAATTGCAGCTAATTGTGGCAGAACATGCTCATATTTTGTTGCCTTATTCGTAGTGGGCAGGCTCTCATGGCCTTCAACTTCACCAATAATAGAAAGTAGATGAATTTTAGACTTTTTATCATCATTTACTAAAGTCATCTGACCAAATTCTTTCATTTTCCCATCATCAAGTTCTTCTTTTTCTTTTTGCTCTCTTTCCTTCTCTATTTTATTACTATTGTTTTCCATAAGTATTCTCCTATCACATTTTTTAGATATGAACCAATGTAAAATATTAACATGATCTCAATAAAGATATTATTGAATCAATTTTACTCTTTGTTATTATGTGATTTTTATGAAGAAAATATTTATGAAACCTTAAATGAAGACATCTTCTATTTTTTAAATTTAATATTCTATTTTTTAATCATTCTAAACTATATGCCAATCTCCATTTTCCTTTTAAGAAGCGGATCACAAAACAACTTCCCCTGAATAACCAGTCCAATGTCATTGCAATCCAGATACCAAGCACTCCTAATCCATAATACTTACCAAGAACATAACTAAATATGATCCTCCACACCCACATCGATATGATAGAAACCATCATTGTGAATTTCACATCACTTGCGGCTCTTAGAGCATTAGGTAAGGTAAAAGATAATGGCCAGATAAAGATACAGACTACGCTGTGATACATAATCAAATTATATGCAATTTCAGTAGTCTCCTTTGAAAAATGATAGAAATTAACAATAGGCCCGCAAAGTAACGCTATAATAACATTAAGAATACCCATAATAATAAATGTAATTTTCATTAATTTAATTGTATAATATTTTGCCTGCTCTAATTCCCCTGCACCAACACATTGACCAACTACAGTAATAAGTGCAAGGCCAATTGCACTTCCGGGAATAATTTCAAAAGAAGCCACTGTATTGGCTATTGCGTTGCCGGCAATGGCTGTGGTTCCAAAGCTTGCAATCAAACTTTGTACTATAACTTTACCAATTTGAAACATACTATTCTCTAATCCATTGGGAACACCAATTCTCAGTATTTTCTTAATTAAAGTAAAATCCGGTTTAAATGAAAACTCTCTTCCAATATGTATATTATATTTTGTATTGCGTATTAACAGGAGCATAATGATTGCACCAGTGATGCGGGAAATTAAAGTTGGTATTGCAACTCCTTCTACACCAGCGTGAAAGCCATATAAAAAAATGGCATTACCAATAATATTAATGCCATTCATACCAAACGATATATACATTGACACTTTAGAATTTCCCATAGAACGAAATAATGCGGCACAAGCATTGTATAGACCCAGGAATGGATATGAGAATGCAGATATGAGAAAATATAATCTTGCATTATTCATAACATCAGTTTCTACATTTCCAAATGCTAAAGATAAAATCTCTTTATTGCCAATCAAAGCAATTAACATAATTGTGACGGCAATGGTGAAAACAGTAATTAAAATCTGATTTGCTGATTTACAGGCGCTTTTCTTATCATCATGCCCCAGAAACTGGGCAGAAACCACAGCACCTCCTGTTGCCAAAGCAGCAAAAATATTAATTAATAATATATTAATGGTATCCACTAAGGAAACCCCTGAAGCTGCTGCTTCTCCTGCTTTTGCTACCATTATGATATCAGCCATTCCTACTGTAATAGCTAAAACCTGTTCAATAATCAGTGGAAAAATTAACTTTTGTAAGTCTTTACGGGTAAACATGATGAACGCCTTTCTGATATTTATAAACTTAAAAACAGGAAGAAAACTCATGTTTTCTTCCCAACCTCTACAAATAGTATAACTCTAATGGATAAAATATCAATAGTTCTCAGGAACTTTCTTTCCCCATTGCAATTTTTGTATCTTAACTATATATTATAAGAAACTATATAGTTCTTTTAATTGTTTTATTTCATAATCAACACTTATCTTTTCTTTATTGTCCAAACTATCTGGATTAACCCAACAAGTAGCAACAGAAGCATTGTTTCCACCTTGTATATCTGAAGATAAAGAATCTCCAATAATAATGGTCTTTGATAAATCAAGATTTGGTATTCTTTCAAAACAATAATCAAAATATTCTTTCATTGGTTTCTGATAACCGGTTGCTTCCGATACAAAGATATCTTTAAAATAATCTTTCAATTTAGAATCCTGTAAACGTTTCATCTGTGTCCTGGTCACTCCGTTGGTCACAACATAAAGCTCATATTTCGGATGTAGATATTCCAGTACTTCCCTGGCCCCATCCATTAGAGCATGTCCTTCTCCTAATAATTCCTGGTATTCATCTTCAAAACGAATACCGTCCCCGTCAATCCCCAGCTCTTCAAATAACTTAACAAACCGGCTGTAAATAACCATATTACGGTCGATGATTCCTAACTCATATTGTTCCCACAAAAATTTATTAATACGTTCATAAGTTCCTTTCACATGTTCATCTAAAATATAATTATGCATTGCAAATACTTTTTCTAATGCTTCTTCCTCACTTGCTTTAAAATCTAACAAAGTACCATCAATGTCAAATAATATTGTTTTAAATTTATTCATAAAAACCTCTCATATTCTTTTATTCTAATATTTTTTACAATTTTATTATCATATAATTATAACATAGAGAGCACAAGAAACAAATCAAATTCCCATATTCTTTTATCCATTGGGTAAAAAAGGGCCGTCGCACTATGCGACAGCCCCGATAAATTATATTGAAAACTTACATATTTATTACTTTTTAACAGATCTTTGGATTGCTTTGATCATTTCAACAATCGGTATTACAGATACCGCAAGTAACATGGCAATTCCATATTCCTGAATTGAAATATGTTCAAATTCAAAAATTTCAGCTAAGAAAGGAACAGATATTACTGTTGTCGTTAATATAAAGGATACTATCATAGCACCAAACAGATACATATTCTTACGTTTCATCTTAAAGATAGATCCACGCTGTGATCTCATATTTAATGACTGGAATATCTCTGCCATAGACATCGTTAAGAATGCCATGGTAATACCGTCTGGACTACTTGCTACTTCCCATACACCAGATTCAATATAATGACCAATGAAATATGCAGCAATGGTAACAATTGAAATTAATAATCCTTGATATCCAATATCAAAACCTACTCCACCAGTAAAGATACCTTCTTTTGAAGAACGAGGCGGTCTGGTCATAAGATCATCTTCCCCTTCTTCCATACCTAATGCAAGTGCAGGGAAAGTATCTGTAATTAAGTTGATCCATAGTATATGAACAGGATGTAAGATAGTAAATCCTAACACTGTTGCAAAGAAGATGGATAAAACTTCACTTAAGTTTGATGCAAGTAAAAATTGGATTGATTTACGAATATTATCATAAATCTTTCTTCCTTCTTCCACTGCATTAACGATAGTTGCAAAGTTATCATCTGCAAGAACCATATCTGCAACATTCTTAGTAACATCCGTACCAGTAATACCCATACCAATACCAATGTCCGCACTCTTAATAGAAGGGGCATCATTTACACCATCACCAGTCATGGCAGTGATCATACCATTTTGTTTCCAGGCTTTTACGATACGAACTTTATGTTCTGGCTGGACCCTTGCATATACAGAATAGTTACCTATTGTTCTATTTAATTCTTCCTCACTGATATCATTCAACATTGCACCTGTAATTGCTTGTGAAGGATCATCAATAATTCCTAATTCCATGGCAATTGCTGCTGCAGTGTCTTTATGATCTCCGGTAATCATAATAGGGCGGATTCCCGCAACCTTACATTCTTTTATGGCATCTAAAACCTCTGGACGAACCGGATCAATCATACCAGTTAATCCAATAAAGATTAAGTCAGTTTCAAGGTCCTTTGCTTCAAAGGAAGATGGCATATTATCATATTCTTTATATGCTGCACATAAAACACGTAATGCTTTATCCGCCATTCTCTTATTATCTGCTAAAATAGAATTTCTAAATTCATCCGTTAATTCATGTACTGTACCATCTTTTAAGTATTTCGTACATAATTTAAGTACTTCATCGGGAGCACCTTTTGTGTATTGTATAAATCTACCATCCATTGAATGGACAGTCGACATCATCTTTCTCATTGAGTCAAATGGTGCTTCTCCCACTCTTGGTTTTTGATTCTTTAAGTCAGGTTTTCTTAAAGACAGCTTTGCCGCATAATTAACGAGTGCACATTCTGTAGGTTCACCAATCGTGTCTCCATTTCCATCAATCTCAGCATCGCTGCATAACGCCATTGCTGTAGCCAGTAATTCTTCATTATCACCAAAATGATCTACAACTGTCATCTTGTTCTGAGTTAATGTACCAGTTTTATCGGAACAGATAATCTGGGCACTTCCAAGAGTTTCTACTGCAGTTAACTTACGTATTACTGCATTTCTTTTTGACATATTGGTAACGCCTATGGATAATACGATCGTAACAACTGCAGCTAAACCTTCAGGAATTGCAGCAACTGCTAAACTTACTGCTACCATAAAAGTATCCAGCATAACTTCACTGCTGAAATCACCAATTTTAATTAATCGGAATGCAAAGATAAAAATACAGATTCCAATTACAATAAAACTTAATATTTTACTTAATCCTGCTAACTTAATTTGTAAAGGTGTAGAACTTTCTTTTGCCTTAGAAATCGCATCTGCGATTTTACCCATCTCAGTATTCATGCCAGTACCAACAATAACCGCCTGGCCCCTGCCATAAACTACAGTGCTTCCCATATATACCATATTTTTACGATCACCAAGGGATATATCTTTGCCATCGTCACTTAAAAGAGTGTCTTCTGTTTTTGTTACAGGAACAGATTCACCTGTTAAGGCCGCCTCTTCAATTTTCATACTGGCACATTCGATGATTCTTGCATCAGCTGGAACAGCATCCCCTGCTTCTAATATAACAATGTCACCAACAACAATATCTTCGCTTTTGATTGTTATCTGGCTTCCATTACGTATCACTTTAGATGTGGCTGCCGCCATCTCATTTAAAGCTTCAATCGCCTTTTCTGCTTTACTTTCCTGATATACACCAAGAAAAGCATTAATCAATACCACGATAAGAATAATAAAAACGTCTGCTAAAGATTCGTTTTCATAAGCTGCTGTAATACCAGATACAGCTGCTGCTGCAAGTAAAATAATGATCATAGGATCCATTAATTGTTTTACGAATCTCTCAGCCAAACTAATTTTTTTCGATTCTGCTAATTTGTTTTTGCCATTTTCATTAAGACGAGTCTCAGCCTCCTGCTCTGTCAATCCGGCTCTACTACTCTTAACTTCAGCTAATACATCCTCTGTGCCTTTCAAGTAATGTTGCACTGCACAATTCCTCCTTGTAAATAATTAATAGTAACTTGAATAATAATATTATCATAAACTTACCTAATTTGGAATATTAAGTAGTAATTTCTAATTATATTCTAATATTTTGTTGCAATTGAGCCATGCAGAAAGTATTGTACAAGTTGCACGTGGGTGCTTGCAGCTTTCTATATGGCTGAACTGTAACAATATTTGCTTAAATATGCCTACTTGCAATTATTTACAATACGAGAACTGTTTATTCCGAAATTTATAAAAGGGTTTTAAAACTCTTCAATACTCTAAATTGAAGAGTTTTAAAACCCATATCAAAGCTATTTTGTGGTACTTCCAAAACCACCATTTCTTATTTCTGTTGCATCATCATCTACGGTAATTCCATATTCTACAAAGATTCCCTGCATAAAACCAGTTCCTTCTTCAATATTTACTGATTTTCCCTCATTAGAATCATTGGTTATTTTTGAAAAAATATGACCTTCGTTATCAGAAAAATAATAGTCACTGTCTATAATACCTACTGTATTGTTTAATTGCAGGCGGAATTTAAATCCCAGTCCACTTCTTGGATAACATTTTAATACCCAATTTTCATCAATCCTTACCCGGATTCCTGTAGGTATTTTAATTGTTTCACCTGGGTTTAATATAAATGTGACCGGACTATAAAAATCATATCCTGCAGAACCTGTCGTTGCTCTCTTTGGTAATTTAATCTTCTCATATAATTGCTCTGCAAATTCCTTTGTATCATTTTCAAAAGAATCCATCCAATCTTTTATAAATTGTTCTTTGCTCACTTTAAAAAACTGTGCAACTTTTTTCATTTTATTCTCCGTTTCTTCCATCTTTTCTTCTGTTATATTTCCACTACAAATATAAAACCATATTTCCAGTTTCTATAGTTTTTTTAACGTCAATTACATTTTGATTGGAGCTTCCCCGCCAGTAAAGTTTTGGGTCTTTCAACTCTGCTACGAATTTTCCATCCACCAATACATCAATGTCTTTCATAAAATGAATATCTTTAATTTCATCCCATGTAAATCCAGTATAGACCCAAATGGACTTTTTCGGAAACTCGCTCCTGAGCTCTTTAATAAGCTCTCCTACTTCTTCTCTATGTACAGGATGAAGTGGGTCACCACCACTAAAAGTAATTCCTGAGTTATGACTATGTCTTAATTCTCTATAAATTTCTTCCTTTGCAGCTTCATCAAATAAAATTCCACCATTTATATCCCAAGTAACAGGATTTTGACATTCTTTACATGCATGAGTGCAGCCAGCCACCCATAATACGACCCGCAGTCCATCACCATTAAGCATGTCATCTTTCGTAATATTATGATATCTCATGACAATTCCTCGCTTATATTCAATTATTACATACTTTTTCTTTCCGCTATTTCAACCATTTTTGCATCATTTAATCTGGTATCGCCTTTTACCCTGGAATAAGAAAGATATCCATTCATACGGTCGATCTTTGTTAAATTCTTGCTGCCACAGTGTGGGCATTCATCCATATCTAATTCCTGATGTCCACAATCATCACAATATGCCAGAGAAAGATTCACACCTTCATAAAGTCCCATATCCATTGCCCTGCGCACCAAAGTTTTAATGGCTCCTACATTATAGTCAATTGGGTATTTTACATATTGTATTTTACCACCATTACTTAATTCCCAGAATCTGTACTCTAAATCTTGTTTCTGAATTGGAGTAATATCTTCTGTAACATGGCAGTGAAAACCATTGCTTACATATTCCCTGTCTGATACATTTTCAATAATACCATATTTTTTACGAAATTGGGTTACTTGCAAACCACATAAATTTTCTGCCGGTGTGGCATAGATCGCATATAGTTTTTTATCCTGTTCTTTAAATTCATTCACCTTTTCATTAATGTGCCTTAATGTATTTAAAGCAAATTCTCCATCATTGGCAATGGATTTCTTATTATATAATTGTTGTAATTCATTTAGGGCAGTAATACCAAATGAAGCTGTTGCCGTTTTCAAGATCGGCTTGATCTTGTCATGAATCCCCAGATTCCCACCATAGAAACCGCCTTCACAATAAGCAAGTGGATTGGTGGAGGCTCTCATTTCCCCAAGGTATGCATAAGTACGAAGATGTAATTTACGGATCAAATTCAAATAATAATCTAATACTTCATAGAAATCCCTGCTTTCCTGCTGGGATTTTGCATATATCATCGGAAGGTGAAGGCTTACAACACCAATATTGAACCTTCCCACAAAAACCGGTTTATCCTCTTCACCTGCTGGCTCCATTCCCCCTTCTTTGTACCAGGGAGAAAGAAAAGCTCTGCAACCCATTGGACTAATAATCTCACCATATTTCTTATACATACTTGAAACATATCCTTGTCCCGTTAAACTTAACCAATCCGGATACATGGTTTTACTGGAGCAACGAATTCCTGCTTCAAAGACATCTTCTAATTCTCCACCTTCTCCATGTAGATTTTCATCGTATAGGAACACAATCTTAGGGAACAGAACCGGCTTTTTACATTCTTTCTTTCCCTGTCCTTTTCTTCTGACATCTAATAAAGAGATGGACGCCATTTTTGCAAATTTACCAGTCCCTGTACCTGTCGTAACTGTAATAAATGGGTAGTCTCCACGACTGGATGCAACCGTATTGAACTTATACTCCCATCCTTGGAAGCCTTGTTCAAATTCTGTTTTAATATCCTCCATCGTTACCCTATGGGCAGTTTCATCGTCAAGTCCCAAATTTTTATATTTCCCCATTAATTTGTCATATGATTTTTGGGCATAAGGTTCAAGTAATGTATCTACACTGGGAACAGTGAAACCACCATATTGCTGACTGGCTGCACTAAGAACAATGTCTCCGATAACATCAAAGGCAACATCCAGGGTTTTGGGCTCATTATACCATAGGTTCCCCATCTCAAAGCCACCTTTTAACACGTTTTTCACATCAAAAAGACAGCAGTTCATAGTATCTCTTCTTGCAGACATATCATGGATATAGAGGTACCCATCTCTGGCTGCCTGTAATTCCTCTGTTGTTAAAAAGAATTTTTGATATAATTCTTTATTTAACTGATTAAAGATCAAACTTCTTTTTGTAGAGACTAAGGCACTATCTGTATTACTATTCTCTTTATCCCCAATATACATAATAGACTGGCTCTTCTTATAGACTTCATCCAGCATCTTGACAAAGTCCTGTTTATAGTTTCTATAATCTCTATAACTTTTTGCAACAAGTGAGTTTGTTTTCTCCAAAGCACTTTCCACCACATTATGCATCTCGCTAATATGTACTTCACTAAGGTTCATTGCGTTTACTTTTTCTTCAACGTAATTACAAATAAAATTCAATTCTTCTTCCGTAAAAGTAATCAATGCCCGATGGGCTGACTTATTTACAGCATTTACCACCTTTTGTACATTAAATTCTTCTAATGTATTATCTTTCTTTATCACTTTTATCATGCCAAATCCTCTTTCTGTATGTTCTCATTCCGGCAGTCATTTACCTTAAATAATTTTACCTAAATCGAAACCGAATGTCAACATATTGTGGTATGTTTTGAATTTAGCACAAGAGATTGTGTATTTGTGAAGAAATGGAAACCCTTATGAACCTGTTCCCGAATAGGATAAAGCACCCTTCATCCATACTTTATAACTAATATAGAAAAATATCATTCCAAGAAATGGAGAAAGATAGGTCAATGGGGGGATCTCATCTGGCTTTAAAAAGAATAAGCTGGGATAATATGCCACAAATGCAATGGGGATGATAAAAGTAAAAATAAAACGAAAAACCCTGCTAAATATTTTAACCGGATATCGTGCATAATCTTTAAACTTAAATGCGAATATCATAACAAAAGTAGAACCCATCAGCCAGAAATTAGTTGCTGCTGCCAGATTCATTAATGCAATCATAAACAAAGAAGCTGATATAAAACTAATGATCAGCAGTATAAGATTTTTTAGGGTAAATGGTATTCCGAGCTTATTCCACGCATAATATAAAGTTCCTGTTCCAAAGAAAAACTGCCCGATTCCTTTCATATCAAATACTTCTGACATATAGTAAAAGAAAAGATTAATTGGCCGCAGGCAATATTTAATAAAGTCCCCAGTATAAATGTGGCTGCGTAAATTCCAGTTATTATCAAAAAAACATTGGACCGGGGTTAAAGCAAGCAGGGAAAACCCATATAAAAATAACATTTCATAATAATTCCACCCTGCAATGGATGGAAAATTTTGAAATAATATCCAAAAGGTAATGAACCCTGAAACATTTGTAAAAACCATTCCAATGGTAGAAATAATAAAATCCGCCCGGTAGCTCATTTTACTTTTAAGATCCTGAGTCAAAATAATTTTATATAAATGAATATAAAATCCAAGACCTCTTTTGTTATCCATATCCTCAACCTCCATTTACTGTAATAATACGTTTTGATACATTCCAAAAAATCCTGCTGATAAGTATCATTATTGCTACCCAAAATATTTGAAATCCAATTATAGTTATATAATCTTTTGTCTCCAATGATTTATCAATAAGAATTTTGAGAGGTGAATTATAAATTGCCTGGAAAGGCAAAAAATTTACTATGGTCCGCAATCTATCCGGAAAAAATGCCAAAGGAATGCTCGCTCCAGATAAAAGTGCTACAACTACTTCTTTCATAATATTGACACCCCAGACAGATTCTGTATAAAAACAAATTACTCCGACAAAAAAATCAACACAGAAATTTATTACAATTGCCAGGATAACACTTAAAATAAAATAAATAAGATTTATACTTAAGGCAAAACCACCTTTTGTAATCAGGTACACAATGATTAAAGTCGGTAAAAAAGTAGTAAAAAAAGAAATGAGATACTGTCCTGAATTGGCAAAGAAACAAAAAACCTGATAATCCATTGGTTTAATTAATTCTAATGCAATCTGTCCCGTCTGAAAATTTCTACCAATACTCCATACAATAAAACATTCCATAAAATTAAATAATGCTAAAGCTAATACCAGGTAAATCATAGTATCATGGAAAGTCATCCCATTTACAACCTCACTGGAACTGGAGGCATAAATTGCTTTCCATAAATAATAGATAACAATTAAATAAATAAGATTACCTATTACTGTTATTAACATGCTGAATCGAAAAGATAAGCTTTCCATTATACTTCCCTTGGTAAGAGAAAAATACTTATTTAGGGTGAAGGATTTCTTATTGGTCATTCTAATCCTCCTTCATAAATCTTTTTAATTACACTTTCCGTTGATATTTCCTGTAAAGTCATATCAACAATTTTTTTTCTTTCCTGAATGCAATTAATAATTTTCATCATCGGAACTTCATCTTCATTTAACAATACATCTATCCATTTTTCATCCATACCCACAGATAATGATTTTGCACCTGAGAACTCTTCCTTTAGTAATGTATCTATTTCCATCATTGTATTCTCTACAGTTTCATTCTCTTTGCTTGCCCCATGTTTATTAAACATAAACCTTATAGTTCTGTATGCCCCAAAATACTTCCGAAGATTCTCAATATGATTGTCATAAAGAATGGTTCCCTTATCAATGATAACAATACGGTTGCAAAGTGCATCTACATCTCCCATATCATGAGTTGTAAGTATAACAGTCGTACCCCGTTCATGATTTAATACCTTGATCAATTCACGAATTTTACCTTTCATGGATACATCCAGACCAATGGTAGGTTCATCTAAAAATACAACGCTTGGATTATGTAAAAAGGAAGCTAAAATATCACATAGGGTTCGCTGCCCTAAAGACATTTGTCTTACTGTTTTATAATATAAATCACTGGCTCCAACTAAAGCATCAAAATATTCTAAATTATCCTTATAAGTCTTGTCATCAATCCGATATATTTCTTTTAATATGCGAAATGACTCAATTGCCGGAAGTGCCCACCATAATTGTGACCTTTGTCCAAATACCACACCGATATTTTCAGAATTTTTTGCTCTGTTTTTATATGGTACTCTGCCATTTACAAGTATTTCCCCACAAGTAGGTTCCAGAACACCCGTCATCATTTTGATCGTTGTAGACTTACCGGCACCATTTGGCCCTAAATAGCCTACAATTTCACCCTGCTTAATTTCCATTGAAATATCATTGACTGCCTTTAAGACCTTATAATCTCTTGAAAACAAATCCAAAAAACTGCCTTTAAGACCTACCCGCCGATTTAAAGTCTTAAATTCTTTTGTAATATGATCAATTTTTATTATAGAATCCATACTATCCCCCCAGTTTTATTTTATCCTTTAAAATATCAAATAAAAAATTAATTTGCAATACATTCTATAATTAAGATACTTTTTTATAAATTATATACTTAAAAGCAAAGGGAGCACCGTAACAAATGTTTCTATTACATAAATAAAGAAACTATTTAAACCAGAACGTTTAAATAGTTTCTCTCATACTCTTTTCCAATCACTATATGAATTTTAAATATTATAGCTTTTCCAAACCTTGCTCTAAATCTTCAATAATATCCCTTACATCTTCAATTCCAATGGATATTCTGATTAAATCCGGCTCTACTCCTGCAGAAATAAGCTGCTCATCTGTTAGTTGACGATGAGTCGTGCTAGCCGGATGAAGGACACTGGTTCTTGCATCTGCAACATGAACAACAATTGCTGCTAATTTAAGGCTATCCATTAATTTAACTGCAGCATCTCTTCCACCTTTTACTCCAAAAGAAATAACTCCACAAGTGCCACTTGGCATATATTTTTGTGCCAGATTATAGTATTTATTAGACTCCAGACCTGGATAGTTTACCCATTCAATTTTTTCATGTGTTTCTAACCATTTTGCTACCGTAAGGGCATTGCTGCAATGACGCTCTACTCTTAAATGAAGTGTTTCTAAACCAATATTTAATAAAAATGCACTGTTAGGAGAAAGAGTAACTCCTAAATCACGCATTAATTGAACCCTTGCTTTTACAAGATAAGCTGCTTTCCCGAAAGTTTCAGTATAAGTGATACCATGATAAGATTCGTCCGGTGTTGATAGTGATGGAAACTTGCCATTATCCCAATCAAAATTACCACCGTCAACAATCACACCACCCAGGGCAACTGCATGTCCATCCATATATTTGGAGGTAGAATGAACTACGATATTAGCTCCATGTTCAATTGGTCTGCAGTTAATTGGTGTTGCAAATGTATTATCTACAATGAATGGTATCCCATTTTTATGTGCAGCTAACGCAAATTTTTCCATATCAATGACTACAAGTGCCGGATTTGCAATTGTTTCCGCAAAGATACATTTTGTATTTTCTTTTATGGCCTTTTGCAGTTCTTCTTCTGTAGAATCTGGGGATACTAAAGTTACATCCACTCCAAATTTCTTTAAAGTCACAGTAAATAAATTGGTAGTTCCACCATATATGGCACTGGAAGCTATCATATGATCTCCGGCAGAACAAATATTAAGGATTGCTGTAGTAGTAGCTGCCTGTCCGGAAGAAGTACACATGGCACCGATTCCACCTTCTAAATCAGCTATCTTTTTCTCCACACAGTCTACCGTAGGATTAGAAAGTCTGCTATAAAAAAAACCTTCTGCTTCTAAATCAAAAAGCTTTCCAACATGTTCACTTGAATCATATTTAAAAGTGGTACTTTGATAAATGGGTAATACTCTTGCTTCTCCGTTTTTAGGTTCGTAACCAGACTGAATACATTTGGTATTAATATGATATTTATTCATGATATCGCCTTTCCTATTTTTATAGATTTAAATTTCCGCTTTCCCATAGTTTCTTCGTATTTTCAATATTTATTTTGGATAGATTTCCAACAAGGGATAAACTCAGATTATCTATTCGTAGATATTTCTCCATAAATCCATGAATTTCTTCATTTGTAACAAGATTAACTCTGCTGATTGTTTCATCTATTGATATTATTTTTTCATGATTTAACAATGATTTCCCATTGTTATTCATTCTGTTTTTTGTACTTTCACTGTCAATGATCAATTCTGTCTTAATCTGTTCTTTCATCTGAACTAATTCTTCCTCTGTAATCCCGGTTTTTTTCAGTTCTTCAATGATCTGAATAATTTTTTTTAAAACCGTAGTCAGCTTACTGGGGTTTAACGCGGCATCAATATGAAAAAGACCTGCTTTTTCATAAGAACAGCTATAGGAATAAATAGAATAGGTATATCCTAATTCTTCCCGAATGATTTGATATAGCTTAGAATTTTCCGAACCACCTAAAAAAGCATTCACAATGGCAAGAGGATATTTTTCATCCGAATGATAGTCGATACAGTCAAAAGCAAGATTCATATGTATCTGTTCAATATCTCTATGACTTGTGTAAATACATCTTTCATACTTCGGTCTTGTAAGTTCTGCCTCAATAGTTCTATGAGGTATCTCTCCGAAATTAGCTTCTAATGCCCTCATTACCTCATCTTCTTTATAATGTCCAGCTATTGATATTACTATATTTTCAGCTATATAATTCCTATTCTTAAACTCCAGAAGCTCCTTTTTGGTATAGCTATTTACAATTTCTTTTTCACCGGAGATTATAAATCCTAAAGGATGGTCCTTCCAGACTTCTTTCTGTAACATCTCGTGAACCATATCTTCGGGAGAATCTTCATACATATCTATCTCTTCAATGATCACACTTTTTTCTTTCTCTATATCTGATTCCTCGAATAATGAATTTTGTATCATATCCCCCACAATATCAATTGCCATAAGAAGGTGCTCATCTAATGTAGTAACATAATATGTAGTACATTCTTTACTGGTATATGCATTCATATTGCCACCAATCTTTGCAGTATCTTCAGCAATTTTTTTGGCACTTCTGTTTTTTGTACCTTTAAATAACATATGTTCGATCATATGAGATATCCCATTGTTATACTTTGTCTCATTTGCTGAACCTACTCTCACCCAAACACCAAAGGATACACTTCTTAGATAATCCATTTCTTCTAATACTACTGTAATTCCATTTGATAGTTTTTTAATAGAAACCATGTATCAATTCCTTCCTGCTTATATAATATGGCTTATTAGGAAACTCGTAAATGTGTCTATGATTGTTCCGGCTTCCTAATATAACTTACCAAAAGAAGGTGCCTCAAAATTGATATTTTGAAACACCCTCTATTATTTTACGATTAGTCTTGGTTTACATCTTTCATACTAAAGCTGATTCTGCCCATCTTATCTTTTCCAAGGCATACCACTTTTACAATATCTCCAAGAGTAAGCACATCTTCAACATGGTTAATTCTTTCTTTAGAGATTTTTGAAATATGAACCATTCCTTCTTTACCTGGTGCAAATTCAACAAACGCACCAAATTCTTTGATACTAATAACTTTACCTGTGAATACTTGTCCTTCTTCAAAGTCAGTCGTTATGATACGAATCATATTCATTGCCTTCTCGATACTATCAGCATCCACTCCACCAACGGATACAGAACCGTCATCTGTAATATCTATCTTAACACCAGTTTGTTCAATAATTGCATTAATTGTTTTTCCTCTTTGTCCAACAACATCACCAATTTTCGCTGGATCAATTGACATCTGAACAATTTTTGGTGCAAATTGGCTTAGTTCTGTACGAGGTTCACTGATACAAGGAGCCATAACTTCATCTAAAATATATGTTCTTGCTTCTTTTGTTCTATAAATAGCTTTCTCAATGATTTCTCTTGTTAAGCCGTGGATCTTAATATCCATTTGAATTGCAGTAATTCCTTTATGAGTACCTGCAACTTTGAAATCCATATCTCCAAAGAAGTCCTCTAACCCTTGAATATCTGTTAAGATGATATAATCATCATCCGTGTCACCTGTAACAAGACCTACAGAGATACCTGCAACCATTCTCTTGATTGGAACTCCAGCTGCCATAAGTGATAAAGTAGAGGCACAGATACTACCTTGGGAGGTAGAACCATTGGATTCCATGATTTCTGATACAGTACGAATCGCATATGGGAACTCTTCTTCTGTAGGAAGCACTGGAACTAAGGCACGTTCTGCTAAAGCACCATGACCGATTTCACGTCTTCCTGGTCCACGGGAAGGTTTTGTTTCACCAACTGAGTAAGATGGGAAATTATAATGATGCATATATCTTTTGCCTGTTTCTGCTTCATCAAGTCCATCTAATCTTTGTGTTTCTGAAAGCCCGCCTAAAGTTGTAATCGTAAGCACCTGGGTCTGACCGCGAGTAAACATGCCTGAACCATGAGTTCTTGGTAAGATGTCTATTTCAGCCGCAAGAGATCGAATCTGAGCCATATCTCTGCCATCAGGACGTTTATGATCTTTTAATATCATCTTGCGAACAGTTTTCTTTTGGAATTTATAGACCGCTTCATCAATAAATGGAATCCAGTCAGGATTCATCTCAGCATAACGAGCTTCTAACTTGTTTTTAATTTCTCTGATATTAGCTTCTCTTATTTGTTTTTCATCTGTAAATACTGCTTCTTCCATTGCCTCTGGAGTTATGAAATTCACAATATCATCGTAAAGATCCTGTGGAGTATCACAGTGAATATATTCATGTTTTGGCTTTCCACATTCTGCAACGATCTTATCAATAAATTCAATTACCTTTTGATTTAATTCATGAGCTGCAAATATTGCTTCAATCATCTGATCTTCCGGTATTTCATTGGCACCAGCTTCAATCATGATTACTTTTTCTTTCGTAGATGCAACAGTAAGAGCTAAGGTAGATGCAGCTTTTTCAGCAGAAGTTGGGTTAAATACTAATTTACCGTCTATCATACCCATCATTGTAGCTGCAGTAGGTCCATCAAATGGAATATCTGAAATTGCAGTTGCAATGGCAGAGCCTAACATTGCAGTAAGTTCCGGACTACAATCCTGATCCACACACATAACCAGGTTATTAAGTGTTACGTCATTTCTATAATCTTTTGGAAAAAGGGGTCTCATAGGTCTGTCAATAACACGGGATGTCAGGACAGAATTCTCTGAAGCCTTTCCTTCTCTTTTATTAAATCCACCTGGTATTTTACCTACGGCATATAATTTTTCTTCATATTCTACACTTAGAGGGAAGAAATCAATTCCTTCTCTAGGTTTTTCAGATGCAGTTGCTGTGGATAATACTACTGTATCACCATAATGCATAAATGCTGCACCATTTGCTTGTGCTGCTACTCTGCCTACATCGACTGTAAGTGTTCTACCAGCAAGTTCCATGGAAAAACTTTTGTACATGGCATTATCTCCTTTATTCTATTTTGGTTGGAGATGCCGAAACAACTGAAAAACCCACTCTGTGAATGATCTTTTCAGAAGTCTCGGGATACATCTCCACCACATTAACTCTTTTATTATATCACTTGTAACAAAAATATGCTACTAGATATTGGTTAAAATTTTTATATTAATTATTATCTTATTTTTCTTAAAATTTTATTCTATATAAAGAAGAGTCACCTCTTAATTACAAAACTCATAAAATAGATTGAATACCTTTATGGAGGTACCTATGAATTATAAATATAAAGTTTGTGTCTATGCAATCTGTAAAAATGAAGAACAATTTGTTGATCGATGGATGGATCATGTACAGGAAGCAGACCTTATTGTTGTTGCTGATACTGGCTCTACCGATAATACCGTTGATAAATTAAGACAACGAGGAGCCTATGTATATAACTATAATACCCAGCCATTTCGATTTGATCATAGCAGAAACTATTGTTTAAATCTTATTCCCCAGAATATAGATATTTGTGTTTCTGCAGATCTTGATGATGTTATTGAACCTGGATGGAGAGAAAAATTAGAAGAAGCATGGCAACCTGACACTACAAGAGGATTGTACTTATATAATTGGAGTTTTTATCCGGATGGTACACCGGCAGTACAGTATATTCATCAGCGCATCCATGCCAGACATGATTTTCAGTGGATGTATCCCACTCATGAAGTTCTGAAATATACTGGTGAGGCTGAAGAAAAACAGGTTTTCATCAAAGGATTAGTTTATAATCATTATCCTGATGCTACCAAAGACCGAAGCTTAAATCTACCTTTATTAGAATTAGCAGTGGAAGAAGATCCAGGCGATGGAAGAAACCTCCATTACCTTGGACGGGAATATATGTTTGACGGTCAATGGAAAAAATGTATTGATATACTTACGAAATATCTGGATCCAGCAATATCATCCTGGGATGAGGAACGTTCTGCCTCCATGAGATTTATTGCAAGGGCTTATGGAGAAATGGGAAATCGATACGAACAAAAAAAATGGTTATACCGGGCTCTTGCAGAAGCGCCATTTCTTCGTGAACCTTACATTGAACTGGCTTATATAGCTCATAATGAGCAAAACTGGATAGCTTTATACTTTTATTCAACAGAAGCATTGAAAATCACAGACAAAACATTACGGTATGTGAATGAATCTTTTGCATGGGATTATACTCCATATGATTTTGCAGCATTGGCCTGCCATAATCTTGAGATATCACACAAAGCAATTTCTTATTCACTAGAGGCAATGAAATTATCTCCTAATAATCAAAGGCTGAAAGACAATCATCAATTTTATCTTCAGGGGTTAAAAATAGGCAAGTAGTCAACAAATAGATAACCTAATAGATTTTCCTTCATATAATAATATGAGGTAAGAGTGTCAAATCCTATATTAGGAGGTATATTTATGCAAAATAGCCCTGATTCAAATAGATCTAATGAAATAATGAATTCAAATAGCATAAATTCTAATGATTTAAATGAATCATCTTCAATAGATCCTAACGAAAGATATTTCCATCATCAACATCGTCATAGAAGAAGGTTCTGTAATAATGTTGGATTTTATAATAACAGATATTATAGTAGAGAAATGACCACAAATAATGATACATCTGAATCATCACAACCAAAACCATTGAATTCTATTACAATAGATTCCAGAAACTGTGAATACTTAAGGGGTCCTACTGGCCCTACCGGCGCCACTGGATCACAAGGACCAGTAGGTCCACAGGGACCAGCAGGAGCAACCGGGCCTACTGGTCCCGCTGGTTTTAATGGCATCACCGGTCCTACTGGCGCTGCCGGTCCTGCTGGTTTGAACGGTATCACTGGGCCTACTGGGGCTGCCGGTCTTGCTGGTTTGAACGGTATCACCGGCCCTATCGGTCCTACTGGCGCTACCGGGCCCGCTGGTTTCAATGGTATCACTGGGCCTACTGGCGCTGCCGGTCCCGCTGGTCTCAATGGTATCACCGGTCCTACTGGCGCTGCCGGGCCCGCTGGTCTCAATGGTATCACCGGTCCTACTGGCCCTACTGGTATCAATGGTATCACTGGGCCTACCGGTCCTACTGGCGCTGCTGGTCCTGTTGGTCCTACCGGTCCCGCTGGTTTGAACGGTATCACTGGGTCTACCGGGGCTACCGGTCTCGCTGGTTTGAACGGTATCACTGGGCCTACCGGTCCCACTGGCGCTGCCGGTCCCGCTGGTCTCAATGGTATCACCGGTCCTACTGGGGCTACTGGCCCTGCTGGTTTCAATGGTATCACCGGCCCTACTGGCGCTGCCGGTCCCGCTGGTCTCAATGGTATCACCGGTCCTACCGGTCCTACCGGCCCTACTGGCGCTACCGGGCCTGCTGGTTTGAACGGTATCACTGGTCCTATCGGTCTCGCTGGTCTCAATGGTATCACTGGGCCTACCGGTCCCGCTGGTCTCAATGGTGTCACTGGTCCTACTGGCCCTACCGGGGCTACTGGTCCTGCTGGTCCTGCTGGTCCTGCAATTAATCTGGATGACTTTGGAATAATACAACGCCGCTCGGCGGGCGAGATGGTTGCAAATGGCGGAATGGAAGTTTTTACAGGAAACACACCAACAGGATGGACAACAAATACTCCTCAAATTGTTTCACCAATTTTTGCACCAGGACGTATCCATTCTGGAATCCTGGCAGTAAATCTTCTCAATGGAGCTGACCTGATTCAGACTATAAATGGAATTGTTCCAGGAAATTATTATGAATTCTCATTCTTTGCACACGGAGAAGGAGAAGCTGTCGGCTTAAAAGCTGAAATTATATTTGTGACTTCTTCTGGTAGTATATCCGGTGCTGTTATTTCAATAAAAGAAGAAGATATTCCAAATGCTAACCGGGTCTTTGCTTATTATAGAATTACAACAACTGCTGCACCACAAGATGTTACTGGTGCAAGGATTGAATTTAATGTTTCCTCAGAAGGAGGGCAATCATTAGATTTAGATGACGTTTCTTTCACTGTTGCATGATTCAAAAGCTGTTTAAAATATGACATGTTTAGAAAGAGACTATATATCTCTCAAAATTTTGAATAGTATATAGTCTCTTTCTAATCGATTTATATTTTCATCTGCTTCTTTTCAGTTTGCAGACAACAGATTGATATGGTTGTAGTTCCAATATATTTCCATCCATTGTTAATATATCATAATTGTTCAAAAGTATTTTTTGTATCCCATCTTTCAATTCAATCCTTGTTCCATGAGAATCATAATTATTCAAAATTAAAACTCTCATATCCTTATCCACTCTTTCATATCCTATTATATTTTCCATTTCAGTATATGCAGGTTTAAATTCACCATAAATAAATAGGTTTTTGTATTCTGTTGAATTTCTAAGTCTCGTTAATTTTTTATAATAGGATAATAAAGATTGCTCCTCTTGTAACTGGCTGGCAACATTTATCATCGTATAATCAGGATTTACAGGAAACCATGGTTTACCACCTGAGAAACCACTATATTCTGATGCGTCCCATTGCATTGGTGTCCTTGCATGCTCTCGGCTTCTTCGATTTACCAAATTCAAGGCTTCCACCTGACTAAGTCCATCTAATAATGCTTTCTCATATATTTCAAAGGTCGATACATCCACATATTCATCAATACTTTTCTTCTCGTAGTTCATCATTCCTATTTCCTGCCCTTGATATAGGAATGGAATCCCCCTTAAATAAAAATACATTGTTCCAAGCATAGACCCACTGTAGAAATTTCTATTTTCCTTCGGTATAAATTTATTCAATGCTCTGGGCTGATCATGATTTTCTATAAATTCAGATACAAAACCATACTTTTGTGCCTCTAACTGATATGTAAACATTGCTTCTTTGATTTCTTTTACTGAATATTGCTGTTTCTCATAGCTTGCTTCGTCTTCAATCCCCTCATTATAGCTGAAATCAAAAACAGTTGAGAAAAATCCGTCTTCTTTAATATAATTAGAAAGACAGTTCACGTCTAATGACATTGCTTCACCCACAGTCATAGCATCATGAGGTAAAAAGGTTCTCTCTTTTAACTCATTTAGGAAAACTTCAATCCCTGGAACATTCGCATACATATCCCAGGCATTTACCAGACCATCTTCTCTATCTGCTGGTCTTCCCTCAAAAGAAGGATGCTTCTTAATATGAGTTATGGCATCTACACGAAAGCCGCCAATTCCCTTATCAAGCCAATAGTTCACCATCTTGTAAAGTTCTTCTCTTAATTTTTCATTCTCCCAATTCAGATCTGGCTGCTCTTTTGTAAATAAATGAAGGTAATACTTATTTGTTCCTTCAATCTTCTCCCATGCACTTCCACCAAAGATTGATCTCCAATTATTTGGTGGATTTCCCCCATTTCCCTCCTTAATAATATAATAATCTGCATACGGACCTTCTAAATCTTCCATCGCTCTTAAAAACCACTCATGTTGATCTGAAGTATGATTAATTACAAGATCCATAAGTATTTTAATACCTCGTTTGTCTGCTTCTTCAATCAATTGATCCATATCCTTCATTGTACCAAACATAGGATCGATTTCATAATAATCGGATATATCATAACCATGATCGACCATAGGCGATTGATAGACAGGGGATATCCATATTATATTCACCCCCAGATCTTTAATATAATCTAAACGATTTATGATTCCCTGTATATCTCCATAACCATCACCATTTGTGTCGTAAAAACTTTTGGGATAGATTTGATAAACGATTCCGTCATGCCACCACTTTTTTCTCATCTTATCTTTACCTCCGTATAAAACATGTTAGTATACCACTATTTTTATATTATAAAGATAAGTCTAATGTATATCTAACACTTTACTGACATGTAATAACATAATTTTGACTCACTGGCACATCGGGCGGATTACCGAAGGGTCTGTATATGGTATTTTAAAAATTAGAATGCCACTGGCAAATGGGGCTATATCATACTCCTGAAAGTAAATTGCAATTCCTTCTGTCGTCAGATAAAAATTATTTTCACTAAACTTTTCACTGATAATAATATAATAATACTCATAGTATAGATTTTGATTTTTTTTAAGCTGACTTTCAATCTGCTCTCTTAACCGGTTTAATATATACTCTTTATAGCTAGGTGATTCATAGAATAAATCTCTAAAATAGATTGGTTTACCCTCTTGTATATCCCAAGAATAGGAGAAACGATTTGTTCTCCCATGTGGTCCGCCTGTATATTCATATTGATCAAAATAAAGACTAAGTGCACAATCCTGATTAAATGTCACCTGATAATCCATATAGATTTCAAATACACGAACAGGAGTCCCATATGTTTTAGATTTCTGAAATTCTTCTACTGCAATTTGATATAAGCGATTAATCACATATTGTTCATATACTCTTGCTTTTGTCTCCAGTTCAAGATTTATTTCATTAATGTATGCTGCAAATCGCTCGGATTCAAAATGAGGAAAATAAATAGTATAGATTAATATTTCCGTATTTTCATATGACAGTTCACTTTGTAACATATATTTATTCACTGTAACTTGATATTCCATGGCATATTCCCTCCTTTATGTTATCATATGTATGCAAATTATTCTCTTGCAAGTACATAAAGTGAAACTTAATTAGAGGTGAATAAAACCATAGCTGAATTTTAGCTGCCAGTCATCAGATAAATACAAAAAAGGGGCTGTAAAAAAACGGCCATAAAGAACGGCCATAGTAACACCAGACGGTGAAGCTATGGCTGTTCTCGATTTATTTACAAGATTATAT
>NZ_RJVG01000016.1 GCF_003752155.1 Mobilisporobacter senegalensis | reverse complement strand
CCTTTTGATGCTTTGTTTACTATACACTTTTTTAGTTCAAAGATTCTTGAAAAAACTTTAATTTTTCTATTGACTATTCATAGTTGGTCTCCTGTTATTATGTAAAATGTTCTCTGATTAAAGAATTCCCAAGAAAGATAAAAGTATTGATAAACCAAATGTAGAAACAATTAATACAATCGGACTCACTTTCTTCTTCAATAGAGAAAACATTAAAAAGGTATAACCAAATGGTAATATTTTCGGAAATATCTTATCAAAAAAATCAGCTTGTAAAAGTACGGTTTTTGATTCATTAACAACTATTTCAGTTAATATATTAATATTTACATAGGATGCAATTAATCCACCAATTACTGTAACCCCTAATATAGTTGCCGCCTTTGATAGAATCGTCGAATATTCCTTTATCTTATCAATTGCTTTTACGCCAAGGTTATATCCCAGATGAGTCCAGACAATACGTAAAACAAACACTACAAGATAAGTTAAGAAAAATAGGATTGGTCCTAAAACATTTCCATCCATAGCCATAGATGCACAAATACCTGCTATGATTGGTAATAATGTAAACCAGAAAATTGCATCACCAATCCCTGCCAAAGGTGCAAACAGTGCAACTTTAAGACCTTTTATGGTCTCTCTGTTCTCATGGGCTTCTTCCAGAGACACTAAAAGACCCATAAGAAAACCAACCAGATTGGGATGAGTATTGATGAATTCAAGATTATCATTCATTGCATTGGCAAGGCCTTCTTTATCATCTTTATATATCTTCTTTAATGCCGGAAGCTGTGCTAATGTAAATCCTCCACTTTGCATTCTTTCATAATTGAAACTTGCCTGAAGCAAACCAGAGGTAAGCCCTAAATTTGTAATGTCTTTCTTGGTCAATACTTTCTTACTATCTTTAGATTCCATCCTCTTCATCTCCTTTACTAACTGTTATATTAGACAATAATTTTGCAATATCCTTATCGCGGTTGAAACCGATTAAAGCTAATGCAGCTCCTGCAATAGCAACTGGTAACAGATTTGATAAAGTCAAGAAGCAAGCCATTAAAAATCCAATCAGTAGATATGGTACATATTCTATCTTTAACATTACTTTTAATAACATACCAAAACCAACTGCAGGAAGAATACCTCCGGCTACCTGGAATCCATGTGTTAACCATTCAGGCATTGCTTGAACTAATGCCTGCATACCATCCTGCGCTACATAAGCACATAAGAATACAACGACACCATATGTAACACCAACAATAATTGTTGTTAACATGTTAAGTTTAAACAATCCTTTTGCATCTGCGTTATTAGCACATTCATCTGCTCTTCTCATAAATAAAGAAAAAGAAGAATAGAAGAATAAGATAATATACTGCATCAAGAAGCTGAATGGTAATGCTAATGCAACACTTGTTGCTGCATCTGAACCAGTTGAATGGGCAATAACTGTAGTCATAACACCAGCCAGAACCGGATTTGGTGGTTGTGTTCCTCCGGCAGGAGTTAAGCCGGCAAATGCTAATTCTGTTAATCCTCCCGTGATCAGACCAATCTGTACATCTCCCAGAATGATTCCTGTTAAAGTACATACAATAATTGGTCTAAAAATAAAGAGCCCTTCAAGCCAAAAATCAATTCCTACAATAATTGCCATAATAGTTAGTGCAATTCCTTGCAATAAAGTTATTTCCATTGTAAACCCTCCCTAGTATTAAGCTTTACTTTATATGTTCTTTCATATCTCCCGGAACATCCTGAATATAGACTTCAACCCCCGCTGCTTGTATTGCCTGTAGATCCTCCAAATCCTTGTCATCTACGTAAACTTTCTTACTTAAAGCATGTTTCCCTTTGTCAAAGTGCATATTTCCAACATTCACTTCTTTTATCGGAACGCCCCCTTCCACTAGTTTCCTTACCACCTGAGGTGTCCTGCATACGATAAATATTTTCTGATTTGGTGATGCTTTGTGAATCACATCGATTGTTTTTTGAATCGTAAAAAATCTTACTCCCGCACCAGAAGATTGAGCTGTTACACTCATTAATTGCTGTTGCAATGTATCATCAGCAACAACATCATCAGCCACAAGAATGAGATTCGCACCTAAAGTCATAGTCCAAGTTACTCCAACCTGTCCGTGAATGAGACGATTGTCGATTCGTGTCAGAAGTATATTAGGTTCTCCCATAGCCTGCTCCTTTCTTACTCGTTATTAATAGTTCTTTTTTATACATCTTTTACGTAATACTATCATTTTATACCCTCATTTTCAACAATTCTACCAATTACAGACCAATACTTTAGAAATCCTTAGTCATTTTGCATACCAATTCTTACGTGGTATGCATTTTCCTCACAAATATGAAATAGAATATAATAAGCAATTTGATTTATTGATACCAGTTCATGTATAATTAGAATAAAAAGAAACCGGAAGGATGATGATATGTCTAATTCGCCTTTATATATGACAATATACGACAGTATTTTACTCGCCATACAAAATGGGGAATACGCGGAGAATTCTCCATTACCTACCGAAAGAAATCTTGCTGAAAAATATCATGTAAGTCGTTCTACAATCAGACAAGCATTAGAAACATTAAAAGAACATAATTATATATATACCATCCACGGAAATGGTACTTTTGTAAAACCTCAGGTTTTTGAACAATCTCTTTTTAAGTTCTATTCTTTTACCGATGAACTAAAAAACAGTAATAATCTAATCCATAATGAAGTAATTGATTATGAATTAATTACTTTAGACAGAGATTTAGCTATAAAATTAGGATATAGTACCAACGACAGATTTCATAAGTTAATCAGACTTCGATCTGTAAAAGATTATCCACTTATGATTGAAACAACGTATCTTCCACAAAATCGTTTTTTTAAATTAAATATAGAATTACTTAAGACAGGCTCTTTATACACTTTTTTAAAAGAAAAATATAGTCTGCAGGTAGATCGTGCTACGGAGACTTTCAAGCCTATTATACCTAATGTAAAGGACCGGGCATTACTTAATATCACTGCCAGTATTCCATGCACCTTATTAGAGCGTTATAGCTATGAAGAGAATGTAATGGTAGAATATACTGCCTCAGTTGTACGTGGTGATAAATATAGTTTCAAAGTTGAATTAAGAAATGATTTATTATACGAATAACAGATATCCTGCTATTTTGATATATTCTTCTGCTATTTAAAAATTCAGATGTGGTTCAAACCACATCTGAATCAAGTTTCTCTTGATGATTATGAGCTTTCCAAAATTCATAAATTCCCTCTTTATCTACAGAGGCTGTTTGATACTTTGCATATTTTAATAATTGTGGATGGCAATTGCCCATTGCGATTGAATTTTCAACAATTTGCATCATTTCAATATCGTTTGTTCCATCACCAAATGCATACATTTCCCAATCCTTAATATCCAAAATTTCTATCACTTCTTTTATTGCGCTTCCCTTACTTATATAGTCGTAACAAGCCTCATATACACAATCTTCCACTTTGTGAAATGTAAGCATATTTAGTTCTTTCGAAATAATTTTAATATCCTCATCTTTTTTTAAGTAAACTGAAATCTTATTAACAATCTTACTAATTTCTTCAAAGTTTTCATTTTGTATTGATAGGGGCAAGCTATACCTAATAAAATAATCATTAATAAACTTTCTATTGTTAGAACTAGTATAAAGAGAAGTTGGTGTCTCAAAATGATATCCAAAGTTATATTCATTTGACAAAGAAATTAATTTTTTAATTATATAACCTCCTATTATTTTACTATTAATGACCTTACCTTCCATAAGAATACACATACCATTTGAGGTAATATATCCATCAAAATCTAGTTCACGAATTTCTTTATTAATAAGGCAATATGGTCTTCCACTGGTAATAAACAACATTGCTCCTGAATCACGCATTTCTTTCAAGGTATATACGGTTTTATCAGTAGGTTTCGTAATTCCTTTTGAACAATCAATTAGCGTACCATCAATGTCAAAGAATATTATTATATTTTTCATTTTAATACACCTCTATTTTTAATGGTCGTGTCAATGTCTGACCTTTATTCCATTTTACCCTTGACAGCATGAAAAACATGCTGTCAAGGGCAAAATAATTTTTATCATATGATATTGATTTTGTCACGAAAAAATGATTAATAAGATTCCTAAAATAATCGGAAAAATCATAATTAAGAGATATATAGCCTGTGTTTTCTTTTTCTCTTTTTCCCACTTTTTATTTAGAAAATATACTTTTCCATCTGGTAATACCCGGACAAAGTCTGATCTGACAAACTCCTCTACTAAGTAATATTTTAATTTTGAAGGGATAGATAAGTCTATCGTTTCTAAAAATATAGCTGATTCAGGAGATACGCATTGTTTCTCCAAAAAAGCATTTATCAATTTTTTATTTACTTCCCTTATATTTACATCATCATTTATATTAGAAGAATCCAATGCTCACACCAACTATCGCTATTACTACTAAAATTCCCATTACTTTTAAAGCTGATACTTTTTTCTTAGACATTAACCACCAACAGAATAAAACAACAACCAGAGATAATAGTTTGGGGAAAATTCCATTTAGTACATTATTGATAATTACCGGTGCTTCCTCATTTCCTGTACTAATTTGCAATGCTGTATTAACTGCCACATAAGAGGCACCTACCCCTCCTACTACAATTGCTCCTAATAGATTAAATGCTTCACGAATACGTTGTGCCGCTTCTCCTACAATTAGATCAATTGATTTGGTTCCCAATTGATAGCCTTTAAAAAATAGATAATATGTACCTATCGTCACACTTGCCATGTATGTAATGATATAGAAGATAGGACCTAATACATTGCCGCCATTAGATAATCCGATTGCAATACTTAATAATAAAGGCACTAACATACCCGGTACCATTGCATCTCCGATACCTGCTAACGGACCCATTAAACCAATTTTTATACCATTGATGACTTCATCATCAATATCTGCTCCATTTGCCCGTTCTTCCTCTAAACCACAAACCACACCATTAATGATACATCCTAATTGGGGCTCTGTATTATAGAAAGCTGCATGTCTTTGTAATGCTGCAATTTGCTCGTCTTTGTTATCACCGTATAATTCTTTAATAGCCGGAACCATAGAATCACTAAACCCAAATGATGCTAACCATTGAAATGACATAGAAGATAAGTTTCCACACATCCAACGGAACCATACTTTACTTAGAGTTTTTTTACTAATCTTTTTCATATTATAACTCCTCCTCTAAATCATCACCCATGCCTCCTGCTGCTACTGCAGGAATTGATTGTGCAGTATATACAAAGTGATTATAAGCAAAGTAAGCACCAATAATCGCTAATGTAATCATATTCATTCCCAGGGCAGCAACTAATGCAAAGCCTAATAAGAAACGGATAATATCGATATCCTTTTTCGTTACTTGTTTTAATAAGATAGCTACTCCTACTGCTGGTAACATACCGCCCAAAGCAGTGAGAGCACGCATAATAAAGCTATCAACAGGGAACATAGCAATAATATCCCCTGCATAAGATTGCCCTAAATATAAGACTACGAATGTTGGAATAATACGATAACATGCCTGGACAATTTGAGGAAGCACCCAGTGATTCAAAAATAACCCTTTGTAATTTCCTTTTTTTATTGCCTGTGTAGCTGCCGCATTCCAGAAAGTATTTGTAAACATCATAAAGTTATGGAAGATGGTACCGATTGCTCCAACCGCTGTTGCAACAGAGACTGCTGATTCCACTGTTCCCCCTCGTTTTACCATTAATATACCTAGCGTAACACCAATATAAGCTGCTGAATTTAAATCTTGTGGCATTTGTCCCCCTGGTGTTACCAGAGCAATAAATACTACCTGAACTGCTACCCCTACTATGATACCAGTAGTTACATCACCTAAAACTAATCCAATTAAAAAACCTGATATTAATGGTCTTGAAATCGTATACCATCCCCCTGTTAGACCTAACAGCCATGGACACGATAAGGACCCCAGATAAGATAAAACACCAATAAGTATTGCCTGAAAAACACCAATCTCCATTTTTTCTCCTCCTATAAAGCCAATAATTTTTCTCTTACATCTTTCCATTCTACTTTGCTAAAATCTGGTACTAATTGAAAATTTATTTTATAGCCAGCTTGGTGAATACGTTCATATGCCTGAATTTCTTCTTTTGTAATATCAGCATTTTTATTAACATTAAATGTACCTTCTCTTGCGCTTTGAGGACCGATATTCAATGTATTCACATTTACTTTCATTTTGTTATCAACTAATAATTTAGCCATTGTAATTGGCTCCTTAGTAATAACAAAATAATTTTTTTCGCTTTTTACTGCCTCCTCCATTTTTGTTAGAAATTGATCATAGGTCCAAATAAACGTCTTTTTATTTGATGCTGATTTTAAAGCCGACTTAATAACATCATTTGTAGCTGCTTTATCATTAACTGCTATAATCCCATCGCATGGAAACTCGGTGGACCATCTAACTACGATTTGTCCGTGAATAATACGATCATCACATCTTATAAAACTAATTGCCATATCCTTCTCCTTTCCTATAATTCGTCATCATCATCATTATTATTCTGCTCAAACATAACCATTGATGATTTAGATTCCTCAATAATACTTTTTAATTCCGCTTCTGTTAAACTATTCTCCATTAAAGCAACCTGTATAATGAGGGATAAATTCATTCCTGCTACTACAAATGATTTTTCTGTTAAATTTAGTTCATCTAATAATGCTAACGTTGTTGTATAAGGTGATCCACCTAATAAATCAGCAAGAACGATAATTTGCTTAGCATCATTAATTTTTATAAGTTTCTCACGTATCTCATTTTTAAAAACTTCTACATCTTTATCCGCGGATAAACATAGATGGTCAAGATAGTCTATATCTCCGATAATCATTTTTGCAGCTTCATGAGTACCATATGCCATATAACCATGACTCACTAACAAAATTTGTTTCATTTCTCACCTCCAACATGATTATATATTTATAATGTCATGACATTATATTTTATAAATTTATTATATGTTTTTTAAGGGCTTTTGTCAATTAAAAAATTGTATGCCTAAAAGTTTTCGTTAGTTGCTATTAATAATTAATGTGTAACCTTCACTGTTATACTTAGATATTGAATACTCCACTAGCTGCTTGCCATTATATCCCTTGCGCAAACGAGTTATAATAGCTACATCTTTTCTTAATTTAAAAATCTGTTTTTCTTTTCCATCACTAATTTTTGCAGTAATTTCCTCAATTACGGCTTCTATAGGATATCCTTTTTGTGTCAAAACCTTATATAGTGATATAGAGTAATCATCCTTCGTTGTTAATTCAGTTATAGGGTTTAAATATGAATAATGGATTGTTAAAACATTCCCATGATTATCTCTATTTAAACGTACTAATTCTAAAACTAACTGATTTTCTGAAAGTTCAAAAGCATATCTTACTTCTGGAGAAGGAGTAACCATTTTCACTGAAAGTACTTCTTTATTAATATTCCCTTGTACTTCAGTTACTTTATCAAAGGAGGATTGGAAGACCGTTGATGCTCTGTCTTTTCTTTCCAAAACAACCGTGCCTTTTCCTCTTTTTCTGGATATTAATTCTTCACTAATCAATCTATCCATTGCCTGTCTTACAGTAATTCTAGAGACACCAAACTCCTCCATTATTTGTACTTCTGGTGGCAGAATACTACCTGCCTCATAAACACCTTGATTCATTCTATCAACCAATATATCATATACTTGACTCCATAATGGTTTATCACCTAAACTTGTCTTTAATTTCAAATTATCACCTCTTTATATCTGTATATTATACATTAAATGATATAACAATACAACATTTGTCTTGTGTTTTTTCAAGTATTTTTTCTGCTATTATATTGGCTTGACTCTAAACTGTCTTTTTTCTTCTCTAATGTTTTATCTAACATAAGCTCTGATAATACCAATTTTTTCATTCTCTACAACTGGCCTGATAACATACTCTTTAACACTTGCAGGAAGAATGAATGTTTCGGCATGGTTTACAAAATATGGTGAAAATTTATTATTTGGACTTTCTATCACTGCTTGTGTTCCCTCCACAAGGTTTAACATATTAACTGTTCCTTTTGTTTGAATTGTAACCTCTTCTTCTATCCAATATCTTCTTGTCTCAATAAATTCTAATTCATGAAGTCCTGTATGTTCTTCTACATATGCATCTGTTCTTTTCACTTCATAAATCCTATTCACTAAATTATCTTTAACCCAAGACGTTGTACGATCCCATTGAATAACTTCTTTTCCATGGTCAATATGTACAGGTCTTGGCTTTCCATCTAAACCAACACGGCCCCAATCCCATAGCTTAAAGGTAAATATATATGGCGTTGCACTAATTTCCAAGATCATAGTATTCGTTCCTGAGCAATGACATGTTCCTGCCGGAATCAAGAAATGATCATGTTTCTTTGCCGGAAATTTATTAATATACTTTTCTGCATTAAAAGTACCTTCTCCTAAATTTGCTCTACGTAAATCATGAATCATTTCCTCTGGATCAACATTATCTTTAAGCCCCAAATACACTACTGCATCTTCTTTTGTATCTAAAATATAATAGCTTTCATCTTGTGTATAACTCATTCCAAATTGTTTTTTAATATATTCCGTTAATGGATGTACTTGTAAGCTTAAATTTTGCCCTTCAATAGTATCTAAGAAATCAAATCGAATTGGAAACTCTGCCCCAAATCTTGCATATACTTGTTCTCCAAGCAATGATTTAGGCTGATATAAAACTAAATCCATGGCTGGGATTTCAATGACTCCATTCTCAAAATCCAAAAATAATGAATTTTCTTCTGGCACACCATCAAAGCTCCATGCAAAGTTATCTTTTGTACGATCTAAATCACATACTTCTTTCATCCATTGTCCTCCCCAGACACCTGGATCAAAATAAGGAACTGTTCTAAATGGTTGTCTTGAAATTTGCTTTAGACCTTCTCTTAGCGCTTCACCACTCACCATTTTCGGATCATTTTTTCTATTAGTATCAATAAAATAATCAACTTCATCAAAAATTGTCATTTTATGTTTATCCGCAACTCTCCATTCAATAAAGAATGCTCGTTTATATTTTTTTAATACATCTTCATCAAAGTTAGAACACTTATAATTTCCCAGGCCTTGACGATAACGCATTTGAATTTCCCATCTGGCCATATCTAAATAAACCAATATATCACCTTTAGTAATTAATGAAGCACCATACCCATAAACAATCACGAAACCTTCGTTTTGTGCAACCATGGTTTTTGCTTCTTGAAGACGGTCTTCATCAATGAAGTCCATAATTTCTCCAAAATACATTTTTCCAAATACCCGATCATCTGTTAAATGATATTTTAATTGTTCAGTAATTACTTCTTCACTTTTGAAAATATCTTTCATATTAATAAATAAAGAAGGATTTAATGTTTCAAGCTGCATTATTACTTCCTCATCATTAACACCTGGATATGTATCTATGACTAATACTTTTATATCATTGGCACAAAGTGTTTTTAAGATATCTTTATAGCCTAGTATACATGAATTCTCATAACCTTTAATAACTGTTTTTGGATGTTTATTATATTTTCCCATGTTTTTATCTCCTTATTTCTTTATGTTCTAATTTATTGTTATATTTAAACACGCGATAACCAAAGGGTTGTTTTTCCACCCTTTCATAATCATGACCTGCAGCAATTGGCCAACAAGCTACCACTTTAAAAATTTTATCTCCAGTATTGATTAAACGATGAGCCAATGCCCCCTTAATATAGTGAACAGATCCAGGAAAGACTTCTTCTGCCCATGTTTTACCGTGGGCATCCATTAACATTAATAATCCATTTCCCTGTGCTCCATAATAAAATTCCCCACAGGTTTCATTTAAATGAAAATGCCCTCTGGTCATATTACATTCCCCATTAATTAAAACTGGATACATGACTGTAAGCCCCCAACATAAATGTCCAACTTCGCTTCCATCTTCTAAGGTATATTGATAAACATCATACATCTTTGTGTCATCTTTTAATGATTTATCTTCATTCATATAAAATTCTTTTGCCTCGGCATAATATTTTATTGAAGTTTCAACTAATTCTCCTTTTAAAATATCATCTATTATATAATTCTCTTTTCTGTTTACAACTCTCATATTTTCATCGACTCCCATATTTCTTTAGCTATTGCTGGTTTCGATACAAACAAAAACTTATCAGGATTCTCTTGAAATTGAGTATAGATAGGTTTTCCTTTTTCAATTTCAAACTCAGGATATTCTCGTGCTTCTTTAATGGTAATGTTTCCACTGCTATATTTCTTATTAAACTCCCAAACAATTTCATCATCTTTTACAATTGGGAAAAAAGCAATTCCATTATGTGCTCTTACATCTTCATAATCAAATCCATAGTCTCTAACACACCATGCTCCAAAAGTCATATTCTTATGAATGTTTCCATTAACTGTTGCATGTACCCAACCAGGTGGAACAATCACAACATCCCCAGCTTTAGCGTGAACCCCATAACATTCTCCTGCATCATCCTTACCGCTCTCCTGCATATATATGTATGCCTCACCATCCCATATTTCGTAAACTTCACAAGTGGAATCATTACAACTAGATGAAATAGCATGAATATGGCCCTGTGATCTCACAGGTTCATCTCCAACTACTCCTGCTGCATAAGTTACTGCCCCAAACAGCAAGTTTCTTTTTTTCATCAATGGTAAATCCTTTTTTTCACCTACATCCATACTTATGCAATATAATACTTTGGGTCCTTTTGCAAAAGGATTCTTCAAAGATTTTCTAACAGCATCTATTGTTCTTAATTCTGGTTTTGCTCCAAATACCTGGTCTCCATATTGAAAATTAAGTGGCGATTCTTTAGCTTCAATATCAAATCCTGGATTAAATTCCATATTTTTTACTCCTTTTATCAAATGTTATATCATTATATATTTATACTGTAATAAATGTTATAACATTTGTCAATAGGAAATAAAGAGAAGTTATATAAAAACTGTAGACTAGATTGTGTTCGAAACTTTCATTGTGCAGGCCTTAGACCTGATCACGCAAAAAAAAGCCCTAACCCAACGACTCTGTGTTCGTCAAACTAAGACTTTATAAGTGCGCCTCCAGGGGCTCGAACCCTGGACACCCTGATTAAGAGTCAGGTGCTCTACCAGCTGAGCTAGAAGCGCATATGATTAACGCAAGGACTATTATATAATATACCTTTTAGAAATGCAAGGACTTTTTATAAGTTTTTTATTTTAATGTTACAGTTAAGCCTAAGCGAGAAGTTGCAAAGCGAATTCAAGCTTTATGGCTTAACTGTAACACTTTAACTTAACATTTATTTATTCTTTGTTTTGATCTAAAACATCCGTGATCTGAGTTTTTGGAACGGCACCTACTATAGAACCTACTACCTCACCATTCTTAAAGAATAACATAGTTGGTATAGACATTACTTTATATTTTGCACTTGTATTCGGAGAACCATCTACATCCAGTTTTCCTACTTTTGCAACTCCATCATATTCTCCTTCAAGTTCTTCTATAATTGGAGCCATCATTTTACACGGTCCACACCAATCAGCATAAAAATCGACAAGTACTAATTGGTCTGAATTAAGTACTTCTTGTTCAAAATTTTCATCTGTAAATTTTAATGCCATATCATTACCTCCATTTTTCTTTGGTTAATTGATATTCTATCCTAATAAAAAGAAAATATTAGTGAAGAATATTTTATCTCTACTTCCTTTTGCAATTTTTATTGCATTCCCTCTTTTTAGGGCACATAGCCGAAAGTAAGCATTGTACTTCATCCCAGGATTTTTTCAGCTTAAGTACTTTTCTGTTTAATTGGGTATTACAGCTAAGCGATCTTGCAATCTGGTTCTTAAATTTATTACTCAATTACTTACATCCTTCTATTCTTTTATATTACACTATTATTATATAGCTGTAAATATTCTAAGTTGCATAAGATTTTATTACTTGTAATTATTAAAATCTATTATTAACTATATTATTTTAGCGAAAAGCTACCAGACGATTGATGGGTTTTCCCTCTTGTGAAAACTTTTCTTCATACTCAGTCATAATATTACCGGCCGCAAACTCACTGTCATGTAAATTAAAAGTCACATCTCTTAATTTCCAGGAAGCCAATTCTACTTCCTCTAAAGAAAAATCAAACAACTCTCTGTTATCTGTCTTGAATTCAACATGGCCATGGCTTTTAAGAAGTTTATCATATCTTGCAAAAAACTCTTTTGAAGTTAATCTTCTTTTTGCATGTCTGTCTTTTGGCCATGGATCTGAGAAATTAAGATAAATCCTCTCAATCTCATCTCTATCAAAAACATCATTAATATATTCTGCATCCATCCGGATAAATATAAGGTTATTCGTTTCAAGTTCAGGTCTTTTCTCAAGGGCACGAATTAAAACGCTTGAAAATTTTTCAATTCCTATATAATTAATATCTGGATTCATATGGGCTAATCTTGTAATGAACTTTCCTTTGCCCATTCCGATCTCCACATGAATTGGATTATCATTATTAAAAAATTCTTTCCATCTTCCTTTATATTGTTCAGGTTCCTGTACAACATATTCATTGGATTGTATCTTTTCCCTTGAACCTTTAATGTTACGCAAACGCATTATCTTTTCTCCTTAATATTACTTAAATCATTGTTACATTATAATGATAAAAAATTTTTTAGTCAAATCTTTTCTTATGAATAATATATAGGTTTTTCCCTTAATTTTATACTTATTTATGGCATACTCAAAAAATCTTTTAATTTACTATAGAATTTTTACAAAAAAGGTGTATGATATTATCAAATGTTAAAAAACAAAAGATTTTATTATTATTGGAGGTTATCATATGGAAAAGGTAATTTCTCTTTTATCCGAGATAGAAGAAAAAGCAGCTAAAATTATTGAAAGTACTTCAATAGAGAAAGAACATTTGCATAATCAGTTAGAAAAAGATATGAAGCAGCTTGATGAGAAAATCATGAATGACAACAACAAGAAATTAGAGGAGATAAAATATAAGATTAATTTAAGTTTAGAGGAAGAAAGAAAGAATCTGGCAGACGATTGTAATCATCAAATTAGTAAGTTAGAAAGTAAATTTTCTAATAATCATAATGAACTGATTGATGAAATATTCCACAAAATAATTGGAGTGTGATGATATGAACGGTAATTTACTATCCTACAGTGGAATTGTTACTAAAGTGAAAACTTTGGGCAGTAATCTTATAAGTATGGAGGATTATAATTTTATATCAACAATTACCAATGTTCCTGATTTCATTAATTTTTTAAAGAAACAACCGTCTTACCACGATTTATTTGATAATTTAGATGAGAAATCTCTTCATAGAGGTCAAATTGAAAGAATCATAATCAATGCTGTTTATAAAGACTTTGCAAAAATATACAGGTTTTCTGATCAGCACCAGCGCAGTATTCTCAAATTAATATTTTTTAGATATGAAGTAAATATATTAAAAGGTTGTTTATTACGTGTTTTTAATCAGGATAATACTTATAATTTAGCATCTTTCTATGATTTTTTCACAAGTCACTCGAAATTAAAAATTGATGCCCTGGTAGCATCCAGATCTATGGAAGAATTTATATTGAATTTAAAAGGATCTATCTATCATACTTTTTTTACTACTCTGTATCACTCGAATCATCATACACTGTTTGATTATGAGATGCAGTTGGATGTATTTTATTATAAAACCGTATGGCGGCTAAAAGATAAGTATTTAAAAGGATCTGAACTTAAAATATTTAGCGATTGTTTAGGAAAACAAATTGATTTACAGAATATTATGTGGATATACCGCTCCAAAAAATTCTACGATGTGGATAATTCCACTATTTTATCAATTATTATTCCTATCAGCTATAAATTAAAAAAAGAGCAGTTAGCAGATCTAATTGAAACCGGAACCATTGAAGAATTTTTAAATTATCTAAATAGTACCTATTATCACTCTATCAATGACTTGATTGAGGAACAAAGCATTGAGTTGATTTTTAGAAAGTTAATGAGTACAATATATAAATATAATAGTAAGAAAAATCCATCCAGTATATCTCCTATCCTTAATTATCTTTTCTTAAAAGAACAAGAAATTGATAAGCTTACAACTGCATTGGAGTGTATTAGATATCAGTTAGAACCAAAAGAAATACTAGCATATGTATTATAATAATATCAGCCTAAAATTCATTATGGAGGTATAGCTTGTGATTGAGAAAATGAAGTTTTTAAGCATTACAGGGCCTAAAAAAGACATTGATCGAGTCGTAGAAGTATATCTTAAAAAATACGAGATACATCTTGAAAATGCATTATCAGAACTCAGTTCTGTCCACGATTTAACTCCTTTTATTGAAGCAAACCCATATAAGGATATTCTAAATCGTTCGGAAGAGCTCATAAAGAAAATCGGTTCAGATAATATGCCGGCCAAACGAAAAATGTCGCCTGAAGAGGCAAAAGAGATTTTAGAAAACTCTCTTTCTATGCTTGATGACTTAAATGATGAACGACTGGATCTAAAAACAAAGCGTACGCATTTGACAGAATTAACAAGTCAAATTGAGCCTTTTCGATCCATGGATTTTGAAATAAAGAAGATATTAAACTTTAAATTTATAAAATTCAGATTTGGTAAAATACCATATGAATATTATGATAAATTCTCCAAATATGCGTATGATAATTTAAATACCGTATTTTTTGAATGTAATAATGATGAAAATTATGTATGGGGTATCTATTTTGTCCCTGCGTCTCTATCAATAAAAATTGATGCTATCTTTGCTTCATTACATTTTGAAAGGATAATGCTCCCAAATGAATACGAGGGAACTCCGCAAGAGGCTTATGAAGCACTGAATATTCAAATTGATGAAATGAATATCCAGCGCAAAATAATAGCTAAAAAGATTAAAAGTAAGTTAAAAAAAGATGCTGATGACATTTTACTTGCTTATAAGATACTTTCAAGTCTTTCTCAGAATTTTGATGTAAGAAAACTTGCTGCATGTACCAAAGATAAACAACAGGTTTTTTACATCCTTTGCGGATGGATATCAGAAAGGGATACGAAAAGATTACTATCAGAAATTAAAAATGACCCGGATGTATATTGCTTCATAGAGGAAATCAATGAAAATACCACATCGAAACCTCCTACAAAATTAAAAAATCCCAAGATATTCAGACCATTTGAAATGTTTATTAAAATGTATGGTCTGCCTGCATATAATGAGATAGACCCAACCATTTTTGTGGCATTAACTTATTCATTTATGTTTGGTATGATGTTTGGTGATGTAGGACAAGGACTTTGCCTTGTATTAGGCGGTTATCTATTGTATAAACGAAAAAAATTAAATCTTGCCGCCATCATATCCTGTGCTGGAATTTTTTCTACTATTTTTGGTTTTCTATATGGAAGTATCTTTGGATTTGAAGAAATTCTTCACCCGGTATGGGTAAATCCAATGAAGGATACCATGACCGTATTATACACTGCCATTGGTTTTGGTGTATTCCTAATAATTATTGCAATGATTATTAGTATTATCAATGGAATCAAAGCCAGAGATATTGAGAAAATCTTCTTTGATACAAATGGCATTGCCGGTTTGGTTTTTTATATAGTCGTAATTGCAATTGTATTACTTGCAATATCAGGTAATACATTACCTAGTATTGTTTTATCAGGAACTGGAATTGGATTGCCATTATTATTAATATTCTTAAGGGAGCCATTGACCAGGTTAATTGAGAAAAAGAAAGACCTTATTCCCGGAAATAAAGGGATGTTTTTCTTAGAATCTTTCTTTGAGCTCTTTGAAGTATTATTAAGTTATATTACGAATACTGTTTCATTTGTACGTGTTGGCGCCTTTGCCTTAAGCCATGCCGGAATGATGTCCGTTGTTCTTATGCTTGGAAAAGCAGAAGAAAATCCGAATTTCCTTATAATAATTCTTGGCAATATATTTGTTGCCTGTCTGGAAGGCTTAATTGTTGGAATTCAGGTTTTAAGGTTAGAATATTATGAAATGTTCAGTCGTTTCTATAAGGGAAACGGTAAAGAATTTAAAGCATATAAAAATCAATTATAATATTTATAAATATAAGCCAGTAATAAAGCATTTGGGTGAATACGGCAAGATCATGAATTTATTCATGACATACTTAACAAACTTTATGTAATTTCAGGAGGAAACTTATCATGACAAAAATAATTTTAATAACTGCACTTCTTTTAAGTATTATTATACCTTTTGGCTCTTTCTTATTATCAGAAAAGAAAAAGAAAGGTACCTTTAAAACTGCCTTAGGTTTTAATGTGTTTTTATTTTTCAGCATGCTGATTATAGGTAATATTATGTTGTTTGGCGGAAAGGTATCTGCTGCAGATGCTACTGTTGCTGCAGGAGCTTCGGAAGGATTAAGATATATTGCAGCCGCACTGGCTACAGGTATGTCAACAATAGGTGCCGGTATTGCTGTTGCAAGTGCTTCTTCAGCTGCTTTAGGTGCACTTAGTGAAGATTCTTCTGTTATGGGTAAAGCACTTATTTTCGTTGCTCTTGCAGAAGGTGTTGCTTTATATGGAATGCTTATTTCATTTATGATTTTAGGTTAGTTATTACCTTGAATGTATAGCGAAAGGATGTTTTAAATTATGCGTATGTTTCTTATTAGCGATAATGTAGATACTTATACTGGCATGCGTTTAGCAGGCGTGGAAGGTGTTGTTATACATTCCAAAGAACATTTGAAAGAACAATTGGAAAAAGCAGTATCGGATAAAACAATAGGTATTATACTTATCACTGAAAAATTTAGCAGAGAATTTCCCGAAATTATTGATGATGTAAAGCTACATAGGCGACTTCCATTAATTATCGAAATTCCTGACAGGCATGGAACTGGCCGTAAACCAGATTTTATAACTTCCTATATAAATGAAGCAATCGGATTAAAATTATAATATTAAAGCAGGTGATTAAAATGACCTTAGACGAAAAATTAGACAATTTTTATAATGCAACAATGGAAGATGCTGCAAAACAAAGAGTTGAAATTATTAATGATTATAAAAAATCTTTGAGAGAAATATATGAAGAGCATAAACAAGAATCTCTAAGAAAAGCAGAAAACTTCTTTGAGATGGAAGTGAAAAATCTTAATCGTGAAAAGAATAAAACTCTTTCTACAGAGACTCTTGATATGAGAAGATTAATCAATGAAAAATCAAAAGAACTATCCGCTATTTTATTTAATGATGTGACACGTAAGATTGAAGAATTTATGAAGACTCCTGAGTATATAGACTTATTAGAAAAACAAATCAGGGATGCGGTGAATTTTTCTAAACAGGATGCAATAACTATTTATATTAATCCTTCTGACGAAGAGAAAAAAGCTGAACTAGAGAAGAGGACCAATGCTTTACTTACAATAAGTACTATAGATTTTTTGGGTGGTACCAGAGCAGTAATCAGTTCGAAAAATATATTAATTGATAATTCTTTCTCTACAAAAATAAATGAAGAAAAAGAAAAATTTGAATTACAATCATAATTGATTTTTTCATTTCATACAAAAAATATAAAATGGGGGTCGCTCCAAATGGAATTAACAGGTAATATATATGGAATTAATGGGCCTATTGTCTATTTAAAAGGTAATCTTGGATTTAAGATGTCAGAGATGGTCTTAGTCGGTAAACAGAAATTAATAGGCGAAGTAATTAGTCTTACAAAAGATACAACAACCATTCAGGTTTTTGAAGAAACTACAGGTTTAAAGCCAGGCGAAGAAGTAATATCAACAGGAAGTGCAATTTCTGTTACCTTGGCACCTGGTATTATCGGTAATATTTTTGATGGTATAGAAAGACCTTTAAAGGAGGTTGCCAAACAGTCCGGAGCATTTATTTCAAGAGGTATTAATGTATCTTCTCTGGATACCCAAAAACTTTGGGATGTTCATATTACTGTAAACATTGGTGATTACATTTATGGTGGAACTATCATAGCTGAAGTTCCTGAGACATCTGCTATCATTCATAAATCAATGGTTCCTCCTAATGTAGAAGGCACTGTAACAAAAGTTGCCTCAGATGGATCTTATACTATAAATGATCCTATTGTAACAATTACAGATAATGAAGGTAATGAAAAAGTACTTACCCTTACTCAAAAATGGCCAATTCGTATTCCAAGACCAATTACAAAACGTTATTCCTCTGATCGTCCATTAATTACAGGCCAGCGTATTATTGATACATTGTTCCCTATTGCAAAAGGTGGGACTGCTGCAATCCCTGGAGGATTTGGTACAGGAAAAACAATGGCACAACATCAATTAGCAAAATGGTCAGATGCAGATATTATAGTTTATATAGGATGCGGAGAACGTGGAAATGAAATGACGGAAGTATTAGAAGATTTCTCTAAACTAGTAGATCCCAAATCAGGTAATCTTCTTTTAGATCGAACTACTCTCATTGCAAATACTTCTAATATGCCTGTTGCTGCACGTGAAGCCAGTATTTATACTGGTATTACTCTTGCTGAGTATTATCGTGATATGGGATATCACGTTGCTATCATGGCAGATTCAACATCACGCTGGGCAGAAGCTCTCCGTGAATTATCTGGCCGCCTTGAAGAAATGCCTGCAGAAGAAGGATTCCCTGCTTATTTAGCCTCCAGATTATCTGCCTTTTATGAGAGAGCCGGTTTTATGAGAAATTTAAATGGCACGGAAGGCAGCGTTTCTATCATAGGAGCAGTATCCCCTCAAGGTGGAGATTTTTCTGAACCTGTAACTCAGAATACGAAACGCTTTGTTCGCTGTTTCTGGGCACTGGATAAATCTTTGGCTTATGCAAGGCATTTCCCTGCAATACAATGGTTAACAAGTTATAGTGAATATATCTCCGACTTAGGACCATGGTATTCCAATAATGTTGGAACTGACTTTGTGGATTGCAGAAATCAGCTCCTTAGCATCTTAACTGAAGAAAGTAAGTTAAATGAAATTGTTAAATTAATTGGCAGCGATGTTCTGCCAGATGATCAAAAACTTACTTTAGAAATAGCAAAAGTAATTCGATTAGGATTTGTTCAGCAGAATGCGTATCATCCTTCTGATACTTATGTACCAATGGAAAAGCAATTAAAGATGATGAGGGTCATCCTATACTTATATACAAAGGCAAAACAGCTGTTAGCTCTTAATATGCCAATGTCATTGATCCGGGAAGACGCGGTGTTTGATAAAGTTATTTCTATTAAATATGATGTGGCAAATGATGAATTAGAAAAATTTGATGATTATATCAAGCAGATAGATGAATTTTATGAACGTTTCATCAAGACCAATGGATAAAAGGAGGGGTTATTATGTCAGTTGAATATTTAGGCTTAAGTGAAATTAATGGACCCCTTGTAGTATTAGAAGGTGTTCAGGATGCTTCTTTTGAAGAAATTGTGGAAATAACAGTAGAAGGTACCAAGACCAAACTGGGACGTATCGTTGAAATATATGAGGGAAAAGCAGTAATCCAGGTATTTGAAGGAACAGAGGAGATGTCTCTTAAAAATACGCACACTAAATTAACAGGACATCCAATGGAGGTAGCTCTTTCTGAAGATATCCTTGGACGTATATTTAATGGCGTAGGGCATCCAATCGATGGGCTTGGGAATATTCTGGCTAAAGAAACCCGAAATGTAAATGGGGAACCGCTGAATCCCTGCTCCAGAGAATATCCTCGTAATTATATAAAAACAGGAATTTCTACCATAGATTGCCTTACAACATTAATTCGTGGGCAAAAACTCCCTATCTTTTCTGGAAATGGTCTTCCTCATGATGAATTAGCTGCGCAGATTGTTAAGCAGGCTTCTCTGGGTGATAACTCTTCTGAAGAATTTGCCATCGTTTTTGCTGCTATGGGTGTCAAGCATGATGTAGCTGAATTCTTTCGAAGAACATTTGAAGAAAGTGGCGCAAGTTCCCACGTTGTCATGTATTTAAATCTTGCCAATGATCCTGTTGTAGAAAGGTTAATTACCCCTAAAGTGGCTCTGACTGCGGCAGAATATCTTGCATTTGAAAAGAATATGCATGTACTCGTCATCTTAACGGATATGACTTCTTTTGCAGAGGCTATGCGTGAAGTTTCTTCTTCTAAAGGAGAAATTCCAAGCAGAAAAGGATATCCTGGTTACCTTTATAGTGAACTGGCAACATTATATGAACGTGCAGGAATTGTGAAAGGTTCTACAGGCTCCGTTACCCAGGTTCCTATTTTAACAATGCCAAATGATGATATTACTCATCCAATTCCTGATTTAACAGGATATATTACAGAAGGTCAGATTGTTCTTGACAGGTCACTGCATCAAAAAGCAATCTATCCACCTATTAATGTTCTCCCATCTCTTTCCCGTCTAATGAAAGATGGTATCGGTGAAGGCTATACGAGAGAAGATCATCAGGATCTTGCCAACCAGCTATTCTCTTCCTATGCAAGAGTTGGTGAAGCAAGAGCCTTAGCCAGTGTTATTGGTGAAGATGAATTATCCCCAATTGATAAGAAATATTTACAATTTGGCTCTTCTTTTGAAAATGAATTTATCGCACAGGGAAGAAATGAAGATAGAGGTATCTTGGATACTTTAAATAAAGGTTGGGAACTGTTAACTATTCTCCCAAGAGAAGAATTAGATCGTGTTGATACTAAGATTCTTGATAAATATTATAAGATCAGAGAAATTGCTAATTCAGAAAAGATGATGAATGATAATGAATCACAGTAAGCCTAAGAGGTGATGTTATGGATCCTAATACTTTCCCTACCAAGGGTAACCTTATACTTGCAAAGAATTCCCTTGCTTTATCAAAACAAGGTTATGAACTTATGGATAAAAAACGTAATATCCTAATTCGAGAGCTTATGGAATTAATTGATAAGGCAAAAGATATACAAACAGAAATAGATATAACTTTCAGAGAAGCTTACCTTGCACTTCAAAAAGCAAATATTGAAATGGGGATCAATAATGTAGAGGAGCTGAGCAGGTCCGTTCCGGAAGAAAACAGTATTACAATAAAAACCAGAAGTATTATGGGTACTGAAATTCCACTTGTAGAATTTGAGAATACAAGTTTTAAACCTACTTATGCCTATTATAATACTAAGCTTTCTCTGGATGAAGCATGTCGTCATTTTAATAAAGTGAAAGAACTTTCCATACGACTTGCAATGGTTGAAAATTCAGCCTATCGTTTAGCTACAAATATTAAAAAAACACAAAAGCGTGCAAATGCTTTAAAAAATATCACTATCCCTCACTTTACAGCCTTAACTACAGAAATTAGTAATGCTCTGGAAGAGAAGGAACGTGAAGAATTTACCAGACTTAAAGTTATCAAAAGAAATAAGGCTGCTGGTGTCAGTAAATACTAGTTTTCGATTATCCTATGACGCTTTGCCTAATGTTTTATTTAACCTTGTGGTTTAATTGTTTATATGTCCATCTTCTGGCTGGGACACATATAAACATTAATATCACAAGGTATTTTTAATTACTGAGGCAAAGAGTCATATTTACGACAAATTTAATACTTTTTCACTTGATACCACTATAAAAATATTCTATAATTAACTTGTATTTTATTTCCTTGAATTTAAGAATCTGTATATTTACCGAATTATTTTTTAAAAATATCAAATACTAATAAAAATAAGCTTTCTGTTGGAAAGATTACATAAAGGAGTTCATATGAAACGAATAGCCGCATTTTTTTTAATAGTAGCTTCCTTATCTTTAAATACATTACCTGCTGGTGCAGCAAAAGAAGCATCTGTCTGGCCAAAAGGCCCGAGTATAAGTGCCAAATCTGCTATTGTTATGGAAGCATCCACAGGTTTGATTTTATATGAGAAAAATATCCACAAAAAAAATTATCCTGCTAGTACAACTAAATTAATGACCACTTTATTGGCACTTGAAAATTCATCTATGGATGATATTGTTACTTTTTCAAGAGATTCTGTCTTTAATATCGAACGTGGAAGCAGCCATATTGGTATTGATGTAGGTGAAAAGCTGACAATGGAAAATTCTTTATATGGTATTATGTTAGCTTCTGCAAATGAAGTATCTTATGCTGTGGCAGAACATATATCGGGAAGCGTTGATGAATTTGCCAATCTTATGAATAAACGTGCCAAAGAACTTGGCTGCCAGAATACTAATTTTATTAATCCACATGGATTATTTGATGAAAAGCATTATACAAGTGCCTATGATTTGGCTCTTATATCTAAAGAATTATTAAAATATGATTCTTTCAGGGAAATTACATCTACTACTAATTATGTAATTCCTCCAACAAATATTCAAAAGCAATCCCGTCCAATTTATAATCATCATAAAATGGTTAGAAATACATCTTATCATTATGATGGTGCATTTGGTGGTAAAACCGGGTTCACACAATTAGCCAGATACAATTTAGCTACTTTTGCATCCAGGGATAATATGGATTTAATATGTATAATAATGAATGAAGATAATGGACAAGCTCAGTATACAGATACAAAGAAATTATTAGATTTTGGTTTCAGTAATTATACAGCCTACAAAATTACTGATAATGAAAATGCTAAAGCCTTTGAAGACTTATCTCTTTTTAGCAAATTTAATAATTTATTTGATACAGAAAACCTACCATTAAAAATAAGCAATAAAGGTATTATCATCCTTCCTAATTCTGTTGAATTATCTGAAACGGAAAGATCCATCAATTATAACGATAGCTCAAATTTGAATGAAGGTATCAATGTTATTGGAAATGTGACTTATGAATTTGATGGAAAATTAGTGGGGACTGCTGATATACTATATGATAATTCAGCTACTGTGAAATTGCAAAAAGCTTCTATTACTTATGACGATGGTCTTACAATAAAAGATCATATTGAGAAAAATCAAAAAGTTTTTGTGATTGGTGGTATTGTTTTTGTTTTTCTTTTCATTGGCTCTCTTTATTATTTTCTTGTAGAAAAACCAAGAAGAAAATATCGAAAACTTTATAGATCCCGCAGAAGATATCCAAAAAAATCTTTTGACCATGATTTTACTGATTTATAAAAATATCAATAAAGCTTCATATAAAAAGAAAAAGGACTATTTAAATTCCAATAAGAATTTAGATAGTCCTCTTCATGTACTTAGGCGGATTCGAACCGCCGACCTACCGCTTAGGAGGCGGTCGCTCTATCCTGCTGAGCTATAAATACATATAAAACAACGTATTTATTCTACTATTTTAAAGCAAGATAGTCAATATTATTCTGAAAAATTAATAAATCCCTGCATCCATATATTTCCCTTGAATCTTCTTCCTACCTCTGGTTCCCCAAGAATATCAATTTTATTAATACAGATTTCATAAATTAAATCATTGCATTCTATGATTAAATCATATATAGATTCTTTCGTTAATTCATTTTGAATTAATTTAACATCCATTATAGTTCCCACAATAGAATAATTATCTGATTCAGACCCATAAGGAATAAATGACGTATCTACAATAGAATAAATATCTTCCTGCTTCGCTCTTCTGGAAACTGTTGCAAGTAAATCAATATCATCAATGGTAAGGCTATCAATTGCTTCTTGATCTCCATTTCTTGCATCTGCTATTAATTTATTTCTCTTCTTTGTTTCCAGTGTTTTATTTTCTTTTTCTTTTTCATCTTTATTTATTCCAAAAAGAATCTTACCACTGGTAGACAAACCGGATAAAGTAATTGGTGCCATAATGGAATGGTCCCCTTTTTCTTTCTTTAAGTCGATATAGTCTATGACATTTTGCAGATAGAATATAAGGGATACCCCAAGCCTGATATCATCGCACATACCTGTATAAGCGTCTGTATCTACTCTTTTATTTATTGCAACTTCTTCTTTTGTGCTAATTACCTGGCCTCTAAAATGTGGAAAATAGTGTTCAAGGTGAAAAAATCCTTTCTCATCATATTCTCCCCGAAGAGTAATACCCATTCTCTCAGAAAAATCTCTTGATATTTCTGTTAGGACGGTCTTCTCACTCTTACTGGTTACATATGATACAGTCGGCTGGTCCATGACCATGCCTATTATTTTGTCGAGGTCTGCTCTTGTATTAACTTTGCTAAATCCTATTGCTCGTAGGTAACTATGCATAGTCATCACCTGCTTTCTTTATTATATTGTATTTATAGCACTTATAAATACATTTGTCTATATCTTATTTTTGGTTATTTAATTACATCAATTCCATTCATGTAAGGTCTCAATATTTCTGGAATAAGAATGCTTCCATCTTCCTGTTGATAATTCTCTAAGATTGCTGCTGTTGTACGTCCAATTGCAACGCCGCTGCCATTTAAAGTATGAACATATTTTGCTTTGTCTTTCACATTATCTTTATATTTTATATTAGCGCGCCTTGCCTGGAAGTCTTCAAAATTACTACAGCTTGAAATTTCCACATAACGATTATAACTTGGCATCCAAACTTCAATATCATATTTTAATGCTGCAGTAAAACCTAAATCTCCAACACAAATTTTTACGACTCTGTAAGGAAGTCCTAATAATTGTAATACTTCTTCTGCATCCCGAGTTAATTTTTCCAGTTCATCATAGGAATCTTCAGGCTTTGTGAACTTAACTAATTCTACTTTGTTAAATTGATGCTGTCTAATGAGTCCTCTGGTATCTCTGCCTGCAGATCCTGCTTCTGCTCGAAAACAAGCTGTATAGGCAACATGCTTAATAGGCAATGTATTACCATCTAATATTTGTTCTCTGTACATATTAGTTACTGGAACTTCTGCTGTTGGTACAAGGAAATATTCTTTTCCATCGCCATTTACTTTATATGCATCTTCTTCAAATTTTGGAAGCTGGCCTGTGCCCGTCATACTTTCTCTACTTACCATGAATGGTGGAAATACTTCTGTGTAACCATGTTTTTCAGAATGGCAGTCTAAAAAGAAATTCATAATGGCACGCTCTAATCTTGCACCTGATCCTTTATAAAATGTAAATCTTGCACCAGTTGTTTTCGCTGCTGTTTCTGGATCTATAATTCCTAAATCGGAACCAAGATCCCAATGGGCTTTTGGTTCAAAATTAAATTTTGTAGGTTCACTAAATTTACGAATTTCTAAATTATCTTCATCTGTTTTTCCCTGTGGTACAGATGGATGAGGCAGATTAGGAATGGTAAGCATCCAATTATCAAGTTCTGTATCAACTTCTTTGATTTTAACGTCATATTCTTTAATTTTATCAGAAAGTTTTTTCATCTCTTCTAAAATTCCAGATACATCTTTTCCTTCTTTTTTTAAGATAGGAACTTGTTTGGATACACTATTTTGTTCATTCTTAAGAACTTCAACTTCTCCTAATAATTTACGTCTTTCTTCATCTAACGTTTTGAATTTGCTTAAGTCAAATTCTTCATTTCTCGTAGATAATCTTCTCTCTACTTCTTCAAAATTACTTCTTAATAATTTAATGTCCAACATAATATTTCCTCCTAAATTTTTCGCATTTATTATATTTCCATGAGAAATCTCATTATTAAAAATCTCATAGTCTGCATACATATTAATATTTAAATTAAATAAAAAAATTCTTTCATACCCTATCTGTACAATTGATAAATATAAGAATTTTGATTATCTCATATATGTCACTATTGCATCAAATAATGGGACGAAAGAATCCGCGATACCACCCAAATTGCTAATTTCATTAGCCTCTCAAGAAGTACGATAAAGGGTACAATCCTTCTAACTCATCGTTAGCAGCTACGAAAGTGGAACGATTCTTAAGCATATTGGCTTGCACCTACCGCCAACTCTCTTTCATGCTTTTAAATCTTAGTTTTCATCTACGCTATTTTACTATGTTTATCTGTTCATTATATACGATTAACTTTAAATTTGCAAGCACTTTGACCTTACCTGTTAATAGGATTCGATTGTATCGTTAATAAATAAAGTTAAATCTTTGGTAAGATCTTTCTCAATCCACTCATTACAGTTGTTTCCATCTTTATCAATTACTATTCTTATAATTGGCCTTGTAGGACATTTTCTATTTTGTCTGAGTACAATTCCTGTTTCCCCTTCATTTGTAATAACAGTCGTTCCATTTGGGTAAGCTGCAACTGACTCATAAAAAATTTTAACTACAGAAAAGTCATATTTGATTCCACTTAAACTCATTATATATTCAATTGTTTCATGTACTTTTAATTTGTCTGTATAAAAACCATATACTTTACTATCAAACTCATCACATACAGCTACGATTTTACTTCCCAGCTTAATCCTGTCATCATTCAAATGAAACGGGTAACCAGATCCATCAATCCTTTCATGATGGGTCAATATAATATCTTTTGATACAGAAGATAACCAGGCTTCTTTCTCCACTGCTGAATATCCATATATCACATGTTTCTTGATTTCTCTGATTTCATTAGGATTTAATGTTGACATATCTACATCAGAATAATCTTTCGCAATATAATTATATCCAATATCATGTAATAAGCTTCCGATTGCTATTTCACGAACTTTATTTGCAGGAAGCTTCATTTTTATTGCTACCAGAACTGATAAAGTACATACATTAACACAATGGGCATAAGTGCTCTCACTCTTTTTTCTTACTCCCGAAATATTATACATAACCTCTGGTTCTTCTAATATATCAAGAATAATTTCTTCTGCAACACAAGTCAATGTTTGAAGTTCTGAAGCGGCACTGTATGTGAATCTTTCTAAAATATCTTTTACTGTTTTTTGACACTGATCTTTAATTTGTATTTCAAGGATCTCATCAACCTTGACTCCCTTAGATAATTCGTCTTCTATATATAGATAATCAATACTTAATTCTTTAAGTCTGGAAATATACTCTTTCTTTATTGTACTTCCTTTAGACATTAAAATAATACCTGATTCACTGATCAAGTCCATTGCTAATTTTTCATTTCCCTTTAGTGCTTTTAAGGATATTTTTCTCATCTCATACACCATTTGTGAATTAAGCTGATCTAATTCACTCCAAGACATAGTTTATTGTTTCTAAGTATTTATAAATAATTATAAAAGTTTCTATTTTATAAAAAATTCCTTCATATGATTATATTACTCGCCATATGAGTTTATTTCAATAATACATTATTATTAAATATCTTTTCTACATATTTACTTGTTTTATTAATTTATTTTGTACAATATTATACATATTACTATGTATACAAGAGAAATGTCAATTGTTTTGTTTATTTTGTATATAAATATTTTTTTTATTTATTAAATTTGTATATTTTTAAGATCGATTTTTAGCAAATTTTCTTTGACAAATATTTAACAGGTATGATATATTGTTATTGTAATCAAATTGTTAAATTTTTAACATTATTATATTGTTATCATTTCACTTATGGATTGATGAATTATAGGAGGATAATATTTATGGCAGAGAAAAAACAACCAACACCTCAAGAACATGTAAATAGCCTAGTTGAAAAAGCTCAAGTTGCATTACACGAGTTTCTAGAGTTAGATCAAGCTACCATTGATAACATAGTTCATGAAATGGCTCTTGCAGGACTTGCGAAACAACAAGTACTTGCGAAAATGGCAGTTGAAGAAACTGGCAGAGGAGTATACGAAGATAAAATAACCAAAAATATTTTTGCGACAGAATATATTTGGCATTCAATAAAATATCAAAAAACTGTAGGTATTATCGAAGATAATGATGAAGAAGATTATATGTTAGTAGCTGAACCTATTGGCATTGTTGCCGGTGTTACTCCGGTTACTAATCCTACTTCAACAACAATGTTTAAAATTATTTCTTGTATTAAGACACGAAATCCAATTATATTTGGTTTTCATCCAAGTGCACAGAAGTGTTCTACTGAAGCAGCTAAAACTTTATTAGATGCAGCAATTAAAGCTGGTGCCCCAGAAAACTGTATCCAATGGATTGAATATCCTTCTATCGAAGCAACATCCGTTCTTATGAATCATACAGGTGTTTCTTGTATTCTTGCAACAGGCGGTCCAGGAATGGTTAAAGCAGCATATTCATCAGGGAAACCTGCTCTTGGTGTAGGCCCTGGTAACGTACCTTGCTTTATTGATAAGACTGCTGTTCTAAAAAGAGCTGTAAATGATTTAGTATTATCAAAATCTTTTGATAATGGTATGATTTGTGCCTCTGAACAAGCAGCAATTATTGAAGAACCTGTTTATAAAGAAGTTATTGAATTAATGAAAAAAGCTGGCTGCTATTTTGCAACCAAAGAAGAAATTAAAAAGCTTGAACCAGTTGTTATTAATTTAGAAAAAATGGCAGTTAATCCAGACATCGTTGGTAAATCTCCTGCATATATTGCTAAATTAGCCGGATTTAGTATTCCGGAAGATACAAAGATATTATGTACTGAATTAGGCGGTGTTGGTGCTGATTACCCACTTTCTAAAGAAAAATTATCTCCTGTACTTGCAGTAGTAAAAGCTAAAGACGTCGAAGACGGTTTAAGGCTCTGTGAAGATATGCTGCATAATGGTGGTATGGGCCACTCATCTGTATTACATTCAACTGATGAAAAGGTTATTACAGAATTCTCTAATAGAATGAAGACAGGTCGTATTATCGTAAATTCACCTTCTACTCATGGTGCTATCGGCGATTTATATAATACCAATATGCCATCTCTTACGTTAGGCTGCGGATCTTATGGCGGTAACTCAACTACTCATAATGTATCTGCTGTTGATCTTGTAAATATAAAACGTGTGGCAAAAAGGAGAAATAATATGCAATGGTTTAAGATTCCAAACAAAATTTATTTTGAATCAGGCTCAACTGCTTATCTTCAAAAAATGCCGGGAATCTCAAAAGCTTTTATTGTAACAGATCCTTCTATGACACAATTAGGTTATGTAGATAAGATTCTATATCAGTTAAGAAAACGTGAAGAATATGTACATTGTGAAATTTTTGACCAAGTTGAACCAGATCCTTCTCTTGACACAATCAAAAGAGGGGTGGAATCAATGAACAAATTCCAGCCTGATGTTATTATTGCTTTAGGTGGCGGTTCTGCAATTGATGCTGCAAAGGGTATGTGGCTATTTTATGAACAACCAGATGCAGATTTTAAAAATATGTCACTTAAATTCTTAGATATCAGAAAGAGAGCTTACAAATTCCCTACTCTTGGACATAAGGCACAGCTTGTTGCTATACCTACAACATCTGGTACTGGATCAGAAGTAACATCATTTGCCGTTATTTCTGACAAGGAAGAAAACAAAAAATATCCATTAGCTGATTACGAATTAACTCCAGATGTTGCGATTATTGATCCGGATTTCGTTATGTCAGTTCCAAAAAAATCTACTGCATGGACAGGGATGGATGTATTAACCCATGCATATGAAGCTTATGTTTCTATTCTTGCTTCTGATTATACAGATGCACTTGCAATTCACGCAATTGAAATGGTATTTACTTATCTTAAGAGATCCTTTACAAATGGGGCAAGCGATCCTGTTGCTCGTGAAAAAATGCATAATGCATCAACAATTGCAGGTATGGCATTTACAAACGCATTCCTTGGAATCAACCATTCATTAGCACACAAACTAGGAGGAGAATTCCATGTACCTCACGGTTGTGCAAATGCTATTCTTTTACCACATGTAATCAGATACAATGGTGTTGCAAATCCTACTAAGTTTACTGCATGGCCAAAATACGAGAATTATATTGTTGGAGATAAAATTTTTGTTCTTATGAAGAAACTTGGATATAATCCAAAGAGCAATGATGATGCGGTTGAACAATTTGCTAAAATGGTTGAAGAATTAAATGAATATCTTGAAATACCAGCTACATTAAAAGAATATGGTATTAATGAACAAGACTTCTTATCTAAAGTTTCTCCACTTGCAGATTTAGCTTTTGGAGATCAATGTACAACTGCAAATCCTCGTTTACCATTAGTATCTGAATTAGAAGATATTTATAAAGTCGCATATTATGGTAAAGGAAATGTTCCTAAGAAAACTAAATAAATAGGTAATCTGATTAAATTTACAAAGTCCAATAATTTTATATAATTAGAATTACACTATATTAAATAAAGAGAGGTCAGCATACAGTATATGCTGACCTCTCTTTTATTACATATATTTTCTACTATTTTTTGCTTCTTCCAATGCTTGCTTTTCTTCTTCTGCCAATTGTACAAAAGATTCCCCTTTAATAACTTCTTTGATATAAGTATAACAACCTTCTCTACTGCTATGCATAGAATTAATAATAAATCCATTGTTTTCTTCATTTAACAGTGCAAGAGCAAAACTTAATTTACCACCCATTTCTTTAAATGCATCGTATTTTACAATTGCAGATTTTTGATAGGTAATCGATAATATTTCATCAATCTTTTTTAGATGAGTATTGATGATATTCGTTTCTTTTTTTAATTCATTAATCTCTTCAAATTTATCTAATACTATTCTTTCTATACTTTCACCACTTGTCCCCTGCATGAAACTTTTATATTTCCTATTTAATTTACTGTATTTAACATTACTGATAATTAATAATATTAATAACAAAAGTATAAAACTCATAATTCCAATTATAATATATGCACTATATAAATCTATTAACTCTAGATAATAATTCATTGCTGTTTTCTCCTCACTTCTTATTGTTCCATATTTTCAAACAAATCTATAATTCGTTCTAATTCTTCTTCAGAATAATATTCTATCTCTATTTTTCCTTTATTTTTTGACTTTTTATTAATGGTTACCTTCGTACCAATAATTCTTTTTATTTTTTCTTCTAAGTCTTTATAAATATATATACTATTATCTACTTCTTGTTTTTTACTAATTGGATTTTTGTTAAGATTTTTAATTAATTTTTCTGTTTCTCTCACGCTCAGTTTTTCATCAAAAATTTTTGTTGCTATATGGTATTGAACATCCCCATCCTCAATAGGAAGAATTGTTCTGGCATGTCCGCTGGATATCATATCATCTATTAGCATTTGCTGAACTCTTCTATCCAGTTTAAGCAATCTCATGGAGTTAGTAATTGCTGTTCTACTTTTTGAAACTCTTTCAGCCACCTCATCCTGCTTTAAGTTGAATTCGCTAATTAAATTTTGATATGCTATTGCCTCTTCAATAGGATTTAAATCTTCCCTTTGAATATTTTCAATTAAGGCTATTTCCATTATTTCTTGTGTTGTATAATTTTTGATAATTGCAGGAACTTTCTTCAATCCGGCTGCTCTGGCCGCTCTCCACCTACGTTCACCTGCTACTATCTCATAATATTTATCTTTTTTTTGGAGAATTAATGGTTGAATTATACCGTACTGTTTGATAGAATCAGCTAATTCGAGAATTCCATCTTCATTAAAATTCTTTCTTGGTTGAGATTTATTTGGTTCGATTTCATTAATATTTATTAATGTTTCACGTGAAACATTATTCGGTTCTGTTTTCTTCTCTTCTTTACTAATATTACCTATTTTTTCAGGAATCATCGAATCAAGGCCTTTACCTAATCCTCTTTTGGCTACCATTCTTTTTCTCCTCTCTCAATTACTTCATCTGCTAAATCACGATATCCTTCAGCACCTGCTGATTTAGGATCATATAAATTAATTGGAAGACCATGGCTTGGGGATTCCGCTAATCTTACATTCCTCGGTATAATCGTTTTATAGATTGCTTGTTTTAAGTTGTTTTTAACATTTTCTACAACTTGAAGAGATAAATTAGTCCTTGCATCATACATGGTAAATACGACGCCTTCTAATTCCAAGTTGGGATTTAGTCTTTCTCTGACCAGATTTATAGTATGTATTAATTGGGTGAGTCCTTCAAGAGCATAATATTCACATTGTATGGGTACTAATACTGTATCTGCTGTTGTCATTGCATTTACAGTTAATACATTCAATGAAGGAGGGCAATCTATGATAATAAATTCATAATCATCTCGTATCTTTTCAATTTTACCTTTTAATATAAATTCCCTTTCTTCTGTACCTATTAATTCAATCTCGGCTCCCGAAAGGTTTACATTAGATGGCAAAATAGATAGATTTTCAATTACATTAACCTGTAGGCAATCTTCAACCTCACATTGCCCAATAATTAATTCATATACTGTATTCTCTATTTTACTCTTATCTAATCCCAGACCACTAGATGTATTTCCCTGTGGATCTATATCTATTGTCAATACCTTTTTACCTTTTTCAGCTAAACAGGCAGATAAATTAATTGCCGTAGTTGTCTTTCCTACTCCACCTTTTTGATTTGCAATTGCTATGATTCTTCCCATTATATCCCCCCTCCTATTTATAGTTTTCTTTTATTTCTTTGTAGCTTGCAAAATACATTATATCACTATTCCGCCTATATATCTACTCATTAGAATTAAATTTGATAATAAATGTTATAAACTATATGTTTTTATTTCTATTAAATAATGAGTTATAGAATATATATGTAAGTAATATTCTATTTAACCTATATGTTTCACGTGAAACATTTTATTTTAATGAAAATCACTTGTATTATCTCATTGTAGATATATACTTCATAACTAAAATAGAACTATAATCTATAATAGTGAAATATTGAAGTTTTCTTATTCTTAAATTATAAACTTTTTTGTTTGGCATAATCACTTTTTATTAATAAGGATTTATTTTATAAAATAAAAAGGTATAATGTTTCACGTGAAACATTATACCTTTAAATATACTAATTACAAAATATCAACTATATTATTCTTTATTGCATAAACTGCAGCTTGAGTCCTGTCTGAAACATTGATTTTCTTAAAAATATTAGAAATATGATTTTTCACTGTTTTTTCGCTTATATCCAATTTATAAGCTATTTCTTTATTTAGCAATCCTTCAGATAATAACTCTAATACTTGAAGTTCTCTTTTTGTAAGTAAATCAGATTCCCTTGCTTTAATTTCTGCTTTTTTTCTTAAACTTTCTTTTAAAAGAGGAGTCAGGTTTGGTTGTATATATGTTTCTCCATTATATACCGCACATATTGCTTTTTTAAGATCAGCGGAATCAGAATCTTTCAATACATATCCATTTACTCCAATGTTTACAGCTTTTATTAAATATTCTACTTCATTATGAATTGTAAGTATGAGAATTTTAACTTTAATTAAGTTAGCTTTGATTTTCTCAAGTACTTGTAAACCATTCATATTAGGCATATTGATATCTAATAATAAAACATCAGGAATTGTATGTTTTAACATTTCTAAACACTCTATTCCATCTCTTGCTTCTCCTATTACTTTTATTTCTCCATCAATCTCTAAAAGCTGTTTAATTCCTTCTCTAACTACATTGTGATCATCTACTATAGCTATATTAATATTCATTCTTTATCCTCCATATAAGAATTCATAGGTATATCAATATTAAGTTTTGTTCCTTGATTCTTGTTCGATTCTATATGAATTTGTCCTGATAATAAATATACTCTTTCTTTCATAATAGATAATCCAAAATTAGAGTTTGTCATATATTTCTCTTTCAGTTGATTGGTTATATCAAAGCCCATCCCATCATCTTCTATTGAAAGATTGATATTAGACTCGTTATAAGTTAAATGAATCTTTATAGTATTGGCATTTGCATGTTTTAATACATTATTGCAAGCCTCTTGGATAATTCTAAATAGAGTAAAATTGATAATTGAATAAATATTATTTTCATCCTTCAAATAAGTAAATATTATCTTTATATCATTATTATTCATTATTTGTTCTATATATCTTTCAACTGTTGGAATTAATCCTAAATCATCTAAAGACATAGGACGCAAATTAAATATTATCTCTCTCATATCATTAATTGTTGTTCGAATAGTCTTTTTCATAATTTCTAATTCAAGTTTCGTTCTTATATTATCTATGTCCACATATTTTGAGCATAATTCAGTTTTGTGAATTAAACTAGTAAGGTTTTGAACAGTTGAATCATGTAGGTCCCTGGCAATACGTTTTCTTTCTAACTCTTGTGTATTTAAAATTTGAATACCTTTATAGATATCCTTTTTATTATCACTTTTCTCAACATGAGTTATATTAGAAACAGACTTACAATTTTGATTAATTACATCTTCTAACATCATGATATAATTTTTAACTTTACTTATATTTTCTTTATTTCTATTAAGGCGCTCAATTTCTTCCATACATTCATTGAGTTGTAGTTTGTATAAAGAGACTTCAGATTTTAACTTTTCTTTTTGATTTAATACACTTTTATCCATTGGAGAAAATAAATTATAATTTTCATTCTCATTCACAAATGTAATATCTAAATCATCCTGCAAATTATTTATATTCATTGTTGTTTCATCTGCTTTTAACTTCAAAACACTTGACTCATTTGAAAAATAATCTGCTATTTCATTTAAATATGATTCCATTTTTTTAGAATTTTCTCTAATATTGTCGTTTATTGTAATATCGTCTTTACCCATTATACCCTAAATCCTCATAATTTAATTATTAACAAATATATCAACTATATATATATTACAACAAATTCGAAGAATTTGGAAGATAAATAGTAAAAATATTTATTTTTGTTAATAAATACAAATTAATAGTAAAAAAATGATGTTTTTACAATTTTTGACCATATTTTTCCTTTTCCTGTACCTGTCGACATTTTTTGATATTAAAAATATGTTCTTTTCTTACCATTTCCTATCATCATTTTTTAATAAGAAAACTTATCCTTGTTTTCGACATTTTTTTAGTAAATCTTCCTGACATATTTTTAACTTTATAAAAACATGTTCATTGTTATTTATATCATTTCCATATATTCTGAAACCTATTTTTTTAAAAAATAATTCTAATTCTGGCGGTGAATATACAACTACTTCTTCACTGCCTAATATAAATGCTTTATCAATGAGCATTCTTACAATAAAATCTCCATATCCTTTTCCTTGTTCTTCTTCTAAAACAGCTATTTCATCAATATAATATACTTGTTTCTCTGAATGTACTCTTCCTGTTGCAACAGGCCTGTCATCAGCATAAACTACAGCATGAACTGAGCTTTCGTCCATATTATTTTTATCTGTATTTTTAGGATAATATTCCTTGTTATGAAGAACTTTCTCTCTTATTTTTATTAACTCCGATAAATCATCTGTAAAATATAAGTATTTTCCTTGTATCATATTAATCCCCCATAATCGGTTCTTTTTGTGGTTTTCCTGCAGATCTTGGATATTCTTTTGGTGTTGCCTTTTCTTTACTTATAACTACCAGTGATCTTTCAATATCTGTTCCTGGTATAATAAAAGTATCAACTTTTTCTAAGTTACCGCCAAAAACTTTAATTGCTTTTTTAGAGATATTAATTTCTTCATTGATATTTCCTGATTTATAAGGTATAAACTTACCTCCCTTTTTTATAAAAGGGAGACAATATTCAGATAATGTAGAAAGATTTGCTACCGCCCTTGATACACATAAATCAAATTTCTCTCTATACAAAGGATCATTTCCATAATCCTCTGCTCTTCCATGAATTGTCCTAATATTATTCAGGTTTAACTTTAGAATAACTTCATCTAAAAACTTAATTCTTTTATTTAAGGAATCTAGAAGTATAATTTCTAAATTAGGATATGCAATTTTAAGAGGAATTCCAGGAAAACCGGCACCCGTACCTAAATCTAAAATACTATATGGTTCTTTTAAATCACATATTCTATTTAATATTAATGAATCAATAAAATGCTTATAAACTACCTCTTTAAATTCTGTAATAGCGGTAAGATTCATTACTTTATTTTTTTCAATAAGTAAATCATAATAAGTTAATAATTGATCTATCTGATTTTGACTTAATTCAATGTTTATTTTTCTTAACTCGTTAATTAACATATTAGCATCTTTCATAATCTTACCACCTATCTTTATTTCTATAGATTTCATCCTCGTTTTAATTGTTCCATATAAACTAATAGTACTGAAATATCTGCAGGAGAAACACCTGAAATTCTTGAAGCCTGTCCTATAGATAAAGGTCTGATCCGGGCCAATTTTTGTTTTGCCTCTAATCGTAAACTTTGAATATTTTCGTAGTCAATATCTTCAGGAATTATCTTATTTTCTAATTTCTTAAAGTGTTCTGCCTGTTTTAATTGTCTTTTAATATATCCATCATATTTTATATTAATATTAACTTGTTCAATAACTTCTTCCGATAATTCAGGTCTTTTATTATCTATAGGTGCTATTAGATAATAATCCAATTCAGGTCTCTTCACCAATTCAGCTAAAGTAGTTCCTGTTTTAAGAAGTGTGCTATCTAAAGATTCTAATAATTTCTGAACTTCTTTCGTTGCACCTATATTGGTATTCTCTAAACGAATAATTTCTTCTTCAATTTGCTTTTCTTTTAAAATAAGATTATCATATCGTTTTTGATCGATTAATCCTGCTTGATATCCAATCTTAGTAAGTCTTAGATCAGCATTATCTTGTCTTAATATTAAACGATATTCGGCCCGGGAAGTCATCATTCGATATGGTTCATGATTTTCTTTTGTAACTAGATCATCAATTAGTACACCTATATAAGCTTCAGAGCGATTTAATACAATCGGATCTTTATTAAGAATTGATAAGGATGCATTTATACCAGCGATTAATCCTTGTGCAGCTGCCTCTTCATATCCTGAACTTCCATTAAATTGTCCTGCACTATATAAACCATGGATATTTTTAAATTCTAATGTGGCTTTTAACTGATTAGGATTAATACAATCATATTCTATAGCATATGCATTTCTTACTATTTTAGCATTTTCTAATCCAGCAACGGATCGATACATATTATATTGAACATCTTCCGGAAGGGAACTGGACATACCTCCAACATACATTTCATTTGTATAATTACCTTCTGGTTCAATAAATACCTGGTGTCTCTCTTTATCTGAAAAACGCACTACTTTATCTTCGATAGAAGGACAATATCTTGGTCCTGTTCCTTTAATATCTCCGCTATATAATGGAGAACGATTAATATTCGCTCTAATAATTTCATGAGTTGTCTCATTTGTATATGTTAACCAACAAGATACCTGTTCTTTTTTTATATCTTCCTGCTTATTAGTAAATGAAAATGGTACGATATTCTCATCTCCTAATTGTTCCTCCATCTTACTAAAATCAATGGATCTTTTATCAATTCTGGCTGGTGTCCCGGTTTTAAAACGGTACATCTCAATACCAAGGTTTTTTAAAGAATCTGTTAGAAATTTAGCTGAGGATAAACCATTAGGTCCTGTATAATTACTTACATCTCCATACACACATCTTGCATTTAAATAAGTTCCTGTTGTTAAAATAACTGCCTTACAGGGATATATCGCTCCTGAATATGTTTTAACTCCTGTTATTCTATTATCTTCAATTAATATTTCTACAATTTCTGCCTGCTTTAAAGTAAGATTTGGCGTATTTTCAAGAGTGAGTCTCATTTCTCTGCTATAATCCTGTTTATCTGCCTGAGCACGCAAAGAGTGAACTGCAGGGCCTTTCGACTGGTTTAACATCTTTGACTGAATATATGTCTTATCAATATTTTTACCCATTTCACCGCCCAACGCATCTATTTCTCTTACTAAATGTCCCTTTGAACTACCCCCGATATTTGGATTACATGGCATTAAAGCAATACTGTCCATACTAACTGTAAAGCAAATAGTATTTAATGATAACCTGGCGCATGCCAATGCTGCCTCACATCCTGCATGACCAGCTCCAACTACAACTACATCATAATCTTCATAAATATATGACATTACATTTCCTCTTTTCCCTCTAAAAAACACATTTACTATTTACCCATACAAAATTCATGAAAGATTTTATTAACTAAGTCATCTTCTACAGATTCTCCTATAATATGACCAAGCTCTTCATATGCATTCATTAAATCAATAGAATAGAAATCTTCTGGCATATTATCTTCTATACTTTTTTCCACCTGCTCCAAACTATTAATACTTTCTTTTAATGCTTCTTTATGTCGTATATTTGTTATATATACTTCATCATTAAATGATATCTCTCCATTAAAAAACATATCTTTTAATAAATTTTCTAAAATATCAATTCCTTTATTTTCTTTCGCTGAAATTAAAACAATAGGCTGTGTCAAATATTTTCTCAAATCTTCTTCCCTTGTTATAATATCTAAATCCGTTTTATTCAATAAAATAATCGCTTTTTTATCTTTTATCATTTCTATGATTTCCCGATCATTTTTATCAAGGGTAGTTGAACCATCGACTACATATATAATAAGGTCCGCAAAATTTGCAAAACTCTTCGCTTTATCAACACCAATTTTTTCAACAACATCTTCTGTATCTCTTATTCCCGCCGTATCAACAATATTTAAGCTAATTCCATTAATATTTATGGATTCTTCCAATGTATCTCTTGTTGTTCCGGCAATATCTGTTACAATCGCTCTTTCATCTCCAACAAGAATATTTAATAAAGAAGATTTTCCTGCATTTGGTTTCCCTAGTATAACAGTCTTTATACCTTCTTTTAAGATTCGTCCATTATCAGCAGAATCTAGAAGTCTCCTTAATTCTTTTTGATTATCATTTATATGAATTAATAGTTCTTCACTAAAATACTCTAAACTAATATGTTCAGGATCATCTAAAGCTGCTTCAATATAAGCTATATCATGTAAGATATTCTCTCTGATATCTTTTACCTTAGTCAGTATATTTCCTTTTAATTGATTCATGGCATTATTTAAGGCATACTCGTTTTTGGAATTAATAATATCTATTACAGCCTCTGCCTGTGACAAATCAATCCTTCCATTTAAAAAAGCTCTTTTTGTAAATTCTCCTGGTTCTGCAGCTCTTGCTCCATATTTTAATACTGTTTCCAAAATTCTTTTTGTTACTGTTACTCCGCCATGACAATCTATTTCAACAATATCTTCCCTTGTATAACTATTTGGTCCCTTCATTATTAATACCAGAACTTCATCTATAGTAATTGATCCATCAATGATATATCCATAATGAATCGTATGGCTGTTGGCTTTTTTAATATCTTTATCTTTGTTCTTCGGTTTAAATATTTTACTAATAATATCAATCGCTTCACTGCCACTTATTCTAACAATACTAATACCAGCATTACTCATAGCGGTCGCTACTGCAGCAATTGTCTCTGTTCTCATAAAATTTCCTCCAAACTAAATAAAATCAATCTGTACTGCTTTTATTTAGCATAATATATAAATAGCCGATAGAAATATTTCCATCGGCCATTTTCATATCGCTATCCCTTAATAATATAATTATTCTAATATCTAATAATTTAAAATTAATGATTAATCATTGTTTCTTTCTACTTGAGCATATTTTACATTATCATCTGTATTATTAAAATATGATTTTTCTTTATTACTTTCTTTTGAATAATTATTATCTCTTTTATAACTACGATTATAGTCTTTATTATAACTTTTATTTGTATTACTCTTATAACTGTTTGCTGTTTTCTTTAAAGTTACTACAACTCTTCTAAAAGGTTCTTCACCTTCACTATGTGTTTCCACAAATTTATCATTTTGCAAAGCTGAGTGAATTACTCTTCTTTCATAAGGATTCATTGGTTCTAAAGAAACCGCTCTTTTTGTTCTTTTTACTTTAAAAGAAATGTTTTTAGCAAGATTTTCAAGAGTTTCTTTTCTTCTTTCCCTGTAATTTTCTGTATCAATTTTTACTTTAAGATAACTATTACTTTCCTTATTAACTACAAGACTTGTTAAATATTGAAGTGAATCTAATGTTTGTCCTCTTTTACCAATAAGAATGCCCATATCTTCACCGCTTATATCAATATCAATAGATCCATTTTCTTCATCATAAACAATATCTATTTTAGAATCAATATTCATAGCTTTAAAAAGTTTTTCTAAAAAAGTTCTTGTAATACCTTCTATTGTATTTTTAGTTCTAACTCTGATTTTAGCTGGCTTACTAAAGAAACCTAAAATTCCATTTGTTTCTTTTTCAATCACTTCATATTCAATTTTATCACTGGTTGTGTTCATTTCTATCAGAGCTTCTGTTAATGCTTCATCCACTGTCTTAGCTGAATATACGACCCAATCCATCATATTATTTATCCCCCTTATCGGTTTTATCCCTGTTAAGCAGGTTAGCATTTGCTGCTATACTTCCTTTCTTAAAGGATACATTACTATTTTTATTGGAAGATTCATTATTTGTTTTCAAGTTTGCATAACTTGCAGTTTTACTTGATACATTTGTTGTTTCTGAAATTGATTTTGTTTGTTTTTTTGCTAAATCTTCTAATGATGCATCAGGACTAACACCAAGTTTCGCTTTTTTCTTCTTCGCTTTTTCTACATTCTTAGCAATTAATTCATTTACATCAACTTTTTCCATGTATTTACTAATAAAAAACTGTTGAATAATTTGGAATACACTACCTGCTACCCAGTATAGGCCAACACCAATAGGTAATGATATACAAAATACACCTGACATAATAGGCATTACTGTATTCATTGTTTTCATTGTATTTGCAGTAGGATTATTAGGATCCACCGGTGTTTGTGTTTCCATTTGTTTTCCCTGTATAAATTGGAATGCCATAGCAAAAATAGGAACTAAAATTCCCGGCCAGGTAAGCCCTGGTTTATCTGCAATATTTAAGCCACCTAAAAAACTATTAAGTTTAATTATTTCTGCTGAATTTGTTTGGATTACTTCTGTAATATTAGGAAATTTACTTGTTAATTCCTGCCAAGTTCCTCTTTGGAATTGTGATAATATATCAATTACATGATTTGTTGAAAGTTTACTTATATCATCCCACTTAGATGTCTGTATACTAAATTCTTTAGCAAAATCCATCATAACTGGACTATAACCACTGATTCCTTGAATACCTGAAGCTATATTTTCATATAATCCATAAATAGAGTCAACATATGCCGGTATATTATAGATTACTCTATAAAGAGCAAACATAATTGGTAATGTAATTAACATTGGAAGACAGCCGCTTGTTGGACTAGCTCCATATTTCTGATAGACTGCCTGAGTCTCTAACTGTTGTTTTTTTAATGAAGCTTCATCTTTTTTACCTTTATATTTTGCCTGAATGGCAGTTAATTCCGGATTCATTAATGATGATAACTTTGAAAACTTCTGTTGTTTAATTGTTAAAGGTATCATTAAAGCCCTTACAATAAAAGTAAATAAAATAATACTTAAACCTGCATTTGCTATATGAAATATATCTAAAAATTCATATATCATATTTAGTATAATACCCAAAATTCTCGCAATTGGCCCTAATATTGGACCACTATACTGAGTTAAAAATACATTAAACAATTACATTTCCTCCTTATTTATGGAACCGGATCATATCCACCTTTTGCAAATGGATGACATCTAAGTACTCTTTTTATTGCTAAATAGGTTCCTTTTATTACACCATATTTTTCTAATGCTGTTATTGCATATGAAGAGCAGGTAGGCACATAAATACAAGAAGGCCTTCCCTTTAAAGGAGATATAAATCTTCTATACATTTTAATTAAAAATATCAAAAATCGTTTCATTACGACATCATCATCTCTTTTAAAATTTTATGGATTTTTCCCAAATGTATGAGTGCATTACTAATCTCATTGTAACTTCTACCTTTTGCTCCTGATCTGGCAACTACTACTATGTCTAAACCACTATTAAACATATTCTCATTCAACCGATAACTTTCTCTTACTAATCTGGTAATTCTGTGTCTTACCACACTGTTTCCGACTTTTTTACTTACGGATACACCTAATCTGTTCCTGTCCAGCCCATTTTTTTGTACATACATAACTAAATATTTGTTTGCATATGATCTTCCGTTATTATATACATTACGAAAATCACTATTACTTTTAATTGATTCTGACAACTTCAAAATCTCCTGATTATTTTACTTCAAATGTTATTCTGTTCATTAAAATTAATTAATATAAAACCTTTTGTTGAGAGAAGAAAAGGTCACAGTTAATGCGACCTAAGCTGATAATTTATTTCTTCCTTTTGCTCTTCTTCTAGCTAATACTTTTCTACCATTAGCAGTACTCATTCTAGATCTGAAACCATGAACCTTAGCTCTTGATCTTTTCTTAGGTTGGAATGTCATTTTCATTACGAGGGCACCTCCTTATTAATACCAAACTATATATAGTTAAGCGTATTTAGTCTATTTTATTAAAATATCACGCTCTATTATATTAGTATTATCCCATTTCGTCAAGTAATTCTTGTCAATTTAATTTTATTTTATAATTATACAATCTTTAAAATTTAGATTAATTAGAAATAAATAAAATTATCTATTTATAAATCCTTACTATTTCTAATTAGTTTATTAGCCCTATATGATTATTCTGTTAGTTATGAATGATTTCTATTAATTTATATGGATATAAATTAATTTAATCCCGTCCTTAATATCCACAATTATACATTCAAACAATTCATTCACATGTTGAAAATTTGACTTATCCACAAATTGTTGATAAATTGTGGATAAGTTTTTTAATTAATGTTAATTATTAAAACAATATGTAAAATTTCATTAATATTTTAGTAATTTGAATATTGTTTATCTTTTTGATAATTTATACACATATATGTTGATGTAAGGCTTAATGTTGTGGATAATCAAATCGATTTTTTCTAACTTTCTATTATATAAACAAAGTTATCAACAAGAACTAATAATAACCATTGAAAATTCCACAATTATGTTATAATATATATTTATATGAAAATTTATAATTAGGGGGATTATGATGAAAAACATAATTCAAGAAAAATGGGATGAGATATTAGAAGCCCTTAAGAATGAACATGATATTTCAGATGTTTCTTTTCGTACTTGGTTATTACCACTAAAAGTATATTCTGTATCTGATGATATTATTACAATAATGATTGATGATAAATTAATTGGTTCAGATAGTATCAATTTCATAAAGCGTAAATATGGATTACCCCTTAAGGTAGCAATTGAAGAAATTACAAATCTAAATTATGAATTAGATTTTATTCTTGAAAGTGCTACTTCTAATATAGAAGTTAAAAATGAAGTATCACCAAAGAAAGAAATTACAAAAAAGAATCCTTATCCCTTTCTTAACCCAAGATATACATTTGACACTTTTGTAGTAGGAACAAATAATAACCTTGCACACGCTGCTTCATTAGCAGTAGCCGAATCACCAGCTGAAGTTTATAATCCTTTGTTCATTTATGGTGGTGTTGGACTTGGTAAGACTCATTTAATGCATTCAATAGCACATTTTATATTAGAACATAATCCTAAAGCAAAAGTATTATATGTTACCAGTGAGCAATTTACCAATGAGTTGATTGAATCTATCCGTAATCGTAATGAAAATTCCTCTACCGCTGAGTTTAGGGAAAAATATAGAAATATTGATGTTCTGCTTATTGATGATATTCAATTTATAATAGGAAAGGAAAGTACACAGGAAGAATTTTTCCATACTTTTAATACCTTACATGAATCCAAAAAACAAATAATCATATCATCTGATAAACCTCCAAAAGATATTGAAACTCTCGAAGATCGTTTACGCTCTCGTTTCGAATGGGGACTTACCGTTGATATTCAATCTCCAGATTATGAAACAAGAATGGCAATTCTAAAGAAAAAAGAAGAATTAGATGGATTATCCATAGATAATGAAGTTATGAAATATATTGCCACAAATGTAAAATCTAATATTAGAGAATTAGAAGGAGCCTTGACTAAAATCGTTGCACTTTCAAGGCTTAAGAAAAGAGAAGTTAATGTTGAATTAGCAGAAGAAGCTTTAAAAGATTTAATTTCACCTAATAACCAGAAAAATATTACTGCAGAACTTATTATGGAGATTGTTTCAGAACATTTTAATATTACAGTTCCTGATTTATGTTCTACGAAAAAGAGTAGAAATATAGCATATCCAAGACAAATGTGTATGTATCTATGCCGTAGCTTAACTGAATTATCCCTTTCTGATATTGGAAAAAAGCTTGGAAATAGAGATCATACCACAGTTCTCCATGGTATTGATAAAGTTACAAAAGATATCCAAAAGGATAGCCAGCTGCAAAATACTGTAGAAGTATTAAGTAAAAAAATAAGTCCTCAATAGCTTTAAATTTTATTCACATTTAGTTGTTGATATTCTGTTGTTTTTGTGTGTAATTTTTTATTTTTTGAAATTCATTGTGAATAACTTGATATTTACATATAAAAAAATTAAAACTTGTTCACATGGTTATTCTTAAATTAAAGTAGCTTATTAACTAACTTAATAACACTTATCAACAAATTAACACCCCCTACTACTGCTTCTACTAAATTTTTATTATTTATATACTAAAAATACCTCGAAGGGAGTTATACACAATTATGAAAATAATATGTCAAAAAAATGATTTATTAAATAGTGTTAATATAGTTTTAAAAGCAATACCATCCAGAACAACAATGCCTATATTAGAATGCTTGATTATTGATGCCAAATCTGGTGTAATCAAATTAATATCTAATGATATGGAACTTGGAATCGAAACTATAGTTAAAGGTAATATTTTAGAGAATGGGATTATTGCAATTAATGCAAAAGTATTTTCTGAAATTATTCGAAAACTACCAGATAATGAAGTAACAATTGAAACAGATAGTAATTATAAGGCTACCATTACTTGTGAGAAGGCTAATTTTAATATATCAGGAAAAGCAAGTGAGGAATTTCCTTTCTTACCAAATATTCAGAAAGATAAAAATATTACAATATCTCAATTTTCATTAAAAGAAATAATAAGACAAACTGTATTTTCTATTTCTGATAATGAAAGCAATAAAATTATGACAGGTGAATTATTCGAGATTAATGAGGATGAATTAAAAGTAACCTCTTTAGATGGACATAGAATTTCCATCCGTAATATAAAATTAAAAGATAATTATGATAATATAAAAGTGATTGTTCCTGGTAAAACTTTAAATGAAGTGAGTAAAATCTTATCGGGTGAAATTTCTGATCAGGTTAATTTATTCTTTACTGATAAACATATATTATTTGAATTTGATGATACTGTTGTTTTATCCAGATTAATAGAAGGTGAATTTTATAAAATAAGCCAGATGCTCTCCAATGACTATGAAACTAAGTTAACAATTAATAAAAAAGAATTTTTAAGTTGTATTGACAGAGCTACTCTTTTAATTAAAGAAAATGAGAAAAAGCCTATTATTATTAATATTACAGATAATAATATGGAATTAAAAATTAATTCTAATATTGGATCGATGAATGAAGATATTGATATCAAAAAAGAAGGAAAAGATATATTAATAGGATTTAATCCACGTTTTTTAATAGATGCTCTAAAAGTTATTGATGACGAAGAAGTTGATATTTATTTATTTAATCCAAAAGCACCTTGTTTTATAAAGGATAAAGAGGAAACGTATATATATTTAATATTACCAGTGAACATTAATGCAAATATTAACTAGTGTGAAAAGGACGTGTTTCAAATTATGGAAACAATAAAATTAAGAGATGAATATATTAAACTTGGACAGGCTTTAAAAGCAGCTGGACTGGTAGGTTCAGGTGTTGATGCTAAAATGGTCATTCAAGACGGTTTAGTTAAAGTAAATGGACAAGTTGAATACCAAAGAGGAAAAAAACTAGTTGATGGTGATATTGTAGAATATGAAAATGAGCAGATTAAAATAACAAAATAGAAAAAACAGGTGTTAAAATGATCATAAAATCTCTTGAGTTAAGTGATTATAGAAATTACGAAAAATTATCGATGCAATTTAATAATGGGACAAATATATTGTATGGTGATAATGCTCAAGGCAAGACTAATATTCTTGAATCAATATATCTATGTGGAACAACAAAATCTCATAAAGGCAGTAAAGATAAAGAAGTGATAAAAATTCAAAAAGAAGAAGCTCATATAAGAATTTTTATAGAAAAAAAAGAGATAATCCACAAGATAGATATGCACTTAAAAAAGAATAAAGCAAAAGGTGTAGCCATTGATGGGTTGCCAATTAAAAAATCAAGTGAATTATTTGGTATGGTCAATTTAGTATTTTTTTCACCTGAAGATTTAAGTATAATTAAAAATGGTCCAAGTGAAAGAAGAAGATTTATTGATTTAGAATTATGCCAGTTAGATAAAGTTTATTTGTATAATCTGACAAAATATAATAAAATAGTTAATCAGCGAAATAATTTATTAAAACAAATAAGTTTTAATAAATCATTATTGGATACACTAAACATATGGAATATCCAATTATTGGAATATGGAAAAAAAATAATTAAACGGCGCTCTGAGTTTATCGAAGAGTTAAATCAAATTGTTTTTGATATACATAGAAAGCTAACTGGAGACAAAGAAGAATTAATAATAAAATATGAACCTAACGTCATATTGGATAATTTTGAAAATAAACTTAAAAAATTTGAAAATAAAGATATAGAATTAAAAACAACAAATGTGGGGCCTCACAGAGATGATATGTGTTTTATTATAAGTGATAATGATATTAGACGTTTTGGTTCCCAAGGTCAACAAAGAACTTCAGCGTTATCATTAAAACTTGCAGAAATTGAATTAGTAAAAAATACAATCAATGAAAATCCTATCCTTTTGTTGGATGATGTTCTATCAGAACTTGATAGAAACAGGCAGAATCACTTATTAAACAGTATAGATGGAATCCAGACGATTATTACTTGTACTGGTCTTGAAGAGTTTATAAATAATCGATTTCAGATTAATAAAATCTTTAAAGTGATTGAAGGAACAGTAATAAATGAAAAAAGATAATAAAATTATATTAATTTCATAATGAATGAGATTAATATAGCCATATAGATTTTACAAATAGGAGGATATATATGAGTACAGAATATGGTGCAGATCAGATTCAGATATTAGAAGGTTTAGAAGCTGTTAGAAAAAGACCAGGTATGTATATTGGCAGTACTTCAACAAAAGGATTACATCATTTAGTATATGAGATAGTAGATAATGCCGTAGATGAAGCATTAGCAGGATTTTGTGATACTATTGATATTACAATTAATAAAGATAATTCCATCACTGTAATTGATAATGGACGTGGGATACCTGTTGGTATTAATCACAAATCCGGGCTTTCAGGAGTTGAGGTTGTATTTACAATACTCCATGCCGGTGGTAAATTTGGTGGAGGAGGATACAAGGTATCCGGTGGACTTCATGGAGTTGGTGCATCCGTAGTGAATGCATTATCTGAATGGCTGGAAGTAGTTGTATTTCAAGATGGGAAAAAGCATTATCAAAGATACGAAAGAGGTAAGGTAATAAAAAAACTGGAAGTAATAGGTGAAACGGATAAAGTTGGTACCCAGGTAACTTTTTTACCAGATAAAGAAATATTTGAAGAAACTATTTATGACTATGAAATATTAAAACAAAGATTGAGAGAGATGGCTTTCCTTACAAAAAATATTAAAATAGTTCTAAGGGATGACAGGGAAGAAGAGCAAAAAGTAAAAGAATTCCACTATGAAGGTGGAATCAAAGAATATGTGGAATACCTTAACAGACATAAGGATCCAATTTATGATAGTATTATTTATTGTGAGGGTAAAAAAGATGAGGTGTATGTAGAAGTTGCATTGCAACACAATAGTTCATACACAGAAGGTTGTTATAGTTTTGTAAATAATATTACAACACCTGAAGGTGGAACTCATCTTGCAGGATTTAAAAATGCTTTAACAAAAACTTTTAATGACTATGCCAGAGGACAAAAATATTTAAAAGAAAATGAAGCAAACCTTTCTGGTGAAGACATCAGAGAAGGTCTTACTGCAATTATAAGTATAAAAATACCAGAACCTCAATTTGAAGGCCAAACAAAACAAAAACTTGGTAATAGTGAAGCCAGGGGAGCAGTTGATAGCGTAGTAAGTGAACAACTTACTTATTTTCTGGAACAAAATCCTAATGTTGCTAAAATGATATGTGAAAAAGCAATTTTAGCTCAAAGAGCAAGAGATGCAGCCAGAAAAGCAAGGGATTTAACAAGGAGAAAAACGGCTCTTGATAGTATGACTCTTCCTGGAAAATTAGCAGATTGTTCAGATAAAGATCCTAAAAATTGTGAAATTTATATTGTTGAAGGTGATTCTGCAGGTGGCAGTGCTAAAACTGCAAGATCTAGAGCAACTCAGGCTATCTTACCTCTTAGAGGTAAGATTCTTAATGTAGAAAAATCACGTCTTGATAAAATACTTGTAAATAATGAAATAAAAGCTATGATTACTGCTTTTGGTACGGGGATTTCAGAAGATTTTGATATTACAAAATTAAGATATCATAAAATTATAATTATGACAGATGCGGATGTAGATGGTGCCCATATAAGTACTTTACTACTCACATTCCTTTACCGTTTTATGCCAGAATTAATAAAAGAAGGATATATATATTTAGCTCAGCCACCTTTATACAAAATAGAGAAGAATAAAACAGTAAAATATGCTTATAGTGATGAAGAATTAAATAAAATTTTGACTGAACTAGGCAGAGATGGTAATAACAAAATTCAACGTTATAAAGGTTTAGGGGAAATGGATGCAGAACAATTATGGGAAACGACCATGGATCCAGAAAGAAGAGTTCTTCTTCGTGTAACCATAGATGAAGAAGAATCATCTGAAATTGATTTAACTTTTACAACATTAATGGGAGATAAAGTTGAACCAAGACGTGAATTTATTGAAGCAAATGCAAAGTACGTTAAAAATTTAGATATATAGTATATGGGAATTTTTAATTAAGCCAAGAAAACCGGAGGAATATAAATGGACGAGAATATCTTTGATAAGGTTCATGAGGTCGATTTGAAAAAGACAATGGAAACATCATATATTGATTATGCCATGTCAGTAATCGCCGCACGTGCCCTTCCTGATGTAAGAGATGGATTAAAACCAGTTCAAAGAAGAATATTATATGCAATGATAGAATTGAATAATGGACCGGACAAACCACATCGTAAATGTGCACGTATTGTTGGTGATGCAATGGGTAAATATCATCCTCATGGAGATAGTTCTATTTATGGAGCATTGGTAAATTTAGCCCAGGAATGGTCTACAAGGTATCCACTAGTTGATGGACATGGTAACTTTGGTTCTGTAGATGGTGATGGTGCAGCTGCGATGCGTTATACAGAAGCACGTCTGAGTAAGATATCTATGGAATTGTTATCTGATATCAACAAGAATACAGTAGATTTTATTCCAAACTTTGATGAAACAGAGAAAGAGCCAGTTGTACTTCCATCCAGATTTCCAAATCTTTTAGTAAATGGGACCTCTGGTATTGCTGTTGGTATGGCTACTAATATACCTCCTCATAATTTACGTGAGGTTATTAATGCTGTCGTAAAAATTATAGATAATAACATTGAGGAAAATCGTGATACTGACATTGAAGAATTATTAGAGATTGTGAAAGGTCCGGATTTTCCTACAGGTGCAACAATATTAGGTACCAGGGGAATTGATGAAGCATACAGAACTGGACGAGGTAAGATAAGAGTAAGAGCAGTAACAGATATTGAAGCAATGCCAAATGGAAAAAACAGAATTATTGTTACTGAATTACCTTATATGGTCAATAAGGCAAGATTGATTGAAAAGATTGCTGAATTAGTTCGTGATAAAAAGATTAATGGAATTACTGAACTTAGAGATGAATCTAATCGTACAGGAATGAGAATATGCATTGAACTAAGAAGAGATGCCAATGCAAATGTTATACTAAATCAATTATATAAACATACTCAATTACAAGATACTTTTGGTGTTATTATGTTAGCACTGGTAAATAATGAACCAAGAGTTTTAAATTTACATCAGATGTTAGATTATTATCTAAAACATCAGGAAGAAGTAGTAACCAGAAGAATCCAGTATGATTTAAATAAAGCAGAAGAAAGAGCTCATATATTAAAAGGCTTAATGATTGCTCTTGATAATATTGATGAAGTCATTCACATTATCAGATCATCAGCGAATGTTTCTATTGCAAAAATAAGTTTAATGGAACGTTTTGGATTAGATGATGTACAAGCACAAGCAATAGTGGATATGAGACTTCGTGCTTTAACGGGATTAGAAAGAGAAAAACTTGAAACAGAATTAAAAGAACTTATGGAAAAAATAGCAGAATACAAAGCAATTCTAGCAGATCGTAAGAAACTTTTAGCAGTAATAAGAGAAGAAATAATTATAATTCGTGATAAATTTGGTGATGACAGAAGAACATCTATTGGATTTGATGAATTCGATATCTCAATGGAAGACTTAATACCAAAAGAAAATACCGTAATTGCTATGACAAGACTTGGTTATATTAAGAGAATGACAATTGATAATTTTAAGAGTCAGCATCGTGGCGGCAAAGGTATTAAGGGTATGCAGACAATCGAAGAAGATTTTATCGAAGATCTTTTAATGACAACGACTCATCATTATATTATGTTTTTTACTAATAAAGGAAGGGTATATCGATTAAAAGCGTATGAAATTCCGGAGTCTGGAAGAACTGCAAGAGGAACTGCGATTGTGAATCTTCTTCAGTTATTACCAGAAGAAAGGATTACTGCTATCATACCGTTAAGAGAATATCAGGAAAACAGATACCTATTTATGGCAACGAAAAAGGGTATTGTGAAAAAGACTCCTATTAAAGATTATGAAAATATTAGAAAGTCTGGTCTTCAAGCAATTAACTTAAGAGAAGACGATGATTTAATTGAAGTAAAATCAACCAATAATAAGAAAGATATTATTTTGGTAACGAAATATGGACAATGTATCCGATTTAATGAAAAGGATGTCAGATCTACCGGTAGAACATCTATGGGTGTTATTGGTATGAATATAGTTTCAGGTGATGAGATTATTGGAATGCAGCTGGATACACAAGGAGATTATTTATTATTTGTATCTGAAAAAGGTATGGGAAAACGCACAAAAATAGACGAATTTACAGTGCAGCATAGAGGTGGTAAAGGTGTTAAATGTTATAAGATCACTGAAAAGACAGGATATGTTGTAGGAGTAAAAGTAGTAAATGATGATAATGAAATAATGATTATAACTACAGAAGGAATCATCATTAGATTGGCAGTTGGTGATATATCAGATCTTGGCAGAATTACTTCCGGTGTTAAATTAATTAATTTAAATCCAGACGTATCCGTAGCAAAATTCACTAAAGTCAGAGAAAGTGAAAATAAATCAGAAGATGAATTAATTCAAAATCTTGAAAAGGAATTAGAAGAGGAAGATATAAATAATGAAATAGTAATTCCTTCAAATGATGATAATCTTCTCTAATTTAAAATCTATAGTAATATAGTTTATAAAAGATTCTTATTTGAATTTTATAATCTTTTATATTACAATTTTAAATAAAATTATAATAGAGTGGTATTAAATCTATTGTTTTAATTAAGAAAATCAGCCTTAATAAACTTAGATATAATACCACTCTATTCTTAAATACTAAGGAAGCTATTTAATATAATATTTTAGTATAACAATTACAGGAGAGTAAAAATGAGAATTATAGATGCAGAACATATAACACAAAATATCAAAGAAATGTGTATAGAAGCAAATTATTTTTTATCAAAAGATGTTGAATCGGCTATTATTGAATCTTATGCCAAAGAAAAATCTACTCTAGGAAAGCAAATATTAAATCAATTGGAAACAAATATTAAAATAGCAAAAGATGAACAGATACCAATTTGCCAGGACACGGGAATGGCTGTTGTATTTATGAATATTGGTCAGGATATCCATATCAAAGGCTTGGACATTGAAGCTGCGATTAATGAAGGTATCAGGCAAGGATATAAAGAAGGTTATCTTAGAAAATCAATTGTAAAGGATCCTATAGAAAGAGAAAACACAAAAGATAATACACCAGGAGTCATTCATTATAATATTGTACCAGGTGAAAAAGTTGAAATTGTTGTAGCTCCAAAAGGATTCGGCAGTGAAAATATGAGTAAAGTATTTATGCTAAAACCCTCAGATGGAATTGAAGGAGTAAAAGAAGCTGTGATTGAAACAGTAAAAAATGCGGGACCAAATGCCTGTCCTCCTATGGTTGTTGGAGTAGGAATCGGAGGTAATTTCGAAAAATGTACCTACTTAGCAAAAAAGGCACTGACAAGAGATTTAAATAAACATTCAGAAATTAAACATATTAGAGATACAGAAGAAGAATTATTAATAAAATTAAATAAATTAGGTATTGGACCGGGAGGACTAGGGGGAAACACTACAGTTCTAGGAGTCAACATTGAGACCTATCCAACACATATAGCCGGTTTGCCAGTGGCAGTCAATATTTGTTGTCATGTTAATAGACATGTAAGAAGAATTATATAAATAAATCAAATATTAGTTTAGTATTATTTTATTAGAGATAAAGGTATCAGGATTATTGTTATATTTATAGATACTTTTAATTTATACTAAAGAAGTAATAAATTAAATTAATAATGTGCATAATATTATGGAAAAGAGGAAAAAAAGTGGATAAATATATTAATTCTCCAATAAATGAAGAAATAACTAAAAACTTAAAAGCTGGGGATTATGTTTATATTACAGGAATTATATACTCTGCTAGAGATGCCGCTCATAAAAGAATGTATGATTCTATGATAAAAGGAGAAAAACCGCCATTTGAATTAAAAGATAATATTATATATTATCTAGGTCCTACTCCTGAAAGAGAGGGACAGGTGATTGGATCAGCCGGACCTACTACAAGTAGTAGAATGGACAAATACTCACCTCTTTTGCTGGATCATGGAATAAAAGGTATGATAGGAAAAGGAAAAAGAAACAAAGAAGTTATAGATTCTATTATTAAAAATAACGGAGTATATTTTGCAGCTGTAGGTGGGGCAGGTGCCTTACTTTCTAAATGCATCGTAAGTTCTAAAGTGATAGCATATGATGACTTAGGTACAGAAGCAATTAGAGAATTATATGTAAAAGATTTTCCTGTTATTGTTGTGAATGATTGTGAAGGTAATAATCTTTATGAAACAGCTCCAAGAGAATTTTGTGAAAATTAGAAACGCAGGAATATAGGTGATATAGACATATTTCAACAATATAACTTATTATTTACTGATTATATATTGCTATTTTTTGAAAAAATTAAAAAAATAGCAATAAAGTCATTGACAAGTAAAACTTGTTTTGATATACTAATCCTTGCGTTTGACGCATAAATAAATATTGAACTAAAGTTCAGTGATGGAGAAATACTCAAGAGGCTGAAGAGGCGCCCCTGCTAAGGGTGTAGGTCGTTTGCGCGGCGCGAGGGTTCAAATCCCTCTTTCTCCGTAGTTTGTAACATTTTAATAGACTAATAATTAAGTAATAATTAGTAATAAAAAAAGTGTTGACAAACAAAGATGTATATAGTATTATATATATTGCTGACGCGCCAGAGAGCCTGTCAGAGGAACACAAAGAACATTGATAACTAAACAGTGAAACAACCCTGAAAATTCTAAAAAGACAAAGCCTCCGGGCTGAGTTAAAAATGAATTTCAGTAATTGAATTTA
>NZ_RJVG01000015.1 GCF_003752155.1 Mobilisporobacter senegalensis | reverse complement strand
TTCAGTGTCATATGTTTATTTGGGAGAGTCTGATCTATCATGTGAATACCTCCTTAAAAGAAGGGCAGAGATCACACTAATACTATATTTTTGTGTAGGACTAAACGCAACCAAAACTTAAAAAAAAGAATTTAAAAAATTATTTTAGGAAAATAATAGCAAAAACTATGTGCAAGAGTAAATTCCATTTTTATTATTTTGTGATTTTAAAAAACGGAATTAAAAATTTCACATTACGAAGGTCAACTTGACTTATATTAATTATAATGATAGAATATATGTAAGGTAAACATTACATATTGCAAATACATATATTAAGAGGTAATTTTATGAAAAATAGAATTCGTGAATTGCGTGAAAGAATTGGTATTACACAGGAACAATTAGGCAAGAAGGTAGGGACATCCCGTCAGGCGATTAATGCAATCGAAACTGAAAAGTTTGAACCTTCTATATGGTTAGCTTATGATATAGCTAATGTATTTTGCTGTACGATTGAAGAAGTATTTATTTTTAATAAAAGTGAAAGAAAATCAAGAGCAGAGATGAGCAGAGGTGAAGTATAATGGCAATAAGGCAATTAAGGTATAATGAGGATGAAATACTGAGAAAAAGATGCAAAGAAGTAAAAGAAGTAAATGATAATATCAGATTATTACTTGATGATATGCTTGAAACTCTTCACACTACACCAAATGGTGCAGCAATTGCAGCAAATCAGTTAGGAATATTGAAAAGGTTAGTAGTGATTGATATGGGGACAGGAATATATAAATTAGTTAACCCCCAAATTATCGGAATGAGCGGAGAACAGGAATGTACAGAAGGCTGTTTAAGCTTTCCAAATAAATTTGGTAAGACGATCCGGCCTATGAAAGTCACAGTACAGGCCATTGATGAAAATGGTAGTGAGCTTATTTTGGAGGGAGAAGGAGAGATGGCAAAATGTTTATGCCATGAGATCGATCATCTGGATGGGATCGTATTTACCGATAAAGTAATAGAATGGTTATAAGGAATTAGATTAAGAACTATCAGCTTTTTGATAAGATGATGGTTCTTTTTATTATGAGAAAAACCTTCTTTACTGTAATATGAGAAAAAGTATGTTGACAGACGATATATATCGTGATACGATATATAAAGAAATATGTCGCAGGACGATATAACAGGATGCGATAGAATATAGAAAGAAGGGAAGCAGATGAAGACTAAGATTGAACCATTAACAGAAAGCTATTTCTATATTTTACTTTGTCTATATAATGGGGCAAATCATGGATATGGAATTATGCAGGATACTCTAAATTTATCGGGTAACAGAGTCAGGATTGGATCAGGTACGATGTACGGTGCAGTCAGCAATATGATGAAGAAAGGCTGGATAGTGGAAACGAAGAGTGATAATCCGGAAGATGAAAGAAAACGATTATATAAAATTACAGAGTCAGGAAGAAGTATTTTAAGTGAAGAGATTAAAAGACTCAATGAGTTAGTAGAGAGTGCCAATAAAATCATTCATTAGTGGAGGGAATGGCTTATGAGTAAATCAAAAAAGAGGTCATATAAAGTATATACTGCATGGAATTATGATAAAGAAGAACAGGATTTAAATAAACAATCTGAAAACGGCTGGCAATTAGTGAAAGGCGGATGTTTTCATAGTGTTTTTGAAAAGAATAACAATGTGATATATCGTCATAAAATTGATTTTAATGGGGATATGATAAAAGATTCTATTGAAAAACAAAGATATATAGATATGTTTGAAGAACAAGGGTGGGAATATATTAATACAACTTTTAATGGATGGAGCTATTTTAGAAAAGTTTATAATGAAAATATACCGGAAAAGGAATTCGATATTTATACAGATAACTCATCTTATATAGAGATGTTGGCACGTTGGATCAGAGTAGCCAGAATCATTCAGATATTTGAAGTATTAATAATGATTTTTCAATTTATCACAACAATAATCCATCAGTATTCTATTGATTATTTCTTCTTTATATGGACGCTATTACTCACCTTGTTTTTACAATTTGGTGTTGTGCAAATGCAAAAGAAGTATAAACATTGTTAGAAATCAGTGAATGTATTTAGGCAGTAAATTGTTTATGATATAAGAAAGGAGATTTGAATTCAATGAGAATTTAAATCTCCTTTTTCTATAAAAATTTTCTTCTTAGTATTGACAAATACGGTATAGAAGAATATAATATCACAAAACCTACTAAAATGATAAGTTTAATATAAATATATATTTTAAGTATCATCTCACTTGAAATTATATATATTTATTAAAATAGGTTTTTCCAGAAAGGCAGTGTAAAACGATGAACTTTGAATTTATACAAAAAGTGATTCCTATGTACGTAAAGGCGGCCTATGTTACCCTTTATGTTGGGTTTTTAGGAATCATGCTTGCAGTTATTATTGGACTCATATGTTGCTTTATCTCATACTTTAGGGTAAAGGGATTGAATCGTATCATAAAGATATATATTGAATTATCCAGAAATACTCCTCTGCTGGTCCAAATATTCTTTCTTTATTTTGGATTACCTCAATTAGGATTAAAACTAAGTGGAACGGTATGTGGTGTGATAGGTCTTGGATTCTTAGGAGGAAGTTATTTCTCTGAATCTTTTCGAAGTGGACTTGAAGCAGTATCAAAATCCCAAATTGAAACAGGTTTAAGTATTGGCTTAAATAGATGGCAGCTGATCAGATATGTTATTTTACCTCAGGCTTTTTCTATATCTATTCCTCAAATAGCAGCCAATTTTATATTTTTATTAAAAGAGACTTCAATATTAGCGGCAATCGCCATACCGGAACTCGTTTTTACTGCGAAGACATTAATTGGACTTTACTATAAAACCAATGAAGCCTTACTTTTATTAACAGCAGGCTATTTGGTTTTAATTCTTCCGTTTTCAATTATATTTCGAATTTTAGAGAGGAGAGTACGTCATGCAGAGTTTGGGTCCTAAGGTAATCATAGATAATCTTCCATTATTATTAGATGGACTTGGTAATACATTATTAATTGCTTTTATTTCAATGATCATATCCATTGCAACAGGTTTTTTATTCGGAATATTACGTACCTCCAAAAATAAATTACTTAAATTGATAACAGATATCTACCTTGAAGCATTTCGTATTGTACCTATCATGGTTTGGCTGTTCATAATGTATTTCTTTGTTCCGAGAGCTCTTGGAATATCCGTATCCGGAGAATTTGCTGCAATTACCATATTTGTCATGTGGGGAACAGCTGAGATGGGAGATATCGTCCGGGGTGCGCTGGAGTCGTTACCAAAAAGCCAGTTAGAAGCCGGATTATCTGTGGGGTTAAGTAGATCACAATTGTTCATCTATATACAATTGCCCCAAGCAATTAAACGTATTGTTCCAGGTGCCATTAGTCTCTCTACCAGAATGATAAAGACTACATCTTTAGTAGTGCTTATTGGTGTTATTGATATAATCAAGCGTGGACAACAAGTTATTGAAAGGACGAAAGAGGCATTTTGGATTTATGGATTTTTATTTGTCGTATTCTTTATTATTTGTTATCCATTATCCATCAGTTCAAAAAAGCTTGAAGAGAAATGGGCAAACTAGTCAGGGAGGTTTATATGGAAGCATCGAAAGAAGTTTTACTTAACATAAAAAATTTACATAAGAATTTTGGTGATAGAGGAGTCTTAAAAGGCATTGATCTGGTACTTCATAAAGGCGAAGTTCTTGTGATTCTGGGACCTTCCGGATGCGGTAAATCAACCTTACTTAGATGTGTAAATGGGTTAGAGAAAACGAATCAGGGAGATATTATTTTTCAAGGGAAAAGTATTTATGATAAAGATATAAAAATGCGTGAAATAAGACAAAAGATTGGAATGGTATTTCAAAGCTATGACTTATTTGCCCACATGACAGTCATTGAAAATATTTTGCTGGGACCTATGAAATCCCAAAAAAGAGAGAAAGAAGAAGTTCTTGCTCTTGCCAGAATGCTGTTGGAGAAAGTCGGGTTAGGAGATAGAGAGAATTCTTATCCTAGAGAATTATCAGGAGGACAAAAGCAAAGGGTTGCCATCGTTCGCTCTTTATGTATGAATCCAGATATCATTCTATTTGATGAAGTGACTGCTGCACTTGATCCTGAGATGGTAAGGGAAGTTTTAGAAGTTATCTTAAATCTGGCAAAGCAGGGCATGACTATGATGATAGTAACCCATGAGATGAACTTTGCCAAATCCGTTGCTGACAGAATTATATTTATGGATGAAGGAGTGATCGTGGAAGAATCTTCACCCACAGAATTTTTTGAGAATCCTAAAACAGAAAGGGCAAAACAATTTTTAAATAAGTTTGAATATTAACAGAATGCTAAAGTTTATTAATGAAGCTGGAAATTCAATCGTTATTTAATATGAATGTTTAACGTTCATATTTTATATAGTAAATAAAAAGAAGAGGAGAATAGTATCATGAAAACATTTATCAAGAAATTAGGAATCATTTTTACTGTATTAACATTAATAGTAGGTTTGACTGCTTGTCAAAAAACTTCAGATACAAAGGGTAGTTCTATTGATGCGATCAAAGAAAGAGGAAAAGTTATTATTGGGGTATTTGGGGATAAACCACCTTTTGGTTATGTAGATGAAAATGGTGACAGTGTTGGTTATGATGTATATTTAGCACATCAGATAGCTAAAGATTTATTAGGAGATGAAAATAAAGTTGAATTTGTAATTCTGGAAGCAGCAAATCGTATCGAATACTTAAAATCAAATAAAGTGGATATTGTACTGGCTAATTTCACAGTAACGGAAGAAAGAAAACAAGAAGTTGATTTTGCCGAAGCCTATATGAAAGTTGCATTAGGTATTGTAGCTCCGGATGGTTCACAAATTACTTCTGTTGATGATCTTAAAGGTAAAAAATTAATTGTAAATAAAGGTACAACAGCAGAATTATTCTTTACCGAAAATTACCCTGACGTTGAATTGATCTCTTATGAACAAAACACTGAAACATTCCAGGCATTGGTGGATGGCAGAGGTGATGCTCTGGCACATGATAATACATTATTATTTGCATGGGCATATGAAAATGCAGGATTTAAAATTGTAGAAGGTAATCTTGGAAGCCAGGATGCTATTGCACCGGCAGTATCAAAGGGAAATACTGAATTACTTAACTGGTTAAATGATGAGATTAAAACTTTAACTGCAGATGGCTTCTTTGAAAAAGCATATGATCAAGAGCTAAGGTCACATTTTAGCCCAGACACAAATCCAGATGATGTTATATTTAGATAATTTAGCGAACAATAAATAAGAAGAGTTATGTTACAAAACTGCTTTTATTTCCAAGGCAGCAGCAAATAAAAGAGCCATTCCTACATATATGTAGAAATGGCTCTTTTTGGCTTTTGTATAATTATCTTAATAATAACCATAACCGCTGGACATACTGGCAATCATTGCTCCAATTACGGAACTAAAGAGTAAACCAAGTACAATACCAATAGCGGCAAAAATTAACATGGCACGGCAGTAATTTCTTCTGCTGATATTCCCTGTCTTACCAAATCCCCAAATAAACATCATTACGATATTCACGCAAGGAATTCCCAAAATAATAATTGTCAAAATCCATTCACCTAATGTTAAAGGTGCTTCCAGTTGTTGACCATTGTTTGGTTCAAAAGTAGTCTGGTCAAAATTGTTGTTGTCCATTATTTATCCTCCTTAATTATACGTAACTAATCTATTAACGCTTCATATATTGAATGAATGAAAATAGTTTAGATAAAAGATTATCTTCTCTATAAAGCATAGGCTCTACATTAGGATAATACATCTTCATCCGGTATATATAGAAGCAAATAAAGATTAATATACATATTATACCATAATACTTTATAAAATCTATATATTTTTTTAATAAAATATTTAGAATTAAATAAAGGAGGCAGCCGATAATCACGAGCACTAATAATGGGTGCATCTGAAAAGATTCCACAAAATGGCCAGTTAACAGTAGTTTGGTCGCTCTTGTGATACCACATGCCGGACACGGAATTCCAAACAGCATTACGCTAAAGCATACTGTTCCAAGAAAATAATTCAAAATAGATAAAGATGCAATACATATTAATACAGCAAAACAGTAATTTTTACAAAAGTTAAGGATATCCTTCAATTCCATTTCCCCCATTATGCGTATTTATCAGGCAGATAATTGGGGAACTAATAAATATTCTAAATTTGTGATACAACTCATACAAATTCCTTCGCTCCAACGCTCCTTCCGCTTAGCTTCCGCTCCGGAATTGTATTATTTGTATCACAAAGAACTACTCTTTGGAGTTTCCCAATTATCTGATTTATTTATCATGTGTATAAAGAATAAGATTACTTTATATCTAGAACTGTATTGACAGAAGCTCCCTCTGTATATGAAAATGTTACGGTATCACCAACATTATATTTAATAATATTAATATTTTCTCCAACTAAAACATCAAAGATAGAGTCAGATCCGTTTACCATAATATAATAATGAGAGTTTCCATCGCTTACAGCCTCTGCTATTTTAGTGATATTTCCAGTAATTGTAGGAAGGGAGGTGGTATCGGGAACTGTAATCCCATTCGTTTTCAACATTGCGATATAGGTTTTCTCACATTCACTAACGGTATCTCCAATAGCTACGGTCTGGTATTTTTCAATATTAACCATGGCATATTTTTTCACAAGACCGGCTTCATCTTTCAGTGATATAAAATAAGTTGGTTCTCCTGCAATGTTTAGCAGCAATGGAAAAGTTGCAGTGTATCCAAGATGTTGTACCTGACCTTCTGCAGAACTCATTGCAGAATATTCTTCTGCGCCGGATACCGGATAATATCTGGTTTCAGCAGTTCTTTGATTCATAATTACAAATCCTACATTAGATTCGTCACCACCAACGGAAGTAACGCCGGTATAGACCCATACATCATCATTTAATACGATATAATTATAACCATCTGTTGTCTGCAATGCATCTTTTTGGCTGAATATTGAATTTAAATAACCATGTTTTAAGGTTCCATAATAATCATAATATGAAATAAGCAGTTCAGCATTATAAACCCGGTCGATCCATTGGGGCACTTCATTTATTTTATAATCAATGGTCTCTCCGGTGATTGCATTAACCAAAACAACATTACGAATCGTTTGACCGCCGAATAGACCAATGGAAAAATCTTTGACTGGGCAGATATAATATGGAGTACCATTATCATCGATTTCGAAATTTAAAGTATCGAAAATATAAGTAGGATATTTAAATCTGATGTAACGGTTAATATTTCTGCCAAAATGCTCAGCATGGGAATATTTCATTCCTTCTTTTAGCTTTACTAATTCTGTATCCTGATTTGCCATGTTAATTTTCATATAAGCAGGAATACCATTTTTGTTATTTGTGATCCATTTAAAAAAACTACCGTATTTTAAAGGAGTAACACGAACAGGAGTCCCCTGGTAATTTATCTGGGTATAATCATTTGCAACTTCAAATTGAGATACATATTCAACGATGCTGCCCATTTTTCTAGAACCTAATAAGGTTGCAGAATCTTTATCCAGAATAGGAATCTCCTTGTAGGATAATTGCTCAATATCCTGATTAAAATCCCCTTCTGAAATGTTTATTAATTTTTGATATTTGGAAGCATTAATAATAGGAGAGGATAATAAACTTCCTATAATAAATACAACTACAAGCCCGCAAGTAATAAGTCCACAAAGTTTAAAAAACATATTCTTAGGCAGGCCCTTTGGATTCGTTTCATGTCCGTTAAAACTTGATATGCCAATAGCTATTGTAAGTACGATAAATCCAACTATCATAAAAAACCAAAAACCTGCGGAATGGATATTGATTGCAGGAAGTGTAAGGTAATAGTAGATATATCCAATGATACATAAAATAACGACTGACAAACCAATCATTTTTATTTTTTTCATATGTCCTCCTTGGGAAAACTAAAATTTTCTTAAATCATAACATGTAAAGATTAAAAGTCAATTAGAAACAGCTAAAAATTTGTAAAGTAATAAATAAATGTTTGATTTTAAATGAAAAACTGTTAGAATGTATATGGTTAATTGTATTATAAAGTGGAGCTTAATTCAGGTGTGGTTTTACCACATCTGAATCTTAGTGACACTTATCTAGGGACGTAGCAGCTGTTATCTCCCACTTTAGAAGTGGGAGTTTTACAGCTGGTAGTCATCAGATAGAAGGAGAAATTGAATGAATATACTATTTGTATCATTAGGATGTGACAAAAATCTCGTAGATAGTGAGGTTATGTTAGGCTTAATCAGAGAAAAAGGTTATAATATTACTAATGATGAGAAAGAAGCAGATATCATTGTGGTAAATACATGTTGTTTTATAAATGATGCCAAGGAGGAAAGTATTCAGACCATTCTTGAAATGGCTGAATATAAAAAGACCGGTGTCCTAAAAGCTCTGGTTGTAACAGGATGTTTAGCAGAGCGTTATAAGGCTGAGATTCAGGATGAAATCGAAGAAGTTGATGCAGTACTTGGAACTTCCAGTTATGAAAATATTGTGGAAGTTATTGATGAAGTATTAATTGGGAAAAAAATTCAAAATTTTAAAGATGTTAATTATCTTCCCGATGGAAAAAGAAATCGTATTAATACCACAGGTGGATTTTATTCCTATCTTAAGATTGCAGAAGGCTGTGATAAACATTGCACTTACTGCATCATTCCAAAGGTAAGAGGGAATTATAGAAGTGTACCAATGGAGAGGTTAATGGAAGAAGCCAAGAGCTTAGCCGATACAGGAGTAAAGGAATTAATCTTAGTGGCACAGGAGACTACTTTATATGGTGTGGATCTCTATGGTAAGAAAAGTCTTCCTTCCTTATTAAAAGAGTTCTGTAAGATAGACGGAATTGAATGGATACGTATACTTTATTGTTATCCAGAAGAGATTACAGACGAATTAATTGAAGTTATGAAAGAAGAAGATAAGATCTGTAATTATCTTGATATGCCGATTCAACATGCGTCTGACAATATCTTAAAACGAATGGGAAGAAGAACGAACAAACAGGAATTACTTGATATTGTTGCTAAATTAAGAAAGAATATACCAGATATCTCTTTAAGAACTACTTTAATTACTGGATTTCCAGGAGAAACAAAAAAAGATCATGAAGAATTGCTCGACTTTATAGACGAAGTAGAATTTGACAGACTGGGCGTATTTACTTACTCCATGGAAGATGATACACCTGCCGCTAAGATGGAATCACAAATTTCAGAAGAAACAAAGATAGAACAAAGAGATGAAATTATGGAACTTCAACAAGAGATTTCATATGAATTATCCGAAAGAATGATTGGAAAAACACTAAAGGTCTTCATCGAAGGAAAACTTCCAGATGAGAATGTATTTATAGGAAGAACTTATAAAGATGCTCCAAATGTAGATGGATTTATCTTTGTAAATTCTGATAGAGAATTAATGTCAGGGGATTTTGTAGTAGCACAAGTAACAGGTGCAAAAGAATATGATTTGATTGGAGAGGTTGTAGATGAATTTACCAAATAAGATTACTATTTTAAGAGTATGCATGATTCCGTTTTTCTTGATTTTTATGTTGATCCCGTCTATTCCATATAACCAATATATTGCAGCAGTTATTTTTGTGATAGCAGCTCTTTCCGATGCAGTGGACGGCCATATTGCCAGAAAACACAATTTAATTACCAACTTTGGAAAGTTCATGGACCCACTTGCAGATAAACTATTAGTAAGTGCTGCACTGATCTGCTTTGTAGAATTAAGATTAATTCCAGCCTGGATAATCATTATTATAATAAGCAGGGAATTTATCATCAGTGGTTTCCGTTTGGTCGCATCTGATAACGGAGTCGTAATTGCAGCTAGTTATTGGGGCAAATTTAAAACAGTTGCTCAAATGATTATGTCAGTACTTCTTATAGTAAACTTTGATGGTATTTTGTTTAATACAGCAGAACAAATATTAATATACGCATCTTTAATACTCACTATAGTTTCCTTAATTGATTATCTATGGAAGAATAGAAAGGTATTAAACGAAGGGAGCAAATAGGAATGACAGTGGAATTAATCAGCGTAGGTACAGAAATTTTACTTGGTAATATTGTTAATACAAATGCGGCTTATCTTTCAGAAAAGTGCGCTGAACTTGGATTATCGTTATATTATGAAACTTCTGTAGGAGATAATGAAGGAAGGCTTAAGAGCATCTTAACAACTGCATTGTCCCGTTCAGATATTATTATATTAACAGGCGGTCTTGGGCCAACTGCAGATGATCTGACGAAAGAGGTTACGGCGAAAACTTTAGGGTTAGAGCTGGTATTGGATACTCATACGAAAGAACGTATTGGTGAATATTTTAATAAGATCGTTTCTCATGGTATACCGGATAGCAATTGGAAACAGGCTGAAGTCATTGAAGGTGCAATTATAATTGATAATACCAATGGAACAGCACCAGGTCTGATTGTAGAAACACAGTATGGAAAAAGAGTTATTTTACTGCCAGGACCACCCAATGAAATGATACCCATGTTCGAGCAAGATATTTTTCCTTATTTAAACAGACTCAGACCCCATGTATTTTATTCAGCAATGGTAAAAATCTGTGGCATTGGAGAGAGTAAAGTAGAAGAAGGAATAAAGGATCTAATGGACAGGCAGGAAAATCCTACGATTGCTCCTTATGCCAAAACAGGTGAAGTTCATCTTCGTGTAACAGCCAGTGCAGATACATTAGAAGAGGGTATGAATTTAGTTAAGCCAGTGGTAGAAGAATTAAAGGAACGGTTTAAGGATAATATATATACTACAGATGAAAAAGAGACTTTAGAAGAAAATGTTGTAAAACTTCTTAAGCAAAACAACTTAACATTAGCCACTGCAGAATCATGTACTGGTGGTTTGCTCACAGGTAAAATTGTTAATGTTGCAGGTGCTTCAAGTGTTCTTAATTCTGGATTTATCACATATTCTAATGAATCTAAAAGACAGTTTTTAGATGTATCGGAAGGTACTTTGAAAGAATATGGTGCAGTAAGTGAAAAAACTGCAGGAGAAATGGCAATGGGAGCTGCCAGGGCAACCAATTCAAACGTAGGAATTGCCATAACCGGACTTGCCGGACCAGATGGCGGTACAATAGATAAGCCCGTTGGATTAGTGTATATTGGTTGCTTCCTAAATGATAAAATTACGGTAAAAGAATATCATTTTAGGGGCAATCGGCAAAAAATCCGGGAGTATTCAGTAGTGAATGCCCTTGATTTATTAAGAAGATCCATTATAAACAATAGTAATTTTTAATTTTAAAACAAATCTTTCTTTCTTTTGACATAAAAATGACCCATTTTTATTTTAATGTGAATATGTGAAACATATAAAATATCTTTTGTTAATTAATGGTAATGTTCAAAGGAGAGTCAATTATGAAAAAGAATATAAAGAAGAATATAAAAAAGAATTTCAGCTATATGATTTTATGTATCTTATTAACTATGAGTTTAACAGTTTTTAGTGGTTGTAAGAAAGATGAAACAAAAACAAAGGAAGAAACAGTAACTGAAGATACAGGCAAAGAGGCTGATGATATTACACCGGATGATACATCAGATGAAGAGAAAGAAGATACAGAGAGTAATTCAACAACAGAAGAGACTCCGTCCGTTCCTGAGACCAAAGATTTATTAATTTATGGCATTCAAAATGAAACTCTTCAAAGTGAGCAGGTTACGGTTACTGTTCCAAAAGCAAGCGAAATTACAGCAGAATTTATCGTAAGCCAGGTAGTGGATGTTTTTGCAGATAATTCATTAGAAATTGGAATTGATAGTGTTACTGAAGAAGGAGATAAAGTAATCGTTAGCTTTATGAAGGATAAGGCTCCCTTAGTCAATGTAGGATCAGGAGTTGAAATTACGGTATTAGATAGTATTTCTATGAGTTTACTTGATAATCTTGATACTTGTAAGAATGTGATTTTTAGAGTAGAAGGGGAAGCGTATGCCAGTGGTCATGTTGAACTGGACAAAGATGAAGTTTACAAATGGAAATAATAAAAAAATAATCTGTGGGGAGAATTATAAGGATGCAAACAGATTTACTTTCCAATATTAATAATAATTACAATCATTTTAGCAAGGGGCAGAAGCTCCTTGCTAACTATATTTTAAATAATTATGAAAAAGCAGTTTTTTTAACTGCGGCCAAACTGGGTAAAATTGTGGGGGTCAGTGAATCAACAGTAGTCAGATTTGCAACGTTACTCGGTTATGATGGTTACCCAAAACTTCAACGTGCACTTGAAGAGATGGTAAAGAACAAATTAAATTCTGTCCAACGTATGGAAGTTACCTTTGACAGAATTAACAGGGACAATATATTAAAATCGGTTCTCCACTCTGATGCTGATAAAATTCGAATTACTTCTGAAGAAATTGATGAAAAAGCTTTTGAAGTAGCCGTAGATACAATTTTACAGGCAAAAACAATATATATTATTGGAGTAAGAAGTAGTGCTCCGCTGGCAAGTTTCTTAAATTATTACTTTAATATCATTTTTAAAAATGTAAAATTGATCAGTACAAATAGTGCCAGTGATTTATTCGAACAGCTATATCGTTTGAATGAAGAGGATGTAATTATAGGCATCAGCTTTCCGAGATATTCCATGAGTACATTAAAGGCCATGGAATTTGCAAGCAGCCGCGGTGCACATAGTATAACGATCACTGATAGTTATGATTCGCCTTTAACTACGAATTCCAACTGTAATCTGATCGCCAGAAGTGATATGGCTTCCGTTGTTGATTCGTTAGTAGCACCTTTAAGTGTCATTAATGCTTTAATTGTTGCAGTATGCTTAAAGAAACAGGATCAAATAGTGGATACATTTGCCTCCTTAGAGAAAATATGGAGTGAATATAAAGTATACCGTAATGATGAGGACAATGATATAAAGTGAAACTTGATTCAAATGTGGTTTGGGTCACGTTTAGGTTTCGCTGAACTTATCCAGAAACATGGAGGACAATGATGAGTAAGGTATTAGTGGCAGGTGGTGGACCTGCCGGGATGATAGCAGCAATTTATGCAGCAAGAGCAGGGCATGAAGTGATTTTATTTGAGAAGAATGAAAAGCTGGGAAAGAAGCTATATATTACCGGAAAAGGAAGATGTAACATTACGAATGCCTGTGATATCCAGGATTTATTTGATAACGTAATTTCAAATAGTAAATTCTTATATAGTTCCTTTTATTCTTATAATAATTTTGATGTTATCGACTTTTTTAAAGAGATTGGTCTTGAAACAAAAATCGAAAGAGGAAATCGTGTATTTCCTGTGTCTGATAAATCTTCTGATGTTATTTCAGCATTATCACAAGAACTTCGAAAACAAAATGTAATGATTGAATATAAGAGCGAAGTCACAGACATAATCATAAAGAACAAATCTTTTCACGGTATTAAAGTAAATGGCGATAAAAAAGAGATTTTAGGAGATAAGGTGATCATAGCCACTGGTGGCTTATCATACAAGGTAACCGGATCAACCGGAGATGGTTTCCGTTTTGCAAAAGAAATGGGACATAGAATTACAGAACTTTATCCTTCTTTAGTTCCTTTTAATATTAAAGAAACATTTATCAAGGAACTACAAGGATTATCTTTACGTAATATCAGTATAAGGATCACATCCCAAAAGAAAGAAATCTATCAGGATTTTGGAGAATTGCTATTCACTCACTTTGGAGTGAGTGGTCCGGTTATATTAAGTGCAAGCAGTTTTATAATACCTTATATGAAGAATAGAGATATTGAATTATTTATAGATTTAAAGCCAGCCTTATCTATAGAACAGTTAGATAGTCGAATTCTAAGGGATTTTGAAGAATTTCGCAATAAACAATTTAAGAACGCATTAGATAATTTATTTCCAAAGAAGTTAATTCCTGTTATAATTAGGCTTAGTGAAATTGATCCAGATAAAAAAGTAAATATTATTACTAAGGAAGAAAGATTGAAATTAATTCATGTAATTAAAGGTTTTAAATTAAGCGTCAGCAGCCTGAGAGAATATAATGAAGCGGTTATTACAAAGGGTGGTATTGCTGTAAAGGATATTGATCCTTCAACTATGGAGTCAAAATTAGTATCAAATGTATATTTTGCGGGTGAAGTCATGGATCTGGATGCTTTAACAGGTGGATTTAATCTTCAGATAGCATGGTCAACGGGACATACTGCCGGAGTATCAATGGAATAGAAAGTAATTGGAAAGCTTCAAAGTATTTGCTTCCAATCACTTATAAATAAGCTTAAGGAGAAAAGAGTATGAGTTATAGTATTGCAATCGATGGACCTGCCGGAGCGGGTAAAAGTACAATTGCAAAAAATATTGCAAAAAAATTGAAATTTATCTATGTAGATACAGGTGCTATGTACCGTGCTATGGGACTTTATTTTTTGCAAAATAATATAAAAATAGAAGAAACTGATAAGATAAACCAGGCATGTTCTAATGTAAATATATCCATAGAATATGTTGAGGGTGAACAGCAGGTTCTGTTAAATGGAGAAAATGTAAATGGTCTGATACGTACCGAGGAAGTGGGAAAGATGGCTTCTTCTTGTGCAACTCAAAAGCAAGTCCGTTTAAAATTAGTTGAATTACAAAGGGAATTAGCAAAAAAGACGGATGTTATTATGGATGGAAGAGACATCGGTACATATGTACTTCCTGAAGCAAATCTTAAGGTATATCTTACTGCAAGCTCAAAGGAACGTGCAGGGAGAAGATGGAAGGAACTTACAGATAAGGGTATAAAATGTGATATTAATGATATAGAAAAAGACATAATTGCAAGAGATGAGCAGGATATGAATCGTGAATTTGCGCCTCTGAAGCAGGCAGAAGATGCTATTCTTGTAGATTCCTCTCATTTGACAATTGATGAAGTTATTGATAGAATTATTGAATTATACCAACATAAAAGCAATTCATTAAAGGGATGATAAAATGGATATAAAATTAGCAAACAGCGCAGGTTTTTGTTTTGGCGTAAAACGGGCGGTAGATACAGTTTATAATGAAATTAAAAATGGTCAGAAAGTATATACTTATGGTCCAATTATTCATAATGATGAGGTTGTGAATGACTTAAAGGAAAAAGGTGTCGAAGTCATTCGAAACATAGAAGAATTAAATAATATCACAGAGGGCACAATTATAATAAGATCTCATGGAGTATCTAAAGATATCTACGATATTATTAAGAATAAAGGTTTAAAGCTGGTGGATGCAACTTGCCCATATGTTCTTAAAATTCATAAAGCTGTGAAAAGACAATTAGAGGAAGGCAGAGAGATTGTTATAATAGGAAATGAATCCCATCCTGAGGTTCAGGGTATCAAGGGTTGGTGCAATAATAAAGCTACAGTTATAGAAACTATAAATGAAGCTAATGATTACCACGTAAGCGAGGGTGCAAAACTATGTATTGTTTCACAGACGACATTTAATTACAAGAAATTTAAAGATTTAGTTGAAATTATTTCAAAAAAGGGTTATGATATACTTGTTATAAATACGATATGTAATGCTACTGAGGAACGTCAGACAGAAGCAAGAGAGCTTGCAAGCCAGTCTGATGCGATGATAGTGATAGGTGGCAAGCATAGTTCTAACACACAAAAGTTATATGAAATATGTAAAAAAGAATGTGAAGATACTTACTATATACAGACACTCAGTGACCTAGATTTAGAGCTTTTTAAATCTTTTCGTAGCGTAGGTATTACCGCAGGGGCTTCGACCCCAAACAATATTATCAAGGAGGTTCAAATTGCATGTCAGAAATGAGTTTTGAACAATTATTGGAAGAATCATTAGTAACAATACACAATGGAGAGGTTGTAGAAGGCACTATCATAGGTGTAAAAGAAGATGAAATCATCTTAAATATAGGTTACAAGGCAGACGGTATTATAACTAGAAGCGAATACACAAACACACCTAATGTAGATTTAACTACACAGGTTTCAGTTGGTGATAAGATGCAGGCTAAAGTACTTAAAGTAAATGACGGAGAAGGACAAGTTCTTTTAACTTATAAGAGATTAGCTGCAGAAAAAGGTAACAAGAGATTAGAAGAAGCATTCAACAATAAAGAAGTATTAAAAGCTAAGGTTGCAAGTGTTCTAAATGGTGGATTAAGTGTAATTATTGATGAAGCAAGAATTTTTATCCCTGCAAGTTTAGTGTCTGATTCTTATGAAAAGAATTTAGAAAAATATGCTGGTCAGGAAATTGAATTTGTAATTAGCGAATTTAATCCAAAAAGAAGAAGAATCATTGGAGACCGTAAACAGCTTTTAGTAGCTAAAAAAGCAGAACTTCAAAAAGATTTATTTGCAAAGATCAGTGCCGGCATGACCGTAGAAGGAACTGTAAAGAATGTTACAGATTTTGGTGCATTTATCGATTTAGGTGGAGCAGATGGATTACTTCATATTTCTGAAATGTCTTGGGGCAGAGTAGAAAATCCTAAAAAAGTATTCAAAGTTGGCGACACAATCAAAGTATTAATTAAAGAAATTCAAGGCGATAAAATCGCATTAAGTTTAAAATTCCCAGAAGAAAACCCATGGAAAAAAGCAGAAGCAAATTATGCTGTTGATAGCGTAGTAACTGGTACTGTTGCAAGAATGACAGATTTTGGTGCCTTTATTGAACTTGAACCAGGTGTAGATGCATTACTTCATGTATCTCAAATTTCAAAAGATCATGTTGAAAAGCCTTCTGATGTTCTAAAAGTTGGACAAGAAGTAACAGCTAAAGTTGTTGATTTTAACAGTGATGAAAAGAAAATTAGCTTAAGCGTTAAAGCATTAGAAGCTCCAAGCGAAGAAGTATCTGAAAAATCAGAAGAAACAACAACAGAAGAATAATTTGTTGTAATGTATTGGCTGTCTCAAAACTTATATTTTTTTGAGGCAGCCTATTTTTTTTCACGAAAGCAATGAGAAGAATACAAAGGGGTGGATGTAATGGTAGGTAGTTACGAGACGTTTAAGGAACAGGTTTATAAATTGTCTAATATTGATCTTAATGCTTACAAAGAACGTCAGATGAAGAGAAGAATTGAGGCATTAATCACAAAAAATAATTTTAATTCATATGATGATTATGTAATTGCATTAAGAACAGATAAAGATAAATATACAGAGTTTATTAATTATATTACAATTAATGTTTCAGAATTTTTTCGAAATGTAGATCAGTGGAAATTATTAGAAAATGAAATGCTTCCTTATTTATTTGAGAATTTTGGTAAAAATCTAAAAATATGGAGTGCTGCATGTTCCACTGGGGATGAACCTTATTCTTTAGTCATGCTATTATCAAAATATATTCCAATGAGTAATATTAAGATTATAGCTACAGATATTGACAAGCAGGTATTAGAAAAGGCCCAAGTAGGATTGTATAATGTTAAGAGTTTAGCAGGTTTGCCAAATGAATTTTTAACGAAATATTTTACGATGGTCAATGATAGGACATATCAGATATCTGACAGTATTAAAGCTTGTGTTGATTTTAAGCAACATAATTTGTTAAAAGATGAGTACCCTAGTAATTGTGATTTGATTGTGTGTAGAAATGTATTAATTTATTTTACTGAAGAAACGAAAGATATGATATATAAAAAATTCAATAAAGCATTAAAAAATAATGGTATTTTATTTGTAGGCAGTACGGAACAGATCATTCAGCCACAAACAATGGGATTTTCATCCTTCCGATCCTTTTTCTATAAAAAAGCTAATGAAAAATAATGGGTTTTTTCCTATATTTTATTGAAGATTTCCATGGCTGAACTGTAATAATATTTTTGTAAATTTACAGTTGATTTATAGAATAATATCTAGTATATTATGTATAGACACTGACAGGGAGGAAGAATAATGCAAGATGTGGTTAAAATTGCAGTTGATGCAATGGGTGGAGACAATGCACCAGGTCAGATCATAAAAGGCGCAGTGGAAGCTGTAAATGATAGAAAAGACATAAAAGTATTTCTTGTTGGTAAAGAAGATATCATAAACGCTGAATTGAAGCAGTATGACTTTAATGCAAACCAGATTGAAGTTATAAATGCAAATGAAGTAATATCCAATGATGAAGCACCTGTTATGGCCATTCGGAGGAAGAAAGAATCTTCTATTGTAGTATCTCTTAACCTGGTTAAGAATGGAGATGCTGATGCTTTTGTTTCTGCAGGCAGTACAGGGGCAGTTTTGGTTGGTGGACAATTTATTGTAGGAAGAATTAAAGGAGTAGAAAGACCGCCTTTAGCACCACTCTTGCCTACGATTAAAGGAGTTTCCTTATTAATTGATTGTGGGGCGAATGTAGATGCAAGATCATCCCACCTGGTACAATTTGCGAAGATGGGTTCTATCTATATGGAAAATGTAGTAGGAATTAAGAATCCAAGAGTTGCAATTGTAAATATTGGGGCAGAAGAAGAAAAAGGTAATATGTTGGTAAAAGAAACATATCCTTTACTAAAGAATTGTCCGGATATCAATTTTATTGGAAGTATTGAGGCCAGAGATATTCCATATGGAGGAGCGGATGTAATTGTTTGTGAAGCCTTTGTTGGAAATGTTATCCTGAAATTATACGAAGGTGTTGGCAGTGCAATTATCAGTTCTGTGAAAAAGGGATTGCTAAGTTCCTTTCAGAGTAAGATCGGTGCCTTACTTATCAAGAAGGACTTAAAGAGAACTCTGAAATCATTTGATGCATCTGAACATGGAGGTGCACCGCTTCTGGGACTGAATGGATTGGTTGTAAAAACTCATGGAAGTTCTAAGAGTACAGAAGTCAAAAATTCAATTATTCAATGTGTTACATTCAAACAACAGAGAATTAATGAAAAAATAAAAGAAAATCTATCTATGAATGAAGATTAAGAAAGGTGATTAGGATGGAATTTGAAAAATTACAAAAAATTATTAGTGAAGTATTAAATGTAGACAAAGATGAAATTACAATGGAGACTACTTTTGTAGATGATCTTGGAGCAGATTCTTTAGACATTTTTCAAATTATTATGGGAATAGAAGAAGAGTTTGATATTGAAATTGCTAATGAAGAAGCAGAAAACATTGTAACAGTAAGTGATGCAGTAGATCAAATCAAGAATGCTCTTAACTAACTATATTAAGGGTGTCTCAATTTTCTGTTGAGACACCTTCTTTATATATAAAGTGGAACTTAATTCAGGTGTGGTTTTTACCACAACTGAATCTTAGTGACACTTATCTAGGGACGTAGCAGCTGTTAACTCCCACTTTAGAAGTGGGAGTTTTACGGCTGATAGTCATCAGATTAAGAAAGGGGGATTTCTATGTCTTATACAGACAATACAAATAAATTTGAAAAAATAATTGGTTATCATTTTAATGAGAAAATGCTTTTAAAGCAGGCATTTACTCATAGTTCCTATTCCAATGAAAGAAAATTGAATAAATTAGCGAATAATGAAAGGTTAGAATTCTTAGGAGATGCCGTTCTTGAATTAGTCACCAGTGAATTTATTTTTAATGATTATCCGGATATGAAAGAAGGGGATATGACAAAATTACGTGCCAGCATTGTTTGCGAACCAACTCTTTCTTTGTGTGCAAAAGACATTGAATTAGGGGAATATCTGCTTCTTGGAAAAGGGGAAGACCTAACCGGTGGAAGAGAACGTAATTCTATTCTTTCAGATGCTCTGGAAGCTTTGATAGGAGCCATATATCTTGACGGTGGTTTTACTAATGCAAAAGAGTTTATCAGTAAGTTTATACTCTCTGATATTGATAATAAGAAACTCTTTTTTGATAGCAAGACTATCTTGCAAGAGATTATACAAAGTAGTTATAAGGAGCCTTTAAATTACAATTTATTAAGTGAAGAAGGTCCTGATCATAATAAAAAATTCACCGTAGAAGCTGTGATAGAAGGAAAAGTTTTGGCCAAAGGAGTAGGCAGGACAAAAAAGGCTGCGGAACAAGATGCAGCATATAAGGCTATTTTAAAAGTAAAGAACAAAATATAAGGTGAATATATATTCATCCTGAGAAAGGGTTATATAAAATATGTATTTAAAAAGTATTGAAGTTCAGGGGTTTAAATCCTTTGCCAATAAAATATTATTTGAGTTCCATGATGGTATTACTGGTATTGTCGGGCCTAATGGCAGTGGAAAAAGTAACGTTGCGGATGCCGTAAGATGGGTACTTGGTGAGCAAAGTGCAAAACAGCTAAGGGGTAGTAAGATGGAGGATATTATATTCTCTGGTACTGAAACAAGAAAACCTCTCGGACTTGCTTACGTTGCTATCACTTTGGATAATAAAGATCATAAACTTCCCATTGAATATGATGAAGTAACCGTTGCCAGAAGAGTATATCGATCCGGTGAGAGTGAATATTTAATCAACGGTCATAGCTGCCGATTAAAAGATGTTCAGGAGCTATTCTTAGACACTGGTATTGGTAAGGAAGGTTATTCGATTATTGGACAGGGCCAGATTGATAAAATTCTTAGTGGAAAGCCGGAAGACCGCAGAGAATTATTTGATGAAGCTGCTGGTATCGTAAAGTTCAAAAAGAGAAAGGCAATTGCCGGGAAGAACTTAGAAGAAGAGAAACAGAACCTTTATCGTATCAATGATATCCTTATTGAAATAGAAAAACAGGTCGGTCCATTAGAAAAGCAATCATCTGTTGCAAAAGATTATTTAAAATTAAAAGAAGAATTAAAAGAGTTAGACGTAAATATGTTTCTATTAGAATACGATAGAATACATGATAATACAGGAGAAGTAAATAAGAAGTTAGAAATTGCAACGAATGATTTAGAACAAACCCAAATTGAATATTCAAGTACCAAAGAAGAATATGATAAATTGGAAGTTCAGATTGAAGAATTTAATGCAGAACTTGATAAAAACCGGAATATACTTAGTGAGAGTAAACTTCGTAAAGAAAAATTAGAAGGCGAGATTAAGGTATTAAAAGAACAGATCAATACTGTGCTTCAGAACGAAGAGCATTATAAAGGAAGAGTTTCTATTATTGAAGCCAATATCGCAGACAAACAGAATGATTTAGATCGTTACCAAAAAGAAAAACAATCAATTGATGAGAAATTAAAATCATTAGGTGACATTCAGGCAAAAGCAAGTATAAAGTTAAATGAAATTTTACAAAATATCATTAATTATACGAAAGAAATTGAAAAGTGTAATAGCGAGATTATGGAATCTTTAAATGGAGATACCAATATTAAAACAAGTTTACAGCGCTATGAAACTATGCTTGAGCAGAATAATATAAAGAAAGTTTCTTTAAGCAGGCAGCTTGTTAAGAATAAAAGTGATGAAGCTTCCTATGAAGATACAATTCGTATTCACAGTGAAGAATTAAATCAGTTCAGTGAAGAATTAAATAAATTAAATAAGGGGAATGGAGAAATTGAATCAGAGATCCAAAAAATTCAAGGAGTACTCCAAGGATTTCATCAATCTTTAAATGAAAAACAGCAGGAATATCATAGAGAACAGTCAAGACTGGATTCATTAAAAAATATTACAGAACGTTATGAAGGCTATGGAAATAGTATTCGTAAAGTCATGGAGCATAAAGAGAAGGAATCAGGAATTATAGGAGTCGTTGCTGATATCATTAAGGTTGAACAAACCTTTGAAACTGCTATAGAGATTGCATTAGGTGGAAGTATTCAGAATATTGTTACAGACAACGAGAATACAGCAAAAAGATTAATTGAATATTTGAAGAAAAATAAATATGGCAGAGCTACTTTTTTACCCCTTACCAGTATGAAGAATAAGATTCCGTTTAATCATGTGAATGCATTGAAAGAAAAAGGAGTCATTGGGCTTGCCAGTAATTTAATAACTGTAGAATCCCGTTTTACGGATTTAGTGGAATATCTCCTTGGCAGGGTGATTGTGGTAGATACTATTGATAATGCAATTGCTTTATCGAAAAAATACAATTACTCTTTAAGAATCGTAACAAAAGATGGGGAACAGTTTAATCCTGGCGGTTCTATGTCCGGTGGTGCTTATAAAAATTCAAGCAATCTAATTGGACGAAGACGTGAGATTGAAGAATTAGAGGGAACCATTCAGAAAATCGGCAAATCCATTAAACTTTTAGAATTAGATATTAATAACGAAAAAGAGAATAGAAACAAACAAAGAGATTTATTAGAGAGTAATAAAAAGAAGATCCAGGAAATTTATTTATTACAAAATACAGCAAAAATAAATCTTGCTCAGGCAGAGCAAAAGAAAAATGAAGCTATTGCCAGCTTTGAAGCAATCAATCGCGAGAGTAAAGAAATTGAGCTTCAAATGAATGAGTTGAAAGATAATATTACAAAATTAAATGAAACTTTACAATCAAGTGCTAGCAGGAATAAAGAAAATGAGATTAAAATTGAGGAGATCAATCAAAAATTAGAAGCTGAGAAAAAATTTGAAAAGGAATATAGTGACCAGGTTGCCGGGTTAAAGATGGAATCTTCCAGTTTGGAACAAAGTAATCAATTTGCTCTAGATAATATAAGCCGTGTAGAAAAAGAAATTAATAAGCTTGAGGAAGAATTGCAGGAGATGATTACAAGCAAGGCAAAATCATCTCAAATTATGGATGAAAAGAAAGTAATTATTGAGAGTACAGAAGAAGAGATTACCTCTCTGAATCAGTCCGTGTCAGAAATTGAAGAAGTAATACGGCAAATCCAAAAGGATAAAGAGGAATTATCAAGAAGCCATAAATCTTTTTTTTCAAAACGTGAAGAACTGTCAGAACGTATTAATATGCTTGATAAAGAGTCCTTCCGCTTGTCAAATCAGGCAGAAAAGCTGTCAGAACAATTAGATTTTCAGATTAATTATATGTGGGAAGAATATGAGTTAACATATAGCAGCTGTTTACCACTTAGAAGTGATGAGGAAATTTCTTTATCACAGATGAAGAAATCTATCGGTGAATTAAAAAATAAGATTCGCAATCTTGGTGATGTTAATGTAAATGCCATTGAAGATTATAAGAATCTGATGGAACGTTTCGAATTATTAAGTAGTCAGAGAGATGATTTAATAAAATCGGAAGAAGCATTAATTAATATCATCAATGAATTAGATGTTTTAATGAGAAAACAATTTGAAGAGAAGTTTCATGAAATTAACAAACAATTTGACCATGTGTTTAAAGAATTATTTGGTGGCGGTAAGGGTACTTTAGAATTGATGGAAGATGAAGACATCTTAGAGGCAGGAATCCGTATTATTGCCCAGCCGCCAGGAAAAAAACTTCAGAATATGATGCAATTATCCGGTGGTGAAAAGGCATTAACAGCGATTTCTCTCCTATTTGCAATTCAGAATTTAAAGCCGTCTCCATTCTGTCTATTGGATGAAATTGAAGCGGCACTTGACGATTCTAACGTTAAGAGATATGCTAAATATCTACATAAGTTAACGAAAGATACACAATTTATTATCATTACACATAGGAGAGGTACAATGGCATCTGCAGATGTATTATATGGTATCACAATGCAGGAAAAAGGAGTATCTACTTTAGTTTCCGTTAACTTAATTGAAAATGAATTAGATAAGTAACTGACAATAAGCAATATATATAATAGAGGTGGAATATGTCTGAGAAAAAAGGTTTTTTTAGCAAATTAGTCTCTGGACTTGCAAAGACAAGAGACAATATTATATCTGGCATTGATTCAATATTTAGTGGATTTTCAAATATTGATGAAGATTTTTATGAAGAGCTGGAAGAAATTCTTATTATGGCTGATTTAGGAATTAATACGACTACAGCAATTATTGAAGAACTTCAAAAGAAAGTCAAAGAGCAGAAAATAAAAGAGCCAAAAGATTGTAAAGATTTATTAATTAGAAGTATAAAAGATCAGCTTCAAGTAGATGAACATCTTTATGATTTTGAAAATAAAAAATCAGTGGTTTTATTAATCGGCGTGAATGGAGTAGGAAAAACTACCTCTGTTGGTAAATTAGCCGGACAGTTAAAAGATATGAATAAAAAAGTTATGGTTGCAGCTGCAGATACATTTCGTGCAGCTGCGATTGAACAGTTAACAGAGTGGGCTAATCGGGCAAAAGTAGATATTATTGCACAAAATGAAGGCTCTGACCCGGCAGCAGTCATTTATGATGCAGTAACCGCTGCCAAGGCAAGAAACACGGATGTTCTATTATGTGATACTGCCGGCAGACTCCATAACAAAAAGAACTTAATGGAAGAGTTAAGAAAGATCGACCGGGTAATTGACAGGGAATATCCAGATGCATATCGTGAGAATTTAGTAGTAGTGGATGGAACAACAGGGCAAAATGCATTGGCTCAGGCAAGACAATTTAGCGAAGTTACGGATGTTACTGGAATTATTTTAACAAAACTGGATGGTACTGCTAAGGGAGGTATTGCAATTGCAATCCAGGCTGAACTTGGAATACCAGTAAAATATATTGGAATTGGAGAAAGTATAGACGATTTGCAAAAATTTGATTCTGATGAATTTGTAAACGCCTTATTTGACGAGAATTCTAACAAATAGTTGCAACAGTTAACCAAGGATCAAAAAGGAGACGTTTATTATGATGACATTGGATAAATTTGAAGAAGCTACAGAGGCCGTCAAGAAAGTTATTTTAAGGACTAAATTGATTTATAGCGAATATTATTCCACCATAACTGAGAATAAGGTATTTTTCAAACCGGAGAATATGCAGTATACAGGAGCTTATAAAGTGAGAGGTGCTTATTATAAGATAAGTACTTTAACAGAGGAAGAGCGGGGAAGAGGACTTATCACCGCATCTGCAGGTAATCATGCCCAGGGTGTTGCATATGCAGCAAAATTGTATAATGCGAAGGCAATTGTAGTTATGCCAACTACAACTCCTTTAATCAAAGTAAATCGTACAAAAAGTTATGGAGCAGAAGTTGTATTACATGGCGATGTATATGATGAAGCTTGTGAATATGCTGTGAAACTTGCAAACGAAAAAGGGTATACTTTTATTCATCCGTTTGATGATGAAATACTTGCAACGGGTCAGGGAAGTATTGCAATGGAGATATTTAAAGATCTTCCAACTGTGGATATTATATTAGTTCCTATTGGTGGCGGCGGACTTGCGGCTGGTGTTTCAACTTTAGCCAAATTATTGAATCCGAATATAAAAGTAATTGGCGTAGAACCTCTGGGTGCTAATTGTATGCAGGAATCTATCAAAGCAGGACATATTGTTACCTTACCGGGCGTGGATACTATTGCAGATGGTACTGCAGTAAAAACACCTGGCGGAAATATCTTTCCATACATACAGAAGAATATCGACGATATCATTACCATAGATGACCGTGAATTAATCGTGAATTTCCTTGATATGATGGAAAATCATAAAATGGTTGTTGAAAATTCTGGTTTACTCACAGTTGCAGCTTTAAAACATCTAAATGTCAAGAATAAAAAAATAGTTTCTGTTCTAAGTGGTGGGAATATGGATGTGATTACCATATCTTCCATTGTTCAGCATGGTTTAATTGAAAGAGGACGTGTATTCTCAGTATCAGTACAGCTCCCGGACAGACCAGGTGAACTTGTAAATGTTGCTTCTGTTGTTGCGGGTGAAAAAGGTAATGTAATTCGTCTTGATCATAACCAATTTGTTAGTATTAATAGAAATAGTGCGGTGGAACTTGTCATTACCATGGAGGCATATGGTCATGAACATAAAGAGCAGATTGTGAAAGCCCTAAAAAAACATGGATACAATCCGGTTATGGTTCAACCAAAAAGTTTATATTAAGTGTATTGAGTGTATTGAGGTGTAAAAACTCCTTTTAAGACATTCCAGAATATCAGTGAATAATTTTATTCATTTGGCTGCCTTTCCTTCAAGTGGTAACTTTCTTAATGAGCCATAAGCTGAGAAAAGCGTTCACATCGAGTTCACGCTTTTTCAATGTCTCATACGAAAGTTTGGCAACCACTTTCAGCCGGTCGACGCCAAACTGAATAAATTATACACTGATATTCATATTTCGTTATTGAGGAGTTTTTACACCTAATTCAGTCCTTGATTATAGTAATTTTTTGTTTGATTCCAATTGTTATTTCATGGTACGATGTTCATATGTATAAACATAGGGATTTTTAATGGATGGAATCAAACAGAGATTTATGGATTTTAAATTTCAGTTGCTTAATAAAAGAAAGTAGTTTGTTAAGTTTAGAAAGGACAAGTTTAAATATGATTTATTTAGATTATGCTGCCCATACTCCTGTGAGTGATGAAGTATTGCAGACTTTTTTTGATGTTTCAAGAGATTATATAGCAAATCCAAATTCTCCTTACAAGTTAGGAAGAGAAGCAGCAGCTAAGATGGAAGAGTCTACAAATCATATAGCAGCTCTTTTAGGAGTAAAAGAGAGTGAAATCATATATACATCTGGTGCAACGGAATCTAACAATCTGGCGATTAAGGGAATTGCCAGTGCTTATAAAAGATATGGGAAACATATTATAACTACCTATCTTGAACATTCGTCCGTTACAGGTGCCATCACTGCACTTCAAAATCAAGGATATGATGTGGATTTTGTCCCAATATTAGAAGATGGATTGGTGGATTTAAATCAATTAAAGGAATTAATCAGAGAAGATACTATTTTAGTATCTATTTGTTATGTAGATAGTGAAATTGGTCTGAAGCAGCCCATTGAAGAAATTAGTGAATTGTTAAAAGATTATCCCCATTGTTATTTTCACGTAGATGCTACCCAGGCAGTTGGTAAAGTACCAATCTCCCTTAATCTCATAGACTTAATGACTTTTACTCCTCATAAATTCTTTGGGATGAATGGTTCTGGAATTTTGATCAAGAAAGAAAATATTCTGTTAGAACCAATCATTCATGGCGGTATCAGTACTACAAAATTTCGAAGCGGTACGCCGGTCCTTCCAATGGCGGTTGCAGCAGAAAAAGCACTTTCTACGATGTTAGAGAACTTAGAGTATAATTATAGTTATGTCACAATATTGAATAAACAATTAAGGGAAGGATTAGAGAAATATTCTAATGTTTGTATTAACAGTACTTCCAATTCCATTCCTTATATTTTAAATATAAGTTTTAAAGGAATTAATTCTGGCGCATTCCAGGAGGCACTTGAGAAACATGATATCTATGTATCTACCAAATCAGCCTGCTGTGCTCCCAATACTGCATCAAGACCAGTTTACGCCATTACCAGAGATAGGAAACTGGCAATGTCAACATTAAGAATCAGTTTGAGCCATCAAACCACGAAAGAGGAGATTGATACTTTTCTTTTTGTTTTTGATGAATGTTTGAAAGAATTAGGTTAGAATACATTAATATTGATAGAAACCATATGGTAAAGAGATTTTAATTTAAGAATTTAAAGGACGAAGGAAATGGAAAAATATAAAGAGATAGAAAGAAGTATTATAAAAAGGTTTCGTAAAGATATATGGTCTAAATTCATTACAGCAGTGAATGATTATGAACTGATAAAAGAGGGAGATAAGATAGGGGTTTGTATCTCTGGGGGAAAAGATTCCATGCTACTTGCAAAATGTATGCAGGAACTTCAAAGGCATGGAAAAGTAAAATTTGATATTGAATTCTTAGTTATGAACCCAGGATATAATGATTACAATCGCCAGGTGATCCTTGATAATGCTGAATATTTAAATATTCCAATTAAAATGTTTGAGACTCAGATTTTTGATATAGTAGCAGAAGTGGAAGATTCTCCATGTTATCTATGTGCGAGAATGAGAAGAGGATATTTATACCGTTATGCCAAGGAACTGGGATGTAATAAGATTGCTTTAGGTCATCATTTTGATGATGTGATTGAAACGGTACTAATGAGCATGCTTTATAATGGACAGTTTAAGACGATGATGCCAAAACTTCATAGCACGAATTTTGAAGGGATGGAGTTAATCAGACCTCTGTATCTTGTGAAGGAAGATACCATAAATACGTGGAAACAATCCAATGATCTTCAATTTATCCAATGTGCCTGTCGCTTAACGGAGAATTGTATGCTTGGAGATGATGGAATCGGCTCAAAACGTAAAGAGATGAAAGTACTCATTAAGAAATTCAGACAGACAAGTTCGATTATTGATATGAACATATTCCGCAGTGTCCATAATGTGAATTTAAATACGATCATTGGATATCAAAAAGATGGGGTAGAGCATAGTTTCCTTGATGATTATGATGAGGAATAATTATATTCTATAAATATTATGAAAGGGAAGAATAATGTTTCTTGAAGCATATTATTTAAGGTGATTGTATGAATGTTAAAAAAGTTGATTTAGAATCTTACCCAAGAAAAGCACATTTTCAGTATTTTAAGAGTATGGCATATCCCTATGTTGGTGTAACGGTAAATATTGATATTATTGAATTACATCATATTATTAAAAAAGAAAAATTGCCCTTTTTTCTTTCGGTTCTTTATGTAGCATCGAAAGCAGCAAATAGTGTTCCAGAGCTTAGAAGACGGATAAATGGAGAGGATATTTTAGAATATTCGTATTGTAATACTTCACATACAGTTGCCCTGGAGGATGGGACATATTGTTATTGTGAACTGGATTCTTCCATGGACTTTAAAACATATATTGAATATGGGATTCAGAAACAAAATAATGCAAAGGAAAAAGGTGTTTTGGAAGAAGGAAAAGACGCAGAATCTTTTTTATTCGTATCGAGCCTGCCATGGTTAAGCTATACATCTTTGATTCAGCCGGTTCCTCATCCGGCAGATAGTAATCCCCGCATTACATTTGGCCGCTTCTTTGAACAGGATAATAAAATATTATTGCCAACATCTATATTAGCAAATCATGCACTTGTGGATGGGAAACATATTTCTGAGTTTTATGAATACTTTAATGAGATTATGAAAGAATTAAAGAATGAGTTATCAATTTAAGAACAAATTAATTCTGAATAGGATAAATATTTAGAAATAAAGGGTGAAAAAAAGTCAAAGGAAAGGAGAATGTACAAACTATGAAATTAATGATAGCATCTGATATACATGGTTCAGCCTATTATTGTGAGAAAATGATACAGTCATATAAAAATGAAAAGCCAGAGAAATTACTATTACTTGGAGATATCCTTTACCATGGACCACGGAATGATTTACCAAAGGATTATAATCCAAAACAAGTTATTACCATGCTGAATGAAATTTCAAGTGAAATATTATGTGTAAAAGGGAATTGTGATACGGAAGTGGATCAAATGGTACTTAATTTTCCAATTATGGCGGAGTACTGTATTCTTTATGTAGATCACCATATGATATTTGCCACTCATGGACACAAATTCAATGAAACCACTCCGCCGTCTTTAAAAAAGGGCGATATACTTTTAAATGGACATACCCATGTGTCAAAGTGTGAAATATATGAAAACTTTATCTATATGAATCCAGGTTCGGTTTCTATCCCGAAAGAGAATAGTGCACATGGATATATGATAATAGAAGAGAAGATTGTGTGTTGGAAAGACCTGGCTGGAGAAATATACAAACAGGAAGTAATTTAACAGGTTGCATTATATATTATTAATAACATTTTCCAATATATTGTCTAAAGCAGGATACCCCTCATAAAAACAGGAGGGGTATTTTTAACGCTTATTTTTCTCTTTCAAACATTCTTCGGGATCTATTTTTATTAATTTCCAATCCTCATCCTTAGTTTTCATATATTGGGCGATTTCAATATCGTTATCATTGGTCAATTGAAAAAATTCTATCATATAATCGTTATCATCTGTTCCTTTGAAATATATCTTTTTTACATAATCTTCTTTTTGTGTAGGATATCTTTCCTTTACAAGGGAACACCATCCGCCATATTTAACATCTACGACCCCCTCTGCATCCCAAGCCCATCCATGCATAGGAGCACATAGATAATCTTCACCATGGAATTCTAAGTTTGATATTTTAAATAGATCATTTTCTTTTATCAAATCAACATATCCATAATAATACCCAAAGTAAGCTACTGATTTTTCAGAACCTTCAATAGTCTCAATTTCAACAAAATAGCGAATAGTATTAGAATTATTATATACTGGAATTTCTTTATATTTTATTAAATTTAAATGAAGGATATTTTCAAAGGATTCTAAATACTGTTCAAAAGATAATTTTTCTTTAAATGGTGACGATAAAAAGGTATAGGCAAATGGATATGGAGTCATTGCATGACCAATCGTACCGCAGCCGGCGTGCTTTCCTTCTTCCGGATTAGCAGCGTCCCGTAAGATACTGAAGTAATTTAATATCATATCTTCTGGAGTTTTAAATAATTCATCAGGTAAAGTGATTTTGGACCAATCTTTTTTATAATAATCATCCAGAAAGGAGATGTTATAATTCCTATTGTTCAGCACAGGTAATTTAGAAGGACGATAATATGTCTCAACATCATCATTTTTATATATCATTGTATTCTCATCGGTTACTGTACTTTGAATATAATAAGTTCCTCCCATAACCATTTTTACGTCATTTTGATTCTGAAAATTCTTGAAAGGGAATGAAAAAATAATTATTGTTAGTATAGTAAATAGGATGATCATTAGATTATTATTTATTATTTTTTTTCTATTTGCCATTTTAAATCAACTTCATAAGGTTTATTATTAATGTATATGAAATGTAATGGAAATAAAGACAGAGAAAGGAGAACTATTCTATTGAAGATTTTACATACAGAAATTCCAGAAGTTCTAATCTTTGAATATGAAAAACAATTAGAAATCAGAGGATACGCTTATGCCTGGAAGCTCCTTTCTTAGTGAACAGTGATTGCAACCTTTAAGTTTGTAAAATCAGGTATTTACAAATTATATTTGTAATGATATAATACAGTATATAGTAAATATGCTGTATTATTTTTTTACATTCAACTCATGTTGTTTATCCTTACATAGCTACTTTCTAATATATAATTCTTATTTTTATCCCATCATATTTTTATACATTCACTATAATTCCCAATTTTAATCAAGCCCTTTTAGGGAGCTGACTAGAAATGAAATCATTTCAAATAGTTTTAAATAACCTATTTTTTAGCTCTATATCATCAAATTAGGATTCATTAAAAAAATGAAATATGAGTTGACAAGAAGTAAAAAATACGATACTATATTCATAGATTATAGAACATTAGTTCGTTTAGAGAAGGAGATATAAAATGGCAAAGGACGATAATAAGTTAAGAGCGCTAGAATCAGCGCTGGCCCAAATAGAAAAAACATATGGTAAGGGCTCTGTTATGAAGCTTGGTGATACGGCAGCCCACATGAATATCGAGACGGTTCCTACAGGATCCATCAGCCTTGACATAGCCCTTGGACTTGGTGGTGTTCCAAAGGGAAGAATAATAGAAGTATATGGACCAGAATCAAGTGGTAAGACAACAGTTGCTTTACATATGGTGGCCGAAGTTCAAAAGAGAGGCGGAATCGCTGGATTTATTGATGCAGAGCATGCACTTGATCCTGCATATGCTAAGAATATTGGTGTAGACATTGATAATTTATATATTTCCCAGCCAGATAACGGAGAACAGGCATTAGAGATTACAGAGACAATGGTTCGTTCAGGTGCAGTTGATATCGTTATTGTGGATTCCGTTGCGGCATTGGTACCTAAAGCTGAAATTGATGGAGATATGGGAGATAGTCATGTTGGTCTGCAGGCAAGATTAATGTCACAGGCACTTAGAAAGTTAACCGCTGTAATTAGCAAATCTAATTGTATCGTAATCTTTATCAATCAGCTCCGTGAGAAAGTTGGAGTTATGTTTGGCAGTCCGGAAACTACAACAGGCGGACGTGCACTTAAGTTTTATTCTTCCATCCGTCTGGATGTAAGAAGAATTGAAGCTTTAAAGCAAGGTGGAGAGATTGTAGGTAATAGAACGAGAATTAAAGTAGTTAAGAACAAGATAGCCCCTCCTTTTAAAGAATCAGAATTTGATATTATGTTTGGTCAGGGTATCTCCAGAGAAGGGGATGTGCTTGATCTTGCAGCGAATGAAGGAATCATTGTTAAGAGTGGAGCATGGTATGCTTATAATGATGCAAAGATAGGTCAAGGACGCGAGAATGCAAAATTATATCTGAAAGAGAACCCAGATATCTTTAATGAAGTTGAGAAGAAAGTCAGGGAGAAATTTAATTTAGAAGATTCGGTGACTTTAAAAGCATCTTCTGTGGAAGATGAGGAATAGTAATATGCACGTCCTTTTACTGAAGAAAGGACGTGCTTTTTTATGATGATTACTAGATTAGAAACGATAGATAAAAAAAGATATAAAGTATATATTGATTATGAATATAGTTTTATGCTGTATACTTCAGATATAAAAAGATATAATATTGTGGAAAATGAGGATATTAGCGAGGATATTTATCATGAGATCATAGAAGATACAGTTTACCGAAGAGCAAAACAGAAGGCTTTAGCAATCCTAAAATATATGGATAGAACAGAAGCAGAGCTTGGCAGCAAACTAAAACAGGCTTATTATACAGATGAGATTATCAAACGTACCATAGAATACGTTAAGTCTTACCATTATATTGATGATGAGAGATATATCAGTAATTATATTCAATCCAAAAAATCTACAAAAAGTAAGAAGCAGATTCAGGCAGGATTATATCAAAAAGGAATCGACAAAAATCTAATAGAGGAGTGCTTTGAGAGTGAATTGGAGAGTGATGAGGTAGCTTTACAAAAAGCAATCCACAAAAAGACAGATAATCCAGAGAATTTATCCTTTGAAGAGAAACAAAAACTGATTGCTTCCTTATGTAGAAAAGGCTTTTCCTATGATGATATCATGCATTTTCTATAAAATATGTATAAGTTTAATAATTCTCACATAGAATGGGAACTATTTTTGATGAAAATTAGCGAATTGCATAAAAACGTTGTAAGGATACTTGACATCTTAGTCAAAACAGTATAAAATTTATATGTTGTATACGTACAATGAAAACTAAATAAGGAGGTGCTCCTGTGCCAGAACTAATGAAAATAGTAGTTGCTATTCTTGGTACCTTCGTAATTTCTGCTCTAGTTTTTTGGAAGCTTGCTATATTTTACAGAATTAAATCTTATGAGAGTAAAGTAGGAACAGCGGAAGAAAAATCAAGAGAAATCATAGATGAAGCTTTAAAAACAGCTGAAACTAAGAAAAGAGAGGCCTTACTCGAAGCAAAGGAAGAGTCACTAAAGACTAAGAATGAAATTGAGAGGGAAACAAAGGAAAGAAGAGCTGAATTACAGCGTTATGAAAAACGTGTATTAACTAAGGAAGAAACATTAGATAGAAAAACTGAAGCACTAGAAAAGAAAGAATCTAAGCTTTCTGTAAAAGAAGCTGAGCTTGACAAACTTAGGAGTGAAGCTGAAGAACTTCATGCAAGACAATTACAGGAGTTAGAGAAAATTTCTGGACTTACCTCCGAACAAGCAAAAGATTATCTTTTAAAAACTGTTGAAGATGAAGTAAAACATGAAACGGCAATATTAGTAAAAGAACTTGAAAACAAAGCAAAAGAAGAAGCTGACAAAAAAGCAAAGGATTATGTTGTTACAGCAATTCAGAAATGTGCAGCAGATCATGTGGCTGAGACTACAATATCTGTAGTACAACTTCCTAATGACGAAATGAAAGGTAGAATCATTGGTAGAGAAGGACGTAATATTCGTACTTTAGAAACTATGACTGGTGTTGATTTAATTATTGATGATACTCCAGAAGCAGTAATACTATCAAGTTTTGATCCAATCAGAAGAGAAGTTGCAAGAATTGCGCTTGAAAAGTTAATAGTTGATGGTAGAATTCACCCAGCAAGAATTGAAGAAATGGTTGAAAAAGCGCAAAAGGATGTAGAAACAATGATTCGTGAAGAAGGTGAAGCGGCGACTTTAGAAGTTGGTGTTCACGGAATTCATCCAGAACTTGTACGTTTACTTGGTAGAATGAAGTTCAGGACAAGTTATGGTCAAAATGCTTTAAAACATTCCATCGAGGTTGCCCATCTTTCAGGCTTATTAGCAGGCGAAATCGGTGTTGATGTAAGAACAGCAAAAAGAGCAGGTTTATTACATGATATTGGTAAATCCGTAGACCATGATATGGAAGGTTCACATATTCAAATCGGCGTTGATTTATGTAGAAAATATAAAGAATCACCGATTGTAATTAATGCGGTAGAGTCTCATCATGGAGACGTTGAACCTGAATCATTGATCGCTTGTATAGTACAGGCAGCAGATACGATTTCTGCAGCAAGACCAGGTGCAAGAAGAGAGACGCTAGAAACTTATACCAACAGATTGAAACAATTAGAAGATATTACGAACGGCTTTAAAGGGGTCGATAAGTCTTTTGCAATTCAAGCAGGTAGAGAGATTCGCGTTATGGTAATACCAGAACAGATATCTGATGACGAAATGATATTACTTGCTAGAGACTTATCAAAACAAATTGAAAATGATTTAGAATATCCAGGACAGATCAAAGTTAATGTTATAAGAGAGTCCAGAGTTACAGACTATGCGAAATAAAAATTAATACTAATGTAAGATGACTGAAATCCTTAATTTATTATTTGAGGATTCGGTCATCTTTTTTTGTGGGTCGGTATAATTAAAAAACGGAAAGCATATTTTTTAGAGATACTATACTTATAACTGTTTATAAATAGTTTATATGGAGGGAGAAAAACGAGAAAAATCATTAGATTTACCCTTAGGACATTAATATTAACAATGATGCTCTTTCTTGTATCTTGTAAAAGGGACAAAACTGAGGATGATACTTATATATCAAGCGTAGAAACCAGTAAAAATATAGCAGAGAATGAGGGAAATAAAGAGAGATATACTATAGGTTGGTCTGTTAATGAAGCATCAAGAGAATTTTATAAGTCAATACAGGATGGAGTTTTAGCGAAAGCGGAAGAACTTGGAATTGATGTAATACCTCATGATGAAAGGGGAAGTACTGCAGAGATGATTACAGGAGCAATTAACCTGATTGAACAAGGAATTGACGCATTAGTAATAGCACCCGTTACGCCTGAAGCAATGGGTATTGTATCTGATGCGGCAAGAGAGGCTGGAATTCCAATTGTTGTCCTGGATACTGGTTATAATGGTGCAGATATAGACGCCTTCATTGTCTCTGATTCTTTTGGGGGTGGGGTACTGGCTGGAGAATATGCCTTGGAATTAATTGCAGATCATAACCTGACAAGCAAAAATGTTGCAATTATTACGGTGGAAGAAAAATTCATATATGCCCGCCGGCGGGGAGAAGGATTTAGAAATGTAATGCTTGATGCCGGATATGATGTTGTTGCACAACTGCCAGGTAATTCTAATCCTATAGATGGTTATTTGGCAATGAAAAAAATTCTAAGTCAGTCTGGAGACGATTTAGCCGTGGTATTTGCGGAAAATGATAGAATGGCCTTAGGTGCCGTCCAGGCCATTAATGAAGCAGGCAAAAAGGGAGAAATAATGGTTATTGGGTTTGATGCAGAACCCTCAGCAATCCAGGCGATTAAGGAAGGTTTAATGCAAGGCACCATAGCACAAGAATCGTTTGAGATGGGAGAATTAGGTGTAGAAACAGCAAATACGCTCCTAACGGGAGGAATTGTTGCTTATGATGACAGAGTTAACAAGGAACTGTATGTAGAAGTATATCTCATAGATGAGACAGGTGAACCAAGACAAGTGGAAGTGCCAAGAGAAGAAAGTAAATCATCACAAAAAGAGGGACCACCCCAGAAAAATCAAATAATACCAATATAAGAAATAAGATAAATAAAAGAAAGGAGAGCACATTCTTCTTTCTTTTATTTTTATATGATCCTAAAATGGACAAGCATATGAAAAATGCAATATTGTGAAATTAAACTTGCAAAAATAATTTAAATAACGACTTCAATTGATGTAAAACTTGCATTTTTGATTAATTAAAATTAATAATAAGAATCATTCAAAATAATAACTTGCAAAATTATAAGGAATATAATAAAATTAGTAAGGTAATTATATAAAAATAAAGAATAATTAAGGGTAGGTGTTGAGTAATGGCATTAACATTATCAAAAAAAGCGATGGCAGTAAAACCATCTTCAACATTAGCAATCACAGCTAAAGCAAAGGAATTAAAATCTCAAGGGATTGATGTCGTGGGATTCGGGGCAGGTGAACCAGATTTTAATACTCCTGACAATATTAATGAAGCCGCAATTAAAGCAATCCACGATGGTTTTACCAAATATACTCCAGCATCCGGTACAGATGAATTAAAAAAAGCGGTATGTGCAAAATTTGCATCTTTTAATAAATTACATTATGATCCAAATCAGATTGTAATCAGTAATGGTGGTAAGCATTCTTTGACCAATATATTTTCAGCTATTTTAAATCATGGAGATGAAGTTATTATTCCAGCACCTTATTGGTTAAGTTACCCTGAAATCGTAAAATTAGCTGATGGTGTACCTGTCTATATTCGTGGAGAGAAGGATCAGGGTTATAAAGTAACGGCTCAACAGATAGAAGACGCCTGTACAGATAAAACAAAAGCATTTATATTAAATACACCAAGTAATCCTACAGGTATGATTTACACAAGAGAAGAATTAGAAGCAATTGCAGAAGTTGCTGTTAGAAAAAATATTTACGTTGTTGCTGATGAAATGTATGAATATCTTGTATATGACGGAGAAGAACATGTAAGTATTGCTTCACTGAATGATGAAATATATAAAAGGACCATTACTTGCAGTGGATTAGCAAAAAGCTATGCTATGACAGGATGGAGAATCGGATATACCGGATCATCGAAAGAAATTGCAAAGTTAATGGGAAGCGTTCAAAGTCATGAAACTTCTAATCCAAATTCAATTGCACAAAAAGCAGCAGTTGAAGCTTTACTTGGACCTCAGAATACTGTAGATACTATGAGAGATGAGTTTAACAAAAGAAGAGAATATATGTATAATAGGGTTAAAAATATATCTTTTATATCAGCCCTTGAACCAAAAGGAGCGTTCTATTTATTTGTAGATATATCTGAACTTCTAAATAAGGAATACAAAGGGGAGAAGATAGGTACAGTAGATAAGCTTGCGAAAGTTTTAATTGAAGATTATAATGTGGCAGTAATTCCATGTGAAGATTTTGGATTTGATGATCATATACGTTTATCTTATGCAATTTCAGTTGAGCAAATTGAAAAGGGATTAGGCAGAATTGAAAACTTTGTTAATACACTAAAATAAAATAGATAGGAATATAAATTCAATCATGCTATACTACTTAAGTATAGGATCAAAGGATTTATATTCCTTTTTTACTTGAAAATAATTTATATATCAATTAAAATATTTAGAAATCTAAAAAGAAATATATTTGTAATAGAAAGGATGTTGGAATATGGCATTAATAGGGTTTATAGGAATTGGTAATATGGGTTACGCCATGCTTGGCGGAGCATTAGAAAAATTTGAACCGGAAGAACTAACATTTACTGATGTGAATGGAAAAAGGCTGGAATATGTGAAAGAACAAAAGGGAGTAAATTATCTACATGATAATACTACACTTGTAGAACAGTGTAAATATATAGTTTTATCCATAAAGCCCCAGTTTTATGATGTTGTATTAGATAGTATTAAAGATAAGATTAGTCCAGGTCATGTTGTGATATCCATTGCTCCGGGAATAAGTATAGATTATTTAAAGACAAGTTTAGGAGAAGATATAAAAATTGTCCGTGCTATGCCTAATACACCAGCACTGGTGAATGAGGGGATGTCAGGAGTCTGCTATTCCAATGGTAATTATACTGAGGATGAAAAGTCAGTGGTTGACAAGCTATTTTCTTCCATCGGTAAATATGAGGTAGTGCCAGAGCAATTATTAGATGCAGTCATATGTGCAAGCGGCAGTTCTCCTGCCTATGTTTATATGTTTATAGAGGCATTGGCTGATAGTGGAGTCAGATATGGGATTCCAAGAGATAAAGCATATACCTTTGCTGCCCAGACTGTATTAGGTGCAGCAAAGATGGTTCTTGAAACAGGAAAGCATCCAGGAGAATTAAAGGACCAGGTATGTTCTCCAGGCGGCACTACAATTGCAGGAGTTGCGGCTTTAGAAGAATATGGATTTCGTAATGCGATTATGAAAGCTTCAGATCAATGTTTTAATAGAATACAGGAGATGAAGAAGTAGAATGGAAAGAAAGGAAACGGTAAGATATGTCTGATTACAAACTTGTGAAAAGAGAACTCATACATAAAGGTAAGATTGTAGAGTTCTATGCTGATACGATGCAATTACCAAATGAAAGAATTGTAGAATGGGATTATATACACCATAATGGTGCGGCTGCTGTTATTCCGGTAGATAAAGATGGTAAGATAATTATGGTGAAACAGTATAGAAGCCCTGCTGGGCGCTACACATTAGAAATCCCCGCCGGAGGGACTAATGGGGAAGAGGACAAACGTATTTGTGCGATTCGTGAATTAGAAGAAGAGACAGGATACGCATCTGACCATGTGGAACATCTTATTGATATTTATCCGGCATTTGCTTATAGTGATGAAATTATAGGGATTTATTATGCAACTGATTTAATTCCAACCAAGCAGAATTTAGATGAAGATGAGTTTATTAATATTGAAAGATATTCTATAAATGAATTAACCCAGTTGATTCTGGAGGGTGTCATTCAAGATGCAAAGACAATTGCAGGTATACTGGCATACAAAGAAAAGATGAATTAAGTTTCACTTGATAATAAAAGGCTCTGTCAAGATTGGCAGAGCTTTTTCTGTTATACGAAAACAATTTTATATGTTTGTACCATTGAAGTATACTTTTAAAGGTTGGCTCATATGTTTAGTTATATGGAAAATGTTGTATGATAATAATGAAAACAATAGAGGTAGGAGCATGAAGATACGTTATGGTGTTTCAAAAGATGCAAATATTATAAAAATAGCAGTTATGGTATTTTTGGTAGGAGTACTACTTGGAGCAATTGGGGCAAATGTATTTAAAGACGCATATTTTAAAGATATGAAGATTTTTGGAGAAGGCTATTTTGATAAGCTCTATGTATTAGATATTGATCACGGAAAATTATTTGGGTATATTTTCTGGAATAACTTAAAAAAATATCTTCTATTCTGGATTTTTTCAGTAACTGTAGTTGGAATCCCATATATGGTTTTCTCTGTGGGATATTCAGGGCTTAGCACAGGATTTTTGCTTGCGGTATCAGTACTTAAATTTGGAGTCAAAGGAATATTTCTTTTCTTACTGTATATTTTCCCCCAATATTTAATTTATTTCCCCGTTGCATTAATAACCCTTATCCAAGGATATCATCTGTGCACGAACCTTTATTTTAGAGTACCTTTGAATAAAAAAGGAAAAGCAAAAATAATTCTTGAAAAAGTTCCAACAATATTAATACTGTTTTTAATCATATTAATTGGTGCTTTATCAGAAGCATATATAAATAGTTTTATAATACAGAAAATGGCCAGATATTTCTAATAAAGCGTCTGTTAAAAACTATTAGGAAGAATAGAAAGAAGATCTATGCTCTCCCTTAAATTTGTGTATGAAGGGAAAGCATAGATCTTTTTGTGTTATAAGACTGAAAAAGAGACAGCTCCTTTTACTTTATACGTTATCTGCAATGGAGTAGATTAATTTTTCAGTATCTTCCCAACCCAGGCAAGGATCTGTAATTGATTTACCATAAATACGATCACATATCTTTTGACTTCCTTCTTCAATATAACTTTCTATCATAACACCTTTTACAAGAGATGCAATTTCAGAGGATAATTTACGGCTGTGCAGTACTTCCATTACGATTCTTATCTGTTCACGGTATATTTTGTTGGAGTTTGCATGATTTGCATCGATAATCGTTGCCGGATTCTGTAAATCTCTTTCATTGTACATATTGTAAAGCTGAATCAGATCTTCATAGTGATAATTTGGGATACTTTGTCCCTGCTTATCCACAGCACCTCTTAAAATAGTATGAGCCAAAGGATTTCCGGTAGTTTTCACTTCCCAGCCTCGATATAGGAAAGTGTGGTTTCCCTGGGCGGCTACACAGGAATTAAGCATTACGGATAAATCTCCACTGGTGGGATTCTTCATACCTGCCGGAACATCCATACCGCTTATGGTAAGTCTGTGTTGTTGGTCTTCAACAGAACGGGCACCTACGGCAACGTAAGATAAGATATCTTCAACATATGGCCAGTTTTCAGGATAAAGCATTTCATCCGCAGCAGTAAGACCTGTTTCTTCAATTGCACGAATATGCATTTTGCGCATTGCATAAAGACCTTCTAATAGATTAGGTTTTTTCTCAGGGTCTGGCTGATGAACCATCCCTTTGTAACCTTCCCCTGTAGTTCTGGGTTTATTTGTATAAATTCGTGGAATGATCATTATCTTATCAGAAACCTTTTCCTGTACTTTAGCCAGTCTGGTTATGTAGTCGCAAACAGCATCTTCATTATCTGCAGAACAAGGCCCCACAATGACTAAAAATTTATCTGATTCACCGGTAAACACATTTTTTATTTGTTCATCTCTGTCTTCTTTTATTTTCACACAATGTTTTGGTAGGGGATATTCTTTGATTAAATCTTCTGGTGTGATTGCTTCTTTTAAAAATTTGAAACTCATGCTCTCTTCTCCTTTATGTTTGATAAATCATCTGGTAGATAAAACGGATCTTCGTATTAAAATATTAAAATTCATGATATATCAAGAAGCCAAACAAGTCAAGCAATTATATCACAAATCTGATTCTTAGGACATTCTGATATGAACATGATGTAAGCAAAATTATTTCATATTTTTATTGACTATTTTCTCGAAATGATGTATATTTTAATAAATAAACGCATTAATACATTAAAGCATTAATGCTTTTAACCACTGAAACAAAATCATAGAAAAGAGGAGATAGGATGAAGATTTCCAAAAAATTAATTGCATGTTTTTTAACATTAATGATTGTTGGTACATCCGTTGTAGGATGTAGTTCAAAAGAAGAAAGTGAAGCTACAAGTTCAGAGGCAAAAACAGAAGATGTCCTGAATGATGCTGAGGAGGAAGCTTCTACAACAGATAAAGTATTTAAAATTGGCGTGAATCAATTAGTGCAGCATGACGCCCTGGATGCTTCATATCAGGGATTTATTGACGGTTTAAAGGAAGCTGGATATGAAGAAGGAAAGAACATTAAGATAGATTATCAGAATGCCCAGGGAGATCAATCCAATGCAAATACCATTGCTACAAAATTTGTGAATGATAAAGTGGATCTTATCTTAGCAATTGCAACTCCATCCGCTCAGGCAGCTGCAAATGCGACAAAAGATATTCCTATCTTAGTAACTGCTGTAACAGACCCTGCATCTGCAAAATTAGTTGCGACTAATGAAGCACCTGGTGGTAATGTTTCTGGAACTTCCGATTTAACACCGGTAAAGGAACAGATGAATTTATTGACAAAATTGCTTCCAGAGGCGAAAAAAGTAGCAATGCTTTATAGTTCAAGTGAAGTAAATTCAGAGATTCAGGTTGAAATGGCAAAAGAAGCAGCAAAAGAACTGGGTCTTGAAACAGTGGATGCAAGTGTATCAAATTCAAATGAGATCCAACAGGTAGTTCAGTCATTGGTAGGTAAGGTGGATGCAATTTATGCTCCAACAGATAATTTAATTGCTTCCGGTATGCAGACAGTTTCATTAGTTGCAAAACCAGCTGGAATTCCTATTATCTGCGGCGAAAGCGGAATGGTCGACAATGGCGGTCTTGCTACATATGGTATTGATTACTATAATCTTGGTAAATTAACTGCAGCTCAGGCTGTAAAGATATTTGAAGGCACAGGGACTACTGCACAAATGCCAATTGAATATCTATCAGATTCAGAACTTAGCGTTCTAATTAACGGTGAGTTAGCAAAAGAATTAGGAATTACCATACCAGATGAATTTAAAGATCAAGTCAAATAATTAATGAAAGAATTAGGAATGATCTGATATGGAATATTTGGGACAGCCTTACATTTAAGTCTGTCCCTATCATCGTTTTCTAATGAGAATAGTAATAAGTTAAAAAGGACTTTACAGCAATTAAGGAGGACTCTATGAGTATTAATATAGTTAGTATAATACTTGCAATTCAAGGTGCCATATCCCAAGGACTTATATGGGGCGTAATGGCATTGGGCGTATATATTACATTTAAAATTTTAAATTATGCAGATATGACTTGTGATGGAAGTTTTGCGTTTGGGGGTGCAGTTAGCGCTACACTTACGGTTGTGTTCGGTTGGAATCCATTCTTAAGTCTGATAATAGCTACATTATCCGGAATGGCAGCAGGAGCCGTAACTGGTCTCTTACATACAAAGTGTAAAATACCGGCGATCCTTTCCGGTATTCTGACCATGATTTCTTTGTTCTCCATAAACCTTCGGGTTATGGGGAAGGCAAATACTCCATTATTAGGAGTGGATACGATCATTACGAAGATTATTAATATTTTACCAGAGTCCATTACGTCCATTTATAACATTAATGCATGGGTAACAATGTTTGTTGGTATTGTATTTACCATTGCAACGATAGGTATACTCTACTGGTTCTTTGGTACTGAAATAGGTTCCACAATCAGAGCGACTGGCAATAATGAAGATATGGTAAGGGCCCTTGGTGGGAATACTGATGTTATGAAGATTTTAGGTCTTGTAATCGGAAATGGTCTGGTAGGACTTTCCGGCGGATTGGTAGCCCAGACCCAGGGATATGCAGATGTTGGCATGGGAACCGGAACTATTGTAATTGGTTTAGCTTCTATTGTAATTGGAGAAGCATTGTTTGGAAGACGTTTTTCATTTGCTTATAAATTAATGTCCGTAGTCATTGGTTCTGTTTTATATCGAATCATTATAGCTGTTGTCCTTCAACTGGGTCTAAAAACGGATGATATGAAGTTATTAACTGGCGTACTTGTTACAGTTGCACTTTCTGTACCTGAATTTAACAGACAAAGAGCCATGAAGAAGAAAATGAGATCCTATAACTAAAAGGAGGTAAATCAGCATGTTATCAATTAGTAATGTATATAAAACATTTAATCCAGGTACGATTAATGAAAAGCGTGCATTAAATGGAATGAATTTAGAACTAAGACCAACCGATTTTGTAACTATTATTGGTGGCAATGGAGCAGGAAAATCAACAATTCTTAATATGATAGCGGGAGTATATCCCATTGATTCAGGCTCCATAGTTCTTGATGGAATAGATATATCAACAAAACCCGAACATGAAAGAGCTAAATTTCTTGGGAGGGTATTTCAAGATCCAATGCGTGGTACGGCAGCGGATATGGAGATTGAAGAAAACCTTGCTCTGGCATATAGAAGAGGCAGAAAAAGAGGACTTAGCTGGGGAATAACAAAGGCAGAAAAACATAATTATGTAGAAGCTCTTCAGACCTTGGATCTTGGTCTTGAAACAAGGCTGACTTCAAAAGTCGGATTATTATCCGGTGGTCAAAGACAGGCTCTTACTCTTCTTATGGCAACTTTGCAAAAACCAAAACTATTATTATTAGATGAGCATACTGCCGCCCTTGATCCCAAAACGGCAAGCAAAGTTTTGGAACTGACAGAAAAGATCATTAATGAGAACCAGCTCACAGCATTAATGGTAACTCATAATATGAAAGATGCCATTCGTTTAGGAAACCGTTTGATTATGATGCACGAAGGACGGATTATCTACGATATATCCGGAGAAGAAAAAAAGAATCTTCATGTGAAAGATTTACTTGAGAAGTTTGAAATGGCAAGCGGTGGGGAATTTGCCAATGACCGAATGATGTTAGCCTAAATTATAATATAAATATATTTATATATAACTAAAGTATATTTAATGTAAAAAATAAGTATATTTAAAATGAGAATGGAATATTCCATAATTTACATCATAAGATAAGGTAAGAGAGTATCTTACGGGGGGATGTATATATGGATAACTCGTCGAACAACAAGCAGAATCAAAAGAGCAATAAAAATTTAAGCATACTATTGAATATGTTATTCTTTAGTATGCTTTTACTATTAATCGGAATCCTGATCTATCCTCACACTCTTTTTTTCTATCAGAAAAAATACTATACCCCATTGGAAATGAGGTTAAATAAGGATGACATTGTACTGGAAAAAGGAAAAAGTGAAAAACTATACATGATCGCCATCAATAAGAGAGTAGATTATTCTTCTACTGATTTTAAGGTTGCTGATGTGAATTTGCTTGGGAAAGTAACCGCTAAAAAGGCAGGAAAGGCAGTAATAAAAGCAAAAGTGGATGGCCGTGTTTTTAAATGCAGGGTACAAGTTATTGATATCAATAAGAAAAATCTTAGTATTTCTATTGGAGAAGCAAAAAAACTCAAAATTAAGGGTACATGGAGTAATGTAAAATGGGAGAGTAAGAATAAGGGAATTGTTAAAGTCAGCAGTTCTGGAAAGGTTGTTGGGGTAAAGAAAGGGAGGACAACAGTAACTGCCAAAGTAAAAGGAATTAAGATTACTTGTATCGTAACTGTAAAGTAAAGTATTACAGTTCAGCCCTAAGCGGGGTTTCGCTTTGCTGCACCTCGCTTAGGCAGAGCGCCATATAGAAAGTAGCTTACAAACCGCACTTAGCGTGCAAGCACTCATGTGCAATTTGTAAGCACTTTCTGCATGGCTGAACTGTAATTAAAATAAATGGTATAAATTCTATATATCCTTATAAAATATAGTAATAAATAGTTCGCGGTGAATGATATGAAAAAATATGAAAAGCTTATTTGTGGATTATGCATTATTGTATTATTGTTCTCTTTGTTTTCTACAGATGTAGTACAATCAAAAAGCCTTATGAATGGGAATTTGATACAACAAACAGAAGAGGAACAGAATACGGGTGGAGATAGTACAAAGGAATCGGATAAGAAATCGACAGAAGAAAAAGGAACTGCAAAAACCCCCAATTTAGATATTACAGCACAAGCAGCTGTTCTTATTGAAGGTTCTACAGGAGAAATTCTTTATGAAAAGAATAAAGATGAACAGTTAAGGCCGGCAAGTATTACAAAAATTATGACCTTGCTATTAATCTATGAAGCATTAGAAGAGGGGAAAATATCATTAACAGATGAAGTATCGGTAAGTGAACATGCTGCGTCTATGGGAGGTTCTCAAGTTTTTCTGGAACCTTTTGAATCCCAAACGGTAGAAACTATGCTTAAATGTATTAGTATTGCCAGTGCAAATGATGCATCGGTAGCAATGGCAGAATTTTTAGCAGGATCTGAGGAAGAATTCGTTAACAGAATGAATGAAAGAGCAAAAGAGTTAGGAATGAATAATACCCATTTTGTAAATGCATGCGGGCTGGATGAAGATAATCATTATTCCAGTGCTTATGATGTTGCCCTAATGTCAAGGGAATTGATTATTAACCATCCGGAAGTAAGTAAATTTTCTACTATTTGGATGGATACCTTTGTACATACAACAAAAAAAGGGAAAACTGAATTTGGATTAACCAATACCAACAAATTAATCCGTACTTATGATGGAATCACAGGATTAAAAACAGGATCTACAAAACTGGCAAAATATAGTTTATCAGCTACCGCCAAAAGAAATAGTATGGATTTAATTGCAGTTGTTATGGCTGCTCCAGACTATAAAATCCGTTTTAGTGAAGCTTCTAAACTTCTTGACTATGGCTTTGCGAACTGCAGTGTATTTGCAGATGATAATAAGGATCTAAAACTGGAGCCATTAAAAATCAAGAAAAGTGTAAAAGATACTCTGAATTGTGAAGTTGGAGAGACATTTTCATATATCTGCCTAAAAGGTGTGAAAAAAGAAGATATCACAAAAGAAGTCACCATAAATGAAGAAATAGTTGCACCGATTGCAGCTGGTGATAAGGTAGGAGAAGTTACTTATTCTTTAAATGGAAGCACCATTGGAAGTGTACCAATTGTAGCCACAGAAAGTATAGAGAAAGCATCATATAAAGATTATTTTGTTAAAGTTTTAGATTATTACTTTATCAAAAAATAAAAAGTACTCCCTTGTAGGTGTTATTAATCAATGATATCACTTATAGGGGAGTAAATTTATGAACCACATAAAATTATAAAGATCCAGGGGAAGCAAGATTCGTTTGACAGAAACGAAAGAATTGGATATATTTAAATAGCATTGAAATCAAGGTCTCATTATAGAAAAAAGAGGGCACTTTATGTTAAACAATATATTGATATTATTACTGATTATATTGGTAATACGTATGATATTTGAAAATAAAATGTTAAGTACTACACATTATACTATTTCATCAGAGAAATTTTCTGCCAATTTTCAGGGAAAACGAATCATTTTATTAAGTGATTTACATAATAATTCATTTGGTAAAAACAATAAAAAATTATTAAATGCAATTCATGACTCAAAGCCTGATGTTATTATGATAGCAGGTGATATGCTGGTAGGACATCCGAAGGCAGATAATACAGTTGCTTTAAAACTGGTAGAAGAACTGGCCAGACAGTATACTGTTTTTTATTCCAAAGGAAATCATGAACAAAAATTAAGTTTAAATCCTCTTACATGGGAGTCCTCATACAAAGAATACGAAGATAAATTAAAAAAATCAAATGTTAAATTTCTTGTGAATGAATCGGAAAATTATGAGAATATCATAGTTTCAGGTATAGATATATCCATAGACTTTTACCGTAAATTTAACCGGCCTGAGATGAGTGTATCTTACTTGGAAGAATCTTTAAAAAAACCGGATATGGATAAATTTACTATTTTACTGGCACACAATCCAATGTATTTTAAAGACTATGTAAAATGGGGAGCAGATCTTGTTTTATCAGGACATGTCCATGGGGGGATCGCACGTATTCCCGGTCTTGGAGGAGTCATTTCTCCTCAATATAAATTTTTCCCCAAATATGATTATGGAGAATTTAAGGAAGGCTCTTCTACTATGATCTTGTCAAGAGGACTTGGCGCCCATACGATTAAACTGCGTCTTTTTAATCTGCCGGAGCTGGTCGTGATTGATTTAATAGGAAAACAATAGCGGATTTTTATCTGTAATGTTTAACTTGATAAATGGTCTGTTAATTAGTAAAATATATAAGTGAAGGGTTGAAAGGAATCTTTCAGCCCTTCATTTGAGGAAGTAAGAATCTAAGGCCTTATATAAGAAAGGACATATATGAAAGAACAGATATTGCAATTAGTAACACTGGTAATCGCAGGAATACTGGTTATGATATTACATGAATTGCCAAAGTCAATCATGTATAATTTAAAGAATAAAAATCAAAGTCCAAATATAAGAAGAAAAATATATAAATTATTTCATTACATTGATCCAATTGGTTTGATTTTATGTATTACAACATTAACAGGGTTCTCAAAGCCTTATATGTATCGTATCAAAGAAAAGAAAACTAATTTAATGTTGGGGATTACAGGGTTGATATCATTATTTATTATATTTTTATTCAGCATTACCATTTGGAAAATTTATTATCCGATTGGTGATACATTCTCATATTCTACAACAGTAGAATGGGTGATCAAGAACTTTCCAAACTATCTATTTCAGTTTATAGCAGTTATAAGTATGAATATGATATTTGTAAATTTAATACCAATATCAACTTTTGATCTTGGACTTATTATTGCAGGTAAGTCACCTGGTAAATATTTTTCCATTATTCGAAATGATTATCTGATAAAAATGATTTTAATATTAGCTATTGTATTTCGAATTATTCCTAATATGAGTAATTTTATTATTCAATTATTTATTGTACTTTAAGAAAGGTAATGGTACAAGCTATGAGTATTGCTGTGAAACTACAGGCATTTGAAGGACCGCTCGACCTTTTATTGCACCTGATCGATAGAGATAAAATTAATATTTATGATATTCCAATTGTAGAAATAACGGAACAATATATGGAATATGTGAGAGCAATGGATACAAAAGATATGAATGTAATGAGTGAGTTCCTTGTAATGGCAGCCACTTTATTAAATATTAAATCTCAGATGCTCTTGCCACAGGATGAGAATATACCTGAGGAAGAGAAAGAAGACCCAAGAAGAGAACTCGTAGAACGTCTGTTGGAATATAAGATGTTCAAATATGTTTCTGATGAGCTTAAGGATAAGCAGATTGATGCCTCCAAACTGATGTTCAAAGAACCTACAATACCAGATGAGATTGCTGGTTATAAGGAAGAAGTTAATATTGGAGATCTGTTAAATGATTTAACACTTGCTAAATTACAGGATATATTTAAATCGGTAATGAAGAAGCAAGTGGATAAAATTGATCCCATTCGTAGTACATTCGGAAAAATAGAGAAAGAGGAAATCAACCTTTCAGATAAGATCTTATACATAGAAGCTTATGGTGTACAGCATAAAAACTTTAGTTTTAGAAAATTACTGGAAAAGCAGAACAGCAAAATGGAAATTATTGTTATATTCTTGGGCGTATTAGAGTTGATGAAAATGGGCCGTATCAATATTATTCAGGATAATATATTTGACGATATACGGATCACTTATAATAGTAATTTGGAGCCAATGGGAGAATTGCTTTTGGAGTAGTTTATTCATTAAATGGTGATTCAACTAAGGAATAAATATTTTCGCAATTTTAAAACTGGGAGGAATATTACTTTGGAGATAAAGAAATTAGAGGCTGTTATAGAAGCAATATTATTTACCATGGGAGAAGCAGTGGAACTTAGTCGAATTGCTGCTGCAGTAGAGCATGATGAAGATACGGTACGTCGGATTCTCCGCAGCATGATGGATCAATATGAATCTGAAGAGAGAGGTATACAGATTATTGAATTAGATGGGGCATTTCAGATGTGCACTAAACAATCTATGTATGAATCTATTATTAAGATTACCCACGTACCCAAAAAACATGTTTTGTCGGATGTCTTATTAGAGACTCTTTCTATCATTGCATATAAGCAGCCAATCACAAAATTAGAAATTGAAAAGATTCGTGGAGTAAAATGTGACCATGCAGTAAATAAATTAATTGAGTATAACTTGGTATGTGAAGTAGGAAGAATGGATGCACCTGGAAGACCACTGGTATTTGGTACTACCGAAGAATTTTTAAGATATTTTGGGATTGAATCCTTAGAAGATCTTCCTATCATAAATCCGGAAAAAGTTGAAGATTTTAAGATTGAAGCAGAGGAAGAGATTCAGCTAAAATTAGATCTGTCTGCTGACTAGGCAGTAAGACTACCTTAAAAAAAGAAAGCCGGCAGCGACTATGTCTCTGGATAAGTTCCACCAGAATTCACATAATTTAAGCACTTTTCATATATAATAATATATAAAATAAAACTTAGTTCAGATGTGTTGAATCACATCTGAATTTTAGTTGGGAGGTGTTTTTTTGTGCGGAATAGCTGGTTTTTGTGACTTTACACAGAACTTAAATAATGAGTATACCAAGAATAAAAATATAGTAATAGAAATGGGTAAGACATTAGAACACAGAGGACCCAATGACTCAGGTCATTATATCAGCGAACATGTTGCTTTTGCACATACAAGGCTTGCCGTCATTGATCTGCTTGGCGGTGTTCAACCAATGAAAAGGATAGAGAAGGGATACGAATACGCAGTTGTTTATAATGGAGAATTGTATAATACAGATGAAATTAGAGAGGACTTACGAAGGAAAGGCTATACTTTTAATACTACATCAGATACAGAAGTTCTTTTAGTTGCATATATTGAGTATGGAACTGATTGTCCAAAATATTTTAATGGTATTTTTAGTTTTGCAATATGGGATAGCTTTCATAGACTTTGTTTTCTATGCAGAGATCGATTTGGAGTAAAACCATTGTTTTTCTCTGTCGTAGATCAAAAGGTGGTATTTGGCTCAGAGATAAAGGCACTTTTTGAACATCCTTCCATTCATCCAGTAATCAATCAGTATGGCCTTTGTGAAATATTTGGATTAGGTCCGGCAAGATCTCCTGGTTGTGGTGTATATGAGGGTGTAAATGAAGTCATGCCGGGTCATGCTGCAATTATTGATTATAGTGGGATGAAATTATATTCATACTGGTCATTAACAGCTGAGGAACATAGGGATAATTATGAGCAGACTGTTGAAAAAACAAGAGAATTATTATTAGATTCAATAAGAAGACAGTTGGTCAGTGATGTACCTATCTGTACATTACTCTCTGGTGGCTTGGACAGTAGTGTTGTATCTGCTGTGGCAGCTAATGTATTAAAAGAAGAGGGAAAGAAATTAGATACTTATTCTTTTGATTATAATGAAAATACCAAATTCTTTAAAGCGTCCTCTTTTCAACCAACGGAAGACAGGCCATTTGTTGATATTATGGTAGATGCGATTGGTTCAAATCATATTTATTTAGAATGTGATCATCATTCCTTATATGAAACTTTGTATGAGGCAGTCATTGCGAAAGATCTGCCTGGAATGGCCGATGTTGACTCCTCCATGTTATATTTTTGCAGGCAGATAAAGAAGAATCATACGGTATGTTTATCAGGAGAATGTGCGGATGAAATCTTTGGCGGCTATCCATGGTTTCGTGATGAAGAAGCCTATAATACTAACGCATTTCCATGGTCTAAGAACCTGGATTATAGAAAGAGTATCCTTTCACCTCACCTTCGTAAAGTATTACCTTTGGATGATTATGTGCAAAGTGAATATCAAAAGACAATCAGAGCAGTACCAAAATTAGATGGTGAAAGTAAACTTCCAGCCAGACAAAGAGAAATCAGTTATTTAAATACATCATGGTTTATGACCACTTTACTGGATCGAAAAGATAGAATGACAATGGCTAGTGGGCTTGAAGTAAGAGTTCCTTATGCGGATCATAGATTAATTCAGTATTTATATAATGTTCCTTGGGAGTATAAATACCATAATAATGAAGTAAAAGCGCTTCTTAAAGATGCAGTGAAAGGTATTTTACCTGATGAGGTTTTAAATCGTAAAAAAAGCCCGTACCCAAAGACATATGATCCAAAATATGAGAATTTATTAAAAGAAGAATTAAGAAAGATTATGAGTGACGATTCGGCTCCAATTCATATGTTAATCGATCATGAGGCCATTCATAAATTAATGGAAGGTAATTCGGATTATGGCAGACCATGGTTTGGCCAGCTAATGGCTACGCCACAGTTATATGCCTATTTAATCCAGACGAATTTCTGGTTGAAACATTATAATGTGACTTTAAAGATATAATTGGTCTTTTGGTCGTAAAATAGCGTGTGAATTATTAATCCATCAAGAGACCGTGTCTCTGGTGGATAATAATCACACGCTTTTTTACCTAAAATAATGATAAACTCACTAATTTAAAAAGGGCACTACATTTATGCTATTACATAATCACTGGCTGAAGCTGTTTTCCATCCAATGCGCTTATTAATGCTGGGATAATCAGTTCAGTATGGGCAACCATAGAGTTTGGTTTATCCTTATAATTATCCTGACCAAACGGTACAAAATAAATATTCTTTGCATTTAAAAGAATTCCTATATTTTTAAGATTCATACTTAATGCATCATTACTTGCCAGACAAATAACTAAAGGTTTCAAATTTCTTAGATGAGCCTTTGCAGCCATAAGAACAGGGGTGTCAGTAATGCCTGTTGCTAATTTTGCCAGGGTATTGCCAGTACATGGAGCTATGACCATAACATCGAATGAGCTTTTTGGACCAATTGGCTCAGCATCTTTTATTGTAGTAATTGGCTGTTTACCTGTTAAGAGGTAAGCTTTATCAATAAAATCCTTAGCATTCCCAAATCGTGTATCAGTAGTCTGGGAGGTGTTAGAGAATATAGTAGTTACATTGGCTTTTTCATTTATAAGGTTTTCTAATTCAATAAATACTTTATCAAAAGTGCAAAATGATCCTGTAAGAGCAAAACCTACGTTTGCATTTATAAGAGTCATATTATTCACTTCCTTTTTTTATAATCTTGAAGATGGCATCCACTAAAATATTAGCAGATGTTTTTGGCGCTACCTTACCAGGGAGTCCAAGACATAGGTGAGCATTTAAATTATTTTCTTTGGCATAATCATAGTCTACACCACCAGGGGCAGAAGCAATATCTATAATTGTTGTTTCCTGAGATAGGAGTTCCAGTAATTCTTTTGATAGAACAACGGACGGTATAGTATTAATGATATAGTCAAAATCAGAGATATATTCCTTTAAATGAGAAAGTAATATACCTTCATACCCAAAGCTCTTTGCACTGGCTAAATTTTCTGGCCTTCTTGCACAGATAGTGATATCCACATCCAGTCCGGAAAGTTTTTTGGCCAGTACAGTGGCACATCTGCCATATCCAAGTATAAGACATTTACTACCATGAAGATTTATCGTGCTGTGTTTGATTGCTTCAAATATTGTTCCCTCTGCAGTAGCAATTGAATTCAAAATGGTAATTTGTTCATCTTTCATTAAATCATAATAAAGTATCTCCTTTTCATTACAAATCTGTACCAGGCTGGCAGGTATGTTTCCACCAATAAAAAACTGGCCGCTATGAAGTTCTTCTGATAAAGTTGAAAGCTTTAAGTCTTTTTTCTCTTCTTTCCCATAAATATGTGTCTTATCTCTTGTAACCGGTATTGGGCCAATGATAATATCACCCATATTTATAGCATCTTTCAATGATTTCGCTTTTTTGCAATTTACATCAAGAGTTGGATGATCCAGGCCATACACAACAACATTTAAGCCTTTACTTATTAAAATGTTGGCCATATAAATCTGGCGAAGATCACCACCTATAATTAAGATAGTATCATTAATTGACATAGGACTCCCTCCTAGTTTAAATATGTTTTTTCGACATAAAATATCGAAAGTTCATTTGCTGTGTGCTAAAAATCTAGTAAAATATTGATTTAAATAGCCTTCTAGATTAATATTTTATGAATAAATAATAGGATGGTTCCAAAAAATAAAAATTAGATAATACTAATCTTAAAGTTTAGTATTGCTATTATTAATAAAATGTAGTAATATTGAATTCGTGAAAATTCGAGAAAGGTTGTGATGTTAGGGTTGGAGAATAAGCTAAAACTTTATGGCTTTAACAACCTCACAAAAACGTTAAGCTTTAACATTTATGATGTTTGCTACGCAAAAAGTGAGCGAGAACAAAAGGATTATATCTCTTATATTGATGAACAGTATAATTCAGAGAGATTAACCAATATTTTGTGCGATGTTACTGAGATGATTGGGGCACATGTACTCAATGTTTCAAAGCAAGATTATGATCCCCAAGGGGCAAGTGTAACTATTTTAATTACAGAAAAAGCTCTGGCTCTTCATGAGATAAATGAAGCGTTTCATTCTGGTGAAGAAAATCTTATGCAACTTAGGGATAGTGTAGTCGGACATCTGGATAAAAGTCATGTTACTGTACATACGTACCCAGAATATCACCCAGACAATTCCATTGCAACGTTCCGTGTTGATATTGACGTTTCTACGTGTGGAGAAGTATCACCATTAAATGCACTCGATTATTTAATAGGAAGTTTTGATTCAGATATAATAACAATTGATTATAGAGTTCGTGGGTTTACGAGAGATTTAGACGGTAAAAAATTATTTATGGATCATGATATAACATCAATTCAGGACTATATTGATGATAAAACGCTAAAAAAATATGATGCCATTGATGTGAATGTGTATCAATCTAATATCTTTCACACAAAGATGTTAATTCAGGAAATAGATTTACAGAATTATTTATTTAATACGGATGTATATGAATTAGCTCCCAAGAAAAGACTTGAGATAACATCTAATCTGCGTAGAGAGATGATAGAAATTTTTAGCGGAAGCAATATATATTAGTTAGGACTGAAAATAAATGAATAAAGAATTGCAAAATAAGAGCCCAATTTATGAGGCTTTAGAAAAATATAAGAAAATGAGAGTTGTTCCTTTTGATGTCCCTGGTCATAAAAGAGGACAGGGGAATAAGGAACTTACTGATTTTTTAGGGGAGAAGTGCTTAACTGTAGATGTGAATTCTATGAAGCCCCTTGACAATCTATGTCACCCCGTATCCGTGATTAAAGAAGCGGAAAGCTTGGCAGCAGATGCTTTTGGAGCAAAACATGCCTTTTTTATGGTGAATGGTACAAGTTCTGCGGTACAGGCCATGGTTATGGCAGCATGTAAAAGAGGGGATAAGATAATTATGCCTAGAAATGTACACCGCAGTGCTATTAATGCACTTGTAGTATGCGGTGCAGTACCTGTATATGTAAATCCTGGTGTAAATAAAGAACTTGGTATTCCTCTTGGTATGTCAATTCATGATGTAAAAAAAGCGATTGATGAAAATCCGGATGCAAAAGCCATTTTGATAAATAATCCAACCTACTACGGGATCTGCTCTCCGTTGAAGGCAATTACGGAACTTGCACATGAACATAAAATGTTAGTTTTAGTGGATGAAGCACATGGGACCCATTTCTACTTTAATGAAGATCTACCTGCCTCAGGAATGAGTGTTGGAGCAGATATGGCAGCAGTCAGTATGCATAAGACTGGGGGTTCCTTAACCCAAAGTTCTTTTTTACTTATCAATAATGAACTTAGTAAAGGCTATATAAGGCAGATAATAAACTTAACACAAACAACAAGTGCATCTTACCTTTTAATGTCATCTCTTGATATCTCAAGAAAAAATCTTGCTCTTAATGGACAAGAGATTTTTGCAAATGTTGTCAAGATGGCAGAATATGCGAGAAAAGAAATTAATAAAATAGGCGGGTTATATGCTTTTGGCAGGGAATTGATCAACGGAGATACGGTTTATGATTTCGATACTACAAAACTGTCTATTCATACAAGGGATATTGGGTTAGCCGGAATTGAAGTATATGACATCCTTCGGGATGACTACGGTATCCAGATAGAATTTGGTGATATTGGTAATATATTAGCAATCATATCAGTAGGAGATAAGCCCCTTGCCATTGAGCGCCTCATTTCTTCTTTATCTGAAATAAAAAGACTTTATTGTAAAGATAAGGCAGGAATGTTCGATCATGAATATATTAATCCTAGTGTTGCCATGACACCTCAGGAAGCTTTTTATACTGACAAAAAGTCTGTTCTTATGAAAGATAGTGAAGGTTCTATATGTAGTGAATTCGTTATGTGCTATCCACCAGGAATCCCAATCCTGGCTCCAGGAGAACGAATAACGAAGGAAATCTTAGATTATATTGCCTATGCAAAAGAAAAAGGCTGTTTCTTAACCGGAACTCAGGATATTAATATAGAATATATCAATATCGTAATATAAGTGACTAGATGATTATATTTATTATTGTATTACTAATATTTGTTTAAAAATATTATATTAGTGACGATCTGATCTGTAATATAATAATAAAAATATATAAATAAAATAACACAGTTAAAAACAATATAATTTTAATACTTGTACATGTAATATTAAATTAAATATAATATACAAAAATACTGTATAATTTTACTAAAGATACTAGAAGATATATAGGAAGAGGGTGTCAAAGCCTTTGAAAATCATAGAAAGAATACCAGTTTATCATTTATTTGGTTGGCGTCGACCGGCTGAAAGTGGTTGCCAAGCTTCCGTGTGAGACATTGAGAAAAAGTGCGCCCTATGCGTGCGTTTTCTCAGCTTATGGCTCATTAAGGAAGTTACCACTTGAAGGAAAGGCAGCCAATGAATAAATGATAAACTGATATTCATCAAGGAACTTCAAGCTTTGACACCCGACTGATAGATAGAATAAAGAAGAGGTGATGATTATGGAATTATGGTATACCGAAGAACATAGTAAGGATGTTCGTTTTTCCATTCGAGTAGACAAACAATTATATTCTGGTAATAGCGAATACCAAAAGATTGATGTCATGACTTCAAATGAATTTGGAACATTTTTAACACTTGATAGTTTAATGATGTTAACAGAAAAGGATGAATTCATCTATCATGATATGATAGTCCATGTACCTATGGCAACAAATCCAAAGATAAAGAAAGTTTTAGTAATTGGCGGCGGCGATGGTGGTACTGTTAGAGAACTTACCAGATATGATACCATTGAACATATTGATTTAGTTGAGATAGATAAGTTAGTTGTGGAAGTATGTAAGGAATTCCTGCCTCAGACCGCATGTAAGTTAGAGGATCCCCGTGTTACTATACATTACAAAGATGGACTGAGATACGTCAGAGCCATTGAAAATGAATATGATTTAATTATTGTGGACTCTACGGATCCTTTTGGACCGGGAGAAGGTCTGTTTACTAAAGAATTCTATGGTAATTGCTTTAAAGCACTGAAAGAAGACGGGATTTTAGTAAATCAGCATGAGAGTCCATATTATGAAAATTATGCGAATTCATTGAGACGGGCACATGAACGAATTGTCGAATTCTTTCCGATTACCAGAGTTTATCAGGCACATATACCAACATATCCTTCTGGATATTGGATGTTTGGCTTTGCTTCAAAAGTTTACGATCCTGTGAAAGATTTAAATGCAGAAGCTTGGAACCAATTAGGAATAAAAACAAAATATTATAATACAAATCTTCACAAAGGGTGTTTTGCATTGCCTAACTATGTAAAAGATTTGTTGGAGAATAAAAATGAATAGAAATATAGATACATTTATTGGTTGTGATAATGAATATGATGAATCAAAAATTGTTATCTTTGGAGCCCCCTTTGATTCCACTACTTCATTTCGTCCAGGTACAAGATTTGCAAGCAAGGTAATGCGAAGTGAATCTTTTGGAATTGAAACCTATAGTCCATATCAGGATAAAGATCTGGAGGATTTAGAAGTATTTGATGGTGGAGATCTTGAACTGGTTTTTGGCAATACACCCAGAGTATTAAACCAAATTGAGGAATTTACAAAAAGAATCTTAGATGATGGTAAAATACCGGGAATGATTGGTGGAGAACATCTGGTTACACTAGGCGCTATGAGAGCAGTTACTAAGAAATATGATAATCTTCATATTATACATTTTGACGCACATGCAGATTTACGTAAGGATTATTTAGGTGAAGAACTTTCCCATGCTACAGTTATGCGCAGATGCTATGATTTAACAGGTGATCAAAGAATTTTTCAATTTGGAATTCGTTCTGGAGAAAGAAGTGAATTTGATTGGGCAAAAGATCATATCTTTACCAATAAATTTGATTTTAATGGATTGGAAGAAGTTGTTCAGGAATTACAGAAGGTACCTGTTTACCTGACGATTGATCTGGATGTCCTTGATCCAAGTATTTTCCCTGGAACCGGAACTCCGGAAGCAGGAGGAGTGAATTTCTTACAACTATTAGATGCAATACGCTTAGCATCAAAGCTTAACATAGTAGCTTTCGATGTGAATGAATTATCACCTGCATATGACCATAGTGGTGTATCAACTGCAGTTGCATGTAAAATACTCAGAGAGCTGTTATTAGCAATCGGAATAAAGTGAAACTTTAATACTATTTAAATATAAAACAAAGGAGGACTTTTCATGGGAAGAGCGTTAATTATTGGCGCTGGTGGAGTTGCCAGTGTAGTAGTTCATAAATGTTGTCAAAATTCTGAGGTGTTTGAAGAAATCTGCATTGCAAGCAGAACAAAAGAAAAATGTGATGCGTTGAAAGAAAAATTAGAGGGTGGAAAAACGAAGATTTCCACTGCTTATGTGGATGCAGATAATACGGAAATGCTAATAGAATTAATCAATTCTTTTAAACCAGATATTGTTATCAATGTTGCATTACCATATCAGGATCTGACTATAATGGATGCCTGTCTGGCAACTGGAGTAGACTATGTGGACACAGCCAATTATGAACCACTGGATACTGCAAAATTCGAATATAAATGGCAATGGGCATATAGAGAAAAATATGAAAAGGCAGGTATTACAGCTTTACTTGGCAGTGGATTTGATCCTGGGGTTACTGGTGTATTCTGTGCATATGCAATGAAACATTATTTTGATGAAATTCATTACATTGATATCCTGGATGCCAATGCCGGAGATCATGGATATCCATTTGCCACTAATTTCAATCCGGAAATCAATATTCGTGAAATTACTGCAAAAGGAAGTTATATTGAGAATGGAAAGTGGGTTGAAACAGAGCCTCTTGAATTTAAACAAGTATATGATTTCCCTGAAATAGGACCAAAGGATATCTATCTATTACATCATGAAGAATTAGAATCCCTTGCTCTTAATATTAAAGGTGTTAAAAAGATTCGTTTCTGGATGACATTTTCAGAAAAGTACATTAATCATCTTACAGTGTTAGAAAATGTAGGTATGACATCTATTGAACCAATTGAATACGAAGGAAAGCAAATTGTTCCACTTCAATTCTTAAAAGCAGTTTTACCAGATCCAGCATCCCTGGGTCCAAGAACAAAAGGTAAAACAAACATTGGTTGTATTATGCAGGGTGTGAAAGATGGAAAACCATTAACCTACTATGTATATAATGTATGTGACCATGAAGAATGTTATAAAGAAGTAGGCTCACAGGCAATTTCTTATACAACTGGTGTACCTGCTATGATTGGTGCAATGATGGTCATGACTGGTAAATGGAAAAAACCTGGTGTAAATAATATAGAAGAATTTGATCCAGACCCATTTATGGAAGCTTTAAATAAATGGGGATTACCTTGGAAAGAAAGCTTTTCACCAACTTTATTAGAGGAGTAACCAATGAATTTTAATGAAGTACAAACACCCTGTTATGTAGTTGATGAAAGATTACTAATTCAAAACTTAGAACTGTTAAAATCCATAGAAGACAGGACAGGCTGCCATATTCTTTTAGCACAGAAGGCTTTCTCCATGTATTCATTATATCCGCTTATTGGAAAATACCTTCATGGGGTGGCATCAAGTTCACTTCATGAAGCAAGATTAGGATATGAAGAGATGGGAAAAGAAGTGCACACTTTTTCACCAGCCTACATTGATTCGGATTTTGATGATATTATGAAATATAGTGATCATATTGTATTCAACTCCTTTGATGAATGGGGAAAATATAAAGATAGAATTAAAAAGACTAATAAGCATATTGAATGCGGTATCCGGATTAATCCAGAATATTCTGAGATCGAAACGGACATATATAATCCTTGCTTTACTCATTCAAGACTTGGAGTAACGCTGGCGAATTTTAAACCAGATGAGTTAGACGGAATTGATGGGCTGCATTTTCATACCATGTGTGAACAGAACTCGGATACTCTGGAACGTACTATCAAGGTTGTAGATGAGAAGTTTGGTCCATACATGAAGCAAATGAAATGGATTAATTTTGGTGGCGGACATCATATTACAAGAGAAGATTATGATGTAGAAACCCTTATCCGCTGTATAAATTATATTCAGGATAAATATGATGTAGAAGTCTATTTAGAACCAGGGGAAGCAGTAGCATTAAATACAGGATTCCTGGTATCTACAGTTCTGGCGATAACAGAAAATGAAATGAAACTAGGAATTCTTGATACATCAGCTGCCTGTCATATGCCGGATGTGATAGAAATGCCTTACAGACCTAATATCATTGATGCGGGTGAGCCAGGAGATTATCCATATACGTATCGTTTTGGAGGACCGACCTGCCTGGCAGGAGATATTATTGGAGACTATTCCTTCCAGAGGCCATTAACGGTTGGTGATAAAGTGGTATTTTGTGATATGGCTATTTATTCTATGGTTAAAAATAATACCTTTAATGGAGTAAATCTTCCTTCCATTGCTTATTATAGCAAAAAAGAAGGTATGAAGGTTATTAAAACGTTTGGATATGAAGATTTTAAATCCAGATTGTAAAATCAAATTCAGGTTAATTATTACGAAATAAATGAAAGGTAGATCGCAGAAAAATAAGATCTACCTTTTTTTGTATTTATTATTTCTTTATATATCCACCATGAGCTACTTTCACGTCATTCACTATAATGACTGCATTATTTAAACTGGATTTAATAAGGCTGACAGCAGTAGGAATTCTTTTTCTCATAAGGTGAAGTACCATAAGATCCCGGACACCATCTTTCCCTGAGCCTTTTAAAATAGTAACAGCATAATCATTGGATCTAAGTGTTTTTACTAATTCATCACTTACTTCTCCCTCAGGGACAATTACCTGGATGGAACTAAGACCGAATGCCAGTTTTTCTTCTAACCAGGATCCTAAATAATTACCTACTGCAAAAGCTATAGCAAAGACAATTACCCGAATAATATCTTCTTGAAAACCAGCCAGCACAGTACCTGTAATAAATAACCATAATAAAATCTCGAAGAAGGCTATGACAGCTCCTTTTTCTCTCTCACCACGATTAATTAAAACTACCCTTACCGTGGCTACTGTTACTTCTAAAATCTTGCCCAGGAATATAAACAAGTAAATAAAAACGCTTCCCTCTAAAAAATCCATACTGATTCCTCCTAATGTCATTTTAAGTAATTATAATCAACTATAAAAATCAAGTCAATGAGTTCTATGTAGAAAGAGATTAGAAGTTATCAGTATAAATTTAAGAATTATTATTAAAATATTTTTAATACACATATTGCAAAAACAACACCTGTTGTGTATAATGTGTTTATAGATAGATATAATTTTGCAGTAATCTCAAAATTTATATTTATCTGATAATTGGGTTAAATTGTATTATGGTCCAATCACATCTGAATTAAGTTGCACTTGACTCAGGTGGATTCTATATTATATGTTGGAAGAGTGAGATGGGAAAATGAGTTTAAATATTAAAAAAGAAGATCCTAGGGTGCGTAGGACCCACAAATTATTAATAGAGTCTTTCGGTAAACTTCTAACATTAAAAAATTATGAGTCTATCTCCATTACAGATATTACAAAAGAAGCGGATGTTAATAGAGCTACATTTTATGCACATTTTAGTGATAAGGATGAACTATTTGAAGAAGTAGTGAATGAATCCTTTCAAAAGATACTAGATCCTGCACTTGGTGAGAATAATGATATTAACGAAACTATTATTCGTAAAGTAACGATATCATTATATGAATATCTTGAAGAGATGGAGGGAAAATGTTCTCAATATAATGATGCAACAAAATTACTGGTAGAACATAAAATGAAGCTGACATTATCAGAATTTATGTTTCACAGATTAAAACAAAACTGCAAAGTTAATATTGCAGAGAATGTTTTAAAAGTAAATGCAGCTATGATAGGGAATGCCATATGTGGTGCAGCCTGTATGGGAAATACTACAAGTATTGATATCCTGACAGATGAGATCTGTTACATGGTTCTACCTAAAATTAATAGTCTGACCATGTGATAAAATATGAAACTCTTATTAATTATAATGATTTATTTAGAACAATTAACTTTTTTTATAATATAGGAAGTGAGAATATGAAAGTAACAAAAATTAATGAAAATCAAGTTAGATGTGTAATAAATAAAGATGACATAAAATCAAGAAATACTAACATCATTGAATTATTCCATAATAGAGAAAAAATGCATAGTCTTTTTTCTGATATGATGGAAGAGGTAAGTAAAGAATATGGAGATGCATATCAAGATTCAGGAATTATGATGGAAGCAATTGTTACCTTTGAAGGCTCTATTATTGTTACCCTTACAAAACAGGAGGAGAAAGAACTCTTAGAAAAGAATACTGATTTAGACGAGAATACTGCGTATATTGTATATTCATTTGACAATCTGAAAATCGTTATGGAAGTAAGTTCTTTATTAAAAGAATTTAAGGGTAGAAATACTCTCTATAAAGATAATGATAATGAAAAATACTATCTGGTATTTTCTAAGAATGACAAAGAAGAGATAGAAGATAGGATTTATTTCTTAAATGAATATGGTCAGGAAGAAAATTTATCAAAAATATATATGTCTTATCTTAAGGAACATTATAGTATTATAGTAAAAGAGTCTGCAGTTCAAACTCTTGGTATGATATAATGAAAGCAATGAGCCAAGCGCGAAGCATTTGGCGAATGCAACAAGATCATGAACTTGTTCATGATATAATGAAAGTAATGAGCCAAGCGCGAAGCATTTGGCGAATGTAACAAGATCATGAACTTGTTCATGATATAAGAATAGAATTTTGAGCGACCTATTTTCAATAGGTCGTTCTTTTTAGGAAGAAAACTGCGAGACGTAATGCCCTTTTCTTGTGGTTCCAATAAAATTATGTTAAAATGAGTAAATTATACACGTGATTAGGAGAATAAAATGGAGAAGAAAGTTAATATAACAAATCCAAGGTATCAGCAGATTGCAATGGATATAGCTTCTAAAATAGCAAAAAAACATTATATTGTGGGTGAGAAAATATATGCCAGATCAGCTATGGCCAGTCAGTATGGAGTATCATCAGAAACAGCAAGGAGAGCTATCGGAATCTTAGCGGACCTTGATATTGTTGAAACTACCAAAGGTAGTGGAGTTATGATAAAGTCTTATGAGAAAGCATTAGAATTCGTACATCAATATAATGACATCCAGACGGTTTATGATTTAAAAAAAGAGATAACAGAGAGTATAAACAGACAAACGAAAGAACTGGATTACTTTAATCATTGTCTGTCAAAATTTATTGAAAAAACAGATAAATTTCGATATATCAATCCATTTACTCCATTTGAAATTGAAATAATCAAGGAATGTCCCCACCTTAATAAAACCATATCTGAAGTTAACTTCTGGCATAATACAGCAGCGACGATTATTGCCATTAAGAGAGACAATACTTTAATTATGTCACCTGGTCCATATGCTTTATTTTTAGAAAGAGATATAGTTTATTTTGTAGGGGATGACAATTGTCTGGAACGGGTACAGAATTTTATTCATCCAATAAATCAAAATATTTAAAAATCAACAAGGAAATTATAATCGGCCTTATGTTAAAGAAAATCAACTTTGACATAAGGTTTTTTGTATATGATTGGAAATTTGACAAATAAACTATTTCCCTTTATAATAAAAACACATTAGTAACAACTTCATAATTACGACAAGTTGTTACTTAAAACGATAGAGGAGGTAGTATAATGATAAAATTTGAGAATATTACAAAGAAATTTAAAGATAAAAAAGTATTAAAAGATATATCCTTTGAAATTAATAAAGGCCACTTAGTAGCTTTTATCGGTGCCAGCGGTTGCGGTAAAACAACAACGTTAAAAATGATCAACCGCTTAATTAAGCCTTCATCAGGTAAGATATTTATTAATGGAGAGGATATTGAGAAAAAAGATGTGATTGCATTAAGACGTAATATGGGATATGTAATCCAGCAGACTGGTTTATTTCCACATATGACAATTAAGGAAAATATTGAGATTATTCCTAAGGTTGAAAAGAAAAATAAAGATGAAATTACAAAGCGTACCATGGAACTTATGGAAATGGTGGGACTTAATGCAAAAGAGTTTCTTAACCGTTATCCTACAGAACTTAGTGGAGGACAGCAGCAAAGAGTAGGAGTGGCAAGAGCTTTCGCCACGGATCCTGAAATTATTTTAATGGATGAGCCTTTCTCTGCATTAGATCCCATTACAAGAGTGGGGCTTCAGGAGGAGTTAATTGATCTGCAATCTCACTTAAAAAAGACAATTGTATTTGTAACCCATGATATGGATGAGGCGATTAAAATAGCTGATATGATCTGTATTATGAAGGATGGTGAAATACTGCAATATGATACACCAGAAAATATATTGAAGAATCCAGTCAATGAATTTGTTTCAGAATTTGTTGGTAAGAACAGAATTTGGACTTCCCCAGAATTTATTAAGGCTGAGGATATTATGCTGGATTCACCGGTTAGTTGTTTAAGTAACCTGACCTTAAACAGATGTTTAGAAAAAATGCGTTCTAACAAGGTGGATAGTTTAATGGTAGTGGAAAGCAAAACAAAAAAACTCTTGGGAATCATTAATGCTAAGAAAATCCAAGAAACGTTAGACCGTTCTAAAGAAGTGAATGAAGTTATGGAAACGAATCTTATAAGTGTTGAGCCAAATGATTCCATAATCGATATATTACAACTGGTAGAAGATAATAATGTTTCAACAGTACCAGTTTTGGACAAAAATAAAAGGCTACTTGGACTAATTACGAAAAGCAGCCTCGTGACAACCTTGAGCCAACAATTTATTGACACAGAGGAGGGGATGCTGTCATGAATTTTATAGAATATGTGATTGTAAATAAGGAACAGATATTATCTTTGACCCTGGAACATATTAAACTTACAATAATAGCTGTAGGATTTGCAATTTTATTAGGTGTTCCATTGGGAATATTGATCAGCTATGTAAAACAATTAAACAAACCAATTCTGGGAGTTGCGAATATTATTCAGGCAATACCCAGTATGGCATTATTAGGATTTGCGATTCCCTTTTTAGGGATTGGAACACTGCCGGCAATCGTAATGGTCATATTATATTCATTGCTTCCGATCATTAAAAATACTTTTACAGGCATACAAAATATTAATGCCCAGACAATTGAGGCTGCAAAAGGTATTGGTCTGACTAAATTCCAGATATTATTTAGGGTACAAATTCCTTTAGCACTTCCTGTTATTATGGCTGGTGTTCGTATCTCATCAGTTACAGCAGTAGGTCTTATGACTATGGCAGCATTTATTGGTGCAGGTGGACTTGGATTTCTTGTCTTTTCAGGAATTCGTACTGTGAATAATCTTCAGATACTGGCAGGTGCTATACCAGCATGTTTATTGGCATTATTCGTGGATTTCATAGTTGGAATCGTTGAAAAACTTGTAACTCCAATCAGCTTACAAAAAATAAATGGGTCTAAGAGTAAAAGAATACAAATCAGAAAAATAGAAAAAGTTATACTTTCTTTTACAGCATTGGTGGTTGCTATTATATTTGGTTTTTCAGCAATCTTAAATGGAACCACAGATCAAAAAGTTATCCGTATTGCCAGTAAAGATTTTACAGAACAACATATTCTGGCGCATATGTTTTCTGATTTGATTGAAGACAGAACAGATATTTTGGTTGACCGAAAAATTAATTTGGGGGGTACACAGGTATGTTTTTCAGCCCTAAAATCAGATGATATAGATATGTATATAGATTATAGCGGTACAGCATATGGAGACACTCTTAATTATCCGCCTATCTCAGATATGGAAAAAGTATATGATACAGTAAAATCTGATTTTAAAGAACAATTTAACATAGAGGTGTTAAAGCAAATCGGGTTTAATAATACTTACGTTTTAGCTGTTAACAAAGATACTGCCAAGAAGTATCAGCTTGAAACAATCAGTGATCTGGCAAAGGTTGGAACTAAACTCAGAGCCGGGACTACACTGGAGTTTTTAAACAGGGAAGATGGTATACCGGGACTAATAAAGCATTATAACTTTAATTTTAAAGATACAACAGGGTTGGACGGTTCACCAAGATATATTGCATTAAATAATAATGAAACGGATGTAGTTGATGCATTTTCTACAGATGGGTTATTAAAGAAATTTGATCTGGTTACATTAAAAGATGATAAAAACTTTTTTCCACCTTATTATGCCATACCACTGGTGAGAGGCGAGGTCATTGAACTCTATCCTGAAATTGTACCAATTATAGAGGAATTGGGTAGTATTCTGAATGATGAAATTATGATAGAGCTAAATTATAAAGTGGATGAACTTCAGATGGAACCAGATGTAGTAGCCAAGGAATTCTTAACAGAAAATGGTTTATTAGAAGAATAATATATAGAGTGTCCTCTCAGAACAATTAAGAGGGCACTTTTTATAATGAAATTTGCAAAATAACAAAATATGATATAAGATATTATTAGGATATTATATTTTGACAGGATATAATAAAAGTATCATTGCAATACGTAATAACATGTGGGAAGGGTTAAAAGATGAGAATAAATTTTAAAAAGAAAGATTTAATTACAATACCTAATATATTAACATATATCAGGCTTATACTTATACCGGTCATTGTTATATTATATGTGAATGCGAAAAGTCCAAGGGACTATTATACAGCAACAATCATCTTTGTCATATGTGCTTTAACAGATTCTCTGGATGGATTTATAGCAAGACATTATAACCAGATAACTGACTTGGGAAAAATTATTGATCCAATTGCGGATAAAGCAATGCAGGCAGCTATCCTATTATGTTTATTGATCCGTATCAAGGGGATTTTACCTATCTTTATTTTATTTGCTATTAAGGAAATCTTTATGGGAATTGCTGGCCTTATGCTCTTAAAGACCGGCCGCAAACTGACTGGTGCCAAATGGTTTGGAAAGGTCTGTACTGTAGTCCTTGATACGGTGATGGTAATATTATTTGCCTTTCCATCCTTAGATTTATCAATTGTCCGCATTTTATTAGGGCTCAGTGTCATATTTATGATTTTCTCTCTTATTATGTATGCAATGGATTATATTAAAATTTTTCGTAGGTAAATCAATATAGGTGTTATGAACGGGTAATACCTATTGCATGCTATTAAAATCCAGGCAGAGAAGACCTGGTAATAGATTCCATGGAAAATATTGAAACATTATGTATAATGGTATATAATGTTATTAATAAAATGAATTTTTTGCATCAACTGGAAAATATAATCTTAAAAATGGGAGATGGTGTTTTAGTGTATCTGTTACCAATATCAATTATCACCCTTATTCTCTATGGAATGGGAATTGGGATAATGTTCTTAAGTATTTACTGTTTGATCTTAGCAATTAAAGCTTTAAAAATTTATATCAGTAAGAACGAGTAAATAATTATTTCATTTATTATTTTGGGAGGTAGTTATGTTATTTTGGAATCGGAAAGTTGTATATCATGGTTTTCTTGTATTTGAAAAAGGTAAGATTAGTGATATATTAACGGCTAATCATATTAAACATGTAGCAAGGTTTGTAAACAAGAAGAGTAAATATATAATGAATCATAAAAATCAGTTAAGTTATGAGGGGTTTGCACTTAACCTGAATTATGAAAAAGAGTTTTATATTTATGTGTCTAAGAAGGACTATTATCGCGCATTAAATCTCATTTCATCCAACGGCTAATCATTGATTTATAATACATAGAATAATTCATCATAAATGGGGTAGTATTTTTAAGTAGATAGAAAGGATGTGTTTACTTGAGAATACCAAATCACATTGGAATTATTCCGGATGGTAATAGAAGATGGGCGAAAGGCCAGGGCCTTGGGAAAGAAGAAGGATATCAGCATGGACTGGCTCCTGGGCTGGAACTATTAAGACAGGCAAAAGCGTATGGGATTGAGGAAATTACTTATTATGGTTTTACTGCCGATAATTGCAAAAGACCTAAAATTCAGCAGGAAGCATTTCAAAAGGCATGTGTGGAAGCGGTTCATATGATATCTATGGAAGGAACATCTTTATTAATTGTTGGTAACACTGAGTCAGAATCTTTTCCTAAAGAATTATTACCGTATACCAGACGTACGGATATAGCAGGAGGAGGAATGAAGGTCAATTTCCTTGTTAATTACGGATGGGAATGGGATTTGTCTTGTATTCAGTCTTCAAAGGAGATGCCAATAATACATCAATTACATTCAAGAGATATTTCAAGAATCGATTTAATTATACGTTGGGGAAATACAAGAAGATTGTCTGGATTTTTACCGGTACAATCGGTGTATTCAGATTTTTATGTGATCGATGAAATGTGGCCTGATTTTAAGACGGAACATTTTAAAGATGCAATAGAGTGGTATAATAAACAGGATATAACGTTAGGTGGCTGATTATTTTTTATAGGCGGGTATATATTCATATGCTTGCTTTTTTTATTAAGGAAGTGATTGGAATGAATAAAAAATATTTGAGTATATTTACGGCTATAGTTCTATGTATAATATTTATTGGAATGGTATATTATCTGGAGCAGAATAGCATTGCAAATCCACCGGATATTACTGTAAAGATTGAAGATCAACTGATAAATACGGAAGTTGGTTTAAATGAGTGGAATGGAGCAGTTTATGACAGGGAAGATGTTTTCAAAACAATTATAAAGCAGAATAATCAGATACCTTATGTTCAATTAGGTGAAATGGTGCAAATAGAATTTAAGGAAAATAATCCGGATAAGATAACCGTAACGGATTATATACTGACGAAAGAGGGAAATCTTAAATATTCTGATAAAGCAAAGGAAATAATTGCACTGGAGAAGGAAGATGGAGCATATAGATTTCAACTAAAATCCAACCTTGCTTCATTTTTAAGTTCTAACAGCGAGGATTATAAGAAGGGAAATACCATACGTGGATTTCGGATTCTATGTAATTGGGGTAAAAATGAATGTGAATATGGATTTATACTTAGAACAGATGGGAGTACCACTCAGGTAGATAACGAAGAGATGTTACAGGAGGATGTGGAAGTATTTCATACCATTTTGCCGGAGGGCAACAATTTGGCAACACGGATTATTCCACCGAAAGATTATGTCAGAACAGAAGAAGACAACAATAGTTTTATGGCATTTATGAGAAAATTGCCCCTAAAAAGGGATGGTAGTCCTGTATTATTATACAATGGTGATGAGAAAAATAATCAGGATGTTCACATTGCTGTTTTTGATATAGATATTGGAGAGAAAGATTTACAACAATGCGCAGATTCCATTATAAGAATATATGCAGAATATTACTGGTCAAATGAGGAGTATGATAAAATTGCTTTTCATCTTACCAACAATTTTCTCATGGAATATATAAAATGGAGGGATGGGAATCGTTTAAAAGTAAATGGGAATCAAACTTCATGGGTAAAAACGGCAGCCTACGATGACTCTTATGAAACTTTTCGAAAGTTTCTGGACACAGTTTTTATTTATGCAGGAACGTTATCATTAGACAGAGAAAGTGAAAAAATAGGGTTAGAGAATATTCAGGCTGGTGATATGTTTATAAAAGGGGGAAGTCCCGGACATTGTGTCTTAGTAGTAGATGCCGCAGTAAAGGAAAATGGAGACCGGGCTTATCTTTTGGCACAAGGGTTTATGCCTGCTCAGGAATTTCATGTTCTGAAGAATCCTTTGCATGAAGAAGATCCGTGGTATTACGACAATGAAATAGTATATCCGCTGAAAACTCCCCAATGGACCTTTGAAGAGGGGAGTTTAAAGAGATGGATGGAATGATATAGGCCGAGCAACAAGATTTAGAAACACTAGCGTATTTCTAAATCTCGCGGGCTTCGCCCAATGTTTATATAGTTATGATAATCTAAGCCGAGCAACAAGATTTAGAAACACTAACGTATTTCTAAATCTCGCGGGCTTCGCCCAATGTTTATATAGTTATGATAATCTAAGCCGAGCAACAAGATTTAGAAACACTAACGTATTTCTAAATCAACGTATTTCTAAATCTCGCGGGCTTCGCCCAATGTTTATATAGTTATGATAATCTAAGCCGAGCAACAAGATTTAGAAACACTAACGTATTTCTAAATCTCGCGGGCTTCGCCCAATGTCATCATATATTAAGATAAATTTTCATGCAAGCATGAACTCATCTTAATATATGATGACGCTCGGCTCATTGCCATCGCGCAAAAGAGGACGTTATTTTAATCAAATAACGTCCTTATATTTTGGGCTTAAATGTTTATAATGATAGTATAAAGTGAAACTTGATTCAGATATGGCCTGAAATATAATGCAATTTAGCCTGACTTATCTGTTGATGGTTAATAGAAATAAAAGGAGGAGTCAAAAATGCAAAAGTACTATTTGGCAGTAGATATTGGAGCATCAAGTGGAAGACATATTTTAGGATCTGCTCAGGATGGGAAAATCGTTTTAGAAGAAATATACCGTTTTGAAAATGGAATGGTAAAGAAAAATGGCAACTTATGTTGGGAACTTGATAGACTCTTTGTGGAGATAAAAAATGGTTTAAAAAGATGTAAGGAATTAGGAAAGATACCAGCCAGTATGGGAATTGATACCTGGGGGGTTGATTATGTATTACTTGATTCCAATGATCAAATTCTTGGGAATACTGTTGGATATCGTGATAAGAGGACAGAAGGAATGGATTCATTAGTATATGATATCATATCTGAAGATGATTTATATCAAAGAACAGGAATTCAAAAACAGATCTTTAATACAATCTATCAATTAATGTCTGTGAAAACAAAGAATCCGGAACATATGGCTGCGGCAAAAAGCTTATTAATGATACCTGATTATTTTAACTTTTTACTTACAGGGAATAAACTTCAAGAATATACCAATGCTACAACCGGTCAGTTAGTAAGTCCGATTACAAAAGATTGGGATTATGAACTAATTGAAATGCTGGGGTACAACAAAGATATGTTTTGTAAAATGTCAACTCCAAAAACAGTGGTCGGTAATTTCAGTGATGCTATTAAAGCAGAAGTGGGATTTGACTGCGAAGTTGTATTACCGGCAACACATGATACTGGTTCTGCAGTACTATCAATCCCTGCAAATGATGACGACTACTTGTATATTAGCTCAGGGACATGGTCATTAATGGGAATTGAAAGAATGGAAGCTGATTGCAGTTTAGACAGTAAAAATGCTAATTTTGCCAATGAAGGCGGTTTTGATTACCGTTTCCGTTACTTAAAGAATATTATGGGCCTTTGGATGATTCAATCTGTAAGACATGAACTAAATGATGCCTATTCTTTTGCTCAGTTATGTGATATGGCAATTGCAGCAGGAGATTTTAAATCCAGAGTAGATGTGAATGCAGATTGTTTCCTGGCTCCTGAGAATATGACAGAAGCAATCAAACAATATTGTAAGATAACAAATCAGGACGTTCCTAATACAATAGGTGAAATTGCAGCATGTATCTATAATAGCCTTGCCATGAGCTATGCCAATACAGTAGAAGAAATTGAGAAGATATCCAATAGAACTTTCAATCGGATTCATATTGTAGGCGGCGGTTCCAATGCGGGATATCTGAATGAATTAACTGCAAAATATACGAAAAAAGATGTATATGCAGGTCCGACAGAAGCAACTGCAATAGGTAATATATTGGCACAAATGATTAAAGCAAATGAATTTAAAACAATTGAAGAAGCAAGACAATGTGTATTTGATTCTTTCCCAATAACAAAATATGAATTTTAAAAAGGAGAAATTATTATGACTACAAAACAAAGATATGAATCAGCAAAAGAGATTTATAAAAATTTAGGCGTAGATACGGATAAGGTTTTAGAACAATTAAAAAATGTACCTATTTCCATGCATTGCTGGCAAGGAGATGACGTTGCAGGATTTGAAGGAAGCAAAGAATTATCCGGTGGAATCCAGGCAACTGGAAACTACTTTGGAAAGGCTAGAAATCCGGAAGAATTAATGGCTGATATAGATAAAGCCTTAAGTTTAATTCCAGGAACACATAGAATTAATTTACATGCAAATTATGCAATTTTTGAAGATGGACAAGAAGTAGACCGTGATAAATTAGAACCAAAACATTTTGCAAAATGGGTTGAATTTGCAAAGACACGAGGTCTGGGCTTAGATTTTAATCCTACTTATTTCTCACATCCAAAGGCTGATGGTTTAACTTTATCAAGTGAAGATGAATCTATTAGAAAATTCTGGATCGATCATGGTAAGGCATGTATCAGAATCTCAGAATATTTTGCGAAAGAATTAGGAAAGCCATGCTTAATGAATATCTGGATTCCAGATGGTTTTAAAGATATCCCTGCAGATCGTATCAGTCCAAGAGCAAGACTTAAAGACTCTCTTGATCAAATTATATCTATTGGATATGATAAGGAATTAGTTCATTTAGCAGTGGAATCTAAAGTATTTGGTATTGGCTTAGAAGCTTATACCGTTGGATCCCATGAATTTTATATGAATTATGCGGCTAAGAATAATATTTTATGCTTATTGGATAACGGACATTATCACCCAACAGAAGTAGTATCAGATAAAATTCCTTCCATGTTATTATTCTCAGATAAGATAGCTCTTCATGTTACAAGACCAATCAGATGGGATAGTGACCATGTAGTTATCTTTGATGATGAGACAAAAGAAATCGCAAAAGAAATTGTTCGCTGTGATGCTCTTGACAGAGTTTTAATTGGACTTGATTTCTTTGATGCAAGTATCAACCGTATTTCTGCATGGGTAGTTGGCATGAGAAATATGCAAAAAGCCCTATTATATGCAATGTTAACACCAAATAAAAAATTAGCAGAATTACAAAACGAAAGAAATTATACAGAACTGATGATGCTGCAGGAAGAATTAAAATTATATCCATTTGGTGATGTATGGAATTACTTCTGTGAAATCAACAATGTTCCAGAAAAAGAAGATTGGTTTAAAGTAGTAAAAGAATATGAAGCTGCTGTTTTAGCAAAAAGAAATTAATCACTGCCCTCTCATAAACCCTTTATAATATAGTCATAAACAGCCGGAACTTTTGTTCCGGCTGTTATTCAATATTTATAGCATCCATTCTTTACGATAGCCTAATGGAGTAGTGTTTTCTCTCGATTTAAACAGATTAATAAAATGACTCTCGGAATTCATACCACAGGCATAAGTAATCTCCTCAATGGAAAGGTCAGAATACTTAAGAAGTTCTTTGGCATAAGATATGCGGGTGCTAATGATATATTCATTAATCGTAGTACCCGTATATCTTTTAAACTCTCGTGCTAAATGATATTTACTAATACTATATTTATCTGAAAAAAAATCTAAACTTAAGGAATCCATAAAATTTTTATCAATATCTTTCATGATTCCATTGATGGATGGTGGTATAAAAATACTTTTTGTACTGTTCGTACTGGTTTCAATAAGTAATTCAGTCAAAAGAACAGTAATCAACTTTGAAGTCAGAGCTTCCGTGGTGACATCTCTATTGGTATTAATGGCTATGATCTTTCTTAATGTACTTTCAAACAGGGATTGATCTGAAACTTTTAAACTATTAACTCCATTCTTTCTAAATTCTTCATAATACCCTAATGCATTATTCCCAAGGAAATGAATCCATAAAAATTCCCAGGGTTCATTATTAAAATTACTATAATAATGATAGTCCATACAATTTATATAAAAACATTGTCCCCGTTCTAATATAAATTCTTCATTGCCATAACGAAGGAGCCCTTTTCCGGATATAGTATAGACGATTAAAAAAGAGTTTAGATTATTTCGTTCTGTGAAATAGGAAGGGAGAGTCTTAAAATATCCAACTTCCTGAACATAAAAATAGATGGATTTTGCTACTTTGCTTGGAGTAATAATTAATCGTATAGAATCCTTTGACCAATCGTAGGATACCCGTTCTGTAAATTGTCTCTTCATAAACCCTCCATAAAATCATACCGTAAACTTCATGGTCTAATCTACTTATCATGAATCCAGTATAACATGGCAATAATATTTTATAAAGGATAAAAAAGTTTTAAAATTAGTGATTTTATAGAAAAATCATTGACAGCAATATTCTTATATTTTTCAACAACATTCTGTAATGTATTTTAATACATGTGCCATTATAATGAAATCACTAGATAACTTAACAACACTTTTGAAATAAATGGAGGAATCTGTTATGAGATTAAAAGAAACAAAAAAAGCAAGAATCGGTGTATATACCATGGGATTAAAACATTATTGGGGACAGTTTCCCGGACTTAGGGAGCGCATGATAGAATATGGTGAATTCATATCAAAAAAAGTAAAAAATATGAATGCCGAAGTATTTTTCTATGGCCTTGTAGATTGTGAAGAAGAAGGGAAAAAAGCCGGAGAATATTTTAATGGGAACAATGTAGATCTTATCTTAGCCCATGCAGGAACATATGTGACCAGTGCATCCGTACTTCCGGTACATCAAAGATGCAAAGCATTAACAATAATATTAAATCTTCAACCCACTGCAAAGATTAATTATGAGAAGACTACAACAGGAGAATGGCTTGCCCACTGTGGCGCTTGTCCGGTGCCTGAACTAGCCAATGCGTTTCATCGCTCAGGAATCCAGCATAAGATAGTTAATGGATTATTAGGTCTTGATTATACACCTGAAATATCTCTTACGAAAGAAGATACAGGAAATCGTCCGGAAGCAATCAAAGCCTGGAAACAGATAGAAGAATGGGTATTGGCGGCCAGTGTTAAATCAGGTCTTAGTAATGCCAGATTTGGATTCTTAGGAAACACATATAGCGGTATGTTAGATATGTATAGTGACTTTACTATGTTCCAGGCACAAACAGGTGCCCATCTTGAAGTACTTGAAATGTGCGATCTAAACAGAATGTTAGAAACAGTAACAGAAGATGAAGTGAAGGAAAAAAGAAAAGAAATTGAAGAATTCTTTCTTATTAGTGAAGATGTAGCGGCAGATCCTTTGGCACAGAAACCGACAGAAGAACAGCTAAACTGGTCAGCCAAAGTAGCTGTAGCTCAAGAAAAATTAGTAGAAGAATTTAATCTGGATGCATTAACTTATTACTACCATGGTGCACCTGATGGAGCATATGAAAAATTACAAGGCGGATTTATTGTCGGGCATTCACTACTTACTGCAAAAGGGATTCCTTGTGCAGGAGAGGGGGACTTAAAAACTTGTCTTGTCATGAAAATATGTGATATTGTAAATAAAGGGGGAAGTTTCTGTGAAATCGTAGTAACGGACTATGAAGATGGGACAATTCTTCTGGGACATGATGGTCCTTTTCATCTGGCAATTGCAAACGGGAAACCAATTCTTCGTGGAATGGGATTATATCATGGGAAACAAGGGACCGGTGTATCTGTAGAAGCGAAAGTAAAAACAGGTGACATTACAACTTTAGGATGTACTCAGACCATCGATGGAAATTTGAAATTTATTATTACAGAAGCAGAGTCTACAGACGGAACAATTATGACAATTGGCAATACCCAAACGCCAGTCAGATTTAAAAAAGATCCGGATTCCTATATGGATGAATGGTTTGGAGAGGCTCCTACCCACCACTTTGCAATGAGTGTTGGTCACAATGGTTCTTTATTCGAGAAAATTGCAATGGTATTGAATATTCCATCTGTCATATTAGATAAATAAGCTAGATTTATCAAAAGATTAGATTCTCCAATTATGAGAATAATAATTTTAGTAAAGGGGCTGTAAAAAAACTCCCCTAAAAGAAAAATCGCTGTAGGCATAGAGCTTACAGCGATTTTTTGATATAATTAGTTATGCGATTAACTAA
>NZ_RJVG01000014.1:22261-85522 GCF_003752155.1 Mobilisporobacter senegalensis | reverse complement strand
GGTCTATCCGGTTCTGGAAAATCAACCATTACACATGCAGCTCATGGTGGAAAATATGATATTACGGTTCTTCATGATGATGCATTCATCATCTCCTCTGAAGATGGTTCTTCCATTGCATTAGAACCGGCATACTTTGATAAGACTCAGGATTATCCATTGACCTGTGAAGATAATAAATTCTTAGTAACAGCACAGAACTGCGGCGCTACGGTAGACGAAGATGGCAATGTGGTCCTTGTGACGGAAGATATCCGTAATGGAAATGGCCGTGCGGTAAAATCTAAATTATGGTCACCAAACAGAGTGGATAAATTCGAAGAACCAGTGAATGCGATCTTCTGGTTAATGAAAGACCCTACACTACCTCCGGTACTTAAATTAAAAGGTGCAGAACTTGCATCTGTTATGGGTGCCACATTGGCAACAAAGAGAACTTCTGCAGAAAGACTGGCTCCGGGAGTAGATCCTAACGCATTGGTAGTAGAACCATATGCAAATCCATTCAGAACTTATGAACTGGCTCATGATTATGAAAAATTCAAAGAATTAGTGGCAAAGAGAAATGTAGATTGTTATATTCTTAATACAGGTGATTTCATGGGTAAAAAGGTTCAGCCAAAAGATACCCTTGGAATTTTAGAAAGTATTGTGGAAGGAACTGCTGCCTTCAAGAAATGGGCTAATTTTGAAGACATTGAGATTATGGAATGGGAAGGTTTTGTTCCGAATCTTAATGATGGAGACTATAAGCATCAATTAGTAGAAAGAATGAAAGACAGAGTAAAATTTGTGGAATCAAGAGATGAATTTAAAGGCGGTTTCGATAAATTACCTGCAGATGCTCTTGCGGCATTAAAGAAAGTTGTAGCAGAATTAGAATAATTATTTATTTATGAAGGTAAACTATACCCTGATAGTAAGACATAGAAAAAGAGGTTGTGCTTAACTATCAGGGTACAGTTTACCCCTTTATATTTAGTCCTGTAATTAACCATTCTAAATTAATTATAAATATCTGTAAAATTGATAGTAACCTTGTGGATATTCGCATATAGGGCATATTTCCGGGGCACAATCTCCACTTAATATATTGCCGCAGCCTAAACAAATCCATAAAGATTCTCTTTCTTTGCAAAATAGTTGATTATTTTCCATGTCATCTGCAAGGGTTTGAAAGGTAATATTATGATTTAATTTAATATTTGCAATTCCATTAAATAGAGATGCTAAATCATTAAAACCTTCTTCCACTGCAATACGGGAAAATTCTCTATAGATATTATTTTCTGCATATAGCTCTCTATTTGCAGCATCAATTAAGTTTTGCAATGTACTGGTATCTCCGTCATTTAATATCCTTCGTAATCTTTCTGCTATAAATTGAGCATTTATAGAAAAAGTATCAAAAACATTCCTGACCTCTAAAAGTACTTCCTGGTCAGCTCTTTTCCTATAGAGATCATATAAGCCACTTGTTGTTAGTTCATTCTCCAATGCCACTTGTAAGTTAAGATAAGTTTGACTTTTCTGAAATTCCACGATATCTCCTAAAATATAACGCAATTTGATATATAATATGTATTCAGGGTAGATATTATGTTCATACTCAGATGATATTCTTTATCAACTTCAATATATTATCAATTACTTGTTTATCTAAAACCACATTATGTCCGGAGATACAAGTATCAAACTCCATTTCTTTATATTTTAATAATGTATTAATATATTCATATTTCTCACAATCAATTTGTGGAATAATCTCATCAGGGGTGTCACCTATATTATCTCCTGCATTTAATACTTTATCTTCTTCATCCAATACACTAATGGAATCGATGGTATGACCAGGAGTATACATAATTCTTATTTTATCTTCAGGATAATAAATCTCTTCTTCAAATATCATATTGGGAAGATATTTCACTGCTTCTCCCTCAATATAATGCTTATTATGGAACATCATATCATCCCAATTAGAATCAATCATATCTCTGCATAATTTGTGGGCAAGTATTGTAGAATTTTGCAGGGAAGAATTGCCCCAGATATGATCCCAGTGATAATGAGTGTTAATAGCAATGATCGGTTTGTTATCTTGATTCATATATTTTATATACTCCAGAATTGGAGCAATACTTAAGGAACCTAGTCCGGTATCTACAATATAATTATGTTTATTCCCGATAATAAGCTGTATATTTAAATTCCATTCAGCAGGATTGATTCTGGTGAATAGAATGCTTCTGTTTTTAATCTTTTCTATCTTCATTTTTTCACCTCTCTTTCATTAAATCCATATTATGGTATTAAAAAAGCTGAGAAAATAAGGGGATGCCTTACAATCTCAGCTATGAATTATTTTTTCGCTGATTGTTCTTCTTTAGACTGAGCTGGTGGCTCTGTAATGATTATCTTACAATAATCACTTTTTCCGTTTTCCAGGAATGCATAGATATAAACTTCGCCAACTGTTTTTGCTGTAACTCTGCCAGTAGAATTTACAGACGCAATTTCAGAATCTGTACTTATAAATTTTGGTTCCTCTACTGTATTATCAGGTTTTAAAATACCTTTTAATGAAGTTCTATCTCCAACAAATAAAGTGTATTCTGCTTTTGTCAGCTTAATACTGATAGCAGGAGGGCCAACAGTTATCTGACAGTCTAATGTAGTAATAGTTTTAAAACCATCTTTCACAGTGACTGTAATGGTTGCTGTTCCTACCTTGTTACCCGTTACTGTTCCTCCTTTGTCAACTGAGGCAGTGGATGAGGAATCAGATTTAAATGACACTTTATAATCATTTGATAAATTGTAGACTTTTATATCATAAGTTGTATCAACGACCAGGGATTTACTTGTAACATTAAGTTGAATATCTTTGGATGTTCCTTCTGCATCAGCAGCCTTTGCTGTTATTGTACCAGGCAATAATAACATAAAGAATAGAAGTATTAAACCAAAGGTAAAAGTATACTTATCACGAATTAATTTGCTCATCTTACTTTACCTCCAAGTGTAAATTTCATATAATTTACTTGTGTTATAGCTATAATAAACTTATTTTTTGTCAGAAACATGTCAATTTATACATTTTACGAAAAAATAAATTTCATAACAATTTTGTAATAAAATTGTAAGAATATACTGTTCTTTCCTCTTGTTTTAACCTGGTTAAATATTATATAATGTATTCAGTATGGAAAGGGAGGAGTTTTGATGCAGCATATATTAATAGCAGATGACAACCAAGACATAACAGATATCCTGTCAACATATGCAGTAAAGGAAGGCTTTAATGCAGTGGTTGCATCCGATGGAGAAGAAGCACTTAAACTATTTCAGGAATATAATCCTGCAGTTGTTTTACTGGATGTTATGATGCCAAAGGAAGATGGTTATGAAGTGTGCCGTAAAATACGAAGTAAATCCAATGTTCCAGTGATCCTGATTACCGCAAGAGGTGAAGATTTCGAAAGGATAATGGGACTTGATATAGGTGCAGACGACTATATAGTAAAACCATTCAGCCCAAGTGAAGTGATGGCGAGAGTTAGAGCAGTACTGCGCAGGATGGAAAAGAAAGAAGTCGCTAATATTTCTGAAAATACAATTAATGTTGGTAATCTTATTATCAACCTGGATGAATATACATTACATATTAATGGAGCTAAAGTTTCATTAACGAAGAAAGAAATCGAAACAATGTGGACTCTTGCCAGTAATCCTAATAAAGTATTTACCAGAGATAATTTACTGGACAGTTTATGGGGATTTGATTATTTTGGGGATAGTAGAACAGTAGACTCTCATATTAAGAGACTGCGCGCTAAGCTGGATAAGATGGAGCATCCACTATGGAATATTAAAACTATCTGGGGTGTTGGCTATAAATTCGAGGTAGAAGAAAATTAGAGGGATGAATAGTGAAGAAATCATCGTTTAAGATTTATAATACGTTATTCTTTCGAATATATATATATTATGCCATTATGCTGGCACTTTTTGCAATATTGATAGGTTTCATATTTATCAGATTATATTCCCAAAGCTCTGTGGATACAGTGAGACAAAGATTAGAGAATCAAGCCTCCAATATATCTGTTAGAATGTCAGAATTTGTAATGAATGAAGATTACCAGGAAGGTCTGTCTTATTTACAGGTATTACAAGAGGTGGAGAAGAACAAGAATATTCTATTGACAAATGACATATGGGCAGTCTCTAATCCCAGTGCGAAAGAGCCAATGAGTGATAGATTAGAGAATATTTCTTTAGAAGGGGATAAGCTGAATGAAGAAATGGAAGTAGTTCTTAATAATGCTTTTAACGGTAAAGCAGATTATGCTGCCAGTTATTCTAATCTGCATGGAGTTGAAATTCTAACAGTAGGTGTACCTATCTATGGAACAGGTGGGAACGTTGTTGGTGCCATATTAATTAATTCTCCTGTAAAACAGCAGCAGGATGCCATTAATTCTGGCAGAACATTAATTGTTTTAAGTGCAATTTTAGCTTTATTTATATCTTTTATTATAGCAATTTTATTCGCAAGGAATTTATCTAATCCAATCTCAAAGATGAGGATTACCGCCCTTGAACTTGCAACAGGGAAATATAACGTAAAAACAGAGATTGCTCTTAGGGATGAGCTTGGTGATCTGGCAAAAGCTATCGATATTTTATCCGATAAACTTCTTATTAATGAGCAGGAAAGATTAAATATGGAGAAGATGAGGCAGGATTTCTTTGCGAATGTATCTCACGAATTACGTACCCCTATTACTGTTGTAAGAGCCTATGCAGAAACATTAATCGATGATGTAGTAACGGATGAAGATAAGAAAAAGCAGTATTATAAACGGATGCTTTCTGAATGTAAGAGTATGGAAAGACTTGTTGGGGATCTTCTGGTATTATCAAAGATGCAGAATCCGGAATTTGCAATGGAGATGGAACCAGTAAATATAGTTCAGGTATTTGATGATATTACAAGAAGTGTCAATGCGATTGGAAAGAAGAAGAATATCACTCTGGATATGAAGAAAGACAAAGATGTTTATATTATTCATGGGGATTATGACAGATTAAGGCAGATGTTTATGATAATCTTAGATAATGCAGTGAAATTTTCTAAAGAAGATTCTATTGTATATATTCATATCTGGGAAGATTGTGGATTAAAGATATCTATTAAAGATGAAGGAGTTGGTATATCTAAAGAAGAACTTCCGAATATTTTTGATAAATTCTATAAATCCAAACTAAGACAGAATGCAAAAGGTTCCGGGCTTGGACTTACCATCGCAAAAGAGATCGCGATACGGCATGGTGGAAATATAGAAGTATTCAGTGAATTAAATCATGGAACTGAGTTTGTTTTTCAATTTAATTTAACAAAAGAAGATTATGAAGAGATGAGTGTTTAAAGAATGTAGTAAATACAATTTAACAAAAATGGTAAAAGCTTACAGCTAATAACGACAATTGCATTATATTAACAGTCTACTCGATACATAAAAGGTAAATAAATTGATTAAAATAACTATATAATAAATTAAATAAAAAACTTGAAAAATTCTTTCCGGTGATATATAATAATCTTAACAAAAGAACTCCTGAAATGTACGATACTCTTGCTATTTTGAACCTACATCAATTAATACGGGATTCCTAAATTCATATAATTATGTCAGGCCACCATGTAGTGGAAGACAGAGGTATATATGCGGAAACCCACCTAGCTATGGCTAGGAGTCAAAATACAGGAACCGGCATTTTGGGGTAATATACTAATGATAAAGGGCAGCGTAAGCTGCCTTTTTTTGCGCGAAGACAATGAGCCTGTGCCACCTTAGAAATTCATAAAGCGAATTTCTAAGGTTCGCGGGCAGTCGCCAAATGTTAGTAAGTCCTAAGATAGGATTTCATACGAGTATGATCCATCTTAGGACTTACTAACACAGGCTCATTGTCTTCGCGCAAATATATCCTTGTTTTTTAGCAATACTAATTTTATAATAAGAATGAAGTGATCACGACCGTTTTGTTTTTAATATAATATGTTATAAATTCGGAGGAATGATATGGTACACGGTTTTGTAAGGGTAGCTGCGGCTACACCCAAGATAAAAGTTGCAGATTGTGAATATAACACCAATCGGATGATAGAAATTTTAGAAGAATGTGAGAAAAAAGAGATCAAAGTAGTTGTATTTCCTGAATTATGTATTACAGGTTATACCTGCGGGGATTTATTCCTTCAGGATACATTATTACAAGCAGCCATGGAACAATTAAAAAGAATTGCATTTGCCACAAAGGATATGAATGTTTTATCTGTTGTGGGATTACCTTATTTACAACATGGCAATATATATAATGTTGCTGCATTTGTTAAAGATGGGCGTGTTCTTGGTATCATTCCCAAGAAACATATACCGAATTATTCAGAATTTTATGAAGCCAGATATTTTACATCGGGCAATGAAAAACCGATAATGATAAAATTTGATAATTATGAAATTCCTTTTGGAACGAATATTCTACTGCAGTGTGATGAGATGAAAGATCTTATTATTGGTGGAGAAATATGTGAAGACCTGTGGGTCTCAATTCCTCCATCCTCTCACCATGCCCTTGCAGGCGCAACATTAATTGTCAATTTATCTGCCAGCGATGAATTAACAGGAAAAGATAGTTATAGAAGAGACTTATTAAGAGGCCAGTCTGCCAGATTAGTATGCGGCTATATCTATGCGGACGCAGGAGAAGGAGAATCTACTACTGATTGTGTATATGGCGGACATAATATGATCGCTGAGAATGGTGTGATTTTGAAGGAATCTAAACGATTTACCAATGAATTAATATATACGGAATTTGATCTTGGAAAAATCGTCAGTGAAAGAAGAAGAAAGTCAACTTACCAGGCAAAACATAATGAGGAATATACTACGATTCCTTTTTCCTATCATGGTGAGATTACAAAACTCCACTTAACCAGAAGATATGACAAAGCGCCTTTTGTACCTAATAATAAAAGCGAAAGAGATTTAAGATGTGAAGAAATTATTTTAATCCAGGCAATGGGATTAAAAAAGAGGCTTGAACACACAAATTGTAAATATGCGGTGATTGGGATTTCTGGAGGATTAGATTCTACACTGGCACTGTTAGTGACAGGTAAGGCATTTGATCTATTAGGATTAGAGAGAGAGAATATTATTGCTATAACTATGCCATGTTTTGGTACAACGGATCGTACTTATCAGAATGCAGTGTCTTTAACTAAGAAATTAGGGGCGACCTTAAAAGAAATTCCTATTAATGAATCTGTTCTTCTCCATTTACAGGATATTGGCCATGACATAGATACCCATGATATAACTTACGAGAATGCTCAGGCAAGAGAAAGAACTCAGGTTTTAATGGACATTGCCAATCAATACAATGGACTTGTTATTGGTACAGGTGATATGTCAGAGCTGGCCCTTGGCTGGGCAACTTATAATGGAGACCATATGTCAATGTATGGAGTGAATTGTTCCATCCCAAAGACTTTGGTAAGATATTTAGTTTTATATTTTGCAGAAACGGCTACAGATGAAGAACTAAACGAAATATTAATTGATATCCTGGACACCCCGGTTAGTCCTGAGCTTTTACCGCCTAAAAAAGGTGAGATTTCTCAGAAAACAGAAGATATTGTTGGTCCTTACGAATTACACGATTTCTTTTTGTATTATATTATGAGATTTGGTTTTTCTCCTTCTAAGATTTATCGTCTGGCTAAGATAGCGTTTGCAGGAGAATACGATGATGGCACTATTTATAAATGGCTTACAATCTTTTATAAACGTTTCTTTTCCCAGCAATTCAAACGTTCCTGCTTACCGGATGGACCAAAGGTAGGTAGTGTAGCACTATCTCCAAGAGGGGATCTTAGAATGCCAAGTGATGCATCAGCAGATGAGTGGATAAAAGAACTTGAAACAGTGAAGCCTGATAAGTAGACAAGCCTTTACAATCCTAGTATAATACTCGTGATAGCAATTTTGCTTGCTTGCAAGGGCAAAATTGCTCACGGGGCCATAAAATGAAATTTTATGGCAATACGAGTGGTAGTAATTTTGTTTACTTACAAGGGAATTGCTCACGGGGCCATAAAATGAAATTTTATGGCAATACGAATGATAGTAATTTTGTTTGCTTGCAAGGGCAAAATTGCTTGTACAGGTTTATCTGATACAAAAGATAGATTTTTATCTAATACAAGAATAGGTGGTAAAAGTATGGCATTAAAAATAATAACTGATTCTGCATCCGATGTACCAAAGTGGTTAGCAGATGAATATGATTTACGCGTAATTCCAACTCCGGTAGTAATTGATGAGAAAGATTATTTTGATGGGGAGACTATCTTTCCATCAGAGTTTTATCAGTTGCTAAGAGATGGGAAAGAAGTTAAGACTTACCATATTAATGCATTTATGTTTAAAGAAAATTTTGAGCCTTACGCAAAAAACAAAGACGAACTTATCTATATCTGTTTTTCCACTGGGATTGCCGGAACCTATAATGCAGCTAATATAGCAAAAACGGAATTATTAGAGACTTATCCAGATTTTGATCTGACAATCATAGACACCAAATGCGCATCTTTAGGGTATGGACTGATAGTATATTATGCCCTTAAAATGTTGGAGAACAACGTAGAGAAACAAACCATTATAGAGGCAATAAAATACCATTGTGAACATATGGAACATATCTTTACTGTAGAGACTTTAGAATATCTCTATAAGGGTGGAAGATTAAGCAGAGGTTCTGCAATTGCCGGGGGGCTATTGGATATTAAGCCAATTATTAAGGTAGATCAAAAAGGTGCTCTTGTAGCAGTTGAAAAAGTCAGAGGACGACAAAAATCATTAAAACGGCTGATAGAGATCGTGGGTGAGAAAGGTGCAGCTTTAGAAACTCAAACGATAGGATTGATTCATGGTGATGATAAAGAGACTCTTGAAAAGGTGAAACAAAAGCTCACAGAGCAATATGGCTGTAAAAACTTTATTGAGAATTATGTTGGGTGTGCCATTGGGGCTCATACAGGTCCGGGAATTATTGGAATTACATTTTTAAATTCGGAAACACCATATTTTAGGAGGATTTATGATAGAGATTGATTTTGAAGATTTTGTAGAAGAAGTGAAATTTCAGATGACAGAATATGAAGAGCTTGATGAAACAACAATCTTGGACTGGGAAACAAAACTTCGCAAATGGGTGAAAGAACATAAGGAGAAAAAGTTTTTTCATGTCAAATCCAAAGATGATATTGCCGTATTTCTAAGGGATGAAGACGAGATGTACGAACTTGCTGAGAAGTTTTATAGAGCTTATAAGAACAATAAGTTAGATGAATATTGGAAAAAACTAAAATGGGGACGTTAAGTCCCCATTTTTATGTATACTTTATTCCTGTTCAACTACAGCTTTATTAAGTGTTGCTTTCACAGCATCGAGTAATAAAGTCTGAGTATATTTGCTATCTTCAGATAGTTCGATATCATTAATATCTACACCACTATAAAGCTGTTTTGCAATCTTTTCTAAAGATGGCTCTAAAAGAGGATACATAGTAGTGATTGACTCATCAATGTTAACGATTCTTAATGAGTTAATATTGTCTTCATCTACTACCACTTCTACATTAAGTGCAGTGTCATTTAATGTGACCATAGAAGTGTATACTCCGGCAGTATACTGTTTCTCAGCGTCTAGGGATGCGCTATCATCTTTATCAGGAGCAAACATAAAGACGAGTAGCAAAATAAGCAGAATGCCAAGTCCTACGAATATTGCTGTATATATTATCTCTTTTAACTGAATTATAACTATTCTTGTTTTTGACATTATTTATCCCCCAAATCATTACTTTCTATATTTTATGAAACCTAAAAGTAAATTATGAATAAGTTTATATAAATCTTGAAGGGAAATTCCATATTCTTAAAAAAGCAAGATATCAAAAAGGAAATGGAAAATTTTTGAAATATAGTTAAGGAATAAAAGGTTTGATTTAGATGCTGATTACTTAGATGATAAACAATTTCAATAAACATGGTTTTTGTTGACTTCTAAATATTGTTAATATAATCTAAAATGGAAAATAAATAGGGAGTCAGAAAAATTTTTTATCTTTAGTTAGCAATTGCTAACTAAAAAATCACTGATATTAGGATGAGCAAAAAAAGAGGAGGAGATTATTATGAATAAGAAATCTGAATTAGGATCCCAGACAGTGCAGAGTACGATGCTTTTGCCACTTTGGGGGCGTGCAACAGCCAGTGAAAAAAATCCTGAAATACTAAACGATAAAGAGGCAATTGAAATAATTAAAAATTGTAATTATGATTTTAGCAGCATTGCCAAAACTTTCGGGGAATTTGGTGGAATCTGTTATATTGTCAGGGCACGGAGAATAGAGGATACCATCCGTAAATTCATCCAAAAACACCCGTGTGCCACAGTGGTAAATATTGGTGCGGGACTGGATACTACATTTTCAAGAGTGGATAACGGGAGAATCCGGTGGTATAATCTGGATTTACCGGATGCTATTGCATTTCGCCAGAAATTCATTCCAGATCCTTCGCGTAATACGAGCATTGCAAAATCTCTGTTTGATATTTCCTGGTTTGATGATGTAGCCTTTCATCCCAAAGACGGTATTTTATTTATATCTGCAGGAGTGTTTTACTATTTCAAGGAAGAACAGCTAAAAGAGATTTTTAAAGCTATGGCTCATCGTTTTCCTGGCGGCGAATTATATTTTGATGCGGAATCCAGACAGGCGGTGAAGAAGTCAAACCGCATGGTTCAAAAGACCGGAAATAAAGGAGCTATGATGTACTTTTATGTTAATAACGTAAAAGATATTGAAGAGTGGTCTCCCAATATCCATGCAGTTGCCTGTGAGAAATATTTTGAAGGGATACCAGCAAACAGAGAGTGGAGTTCAGGAATACGTTTCATGATGAGAGCCTCAGACTGGTTAAAGATGATGAAATTTGTACATCTGCGTTTTTCAGACAAGTAATATATGAGATTAGAATAATGATAAGAGAAGAACGGGCAAAGAGATAATATTATTCTGTATAAGAGCAGAAGTGAATAGGAGGAGGGAATCGGATGAAAGTCAGTCATATCATATATAAGGTAATGAATCTGGATGAGGCGGTAGAAGAATTTAGAGAAAAAGGATTTGAGGTGGAATATGGAAGTAAGAAAAATCCTTATAATGCAATTATTTATTTTTCAGAAGGTCCGTATTTAGAACTGCTTGCTTCCAGTGGAATGCCTCAAATCATGAAAAGAGTTTTGCGTACTTTTGGGAAAGGAAGGTTCGTTGACCGTCTGAATTATTGGGATAATCATGAGGAAGGTCCTTGTGGGGTAGCATTGGAAAATTATAAAAAGGATCTAGAAGAAGAAATAAGTATATTGAAAAAATACAAACAGAGTTATTTTCAGATGGGTTCACGAAGAAATGATACAAAAGGAAGAAAATTACGGTTTACCTGCCTGTTCCCAGATGAATTGCAAATTCCCTTTTTTATGACTTATTTTAATATAGATCCAAAACCTAAAAATTTTATACATCCCAATGGTGTAAAAAGGATAAAGAGCATATCTTTCGGAACAAAAGAAAGTTCATACCAATCATTCAAGAATTGTGTGATGATACTATGCTGACATTATTTTCAGGGGAGGACATTAAAGATTTAGAATTTGAATATGAAGCTAAGTGAATAGGAACAGAAACGGGAAGCGGTGAATGAAACCACAGTTTCCCGTTTCTGATTCAAAGCATTATCAGAGTATAGGTTGAACGCCGAACAATTGTTTGTTATAATACCATTAGAACAATGATATACAAAGATATTTATAATAAATTTGTAATGTAATAATTGAGCGATAGATTGGAGTGAAACACATGTCCTTACAGTTAATACTGGGAAGTTCCGGTTCTGGTAAATCCTATACTCTTTATCAGGAAGTAATTCAAAAATCAATGGAATATGAGAATGGAAATTATCTTATTATAGTTCCAGAACAGTTTACTATGCAGACTCAGAAGGATCTTGTGTCCATGCATCCCCATCATGGGATCAGGAATATAGATATTTTAAGTTTTTTGAGGCTTGCTTACCGGGTATTTGATGAGTTCGGGGAAAATGAGCGAATCATCCTTGAAGATACAGGTAAAAGTATGATTTTAAGAAAAGTAGTAGAACAAAAAAAAGACCATCTTACACTGTTTCAGTCCAATTTGAAGAAATCTGGTTTTATTGGAGAACTAAAATCAATTCTATCTGAGATGTACCAATACAGTATAAGACCAGAACAATTAGAGAAAATGATTGAAGTAACACAACATAAGCCGATGTTACAGAACAAAATCAAGGATTTGATCACAGTCTATACCGGATTTGAGAACTTTCTTAAAGATAAATATATTACTGCAGAAGAAATTTTAGATGTATTAGCAGGAATGATTGAAAAATCTCAGATAATTAAGAACAGTACAATTTGTCTGGATGGATTTACAGGTTTTACGCCATCTCAATATAAACTAATTACAGAACTTCTAAAATATGCAAAGAAAGTAATTGTTACGGTCACCATTGACCCAAGAGAGAATACGGATAAACTGGATGGAGAGTTTAAACTTTTTCATTTAAGTAAGAAGACGATTCTTAAATTAAAGGATATCGCAGGAGAAGAAAATATTCCTGTCAGTAAAGACATCTATGTAGGCGGGGAACATATACCATATCGATTTAGAGAAAGTGAACCTCTGTGTTTTCTGGAACATAATTTATTTCGTTATCCCAGTGAGAGTTATAATAAGGAACAGGAAGATATTGAAATTCATATTGAGAAAGACGCAAAGAGTGAAGTTGCATTTGTAGTTCGACAGATCCATAAACTAATTCGGGAAGAAAATTATCGTTATAAAGATATTGCTATTGTGACCGGAGATATAGAGAACTATGGAAGAATTATAGATAAAGAATTTGGGATAGCAGGAATCGCTGCATTTATTGATTATAAGAGAGATATACTGAATAATCCATTTGTAGAATTTATAAGGGCTACCCTTGATGTGATCCAGCGGGATTATTCTTATGAAAGTATGTTCAGATATTTAAGATGCGGTATGATTGATATGAAGAAAGAAGATGTTGATTATATTGAGAATTATGTTATTGCTTTGGGGATAAGAGGCTCAAAAAGGTGGAGAGAAGAATGGACGAGAGGTTATCCATCAAAATCTGAATTAGATCTTATAAGAATCAACCGGATTCGCAATCATATTAATGAAGAACTGGAAGAGATCAGAGAAGCGTTTTCTCCAAAAGAATCAACAGTTCTTGAATATTCCACGGGTTTATATGAATTTATTGTAAGGCAGAATATTTTCAATAAATTACAACAATATGGTGACAGTTTCAAATTGGATGGAGATATACTTCGTGCCAAAGAATTTGGACAAGTATATCCAATTGTCATGGAATTATTGGATAAAATCGTAGAATTATTAGGAGATGAAATAATTACCCTAAAAGAATATGAAGAGATACTAACAAGTGGATTTGAAGAAGCAAAGGTCGGGCTCATTCCTCCTGGTATTGACCAGGTGGTAGTAGGCGATATTGAAAGAACCAGATTAAAAGATATCAAAGCTTTATTTTTTATAGGTGTAAATGATGGGATTATTCCAAAAGTGAATAGCGGCGGCGGGATCATATCTGATCTGGAAAGACAACTTTTAGCCGATAATAATATGGAGTTAGCACCTACAAAGAAACAAAGTGCATATACGGAACAATTCTATATCTATCTTAATTTAACCAAGCCACAGAATAAATTATATATTACTTATAGCAAAGTGAATGGAGAAGGAAAATCAATTCGTCCCTCCTATCTGATTCATAAAGTTATGAAACTATATCCAAAGCTGATAATAAAGGATGAAGATAAGAATACACTGGATTTATCCTATATATTAGGGACCAGAAAAGGGATATCTTATTTAAGCGAGGGACTTAGAAATTATTCAGGTGCAGAGGTAACTGATGAGTGGAAAGAATTATACAGCTGGTATTATAGAAAGGAAGAAAACCGTAAAATCTTAAATCAGTTAATTGGCGGGGCCTTTTATTCTAATGAAGAATCAGGGTTAACCAAAGCAGTTGCTCATGCCTTATATGGTAATGAGATGAGTAATAGTGTAACGAGACTGGAGAGATACGCTGCATGTGCTTATGCCCATTTTATGAATTATGGTCTTGAATTAATGGAAAGACAGGAATACCATATTGGGGTTCCAGACCTTGGAAATATTTTTCATAAGGCGATTGATCTGTTCTCAAAGAAATTAAAGGATAGTGAATATAATTGGCATACTGTTACAGATGAGGCAAGAGAAAATTTTGTAAGCCAAAGTGTAGAAGAAGCTACATTAGAGTATGGGAATACCATACTAAAGAGTTCCAAGAGAAATGAATATATTATAAATCGTGTGGAACGGATTACAAAAAGGACCGTGTGGGCTTTATGTGAACATGTTAAAAAAGGAGTGTTTGAACCAGACAGTTTTGAATTACAGTTCTCATATATGGATAATCTGGAATCGGTAAATATTCCTCTCTCTGATAATGAATGGATGAAACTCAGAGGACGGATTGACCGGTTAGATACGTATGAAGATGATGAACATGTTTATGTTAAGATCATCGATTATAAATCAGGAAATAATTCACTGGATATTTTATCATTTTATTATGGATTACAGCTGCAACTGGTAGTGTATTTAGGGACAGCATTAGAAATAACAGAGAATAAAAACCCAGATAAAACAGTAATTCCAGCAGGAATTTTTTATTATCATATTGATGATCCTATTGTTGAAAAAAATATAGAAGAGAATATAGAAAATTCTATCTTAAATGAATTGAAGATGAATGGTCTCGTAAATAATGATATGTCGGTTGCCGGCCTTATGGATCTAACTCTGATCAATGAAGAAGGAAAGGCCAGGGCCAGTTCAAAATCAAGCATTATTCCAGTAGAAATCAATAAAGACGGTTTTCCAACAAAAAGATCCAATGTTGCCAGTAAAGACCAATTTGAAATAATGAAGCAATATGTAAGAAAAAAGATAGCGGGACTTGGAAAAGAGATTATTGATGGAACAACTAAAATTAATCCTTATAAATTAAAAAACCGCACAGCATGTGATTATTGCCAATATAGAGGCATTTGTGGATTTGATACTAAATTGCCTGGAAATTCTTATCGTAATTTAAAACAATTTGAAAAACAGGAAGTATGGGAGAAATTATTATCTGATTCGGATAAGGAGGTGGAAAAAAACAATGAAATGGACAAGTGATCAACAGAAAGTTATTGAGCTTAGGAATCGTAATATTCTTGTATCAGCAGCAGCTGGTTCAGGAAAAACAGCAGTTTTAGTCGAGAGAATTATTACGATGATTACGGAAGGTGACAATCCGATAGATATTGATAAACTTTTAATTGTTACCTTTACTAATGCAGCAGCAGCTGAGATGAGAGAGAGAATCGGTGCTGCTATTGAAAAGAAATTAAGTGAGATGCCTGAGAATCTTCATCTTCAAAAGCAGATGACATTGATTCACAGTGCGCAGATTACTACCATTCATAGTTTTTGCCTTAATATCATTCGTAATTATTTTCATACTATAGATTTAGATCCATCTTTTCGAGTGGCCGATGAAACAGAATTAAAATTATTAAAATCCGATGTGATGGAAGAATTATTAGAGAGGTATTATGAAGAAGCAAAAGAAGATTTTTTGATATTCACAGAAAGTTATGCTTCTGGAAAATCCGATGCTCTTATGGAAGAATTAATACTCTCATTATATGGATTCTCCATGAGCTACCCATGGCCGGAAGATTGGCTTAATGAGATACGGGGTGTCTTTAATATCACTTCTGTAGAGGAGATGGAAAAATCTGAATGGATGGATGCTCTTTTACACTATATAAAGGCTATGATTCATGACACCATATTAAATAATAGAAGAGCGATTCAGATTGGAAATGAGCCAGGGGGGCCCTATCCTTATGTGGATGCACTGGAAAGTGATAAGGAACTGCTTGAAAAATTAGCGGGTGCCGCAACCTATCAGGAGTATGGCGAACTTTTACGAAATATTTCGTGGGCAAGATTATCAAATAAAAAAGATGCTTCAATTTTGGAAGCTAAGAAATCAGAAGTAAAAGAAATCAGAGACTCTATTAAGAAAATAATCAATGATATTACTAAGAATTTCTTCTTTCAATCAAAAGAAGAAATGTTAAAAGATATTATGGGCACAAAAATAACCATGAATGTATTAATTGATCTTACCCTTGAATTTGCAAAAGATTATGCCAATAGGAAAAGGGATAAAAATCTGGTAGATTTTAATGATTTAGAACATTTTGCTTTAAATATCCTGGTAAGCAGGAATGCATCTGATGATGATCAAGAGCAAAAGGATATTATTCCTACATCGGTGGCTATTGATCTCAGCGAACATTATGAAGAGATATTAATTGATGAATATCAGGATAGTAACCTGGTCCAAGAGACCTTACTTAACAGTATATCAAGAGAAAGAGCGGGAAATCCCAATATATTCATGGTAGGGGATGTGAAACAAAGTATTTATAAATTCCGTTTGGCAAGACCAGAATTATTCATGGAGAAATATGAGAGTTATTCTTTAGAAGATGGATTAAAGCAAAGGATCGATCTACATAAGAATTTTAGAAGCAGAAGGGTCGTATTGGATTCTATTAACTTTATTTTTGAACAAATCATGGGAAAGGACCTTGGAGGAATCGTCTATGACCAGGATGCGGCTTTATATGTTGGTGCCGATTATGACGAGAATGCAGAGGGCATTTCAAACACAAGCGAATTATTACTTGTGAATATGGATGATAATCTGGAAGGGACAGATGAGTTCGAAGAAGATGATAGTATAGAAGAGATGACCCAGAAGGAATTAGAAGCAAGAGCCATTGGGAAAAGAATTAAGGAACTTATTCATCCAGAAACAGGACTAATGATACTGGATAAAGAAAATAGCAGGGAAAAGCCGGTATATAAAAGGGCAACAGGGAAGGATATCGTAATACTTCTTAGAACAATGTCTGGATGGTCCGATATATTTGTAGATGTATTAATGTCAGAGGGAATATCTGCATATTCTGATACTCAATCTGGATATTTTAAAACGTTGGAAATTCAAACTGTTCTTAATATGCTTAAAATCATTGATAATCCAAAACAGGATATACCTCTTGCGGCGGTTTTACATTCTGCCATCGTTGGTCTGACCAGTGAAGAACTTGCAAAGATACATGCAAGTTTTAAAGACATGGATATATATGATGCAGTGACAGAATATTCAAAGTATCACATTATCCAAGATCCAAAAAAGATAGATGAGAATGCAGATGATAATAACTTATCGAATGAAATAAATAATGAAAGTTTAATCGATGGCTTATTAGCAGAGAAGCTAAAGAATTTTTTAGCAGACCTTGAAAAATTTCGAAGGATGGTTGCTTATACTCCAATCCATGAAATGATTGAACAGGTATTAGAGGAAACAGGTTATTATAATTATATTGCAGCAATGCCCGGAGGAGAGCGAAGAACCGGGAATATTGATATATTAATTCAAAGAGCCATTAATTTTGAAGCTACAAGTTACAGTGGACTTTTTCATTTTATTCGCTACATTGAGAAACTGCATAAGTATGAGATTGATTATGGAGAAGCAAGTGTATCCGGCGGAGATGATTTAAGTGTTAAAATTATGAGCATTCATAAAAGTAAAGGGCTTGAATTTCCCATTGTTTTTGTTGCAGGGCTTAGCAAGAATTTTAATAATCAGGATACCAGAAGTAAAATCGTGATTCATCCTGATTTAGGCCTGGGCCCTGACTATATTGATTTTTCATTAAGAATAAAATCACCTACCCTGATTAAAAAAGTAATGCAAAAAAAATTAGTTTTAGAGAATCTTGCAGAGGAATTGAGAGTTCTTTACGTGGCATTGACCAGGGCAAAAGAAAAGCTGATTTTAACAGGTACTGTAAAAAACCTGAAAGACAAATTAGGAAAATGGAGTGATATTAGAGACAGAGAAGAAGTTTTACTGACCTTTCAAAAAATCACTTCAGCAACAACTTATCTTGACTGGATTGGATCAAGCTTGATTCGCCATAAGTCATTTGATTCTACATTAATAGAATATGAATTGCCAAGGGCAGAACATAATCCCCTCTATGAAAAAGAAATACCTTGGGAAGTTCGAATTCTTAATGTGAATGAACTTAGTATGGTGGAAGTGGCAAAACAAATTGAGAAAGAAATTCTTAAAGATGAATTATTACAGTGGGATGCAGAGATGATTTTTAATCAGGAAATCCGGGATGAGATTGAAGACAGGTTAAGTTTTAAATATCCCTATTTAAATTCTATCAAGATTCCTGCTAAGATGACTGTGTCTGAATTAAAGAAGCTGGGACAGATGGAAGCAGAAGAGATGGAACAGCTGGAACAGATTTCCCAAGAAGTATTCCACCAGGCTGACAGGGATATAAACCATCAGAATGAAAATAATTCTATCTATGGAAAAGATGATATTATTCCTAAGTTCATTCGTAAAGAAAAACCAATGAAAGCCTCGGACAGAGGTACATTATATCATAAGATTTTGGAATGCATAGATTTAGGTCGTGTGAAAACCAGAGAAGATATAAAGAATGAATTAGAGCGTATGGTAAAGAGAAATATCATTAAGGAAGAAAATATATCCCAGATATCTCAAATCAGGCTGGAACATTTCCTGAATTCCAATGTTGCAATGAGGATGAGAGAAGCATTGATGAAAGATAAGGTTAAAAAGGAGCAGCAGTTTGTCCTTGGGATACCGGCCAATGAAGTCAACAAAGAGATATCCAGCAATGAATTGATTTTAATTCAGGGGATTATTGACGTGTATTTTGAAGAAGAAGATGGAATTGTACTCTTAGATTATAAGACGGATTATATTCCGGAAGGAGAAAACGAAGGTTTCTTAATAAATAAATATAAGGTACAGCTTGACTATTATCAAAAAGCAATCGAACAATTAGTGAAAAAGCCGGTGAAAGAGAAAATCATCTATTCTTTTGGTCTAGAAAAAGAGATACATCTGGATTAGATATCAAAGAAAGAAGGGTAATAATGAATATTCAAATATTTGGAAAACCGAAATGTTTTAATACCAGGAAAGCGGAACGGTATTTTAAGGAGCGAGGTATAAAATTTCAGCTCATTGACTTATCAATAAAAGGTATGAGCAAGGGAGAATATAATAATATAAAATCTGCATTAGGTGGAGATATGTATGCATTGATGGATGAAAAGTCCAAAGAATATGAAGCCTGTTTCATAAAATATCTGTCGGATGAAGAAGATAAAGAGGAAAAGCTTTTAGAAAATCCTAAGATGTTTCAGACACCAATCGTAAGAAATGGAAAACAGGCTACCGTTGGATATCATCCGGAAATCTGGAAGGAATGGACGTAAATATTCAATATAGATAAGAGAGGTTACCTGCATGTGTTCAATAACCCGGTTAAAGGATACTGGAGCAATTTATTTTGAAAATATCCAGTTTGGTTTTGATAATTATGATTATAGAATTACTCAATTAAATGAAGAAGAAGCATATGAGACTATTAAAGAATTATGGAAATCCAATGGACATAACAATTCTTATGCCGACTTTTATTATTATAAAATAGATGAGGCAGCGAGAGAAAAAGTGGAGAGGGTTCTAAATAAGAAGGAGAAACAATATTTAAAAGATATGTCTCATAAGGATGAGATCATATTTCATTTGGATGATACACTTCTCAGGATTCTTATAAAACTTAATTATTTGGAAGTATTATTTTCTACCTTTTATTTTACAAGAGAACCCTGCACATTGTGGGGAAATTATAATCAGGAATATATAATATTTCGTGAGAAACATAATATCCGGCTGGTTTATAAGAGAAATGAGTGAAAGGAAATAAAAAAATTGATTAAGAAGCATCGAAAAAGAATAATTAATTTCCTCATATTTGCTACACTTTTTGTCATTGAAATTCTCATTGCAGTATATGTACATGATAATTTTGTAAGGCCATATCTGGGTGATGTGCTGGTTGTGGCTTTACTCTATTTCTTCATTAGGATCATAATTCCAGAGAAAACAAGATTTTTATCCATATATATTTATCTATTTGCTGTGGCAATTGAATTTATGCAGTATATCAACCTTGTTACTATTCTTGGCCTGGAAAATAATAGATTTGCAAGGATTATTATTGGTTCTACTTTTGATTGGATGGATATTCTATGTTATGGTGTTGGGGCTATTCTCTTATTAGGAGGGGATATGATAGCTAACCAGCATAAATGGCAGAATGGCGAAGCACATGGTTTAAAATAATTATTGCACTTTAAAGGATTCTACCATTTTATCCAGATCGCTTGCGGAATATTCAAGGCTTTCTAATACTTGATTTAATCCGTCAATTTGTTTTGCAATGTCACTTGCCAGTTCCAGAGCATGTTTGCTATTATTTTCTCCGATAACTGTACTTTCTTCACTTCGCCTTGCCATGGAAGAGATGTTACTTTTTACTTCTTTGATCAAACCATTTTGTTCGCTCATTATATTTAGAATATAACTCATGGTTCTGGATAAATTCACAACAAGTTCCATAGATTTTGCACTTTCTTTTGAACTTCTTATATTAGCCTTCACTTTTTCATCTATGACAGTAATATTATGATTTGTTTCATTGATTTCATTTTGAATAGATTGGATTAAATCTTTAATCATGAGTGTAGATTCTTCGGTTCCATTTGATAATTTTTTTATTTCATCTGCAACAACGGAGAATCCTTTTCCTGCATCTCCAGCTCTGGCGGCTTCGATAGAAGCGTTTAACGCTAATAAATTTGTTTGATTGCTGATCTCGCTAATAGTACTTACAATCTTGGTAATTTCATTTGATTTATTTTCTAAGGAAGCTATACTTTGTATTGCATTATTCATGGAGTTCTCTAATTCTACAATGGATGTCATTACGTCTTCTTTAATGTCTACACCAGTTATGGCAGCTTCGTTGGTAGTCTCTGTCTGATTTTTTATATCATTGATCAGAGTCTCCAGTTCTTCATTTTTCTCAAAAGAATCAGAGATTCTCTTCACCTCTCGCTGGGTATCTTTAAATAAGCTATTCTGTTCTAAGGAGTTGTTAGATAATGCAGTTAGTGATTCTCCAATTGTAAGGATGCTATTTTTTATCTTTTTACTTGCCTTAGAAACTTGCCTGGTAGTACTTTCTGTTGTTTTAATAGAAGTATTAATTCTTTTGATCATATTCATCTGATTGCTTACAAATTTGTTAAACCATCTGGCTAATTCCCCAATTTCATTGTATGAATTAAGTTGTACCCGTTTGGTCAGGTCACCTTCCCCTTCAGCGATATTGCGAAGGATTTCAGTAGTATTTGTTAATGGGTCAACAATCACCTTTTTCGTAATAAAATAGGTACATAGTAATATAATAGACCACGTGAATATTTCACTTACCAGATTCATATTGTCTGTATACCTGCGAAGTACTTCATTAAATATCATGAATATGCCGGTTATTGCTGATACATATAATGGAATTCTTTTATTTAATCCTTTAAAGTTATAGATATCTCCAATATCACCTTCACACATCATACCCCAGATTTCGTCTGAGTGAGGTGGGATAATAATCGTACCTTTCCCTCCTACTAAGATATGCCGGTAATCCGGATATCCAGGATAACAATCGAGGTTTTCTTTATTTTGAATGGTATAACGAACACCATCATGCAGTTCTCCAGTTGCCGGATCATTAAACACAATTTCAAATTCTGTATGGGCTTCTATCTTAACTTCACCCCACTTTTTTGTCTTGATACCGTCTTTTAGGTTATCACCTAATGTAAAGGTTCTATCCTCAAACCTACTTCTGGAAATTGCAGTGCCCGCTTTCATTCCTCTGTTATTTTCAATCATAAATAAGTAATTGTCCCCAGAATCTTTATATACGTGAGTATCTTCCTCTTGGATTACATTGCTCATATCATCATTCAACACACGAACGCATAGAATTTTTGTATTGTCATTTATGGTATAAGGTGAAGAGAATAGAAGGGTCACTTCGTCGTAAAAAAGTTTGTATGATAAATCCAGGTCAAGGGTTTTCTTATCACAATAAGGCCCATACATATAATTTTTACCTTCAATCCCTTTTTGAAAATTTGGAAATACATTCATATTATCACCAATATGTTTAGGAAAGGAAGAAGCAATAATATCGCCTTTTTCGTCCATTACAAATATTTCAATAAATGTTGAATAATTTTTCTTTGCCTCTATTAAAATATCATTTAGTACTTCCTTTGATTCTTCCGAAGAAATCAAAGATTTTTTAATAAAATCAATTTTGATCCATTGGTCTTCGAACCAATTATCAAGTGCTTTCTTTCTACCATTTGAGATTCCTTCAAAGATAGATTCCGCTCTGGATTTCATATTACGATTCATTAAGTACCTGACTTTTTCTTTCATACGTATCATCTCCAAATTAGTATTTTCTTGTGTAAAAAGAAAGAGCAGGCTGGTCCTTTTGAACCACCCTGCTCTTTGACTCATAATAAACTACGAAAATTATTTTGTCAATTTATAAATCGGGAGGAATATAGTAATTTTAAGATACCTAATAATGTTAATTTTTTTTATAAAAATTATTTCATTAATTAAATTTGTCAATAGAAAATATTAAGAACACAATTACCAAATTTTATGATATACTATTAGTATTTTAAAAATTAATCTGAAGATAGATAATACTTAATTTAATATTGGGCTATGAAATAAAGAAAAATATAAAGGTAATATATAAAATATGGAGGTGGGTTATGAATCATGCAGGAACTAGAACCATTGAAACAAAAAGATTAATTTTAAGAAAATTCACATCAGAGGATGCTGAAAATATGTATAAAAATTGGGCAGGTGATGAGGAGGTTACAAGATACTTAACATGGCCTGCCCATGCAGATGTTACAATGTCAAAATCAATTATTGGGCTTTGGATAAAAGAAACAAAACTTTTGAAAAATTATCAATGGTGCATAGAATTAAAAGATATAAAAGAGGCAATCGGAAGTATTGGTGTAGTACATATGAATGAGAAAATAGAGGCCGTTGAAATTGGTTATTGCATTGGGAAAGAATTTTGGAATCGTGGACTTATGACAGAGGCATTAAATGCCGTGATACATTTTTTCTTTACGGAAGTCGGGGTGATTCAAATTCAAGCAAGACATGATATCAATAATCCGGCTTCAGGCAAGGTAATGATAAAATGTGGTCTGAAGTTTGAAGGTATACTGCCTCAGTCGGCTACAAATAATACAGGAATATGTGATCTTGCCTGCTATACAATATTAAGAGATGATTTTTTAAATAAGGGATCAGATTGTAACTGTTGAACACTTGATTATGAAAGATATGGAGGATGGTATGAGTAATATATTTATAGGTTTATTGTTTATATTTCTTGATTTTAATTTAAACTTAGGTTCCAGTACGATTGAATTAATACCTGATTTTATAGGTTACATATTAATGTTAAATGGATTGAAGGAATTAGCCGGTGAAAGTTCCTGCTTTGAAAAAGTGATGCCATATGCCAAAGGAATGATCATTTATACCATTATTGTATATATAATAGATGTGATCGGCTTCTCATCTTCAACAGGCCTGGCTATCATTCCAGGAATTATATCTGTAATTGTATCTCTTTATATTTCCCATGAAATTATATTTGGGATAAAAGATATAGAGAGCTTAAAGGGATGGGAGCTTAATTCAGATTCTTTATTTAATACCTGGCGATATCTTGTTATTGCCAATATTGTCTCATATGTATTGCTAATTGTCCCAATTCTGGCAATCATAAGCATTATATTCACATTAATAATTACAATCTCTTACTTAGTTTCATTTAATAACACGAAAAATCTGTATAATTCCTATTTTGTGGGGTAATCAACCACTTAATCAGAGTAAATAAAAGGAGCTGCTGTAAAAAATATCCCTTCATCAAGAAGGGACTTTTTTTTGCTCTTTTTTCTTTTTTGCAACTAAGCCGCCGATACGTCCGGTTTCCTTTGCAGATAAGGATTTCCATCCTCCGGCTACTACTTTATTAATTAATCCAAGTTCTTCTGCAATTTCATATTTTATCTTTTCTTCCGGTTTTATATTATTTAAATCAATTGGTTTATCTTTCTTAGCCAAGTTTATTCATCCTTTCTAATAAATATTAGCTCACTATAATATTAAATTGATCCTTTCTAAAGTATAGCCTATTTTAATAGCCTTATTCTGTGGATGAGATATTTCCAATATTAAGATTAATGATAAAAATATGTTTGATTCGCAACATACATTTTTCATAGAAATTTTTTAAAAAGAAAGAGGAACTTATATTTTTAGGAAAAAATTATTGGAAAAATAAATGTTTTATTACAATACATTCTACTTTTTTTAAAAAATCAAGAAACAATAATTTCGATTTTGAAATTAAATAATGAAAAAGTGAAAAGCATATTTCAATATGTGAAATTTATAACTTAATGTACAAGAATGATAAAAAATAATAGTGTTTTTATCAATTGATATGGTAATTTTCCTATGCTATACTGAGCGAGCATTGATAGTGATAAAGAAAATAGCTAATTTTAAGAAAGAAAGGAAAATAAATATGGTAGGTTTTATTGGATTAGGAATCATGGGTAAACCAATGAGTAAAAATTTGTTGAAAGCAGGTTATGAATTACTCGTTTTTGACTTTAACAAAGAGGCAGTTGCGGATGTTGTTTCTTGTGGAGCAAAATCTGCTAATAGCAGCGCGGAAATTGGAGCAAATTGTGATGTAATTATTACAATGTTACCAAATTCACCCCATGTTAGAACAGTTGCTTTAGGTGAAGGTGGAATCTCAGATACTGCAAAACCTGGAACTTTAATCATTGATATGAGTTCTATTGATCCTATGGAATCACGTTCTATTGGTGAAGAATTAGAGAAAAAAGGTATTGAACTTATGGATGCACCAGTAAGTGGCGGTGAACCAAAAGCAATAGATGGTACAATTTCTGTTATGGTTGGCGGTAAGAAAGAGTTTTTTGATAAATATTTTGAATTATTAAAAGCTATGGCTGGTTCAGTTGTATATGTTGGTGAGCTAGGTTCTGGCAATATTACAAAATTAGCAAATCAAATCATCGTTGCTTTAAATATTGCTGCTGTTTCAGAAGCTTTAACTTTAGCGGCAAAAGCAGGAGCAGATCCAGAATTAGTATATCAAGCAATTCGTGGCGGACTAGCAGGTTCTACCGTAATGGATGCTAAAGTTCCCATGATGTTAGAACGTAACTTTAAACCTGGTTTCAGAATAGAATTACATATTAAAGATTTAAATAATGCATTAAATGCTTCTCATATGGTAAATGCACCACTTCCTTTAACTGCAGAAGTAATGGAATTTATGCAGGCTTTAAAAGCAGATGGATGTGAAAAAGAGGATCATAGCAGCATATTAAAATACTACGAAAAAATTGCCAATATTACCGTTGAGAAAAAATAAAAGGGAGTTAATGAAATGACTTTTAAACCATATGGAGTAATTCCTCCGATTATTACTCCTTTCACATCAGAAGGAAAAGTAAACGAAGCTGTCTTAAGAGAATTAGTTAATCTATATATAGAAAATGGGGTTCATGGTCTCTTTCCTTTAGGAACAACAGGAGAATTTTATTCCTTTAATGAGGATGAAATGAAAAAAATTCTGTCTGTTGTAGTAGAAGAGACAGCAGGTAGAGTACCTGTTTATGCAGGAGCTAACCATATTACAACAAGAGGTGTCATCGAATATTTAAAACTTGCCAAAGAAGCAAAAGTGGATGCAGTTTCTGTATTAACGCCAATGTTTATATCACAAAGTCAGGATGAATTATATCATTATTATAAATCAATAGCAGAAAGCACAGATTTACCTGTTATTATCTATAATAATAAACCAAAAACGAATGTTACAGTTGAACCGGAGACTGTTGCAAGGTTATCAGAAATAGATAATATTGTTGGCATTAAAGATAGTACAGGAGATATGACAAATACAGAAGAATATATCCGTCTTACAAGAAACAACGAAAATTTTGGAGTTTTAGTTGGAAGAGATACATTAATCTATGCAGGTCTAAGCTATGGTGCTGTGGGAGCCATCGCTTCGTGTGCCAATGTAGCGCCAAAACTAGTAGTAAGTATCTATGATCGATTTATGGCAGGAGATCTAAAAGGAGCGCTGGATGCACAATTTGAATTAGCACCTCTTAGAATCCTTTGCAATATGGGAACTTTTCCGGCAGTGATTAAAGAAGGTTTGGTAATGCAAGGTATTGATGTTGGTAAATGTCTGGAACCAATCGCAGAATTAAATCCAGAAGAAAAACAAAAACTTCGGGAAGAATTAAAAAAATTGAAATTGATATAGAGAAGAAGGGAGATATTAACCATGGGAAGATACATAGCGAAAAGAATTGGCCAGATGGTACTTATTCTATTCCTAATATCAATTTTTATATTTATGCTTATTTCATTCATTCCAGGTGATCCAGTATATGCCATGCTTGGAGAAGAAGTTTCACCGGAAATGTATGCGAAAGTATATCATGAGTTGAATCTGGACAAACCAGTAATATACAGATACTTTATATGGCTTGGCAATGCTCTGACAGGCAATTTTGGACAGTCTACTCAATTTCATATGCCAACGATTGAATTGCTGGCAGAAAGAATGCCAGTGACTTTATATTTTACATTCTTATCATTTTTCATCAGTATCCCAGTCGGTGTATTGTTAGGTGTGGTAAGTGCTGTTTATAGAGGAAAACCGATTGATACGATTGTAACTTTAATAGCAAATACAACTGCCTGTCTGCCACAATTTTGGATTGGCATTTTATTAATGTATGTGTTTGCAATGAAACTAGCCTGGCTTCCTTCCTTCGGTTTTGTATGGCCATGGGAAGATTTCGGGAAAAGTGTACAGATGACAATTATGCCTTTGTTTTGTTTGGCAATAGGGGGTATCTCGTCTATAGCGAGGCAGACACGTTCCAGTATGCTGGAAGTAATCAGACAGGATTATATTCGTACTGCAAGATCAAAAGGGCTGAAAGAAAATAAAGTTATATTTATACATGCTTTAAAGAATGCGTTAATTCCAGTTATTACTCTTTTTGGTATGAGGCTTGGCCTTTTAATTGGAGGATCTATGTTTATGGAAACCGTTTTTGCTATTCCCGGTATGGGTTCTCTATTTGTAAAAGCAATCACATCAAGAGATATTCCAGTTGTTCAGGCCTGTGTACTGGTAACCGCTTTAATTGCCTGTTTAATTAATTTACTTACTGATATCTTATATGCAGTTGTAGATCCTAGAATCAAGTTTGAATAGGCGGTGGTATGATGGAAGGAAAAGAAAATAAAATGAAAAGTAACAAACGAATTGAGAAAATTAGTAAGTTCATCCGTTTATTATTTAAGCGTAAAATTGTTGTTATTGGAGTAATTGGAGTAGTATTTTTTACATTACTTGCAATATTAGCGCCAATATTATCACCTTACGATCCCAATAAAGTCGACTTTGCAGCGTACCTGACAAAGCCGTCCATGGAACACCTGCTTGGCACAGATATGCATGGTAGAGATGTTTTCTCAAGAATCATTTATGGGACAAGAGTTTCATTAATCATTGGTTTATTGGCCGTTGTGATAGCATGCGCAATTGGCTCAGTTCTTGGTATGGTTGCCGGATATTTTGGAGGTATTATTGATGACATCATAACCAGATTTACGGAAGCGATTCGTGCTATTCCACAAATCATTCTGGCAATGGCCTTAACAGCAGTTTTTGGCGGTGGGATTCGTAATATAGCAATTATTCTTGGAATTTCTAATGTGGCTGCCTATATACGTATGATGAGAGGACAAGTATATTCTGTAAAAGAAGCTGATTATATTATGGCAAGTAAACTTCAAGGTGTTAGTAATCTTGGAATTATGTTTAAGCATATTCTTCCCAATGCCATATCTCCAATTATCGTTCTTATGACTCAACAAGTAGGCGGCACTATATTGGCAGAATCCGGATTAAGTTTTTTGGGATTAGGTATTAGCGCACCTACAGCATCATGGGGAACTATGGTTAGTGAAGGCAGAAACTTCTTATTAGATAATCCTGTTATCTCTTTAGCACCTGGTATATGTGTTGCGTTATTAGTAATTTGTCTAAATATGTTTGGTGATGGCATTCGTGATGCCCTGGATCCAAGACTTAGAGGAGAATTATGATGACAGGAGGTGAAAGAATGGACAATCTATTAGAATTAAAAAATATTCAGACATGTTTTCGTATGGACGGAAAAGATGTACGTGCAGTTGATGGCGTTTCAATATATTTAAAAAGAGGCGAGATTGTTGGTATTGTAGGTGAATCAGGAAGTGGAAAATCAGTCACTATGTTAAGCATGCTTCAGCTAATTTCAACACCTGGCAGGGTTGCTGGTGGCGAAGTACATATGGAAGGAGTAAAGGGAGACTTTTTTAAGTACAAAGCAAATAGTGACCAGATGCGTGAAATCCGTGGTGGAAAGATTAGCATGATTTTTCAAGAGCCAATGACATCACTTAACCCTGTACTTACCATCGGTTATCAAATCCGGGAAAGTATTATGCTTCATTTAAAATTAAATAAAGAAGAAGCAAGAAAGAAAGCAGTTGAAATATTAAAAATGGTCAATATTCCAGATGCGGAAGAACGATTTGATTATTATCCACAACAATTTTCAGGTGGTATGCGCCAAAGAATTATGATTGCTATGGCTATGTCTTCCGAACCAGATGTTCTGATTGCAGATGAAGCGACTACTGCTTTAGATGTAACAACCCAGGAACAACTTCTGGAAATGATTCGGGATGTTGCAAAGAAGACGAATACGGCTGTAGTTATTGTTACTCATAATCTTGGCATAGTAGCCCGCTATGCAGAAAGAATCTATGTTATGTATTCCGGAAGTGTAGTAGAGATGACAGATACCCTAAGAACCTTTAAAAATCCTAAACATCCTTATACAAGAAGTTTACTTAGAGCAATTCCCAGATTAAATGATCCCAAGGACCGTGTCCTGATTCCAATCGATGGTCTCCCGCCAAATCCGGCTACCAGACCAGAATACTGCCCGTTTTATGATCGGTGTGAGTATCGAATGGATAAATGTATTGCGAAAGGGAAGCCGAAATTGGTTGAAGTAGAACCAGATCATTTTTCATCCTGTTGCTTAACAAAAGAAGAATTAGAGCAGAAAGAAATTGAGATACAGAACAAAGAGATTCATACAGCACCAATAAAAACAATAAAAAATGAATTATGTCTTGATATTAAAGACATTAAGAAATACTTTGCTGTATATGAAGGAATACTTCATAAAAAGGTTGGAGATATTAAAGCCATCGAAGATATTACATTTCAACTAAGAAAAGGGGAAACCCTGGGAATCGTAGGGGAAAGCGGATGTGGTAAGACAACTTTAGCCAGAAGTATTATGCGGGTATATAAACCAGACAGTGGTCAGGTTATCTTTAATGGTGAGAACATTGCTGAATATAAAGACAAAGAATTAAAACCATTTAGACCACAAATGTCAATGATTTTTCAAGATCCATTTTCTTCCTTAGATCCAAGGCAAACTGCAGGATCTGTTGTTGGAGAATCTTTGCTAGTACATAAATTAGTGAAAAATAGGGTGGAATATGATGCAAAAGTAGATGAACTCTTTAGGATTGTTGGTCTTGATCCAGCTTTAAAGAACCGTGTTGCTCATGAATTTTCCGGTGGTCAAAGACAAAGAATTGGAATTGCCAGAGCCATTTCCTCTAATCCATCTTTAATTATTTGTGATGAGCCAATATCAGCTCTGGATGTATCTATCCAGGCACAAATTATAAATCTGTTAGAAGAGCTTCAAGCAAAATTAGGTATCTCATATCTATTTATAGCACATGACCTGGCCGTAGTGAAACATATCAGTGATCGAATTTTAGTCATGTATTTAGGTAGAATAGTAGAGATTGCAGATTGTTTAGACTTATACGAGAATACTCTGCATCCTTATACAAAAGCTTTATTATCAGCCGTTCCAGTGGCAGATCCAGAAGTTGAGGCGAGCAGAGGACGTGTACAAATCAAAGGAGAAGTTCCAAGTATTCGCAAACGTCCGGCAGGATGTCCTTTTCATAACCGTTGCCCTCATGCTATAGAAAGGTGTAAGAAAGAAGTACCAAAGCTTAGAACTATAGGTGAAAGCCACCAGGTTGCTTGTTTCTTATATGACTAAGTAAAGAAACATGTAAATCCTCCCAATACATTTACATGTTCTTAGATAAAAATGTGTATCAATAAAATTAAGAAGGAGAAGTGTAGAATGAAAAAAAGAATTTTAGCGCTAACATTGTCTTTGGCTATCATCGGTGGTTTGTTATCAGGTTGTGGTAATAAGACAAATGATGCAAAAGAAGATGGAACAAAAACTGAGACAAAAACTGAAACTGCAACAGAGGGAGATAAATATGGCGGAGATTTAAGAATTGCTGCAATTGAAGATCCTACAACGTTATTTCCACCACAAGCACCAGATACAGGCGTTTCTTATTATGTATCACCTGCAGCAGAAGAATTAGGAAGATTAGATGCTGATGGTGCTGTATCACCTTGGTTAGCAGAAGAATTTATTACAGATGCTGATAAACTTACTTATACTATTAAGTTAAGAGAAGGAGTTAAATTCCATGATGGATCAGCATTGAATGCAGAAGTTGTAAAATGGAATCTTGATAGTATGATTGCAAATGGTAAAGCAGCTGAGCTTGGAAATCCAGTATCAGTAGAAGCTACAGATGATTTAACCGTAGTGGTGAACTTTGATACATGGTCTAACAATTGGGATACTATTTATGGTGCAGTACGTGTTGTTTCTAAACAAGCATATGATGATAATGGTGAAGAATGGTGTAAAACTCATGTAGTGGGTACCGGTCCTTTCAAATTTGATTCTTATACTCAAGGTGGTTCTTTAAAATATATAAGAAATGATGAATATCGTTTAGAAGGACAACCATATTTAGATTCTGTAGAATTTGTAATGATCCCTGATGCAAATACTCAAGTATCTGCATTTCAAAATGGTGAAGTTGATACAATTGTTACATATGATCCAGTTGTAATGAATACTTTATCTTCCCAAGGGTATGAAAATATTGCCCAGAAGAATGGAAACCTTGCAAATATTAAATATGTTCTGATTAACAGTAAAGATACTCAAAAACCTTTGGGTAAATTAGAAGTTCGTCAAGCAGTTATGCATGCAATTGATTGGGAGAATATTGCCAAGTCACTTTCTGGTGGCTACGGTATCGCGTCTCCATTATTTGCAACAGAAGATTCATGGGCATATAATCCAGAAGCAACATTATATGAATATAATACAGAGCTTGCTAAGAAAATATTAGCAGAAGCTGGTTACCCAGATGGATTTGAAACAGTGATCAATACAATTGAAAAAAACCAGGATATTGCTGTGGCTCTTCAAGCCTGCCTTCAAGAGATAGGCATCAAAGCTAAGATTAACATAATGGACTCCTCAGAAATGTCAGAAAAGCAAAAAGCAGACAATATGGAAGGATTTATTATGGGTAATGGTAGCAGCCAGATGGATTTTACAAATAATTATATTCGTTTATATTCATCAGAAGGTATCAAAAATCAAGGTGTAATGGCATTCCCTGAAGATTATGAAAAAGCTCTTTTTGGTGCAAGAGAGGCAAAAACAATCGAAGAAAAGAAGGAATTATTGCAGACAGCATCTAAAATGCTAGTTCAGGATTATGCATTGTTATTCCCTGTATCTGTTATCTTTAATAATTGCTTTGTACAAGCGGGCATTAAAGATGTTAACCTTTTCCAGGTTTCTGCCACTCAATGGACTCCGGAAGCTGTTTACAAGGAAAAATAATAATTAACTACTATGGACTGTGGAAAAATTTCCACAGTCTCATTATATAATTAAAAGAAATTCACCTTGCCAGTTTCTTATGATTATATACGATTGTTATTAATATAGAAGGGAAAGAATCAAATGAAAGTACAATATGGTATAAATTCAGGTTACACAGATGAACAGTTAAAATTTATTAAGCAAATGGGAATTGATTATGTATATGTTCTATATAAAGATGACGAGTTAGATTATGATTCTGTTGTAAAATTTAAAGAACGTGTGGAGAAGATGGGTCTTACAATAACTGACGCAGGAAATATAAAAAATTATAAGAATCCTTCTATCCATCTTGGATTGGATGATCGTGATTATTATATTGAAAACTACATTGAATTTATGAAAGTATTAGGCAGGGCAGGAATTCCCGTTGGTTATATGACCTGGGAACCGAATAATGTTTTAACTACAAAGACAGATATTGGAGAATATACCAGATTAGCTCCTGCAAGAATAGTGGATATCCATGAATTAGAAAAGCGTCCTTTTACACACGGAAGAGAATTTAATGAAGAAGAAATATGGGATAATTTCAAATACTTTTTAGATTGTATACTGCCAATATGCAAAGAGTCCAATGTTAAGATTGCACTTCATCCAAACGATCCACCAGTGCCTAGTCTGGTAGGAATTCATAATTTAATTCACAATAGTGATTGCTATAGAAAAGCTTTTGAATTAGCAGGGGACAGCCCTTATTTAGGAATGAAACTATGTGTCGGCTGTTGGCTGGAAGGTGGAGACAAATTTGGTAATCTAATGAATGATATTAAAGAATTCGTTGGACGTAAGAAGGTAATAGCAGTTCATTTTAGAAATGTAAGCAGTACAATTCCATATTTTGAAGAGACTTTACTGGAAGATGGGTATATGAATATGTATGAAGTAATGAAACAATTTGTAGCTTGCGATTACGATGGCACTATTCATGTGGATCATGTTCCTGATTTTGAAGAAAGCTGTGGAGGAAAATATTCTGCATTTGCTTATTCCTTTGGTTATATGAAAGCTCTTATTAATAGCGCAAAAACAGAATTATCAAAATAAAAGTATACTCTATAAATTAAGTATATTTTGTCTATGGTAGGGAGTCTATGATATGATATAAAAATATTACAAAGAATCATATTATGATGCAGCTGAAATAATAATTATAGATTGTACTACTTTAGGAGGATAATGCATGTCTGGAATTGTAATTTTTGTACCACAGGAAAAAATGTTAAGAGATGTTGAACGTTTGTTAGAAAAAGAAGATTATGAAATAGATGAAGTTAAGTATGTTCATACTTCCAATATTGTTAATGAGGCTTATCGGGTAGTGTCCAATGGAGCGAGTATCATTATTGCTCGTGGCATACAAGCGCAAATAATAAAGAGATTCACTAAAATCCCTGTAGTTGAGATTACATTAACCGGGCAGGAAATTTCTTTATTGATTGTTGAAGCTAAAAAACGTATTAAGACCTCAAAGCCTAAAATTGGCATTGTGGGAATGAAAAACATGTTTTGCGATATGACATATTTTGGTCAGATTTTTGATGTGGATTTACAGTGCTTTCTTGCAGAAAAAGATCAGGATTTTCATCAAATCATAGGGCATGCGGTTGATGCAAATCTAGATTTAATCATTGGCGGAGATATGGCTTGTTTAGAAGCAGAGATGGCACAGATACAATGCATGTTTTTAAGTTCCACGGAAGATTCCATTAAGGTTGCAATTGAAACTGCCAATCGAATGAAATACGCTCAGGAAGTAGAGAAACGAAATAATGCTAATATTGAAGTATTAACAGAGTATTCTTTTAATGGAATTATTAAACTTAATTTAAGCGGACAAATTGTCATGATGAATCCTGTGATGGAAGAGTTACTTGGTATTAATAAAAATGACGTTATGGATAGATACATCTGGGATATCTTAACTGATATAGAACACCAGAAGGTTGAGAACGTGTTGCTTAATACAAGAGAAGATTATTCTACACTTATCCAGCAAAATAATCAGAGTCTTTCTATTACGCTAATTCCTATAAAAGTGAATGATGTTATTGAAGGAGCAATTCTTTACTGTCACAGGCTGTCTGGAGCAGCAAGAATTGGAAATGATAAACTGCAAGAGATGTATCTGAAAGGTTATGTTGCTAAAAATAGATTTGAGGATTTGGAACTAGCATCTATCCAAATGGAAGAAGTTATTTTGCTTGCCAAAGTATTCTCTCAATCCAATAACCCTGTTTTGATTGAAGGTGATACAGGTACAGAAAAAGACATTCTGGCAGCTTGCATTCATAATAATAGTATTCGAAAGACAGGCCCTTTCATTACAGTTAATTGTGGTGGATTATCTGAAGCCGAACAAGCAAAAATGTTGTTTGGTACAGAAAAAGATTTTCAAGGAGCTTTGATTACCGGTCGTAGGGGAACGGTATACATCCAGGAGATAGAACAGTTAAGCTATCATAATCAGGTACTTTTATTCCAAACCATTATGAAAAAGGCTCTAATTCAAGAGGGAGCAGAGAAAATAACCATGTTGGATGTAAGGTTGATTGTTTCAAGCACCGATGATTTAGCTTTTAAGATAAAAGAAAATAAGTTTCGGGCAGATTTGTATTACTGCTTATCAGGTCTTTATTTGTATATTCCACCACTTGCTGAACGTAAAGAAGATATTGAAATGTATGCAACAAAATATATTAAAGAGTATATGCAGCGTTATTCCAGATATTATATTTTATCTGATGAAGGTAAGAAAATGATTAAGACTTTTTCCTGGAACGGAAATCTAATTCAGTTGGAGAGTTTCTGTGAACGTTTAATATTAACTACAAAACAAAGAAAATTGGACGAGCATATTATTCGCAGATTATTAAATCAGATGTATACGAATGTAAAGAAGAAAGAAAATTTTTCAGAATTAGAAGAAATTCAAGATCCGAGAGCAATACCAATTATTAAAGCTTTAGATAAATATAGTGGGAATCGTCTTAAAGCTGCAGACGAATTAAAAATCAGTACTACAACATTATGGCGTTATATTAAGAAATATGGGATCGAAAAAAAGTATAAGTGAAGATGCTAAAAATTAGAGATAATATATGACTATAATTTGATAGTAATCTTAATCTAGTAAATGAAATTATTAGATATAAAAATCAGGGGAGGCTAGGAATGAAAGAAGAAAAAATTAAATTTCTTAGTTTTTGGGCAATTAACGATAGTCTTAACCTTAATAAAATGAAATGCCAATTGTTAGAAATGTATAACTGTGGATTAAATGGAGTAGTATTTCAACCAAGAAATTACCCGGGAAATCCGGACTATTTAAGTAAAAAATATATGAATATTCTTTCAGAATTAATATTATATGCCAAATCTTTAAATATGTGTTTTTGGATTTATGATGAAAATGGATGGCCTTCTGGAAGAGCTGGCGGCCTGGTTCACAAAAAATATCCAGAAGCAAGATGCTTATATTTAATAAAAACAGATGAAGGAATAAAAATTTCATCTAAAAATGAGATTAGTTCACTAGATCCCTATGCAGGACGGTTATTCTTAGAATTTACATATGAAGAATATCGTAAGGGATTGACAAAAAATGCTTTCGATTATGTAGAAGGTTTTTTTAGCGATGAAGTAGGATACTTAGATGGACATGGTGTATCCGTCTCCATTGGAGGTGTACCATGGTGCGAAAATTATTCACAAGTATATGAAGAGAAATATAAGGAAAAAATTGAAGATTCATGGGAACTATTATTTAATGATGGAGCGGGTTGTGAAGAAGTTAGAGTCAGATATTGGGAAACCTTAAATGAACTGCTTGTGAAAAGCTTTTATCAGCCAATTCATGAGTGGTGTGCTTGTTATGGGAAAAAATATACGGCTCATGTGAAAGGAGAAGAAACCCCATTTTTCCAAATATCATATAGCAGTTCCTGCTATCAAATATTAAAAAATGTATCAGTCCCAGCAGTTGATGCATTAGAAAGATATCCAGGTAATGGATATTATCCAAGGATAGCAAGTTCAATTGCAAAGCAATTCTATAATGGGGAAAGTCTTTGCGAAGCAATTGGAGGAAGTGGCTGGGGATTGACTCCGGAAGATTTTACGAACTATATAAAGTGGTTAATCAGATGTGGGATTCAAACTTTTGTATTACATCTGCAGCAATATCAATTAGATGGAGAAGCAATTAGAGATTGGCCTCCATCATTACCATTACATATAAATTGGAAAGATTGTTTTTCGCAAATAATAGAAGAGATAAGGCGGTGGGGGAAGGAATTTAAAAAGGAAGAGGAGAAAAAACCTCTATTCCTAATTGTTGCACCCACAAGAGGGGTCATGGCAGGCTTTAAACCACAAGATTCTATGGAAATAAACGAACATGATGGTACAAATGTGCCGAATACCCTCTCCGGAAGAATTTCTAACGAATTTATCGGATTCATTCAGACATGCTATGAACAACAGATACGGTTTGATGTTACAGAAGAAAAAATAATAGAGGAATATGCAAGAGTAACTCCAAATGGACTAAATCTTGGGCATATGACCTATGAAAAAGTAATTCTGGGAAATGGATGCTGTTGGAATAATAAAGAGATATTAGATGTTATTAAGAATAAAGATTACCTTATGGCAAGAGAAAGTCTGAAACAAAGAGATTATCGTAAGAATCATAAAATAAATCATAAAAAAGTTTCACTGAGTCAATCTCCTTGGAAATATATCAGCAATGGTGAAAATCAGCTATTACTTTCCTTTCAGAATAAAAAATCCAAGATTTTTGAATGTTCATTAAAAGTTAAAAACGAAAAAGATATAAAAAACCTCTATATTAATAGTAGTGATATGTTAGAAAGTCTTCATTTTAATGGGATTTTTTTAGAACCAGATAAACAAAGTAATAGAATTATATATCATGTACCAGACGAATTAGCCAGAACTACTTCCTGGAATATTGAAATAAAAAATGAAAAGGACTGCCAGAAGCAACCATTTGTTTATGTAAGAGGCGATTTTCTTGTATTAAGTGAAACAGATTATGAAATAAGAAGGAAACGAGAAATTATTACTCCGGGCCCATTTTACCTGTCAGGAACGAAAGCAAAGATAACAAATGAGAATTTTATAAAAAGTGGTTATCCATTTCTTGGTACGAATATTACCCTCAGGAAGGAGTTTTCTAATACGGATATTCTACCAGCTGGCAGTTTACGTATATTAGGCGTATATGCAGACCTATTAAAAATAAATATAGATGGTAAATGCTGTTTTATTTATGATAAGGACTGGTCTATTCCATTAGAAATTATTCCAGGACAACATGTGCTTGAGGTTACTTGCTATCCCAGTACATATAATACATATGGACCTCATCATTATCTCGGAGGAGATTATAAAGTGATTTCACCAGATCAATATAAAGGAGTAAAAAACTTTGCTGATCCATCACATTTTCCAACTAAAACATTAAGTGATAACTATAGTTTTGTGAGATTTGGGATTGAAAAGGATTTGGCCGCATATATACAGATCAAGTAATAGAAAAGAGGTGTTTCAATGAAAGTAGTAGTTGCAATAGATTCGCTAAAGGGAAGTTTAAGCTCTATGGAGGCAGGTAACGCCATTAAAGAAGCCATCTTAAAAGTTACAGATGCTAATGTGATTGTAAAACCATTGGCAGATGGTGGAGAAGGAACAGTGGATGCGTTGACGGCAGGAATGGGGGGAACTTTTCAAAAAGTAAATGTAAAAGGACCCTTAGGTGACACAATAGAATGTACGTATGGAATTTTACAGCAAAGTAGAACGGCTATTATTGAGATGGCAGGTGCTGCGGGAATCACTTTAGTTCACCCAGAAAAGAGGAATCCTTTGGTTGCTTCTACCTACGGAGTAGGAGAAGTAATTTTAGACGCGATTAAACAGGGGTGCAGAAAATTTATTGTTGGTATAGGAGGAAGTGCAACCAATGATGGAGGAATCGGAATGCTGGAAGCGTTGGGAGTGGAGTTTTTCGCAGGAAGTAAACAATTACATAATGTTTCTGCTAAGGATTTAGAAATTCTTGATTCCATAAATATAGATCATTTGAATCCGTTATTGAAAGAATGTACTTTCCAGATAGCATGTGATGTGATCAATCCTTTGTGTGGAGCGAACGGAGCTTCCTATGTTTTTGGACCACAAAAAGGAGCTGATTCAGGTATGGTAGAAAGATTAGATAAAGGACTTGATCATTATTCCCAAGTCACAGAAAATATCATAAAAAAAGATTTCAAAAATCATCCAGGAAGTGGAGCAGCAGGTGGACTTGGTTTTGCATTCTTAGCCTTTTTAAATGGTCAATTACAGCCAGGAATAGACATTATACTGAATGCGATTCAGATAGAAGAAGAAATAGCAGATGCAGATTTTGTAATTACAGGTGAAGGAAAACTGGATTTCCAGACAGCTATGGGGAAAGCACCAATAGGCGTTGCAAAACTTGCTAAAAAGCATGGCAAGAAGGTTATAGCCTTTGCGGGGGGAGTAACCAAAGAGGCTTATAAATGCAATGAGGTTGGAATTGATGCTTATTTTTCTATAATGCAGATGCCTATGACATTAGAAAAAGCAATGGAAACAACAGTTGCGAAAGATAATATTAAAAATACTGTTGAGCAGGTCTTTCGACTAATTTTAACTATGGAAGAAAGGATATAGTAGAATGAATTCAAAGTATGATGTCTGTATAGCAGGAGGAGGAGTTGCAGGTTGTGCAGCAGCAATTGCAGCGGCAAGGAATGGTGCGAAAACTTTTTTGATTGAAGAATGTGGTTATCTTGGAGGAAGTTTAACGTTATGTGGCGTTGGTCCAATGATGACTTACTTTGCTGGGAAGAATCAAATCATCAAAGGAATCGGAGAAGAAATTGTCAGTCGTTTGATTTCTAAAAACGGGAGCTGTGGTCATATCAAAGATACTACTGGATATGTTAGTTATACGACACCATTTTCCAGTGAAATCCTTAAATTAGTATTGGATGAAATGATGGAGGAAGAGAATGTTCAAGTACTATTTCATACTTCTGTAGCCAAAGCCTTTTATGAAGAAGGAAAAATTAGAGAAATTATAGTAAGTAATTGTGATGGCATTTCCAAAATCCAAGGTAAAATTTTTATTGATGCTACAGGTGATGGTGATTTAGCTGCCATGTCGGGTGTTTTAATGACAAAAGGGCGTAAAATTGATGGTCAAATGCAGCCAATGACTATGAATGTAAAATATAGCAATATAAATATAGAAAAATTAAAGTCTTATATATTAGAACATATAGAAGAATTTCCCAGATTAACTGGTAAGGAAGAATTGATTCGGTCATCAGAACCAATGGCAGTTGCGGGCTTTTCAAAACAAATAAAAGATGCAATAAACCGTAATGAGCTATCCATACCCAGAGAAGAATTATTATTCTTTGAAACCAATATTCCCGGTGAAGTAATAGTAAATACAACCCGTGTTATTGGATTAGATCCAACCAATGCGTTTGATCTTACGAAAGCAGAACAAATAGGGCGGAAACAGTGTTTTGAACTAGACCGGTTTTTACACAATGAAATTCCAGGTTTTGAAAAAGCTATCATGGAATATACAGGGCCTAAAATCGGAGCCAGAAGTTCCAGGCAACTTGTAGGGGTATACACATTAACAGCAGAAGATATTTTATCCCATAGATCATTTTCAACAAAGATTTGTTTAAGTGCATATCCTATTGATATTCATAATCCAAGTGGTGCAGGTACTGAAAGTGCATTCTTATCAGATCCAAATTATTCTTATGAATTACCATATGAAATACTGTATTCAGATAAAATGGATAATATGTTAGTTGCTGGAAGATGCGTGTCTGCATCTTTTGAGGCTCAAGCAGCCATTCGAACAACTCCAACAGTATTTGCATTAGGGCAGGCAGCAGGAACTGCAGCAGCACTTTGTGCACTACAAAACAAAAAAGTATCAGAGATAGATATTAGAGAACTTCAAGAAAAGTTAATGGAACAAGATGTAATATTATGAGAAATAAAATCTAAAGTTATTTTAATAGTACATTTCAATCATAGTTTAAGAGGGGAACAATATTTATATGAAAAATATAAATATTGTTTATTGTAAAGGAGTTATTATGTTAAACAGCACAAAAGATAAGCCAAAAAGCAAGTTCATAAATAAGATAAAGTCTCATAGGAGAAAAGTAAGAGAAGATAAGCAAACCAGAAAAATCTTTCATATTCAGAATATTTTTTCTAATAAAAGAGTGCCTATTAAAATCAAGCTTATAAGTATCTGTATACTATTTGCCATTATTCCTGTTCTTGTGGTCAATATTATATCTTATTCCATATCAAAAGGAGCATTAAGCCAAACCAGCCAGAAATTAGCTATAGAATTAGTAAAACAGGTATCTTCAAATGTAGATTCATTTCTTGAAACAATTAATACCAGTGTAACTCAAGGTGCAGTTGTTAATATTGTTCAAAATGATTTGCTGGCTGATTATATTTCTTATGATTCATTAAAAAAATTATACGCATCAAAAGAGATTCAGCAAAAATTATTATATTTAGGAACCATGGATAAGAATATAAGCAATGCTGCCCTGATCTTAAATGATTCTGAGATAATTGGTCAAATTCCACAAGTGGCAAATGAAGATTTACTTTCTACTAAAGATATCAAGGTAGAAAATCAGTCTATGTGGGTTAAAGGCTTAGGAAGTGCAACAGATAAACTTTTCTTTATTAAGAAAGTATCTTCGCAAAATATTAATTGCACTTTAGTTATTGATGTTAACATGGAGAGGATAGATCAAATTCTAAATGAAATCATACTTTTGAAAGATTCTGGGATATATATTGCTGATGAAAATGGTAAACTGATCTTTACTAAAGATTCTTTGAAAGAAGTTGTAGAGGATAATATATTAAGTTCAATCGATAAGGAAATCGAATTTGGAACTGCTAGAACAGATAAAAAACTAGTTACTTATTCAAAGCTGTCTAATAAATGGAATGTCATAGCCGAAATTCCCGAAAAATCATTAACTACCCAATTGGATGCTTCAGTCTTTTTCATTTGGGTTCTTATATTAATCGTAGGGTTACTTGCTGTTATTGTGGGAACAATATTTGCAAAAGGATTTTCAACACCTATCATAAAACTTATGAAACTTATGAAGCAGGCTGAAGATGGAGACCTTACTGTAATGATTGATGAAAAGGGAAATGATGAAATAACTGATCTTTGCGGCAGTTTTAATCATATGATAAGCAATATACGTAAACTTTTAAATGATACACAATCTGTTATTGTAAGTACTTTGGATGACAGTATTGTGTTACGTTCCTCCACAAAACAATCGGCAGAAACATTTGAACAACTTGCTGTTTCAATAGAAGAAATAGCACAGGGTACTACTCATCAAGCAGAAGATACTCAGCAAAGCGCAGCCTCAATGAGTTTTTTATCTGAAAATATTCAAGAAGTGATACATAAAACCAATACAATCTTTGAGCGTAATCAGGGTGCTAAAGATATGATTCAAATAGCGACAGATAGTATGAAATTGCTAAGCAATACCATGGAATCTTCCATTGAAATATCTTCTCAGATTCAAACCAGTATTTTAGGTTTAAGTAAACTAACACATAATATTGAAGATATTATGAAACTGGTTGATGGTATCAGTGAACAAACGAACCTTTTAGCACTAAATGCCAGCATTGAAGCTGCAAGAGCAGGGGAAGCTGGCAAGGGTTTTGCGGTTGTCGCAAATGAAGTCAGAAATTTAGCAGAACAATCTAAAAGTTCAACAGTTAATGTACGTGAAGCTTTAAATACTATAGAATTAAAAACACAGTATACAGTAAAATTAGTAAATAAATCAAACAATATTTTTTCAAGTCAAGAAGAAGCTGTAAATAAAGTGCATCAAATATTTTTTGATATTATAGATTCTTTAAAAACAATGGGATTTGATCTGGAACAAGTAAATGATAAAGTTCAAAGTATGAAATCACTGAGGGATGAGATGGTAGAAAAGATTGATAATATAGCTGCGGTTACCCAGGAATCTGCAGCATCGACTGAGGAAATCAATGCTTTAAGTGATGAGCAAAAAAATACTGTTGAAAAATTATATGATTTATCAAACCGATTAACGGATTCAATGAGTAATCTTAATCATTCTATTAAATCTTTTAAGGTGGTATAAACTCATAATTATATGAAAGAAAAAAGCGAACAAGTTATTCGCTTTTTTCTATTCTCTAAAACTATTAAAGGTATTGAAAAGATCTAGGATACCAAATCCCCAGGAAGTACTAGGATATGTTACAGATGGATCTCTTCTGGCACCCCGCTTTAAAAAGTTATCAATTTCCACACTATCCAACCTTACAAAATTATTATTTACAAGCCCCCATTCCAATAGCAAAGCAGAAACACCGGCGGTATGTGCCGCAGCTATACTGGTTCCGGATCTTGTTGTATAGCCATTCTGTAATGCAGGACCAATTAAATTGACACCTGGGGCGACGAAATCGGGATGGAATCGGTTATCTCTGGTAAACCCTCTGCTATTATTTATGTAAAGATTCTGATTTGTATAATTATATGCTGTGACTACAATTGGAACTAAAGCATTGGCAGGTTCGGTCAATGTAGTGTCAGGATTGGACGATGTAAAAGACGTTCCTTCGCTTGTAAAATTTGACAGAGGAAGCCAAATATGAAAGGAGGAATCAATATCCAGGTTGGTATAAACCCGAAAACGCCAGATTCCCTCTGTAGGTCGTTGAAATCTCATGAGGATTAATTCATCACCCGTTTGTGATTCTACCAAAAAATAATCTATATTGATAATGGTCTGCTCAAAGACAAACCGGATTACCCTGCTCTCTCCAAGTCTGGCAGGAATTCTGGGAATATATTCTCCTGTTGGAGATAAAATATCAATGGAATAAGTATTGGGAGGCCTACCCCATAATTGCATTGTAAAGCCAAGTTCATTGGGGCCGACTGTCAGTTCAACAGTTTCAAAGTCTTCAGCAGAAGTCACTTCTCCAAAAAAATGGTGACCGGTATTGCCTTCATTACCACCAGCAATTACAAGCGCAACTCCATTTTGATCCGCAACAGAAGAAAGATATCTACTTAATATAGCTCTTCCATCATGAGATCCAAGAGAAGTTCCAAGTCCCAGACAGATAGCTATCGGCCGCTGGAATTCTATTGCTTTGCGATGGAGATATTCCACTCCAAGCATAATATCATTATCTTGAAAACAAGTTACTTCGTGAGAAATATGATAAAAATCTCTTATATTATTTTTAGCCTGCTTAAGTTTGACTACCAGTAGTTCGGAATCAGGAGCAACACCGGTAAAATTATTAGAATCATCTCTCATGCCGGCAGCAATACCAGCAAGAAAGGTACCATGTCCATCTGTATCCGTACTAGGCACAATGGATAATGGATTTTCATTTTGCAAAGCTTCATTTATCTGGGCCCGAAGGTATTCCGTACCATAGGAAAAGCCCGCAGGTGTGGAATCGCTTTGAATCGTTTGATCCCAGATAGAGGCGATTTTAGAAGTGCCATCTGCATAACGAAAAGCATTATGAGTATATTCAATTCCGGTATCTATAATACCAACTAATACTCCGCTTCCCAATAGATTTAAAGTAGGAATCCCACGAACTCTGGTTATATTGGAAGCCTCAATACTTCCAATATCCAATAACCCGAGACAGGAAGGATAAATACGGTACCCGAATGTCTGTATAAGAGAAGGTGTTACCAGACTATTAGGAACATGGGCAACAGAAAAAGTATTATTGATAGTAGTATAGCATATATTCGGATCAGTCATTTCTGCTGTAAAAGTACTATTATATTCAATATTAAAATCAAAATAATCTTCACTAAGTATTTGTTCTTTGCAGTGGTTGCTCAATGCATAATACTCCTTATATATATCTATATTATTATATGATTAAATATTACTTATATCACCTCTAAAACTTTCAAACGCTCCATAAACATCCAGAATGCCATAGCCCCATTCCCTGTTAGGATATACTGTTCCAGGAGTACGTCTGGCACCACGAATTAATATATTCCTAATATCTACAGTGGTTAATAAATTACCTCTTGATAATCCCCATTCTAAAAACATGGCAGCCACTCCCGCAGTATGGGCTGCAGCAAGGCTGCTTCCTGTAGCAGTCCCATAAGAATTATTTAATGTGGGTACAGTGAGGTTTACTCCCGGAGCAGCAAAGTCCGGACTGATACTATTATTTCTTGTATATCCACGGCCTGCATTAATATATATACTTCCGGTAACATGATCATATGTGGTGACTACAATTGGAAGAAGAGTATTGCCAGGGGATGTTAAGGTAGTATCATTATTAGGAGTAACGAAAGTAGTCTGAGAAGTCAAAAAATCCTGTATAGGCAGCCAGATGTGATAAACCTGAGCCATCTGTACGGAAGCATAGACCCGAAATCGCCAGATTCCTGGAGCTGGTCTTAAAAAACGCATAAATATGAGTGGATCCCCAGTTCTCTCTTCAATAATTTGATAATCTATATTAATAACTGTTTCTTCAAAAACAAATCGTATTTCCCTTGACTCCTGCAATCTTGCAGGAATTCTTGGAATATATTCACCAGAAGGGGAGAGAATATCAATAGAATAAGTATTTGGGGAAAATCCCCATAATTCCATGGAAAAGGATTGTTCATCCGGACCAACATTAAGTTCTAATGAGTCATACTCCTGGCCACTTGGTATTTCTCCAAAATAATGATGGCCTCTATTTCCCTCATTGCCTCCTGCAATTACCATTGCTACGCCGATCCTCTCTGCCATAGCCGAAACATAAGTACTTATGACTCCACGTTCATCGTGGGAGCCCTGGAAAGTGCCAAGAGAGAAGCAGACAGAAATGGGTCTGTTTAAACTTGCAGATACACTGTTTAAATAGTTCATTGCCATGAGTATATCTGTTTCTTCATAACAGGTAATTTCTGCAGGTATACCAAAATGAGCTTTTATGAAATTACTTGCAGGTCTTAGTTTCACTACGACTAATTCAGCATCTGGAACGACTCCAGAAAAATTATTTTGTTCATTTACAGACCCAGCAGCAATTCCTGCAACCATAGTTCCATGGCCATTTTCATCAGTACTTGGGACTATAGACAGGGGATCTTCATTTTGTAATGCCTCATTTATTGATTCGGCTAAATATTCTGTCCCATAATGAAATCCTTCTGGTGGAGTGCCGCTTTGTATATTCTGATCCCATATAGAATGAATTCTAGTTGTCCCATCAGCATTGCGAAATGCATTATGTGTATATTCTACTCCTGTATCAAAAATTCCAATAAGAATACCGCCCCCTCGTAACTGGAAAGAAGGAATAGCACGTAGCCTTGTAATTCCAGAAGCTTCAAAACTGGCAATATCCATTAAGCCAAAACAGTTAGGATAGATCTCATATCCATATAATTGAATCAGATTACCAGGTAACATATTAATAGGAGTGTAGAGTACAGAATAAGCATCATTAATAGGAACCATGCAATAGTCCTGATGATTTATAATTATAGATAGATCGGAATCATTTTCAACAATTAATGCTGCATAATCATCACTAAGTATTCGTTCTTTACATTCTGGATCCAATACTTAACACCTTCCTATTTATATTATGTTTAAATATATGTTCTTATAAAAACAATATTCATTATACCTTCTTATCATATGCTAAAAACTAAGTTACAGTTCAATCCTGAGACCTATTTTACTTTGTTGCATTTATATGGCTGAACTGTGGCCAAAATTAATGATGGACACATGGATCCTGGTTGACGAATAACTTAAAACTTGCTAAAATTAGCTGAAGTACAGAGAGAAAGGTATGATAAAAATGGAATCGTACACTGGATTTGCCAAGGTATATGATACCTTTATGGATAATATACCGTATAAAAAATGGAGTGAATATCTTGTTGAATTATTAAAAGAATATAATATAAATGACGGCTTGGTAGCAGACCTTGGATGCGGAACGGGTAATATTACAACAGAGCTTGCAAGGAACGGTTATGATATGATTGGAATAGATAATTCAGATGAAATGTTATCTATTGCAATGGAGAAAGCAAGAAACTCTTCAGGAAAAGAAAGCAGTATTTTGTATCTATTGCAGGATATGAGAGAATTTGAACTTTACGGAACAGTATCCGCAATTGTCAGCATATGTGATAGCATAAATTATATTGTATCTGAAGAAGATCTGCTCAGAGTTTTTAAATTAGTGAATAATTATCTTGATGCAAAGGGAATATTCATTTTTGATCTAAATACAGTATATAAATATTCTGCAATTTTAGCAGATAATACAATTGCTGAGAATCGAGAAGATTGTAGTTTTATATGGGATAATTATTATTATGAAGATGAAATGATGAATGAATATGATTTAACGATCTACGTGAAAGAAGACAATAATCATTTTCTACGATTCAATGAGACACATTTTCAAAAAGCATATACATTGGAGACGATTAAAAAATTATTAGAAGAAGCTGGTCTTTTGTATATTACAGCACTGGATGCATTTACCCATAATCCACCTAAAGATAATAGTGAGAGAATCTATATTATTGCCAGGGAGGGAAGACAGGAGAATAAAAAATATACGTAAGAACCAATCATATAAAGGAGAAATAAAATGTCAGATTATATAGTTAGAGCAACAGCCGGTAATAACCAAATCAGAGCATTTGCTGCAACCACGAAAGAACTTGTTGAGCATGCAAAAAATGTTCATAATACAAGCCCGATCGCTACTGCAGCATTGGGAAGATTATTAACTGCCGGAAGTATGATGGGAAGTATGATGAAAGGTGAAAAAGATCTATTAACTCTCCAGATAAAATGCAGCGGACCAATTGGCGGCCTTACAGTAACTGCCGATTCTAATGCAAATGTGAAAGGTTATGTGTTTAATCCGGAGGTTATGCTTCCACCAAATCCACAAGGAAAATTGGATGTAGGCAAAGCTTTGGATCTTGGTGTTCTCAGTGTAATTAAAGATATGGGATTAAAAGAACCATATACAGGACAAACTCATCTCGTATCAGGAGAAATAGCAGAAGATTTAACTTACTATTATGCAACTTCTGAGCAGGTACCTTCCTCGGTTGCACTGGGTGTTCTTATGAATAAAGACAATACAGTAAAACAGGCAGGGGGATTTATCATTCAGCTTATGCCATTTGCAGAGGAAGCAATTGTCGATAAATTAGAAAAGAAGATTGGTGAGATTACATCCATCACAAGCCTGTTAGATGAGAATAAAACTCCAGAGATGATATTAGAATATATTCTTGGAGAATTTGGCTTAGATATACTTGATACAATCCAAACAAAATTCCATTGTAATTGTACGAAAGAAAGAGTTGAAAAAGCAATCGTAAGTATTGGTAAAAAAGAAATTGGGGAAATGATCGCTGAAGATAAACCAATTGAAGTAAATTGTCATTTTTGTAATACACATTATAATTTTGAAGTAAATGAACTAAAAGAAATTATCAAGAGAAGCAAATAACCAAGGAGAATGTAAGCGTGTAATTGGTGTAATACCAACATGGTTACATTCTTCAAAATAGTATAAATTATGTGATTTTGTAAAAATGAGGAACAATCACAAAAATTAGGAATATATCTATCTCTTGACGTATAAAGTAGATTATAGTAATATTAACGAATGTAAGAAATAGAATTTGTTAAATATGTATAAAATAGAGTGAAGCTTAATTCAGATGTGATTTGAACCATAACTGAATTTTAGCTTTACTTATCCAGGGACGCAGCGGCTGTTATTTTCCTCTTTAAAAATAGGAAGTGTCACAGATGGCAGTCATCAGATAGAGTAACGAAAATATGAAGAGTGAATGTGGGAAAGGAGTTACATATGCAGGTATTTAATGGTAAAGGGGTTTTTGGAGGAGTTGCAATCGGTAAGATATCCCTTTATAGGAGAAAGCAGAACCAAATAAAAAGAAATCGTATTGAGGATATTCCAGCTGAATTAAAACGCTTTAAAGAAGCAAAAGTAACGGCAATAGAACAATTAAAAGAACTTTATAACAGGGCACTTGCTGAGGTAGGAGAAGCAAATGCCGCTATTTTTGAAGTACATCAGATGATGTTGGAAGATGTAGATTATCTGGATTCTATTATAAATATTATAAAAACTCAAAGTGTGAATGCAGAATATGCAGTAGGAACCACAGGAGATAATTTTGCTAAGATTTTTTCATCTATGGAAGATGCATATATGAAAGAACGTGCAGCAGATATTAAAGATATTTCTGAAAGGATTCTTACAGTGCTTTCTGGAGGATCACAACAAGTTATTAATACAACAGAACCTGTGATTATACTGGCAGATGATTTAGCACCTAGTGAAACTGTTCAACTTGATAAGGACAAAGTACTCGCATTTGTAACTCAATTAGGTTCAACGAATTCCCATACAGCAATCCTTGCCAGAACTATGAACATTCCTGCCCTGATCAGTGTAAATATGGAATTAAATGAAGAATATGATGGTGTCTTTGCAATCGTTGATGGATTTACAGGCACTGTATATGTAGATCCAGATGAAGAAACATTGGCAAAGATGAAGAAAAAACAAGCAGAAGATTTGGAAAAGAAAGCTTTATTACTCCAATTAAAGGGGAAAGAGAATGTAACCCTTGATGGTAAAAAGATTAAGATTTATGCGAATATTGGTAATGCCAATGATGTTGCTAATGTACTTAAGAATGATGCAGGTGGGATTGGTTTATTCCGCAGTGAGTTCTTATATCTGGAGAAGAATGATTATCCAACGGAAGAAGAACAATTTATCGTATATAAAACAGTAGCAGAGAATATGGCAGGTAAAAAAGTGATTATTCGTACCTTAGACATTGGAGCAGACAAGCAAGTAGACTATTTTAATATGGAGCATGAAGAAAATCCTGCAATGGGATACCGTGCAATCCGTATCTGCTTAGATCGTAAAGAAATATTTAAGACACAGCTTCGTGCTTTATACAGAGCATCCGCTTATGGTAAAATCTCTATTATGTTTCCAATGATTATTTCTGTATCAGAAGTACTTGAGATTAAAGAAATCGTGGAAGAAGTAAAAGAAGAATTAAAAGAACAGGGAATTCCTTTCTCAGATGTTGAACTTGGCATTATGATTGAAACTCCGGCAGCGGTAATGATCAGTGATCTTCTTGCAAAAGAAGTGGATTTCTTTAGTATAGGAACGAATGATTTAACACAATATACTCTGGCAATTGACCGTCAAAATCCAAAATTAGATAAGATTTATGATTCTCATCATAGAGGTGTTCTAAGGATGATAAAGATGGTAGCAGATAATGCGCATGCAAATGGTATTTGGATGGGTATTTGCGGGGAACTTGCATCAGATTTATCTTTAACAGAAACTTTCTTAAGTATGGGAATTGATGAATTATCAGTTTCTCCTTCATTGATTTTGGGACTTAGAAAGAAAGTAAGAGAAACCAACGTAGATGAAGTGAAAAATAGTATCTTAGAGAAAATTTGATTTTGGAATAATAACAAACAATAAGTTAAGAGATAATATCAGCATATAATGATCCATTTTATATCTATTAAGACGGAATGCAATAATGATTCCGCTGGTAAATAATAGAGCGGGATTATTATATGCTGATTTTTTGGATTTTACTTACTGTTATCCTATAATAGATAAAATAATTAATTTTAATAAGTAAGTTCATAACATATAGGAAAATTCTATTCATTTTCAGAAAACTGTATGATATAATGAAGGCAATGAGCCAAGCACGAAGTATTTGGCGAATGCAACAAGATCATGAACTTGTTCATGATATAATGAAAGTAGTGAGCCAAGCACGAAGTATTTGGCGAATATGTACAATATAAAGAAAAAATGCAATGGAGGTAGAAAAATGTATTCATTTGATGAGATTAAATCCTTTGACTCGGATATTGCAAAAGCAATACAAGACGAGATCGGCAGGCAGGAGGACCATATAGAACTGATAGCTTCCGAGAACTTTGTAAGTAAAGCAGTCATGGCAGCGATGGGAAGCCCTTTAACGAATAAATATGCAGAAGGTTATCCCGCAAAGAGATATTATGGTGGCTGTGAATATGTGGATGTAGTAGAAAATCTGGCAATAGAACGCGCAAAGAAATTATATAATTGTACTTATGCAAATGTACAACCTCATTCAGGTGCTCAGGCAAATATGGCTGTTTACTTCGCTCTTATAAAACCCGGTGAAACTGTAATGGGCATGAACCTGGCACATGGCGGACATTTAACACACGGAAGTCCGGTAAATATGTCAGGAAGTTATTACAACATTATTCCTTACGGTGTAGATGATAATGGATACATTGACTACGATGAAGTGAGAAGAATCGCTCATGAATGTAAACCAAAGATGATTATTGCAGGAGCAAGTGCCTATGCCAGAAAGATTGATTTCAAATTATTCCGTGAGATAGCAGATGAAGTTGGTGCATTTCTGATGGTAGATATGGCTCATATTGCCGGTCTTGTTGCAGCAGGGTTACATGAAAGTCCAATCCCTTATGCACACGTTACAACCACTACAACCCATAAGACCCTAAGAGGGCCAAGAGGCGGTATGATTCTTTCCAGTGAAGAATTTGCAAACGAGTATAAGTTAAATAAATCTATCTTCCCAGGAATACAGGGAGGACCATTAATGCATATAATTGCAGCAAAAGCAGTATGTTTCAAAGAAGCATTAGATCCAGATTTTAAAATTTATGCCAGGGACATTATTGATAATTCTAAGGCACTGGCGAAAGGGCTTATGGACAGAGGAATTAACCTGGTGTCCGGTGGTACAGATAATCATCTTATGTTGGTGGATCTTCGTAATACAGGCGTTACCGGAAAAGAAGCAGAACATTTGTTAGATATGGCCAATATTACATGTAATAAAAATACGATTCCAAACGATCCAGCTTCTCCTTTTGTAACAAGTGGTATCAGACTTGGTACGGCAGCAGTTACTACCAGAGGAATGAAACCAGAAGATATGGATGTAATCGCCAAGGCTATTGTAATGCTTTTAAAAGATGCTGAAGTAAATAGAGAGCAAGCTATGAAGTTAGTGAAAGAATTAACAGACAAATATCCATTGCATAAATAAATAATTGATGGGCCCAAATGTGAAACGGCCTATTCAAATAGGGCGTAGTTCAGTTGGGACACGCCCTATTATTATAATAATATTTAAAATCTATAGGAATGGAAGGTGGAAAAATGGATAGAGATATAATCTTTGAAATATTGGATAACTCTGAATACTTACCTGATTTACCTGAAAATGTGAGTGAAATCCTGGATCTTCTTAAAAACCCGGTTGAATTAGATATTGATATTCTTATTGAAAAAGTTTCCCAATCGGGAGAATTGAATAAGTTAATGTTGAAAAATCTAAATACTGGGTATTTCCAATTACATAAAGAAATAAAATCAATCAAAGAGGCAGTGATATACCTGGGAATGCAGACGGTGCAAAATCTATTGATCTTTTTCATTACCCTGCAATTGTTTCCAAAGACAAAAGAGAAAAAATCAAGAACTTTCAATATGCATCATTATTGGAAACATGTTTTAGGAACTTCAGTGGCAGGCTCCATGCTGTCATCAAGAATGAAAATAGGAGACAAATACAAGATATTCTCTTATGGTCTTATACATGATATAGGAATTATTACATTAGATACCTGTCTCCCAGATCTTATTGATGAAATAACAGAAAAATTAAAGAATGGTGTTCATCAATTAGTTGCTGAACGTATTGCTATGGGTGGAATCACCCATGCTGACATTGGTGCATGGATTTGCAGAAGGTGGAATATACGAGAAGATATTACTAATATAGTCGAATTTCATCATACACCTTTTGCAGCTAAATCTAATTTTGAAGAAGTACAGCTTATTTATGTTGCAGATGTAATTAGTACAGAATATTATGAAAAGCTATTGGGACTCAACCTAAATCATACGATCAGTAAAAAAGCCATGGGGAATTTAGGCCTGACAGAAGATAATTTAAAAGAAGTAATTGAAGAATTTCCAAGTGAATTAGAAAAAGTTGCACATTATTTTTCGTTTTATTAAATGAGTTGAAATAAGGAGCATATATAACAGATAAGGGACTGTGCAAATACAGTCCCTTTATAAGTATTTTATTTTATTCTTCCGGACACAGGAAAATTCGTGTATTTCCATTCTCATCATAAGAAAGGTTTGTTAATTTTTCCAGTATATTAATGGCTACTTCTGCTTTCCTTTTATTACTTACCACAATACGTCTGGTATCTTCCAGCAGAAGGTCGGATGCATCATCTGATGATAGGATGACAATCTGCTTATTATCAATGTAACGTTCTACTTGGGAAGCTAGTGTATCTCCTATGACAATTCCCTTTCTGGAGGTCTTTTTAGCTAAAAAATCTTTTAGGCTGGTATTCCTTTTACTAACAAAGATATCATCTTTCTCAAAGTCAGCAAAAATCTGTTCTTTCATCCGATTATTGATAATACTTTCCATAACAAGAAAAGGGTGCTCTTCGCCCAGCATTTGTTTGGCTTTTTCTATCATAAGGCTGTAGTCCGGCAGGATTTTGTAGAATAGGCCATCTTCAAAATCACAGTCAAGAAATATAAGGGGAACATAATAATGATTAGTGATTTTTTTAAGTGCTTTTTCATTAATATCAATAATAAAAACAGCTTCTAATGAGTGCTTATATTTTATCTGGATATCTTCTAATTCCTGTGTAATGGAAAGAATGGTATCATAGCCGGCATTATAAATTTGGGCTTGAAGTTCACTTGCAAGATCCAGGCTTTGGTATTTCATACTTGAAGAGGCAGTTCTGCTAAGGTTAACAATGATACCGATTAAGTTGCTTTTTTTATTGGCTAAGGATCTTGCAGCCTGATTTGGAGTATAACCCATTCGTTTGGCCGTTTCTAAAACTTTAATTCTTGTGTCATGGCTTATTTTTTCTTTTTCAGAATGATTGAGCACATAGGATACAGTAGCTAAAGAAACATTCACTTCTTTGGCTATATCTTTCATAGTAACTTTTTCTTTTCTCATAATATACCAATCCTTCCCAGGTACAAATAAAATATTAAATCCATTATAGCACAAAAGATTTGAATGATTCAATGAATTGAATCTGCCAGGAATAATTCATGGATACGGTAGAACTTTTATCATAATTTCACTCACTTAAATTAATTAATATGAAATACGATACCACTTATAAAATATGAGAAAGGCTAAAAATAATTTCACTTAACAAAACTAGAGTTAAGTAAAATAATAGTGCAATAAATACAAAAAATCAAAAAAAATAGAAGATAAATTGTGCAATATATCTTGACAAGAATAATTAATAATGATAAATTGTAATTAACTTAAGCGCTTAAGCAACAGGCATTTATAACAGTATATTATAGGCATGGAAAGGAGAAGTATGGTAATGACGAAAAGGAGAATATCTACCTTACTATCTGTTTTTATATGGGGTGGAGGACAGTTCTTTATTGGTAAGCAAAGATGGAAGGGGTTACTCTTTTTTGCCATGCAGCTATCTTTCATTGGGATTGAAATGATGACAGGTTATTGGATTGAATATGCAAATGGTCTTATCAAGCATTTTAAATTCCGTCTTCATGGTGGATTCCTTACCAAAGGCATATGGGGATTTGTAACTCTTGGAACGAAAGCGGGAGCCAGAAATGGAGATCATTCCACTATACTTTTAATTAATGGAATTATTACAATAATTATCTTTACCATTATCCTGCTTATCTTTTCTTTAAATTTAAAGGATGCATATTTTACAGGAAAGATGATGGAGAAACAAGGAAAATGCCCAACTTTTAAGGAGAGTTTAAGAACCCTCTTAAAAAAATCATTTCCTTATGTGGTACTGTCCCCTATTTTGTTATTAATAGCATTTACAGTAATCATGCCAATTGCTTTCTCGTTCTTAACTGCTTTCACAAATTATAATAAAAATCATCTGCCACCTGGGACTTTAATTGACTGGGTAGGCTTTTCAAATTTTACTAAACTTTTTAAAGTACCTATCTGGTCCGGTACATTTTTCTCTGTTTTAATATGGACTGTTATATGGACCATATGTGCAACATTTTCTACATATTTTTTTGGAATGTTTCAAGCGATTCTCTTGAACAGCAAATATGTAAAATTAAAATCACTATATCGGGGAATTATGATCTTGCCGTGGGCGATTCCACAATTAATTTCACTCCTGGTATTTAAGAATCTATTGAACGGACAATTCGGACCAATCGGGCAGCTGCTTATTGAGTTAGGCTTAGCAGATCAAAGAGTTCCGTTTTTGACGGATCCTTTCCTGGCTAAGATCACGATAATTTTAGTAAATCTATGGATGGGGTTTCCTATGTTCATGATAATGATTCAGGGTATCCTATCTAATATTGATAAAGAATTATATGAAGCTGCGAGTATAGATGGTGCCAATGGATTTCAGATTTTCGGAAAGATAACCTTTCCGCTGGTCTATAAAGCAACAGCCCCACTAGTTATTATGAATCTGGCAGGTAATTTTAATGGATTTGGTGCTATTTACTTCTTAACGGAAGGCGGGCCAGTAAATGCAAATTATCAATTGGCAGGAGATACAGATATTTTAATATCCTGGATTTATAAATTGACTCTGACACATCAAATGTATGATATGGCTGCAGTAATGTGTATCATCCTATTTATATTTATTGGAAGTGTATCTTTCTGGAATTTCAGAAGAACACAGGCATTTAAGGAGGTATAAGGAGAATGGGGAAGAGAATGAAATCAATACTAATTAATTTAGAATTAATCTTTGTGTCACTTATTGTATTAGTACCTGTATTCTGGATCGTTATATCTTCCTTTCACAAAGGGAATGGGCTGGCATCCTCTACTCTTATTCCCAAAGTACTATCCCTTGATAACTATAGAAGATTATTTGAAGAAACATCTTATATTACCTGGTTTAAAAACTCATTATCCATAGCACTCCTAAATTCTTTCTTATCCGTAATGTTAATTATGGTTACTGCCTGGGTAGTATCAAGATTTCATTTTAAAGGCAAGAAAAATGGATTAATGATAATGCTCATATTATCTATGTTTCCAAGTTTTTTATCCATGACAGCTATCTATACGTTATTTATGACATTTGGGTTGAATAAGACACCCCTTGCATTAGTGATCATCTATTCAACAGGTGCAATTCCCTATAATGTATGGCTGGTAAAAGGATACCTGGATGGTATATCCACATCCCTCGATGAAGCTGCTTATATTGATGGAAGTACAAAGTTTTATACCTTTGTAAAAATCATATTGCCATTATCCAAACCTATCATTGTATATTGTGCAGTATCTCAATTCATGATGCCCTGGATGGATTATATCTTACCAAATCTATTATTTAGCGGGGAATCTACAAAGACAGTAGCAGTGGGACTTTATTCCATGATAACGGGAAATGAAAATTCAAATTTTACGCTGTTCGCAGCAGGGGCAGTACTTATTGCAATACCAATAACTATCCTATATCTGATATTCCAAAGTTATCTTGTAGAAGGAATTTCATCAGGAGCAAATAAGGGGTGAATATTATGAATGGAGGAAAGAATATGAAAAGAAAAAACAGAGTTCTATTATTATTAGTTGGGATTGGGCTTCTTTCTCTGGCCGGCTGCAAGAAGGAATTGCCGGTGGAAGAAGAGGATGCACTGGAAGTGGCAGTGGACAGTGGTGATACTGCTAAAGGAGATAATATCATGGATGCCGGGTTAGTACCAGAAGAAGGAGCAAAATTAATTTTTTGGACACCGGATATAGAATTTGGAGAAGCTGTAGGAAAGAAATTTGAAGAAAAATACGGTGTACCAGTAACAGTAGAGGAGAATGGACTGGGTACAATAGATAAAATCGCATTAAGCGGGCCTGCAGGTACCGGTGCAGATATATTTATGAGTCCCCATGACTCATTTGTACAAGGAGTCTCCTCAGGGGTATTTCTTGAACTAAACGAGACTGTTGTTAGTAATTTAAAGGAAAGAATCAATGAAGTTGGAATTAATACAGTTACATCAGAGGGAAAATTATATGGTGCTCCAATTTCTTTAGAAACCACTTGTCTATTCTATAATAAAGATTTAGTACAAGGAGAACCGGCGAAAACTTTTGAAGAAATTATGGTAGCAGCTAAGACATTTAATGATCCAGAAAATAATTTGTTTTATTTCTTAAATAAAATTGCAGATGGCTACAAGGTATATCCATTCTTAAGTTCAGCAGGATTTTGCTTATTCGGTGAAGATGGTACAGATGCAGATAATCCGGGATTTGATACTGATGAATTTGAAGAGGGACTTACCCTGATTGGAAAATTACACGAGATTATGCCAATTAATTCTACAGATCTAAGTAATGACAGCTTCTTAAAAAACCAGTTTGCAGAAGGAAAAGCAGCATATGAATTTTCAGGACCCTGGGATATAACTGAATTTAAAAATAGTGGTGTAAATTTTGGTGTAACTACATTACCAACATATAATGGTAAAGCTTTAACACCATTTGCAGGAGTACAGAATGCACATGTGTCGGCATTTACAGTATATCCGGATGCGGCACAGCTATTTATAGAGTATTTAGTTTCAGATGAAGCAGCAGGTTTATTATATGAGAAAGCAAATAAGATTACTACTTTAAAGGATATCAGCAAAGTAAGAGGATTAGCAGATGATGAATATATAAGACCATTTGTGGAGCAATTTGCGAATTCCTGGCCAATGCCATCTGTAAAGAGAATCTCTTATTACTGGACGATTTCAGCGAGCCTGGCACAAAGTGTCTTTGATGGTCAGTTAACACCAGCAGAAGGAAGACAAAAGGCAATAAAAGATTGGGAAACAATGTTAACAACAGAATAAAATTTAAAGATTGGGACAGGAAACAGAGTGATGGGAAAACGTTTTCACTCTTGGAGGATCAGACATGAAAATAGAAGCACTATGTCATATTCCAAAGAGCAACTATGGGTATGCATATAAAGAAAAGGAGTTACACATCCGTTTTAGGACAGCTAAGAATGATATAGATAAAGTAGAAATTATCTATGGTTTTAAATACCAATGGGAAAATAATAAAAAAAATGAGATGAAGAAGATCCTTAGTGATGAATATTTTGATTATTATCAATTCAATATTGTGGAAGAGGATTCAAGGATCGGATACTATTTCAAGCTAACGAAAGGAGAAAAATTCATATATTACACAGAGGCCGGAATAGTAGATAAATTTAATGATGAACTGGCATATTGTTATTACTTTCAGTACCCGTATATAAATCCTATTGATGTACATAAAGTACCTTCCTGGATATCTGAAACAGTATTTTATCAAATCTTTGTAGAACGTTTTTTTAATGGTGATGTGAAGAATTCTCCAGAGAACTTAAGCAACTGGGATGATATGCCAAAGCCACATAGCTTTTTTGGGGGAGATCTAAGAGGAATTATAGAAAAACTGGATTATTTAAAAGAACTTGGAGTGAACGGAATTTATCTGACACCTATCTTTAAATCACCATCCAATCATAAATATGATACAGTAAATTATTATGAGATCGATCCCTTCTTTGGAGATGAAAGTACATTGAAAGAACTGGTAGAAAGGTCACATGAATTGGGTATTAAAATTGTTTTAGATGCGGTATTTAATCATTGCAGCAATCAGTTTCCACCTTTTTTAGATGTGATGGAAAAAGGAAAAGAATCCAGGTATTTTGATTGGTTCTTTATTAATGATGATCTGGTCAAAACGGATCCACCAAATTATAAAATGTTTGGCTCGGTAGGATGCATGCCTAAATTAAATACATCAAATGCAGAAGTTAAATATTATCTTTTGTCTGCTATCAGATACTGGACAGAAAATTTCCGAATTGACGGCTGGCGTTTAGATGTATCTGATGAGATTGACCATCATTTCTGGAGAGAATTCAGGGTCTGTGTGAAAGAAATGGATACAGAGGTGATCGTTATTGGTGAGAACTGGCATAATGCTTATCCCTGGTTAATGGGAGACCAATTTGACAGTGTTATGAATTACCCGGTGACAAAATTATGTCTTGATTATTTTGCAAGAAGATTGATCAATGCAAAACAGTTTGAATATAGTTTGAGCTCATTATTAATACGTTATTCAGACCAGGTGAATGAAGCAATGCTTAATCTGCTTGATAGTCATGACACAGAACGGTTCCTCTATACATGTGGAGAAAGAAAAGAATACCTCAAACTTGCAGCTGCATTTCTATTTTCTTATAAAGGGATGCCGTGTACTTATTATGGGACGGAAATAGGAATGACAGGGTGCTATGATCCGGGCTGTCGGAAAGGATTTGAATGGAATGAGGAGAAGTGGGATAAAGAACTTTTAGACTATTATAAAAAATTAATAACACTGCGAAAAGAAGAGAAAGCCCTAAAATATGGGAATATTTCTTTCTTAAGTACAGATTCGGTATTTATAATGAAACGCACCTTCAAGAATGAGACTATTATGATCCTTATTAATACAACAGACAAAGAGGCAGGTTATTGTTTAAAGGAAGCTGATAAAAAATCAGTAACAGAACTTCTTAATGGGTCAAGTTGGAATATGGCAGAACAATCAACAATATGTATCCCTGAACTAACTGCATATTATCTTAAACTCGTTTAAAGAATATAGGTAATTGGAAAATTCATAATTGGGTGTATGAGTTTTGTAAATTCCTAAAAATATATAAAGAAAGAGGGTATAAGAAATGGGAAAAGTATTAAAGAGAGCAGCATCTATTGCATTGGCGGCGGTCATTATCACATTAAGTGTTTTAGGGCTGGAAATAAAGGCAGCTGGGAATGATGTTGTCGTTCATGTTCAGGATGGAACTGGCTGGGGAAGCATCAATATCTATAATTGGGGGGATAAAGGAGAAACAGCCGGGCCGTGGCCAGGTGCAGTTATGGAAAAAGACAAGGTGGATGGATGGTTTGTTTACACGATCAGTACAGAATGTGATCTGAATCTTGTATTCAGCAAAAATGGGACCCCTCAATCCGGTGATGTGAAAGGGATATCAAAAGATAGGAAAGAGATCTGGATCGTAATAGGCGGTGAAGGGGAAGCAAATGATATGGGTGCCGCTACGAATCAGGCAGTTCTTTATACGGAACCGGAAGATGGTTGGCCAATTAATTTACAAACAGTCGGTGATACAACGGCAGCAGAAGGAATGAAGGACGAAACACCTAAAACCGGGGATAACCTGGCGCCAGCTCCAATTGTATTTATTGGTATAGTAGCGTTTATTACAGGAATGGTTTTCTTATTAAAGAAAAGACTGGTGAAAGAATAATTTAGTAATACAATAATAAAAGAATATTTTTTAGAAAGGAGCTGTGATAATTTGAAGATGACAAAATATATTATCCCGGCTCTTTTCTTTTTGATTTCTTTTTCTTGTTTTCTAATCATTCTTGGAGCTACAATGATTGATTATCCTGTTATATATATATACCAGGGAATAATGAGTATTATTTAGATCATGATTTTGAGAAAAAGAAAGTTACTGCTAAATATAAGGATCAATTATTAACATTATCTACCTGTGACTATACGAAAGAGGATGGAAGGCTGGTAATTGTTGCTAGAAAAATGAATAACAGCATTCATTGAATATTATATTTATCTCTGGTATTATATTTCATAATAAGGAGAGCATAAACTTATATATAGGATAATAATAAAAATATTATGAGGTATATGAAATGTTAAAAAAGAGAATTTTATCACTATTATTAATACTAATGGTATTTTCAGCAACATCATGTGGAATGAGCAGGAAGGATACTAAAGAAATAGATGATTCTATTCAAGTAGAAAGAAACAATGCAAATAATAATGGTAAAGCAGATGACGAAAATTCTTATGAAATAATAGAAGGCACTTATGAAGAGAAGGAAGTTAAAATAAAATATCCTCAGGTTAGCAATCTTAAAAATAATAGTAAGCAGAATGAGATAAATGAACTTATAAAGGAAAGGGCATTGAAAGTTTTAAATGATTATGAAGGCTATACAGATAAGTTAACTCTGGATATAGCATATGATATTAAATACAAAGATGCCGGTCTTTTAAGCGTTGCATTCATGGGAGTTGGATATGTAGAAGGTGGAGCACATCCAAGTAATATATTTTATACAGCTAATATTGATATGAAGGATGGAAAGATTTTAAAGCTAAGTGACGTGTTTAAGATTAACGAAAAATTTATTCAAAAATTGAAAAAAGGAAAATATGTGCCTTATGAATCAGACCTTAAATTAGAGAATGAAATAATAGCAAATGAATTGAATATGTATTCGAATGATAACCTGATTAGTTATTTAAAAAAAGCAGATGAAGTAAAGAATAATGAGCTATATGCATTTAGTTATTTTACAAAAGATTCTCTCGGGGTAAGTATAAATGTACCATATGCAATTGGAGATCATATGGAACTTGAGATTAAATATAAGGAGTTAGATGGTTTAAGGACGAATCATGCCATATGGAATGAAATATATAAAAAATAACGGAACCAGAAGTATTACGTTATGAGGACATAGCAGTTTGTTTTGTGTCCCGGCGTAAATTAAAATGCCCCCAAATGTATATTTGGGGGTATTTTTATAAAAATGGAATAATTAATATCCTAATTCTTCGCCAACAAGAATTACTTTAATTCTTCCTGGCACTTTTGATTTACGGGTAACTACAATATTGCAGCACAGACAATCATCCGTCAAACAATTTACACATCTGCCTAATTCTGCACAAGGAGTTTTCTTTGACAATCTGATTGCATTAGGAGGAGTAGCAGAATTTCGAACTCTTGCTACAGCAGATTCAGCATCCGGGACAACTTTATTCATTCCAGCAATAATAATAACATTCTTAGGTCCGTAGATAAGACAGGCTACTCTGTTACCATTGCCATCAATGTTTACTAATTCCCCATCTAAGGTAATTGCATTGGAACTCATGAAATAGTAGTCAGCAGTGACTGCCCTGCTATAGATTTCGATGCTTTCTTCCTCGGTCCTTGCCTCTTCCCGGTCATACAACACATAATCTGATGATTTAAGGGAAGAAAGCAAACCAATATCTTTTAGGGTTTCAGAGCCACCCCAAGAGATGGAACAACCTGGAGTTAAGAAACGAGTTGCCATATTAAGCGCTTCTTTGGAATTTTCACAATAATAACCTTCAATGCCTCTTAAATTGAATTTCTCAATAAGGGAATCAGCTAAATTTTCATAATGTTGTTTCTTTGCAGTCATATCTTAATCCTCCTTTAAAATATAGTAGCTAAAATTTACACATTATATTTTTTAATAAAGCATACACCAAGAGCCCCCGGTCCAGTATATGTACCTATTGTTACTCCAATCTGATATACAGGATATGTGATTTCTTTTCCGATAAGTTCTTCTACCTTGGATTTTACGAGATGGATATCATCTGAACTTGAAGCACTTGCTAAATTAAATTCATAATCTTCGAAGCTCTCATTATTTTCTTTAAAATATTCCTCTACCATAAAAAGTATCTTTTCCAGAGCTTTCTTTCGTCCTCGTACATTAGTATAAGGAATTAATTCAGCATCTTTTAACTGAATCATTGGTTTCAGATTCAACATAGTTCCGGCTAATGAGGCAGCTTTACCAATACGTCCACCTTTTGCCAAATATTCAAGAGTATCTACAGTAAACATAATTCTTGCGGTTTGTTTGAGCTCTTCCAGTTTTTTTGCGTTCTCTTCAACAGAATAACCTGCTTCTTTCATGAATGCCGCTTGTAAAAGTACAAGTCCTTGTCCGGCAGTAGCCTGAATAGAATCTATGATCATTATTTTAGCAGCCGGGTATTGTTCCATCAGAATATTTTTGGCATTTACTGCAGATTGGTAGGAACCACTGAATTTCTGAGAGAGGCAGATACATAATACATCTTGATTTTTATCAAGGGCTACCTGAAATTTGTTCATATAATCTTGTACAGAAGGAAGAGAAGTCTTAGGAAATACCTTCTCACTTACAAGTTTGTTATAAAATTCTTCATTTGTTATATCAATATTTTCTTTATAATAATTCTCCTGATTAAACGATACGTAAAATGGCACTAAAATTATACCATACTTTTCTATTAATTCTGGTGGGGTATCACAGGATGAATCGCTAAATATCTGGTAATTCATTGAGTATCCTCCAATTTCTTTTATTAAACTTAACTATTAGTATAACATAGCTCAGTATATTATGTATACCACTTTTGTGAAAAGCCCAAGGTTGCCAAACTAAAAAAATATAGATATAATACTCATATAATCAATTTCACTTGCTTGCAAGGGTGAAATTGATTATGGGACAATAAATGCTTTGCATTTATTGTATAAGTACATAAATAAGAGAATGTTCGCAAGAGTAAATTATTGATTATGGGACAATAAATGCTTTGCATTTATTGTATAAGTACATAAATAAGAGAATGTTCGCAAGAGTAAATTATTGATTATGGGACAATAAAT
>NZ_RJVG01000014.1:0-22254 GCF_003752155.1 Mobilisporobacter senegalensis | reverse complement strand
AATTGATTATGGGACAATAAATGCTTTGCATTTATTGTATAAGTACATAAATAAGAGAATGTTCGCAAGAGTAAATTATTGATTATGGGACAATAAATGCTTTGCATTTATTGTATAAGTACATAAATAAGAGAATGTTTGCAAGAGTATTTATATTTTCAGAGAGAATGAGAATTAGGAAAGATGGAAATAAAGAGTGAGGACAAATTATGTCAAAAAGGTTATTCATATCAGAAAAACCAAGTGTAGCTAACGAATTTGCAAAAGCCTTAAAAATTAATGGAAGAAAGAATGATGGGTATATAGAAGCAGAGGATACCATCATTACCTGGTGTGTAGGTCATCTTGTAACCATGAGTTATCCGGAGGCTTATGATACTAAACTGAAAAAATGGTCAATTGAAACACTTCCATTTCTTCCAAAAGAATTCTTATATGAGGTCATTCCAAATGTTAGTAAGCAATTTAATATTGTAAAAGGACTGTTAAACCGAAAAGATGTTACAGCAATATATGTCTGTACTGACTCCGGACGGGAAGGAGAGTACATATATCGTCTTGTTGATCAATTAGCTCAGGTTGATAAGAATAAGGAAAAACGAAGAGTCTGGATTGATTCCCAGACGGAAGAAGAAATTTTAAGAGGAATCAAAGAAGCGAAGCCGCTATCAGCGTATGATAATTTAGCAGGCTCCGCTTATTTGCGTGCCCAGGAAGATTATTTAATGGGGATTAATTTTTCCAGGATCCTAACATTAAAATATGGACAAACCGTAACAAATTATTTAAATACGGGAAAATGGTCGGCTATTTCTGTAGGACGTGTCATGACATGCGTCCTTGGCATGGTGGTTCGAAGAGAAAGAGAAATCAGAGCTTTTGTAAAAACTCCTTTTTACCGGGTACTGGCATCAATAGATGCATCAGGGAAAGAATTTGAAGGAGAATGGCGGGCAGTAGAAGGATCTAAATATTTTAATTCCCATTTACTTTATAAAGAGAATGGCTTTAAAGAGAAGAAATCAGCAGAAATATTAATAGATGAAATAAGTGTAAATCAACCGATTCAGGCAGTGATCGAACAAATTGAGAAGAAGAAAGAGAAGAAGAATCCGCCCCTTTTATATAATCTTGCAGAATTACAAAATGAATGCTCCAGAATATTTAAAATCAGTCCCGATGACACTTTAAAAAGAGTTCAGGAACTTTATGAAAAGAAATTAGTAACTTACCCCAGAACAGACGCAAGGGTTTTGTCAACTGCTGTTGCAAAAGAGATACATAAGAATATTGGTGGCCTTAAGAATTATCAATATGGGCAGGAATATGCAAATGAAATTTTATCAAATGGCTCCTATAAGAATATTTCCAGTACCAGATATGTGAATGATAAGCAGATTACGGACCATTATGCCATTATTCCCACAGGACAGGGACTTAGCGCATTGAACTCTTTGAATTCCACAAGTGTCAAAATCTATGAAATCATTGTAAGGAGGTTTCTTAGTATATTCTATCCGCCGGCAGAATATCAGAAGATCAGCCTTATATCAAAAATAGAAAAGGAAAGTTTTTTCTCCAATTTTAAGGTATTAATAAATCAAGGCTATTTAAAAGTTGTCACAAATTCCTTTGATAAAAGAAATAAGGATGCAGTCTCGGAAAATGATGAGAATTCAGGGGGAGAGGAATCGGAGGATATGAAATTTGACACCTCTCTTATTGATATTATAAAGAATCTTAAAAAGGGTATGAGTTTACCTGTAAATAATCTTGCGATCAAAGAAGGAGAGACTTCACCACCGAAACGTTATAATTCAGGTTCTTTAATTCTTGCTATGGAGAATGCAGGACAGTTAATTGAAGACGATGAGCTCCGGGCTCAGATTAAAGGCAGTGGTATTGGAACAAGTGCAACAAGAGCAGAAATTCTTAATAAACTGGTTAAGATCACATATCTGAATTTAAATAAAAAAACACAGATCATCACACCGACACAATTAGGTGAAGTGATTTTTGATGTTGTAAATGCTTCAATCCGCTCCTTGTTAAACCCAGAGCTGACAGCCAGCTGGGAAAAAGGCTTAACTTATGTTGCAGACGGAGAAATATCCATGAAGGAATACAGTGAGAAGTTAGAAGGTTTTGTGAGCCGTATGACAAATGGAGTTAAAAATTTAAATAATCAGAACCAGTTATTAAAAATATTTAATGAGGCAGCATTGTTTTATAAATAAATGAAAATGAATATATATTTTGTATTTTAAAACAAATGAAATCAAGGAAACTTGATTTTATTTGTTACAAGTCAAAAGTGTAAAAATATTTCTGTTTCACACTTATTCCTATCACAATAAGACTTATTTTAAATATATTATATTGTGTAATATTGGAATAATATTAAGTGATTTAATAATGACAAACAGAATAAAACATGATAGAATGAATTGAATTTTGAATAATTATTAACAAAGTTTTATCAGATGAAATAGTCAAATAAATAAAACAGCAAAATAACTTACTAGATGTAAATGCAAGGAGGATATTATATGTGTGGAATTGTTGGATACATAGGAGGAGAGCAGGCTGCACCTATTCTATTAGATGGATTATCTAAATTAGAATATCGCGGTTATGATTCAGCGGGATTAGCAGTTTTTGATGGAAAGAATATCAATATTGCAAAAACAAGAGGAAGACTTAAAAATTTAAGCGACCTTACGAATGAAGGAACAAATCTGAATGGGACCCTTGGAATCGGGCATACAAGATGGGCAACTCATGGAATTCCATCAGATACAAATGCACATCCACATTTCAACGCAGATGAATCTATTGTTGTTGTACATAATGGAATTATAGAGAACTATGTAAAAATCAAAAAACAACTCCAGTCAAAGGGATATGAATTTAAATCAGAGACAGATACAGAAGTAGTAGCACTTCTTTTGGATTACTATTACAATGGGAATCCACTTGAAACGATAGAAAAAGTTTTAACAAAATTAGAAGGATCTTATGCTCTTGGTATGATTTTCAAAGATTATAGTGATGAATTCTATGCTGTACGTAAAGATAGTCCTCTTATTGTTGGTGAATCACAAAATGGTAAGTTCATTGCTTCTGACGTACCTGCTATTTTAAAATATTCAAGAGATGTTTATTTCATCGAGAATGAAGAAATTGTTAAATTAACCAGAGACCATATTACTTTCTATAATATGGATTTAGAAGAGATCAAAAAAGAAACAACATCAATTAATTGGGATATTAGTGCTGCTGAAAAAGGCGGATATACACATTTCATGTTAAAAGAGATCCACGAACAGCCAAAAGCAGTAAAAGATACTATCAGTCCCAGAATTAAAGATGGCCGATTAACTATTGAAGAATTAGGAATGAGTGATGAAGATATTAAATCACTTAAGAAAATTTATATTGTTGCCTGCGGTTCTGCTTACCATGTAGGTATTTCTGCAAAGTATGTTATTGAAGGACTATCAAGAATTCCTGTTGAAGTTGATCTGGCTTCTGAATTTAGATATCGTAATCCTATTTTAGAAGAGGGTACCTTAGTAGTCATCATAAGTCAGTCAGGTGAAACAGCAGATTCCCTGGCAGCCCTTAGGGAAGCAAAGAAACAAGGAGTTAAAGTATTAGGAATAGTAAATGTAGTTGGCAGTTCAATTGCCAGGGAATCTGACAATGTAATGTATACATGGGCAGGACCTGAAATTGCAGTGGCAACGACAAAAGCTTATAGTACTCAACTTGTGGCACTTTATATGTTAGCTATGTATTTTGCAGATGTAAAAGGTAAAATAGCAAAAGAAGAATTACAAGGTTTAATCGAGGACTTAATAAAATTGCCGGAACAGATCCAAAGTTTGTTGGATGATGTTGAACAGATTCAATATTTTGCATCTCAATATGTTGCTGCGAAAGATATCTTCTTTATTGGCCGGGGTATTGATTATGCAACAGCCCTTGAAGGCTCTCTTAAATTAAAAGAAATCTCATACATCCATTCGGAAGCATATCCTGCGGGTGAATTAAAACATGGTACGATTTCATTAATTGAGGAAGGAACATTAGTTACAGCACTTTTAACACAGGAAGAACTATATAAGAAGACAATGAGCAATATTGTTGAAGTTCAGACAAGAGGTGCGTTTATAATGTTAATCACCAACGATGATAATCAAGAAGCAAATAAAGTTGGTGAATTTGTTATCTTAATTCCAAAAACGAATAAATATTTTACAACATCATTGGCAGTTATTCCATTACAATTACTTTCTTATTATGTATCTGTAGGAAAGGGCTGTGATGTAGACAAACCAAGAAATCTTGCAAAATCGGTTACGGTAGAATAGAAGTTCATGTTTATACTTGACTAATGACCCTCGCTTTTATAAAAGCGGGGGTAAGGTTTTGTTCACAGCCCCGGAGCATGATCTTTGGGAATGATTTAATAAATTTAGGAGGAGAAGCAATGTATGACCAACTTATGATTCGTAGTTTATACAATTTAGATGAAACAATCGCCGTGGATATCTTTAAAGATGCTACATATCCATGGGAAGTTCTTTCAAAAATAGGCAATTTTATCCTCACATTAGGCGAAACATTATCACCGGAAGAATATGAAAAACAAGGAGATAATATTTGGATTGCAAAGTCAGCGAAGGTTGCACCGACTGTAAGTATCACAGGACCTGCTATTATCGGAAAAAATGCAGAAGTTCGCCACTGTGCATTTATCCGGGGAAAAGTAATTGTTGGTGAGGGATGCGTTGTTGGTAATTCAACAGAACTTAAAAATGTAATCCTGTTTAATAAGGTACAAGTTCCACACTATAATTATGTGGGGGATTCTATTCTGGGATATAAAGCTCATATGGGAGCTGGTTCCATCACATCTAATATAAAATCAGACAGGTCTTTGGTTGCTGTTTCTTATAATGATGAAAAAGTTGAAACAGGTTTAATTAAAATGGGGGCTATGGTTGGCGACAATGTTGAAATCGGCTGCAATAGTGTCCTAAATCCAGGTACGATTATTGGAAAGTCATCTAATATCTATCCATTATCTATGGTGAGAGGTTTTATACCATCAGATAGTATTTATAAGAAAATGGGTGACATTACTAATAAAATTGTTACAGTTCAGCCATAAGCTTGATTTTACGGCCCTGCATCTCGTTTAGGCAGAATGCCATATAGAAAGCAGTATACGAACTGCTCTTAGTGTGCAAGCACTCATATGCAATTTGTATACTGCATTCTCCAGGGCTGGACTATAATGAAATTTTGCATATTTTTTAATGAAACTATAGACTAATTTGTAGTTTTATGAGAGAATAAGCAGATGTGTGATGTTAAAAATATAACAGATTAGCAGAGCACGACCAAAAGAATTATTACATATGTAAATTGAAAGGAGTCTCAACATGATTTATTCACATGAAGTAGAAAAAATGTGTCCAATTGCACAAGGTGTTAACCACGGAGCTGCTCCAATTCCAGAAGAAGCAAAGTGGGTACAAGCAAAAGAGGTCAAAGATATCTCTGGATTAACACATGGTGTTGGCTGGTGTGCACCACAACAAGGTACATGTAAATTAACACTTAACGTAAAAGAAGGTATCATCCAAGAAGCATTAGTAGAAACAGTTGGATGTTCTGGTATGACTCACTCAGCAGCGATGGCATCTGAAATCCTCCCAGGAAGAACCGTACTTGAAGCTTTAAATACAGATTTAGTTTGTGATGCTATTAATACAGCGATGAGAGAATTATTCTTACAAATTGTTTATGGAAGAACTCAAAGTGCTTTTTCTGAAGATGGTCTTCCAATTGGTGCCGGACTTGAAGATTTAGGTAAAGGCTTAAGAAGTCAGGTTGGTACAATGTATGGTACTCTTAAAAAAGGTCCTCGTTACCTTGAAATGGCTGAAGGTTATGTAACAGGAATCGCTCTTGACGAAGATGATCAAATCATCGGATACCAATTCGTAAGCTTTGGTAAGATGATGGATTTCATCAAAAAAGGTGATGATGCAAACACAGCTTTAGAAAAATCAAAAGGTCAATATGGCCGTGTTGCTGATGCTGTTAAAATAATTGACCCTAGAGAAGAGTAGTAAAGGAGGAAACTTAAAATGGCTTTATTTGAATCATATGAAAGAAGAATAAATCAAATTAATGCAGTACTTAACAGTTATGGAATTGCTTCTATTGAAGAGGCTGAGAAGATAACAAAAGATGCTGGACTTGATGTATATAACCAGGTAAAAGGTATTCAACCAATCTGTTTTGAAAATGCCAGCTGGGCTTACTTAGTAGGTGCTGCAATTGCAATCAAAAAAGGATGTAAGAAAGCAGCTGATGCTGCGGCAGCAATCGGTGAAGGTCTTCAGGCTTTCTGTATTCCAGGATCAGTTGCTGATCAAAGAAAAGTTGGTATTGGTCATGGAAATCTTGGTAAGATGTTACTTGAAGAAGAAACAGAATGTTTCGCATTTTTAGCTGGTCATGAATCATTTGCAGCTGCTGAAGGTGCAATCGGTATTGCGATGTCAGCAAACAAAGTTCGTAAAAAACCACTTCGAGTTATCTTAAATGGTCTGGGAAAAGATGCTGCTCAGATCATCTCCAGAATCAATGGTTTTACATTTGTTGAGACTCAAATGGATTACTATACAGGTGAAGTAAAAGAAGTATTTAGAAAAGCATATTCAAAAGGACCAAGAGCAGAAGTTAACTGCTATGGTGCCAATGATGTTACTGAAGGTGTAGCAATCATGCATAGAGAAGGTGTTGATGTATCTATTACAGGTAACTCAACTAATCCTACTAGATTCCAACATCCAGTTGCAGGTACATACAAAAAAGAATGTTCTTTATTAGGAAAGAAATATTTCTCAGTTGCTTCCGGTGGTGGTACAGGTAGAACACTTCACCCAGATAACATGGCAGCTGGGCCAGCTTCTTATGGTATGACTGACACTATGGGAAGAATGCACTCAGATGCTCAATTTGCTGGTTCTTCTTCTGTTCCGGCTCACGTTGAGATGATGGGTCTTATTGGTATGGGTAACAACCCTATGGTTGGTGCTACCGTTGCAGTTGCAGTAAGTATTCAGGAAGCTGCTGAAGCTGGTAAGTTCTAAGAAGTGGCGTAAAATCGCTGTTTTAGAATGTATAAGTATCCATTAAAATGTGTTCGTAATGGACAAATAATGGACAGATTTTTAGCAGGTATATCTTTGGGTATGCCTGCTATTTTATTTTTAGGATTTCCACTTTAAGAAATTGTTCTAGATTTATATGAGTGTATCTTTTCGTAGTTTTCTGAAAAAGTCATATGGATCTCAGGGTTATTTCAAGAAATATATCTAAGTATTTAGAGAAGAAAGGGATGACTTATAATCATCTCAAATGCATTAATATCTAAGGTTGAGTAAATATTTGATAGTAATGTATATTAGGAATACTAACATTACTAATGACATTAAGAGAAAAAGAAAATTATTGTCAATTCCTTAAGCTACCAGGTCAAATTATTAATAAAGTCCATTGCATCATCTCCTTCTATATATAAGGTAATTTGATGGGAGATATAAAGCCAATAGGTTTGCTAAATACAAATTTGTACGAATATCCATGATAAAATTATATTATGGAAATTTGAACAGTTCCCTCCTGTGGTTTCCAGGTGTAAAAGCCTTGTGATTGATTCTCCATTGACGGAAAATCACCTTAACACATTATTTCCCTATAGTTTTTATTATTGTATATTATAAAATTATGGTATATAATGGGGAAAATAGAGTGAAAATGGGGGACATATGATGGAATCTAAAGATTATTTACGAGAACAAGCTTCGGAAATAAGTAGAATATACAAAAATCCTTTAAACGTTGATCCTTTATCAGGATATAAAAATAATGAGAAAACGAGATTTAGACCGGAGGGTCCTTTCCAACGAGATTTTTCGAGAATCATGTATTCATCGTCGTTTAGAAGACTTCAAGGCAAGATGCAACTACTTGGAATTCGAGAAGATCAATTTTTTAGGAATAGATTAACCCATAGCTTAGAAGTCTCACAGATTGCAAGATCAATTGCATTTGAAATTAATTATGACAAATCAGAAAGTTATGTAGTGGAAGCAGGTGCATTAGCGCATGATTTAGGAAATCCTCCATTTGGTCATGCGGGGGAAACAAAATTAAATGAATTATTTTCAGATATTGGAGGATTTGAAGGGAATGCACAAACACTAAGGATTCTAACCAATATCGAAAAAAAGAAATCTGAGTTTCAAGGCTTAAATCTTACATATAGAACTTTACTTAGTGTAGTAAAATATTTTAAAAAATATGATAAGACACTTAGCAATACTAAACAAAAATTTATTTATGATGATGATTACGAAATATTAAATAAGTTCATTTCTGAAAATAGTCTTAAAGTGCGTACATTGGATGTGCAAATTGTTGATTTAGCGGATGAAATTGCGTATGCTGCACATGATTTGGAAGATGGACTTAGATTAAAGTGTTTTACTATAGATGAAATATTACAAGATTTTCACGGTAAATATGATGCAGAATCATATAAAATATTAAAAGAAACAGTTGATGAATGTCGCGATATTGAAAATTATAATGGTATTGATTCATCAGAGTATACAAAGCTATTTAGACAAGAATTATCATCAAAAATAATAAATTTATTAATACATGATATTGGGCTTAGAGAGGTAGATAAGGAGTTCGCTGAACGTACTGGCACATTATGGGATAAAGAACTTACGTTTATTAATTACTCTAATATCGCTGATGGACTGAAGGATATTACATTTAGATGCATTAATCATAATGATGAGGTATTTTCTTATGAACAGAATGGAAATAAAATTATAGAAGACTTGGTTGAAATTTATAGAAAAAATCCAATGTATTTACCTCCAGAGTATAGAGCAAAATATATACTTAAACAATATAAGGAGCAATTTGAAAATACAACTAGTGAAAATGAATTACAGGAAAGGTTGATTTGTGATTATATCGCTGGTATGATGGATACATATGCTATTTCAGCACATAAAAAGTTTACTAAATTAGAAAGCTGAGGTTTTTATGAATAAATTAATGGGTTTTTTTGAATTGCAACAGTCAAATATACCAACAATACCATGGAAAGAATTTAAACACGGAACTAAATTGGATGATTCTATACTATGGACTATAAGAACTGCAGTATTAAAAGGTGATGATTTAAACCTTCCCCGGTCTGTGGGTGAAGATGCACAAACTTCAATGATATTTGCCGAAAAAATGGTAAATGAGTTATCCGATAACGGTATTGTTGTTTATTATCCATATTTCGTAGCTGAAAAAAGCGGGACGCTTAATGTCTATAATGATAATATTGTTATTGAGGCTGTAAAGAATGATCTATGGAATTTAGTCACTTATTCAGACAGGGATGTGACGATTAGAATAAATGATAGAGAAACAAACTATGACGGTAATGTGAGTTTTCTTGCACAAGAAGAACTAAATGAGATATTGAAGCAGATTCCTAAAATTAGACATATGTTCAGAGATTATTTAACTGAAGGTAAAAGTATATTGCTTGAATGGAGCTTTGCTTTTAATTGTGATAGAAAAAAGAATTCTGTTGGAAAGAAATATTTAGTTTTTTATGAAGCAAGAACAGTGTAAAAGTATTTAAAGCATCCTTCGGGGTGTTTTTCTAGATAATACAATATAATAATAAAATCTCTTATTTGATTCAATTATTGGAAGATATGGATCTACAGATGAAAATGGAGTAAGCTTTACAGAAAAAGAATTTGATAACGCAGTTGCAAAAGGAGTCGTGTATTTGCTCTTATTAAAGAAAATATAAAAAATCTTGAAAAGTAACAGCAGTAAGTAAAGGATTAACAATAATTACAGCAACTGATGAAGAAGGTAATGAAATCGGACAGGTTTATATAAGAGTAAGAGAATAATATCTAAAAGCACAGCCCCTTGGAGCAATCCTTGGGGCTTGTATTAATTTTTACCAATATAAATATGTACAGAAATTTCTTTTTATCATTATAGAAATTAAATATCGGGTTTTAAATTTAAGTTTTAATAGTCATAGATATAGTTATCATTTCACTTTATCTTATTATGCCTAAATGATCTGCTGATTTTCTATCTTTACTATCATATATCTTTTCTAAGTTGTAAATATCATCTTCATTTACTTCAATATTCATTGCATAGTTACCTAATATATTTGTTATTACGTCGTCAAATTTATCTTCACTATCTTTATTGAACCTGCTTTCAACAACTGGACTTATTCTGTAGAAATTATCATCATCCAGATCTGCCCAAACAGATAACAGACCTTTCACATTTGCTTTTCTTAGTTCTTCATTGAGCTTTGTTTTAAGCATTTCTTTGTATAAAAAACTTACTTTTCTTTCAATCTTATTTACTTTTTCAATAGCATCCTGCAACTCATTTACCTTATCAATTATTAATTGCTCTAAATTCGTATCCATAATATGATGTCCTTTCAATATACTTTTTTCTTTTCATAGTACCATGTTTTATATCCTGATTTCAATATTCTGCTTTGAAATGTATAGAAATGCCCACCAATGGATCATACATTGGTGGGCATTTCTATTGATATTAAAAGTGCCATGCTGATAATATTTGTCCACTACATCAACAATTGAAAATAGTTTTGGTGCAGTGGACAATTAATATTAAATAATCACATAGAGTATGTTTTGAGATTATTTAACAGATATTCCATCTACGTCTGCGACGTCTGCGACGGCGTCCACAACAACAAAATCCCATACGATTCACTCCTTACATTTTATAATTGGAAACTTATATCCATAATTATAATATGCAGATTAAAGTTATAATGTGTCAATTTATCTTATAATATGTATAAATTATTGTTGGAATGGAAGATTATGGAGTATAGTGGAAATGTTTAAAGTAAAAAGAGAGGTATAATAATATGTGGGACCATCTAGCCAAAAGTAAAATAGGTACAGGATTATATTAACAGCTATTAGTGAAAGAACTGTATAAGGTAATGTTCTCCTGTAAATAATAAAGACAAATATTATTCATAGGAGAAAACAATATGTATAATTTATTAAAAAGGGCATTGCAGCGCATATTTGATATGATTGAAGAAACCATGATAATGATTATATCAGCAGTTGTTTTGTCTCTTTTTAAAAGAATAGATAATAAATAAAAATCCGGTTCCTTCTTAAAATGAAAGAATCATATAACTTTGTTGTTATATGATCCTTTTTGACAAATAAAATTATATAAATAGGCTCTAAGATATTATCCAATACTGTCCGGTATCACTTTTGTAATTTCATAGCTTGAATTAATCATAGTCCATAATTGCTGATAGTAAATCATAATATTCCAGACACCTGAACCGGCTAAATCATATTCGTCGATTAAATCATCCAGGGCATTAATACTTCTGGCATCGATGAACCAGACGATATGCTCTATAGGGGCACCAACAAAAGAAACATTATACCGAAAAAACGGTGTCTGAGAAGTTTCATCAAATTGTATTGCTACTCCTACATCACGTGCTAAAGCTATGGCTGAATCTAAAGTAATGGCATGAGCAGTTGATCTGTTTGGAATATAGGGTAGTTCCCAATCGTAGCCTATCAGAGGTTTTCCTACAAAAAGTTTATCGGAAGGTGTTGTTGCTACCACATAATTTATAAAATTCCTTAATAAAGCGATAGAACTTACTGGAGCCGGAGGATCGTAGTTGATACCCCATTCATATTGTAAAAACATTATGCCATTTACCATCTGGCTAATACCTGAATAATTTATCTCCTCATATGATATTTCATTATCCACATATTCTATATTGGGGTTTATTGTAATGAAAAGAAATAATCCTTCAGTATTAAAACGAGCAGATGTTTTTGCTAAAAAATTTATATAAAGATCTTGAGTAGTCTGATTTAAATTGCTGAATAGAACATTCATACCCATATATCCTGTGGATTTTAATATATCAATGATATTATTTAAAAGTTGATCCTGAAATTCTTCATTTAATAATATCTCATAGATAATTTCAGGGATTAACTCACCTGTAGGTGTTAATGTAGATATCATCAACAATGGTACAACACCATAGTATTTTGATAATTCTATAATTTCAGCATCTTCCCCATAGGCAATTATTTCACCTTCCTCGGTTAACCTGTAATTGAATATTGAAAGATAAGTTAGACTGGGCAAAGTTTTTTTTAATGTATCCTGGCTTATATAAGGATAAGCATAACCATTTGTCGATATTGATCCACTTGTATTATATCTTATGATTAATGTTTCACCAGGATATAAGAATGTCCTGTCAGCTAAGAAGGCATTATTTCTTAATAATTGCATTAGAGTAATACCATATTCATCTATAATACTTGTTAATGTATCCCCCTCCTGAACTACATGAGTCTGGGCTGGATATGTTATAACTATTGTTTGGCCAGTTACTAAATCAAAGGGATTAATAAGACCATTTTCTTGTACTAATTTAGTAAAAGGAATGTCATATTGATCAGCAATGGAATATATAGTATCTCCTGGTTGAACAACATAGATGTCCATAAATTACCTCGGAATATTTGCTTATATTAAATATATGATTTACAGGAATGAAATTACCTCTTTTGTTAATAAAACTAAAATTTTTGAATAAAATATACCAATCTGTTCTTATTTGCTCTTTCACTTTTTAACATTCTTTTCATAATATATTATGTAAATAATATTTAGAGAGGAATGGAGAGATTGGATAATAATAATTTCAATCACGATGATATAGATCAAACTTATACTGTCCATAATCAACAATTTGATCGAAGGAGACCGGAGGATACATTTGATATTCCTGATTTTAGAGGGGAGCCGCCTTCTGCACCGCCTCGATTTGTTCCGGATACGCCAAGGACAGGAGCACAACCGTTTTCCGGAGATTTTGATTCTGCAGAACCATTCAGAGGTCCCGGCGGTAATCAGTTTAGAGGCATGCGCCGCTGCTTAAACCAGTTCACTTATATATGGCTAATTAATGGAAGTAATTTCTGGTTCTATCCTACCTTTATCAGAAGACAGCAAGTGGAAGGATTCCGCTGGAGAAATGGAAGATGGGTTTATGATAGAATTAATCTAAGAAGAATTCTTTTCTTTAGATGTTTTAGATAGGACAGAAATCTATAAGAATTATAAGAGGCTAGGTATTGTGTACCTGAAGTGAGGCTAAAAGGTTGGATACTTTATAATTAAGTGGTTTTAGAGGAATGGGTTCTGTATTGAATGGAGCTCATTCCTTTTCTTTAGTAAATTAATGGTTGACAAATACACCACGAATCTTTAAAATAACTAAACATATACCTAGATAAATAGTAAAAAATAACATTTAAGTATAGAAAAAATAAGAAAAGGATGATTACTTTGAAGCTAAAATTTTTAGACACTTATAGGGGACTTCCAAGAAATATGTATATTATGTTTCTAGCTACAGTAATTAACAGATTCGGTGATTTTGTCATGCCTTTTCTGACAATGTATCTTACGATTAAAATAGGTTTATCTTTTGAAGTTGCAGGAATCATTGTTACAGTAACCTCTTTGCTAGCCATTCCATCTTCTATTCTTGGAGGGAAATTTGCAGACGAGATAGGAAGAAAAAAGACTTATTTGATTGCTCAGGGTGGAGCAGCCCTATCTTTAGTGCCTTGTGCTTTCTTAAAAAATCCTATACTTATTGTTATATTTCTTTTGATATCTACATTTTTCCATGGGGCAGTAAGACCACCAATGAATGCCATAATTACAGACATTCTACCGCCCCATCAAAGACAGCAGGGATTTTCACTAAATTATCTTGGGATCAATGTTGGAGTAGCCCTGGGTCCCATTGTAGCAGGTTTTTTATTTAATAACTTTTTACCTTTACTATTTATTGGAGATGCAATAACTTCATTTTTAGCATTATTTTTAATTTGGAAAAATATAAAAGAGATGAATCCAGAACAATTAAAGAATACTGCATATACGGAGATGGAGCAGGAAGAAAAGGGAAATATTATAACGGCTCTACTAAAGCGGCCTCAAATAGCTTTATTTTTATTAGTATATATTATATATAGTTTCGTCTATACACAATATGGTTTTTCACTTCCACTGACAACAAATGCAGCCTTTGGGAGTACCGGCGCAAGTAAATTTGGAGTTTTAATCAGTGTAAATGCAATAACTGTTCTGTGCTGTACAGTAGCTGTAACTTCCCTTACCAAGAAGCTGAAACCACTTTTGAATATAATGATTGCCGGTATATTCTATGCAGTTGGTTTTGGAATGCTTGGATTTGTTCATAGTTATTATCTATTTATACTTTCAACAATTATATGGACCATAGGGGAGATCTTAGTTGTAACAAACTTTGGAGTACATTTAGCAGATAATAGTCCAAGTAATTTTAGAGCCAGATTTAATGCGGTTGGTTCTTTAAGCTGGGCCATAGGCGGAGCACTGGGGACTTCTATTGCAGGAAAATTTATTCAAGAAATTGGATTAGAATACATTTGGTTATTTACATTTGTACTATCTATTATTGGTATTGCAGGCATGTATGGAATACATATTTCTGGAAATAAGAAAAAAGCTGTCGCAGAGTTAGAAGAAAGTATATAAGATAAAAAGGGAGAGATATTTTCAATGGAACTAAAAGCATATTTACATAAAGTTCAATATTATGAAACTGATCAGATGGGAGTTGTCCATCATTCCAATTATATTAGATGGTTTGAAGAGTCAAGAGTTGATTTTCTGGACCAGATCGGAGCATCTTATGATATGGTTGAGAAGGATGGTTATATAAGTCCGGTCACCTCGGTAAAGTGTGATTATAAAACATCTGTAAGATTTGGTGAATCTGTATATATTATTACAAAGTTAGATAAATTTAATGGAATAAAATTTAGTCTGACTTATAAAGTAATAGATTCAGTGACCAAAGAGATAAAAGCAACAGGAGAAAGCACCCATTGCTTTCTTAATAAAGATGGAAGACTGATCTCACTAAAAAAGGAAAATGAAAGGTACTATAATTTATTTATAGAAGCAATAGGATTAGAAACATAAACATAGTCAGGGCTAATCAGCCCTGACCATGTAATTTGCTTACACATTCCATAAGGTCAGCTTTTGAACTAAATTCATCCGTATGTTTTAATACATAATCTCTGGTATCAGAATCTAAAGAAGACAGATAATCATCTCTATCTTGAACTGAATTAAAAATGCCGGGGATAAAAGCAGGGAATACGTTATCAAATGGAAATACTTGTTGATCAGGGTCCATAAATTCACCTCCAGTCAAGAGGTAGTATATGTGTTTCGGATAATAATATACATAGGTGTGTTTATTACTTTTTTTATTTCAGACCTAAAAGATGGAATACCAACGTGGTAATAAAACATACGATGAAAGCAACTATAGTTGGAATGAGCATGGAAGCAAATGTCCATTTCATACTTCCGGTTTCTTTCCGGATTGTCCATAGAGTTGTAGAACATGGCCAGTGAAGCAGACTAAAGAGCATTGTATTTAGCGCAGTAAGGTGGGTCCATCCATTTGAAACTAATGTGTGACGTAAGGATTCTATATTTTCAAATTCTGTAAGTGTGCCTGTAGATAAATAGGACATTAAAAGCACAGGTAAAACAATTTCATTTGCTGGAAGGCCTAAGATAAATGCCATTAAGATATATCCATCTAATCCGATTAAACTTGCTAAAGGATTAAGGAAGCTGGACACATGGCCAATGATACTTAGATCTTCTATATAAATATTCCCTAAAATCCATGTGAATGCACCAGCAGGCGCTGCAATTAATATTGCTCTGCCAAGGACAAATATAGTTCTATCTAAGAGTGAGGTATAAAGGATTCTTCCTATCTGAGGTTTCCGATAAGGTGGTAATTCTAAAGTAAAAGTACTGGGAATTCCTTTAAGCAAGGTCTTAGACAGTAAAAAAGAAACCAATAATGTAATACTGATACCGGCTACTACAAGTAATGTAACAAAAAGAGCAGGAGTAACACTGTTTAAATATTTATTGGAGCTAACTGCCAAAAACACTGTGGATATAGCAATCAGAGTTGGAAATCTTCCGTTGCATGGAACAAAATTATTGGTTATAATTGCAATTAGCCGTTCTCTTGGTGATTCAATAATCCGGCAGCCAATGACACCGGCAGCATTGCATCCAAATCCCATGCACATGGTAAGACATTGCTTTCCATGTGCACAGGCTCTCTTAAACATATGATCCATATTAAAGGCAACCCTTGGCAGATATCCCAAATCTTCCAATAATGTAAATATTGGAAAGAAAATAGCCATAGGAGGCAGCATCACAGCAATGACCCAAGCTAATGTCCGATATAAACCTAGTACTAAAAATCCATGCAGCCACGAAGGAGCATTAAAATATTCAAACCATTCCGTAAGTATATCCTGAAAACCAAACAGCAGATTACTTAACATGGCAGAAGGTATATTTGCTCCTTGAATTGTAATCCAGAAGGTTGCCGCAAGGAGAAGCAGCATGATCGGTAATCCAAATTTTTTGGAAGTTATGATATTATCAATTTTCTGATCACGATTCAATTTTTTTATATCTTCTTTTACATAAGTCTTCTTCATATATTCTGCAATTCTGTAATTTTCTTCTGTTATGAATTCCCTGATTTTTTCTTTATCGAGATCTGGATGTATATTTTCCAGAACTGATCTTAAGAATGAAATATCCTCTGGCAATAAATATTGTTCCATGGATTTATAAATACTTTCATCTCCATCGATGAATCTGAGGGCGAGCCATCTTGAATTTAAATGTGGAAATTTTTCTTTTATTATATTTTCAATTTTATTTACATTGTCTTCAATTTCTTCACTATACTTTATAAGCTTTGGTTTGCAGATAATTTCATGTGTGATTACTTTGTCTAATGTTTGTTTTAAATTATTTATGCCCACACCATTCCTTGCGGCAGTTAGTACAACAGGAATTCCCAGTTCTTTCTCTATACCTTTCTCATCTATGGTTATATTTTTTTTCTTTGCTTCATCAATCAAATTAATACATAGTATTACCCGGCTGCTCAGTTCCATAACCTGAAACACAAGATTAAGGTTGCGTTCCAGACATGTAGCATCTGCTACAACAATGACTGATTCAGGATCGCCAAAACATATAAAATCTCTGGCAACAATTTCTTCTACAGAAGAAGCAAAAAGAGAATATGTCCCAGGCAGGTCAACTAAAATATATTCGTTTTTATTGCTGGTAAATTCACCTCTGGCATTGACTACTGTCTTTCCAGGCCAATTTCCAGTATGTTGATGCAGTCCGGTAAGGGAATTAAAAACGGTACTCTTGCCGGTGTTAGGATTACCGGCCAATGCAATTACATGTTGATCCTCGTTTCTTTCAATATGAAAAGTATCTTTGAGTGAACTTTTTTGTGATGAATTATAAGTTAATCCCATATTTCGGTCTCCTTATGATATTTATATTAATTTAGACAATTGCGAAACTCTAAAATTATATTTATTTGTGAAACAATTAATACAATTCCGGAGCGGAAGCTAAGCGGAAGGAGCGTTGGAGCGGAGGAATTCGTAGTAATTGTTTTATAAATTTAGGAAACTTAATAGTTTTGCAATTACCTATTTATATTAATTCACATTTATTAAGGAGGATTCTTCTTTTCTTAAAGCGATCATAGCTCCTCTTATTTTATAGACGGTCAGATTGTCCTTTGGCCCTTTTCTGAGAACTTCAACGAAAGAACCTTTTGTTAATCCAAGTGCCAGTAACCTTTCTTTCAAGATGTCTTTGGCTAATATATTTTCTACTTTAGCCATAGCACCAATTTCAACTTCACATAATTTTCTCATCATATTCACCTCTTCAAGACATTGTTGCCGGTTAATTGCAAATCTGTAATATTTTTAATTTTAGATTAACTAAAATTTTAGACTAATCTATAAATATTAACCTGGGCTAACTTTTACATAATTTATATTATGTATTCATGTAAATTTGTGTTACTGAATATAATGGTAGTTACTGAAATTTTAATTCCAGATTTTTCTTGACAATTAATAAGCCGTATAATATAATTCAATTAAGTAAATACTTAATTGAATGAGAGGATATAGAATGGAATCAATCGTTCAGATATTTAAAGCTCTTGGAGATGAGACAAGATTAAAGATATTAATTATATTAGCGAATAGAAAAATCTGTGGGAAAGGGATTGCAAAGCATATACAGATTTCAGAAGCAGCGGTATCTCAGCACATAAAGGTTCTAAAAGAAGCTGGAATTATTGTAGGAGTAAAAAGAGGATATTATATACATTATGAATTGCAGAAGGATATCCTATGGGATTTAGTTCATTTCATTGAACAAATAAGTCAAACTCCAGTAATAATGAATTGTAAAATGGATATGGATATACCAAATGAATGTAGAGCATTATGTAAATCAAATAGAAATAGCTGTTGTAAAAGAGACAGAGAATTGAAAGGAGAATAACAGATGAAAGTATGTATTCCTATTGAAGAGGACAAGGGTCTTAACAGTATTGCTTATGGGCACTTTGGAACGGCACCATTTTTCTTGATCTATGACTTGGAGAATGAAACTTCGAAAGTAATTGAGAACAGAGATTTAAATCATTCCCATGGGATGTGCCAGCCACTCAAAGCCATGGGCGGGGAAAATGTAAGTGCCATTTTAGTGGGAGGAATAGGTGCAGGCGCATTAATGAAGCTAAACGATCAAGGAATAAAAGCATATCAGGCAGAGATTGATTTAGTGTCAAAAAATGTTGAATTATTCAAACAGAATAACTTGGTTGAAATCTCCATAGAAGATAGTTGTGGGCATCATGAATGCAGCCACTAGACTTTGAGCAGAAAGAAGGAGTGATTGCAAAATAAGAGATAAGATTATTTTGCAATCACTCTTTTTTATTATGATAAACAGTATTGTCTAAATTTTCCTTTGGATAGAATCTTCTTCTTTTACTTTATTTTTAATAACAGTGATCGAATCATTCTCAACAAATTGCTGCTCTGTAGATTTTCTCCTGTAATAAGTTAAATTATAAGAATCTGGTTCCGGGAGAGAAGAAAATTCCGTTGGGGTATATCCGGTAATCTCTTTAAATACCCGGTTAAAATTTCTTATATTATTAAAACCGCAATCCAATGCAATATCCGTAATCTTATGTGAAGTATTCTGAAGCTGGTTGGCTGCTTGTTCTACTCTGATTAAATTTAAATAAATAACAAAATTAATGCCGGTTAATTTTTTGAATACTTTCGAAAAATGGCTCTCACTAAAATTCATCTTATTGGCAGCAAATTCTAAGGTAATATTATCTGAATAATGTTCATCCATATAGGACAATAATTGTTGTAGATCATAGAGCATATTATTGCGTCTGTTCTGACTTTGCAGTTCAGAATTATTACGAGGTACTTTTCTCTTTAACAGATACCAAAATTCCCTGATAGCAGCTTTGACGATATCCTGATAATAAGGCTCTTTTGCCAAAAGCTCTCTGCCTACTGTCTGGATCAATTTATCTAATCCTTCTTTCAGATCATAATCTTTTAATTGTTTATTTGTAATCAAGGGATGAATAAAGTGGGTATTTTTATATAATGAACTTATAATACCAGGATCAAATATAATAAAATCTAAGGAATTGTCCATTTCATAGGAATCGCTGTAATGGATATCTCCGCTATCGCAGATTACCAGATCCCCTTCATAGGCAGTAAATATATGATTATTTATACTGATTCTGGCTGAGCCTGACCGAATATAAATCAATTCTATCTCTTTATGCCAATGTGCTAAAAAGCTAATATTAGTGTAATTGGAATTCCATACCATAAAATCAGAACCGTAGTTACGTACTTCATGAAAAGCTCTCATAAAAATTTCCTTTCCTCTAAAATTAAAATGCAATAGCAATTTACATAGTATTTTGTCTGTTTTCATTGATTATAGCAATTATCACAAAAATTGTCCATATTGTAACATAAATTTGCGAGCAATTCCATGATAATTATTGTATGATATGAACATAATACAGATGAAATTTATAAAACTGTTGTTTAAAATGTATAAATCTATCAATGATAAAAATGGAGGTAATAAAAATGGCAAAGAGCAGATTAATTGGAGATTATCCTGTAATCGGAATCAGACCAACAATAGACGGACGTAGAGGTATGCTTAAAGTAAGAGAATCTCTGGAAGATCAGACAATGAATATGGCAAAAGCAGCAGCAGAACTTTTTACTAAAAATTTGAGATATTCCAATGGAGAACCTGTAAAAGTAGTTATTGCAGATACAACAATTGGACGTGTTGCTGAAGCAGCAGCCTGCGCAGACAAGTTCAGAAAAGAAGGAGTAGATATTACCTTAACAGTTACTCCATGTTGGTGTTATGGTTCAGAAACTATGGATATGGATCCAATGACAATTAAAGGTGTATGGGGCTTTAATGGAACAGAAAGACCAGGAGCTGTTTATCTTGCAGCAGTTTTAGCAGGTCACGCACAAAAAGGTCTTCCTGCATTTGGTATCTATGGACATGATGTTCAAAATGGTGATGATACTTCAATTCCAGAAGATGTACAAGAAAAACTTTTAAGATTTGGTAGAGCAGCCGTTGCAGCAGCTACTATGAAAGGCAAATCTTATTTACAAATTGGCTCTATCTGTATGGGTATCGCAGGTTCCATTATTGATCCAAGTTTCTTTGAAGAATACCTTGGTATGAGAGTTGAATCAGTAGACGAAGTAGAAGTAATTCGTAGAATGGAAGAAGGCATCTACGATGAAGCCGAGTTCCAGAAAGCACTTGCATGGACTAAGAAATACTGTCCAGAAGGATTTGATAAGAATCCAGAAGATGCTCAGAAATCTCGTGAAGAAAAAGATGCAGATTGGGAATTCGTTGTGAAGATGATGTGTATCATCAAAGATTTAATGAATGGCAATCCAAATCTTCCAGAAGGCCGTGAGGAAGAAATGGTTGGACATAATGCAATTGCGGCAGGCTTCCAGGGACAAAGACAATGGACTGATTTCTATCCTAATGCAGATTTCCCAGAAGCAATGCTTAATTCTTCTTTTGACTGGGAAGGTGCAAGAGAACCATATATATTAGCAACAGAAAATGATGCCCTAAATGGGGTAGGTATGTTATTTAGTAAATTATTAACGAATACTGCTCAAATCTTTGCTGATGTTAGAACATACTGGAGTCCGGAAGCTGTGAAAAAAGCAACTGGTTATGAACTGGAAGGAAAAGCAAAAGAGTCAGGTGGATTTATTCACTTAATCAATTCTGGTGCTGCATGTATTGATGCATGTGGAGAAGTGAAAGATGCAAATGGTAATGGAGTCATCAAACCATTCTGGGAAATGACAGAGGCAGATCAGGAAGCCTGCTTAAAAGCAACTACCTGGAATCCGGCAGATCAAGGTTACTTTAGAGGTGGCGGATACTCTTCAAGATTCTTAACTAAGAGTGAAATGCCTGTTACAATGATCCGCTTAAATCTTGTAAAAGGAATCGGACCAGTGCTTCAAATTGCAGAAGGCTATACAGTAGCCCTTCCAGATGAAGTTTCAGATAAATTGTGGAAGAGAACAGACTATACTTGGCCATGTACCTGGTTCGCTCCAAGAACAACAGGGGCCGGAGCATTCAAAACAGCTTATGATGTAATGAATAACTGGGGCGCAAACCATGGTGCAATCAGTTACGGACACATTGGTGCAGATCTGATTACTTTATGCTCCATTCTTAGAATTCCAGTTTGTATGCATAACGTGCCAGAAGAAAAGATTTTCAGACCAGCTGCATGGAATGCATTTGGTATGGATAAAGAAGGTTCTGATTATAGAGCTTGCCAGACTTATGGACCAATGTACAAATAATAAGTAAAAATAAGTATAATTAAAGGGGCTGTAAAAAAACGGCCATAAAGAACGGCCATAGTAACACCAGACGGTGAAGCTATGGCTGTTCTCGATTTATTTACAAGATTATATC
>NZ_RJVG01000013.1 GCF_003752155.1 Mobilisporobacter senegalensis | reverse complement strand
GTATTGAAAATACATTTTTCATAAGGAGAAAGCACCAGAAAAATCTGGTGCTAATGTTTAAAGTTTATAAGGACATTATCAAAAACCCTTGACAGGAAATTATTAATTATTTGTTCTATATTATTATCTAAATATTTTTAGAATGTAAACATTTAATTAACATTTTATTAAGATTGCAACAATTCAAAGAAAGTTCATAATTTCATGTTATAATATACACGATGAGCAGATTAGTCCATAGGGTTCAGGACCTTTATCAAGCTCGCTTGAATAAAGGTCCTAAACCCTATGGATAAGTGCAACGTGAGCGAGAAAAGGTCATTTTAGAGCTTACTAATCTGCGTGAAAGCAGATATTCGAAGGCAACGTGAGCGAGAAAAGGTCATTTTAGAGCTTACTAATCTGCGCGAACATATTAAAATTAAAAAATTATGGGTTTATAAATAACGAGAAAGGTATTATATTCAGGTGATACAATGGAACTACCAATATTTTATGATGAAGCAGAAGAATGGAAAAATGCATTATTATTATATGATTCTGCATTAAAAGAAATTAATACGAAGATTGAAATAATGAATAATGAATTTAAGCTTACTCATCAATACAATCCAATTGAGCATGTTGTCTCAAGATTGAAATCGCCAGAAAGTATAGCGAAAAAAATAAGACACAACAAGAAAGAGTTAACTGTTGAAAATATAGTAAAATATGTAAATGATGTTGCTGGTGTAAGAATTATCTGTTCTTTTACATCAGATATTTATCGTATTGCTGATTTAATTGCAAAGCAAAGTGACGTTAAAGTATTAAAAGTAAAAGATTATATTACCTGTCCAAAAGAGAACGGATATTCAAGCTATCATATGATTGTATCGGTCCCTATCTACTTATCTAATAATGTTATTGAAACAAAGGTAGAAATACAGATCCGTACCATCGCTATGGATTTCTGGGCGAGTCTTGAACATAAGATATATTATAAATTTGAAGGAAATGCGCCTGAAAGAATTCGAAAAGAATTAAGAGAATGTTCTGAAATAGTATCTTATTTAGATCATAAAATGCTGTCATTGAATGAAGAAATAAAATCATTTTCTCATGATAGGGAAGCGGAATATAAAGATATTTTATCTGAAAATTTTAGAGATATGATAAAAGAATCCTATGGTACTGTAATAGATGAAGATGCAGAAGAAGAGGTAATTAAGCTTACTGAGGAAACTCAAATAAATGAAGAAATTGCCTTGGACAAGCCTAAGAAGCAAAAACGCTCTGTATTAGAATATAGCAAGCAGCAAGCTAATTTAATAAGACAAAAGAAAGAACGGACGAAAATATTTGGAAAATTAATCTAGTTATATTGTACAATAATCAAGACTAGTGTTATAATGTACACGATGAGCAGATTAGTCCATAGGGTTTAGGACCTTTATCAAGCTTGCTTGCATAAAGGTCCTAAACCCTATGGATAAGTGCAACGTGAGCGAGAAAACGCAGTTTTAGAGCTCCTAATCTGCGAAAATGCAGATATTCGAAATGCAACGTGAGCGAGAAAACGTAGTTTTAGAGCTCCTAATCTGCGAAAATGCATAAATAGATATAATTCACACGAAAGATAAATAATTAGAAAATAGGGGGAAATACTATGGGGATATTTTCAAATTATGAGAACCATGAGAGAAGATTGGCTGAATATAAAGCTGAGCTGTATAATTACAAGAAATGCCTTGGAAGATATGAAGAAATAATCAATACTCTTGAAAAGAAACATGGTAATCAAGAAAATGAGTTAAAAGAGTATGATGATAACTTACAAAGATATCAGAACCAATTAGAATTATACAAGGAAAGATATGAAAATATTATCAAAGATTATGATTCTATGTTAAATGACAGTACTGTTTCAATGTTAGCAAAACAGGATGAAATTATAATATCATTAAGTGAATCTAAAAAGAAAAATAAAGGATTAAAAACGATGTTGGGTTTTTCTCTATTTATTAATCTAATATCCTTAAGCGGGATGATTTTAATTGTACTATATATATTAGAATTAATATAGAAAATGGAACTTTTTCATCCAAATTAAAAAAGAGATTGAAAATAAATAATCCAGCAATGAAAAGAATTATATATTTTTAAGCAAAATAATGCTCCTCTTAAATAAACAGTTTTTATTATTATAACTGCTTATTTAAGAGGAGCATATTAAATATATAGTCTTTTTACAGAAATTATAATTTAATATTGGCTAATAAACTACCAAGGCCTGTAGATGCTTCTTCACCAGAACTATACTCCATAGGAGCAGAAGACACATCTTCAATAACGTCTTCCTCTTCCGTTGCAGCTTTGATACTCAGGCTTACTTTACCATCTTTAATATCTATGATTTTAACGGTCACTTCTTCGCCTTCTTTTAGTACCTCATTGGGTGATTTGATTCTTCTTCCGCATATCTGTGAAATATGGACAAGACCGGATAAACCATCTCCAATATTAATAAAAGCACCATATGGAGTAATTTTTTCTACCGTTCCCTTAGTGACTAAACCTCGTTGTAATTTTGAAATCTTACTATTTTTATCTGCTAATTCTTTTTCTCTTTCTACTTCTTTTCCGGAAAGTACTAATTTATTATTGGCTTCATCAGCAGTAATAACAATTACTTCAAGGGTCTTTCCAACATATGAGGATAAATCTTCTACATAATTTAATGATAATGCAGATGCTGGAATAAACCCACGTATTCCTTCAAGATAAGTCACTACTCCGCCTTTTACTTCGGAAGCTATTTTAACATTGTATTTTGTCCTGTTATTTAGAGCATCTTTTAGTATATCCCAGGCTAATACATTGTCTGCTCTTTTCTTGGATAAAAGAATATTACCTCTTCCATCATCTTCGCGAATTACTTCAGCACTTATTTCATCACCAATTTTAATATCAGCTTTGATTGAAAAACGAGGGTCGTTGCTTAATTCTTCTAATTTGATGATACCCTCAGTATAATACCTTAAATCCAAAGTAACTTCTGTATCAGAGACACCAATAACTGTTCCTTTAATAATATCTCCTTCAGAAATTTTATGGAAGGAATTCTCAAGCTCTTCTTTGAATTCATCCATAGATGGAATGATTTCGACTACTTCTTCCTTTTCTACTGCTACATCTTTGTTTTCTTCATTCATTTGTTTCACCTCGTAATTATAATATATTTATCGCTCCCACTTATCACAGAGTGAGTCAATTTCTTCCCTGAATCGAATTAAATCTTTATTCGCTCCATCTCTATTATGATTAATTACACTCATTAATCGATTTCCAGCAGCGGCAAGTTCATCAAATACTTGTGAAGTACGTTTTGATTTGCCATCTTTTCTTTGAATCTTAACTGTTGAACCTTCTTTTAAACAAATATTCTCAGCTAAATCATAACAAGTTCCGGAGTATGGTGCAATAGCATCTAAATGTAATTCATTTCGTAAACGCTCAGCAAATAATTCACATATACTATCTTCCCCATGAGTAACAAAGACTCTTTGGGGCTTATTTTCAAAGCTTTTTATCCATCGTAATAAGCCATTATTGTCTGCATGGCCACTAATTCCTTCTAATTTCAAAATATTGGATTTTACTTCAATTTCTTCACCAAATAATTTAACACGGCTGGCACCTTCAATAATTGCACGTCCTAAAGTTCCATTTGCCTGATAACCTACAAACAATACAGTACTTTCTTTTCTCCATAAATTATGTTTCAGGTGGTGCTTGATACGCCCTGCTTCACACATTCCACTTGCAGAAATGATTACCTTAGGCTTTTCATCAAAATTAATCGTTTTAGATTCTGTACTTGTGACAGAAGTTCGTAAACCTTGGAAAGAAATAGGGTTAATCCCTTTTTTTACAAGTTCCATTGCTTCTTCATCAAAATAACCTGCAACATTCTCATTAAAAATATTTGTAGCTTCAATAGCAAGAGGACTGTCAACATAAACAAGAAAATTTCCATGACCTTTAACAAGTCGGTCTTCTTTTATTTTACGGATAAAATATAAAAGCTCTTGAGTACGTCCAATGGCGAAAGATGGAATAACCACATTCCCACCACGATCAAATGTGGTTTGAATAATGGTAGACAATTCCTCTATATAATTTGGAACTTGTTTATGAGACCTATCCCCATAGGTTGATTCCATTATAACATAATCTGCTTCTTTAATATATTGGGGATCACGAATAAGTGGTTGATTTATATTTCCGATGTCTCCGGAAAACACAATTTTTTTACTGATTTCATTTTCTGTAATCCATATTTCAACACTTGCTGAACCAAGTAAGTGTCCTACATCAGTAAATTTTATTTTAATATTATCAGTAATTTCAACTATTTCTCCATATTCAAATCCACGGAAACGTCTTAAAACACCATCTGCATCATCCATATCATAAAGAGGCACAAAAGGAGCATGGCCGGAGCGTTTTCCCTTACGATTGCGCCACTCTGCTTCAAACATTTGAATATGCGCACTATCACGCAGCATAATATTACACAGATCATTGGTTGCATTTGTTGAGTAAATAGTGCCTTTGAAACCATTACGATATAATAAGGGAAGTCTGCCGGAATGGTCTATATGTGCATGTGTTAAAAAGACATAATCAATCTTTGATGGCATCACAGGTATATCTTGATTCTCATATTCATCAGGACCCTGTTCCATTCCACAATCTATAAGAATATGTTTGCCACAGGCTTCTAAGTAATAACAACTTCCAGTTACTTCATGTGCTGCACCTAAAAACGTCAATTTCATAAAATACCCCCTAAAATTATGTAAATTTTTAAAGCTATATCCTAAATATTAGACATATATGGTTTGAAAGTCAACACTATTGACACTTATAATTATCTATACTAAGATTATACTACTCAAAAAATTTTATGTTATACTAAATAAAACATATTAATTTATTGGAATTTTAACATTTATAAGGGAGGGATAATATGTCTGCTTTTCTTGAAGAGTTCTCTTCATTTTTAGGAACCGGTGAAAAGAATGAATTAGGGCAGGATTTGAAAAGTTTTCTGGAGGACTACGATCCTAAGAAATACGAGAATCCTTGTGTAACAGTAGATACTTTAGTTTTTCGTCATAAAGATAAATTAACTACGGTCAATAAAGGACTAAAACTTCTTATGATAAAAAGAAGAAATCACCCATGTATTGGATTTTGGGCTCTTCCGGGAGGATTTGTTGAAATCAGGGAAGATACGTTAGATGCAGCAAAAAGAGAATTAAAAGAAGAAACCGGACTTACAGATGTCCCCATGGAACAAATTTATACCTGGGGAGAAGCCAATAGAGATCCACGAGCCAGGATCATCACTCTGTCATATCTGGCTTTAGTAGAGGAAGAACTAGAAGTGAAAGCAGGAGATGATGCCACAGAGGCAGTGTGGATGGATGTTAAATGTAATCTTTTAAATGTGGATAAAACCCAGGATTGTATTAAGCAAAGTTATGAAATATATTTAAATAATAGTGAAAAGAAAATAGAATTAAAAGGGATTGTAGAAGTCTTGGAAAATTGTAAGGGACTATTAAAGGAAAAATCCTATAAAGTAATTACCTCAAATGGTATTGCTTTTGACCATGCCAGATTTATTATGCAGTCATTATTATATATTGAAGAATTAATAAAGCAGGAAATGTCAGTCAAGTGAAAATAAATATAAGCGTAGTTAGTTAAAAATTAACTTTCTACGCTTATTGTTTACAATTACAAATTTTCTTGAAAGAACTTTTTTAATGCGTCAATTGCAGTATCTTCGTCAGAACCTTCTGCTGTAACAGTTACTTCTTCCCCTTTTTTAGCACCTAAACTCATAACAGCAATTATTTTTTTGGCATCTACATCTTTGCCTGCTTTGATAAGAGTAATTTTACTTTCAAAAGTAGAAGCAGCTTTTACAAGTAAGCCAGCAGGTCTGGCATGGATACCTTGTGGATCTGTAATTACATAACTAAAATTTTTCATATTGTGACACTCCTTCTAAAGGTTAACAGTTGAAGAATCGTAAAAAATATTACACCTAATTCTATATTGAAGGAGAAAGTATGTCAATATAGATTTAAAAGGTTAATAAATACGTATTTTCATTCTACGTTATAATTTTTTCTAAAATCGGATAAAAATATACATGAAATATATAATATACCCGAATAGTTTTATTATAATTCATTTTATAAACGGTAAAATTACTAAAAATAAAGAAAGGAAAACCCATTCTATTGACAAAATACACAAAGTCTGTTATTATAAATAAAGTCATTGATCGTATGGATGACTAGAGGATTTTTGAAACGTTGGGGAACGTGAGAGGGCAAAACTATATAAAATAAGGTTAGTTTGAAGGTTCACTTTATCTTCTGGGTGAATCGATAGCTAACCTTATTTTATTTTTCAAAAATATAGTTAAGAATTCCTTATATTATGTCGAAATAGTAGATAGTTGTCAGATAATCGAATAGAAAAAGGAGAGAGAAATCAATGAACATGAACGGTGTTAACACTAAGAATATTTCTGATACCAGCACATCTCCGAAGAATAATACAGGGGTAAAAGCTATTGGACAAAAGGGTCAGATTATTGAAGGGTTAATCACTAAGGTTTCAGATAAGATTTCCATCGAATTTAGCGGTAGGGAGGTAACAACCTCTTTATCATCAGTACGTAACGCCAAGGAAGGCGAGATCAGGAAATTTGAGATAAAGGATATATCGGAGAATAGTATTGTACTAAAGGAAGTGGGTTCCAGTGATTTTAATGGAGGGATGATCAAAGCCATATGTACTAACGTGGGAACCGATCAGACTACATTTAAAGAATATCTTGAGAAATCCTTGGGTGATAAAGAAGAAGAGGAAAAGCAGGAACAAGAAGTCGCAGATGCTAAGGAGAAGTTAGAAGAAATAGCAAGTCGATTAACAGCAGATGATTACAATGAACTGATCAAAGAAGGGGATTTATTAGAAGCCTATGATTTGGTTCGGTTAGAGAAAGCATTAGCCAGAATCAAAGAACAAAGAGAAATTAAAGAAATAAACATAGAGAAACAAGTAAGAGATATTTCTAGAGATAGAGAAGAAATTAAGCGTACAGCCAACGGGAATAAATCTAATAGTAAAACAAGTGAAGAGATCATAAAAAAATTGGAAGATGCAAATCTTCCTGTGACAGATACCAATATAGCGAAAATATCCACTACAATGGAGTTGGCAGGAAACTTAGCTGCTATCTCTGACAAAGATAAATATTATCTTATCAATAATAATCTTGAACCTACGATTGAAAATATATATAAGGCAACCTATAGCAGTTCACTTATTTATAAGACACCTATTTCGGATAGTATTATAAATGAAATGAAAAATCAGGTGGAAGGGGTCATTGAATCAGCGGGCCTGGAGGTTAATGAAGAAAACCAGGATAAGGCCAGATGGCTATTAGAACATAATTTACCACTGACGAAAGAGAATTTAATCAAATTAGATCAGCTTGATGACATTAATTTATCTATGAAAGAGACAGATTATAAGGATAAAGCTCTTGATAAAATAATTCAATCCATGTCACAAGGAAGAGCGCCAGAAAAAACTTCTTTGGTTGATAATTCAAAGTATATAGAGAATGTAATGGACATCATAAATAATACGAATGATTTAACCATCAGAAAAGCAATGGAATTAGGAGATTTGATCACTGTTTCTTCTTTAAAAAGAGCAAACGGACTTTTAATAAAGAATGGAGTTATTTCTTCTAAGGGTGAGATAGAAGGAGTCCAGACGAATCAAAAGACAGATTCAGAAGGATTGTTCATATCTGCGAGACGTCAGTTGGAAGAAATCCGACTTAAGATGACATCGGAATCTTTTGCAAAGATGATGAATAAAGGGATTCGTATTGATACAGCAGAATTAACTACTCTTGTGAATGAATTAAGAGAAGAAGAAAATGCATATTATCGAAACCTTTTGCAAGAAGGAAATGTAACAGATTCAGCAGAAAATATCCAGATCTTAAAAGAAACAACTGTTAAATTAAATGATATAAAAACAATGCCAAGTTATATACTTGGGAGCACTCTTAGGGGAAAAAATCTTGTTACAATCCAGGATATCCACGAAAAAGGAACCAGCCTTAAGGCTTCTTTGGATAAAGCAAAAGAAAGCTATGATTCTCTAATAACAGAGCCAAGAAAAGACCTGGGAGATTCTATTCAAAAAGCGTTTCATTCCATAGATAATATTCTTACAGATATGGATTTAGAATTAACGTATGAGAATAGAAGAGCAGTAAAAATTTTAGGATATAATAATATGGATATTACCAAGGATTCCATTAATCAGGTAAAATCCTATGATGCACAACTTAAATTTTTACTGAAAGAAATGCATCCGGCAGTTGTTGTAGACATGATAAAAGAAGGAGTGAATCCATTAGATACTCCTATTATGGAATTAAATGAACAGGTGCATGCAAGAAAAGAAATCCTTGGTATTAGTGAAGAAGAAAAATATAGTGAATTTTTATGGAAACTTGAGAGAGAAAATGGGATCACACAAGAGGAACGGAAGGCTTATATTGGTATCTACCGACTTCTTAACAATGTAGAGAAAACAGACGGTAAAGCTCTTGGTTCTGTAATTAAAGCAGAACAAGAAGTTACATTAAATCATCTATTAACAGCTGTTCGTTCTGCTAAATCTGAAGGGATGGATTATACTGTTGATGATAATTTTGGAGCATTGGAAAGTCTTATATTTACAAAAGAAAATATCACCAGCCAAATAGAAGCAGCTTATACAGCGGACCAAAATACTCAGGATACAGAAGAAAATAGAAGAAAAGAAGTAGTCGGATATATGGATACTCTGTTACATAATATCCAGGAGGAGATTTCACCAGCAAAGATGAGTTCATTGACAGGAGATATAAAATCTCCAGAAGATTTACTGAATTATTCCCTGGAAAAATTATATGAAGAATTAAGTGCTGCCACAGATGACAATGGGCAATCTAATGCTTATGTAGAGGAAAGAGTCCAAATAATCAGAGAGGCGGCAAAAAAGCCGGAAGATGCCATTCGATTCTTAAATAATTTTAACCTTGGGACAACGATAAACAATATTATTTTTGCGGGTGATTATCTTGAAAATGGGAATACCGTTTTCAGAAAAACAAAGAGTCTCTTAGATAATTCTGATGATATTGATTTGAAAGAAGATGCAGGTAATATTAAATCAGAGATTTATGATTCTATGAATGGACTTGTTGAAGCCCTGGTAGATGAAGAAACAATGGTGAAACAATATGAACAATTAGATGAGAAGATTTCCACTTTGTTAAACAATAGAATTGGAGACCAAACAATTACTTCAAAGGATATTGCTGATTTAAAGAATATCAGCAGTGGAATGGAATTTGTGAAAGCACTTGGTAAAAGTAGAAATTATGAGATTCCATTAGTAATCGGCGACAGCATAACTAACATTAACCTTAAAATAGTGAATGGCACCAAGGAATCTGGAAAGGTGGATATGACAGTTTATTCAGAAAATCTTGGTATAATTGAAGCCAGTTTCTTAGCAAAGGGTGAAGAAACAAAAGGTGTTATCCTTAGTGATAATAGAAACGGTCTTGAGCAGTTAAAAGAGAATAAAGAAAGTTTAATAAATGGATTTAAAGATATTCATATTTCCCTGAAACAATTGGATTACGGCAGTTCCATTAAGGGTGGATCTTTAAGCTCTGTCAGTAAGAATAATATGAATAAAGGAACGAAGGAAGTTTCAACAAATCAGTTGTATCAAATTGCAAAAGCTTTGGTATGTCATATTAGAGAGATAGAATTAAAAAATATCTAGACAAATATAAATAATAGATTTATCGAGTAACAACAATAAATTCGGAATAGAAAGGGTTAAGAAAAAATGAGAATAAACCATAATATATCTGCGATAAAAGCAAATAGCATTTTAGGAAGAAATGAAAATGCATTAGAGAAAAGTTTAGAAAGATTATCTTCAGGATTAAGAATTAACCGTGCAGCAGATGATGCGGCAGGAATGGCTATTTCCCAAAAAATGAAAACTCAGATTGCAGGACTTGATCAGGCATCTAGAAATGCATCTGATGGAATCTCCGTAATTCAGACAGCAGAAGGGGCTTTATCTGAAGTTCAGGCAATGCTTCAAAGAATGAGGGAATTATCTGTACAAGCTGCTAATGGTACGAATACATTGGAAGACCGTAAAGCAATTCAAGAAGAGATCACAAATTTAAATGCAGAAATTCAAAGAATTTCAGATACCACGGAATTCAATACGAAAACATTATTAAATGGAAATATAGATCGTAAATCATATTCTTCAGAAAATAATATTAAGTTAATTTCTTTATCAGATGCAGTAGGTGTAAAGGATTATGAAATTACAGTTACACAGGATGCAAGACAGGCAGTAATTGTTGGAAATACGGTAACTATGACAGCTACAGAAACGATTACGGCAGCAGATGCAGGCACAATCAGCATTAATGGACAAGAGATAGAAATCGAAGTTGGGGACACTCTTGAAACAATCTATAAAAAACTTCGTGATTTAGGTGATTCTCTTAATGTTGCTGTCTTTGGAAGTGACACAACAAAATTATCACCGGATGATATTAATTATTCTTCAGAAAGAGCCGGATATAATGCTACCAGCGTATTAACGAATAACTCTCTTGTTTTTGTATCAGAAGAATATGGATCAGACCAAACACTTGAGATACGTTGTGAAAAACTAGGATTAGCAGCAAAATTAGGTCTTACCATGGGTGGAGCAAAAGCTACAGGAGTTGATGCGAAAGCGGTATGTGGAAATAATTTTAGTCCTACTGCAACAGTATCTGCAAAAGGGAATGTGATTACTGTAACAGATAGAGGCGGTTTTGAAATGAAATATGAAATTAATGATGGAACCGCAAAAACCGCATTCTTTGATTCAGAAATTACGAATTCTACGGATGCGAGTACTATAGCAGGAATGGTTGTTATAACGAAGGTATCCGAACAGGCCGTTATTAACGGAACATCTGTTACCATGTCAGCAACGGATAAGATAGCTGCCGGCCAAGCAGGTACTATTACCATCAATGGAGAAACAGTTACTATTGCAGTAGATGACACTCTGGAAGATATTATTAATAAACTCACTGCCCTGGAAGGAACATTAACAGGCGATGATGCTATTAAAGTAGAGTTTAAAGACAATATGTTTAAAATATCATCAGTGGAATATGGAGATGATATAGAAATAGACTTTGAATGTGATAATCCTGCATTAGCGGCTTTATTAGGTGTACCTGAAGATGTGAATGTAAAGGGAGTCGAAGGAGAAGCGGATTACAGTGATGGATATATTTTAAAACCTGGTGAATCAATTACAGTAGATGGAGATACTATTACGATTGTTAATGCCGATGGAACATTTGTAATAAGCGATAAAGGAACAAAAGCAACGATCAGCGTTCTTAAAGCAGGTCCAATGGAACTTCAGATTGGTGCCAATGAAGGACAGACAATGGTAGTTACAATACCAGAAGTTACACCTAAGACTTTAGGTATTGATAAGATCAATTTATCTACAGAAGAAGGAGCACAAGAGGCAATTACTGCTGTCTCTAAAGCTGTAGATACGGTATCTGCAATACGTGCCAAATTAGGTGCATATCAGAACCGGTTAGAGCATTCTATTGCAAATCTTGACGTAGGTTCTGAAAATATGACAGAAGCCTTATCCCGTATAGAGGATGTTGATATGGCAGAAGAAATGGCTAATTATACTCAATTGCAGGTACTAACCCAGGCAGGTACAGCTATGCTTGCACAAGCCAATGAAAGGCCACAAAATGTGTTAACTTTATTACAGGGCTAAGATCAGGAAGGAAGAGTTACCATGGACAGTGTTATGACACAAACTTATGCCGCAAGAGTATCTCAGGCGAATCGCAGTGAATTAATCGTGATAATGTATGAAATCATATTAGAAGATTTAAAAAATGGGATAAAAGCATATGAGAATAGCGATATAAAAACCTTCGGTAAAGAATTAAAACATGCTCAAAAGTTTGTTAGTAAATTAATCAATTCACTAGATTTTAAATATGTAATGTCTTATGATTTGATGCAGTTATATCTGTATACCAATAAAAGGATTATTGCTGCTATCATTAAGAAAAAGCCGGATGACCTTGAAAGTGCCATAAAAGTAATGAACCGTCTGCTGGTTGGTTTCGAAGGAGTAGCAAAAGAGGATACTTCAGAACCTTTAATGCAAAACACTCAACAATTATATGCCGGACTTACCTATGGTAAAGGAACATTGAATGAGACCTATATAGATCCAAAACAACATTCAAGAGGTTTTAAAGCATAATTAAATAAGAAAATTAAGATAAAATAAAAACGATATAGCTTTGGCTATATCGTTTTTTGTAAGTTTCTATAATTCAAAAAGCATTTATGATTCAGTTTCTGAATCTGGATTATCCTTAGGATCATCTACTTTTTTAACACTTGATTTGATCTTCTTAACAGCAGATGGATTATAAGTACTACAAGACTCTCTTTTAATAAATTTAGCCCTAAGTAATAATTTGCTTATTGTAACATTATGAACCAGGCCATCTAATAAAAGGAGAGCACTTTTCCCTAAATCAATTCGGTCCTGACGGATTGTAGTCAAGGGAGGTTCAAGCTGATTTGAAATAGGAAGATCATCAAATCCTATTACACTGATATCTTCTGGAACTCTAAGTCCAAACTTCTTTACTTCTGCGATCACGCCGGAAGCAATTAAGTCACTGGCACAAACGATGGCAGTGGCCCCTTGCTTTAAAAATTTAGGAACATGGTACTTGGCACAATCAGGAACATAATACCCATATTCAATTAAACTATCTTTTACTTCTAATTTATTTTCTTCCATACTTTGAACAAATGCCTGATGACGTTGTTCAGATACCATGGAATTTTTTGATCCATTTAAAAACGCAATTTGCTTATGACCTAATCCTGCTAAGTGATCAATGGCCATTTGAATTCCTTCAAAACTATCAGTACCTACATAACCAACATGATTATTACCTGCAATGTAGTTATCAAATAAGACAGTAGGAACCGTGGTTTTACTTAACTGTTTAACCCAATCATCATGAAGGGCAAAGCCGATTAAGAATGCACCACTAAAGCCATTCTTTAACATATATGTATCATATTTTTCGATTGCCTGCATATTTAGGTTGGCTGGAATTACAGTAACATCCCAATGCTTTCTTGCAGCAGACAATTTAAATCCAACAATTAATTCATAACCAAATTGATCGATACTTTCGTAATCCATATTCTCTACGAGAATGCAGACTTTTCTACTCTTTAGAGTTTTCATCTTTTTGGATGCATAACCCATTTCAACTGCTGTATCAAGTACAAGCTGTCTCATATCATCACTAATATCACTAGCACCGTTTAACCCTTTTGATACAGTGCTAACTGCAATACCAAGTTTAGCAGCAATATCTTTAATTGTAGCCATTTTATACCTCCGCACACTTAATAAAGAAATCTAATAAAAAATATATAATAGATTAATCTCCAGATCCCCAAAAATAAAAATGTGTTATCCCTCATATACCAGCATTAGTATAAACCTTATAAAAATCTTTTTCAATCATTTCTTTCTATTTTGGTCATTTTTAATGAAAAAATTAATATATTTTTAAAATGCATTTTATCGGTTATTTTCAGGAATTAACCGTGATATTAACCAAAATCTATATATAAAAGGATTTAAAATCTATATAAAACAACGGATAATGCAACGCAAACTATTGACAAAGATATCGGTATGTGATAATCTTAGAATGTATTTCGAAACTTATCGAAAATATTTTAAAATAAAAATACGGAATCAATAGAAAAGTGTCGTTTTTATGGCTACGGAGGGAGAACAAATGGCTAATTTTAAAAATAATGTAATCGATATTCTTAATTTAGATTATGGTAAATCAATAAAAGAAGCAAGTACAGTTGAACTATATAATGCAGTTTCTAAAGCAGCTATGAATACTTTAAAGAAAGATCAAGGCCTTAATTGGAAAGGAAAAAAAGTATGTTATTTCTCAGCTGAATTTCTAATTGGCAGATTAATATACAGTAATCTTCTAAACCTAGGTTTATTAAATCAATTTAGTGAGCTTATGAGTGAAAACGGTATAGATATCAGGGTATTTGAAGATATTGAAGATGCGGCCCTCGGGAATGGAGGTCTTGGACGTCTTGCTGCATGTTTTTTAGACTCGGCTGCAACAGTTGGAGTTACTTTAAATGGATATGGTTTAAGGTACCGTTATGGATTGTTTAAACAATATTTTGAAGACGGTTTTCAAAAGGAAGTAGCAGATGACTGGCAAAGGGCAGGAGATCCGTGGTCTGTTCGTAAAGAAAACGAGAAAATTCTAATTCATTTTAAGAACCAGACAGTCTATGCAGTGCCATATGATACACCAGTAATAGGATATGGTGCTAATAAAATAAATACATTAAGATTATGGCAATCTGAACCCACTGAGAATTTTAATTTTGAATTATTTAACAATCAAAAATATGATAAGTCCTTTAAGGAGAAAAATGATGCAGAATCAATTACCAGTGTTTTATATCCAAATGATGATACGGATGCAGGTAAAAAACTTCGTTTGAAACAACAGTACTTTTTCTCAAGTGCATCACTGCAAGATATAGTGAAGAAATATAAGATGGTCAATGGAAATGATTTTAGCAATTTTTCAATGGAATATGCAATTCAGTTAAATGATACTCATCCTGTTGTTGCGATACCTGAATTTATACGTATTCTAATGGAAGATGAGGGGATTTCATTTGCAAAAGCATTAAAAATTGCAAAAGAGGTCTTTGCTTATACAAATCATACTGTAATGTCTGAAGCACTCGAAAAATGGAATGTTTCCCTCTTTAAATCAGTTATTCCAAATGTATATAAGTATGTGGTAATGATTCAAAAAGCTCTTGTGAAGGAACTAAAAGGACTTGGTGTGAAAGGTGAAGAACAGCAGAAATATTATATTATTGATAAAAATCTGATACATATGGCAAGGTTGGCTATCTTTGCCAGTCACTCTACCAATGGTGTTGCCCAGATTCATACAGAAATTCTTAAAAATGATGCACTTCATGAATGGTATGAAATCTATCCGGAACGTTTTAATAATAAAACCAATGGTATCACTCAAAGAAGATGGCTTGCATTAGCTAATATGGAATTGTCTGGATTTATTACCGATAAAATTGGCAATGCATGGCTGACAGATCTTGATAAATTAAAAGATCTTGAAAAATATAAAGATGATAAAGCTGTAATGAAGCAGTTTGATGATATAAAGAAAATTAAAAAACATCAATTAGCAGAATATATTAAAAAACAAGAGGGTATTATAATAAACCCGGATTTTATCTTTGATATTCAGGTTAAAAGATTACATGAATACAAGAGACAGCTATTAAATGCATTTTCAATTCTGGATATTTATTTTGGCTTAAAGGATGGAAGAATTAAAGAATTTAATCCAACGGTATATATCTTTGGAGCAAAAGCAGCACCTGGCTATTTTAGGGCAAAAGGAATCATTAAATTTATTAATGAAATTGCAAAAATGATTCGTGAAGATAAAGAAGTGAATGATAAACTCCAAGTAGTCTTTGTTTCAAATTATAATGTATCCTATGCGGAAAAAATTACTCCGGCAGCAGATTTCTCAGAACAGATATCTACGGCTGGAACAGAAGCATCTGGAACAGGCAACATGAAATTCATGCTAAATGGTGCAGTTACACTGGGAACCTTTGATGGGGCAAATGTAGAAATAGTAGAACAGGCAGGTATAGACAATAATTATATTTTCGGTGCAAGAGTAGAAGATATTCAGGAAATCAGTAAGACGTATCATCCTAAGAAACTATATGAAGAAAATCCGAGAATAAAAAAAGTTGTGGATACTCTTGTAGATGGTACATTTGATGATGGTGATACTGGAATGTTCAAAGAACTATATACTTCCCTTTTAGAAGGTGCAAGCTGGCATAAAGCAGATCACTATTACTTATTACAGGATTTTATTCCTTATTGTGAAACTAAGTTAAAAGCAAATAGAGATTATTCTAATACTTATGAATTTAGAAGAAAATGTTTCTTAAATACTGCAAATGCCGGTAAATTCTCAAGTGACAGAACTATTATGGATTACAAAGAGGACATTTGGAAGGTGTGAATTTAATATGTCACTGGCATATTTAATTAATAAAAGAAAGAGAGAGGTAGAAATTATGAAAAAAGGTAAAAAACTCATTGCATTACTTATGGTAGTTTCTTTATTAGTTGCAAGTTTTACTGCTTGTAGTAAAAAAGAAGAGCCAGCAGCTGAAAAAGAAACAGAACAAGCAACTGAAAATGCAGAAGGGGACACTGCAACAGATGAAACGAAAAAACTCGGAGATGCAACTTTAAAAGTATGGGGTTCTCAAGAAGATCAAGAAATGTTAGGAAAAATGGTTGAAAACTTTAAGGCACTTTATCCAGAAGATAATTTAGACATCTCTTTAGGTGTAGTTAGTGAAGCTGATGCCAAGACCGAAGTTTTAAAAGATACTTCTGTAGCAGCTGATGTATTTGCTTTTGCATCAGACCAAATTGCTGAATTACAGGCAGCAGGTGCTTTATATAGAATTACTCTTAATAAAGATGCAATCATCGCCGCAAATTCTGAACCTTCCATCCAGGCAGCAACGGTTGGTGGAGAATTATATGCTTATCCATCTTCTGCAGATACATATTTCATGTACTATGATAAGAGCAAATATACGGAAGATGAAGTTAAGAGTTTAGAAACTATGATGGAAAAAGATTTAGGACCAAATGTTATCAATTTTTCATTTGATGCAGATAACGGATGGTATTTATCTTCCTTTTTCTTTGCAGCTGGATGCCAATTATTTGGAGCAGATGGAACAGATCCAACTACTGTAACATTTAATGACGCAAATGGCGTAAAAGTAGGTAATTATTTAATCGATCTTGCAAATAATAAAAAATTTGCAAATCATGATGATGGATTATTACTGGCAGCTTTCCAAGGCGGCACATTAGGAGCAACTATGTCAGGTACCTGGAACGCAGAAAATATTTCAAAAGCTTTAGGAGAAAATTACGGAGTTGCAAAATTACCTACTATTAATTTAGATGGGAAAGAAGTACAATTAAGCGGTATGGCAAACTTCAAACTTTATGGTGTAAATTCACAAACACAATATCCGGAAGCAGCAATGGCTTTAGCTGATTATTTAACAAGTAAAGAATGCCAACAAATGCGTTTTGAAACAAGAAGTTATGCACCAACGAATGTTGAGTTAGCAAGTAATACAGAAGCTTTATCTGTAAATCCTGCAGTAGCAGCATTATCAGAACAGTCTCAATATGCAACATTACAAACTTCTATTCCACAAAGTGGAAATTACTGGGCTCCGTCAGAAGCATTTGGTGCTGGTATCATGAATAAGGAAGTTACGAAAGAAAATCTACAAGAAAATCTGGATGCATTTGTCAATAATATTCTTGCAACATTAGAATAGTTAAATAAATGAGTAAATAATTATATATTAGGGGGCTGGGGCAAAATGTTTCATATTACTGTATTTTGCACGAGCCCCTTTATAAAATGAAACTTAATTTAGATGTGGCTTTGGCCACAATTGAATTATAGATTCACTTATCAATAGGCATATTAAATTAAATGGAGGCGATGAATTGGATAAGCTAAAGAAGGAATCAAAAACAAATATATTTAAATTCTATAGCAAGACCTTTATAGAAGGGGATATATTCACTAAATTATCTTTTATTATAATGGGATTATCAAATTTATTACGTGGCCAGATAGTAAAAGGACTTATCTATTTGTCTTTAGAAATTGGGTTTATTTACTTTATGGTAACTACAGGAGTTTCTAAATTAATTGGATTAAGAACTCTTGGTACACAGGGACAACATATGGAATTTGATGAGTCAAGAGGAATTGATATTACAGTCCCTGGGGATAATTCTATGTTATTTTTACTGTTTGGTGTTTCAACACTATTTATTGTGGCAGCATTTTTAGTCCTTTGGAATTCAAATGTTAAATCTGCAATAAAAGCTCAGCAGATGAAACAAGCAGCCAAGAAACTTCCTGGGTTTATAGATGATATTCAGAGTTTGTTTGATAAAAACTTACATATGTCATTTCTTTCTCTGCCTGTAATAGGTATCCTGTTATTAACAGTACTTCCTTTAATATTTATGATTACAATTGCATTTACTAATTATGATCATAACCATCAACCACCGGGAAATCTATTTACCTGGGTCGGACTTAAGAATTTTGATACAATTCTTTTATCAGGAGAGACAATATCCAAAACTTTCTGGCCAATACTTGGCTGGACTATAATTTGGGCAATTTTTGCTACCATATTAAATTATATCTTAGGTATGCTTTTAGCAATGTTAATCAACCGAAAAGATATTAAATTTAAAGGGCTATGGAGAACTTTATTTGTACTTTCCATTGCAGTGCCTCAGTTTGTAAGTTTACTTATCATGAGGAATATCCTGGCAGATCAGGGGGCATTAAATATGCTGTTAAAAGAATTCGGTTTAATTGAGAAATCAATACCGTTCTTTACTAATCCAACGTTAGCAAGGATATCGGTAATTGTAATAAATTTATGGATTGGCATCCCTCATACACTGCTTATAACAACCGGAATACTAATGAATATACCGGAAGATCTTTATGAATCTGCAAAAATTGATGGGGCTCCGCCATTCATTATGTTTTTTAAGATTACGCTGCCTTATGTAATATTCGTGACTACTCCATATTTAATTACACAGTTTATTGGTAACATTAATAATTTCAATGTTATTTATCTACTGTCAGCCGGTGGGCCAAATACTAATGAATATTATCAGGCAGGTAAAACAGACCTTTTAGTTACCTGGCTATATAAACTGACAGTAGATAAGAAAGATTATAATTATGCTTCTACCATCGGTATTTTAGTATTTGTAATTTCTGCGACGTTTGCCTTATCTGTTTATAGAAAAACGTCGGCATATAATAATGAGGAGGAATTCCAATAATGAGCAAAATAAAGTCAATATCTGGAAAAAGAAAAACAGTTAATTTTTTCTCCTATATTTTATTAATTGTTTTATCAGCGATATGGATCATGCCTCTATTTTATGTAGTTTTAACTTCTTTTCGTGCAGAACCGGGAGCGGCAACTCCATATTTTTGGCCAAAGGGATTTACATTAAAGAACTATTATAATTTATTTCATCCTACATCAAGTATGCCTTATGATTTTTTCTTATGGTTTAAAAATACTTTTATTGTAGCTGTTTTCTCCTGTATATTAGCGACCTTTTATAACCTTGCTACAGCTTATGTTATGTCAAGACTTCGCTTTAAGATGAGAAAACCATATATGAATATTGCACTTATTCTTGGAATGTTTCCCGGGTTCATGTCCATGATAGCAGTGTATTATATCTTAAAATCTCTTGGGATCACCCAGTCACTTGTGGCTCTTGTATTAGTTTATTCCAGCGGTGCAGGATTGAATTTCTACATTGCAAAAGGATTTTTTGATACTATACCAAAAGCATTGGATGAAGCAGCATGGATTGACGGAGCCACAAAATTTCAAGTGTTTCGAAAACTTACGGTACCACTATCTAAGCCAATTATAGTATATTCTACGTTAACCGCTTTCTTAGCACCTTGGATGGATTTCATTTTTGTTAGTGTTATCATGGGAGATAATCACAAAAAATACACAGTAGCTCTCGGCTTATTTAAAATGATAGATGCAAAACAGGTAAATCAATATTTCACCATGTTTACAGCGGGTTCCGTTCTGGTATCCATACCAATTGCCTTACTGTTTATATCAATGCAAAGATTCTATGTTTCCGGTGTAACCGGGGGATCAGTGAAAGGTTAATTTGGTATAAGAGAGGGATTCCATGAAGAATAGAAAGCAGAAATTATTAATAATTATACTGGTTTTATTATCAGTTGTTAGTTGTAAATATAATGAGGATAAAGTGAATCAAGGCGAAAATAAAATAGAAAAAAAAGAAGGTATCAAAGAGACCATATCCTACCCATACAAACAGGATTTAAATGTACCTGAGGATAATTATCGTACTTATTATGAGGTGTTTTTATATTCCTATTATGACAGTAATGGAGATGGTATTGGCGATATTAATGGATTAATTAAAAAGTTAGACTATATTAATGACGGTGATCCGGATACGGATACAGACTTGGGATTTAACGGAATCTGGCTTATGCCCATTATGCCATCTACCACTTATCATAAATATGATGTAACAGATTACTATTCTATCGACACCCAGTATGGAACCATGGAAGACTTTAAAAACCTTGTAAAAGAGTGTGATAAGAGAGGAATCAAATTAATTATTGATATGGTATTTAATCATACTTCATCGAAGCATCCCTGGTTTCTGTCTGCAATACAAAGTTTGAGCATTGAACCTTGTGGAGAAGAGGTATGCACCCACGAAGAGTTATGCAGACAACATAATAAATATATAGGATATTATAATTTTGTAAAAGATAAACCGGGGAGCGGTATTTATTATCCAACAGGAAATGGATGGTATTATGAAGGAGTTTTCTGGGATCAGATGCCGGATTTAAATCTCTCTAATGAAGATCTGAGAAGAGATCTGGAAGATGTAATGAGCTATTGGCTCGATCTTGGTGTGGGCGGCTTTCGTTTAGATGCTGCAAAAGAATATTATTCTGGAGCACCAACGAAAAATATTGAAGTATTATCGTGGATAAATGAATTTGTAAAAAGGAAATCTGTGGATAACTATATTGTTGCAGAAGTATGGGATTCTTTCTCTGTCTATAGCACCTATTATAAGAGTAATATTGACAGTGTTTTCAATTTTGCTTTTGCAAAGGAAGATGGAAAAATCGTAAAGACACTCAATTATTCTGATACAAGTAATTCAGGATCCGCCTTTGCTGATGCGCTGATTTTAGCAGATAAAACATTTAAAGGAATGAATGAAAAGGCAATTGATGCGCCATTCTTTACAAACCATGACACAGCGAGAGCAGCAGGATTTTTTGTGAATGATGAAAATAAGTTAAAGATGGCAGCAGCTATGAATTTATTCATGAATGGAAGTGCATTTGTATATTATGGAGAAGAGCTTGGAATGAAAGGTTCTGGAAAAGATGAAAATAAGAGAGCTCCAATGTACTGGTCCGGGAATGAGAAAGCAGAAGGTATGACCACAGGTCCGCCAAACATGGAAGAAGTAAAGCATATTTATCCGTCTTTGGAGGAACAAGAACAAGATCCTGGCTCCATATATAATTTTTATAAGAGAGCCATACGCCTTCGTAATGAAAATCCTGAAATAGCAAGAGGGACCCTTGAAAGAATCGATAACATTACAGATATAGATATTTGTGCAGTCACTAAAACTTATAAAGGCAGTAAAATAGTTATGCTGTATAATCTTTCAACAGAAGAGAAATCAGTAGATTTAGTGGCTTCTAAAATTGAAGCTGAAGGTATCAGAGGATATGTATCTGCGACAGGAAAAGAAGTACTCATTAAAGAGGAGAGAGCTATACTTCCACCATATTCCGTTGTGGTATTAAAGTAATTTATACTGAACTATTTGGCAAGTGTAATATTTAAGTTAAAGTTTTTGTTAAGTTTATTCATGGAAGTATCCATTTGAATAAAATATGCCTATAAAGAACAGCCCCTGGGTGCTATGCACCTTGGGGCTGTTCTTTTTTACTGTCCAATTCTTTGGCTTGTTTTAGGAGAAATTTATACCTCTTTTGAACCGCATTCAGTTCATATATGGAGCAATCTATTAAGTCTGGGTCAAGTACGTTTTCAAAATTAGAATATGCGGATTCAAGGGCAAGTTTTGTTTTTAAGAGTTCATCTCTAAGAATTTCTTCTTCTCGGGTGAGGGAATTCTCAAGTTTTTTCATAATTTTTACTTCCTCCTTTTTCCTTTCTATATAATATGCAAATTTAATGATTTTGTTTTTATAGTATAGGCATATAATTGTTAAAATATACAAATCAGAGAAAATTATGGATATTAAAAATATAAGGACAAACAAAAGAAATATAGGAATATAATTAACTTGAAAGTATATATATAGAATATAATATTGTATGGAAAAGAGATGTTTGCTGAATGGAGAATAAGATTTTAATAGGGATTATAGTCACTTGTATTCTGCTTCTGGTGATAGGAGTATTAAGGCATAGACTGGAAGTGTTAGTTAATGTCTTATTAAGAATGGTCATGGGCATCTTAGGTATTTATCTTTTGAATGCATTTTTAACAAGCCAGAATATATTATTGAATGTTGGAATTAATGAAACAACGATCCTGACGGTTGGATTACTTGGTTTACCGGGGTTTCTGCTGATCTATGGAATAGAGTTCTATTTTACATGGTTTAAATAGTATATATAATATAAGAACTAAATACTTATAATAAAAATACAAATATTATTTGTAAAAAACAGTTGACAACAAATTGAATAAGTAGTAATATACATACATAGTCTTTTTAAAATATATAATTTTATAAAAGGAGGCATAGAGCATAACATTAAATTTAGGTTTTTTGTTTTTACTCCTATTATCTGCTACCTACTATGATTTAAGGAAATATAGAGTTCCAAATCATATAATCCTGTCAGGACTTGGTACAAGCCTTTTAATTCAGCTATTTACAAAGGGTTTATATGGGATTGTTTGGTGGGGAAAAGGTATTATTGTTCCTGTTGCAGTTCTTTTCATATTATATTTACTTCATGTAATAGGGGCGGGAGATATTAAACTATTCTCAGTTGTAGGTGGATTTTTAGGAGTATATCAGGTAACACATGTAATAATTCTTGCATTTATCATAGGTGCAGTTATGTCAGTTTTTCAAATGATCAGGTTTCGAAATCTTGGTAATCGTATGCAATATCTTGCAAATTATATCCATGAAGTAATAAAAGAGAAGAAAATAAAATCTTACTATAATGTAGAAGAAGGAAGTCCAAAAGATATCATACCTTTTACATTAGCAATTATGATAAGTGTTTTTATTGCCACTTTAACTATAAAAGTAAGTTAGTTTAGAGGGAGGAGATTATATTAAAAATGGTACATTAGCAATATTTGATTATGAGCTTGATTATGCTAATAATCTTATGAACTATATTAATCGAAAAGGAAAATTATCCTTACAGATCAGTGTTTTTTCAAATATAGAATGTTTGTTGGAATATACGAAGCAAAATATAGTCGATATTTTATTAATGGGTGAAGATGGGATTTTGGAATTGGGAAATCTAAAAGATATAGCAGAAGATATTTATATTTTAACTGAAAGGCAGTGTGTGCAAGAAAATTACGGATATCCGACCATCTATAAATTTCAGTCAGCAGATCAAATTATTATGAAAATATTAGAACTTTATATGGCGGATAAAGATGGGAAAAATGAATTAATTAATTCTACATATAAAGATAAAACCATAATAGGCGTTTTTTCACCCAAGGGGGGAAGTAAGAAAACCTCATTATCTCTAGCACTAAGCAATTATTTTGGAACATCTCAAAAAACCTTATATGTCAATTTTGAATTATTTTGTGAATTATCTTTTCTATGCACTGGAGAAAAGCCTGGATTTTCTGAACTACTCTATTATATTAAACAGAAAAAATCGAACCTTTCCATAAAATTGAATTCCGTTGTTTGTAATTATAATAAATTTGACTTTATACCTGCAGCAAATCACTATCTGGATTTACTTGAAATGAATGAAGATGATATTAATTTTTTCATACAGTGTTTAAGAAATTATAGTGACTATGAGGTCATCATATTTGATATTGGCTTTTTTGATAAATCCATTTTAGAATTATTAAATTGCTGTGATAAGATATATGTTCCTGTAAGTAATGATTGGATGTCAACAGATAAAAAAGAAGCTTTTTATAAACAGTTAAATGAAGTAAAAGAAGAAGATATTCTAAAAAAGCTAGAAGAAGTTGATCTTCCAGGAGATGAAACAATATTTACTGAAATGTCAATTGATTCAAATTATTTCTCTGAAGGAACCTTATATAATTATGTTACTAATCTATTAAATATGGAGGTGTAGCCGGTTGAATAATTACGAAGAAATAAAAACAAGGTTAAAAGACATTGTTCTTAATAAAATGGACTTAACTAAAGATGTAACCGATGAAGAAATTCAGGAGATAATTGATAATGTCGTTGTAAATGAAGTGAAAAGTAAAGATATTACAATTGAAGAAAAAGTAAAGTTAAGCGCAGAAATATTTAACTCTATCCGCAGGCTTGATGTCCTTCAGGAATTAATTGATGACAATACAATTACCGAGATCATGGTGAATGGAGAAAATAATATATTTATTGAAAGGCAAGGTAAAATTAACAGATGGAATCAAAAATTTGAATCAAAAAAGAAATTAGAAGATGTGATTCAGCAAATTGTATCCGGAGCGAATCGCATTATAAATGAGTTGAATCCAATTGTGGATGCCAGACTTGAAAATGGTTCCAGGGTAAATGTTGTGCTGCCTCCTGTTGCCATCAACGGACCCATTGTTACCATAAGAAAATTCCCAGATAAGCCCATTACAATAGAGAAATTAATTGAAATTGGGTCAATTACGAAAGAAGCGGCAGAATATCTAAAGACTCTGGTAATATCGGGATATAATATCTTTATAAGTGGAGGAACCGGTTCTGGAAAAACAACATTTTTAAATGCGGTATCTAATTTCATCCCTTCAGATGAGCGTATCATTACAATTGAAGATTCTGCTGAATTACAATTACAGAATATACAGAATCTGGTGCGTTTAGAGGTGCGTAATGCAAATGTGGAAGGTAATAACGAAATATCAATTAGGGACTTAATTAAATCATCTCTTAGGATGAGGCCGGATCGTATTGTGGTTGGAGAAATCCGTGACGGAGCAGCCCTGGACTTACTAACAGCCTATAATACGGGACATGATGGAAGCCTTTCCACGGGACATGCAAATTCACCTACAGATATGCTGGCAAGAATAGAAACTTTAGTATTATATGCAGCTGATCTTCCATTATTGGCAGTAAGAAAACAGATTGCTTCTGCTATAGATATCATCATTCATCTAGACAGACTAAGAGATAAAACGAGGAAAGTAATGGAAATTGTAGAAATTCTGGATTGCATAGATGGAGAAATTGAAGTTAATAAATTATTTGTTTTTAAAGAAGAGGGAGAAACAGAAGAGGGATATGTTATTGGATCGTTAGTAAAAACAAATCAAGAATTAATTCATAGATCAAAATTAAGTAAGGCAGGGATGCAATTATAATAAATTATAATGAATATAAATTTTCTAAAAAAGAAATGGTCATAAATTTACTTTCAGGAATTCTCTTTTTGTCTGGTATTGGGTATCTATTCTATAAAAGTTTCTTAGGCATATTCTTACTAAGCCCATTTAGCATTCTTTATCTAAAGTATAAAAAAAATAAATTAATTGAGGAAAGAAAATGGAAATTAAATCTGGAATTTAGAGATGGTATTATGAGCATTTCGTCTTCTCTTAACGCAGGGTATTCCATTGAAAATTCATTATCAGAGGCAATTGGTGATCTAAAAATTCTATATGGAGAATCTTCCTATATAGTTAATGAATTCGAATATATGGCATCTCAAATAAGAATGAATAGAACAATCGAAGAAGTATTGCAAGAATTCGCCAATCGAAGTCAGTTAGAAGATATTCATAATTTTGCAGAAGTTTTTATAACAGCAAAACGAACTGGCGGAGATATGATTAAGATCATTCGGGCAACAAGCAAAGTAATTGGAGATAAGGTAGATGTAAAACGAGAAATAAAAACGTTAATTACAGCGAAACAATTTGAAACGAAGATCATGAATCTGATACCATTAGGAATCATTTTATATATGTGGATGTTCTCACCGGGATTTCTGGATCCTCTATATCATAATTTATTTGGGATAATCATTATGACAGCAGCTCTTATTGTGTACATTGTCTCATTCCTGCTATCAAAAAAGATTATAAATATTGAAATATAATAAAGTTTAAATTTCTGTTTGGGGGTGTTTTTCATAATCATTATTTACATTACTATCTTAACTGGTTTAATTATAGGAATGATATTAAATCGTACCTATGAAAAAAACTTTCTTCATACATGTCTCAAAAAAGAGCATCCTCTCTTATTTCTGTATCCATTGTGTCTGTATATTTTTGATAAATTCGAACTTCATCAACATTTTATCAATCAAAACACAAAAGAGGCATTAGAATCTTTGAATATAGGAGAGAAAAAAGAAACTCAGCTTCCACTATACTGGTGTAAAAAGTGCTCATTTATCATTGCTTTAATATTTTTGATTTCTATATTTTCTTTATTTAATGAACTGAATTCTATGCAAAAAAGCCAATTGATTAATGGAAATGCTATTCAAAGGCCAACCTATGGAGAGGGTGAAAAAAAGGTACGTTTATATGTGGAGGTAGAAGATAAGAAAGATTCTATCAAGGACGAATTAAATCTTAATATAGAGGAAAGAAGATATGATAATGAAGCTATGTTAAAAAGCTTTGAAGAAGCAAGAAAATATATTGATTTAAATATATTAGGAGAAAATGAATCTTTAGATGATGTAAGAAAGCCCCTGGTATTAATGAAGCAAATCCCAGGGACAAGCATTAAGATAAAATGGAAAATAGATAATAAAAATATCATTGATACGAGAGGAGACCTTAATAATAGCAATATCCCCAAAGAGGGGGAATTGGTCCAGATTACAGCACAGATTGAATATTTTGACACTATTGAAAATTATCTGATTACACTTAGAGTTAAACCTAAAATAGTATCCAGAAGAGAACAAGTATTAGATGCGTTGAAAGAAGCTATTGAAAATAAGTCCAGAGATACTATAACCGAAAAAGAACAAATATTACCGGAGGATATTGGAGAAAGGAAAATAAATTATAATGAGCCTGAGAACAGAGAAAGTGAGAAGATGTTTTTTATTGGAATTATTATAACGGGATTTATCTACTTTCTTTTTGATAAAGAGCTGTTAGATCAATATAAAAAAAGGGAAATGCAGGTTTTAATGGATTATCCGGAAATAGTTAACAAAATTGTTTTATTATTAGGCGCTGGTATGACCATGAAAAATGCCTGGGGAAAGGTAGTTAAGGAGTATGTTAATAAAAACAGGGAAGGAGCTAAAAACAAAAGATTTGCTTATGAAGAAATGATCATTACATATAATGAACTACATAATGGAGTGATTGAAATGAAAGCATATGAAAGTTACGGCAAGAGAATGAAAGTATTACCTTATTTAAGGTTTTCATCCCTGATTTCACAAAACCTTAAAAAAGGGTCGAAGGGATTGTTAGAACTTTTAGAGTATGAGGCTATGGAGGCTTTTAACGAAAGAAAGGAATTGGCGAAAAGATTAGGAGAAGAAGCATCAACAAAATTATTGTTACCGATGATGTTAATGCTCTTAATTGTTCTGGTAATTATATTAGTACCTGCAATATCAGGATTATAAAATTTACGGAGGGATTATATGAATAAATTTAAGGAACTTATAGAAGGATTTGTAAAAGAAGAGGATGGAATTGGTGTAGTAGAGATTATATTAATTCTTGTTATTTTAGTTGGCCTTGTAGTTATTTTCAAAGACAATATAAGTGATATTGTCGAAGATGCATTTGAAGCTATTACAGGTGACACAGATGAAATTCTGGATTAAAGAAAAAAAAGGAGAAGTTACAGCTTTTTTGAGTCTCGTTTTATTATTGATATTGTCTCTTATTGGCACTGTAATTGAAGGGGCCAGAATCAATATTGCAAAAGTTTATGCCAGCCGGGCGCTGACGACTTCAATGGGATCTGTATTGGGGGAATATTTTTACCCAATGTACGAAGATTATCATCTGTTTTTTCTTGATGGAGGATATGGAACCAGGGAAATAAATTTACCTCAGATGGCTGAGATTATGGAAGAATATATGGAGTTTTCCTTAAATCCATCAAAAGAGTATACATTATTAGGACATTCTTTTGATATGCCAACTATGAATTTATATGATGTTTCCATTGACAATATTTCCATAGAAGATACAGTAAGAGCAATGGACTTAGAAAATAAAATGTTTATTCATGAAGCAGTTGGATTCATGAAATATAAGTTACCAGCGAATCTGATTGAAACTGCTGGAGAAAAGTATACTAATTCTGAAACGTCTGTACAGGTATCAGATATTATGGAAAAAAAGATAAACCTGGAAGAGTCAGCTTATACTCTTAGTGAAAGTATGTTGGATTTAATCCGTTATATAGAAGGCATTTCTGTGGATAAAAGAGGAATTCATTATAAAAATAATTTAATAAAAACGGAGAAAAATTTTGTAAAAAAATTCTGTGTCGGGGCTATAGATAAAAATAGTTTGGCAATATCCCAGGATGTTGTTTTTGAGTCACTAATGAGCAGTTATCAAACGCCAATTGTCTGGCTTAATGAGATTATTGGATATGAGAAGAATATTAAAATTTATAAAGAACAGATAGAAAATCTTAAGAATGAGTTAGAAAGTATAAGTGATGATGATGAAGGCAGTGAAGAACGGAAGGCTCACATAAGTTCAAAGATAAATGAATTAGAAAATAAAAAGAATAAGTCACTGGAAAATATAAAATTTAATGTCAATCGATTAATAGATCTAACAGAGGGAACCCAAAACAAAATTAGTGCTGCATTAAAAGTGATTCCCAGTATCTCCATAAATCAAGAAAAGGCAGCGAATGAGGTCAAGTTGTATGAGGAGTATCTGAGTGAAAATAAAGAGAATGTTGATGAAAAATTATATAATGAATTAAATAAAGATTCTAATAAAATGAAGGAATATATTAATAATTTAGGAGAGAAAAAAGAGTATAATCTAAGTAAAAACAGGCTGGCTGCCATCCAGAATGCATTATCATGTAATTATGGGATATTAGAAGGGGTATATGCCATTAATAATATACCAATAAATGAAGCAGAAGAAAGCATAAATCAAATGATTTTATTCACCACAAATCTTAGCCAATCTTTAAAAGCATATGATACAAAAGATCTTTGGTTTGATTATAGTTCTCTCAAAATTGACCCAAATGTGAAAAATCCTGTTACTTATTTTAAAGAATTAATAAATGATGGTGTTTTAAACCTGGTTGTAAAAGATTTATCTGCTATCTCTAAAAGAGAACTTTCCGGTCTTGATCTTCCGTCTAAACTAATTGAAAAAAACAAAGGAGAACAAGTCGAAGAAGAGATTTCTAATAATATAAGCCACTGGAATGAAGATGATTATCGTGACAATTTAAAATCTTCATTTGGAGAATATGCAAAAGAGAGCAAAGAAGAGATTGGGGAAATAAATAATAGTAATGAGCTTTTAGAAATGGTCTTATTAAATGAATATATAATAGAGCATTTTAAAAATCAAAGTAGTAAAACAAATGAAAAAACATTAAAAAAAACTATGCTGGAATATGAACAGGAATATATATTGAATGGCAATTTGAAGGATTATGATAATTTTTCAGATATAGTACATAAATTATTGTTTACCCGGACAATTATGAATTTTGTATATTTATTTACGGATAGTGAAAAAAGTGGATTGGCATATGCAACAGCAGCAGCCTTAGTGGGGTTTACATGTCTTGAACCATTGATAAGTCTTACCAAAATGGCAATTTTGCTCATTTGGGCATATGAAGAAGCTTTAGTAGATACCACTGGATTATTAGAGAATAAATATATACCATTTATAAAGGGAAAAAGCAATTTTGCAATACAATATAGTGAATTATTACTTATGAACAAAAAGCTGATTCAAGAAAAAGTGACAAAGTTATCTGACAAAAGAAGTGCTTCTTATGATATGAATTATGATGAATATATCAGGGTTTTTCTGTACCTTATGAACCAAAACATGAAATGTAAAAGAATGATGGATTTAATACAAGAAAATATAAGGTATAAATATGAAGAAAACTTTTTAATGGAAAACTGTATCTATGGATATAAAGTAAAAGCAGAATTTTATATTGGGGCTAAATTTATTAAATTACCGTTTGTAAACAAAATACTAAACAGTGACATACAGGGTTACAAATATGATGTTACTAAAGAGTATTCTTACTAAAAACTTTAGGGATAAATTAGGATATCCTCTCGCTGATCCAAACATGGATCCTATATTCTTCAAACTCTATTTTTGTAACTATTAAAAATACAATTTATTAGCATTCTCTCTAAGCATCATTACCCCGATAAGAAGCAAGCCCACAAAGGGCAATAAAAATTACCCCTAAAAATAGCGAGAGGATATCCTAATTTATTCCTATTAGTTCAATGGAAGGAAAACTTATGGGAAACAATAATACATATAATAAGAATAATCGGGCATCCATTACTGTAGAAGCCAGCTTAGTACTTCCTATATTTATTTTTGGCATTATGGCAATTCTATATTTTCTGCAAATTTTACTTGTTCAAGAAATTATTCAGTCTGCAATTACCCAAACAGGAGAATTTGCATCTCAATATGCTTTTATTTATGACTACATTAAAAACTATGAGGGTGATGACAAATATAATGAGAAAAATGAAGCGAAAAACGATAGTAAATTTAATAATATTTCAAAAGAATATGTTGATATAAATAATCTTGGAGCATCTATCTTTTATCAGGCAAAGATGAAGGAATATATAAATAAAGATATTATTGATAATTCATGTGTTATTGGGGGAATAGGAGGTATTTCTTTATTACAGTCCAAATTCCTTGAGCAAAATGACATGATAGAAATAATTGCATTATACAATATTAAAATACCTGTTCCTATCTATAGGCTGGGAAATATACTTACAGTTCAATCCGTGAAGATAAGGGCATTTACTGGATATAAGCCAATTAATTATCTAATAGAGAAAAAAGAAGATGGTGCAGTGGATGATAGAATTGTTTATATAACCAGGACAGGGACGGTTTACCACATTAGGAGAGATTGTACATATATTAAGTTTAATATTTCTGAATGCAAATTTGAGAATCTCGGGGTACAAAGAAATGACAGTGGAGGGAAATATTATGCTTGTGAAAGCTGTATGAGGGACAAACACTTGGATTCAACAGCAGTTGTCTATATAACTTCAGATGGCAATCGATATCATTCCACATTATCCTGCAGTAAATTAAAAAGAAGTGTGATAGAGATTTTATTATCCAAAGTACAGGGAAGATCTCCTTGTTCAAGATGTGGTGGTCATGGAGATTAAAATAGGAGGATTTTTATGAATATATATGATACATTTGTCCAAATTCTATTGGGAGTAATCTTAGTAATTTCTAGTATTAAAGATATAAAAAGAAGAAGAATTTCAATGAGTATAATCGTTCCAGGCATCATTATTTTATTGATCTGCCTTCCTTTTCGGAATAATATTTCTATTGTAAATGGACTTTTTGGAACTATTGTTGGTATATCAATGATTGGAATTGGCAGATTAAGCAGATGGCAGATAGGAATGGGTGATGGGATCGTACTTATTCTTACCGGTATTGGCTTGGGTTTTTGGGAAAACGCTTTCCTGTTTTTATATGCTCTCCTTTTGATATTCCTGTTTTCTGTGATTTTATTATTTTTAAAAAAAATCACTAAGAAAACAACATTACCGTTTATTCCATTTATTTTTTTGGGGTATATTGGGGTGATTTTATCATAATGCTGGAAAAATATTTAATCTATACTATCAATAGACAACAGAAAAAGGAAGAGAAAATAAATAATGAAGACAGTACGTTCATACTGTTTGTATCTCGTGCAAGCTATACGGTGGAAGCAGCATTGATTATACCCATCATTATTTTTGTGATAATAGCTCTGATTTATATGGGATTCTATCTCCATGACAAATCCAGAATTCAGGCAATCCTTAATGCTAATATAATTCAGGCAGGATTAATGGTTAAACACGAATGGAATGGGGCTGGTGATGAAATTGATTATATAAATATAGATAATAGGGGAATTTACTTTCCTGTGATTGGCGATACCAAACAGGAAAGAGAAGAAATCGGAAGAATATTGGAGGAACAACTATCCATTAATTTATATATAGCGGAAATCAATGATATTGTAGTGGATGCGGATCATTCAAATATAGCGGTTAGAGTAGAAGTTGACATGAATATATCTATATTAAAAGTAAAAGAATTTTTCACTGGAAGCGGCACGAATTTTACAATACTATCTAAGGGACGTGTTCACTATCCGGCAGAATTCATTCGACAATTTGATGTAGTTGAGGGTATCGTTGATGATCTGAAAGGCTATGATGAAATTTTAAAAAAATTAAAAGCTTTTATTAAGTAAGGGGTAATCTTATAGAGGATATTATGCACAACAGGGGAGTGAGGGGAGAAGAAATTTGATCAATTCACAATATAAAAAAGATTTTGATGGCCAATATTTGATTATAGTCAGTGAGGAAGAAAATTCTAATTATAGCTTAAAAATGCTGCTAAATAATAAAATTAAGGGGCTGCTCAGTCTTGACTTGCATATCGTTGATAATGTAAAGCAATATCACTATGATATAACATCCAGGCAATCATTAACCCGGTCATTAGATAATATCGCTCTCAGATATGAGGAAGTAAAGAAAATAATGGAGGAGACTATTAAAGCTATTGAAGAAGGAAAAGAATACTTGCTACTTGAAAATGATTTTGTATTAGATCCTGATTATCTTTATATTTTACCTACATATGAAGTGAGTCTGTGTTATCTGGATGGATATCAAAAAGACATTACTGATCAATTAAGCAGTCTAATAGAATATCTAATGAATAAAGTTGATTATAATGATGAACAAGGAATACTTTTTATTTATGGACTTTATAAAATCAGTAAAGAGGAATACCCTACATTTGATAAATTATTAGACTTTATTAATAACAAATGTAAAAAGGAAGAGTTCATATCCAAGAAGAATAATAGAATTAGTATTAATAAAAGTACAGAAAAGAGTAATATTGAAAATAATAAAGATAATAATTATAAAATAGCTGAAAAAAGCAGGAGCAAGGTTAAGAGAAAGGTAGAAAGTAAAGATAAAAGTAATAAAAAATTTATAATCCCAATAATGGAAGAAAGGCTGGAAAGTGAAGAAGAAGTTATGGTTTACTCTGAAAAAGCAATAGGATTTTCAGCATTTTCTGTAATGGCTTATATTATATTGATCTTAATGGGATATAAATTTGAATTATATTATGATAAGTTTAATGAAAAATTAGACATTATAAAAATGTTTGGGTATATATTAGTTTTAGGGACCGGTGAGATTTATCTTTTAAGTAAATTACTGCACAAAAAGAATAAAATTCCTAAGATAAAAGGAAAGGTAGAATACATTAATGATGTAGATATCAATGAAACAGAGAGTGAAGAGGAGGAAAAAGAAAATAGAACTGTATTACTAGATAACTACAATTCTGAAAAGACAACTTTCCTAATAGATGAGGAACTTACTTATATATTAAAATCAACAAACTCAATAAATTACAAAGATATAAAAATCATAGAATTTCCTTTCTTTTTCGGAAAACTCAATGATCAGGTAGACAAATCGGTAAAAAGTAATGTTATCAGTAGATTTCATGCAAAAATAGAACAAAAAGGAGAAGGATTTTTTATTACAGATCTTAATTCAACAAATGGAACATACTTAAATAGCAATAGATTAAAAGCGGATGTTCCGAAAGAATTACACCTTGGTGATGAAGTAAGAATGGCGAATATCACCTATCAATTTGAAATATTAAATGAGATAATATAACTAAACATTTTATAATATTCTTATAAAAGAAGGATTTTCTAAAGAATATATTGATATCCTTCTTTTTTATTGTTTCATTGATTTATTGGATATTTATGCTATAATCAATCTAACTGTAAAAATTTATCTGCCTTATATATAAAAAGTTGGGAATGATATTGTTGATTATTAATGACATCTTATTAAAGCTGCAACAAAAGAATTATCATAAAGTAACCGTGAATGTGGATGGAATTTATCTTTATTATACGGTTATTTTGGAGCAGGCGTATGTTATATTATTATATAATATGAATCAAGGAAATGAATTTACGAAAGAACAATGTGAGAACATAACTGATCAGGTAATGAGCCAATTTGGCAAAAAGAATTTTGAACAGATTCATATATTGAATTTATTATGCACAAATAATACAGAGAAAGTCAAAAATATTCCTTCAGTATTAGAAAATTGCTGGATTGTTGACACAAAGGAACGTAAACTCATATTATTTGAGCATCAGAACTCATCGTTTCTCGATATGAGAACAATGATTGAAGAAATTTTAAAACCTATTATTATCGAACCATATAAATATGAATATACCGGTGAAGACAGAGAGATCTATAAAAAGGATACTTATACAACTCCTATTAATAATAATGAAGGGCGTTCCCATAATACAAATAATTATGGGGGACAAAGCCAAAGAAATTATTCAAGGAGAAACTATTTTACCATATGCAATACGCTCATTATCCTTATTAATGTTATCATATTTTTCTATTTAGAGATGAATGGTTCTACTATGGATACAGACTATATGCTTAATAATGGAGCAATGTTTTGGCCATATGTTGTAACTTATGAAGAGTACCATCGGTTATTCACATATATGTTTTTGCATTTTGGATTTCGTCACCTTGCCAATAATATGATTATTCTGATTTTTATAGGTGATAACCTGGAACGAGCGGCAGGGAAAATACGGTATCTCTTGATATATTTGGGTTCAGGTGTTATTGCGGGAGTCGCTTCAATGGGTTATAATATGATACAGAATAATAATGTTGTTGCAGTAGGAGCATCTGGTGCTATCTTTGGTGTTGTAGGATCAATGCTATATATCGTTCTTGTTAATCGTGGACGTTTAGAAGATATAAGTACAGGACAATTAATTATATTTGCAATATTAAGTATTTATAGCGGTTTTTCAAGTCAGGAAATTGATAATGTTGCTCATATTGCAGGATTTATAGCAGGATTACTAATAGCTGCACTCATATATAGAAAACCAAAGAAGAGAGAGGTGTATTAATTTGAAAGTAAACATTTATTACGGTGGCAGAGGGCTTATTGAAGATCCGACTCTTTATGTTATTAATAAATTAACAGAAGTACTAGAAGAATTAAGAGTAGAAGTAACGAAATACAATTTGTATGAAGATAAGAATGGAATTAATATGTTACCTAAGACTTTAAAGGAGGCAGATGGTGTAATCCTTGCCACCACAGTGGAATGGTTTGGAATTGGCGGTTTTATGCAGCAATTTTTAGATGCATGCTGGTTATATGGAGATAAAGAAAAAATCAGTAAAACATATATGCTGCCAGTTGTAATGGCCACTACTTATGGAGAAAGAGCAGCAGAATTAACTCTGATCGAAGCTTGGGAAATGCTTGGTGGTACACCGATTAGTGGAGTGAGTGCATATGTAGAAGACCATGTTGACTTTGAAACAAATCCGGATTATAGTAAAATTATTGAGAAAAAGGCAGAAAATCTGTATAGAAGTATTAATCAAAAGGTTAAAATACTCCCTACAAGTAACTATGTGGTAAAAGAAAATCTTCTTAGAACCAGTACAATAGATTTAACGCCCCAGGAAAGTGAACAGCTTTCTATGTATGTATCGGATGATACATACGTAAAGAAACAAAAAGAGGATATTGAAGAACTTACCCAGATTTTTAAAGAAATGTTAGGCAGTGAAAATGGGGATAATGAATCAGAATTTGTTAAGAATATAAGAGAGAATTTTCATCCACAAAAGGGTTTTAATGCATCGTATTCAATTAACATTGCAGATAAGAATAAGACACTAATTATTGAAATAGCTGATTCAGACTTAAAATGTTATTATGGAGAAATGGATAATGCAAATGTAATAGCAAAAACCACCCATGACGTAATGGAAAGAATTATAAAGGGACGAAGTACATTTCAAAATGCATTCATGGCAGGAGAACTTACTGCAAAAGGAAATTTTAAAGTCCTCAGAATGTTCGATACCATTTTCAAATTTGATATTATATAGAATTCCAAATTAGCACAGACAAATAAACATTAATAAATTTAGTTTATGTAATAAACTTAAATATACTAATGCTTCAATAGGATCTATGACAGTATGTTATGAGAGAAAGAATTATAATAATGGTAACATAATATGAAAACTTGTTATCTCATCATCAGAAAAAGCTTGTATATTTCCGCCATGAGAGGAAATAACCCGGCTGGCAATTGCAAGGCCAAGCCCAGTTCCGCCTGCTTTATAAGTGACAAATGGTTCAAATATATTTGGAAGCTCATCTTCTTCAATTTTTTTACCATTATTGCTTATGATTATTACCATATAAGTATTACCATCAATATTTTTGCAAAGTAGAGCTGGATCTGCGTTAATTTCAATATGTATAAATCCTTTTTTACTAATTGCCTCAATAGCATTTTTAATAATATTAATAAAGACTTGTTTCATCTTAATCTCATCACAGGAATAAGATTTAATATGCTTTCTTGAGATATCGGATGCGTCAAGACATATATTAATATTTTTATCATTACTAATTAGTCTGAAATTATTTTTGATATTATCGATCAGCTCATACAAATCTACATTGGATAAACGGATTTCTTCACTATGGTTATAATTGGTATATTCTTCTAAGATTGATATGGTATAATTTATATCACTTCTTAATTGGGACCAATACGGAATCTGTGTAATTTCAGGGTTCTTTTTCTCCATTAGTTGAACTGTGCTATGTATCAGAGTAATCGGATTACGAAGTTCATGTGAGATGCTAGAGAGCATATACCGGCTCTCTTCTTTGAATCGCCTCATAATGTGACGAAATTCAGGATGTTCCCGACATAGAGTTTCAATTTTATATAGTTCTTCATCTGTAAACATAATTATACCTCCAAGAAAAGATTATCATTTTTTGAAAAATTAAGCAATACTAAAACATCAACAATTATCGACAATTATAAAGTTAGGAGTTTTTTATATGAAAAAAGACGAGTGCATTTTTTGTAAAATAGCAGCAGGTGAAATTCCATCTGCATGTGTTTATGAAGATGATGATTTTAAAGCTATTCTTGATATTTCACCAGCATCAAAAGGTCATGTAATTATTATTCCTAAAAACCATGCAGATAATATTTTTGATCTAACGAAGGATGAAGCAGCAAAAGTGTTCGTAATTGCTGCTAATATAGGTAAAATATTAATGAATGAATTAAACTGTGATGGATTAAATGTGTTACAAAACAACGGTGCAGCAGCAGGACAAACAGTTTTTCATTTTCATATGCATTTGATTCCAAGGTTTGAAAATGATAAGGTTAAAATAACATGGACCTCCACAAAATATATAGAGGGTGAGATGGATCAATTAGCAAAAGCCATTAAGGAAAAACTATAACTAAAAAAGAATGTTAAAATATAACCTTATTTGTAAACATGTAAAATTATTATGAATAATGCAAGAAAGTCTATGCTCTCCCTTCACACAGTGTATTGTAGGGATAGCATAGACTTTCTTATAATTATAGGGACAGGAATATAACAGACTCTTATTATATATTCTTTCTACTGATTATATTTTTGTTTTAGATTCCTCAATGACTTCATTAATTAAATCTACGATAGTATCAATAGAATTTAGTAATTTACTATGATTCATTGTATTAATATAAGTTTCTTTTTCTTTATACACAGTATTAATGGCTTCTAATAATGTGATATTTGTTAAATTTTCTTCATGCAAGACATAACTAAAGCCTTGACGCTGAAAAGATTCTGCATTTAATATCTGATCTCCCCTGCTTGAACCTGCAGATAAAGGTATTAATATATTCGGTTTTCTTAGGGCCAATATTTCGCAAATTGCATTAGCACCTGCTCTGGATATCACTAAATCAGCACAGTCTAATAAGTCACTCAGCTCTTTTTTAATATATTCAAATTGAACATAGCCAGGTGTTTTTTGTAAATTTTCATCTAATTTATCTTTACCGCATAAATGAATTACTTGGAAATTCTCTAATAAAGTTGGCAATATACCCCTAATTGAATCATTTACAAAAACGGAACCAAGACTGCCGCCAATTACAAGTATAACAGGCTTGTTTGCAGTAAATCCACAGAATTCAAGGCCTCTGATTTTATTACCTGAGAATAATTCTTTACGAATTGGAGAACCTGTAAGGACTGCTTTATTAGCGGGAAGATTATTAAGGGTTTCAGGAAAATTAGCACAAATTCTGGATGCAAAAGGGATTCCTATTTTATTGGCTAAACCAGGTGTAATATCAGATTCGTGGATAATATATGGGATTCCTCGTCTTTTCGCTGCTAAAACAACTGGTACTGTTACAAATCCTCCTTTAGAGAAGATGATATCAGGGTTTAATTTTTTTAACAGGGAAGAAGCTTCTCTGAATCCTTTTATTACTTTAAAAGGATCGCTGAAATTTTTAGGATCAAAATATCTTCTTAGTTTGCCAGAAGAGATTCCATAATAAGGTATATCGAATTCTTCAATCAATTTTCTCTCAATACCATCATAGGAACCAATATAATGGATATCATAGCCTGATTTTTTTAGTTCAGGCAAGAGGGCAATATTGGGTGTAACATGTCCGGCAGTCCCCCCGCCAGTTAATACTATTTTTTTCATAATAAGCCTCCAGGTAAAAAATTATAAAGTATCAGGAAAACCGTTCTCTGTATCCACATTTTTGGCAAAGTTCCTCCGCTACTTTACGATTTCCAAAGTTTTCAATTATATTTTTTGCTTTCGTGGAATTTAATATATTATCTAATTCATCCTGATATATATTGCCCAGGTTAATGATACCATCTTCATCAAGGCAGCAAGGTACTACGGTGCCATCTGCTAAAATTCCCAGCTGGGTTTTTAAGCCATAACAATATCCAGTATCTCCAACATAGGAGGCATTAAGACTTGGCCAGGCAAATTCGTAGTCAAAATTTAGATAGATTTTATTCATTAGTTTTATTCCTTTATTCCTCAGTTTGCTGTCCGTAATTGAGGAATAATCTAAGGATGCAAATTCCTGATTTAAAATATTTAGAATATATTTATTTCTTTCCATTGCTTCTTTGGTTATGTTATCTTTATCAAGATTCCATAATCTTAAGGCGGTAATAGAATCTGTATTTTCATTAAGATATTTTGCTGTTATTATTATCTCTTTTAGATAAGAATCCAATTCCTTAAGTCTTGATATGGCTATATCTTCAAAACTATGCAAAGAGATGTTAATTTGTCTTAGAGCAGGTGCATGATATAGTACATTTCTTGCAGAAGAAATTTTCGTACCATTGGTAGTAATATTTGCATATATATTTTTTTGATGGCAAAGATCCAGTATTTCACCAAGATTTGGATGAAGTAAAGGCTCTCCTTTAATATGGAGATACACATAATCTGTATATGGTTCTACTTTATCAAGAATTTGTGAAAATTCTGTTAAAAGCATAAATTTAGGTAATCTTTTCAGTGGTGGACAAAAACTGCAATTTAAATTACAAACATTTGTTATTTCGATATAAATTCTTTTGAATTGTTTCAATGCTACTCCTTTATACTTTTAAGAGCTTTGGCCAGTTGATCGGGACAGGAGGTTTCTCTAAATCCACATCTTGTTCCTTCCAGCTTTTCGATGACATCATCTACAGACATACCAACAATAAGTTTTGCTATTCCAGCAGTATTGCCAGCACATCCATTTTTAAACTCTACAGATTTAATAATATTATTCTCTACTTCAAAATCTATCTCAGTGCAGCATACCCCATGAGTTTTATATTTCATTTATTTAAATCCTTTCAAATATGTAATTACTATTAGGAGGGTGCTTCATATTTAGAATCAGAATCAATTCTCTGGTAGAAACCAATTTACTATCATTGTAATAAAATTCAATAAATAGTAAGAGTTCAATTCCATATAACATTCTATACCAGTGATAGGAGTTTTGCAATCCAATATGAAAATAAATACCATAGAAAATAATATATGATATAATGAAAATAATGAGCCAAGCGCGAAGCATTTGGCGAATATAACAAGATCATGAACTTGTTCATGATGTAATATAATCTATACATTAATATTGCAAGCGAGGAGAAATTTATGAATCATATTGGAATCATTGGAGCAATGGATGAAGAAGTAAATATTATGAAGGAACGTATGGAAGATGTGATCATCACAAAAAAAGCATCAATGGAATTTTATAAAGGGAAATTATCTGGAAAGGATATTGTTGTTGTACGAAGTGGAATTGGTAAAGTAAATGCTGCAGTATGTGCACAAATCCTTGTGGATGAATATCAGGTTGAAGGAATTATCAATACAGGGGTAGCAGGATCTTTGCGAAATGAAATTAATATTGGTGATATTGTGTTATCAAAAGATACAGTTCAACATGATATGGATGCCACAGGATTTGGCTATGAGCCGGGAGTGATACCTCGCATGGATACATCAACATTTATTGCAGATACCCTTCTTTTAAAAACAGCAAGGGAAGTATGTGAAGAAGTGAATAAGGATATAAATGTATTTGTCGGAAGAATTGTGAGCGGGGATCAATTTATTTCAGAACGAGGAAAGAAAGAAAGCCTGGTTAAATTATTTGATGGTTATTGCACTGAAATGGAAGGAGCAGCAATTGCTCAGGCTGCTTATCTTAATAATATACCATTTCTAATTATCCGTGCGATTTCAGACAAAGCAGACAACAGTGCTGAGATGGATTACAGTGAATTTGAAATGAAAGCAATTGAGCATACGGTAAAGCTTCTACATGAATTAGTAACAAGATTATAGGCAGAATATAAATTGTCAGAATGCATTTTTTGTGCTATTTTGTCTATCGAAATTTCATCTCCTCCCTTTTCAAATTTATAGATATCCGTTATAATATTTGTAAATTAATGGAAAAGCGAGGAGATTTTTAATGGTACAAGTTCAAGAATTATTTGATAATAATATATTATTAATTTTAATGTCCGTATTATGTAGTCTGGGCATATTGGTTAAAATTCTTATCTATGGAATATATAAAAATCTGATAAAATCATCTGATAATATGGCAAATACGAATAATAAATTGATGAAATTAGTCAAAATGAAGTTCGAAGCCTGCTACAAATTGAAGATTGGTGTTAATAATGTGGATATTTTTGTGGATAAGTATATGTATAAGTATAAATTTTGTGGGATATTGTTATACACATGGGAAAATATAAGTGGACAACTTCTAATTTTATGCCTACTAACTGGTGCAATTGGCGCAGGTTTAGCTGTTTATTATGACTGTGGAAAAACGGCAATTTTATCCACATTTTTTATTGGGTTACTTACAAGCGCCTTGTTGATAATTTTTGAAAGCTTTTTAAATCTACCGGCGAAACGGAATATTATTCGGATAAATATGAAAGATTACCTTGAAAATATGCTAAAAGTAAGATTAGAGCAGGAGAATTTTTATCCTGAAAAATTAGAAGAATATCGGAATGAATATTTCATTAATGAGAATGAAGAAAGAAATACAGACAATACAGACAAACATAATGTTTCCCAGCATTTAGAAAAAAAATCAGAGCAGAAAGTAAAAGGTAAAGATTTATTACATATAGAAGATACTGCGGCAGTAAAAGAGGAAGTACAAAATGGAGTCAATTATATAAAAGGAAATAGAGATAGAAAAAGAGAAGATGGACAAGCTAAATTTAGTTCCAAAAATGACAGGAAGTTAAATCCTGATAAAAAAACAACAGAAAATTATAAAATCAATAAGGAAGAAGAAGAAATTATAGAAGATATTTTAAAAGAATTTATGGCATAATGTAAATCATGCTCTAATTTCTCGTGTAAAATAGCTATTGATAATAAAGAAATCATTTGTTAAAATAATGGTTAAGCATAAAATAAAAGAGAAAAGGAGTGTAATATTATGGCAGAAAGAGTTACATTTGATTATTCAATAGCTAAAAAATTCATTTCTGATGAAGAAGTGAGAATGATTGAAAAAACAGTTGAAAATGCAAGGAATGAATTAGTTGGAAAAAGTGGTGCAGGGAATGACTTTTTAGGATGGATTGATCTTCCTGTTAATTATGATAAAGAAGAATTTGCACGTATTAAGAAAGCTGCTGGTAAGATTCAGAGTGACTCCGAAGTACTTCTGGTAATAGGTATTGGTGGTTCATACCTGGGTGCAAGAGCAGCTATTGAATCATTAAGACATAGTTTTTATAATAGTGTATCAAAGGAAATTAGAAAAACACCTGAAATCTATTATGTTGGTAATAATATTAGCAGTACGTATATCCGCCATCTTATTGAAGTAATCGGAGATAGGGACTTTTCTATCAATATGATCAGTAAATCTGGTACTACAACCGAGCCGGCGATAGCATTTCGTGTATTTAAAAAACTTCTTATTGAGAAATATGGTAAAGAAGAAGCGGCAAAAAGAATTTATGCAACAACAGATAAATCAAGAGGAGCTTTAAAAAATTTAGCAACGGAAGAAGGCTATGAAAGTTTTGTAGTTCCTGATGATGTTGGCGGTCGTTTCTCAGTTCTTACTGCGGTTGGCTTACTTCCGATTGCAGTGAGTGGAGCAGATATAACAAAGCTTATGGAAGGTGCTGCCAGTCAGAGAGAACGTTGTTTGAATGACGGTTTCACAGATAATGATTCTATGAAATATGCAGCTATCCGTAATATTTTACTTAGAAAAGGTAAGAATATTGAAATATTAGCAAACTATGAACCATCTCTTCACTATGTATCTGAATGGTGGAAACAATTATATGGTGAAAGTGAAGGAAAAGATCAAAAAGGTATCTTCCCGGCATCTGTAGATTTAACAACAGACCTTCATTCTATGGGACAGTTTATTCAAGACGGACAAAGAACAATGTTCGAGACAGTGATTAACCTTGAAAAACAAAAACATGAAATTGTGTTAGAAGAGGAAGAAGTTGATCTTGATGGATTGAATTATCTTGCTGGAAAAACAGTTGATTTCATGAACAAAAGTGCGATGAAGGGAACTATTTTAGCTCATACAGATGGAAATGTTCCTAATTTAGTTGTAAATCTGCCAGAAGAGAATGAATATTACATTGGACAATTATTCTATTTCTTTGAGTTTGCCTGTGGATTAAGCGGATATATGTTAGGTGTAAATCCATTTGATCAGCCAGGCGTAGAAAGCTATAAGAAGAATATGTTTGCATTACTTGGTAAACCAGGTTTTGAAGACCAAAGAGAAGAATTATTAAAGAGATTATAATTAAATAGATAGATGAAGTTTTAAGAGGGTGTCACAGAGTATTCCTGTGACGCCCGTTTTTATGGTATGGGAAAAGGGTATCCTGAACAAAAAGAACTTTTTATTTAAGAAACCAGTTTGCTTACTATAGACAGTAGAGAGGACTGTTGCTATAATACTAAGCAAAAGTGATACATATGGTATTACCGGATTAATTATGAAATGGAGAAAAAATGTATGTTTCGTTTATGGGGTAAAATATTTAAAGACAATAGAATGCTTCGTGATGTAGTAATATGTAATGATGATAAAATAAATAGAACAAGAAAAGTTTACAATGCTATTGATAAAGTGTGTTATGAATTTGATTTATCTAAACCATTATGGTTAGAGTCCAATATAGATGATTTTAAACGCCATGATAAAACCAGGTTTACAAAGGATAATTTTATTGATGGAATAGATTTTGATTTTCTTGAAATCCATGTAATAGAGGAAGATGATTAAGAGGTGGTCCTATGAAGGTCATGAGCATTTTTAAAAGGATAATATTATGTTTATTGATTTTATCAATCGTGGGGTATCTCTTTTTAACTTTAAATGGAAAGAATCAAGAATCTGTAACAGCAACAGAGGAAAATGATCCTAAAGAGAATTTTAATGATAAAATAGAATCAGAATATGACGAAAGTTCTGAGCCGGCAAAAAGTAAAAGTACAAAAAGAAATGCATATGATAATGATAATTCAAATATTATAGAGAAAGAATCAGAGGATCAAATGCAGGTTGAAAAGGAAGACAGAATAACAGCCACTTTCAATACGGGAGAAGTTAATGTGAATGAGTATTTTACCAAGATTAAAATAACAGATGAAATCTATGACAGGATATATAATAAATCTTACAAGAAAAACTGCCCTCTTCCATTAGAAGATCTAAGATATTTAGAACTTTTATATTATGGCTTTGATGGAGAAACTCATGTTGGAGAAATGATCGTAAACAAAAGAATAGCAGATGATGTTATTTCCATCTTTAAAGAATTGTATGAAGCAGAATACCCAATTGAACGAATGGAATTAGTAGATGAGTATAATGCAGATGACAATGCTTCTATGTCAGCAAATAATTCATCAGCATTTAATTTTCGCTATATTGATGGCACAACAACATATTCAAATCATGGGAAGGGGTTAGCAATTGATATTAATCCTCTTTATAATCCTTATGTGAGAATGAAAAATGGAGTCAGGGAAGTGCTGCCTGTAAGTGGAGAAAAATATGCAGATCGCAGCATTGACAATAAATATTATATTAAAAAAAATGATATTTGCTATAATATATTTACAAAGTATGGTTTTACCTGGGGTGGAGATTGGAAAAATAGCAAAGACTATCAGCATTTTGAAAAGTCAATAAAGTAGGAGGGGTTACATGGAAGGACATGAAAGAAGAGAGAAATTAATAGAGATTTTAAAGAATAGTAAAGAGCCGGTATCAGGAAGTGAATTGTCAAAATGTCTTGGAGTGAGCCGTCAGGTAATTGTCCAGGATATTGCTTTGCTGCGTGCAGTCAACAAGAATATTTTATCAACTACAAAAGGATATATTCTATATTATCAGGAAAAGCAAAAGGTAAATCGATGCTTTCTTATGAAACATACTACGGATCAAATAGAGGATGAATTGTGTACTATAGTTGATAATGGAGGGAAAGTATTAGATGTTATAGTTTCACATGACATATATGGTGAGATAAGTACCAACCTGATTATAACTACCAGACAGGATGTATATGATTTTGTAAATAAAGTAAAGACAAAAAAAGTGCAGCCTCTTAAGGAATTAACAGATGGAGTTCATCTTCACACAGTGGAAGCCGACTCAGAGGAGATTTTAGACAGGATAGAAATAGCATTAAAAGGGAAAAAGTATTTATTGGAAAAATAGGCAAAATGGAAACAATGGAGGGAACTTATATATTTCTCAGTATTCAAGATGGGAAATATATAAGTTCTTTTAGAATTAAGATGAGACAGTATTATTGAGACATACTCATTCTTTTCTCACCATATTTCTGAATCTTTGAAAGGACTGTACAGAAAAATAAGTAGATCACTGCAACCTCACAATACAGAATTAAAGGTTCATATAGTTTTGCGGCGATTTGCTGTGTTGCCATAAACATTTCAGTAACAGTGATATTAGCAGCAAGGGACGTATCCTTTACAAGTCCGATAAAAGAATTAAATAAAGGAGGGAAAGCGGTTTTAAATGCTTGAGGTAAAATAATAAGTCTCATTGTTTTAAAATAGGACAGACCAACACAATACCCGGCTTCTAACTGCCCTTTTGGCACTGACAGGATTGCGGCCCTAAGTGTTTCAGAAGCATAGGCACCCACATTTAAGGAAAATGCAATAATTGCAGCTGGTAATGGATCCAGTATAATACCAATATTAGGAAGACCATAGAATATAATGAAAATTTGTACTAGTAATGGAGTTCCACGGATAATCCAAACATAGAACTTTGCAACATGTTTCAAAACTTTAATATCTGCAATTTGTATAAGGGCAACCAAAAGTGCAAGAACTAATCCCAGGAAAAAAGAAATTAAAGTAAGTGGAATGGTATAAGTGAGTCCTGGAATTAATATTTTCATAAAGGAATTTTGTAAGATCTCTATGGTGCGGGCATCCATTACAAATACCTCCTTTCTAATGTCACAAATTTATTCTTGTGTAGAAACATCAACTCCAAAATACTTTTCAGAGATTTCTTTTATAGTGCCATCTTTAACTAATTCATCAAGGGCAGTATTAATAGCCTTCACGAAAGTATCATTATCTTTCCTGATCAAGAATGCATTTGAACTGACTTCCTCTGATAAAGCAGCAATTTTCACTTTAGATTCTGGTTTTTGCTTTACATAATCATAGAAAGTTAAATTGTCATTTATTGTAGCATCGGCTCTGCCTGCAAGTACTAGTTCAATAGACTGATTAAAACCATCCGTTCCCACTAACTCTGCGCCATAACTTTCGGCTAGAGCGCCCCAGTTACTTGTAAGAGATTGAGCAGATTTTTTACCGGACAGATCTTCAAATTTTGTAATATTTTCATTAGCTTCAGCCACTACAAGAGCCCCTCTGGTATATGTATAAGGGGTAGAAAAACTATATTTTTCCTGACGTTCTTCTGTAATACTAACTTGATTTGCAATTAAATCAAAACGTTTGGCATCAAGGCCAGCAATAATACTATCCCATTTGGTTTCAACAAATTCCGCTTTTACTCCTAATTTTTCTGCCACAGCCTCTGCTATTTCTACATCATAGCCAACCAAATCTCCATTATCATCATGGTAAGTGTATGGTGCATAGGTACCTTCTGTTCCGATCTTGATCTCTCCAGCATCTTTAATACTTGTAAGTAAATCTGTAGAAGTAGATTTCTTATTTCCACATCCGGTAAGAGCTCCAATAATCATTACACTAGTAAGTATTGCTGCAATTGTACGTTTTCTCATAATCTGATCCTCATTCTTTCTGTTTAATATTTTATTTTGTTTATATAACGTAATCAAAATCATTGATAATTCTTCTTAAAAATTGTTTTGTTCGTTCTTCCCTCGGATTTGTGAAAATATCAGAAGGAGTACCTTCTTCCACAATTTTACCTTTATCCATAAAAATCACATGGTTTGCAACTTCCCTGGCAAAGCTCATTTCATGGGTCACTACAAGCATCGTAGTTCCTTCTTTGGCCAGTTGTTTCATGATAGTAAGTACTTCTGAAATTAGTTCCGGGTCTAAGGCTGATGTTGGTTCGTCAAACAGGATTACATCCGGGTTGAAAACAAAGGCTCGTGCAATACCGACTCTTTGCTGCTGGCCGCCTGAAAGTTGTGATGGATAATAATCATATTTTCCCTCCAGCCCCACTTTATCCAGAGCTTTTTTTGCTTGTTCATAGGCTTTTTCCGGTAAGACCTTACGAGAATGTATCAACCCGATTGCCACATTTTCTAAAGCCGTTTTATTATTGAATAAGTTATAGTTTTGAAAGACAAAGCCGGTTTTCTTACGAAGTTCAGAAATTTCTTTCTTCTTGATATTTGTAAAATCTGCAGTTAATTCATTAAAGGTAATCAGCCCTCTATCTGCTTTTTCTAAAAAATTTATACAACGTAAAAGAGTGGTTTTACCTGAACCACTTGGTCCAAGAAGAACAACAACATCCCCTTTTTGTATTTTTATATTAACACCATCAAGTACTGTATTTTTATTAAATGATTTGTGAATATCTTTAATTTCTAGCATATTTTCACCTCACACTCTAAAGCTATTTAAACTTATAGGAATACTATGAATTAATCGTATGTCAGTAGTATATAGTTATAAAGCATAAATGTCAAGGCAAAGAAACAATTATTTAAAAATCCCCTTGACAAATATAATTGTACTATTGTACTATTTAATTAATACAACGGTACAACTATTTAGAGAGGAGACAAACATATGGCATGGGAATTAAAATCTGATAGATCTATATATCTGCAACTGATGGAATATATACAACGGCGTATTGTATCCGGTGAATATCAATCCGGCGACAAATTACCTTCTGTAAGGGAGCTGGCAGCAGATGCAGAGGTGAATCCGAATACAATGCAAAAAGCATTAGCAGAGTTGGAACGGGGTGGACTTATTTATACAAACCGCACCAGCGGAAGATTTATTACACAGGACGAGGCATTGATTCAGGAAACAAAACACGCATTAGCAAAAGATCAATTATCTGACTTCTTAGAGAAGATGAAACAGCTTGGATTTGTAAATAAGGATATTAAGAATATCTTATTAGAAGCAGTAAAAGAGTTAGAGCAATGATAGGAAGAGAGGAAAATGTATGAATATCATATTAGAATGTGAATCATTAACCAAGAAATATAATGGATTTACTGCATTATCAGATGTTAATTTAACCTTTGAAAGAGGTAAAATAATCGGTTTATTAGGACCTAATGGGAGTGGCAAGACGACACTGATTAAATTAATTAACGGACTCTTAGTTCCGGATAATGGAAAGATTCGAATAAACAACATGGAACCGGGGGTAGAAACTAAAAAAGCAGTATCATATCTTCCAGATAAAACTTATCTTAATGATTGGATGAAGACAAAAGATATTATCGATTTTTTTGGAGATTTTTATTTGGATTTTGACAAAGTAAAAGCATACGAAATGCTTAAGAGGCTTAATATTAATGCAAATGATCGATTAAAGACCATGTCAAAAGGAACCAAAGAAAAGGTGCAGTTAATTCTTGTTATGAGCCGAAATGCAGATCTTTACTGTTTAGATGAACCAATTGGAGGAGTGGATCCGGCTTCCAGAGAATATATACTAAATACCATCATTAGTAATTATAATGAAAATGCATCGGTCCTTTTATCAACACATCTAATTTCAGATATTGAAAATGTATTGGATGATGTTATTTTTCTCCAAAATGGTAAAGTAGCAATGACTTCATCTGTGGAAGATATAAGAACCAATCATGGAAAATCTGTTGATGCATTATTTAGGGAGGTATTCAAATGTTAAGTAAACTGATAAAACATGAATTTAAAGCGACTGCCCGATATTTTACACTGATTTTTTTAGTAGCGCTTATATTGACACCAGTTACAAAAATAATTGTTAGTTTAGATATTTATAAAGGATTTCTACAAGTAATACCTACTTTCTTTATAATGGCATATGTATTTTCATTAATAGGTATTGCAATTGTTTCAGTAGTTGTAATCATTATCAGGTTTTACCAGAACCTGATTTCTTCAGAAGGATATCTCATGAATACCCTTCCTGTAACATCATCACAACTTATAATTAGTAAAGTGGTAGCAGCTTTTACATGGACAGTAGTAAGCATAGTATTTATTATAGCTTCATTAATTTTCTTTGCTTATTTCCCCGAATTAAATAATTCTGGTAAAAATTTTGATTGGATGTTTCAGATTCAGAATGATTTTGGGAAACTGGGAATAACATTTATAATACAATTTGTTATTTTAGCCACTATAGGGATTTTATCTAATATCCTATATATATATGTTTCCATCGCAATTGGACAGATGATTAGCCGTAATAAGATAATTGGTGCAATTGCAGCAGCTATTGTTATTAATATCATTACACAGATATTCTCAGCGCTCTTTTTAATACCAATTGTTTTTCTGGGCGTAAATGTAAATGATCCATCGATAATAGTACAATGGATTTTTCCCATGAGTATAGCAGCAACTGCTATAATGACCGTAATATATTATTTGGTTACAGTTTATATTATGAAAAAAAAATTAAATCTTGATTAATGAAAGAAGGCGCTTTTCTGCTATACCCGGCTGGAAAGCGTTTTCTTAATTCTTAGTACAAGAATTGTAATATAATTGTGGTATGCAACGTATGATAATAAAAATGACATAGTTAGGGGGGATTGGATGACAGAAGATTGCATAGCACAAATTGTAAGCAATGATTATGCAGACTTTTTGGTTCAATATACAATTGATATAACCAGGTTACAAGAGCAATATCAAACGGAATGTATTCATGAAATCAGTTCGCGGTTTGCTGTCGTTCATATCCCTGTAAGTAGAATTACAAATAGAAGTATATATGAATTTACCTATGCGGCATTTCCTTCTCTATATACAACAGTTGATACCAGTAGTTTGGAAGCTTCAGGTATATTTAGAGTTCAGACTCTTCCTAATTTTGCCTTAAGAGGGCAGGGGATTTTAGTTGGCATTGTTGATACAGGCATAGATTACACCCATAGGGCATTTAGAAATGCAGATAATACAACGAGAATCCATTCTATATGGGATCAGTCCATCCAATCGGGAAATTATCCGGAAGGATTTTATTATGGAACAGAATATTCCAGAGAGCAAATCAATGAAGCACTAAGTAGTGAAGAACCCCTTTCAATTGTTCCTAGTACAGATGAGAATGGCCATGGAACTTTTCTGGCAGGAGTAGCAGCCGGCAGCACGGATGAAGAAAATGATTTTACTGGTGTTGTTCCAGATGCAGAATTTGTTGTTGTTAAATTAAAAGAAGCAAAACCTTATCTAAAAAGCTTCTTCCAGGTTCCAGAAGACGCATTGTGCTATCAGGAAAATGATATTATGCATGGTGTGAAATACTTATATGAAATGGCGAGATCGTTAGGCAGACCAATCGCTATATGTATCGGTCTTGGTTCTAATCAGGGAGGGCATGATGGAAGGGGAGCATTATCTACTTATATATCCACAATCAGTGATCAGGTCGGTGTGTCTGTCGTAGTGGCCAGTGGCAATGAAGGAAATGCAGGCCATCATTACTTTGGTACGATAGACCGTGCAATTGGATCGGATACGGTAGAATTAAGAGTGGGAGAGAATGAAACAGGATTTACCATGGAGGTTTGGGGATATGCTCCTAATACATATTCAATTGATATACTGTCTCCAACAGGAGAATACATTCCAAGGATACCAGCCAGATTAGGTGAATCAAGAGAGATTAATTTTATCTTCGAGCGGACTACTATTTTTGTGGACTACAGTATTATTGAATCTGAAACAGGAGATCAGTTAATCTTGTTAAGATTTCGGGATCCTACTCCTGGCACCTGGAGATTTCAGGTGTATGGAAGAGGAGATTTAATCCATAGCTTTCATTGCTGGTTACCAATTACCGGGTTTATATCACCGGATACTTATTTTATAGAATCTAATCCTGATACTACAATAACTTCTCCCGGAAATGCTTATGTACCACTTACGGTAACTGCATATAATCATCGAACAGGAAGTATTTATATTAATTCCAGCAGAGGATTCACAAGGACGAATATTGCAAAACCTGACATTGCTGCGCCAGGTGTAGATATTCAGGGACCGGTATTTAATAATGAATATGGAATACGCTCAGGCAGCAGTTTGGCGGCAGCCCAGGCAACAGGAGTTGCAGCAATGCTATTGGAGTGGGGGATCTTAAGGCAAAATCTTAGGATCATGGATGGCTACGAAGTTAAGAATTATCTCATTAGAGGTGCAAGGCGCACTCCTGGGCAGTTATATCCAAATACTCAGTGGGGTTATGGAATATTAGACATATATAATACATTTATTAGCTTAAGAGGGGAAATACAAGAACCATAAAAAGACTATTGCAAAATATTAAAAATTTTGCAATAGTCTTTTTATTATTTGAGAACTATAAATATTTTTTCAGTAAATCAACTTTATCAAGTTGTTCCCATGGTAAATCAAGATCATTTCTTCCAAAGTGGCCATATGCAGCAGTTTGTTTATAAATTGGTTTTCTAAGATCCAACATTTTTATAATACCAGCTGGTCGAAGGTCAAAATTATCACGGATAATATCTACTAGAATATCATCTTTTATTTTACCAGTTCCAAAAGTATCAACCATGATAGAGGTTGGTTGTGCTACACCGATTGCGTAAGAAAGCTGTATTTCACATTTAGAAGCAAGGCCTGCAGCTACAATATTTTTTGCTACATATCTGGCTGCATATGCAGCGGAACGGTCAACTTTTGTACAATCCTTACCAGAGAATGCACCCCCGCCATGTCTGGCATATCCACCATAAGTATCAACGATGATTTTACGTCCTGTTAATCCACTGTCACCATTTGGCCCTCCAATAACAAAACGTCCGGTTGGATTAATAAAGAATTTTGTTTTTCCATCAATTAATTCTGTAGGAAGTACCTCATCAAAAACATATTTTTTAATATCTTTATGAATTTGTTCCTGAGTTACTTTGGAATCATGCTGAGTGGATAATACAACAGCATTCAGATGTATTGGTTTACCATTTTCGTCATATTCTACCGTTACTTGTGATTTTCCATCTGGGCGAAGATAAGGAAGAGTACCATTCTTTCTAACTTCTGTAAGTTTACGTGTAAGTTTATGGGCAAGAGCAATTGGGTATGGAAGATATTCTTCTGTTTCATTAGAAGCATATCCAAACATCATACCTTGATCGCCGGCGCCGATTGCTTCAATTTCTTTATCAGACATGGTATTTTCTTTTGCTTCAAGTGCTTTATTCACACCCATGGCAATATCAGAAGATTGTTCGTCTAAAGCCACAATAACACCGCAAGTATTGGCATCGAAACCTTTGTCTGAGGCATCGTATCCTATTTCTCTTACAGTATCTCTTACAATTTTTTGAATATCAACATATCCTGTAGTTGTAATTTCACCCATTACAAGAACTAATCCTGTGGTAATTGCTGTTTCACATGCAACACGGCTCATTGGATCCTGTTCTAATAAAGCATCTAGTACGGAATCTGATATCTGGTCACAAATTTTATCCGGATGTCCTTCCGTTACAGATTCAGATGTAAACAATAGTTTTTCCATATAATTCCTCCTTAGTCTGGTAATAATACCATGATGATTTCATACTCTATTGATCTTCTCTTTTAAAGGCTATTGCATCAAAAAAGTCCATCATAAGATGGACTTGATAATTTCTCAAATCCTCTTATTGTTCGATAAATCGCTGAGATTGGCACCTTCCATATTATGGGGTTGCCGTGGTTTCACAGAGCCTTCACTCTCCACCACTCCAAATAAGAGAAATATAAATAGAATATTGAATTCTTTTAATTTTCATCTATAGGATAAACGTTTTGATAAGATTCGTCAAGAACTTTATAAAATATTTATAAAAGTCACCAAGAGTTTAGGTGTATTTACCTATTCAGTATGCTATAATGCTCATATAATCAATTTCACCCTTGCAAGCAAGTGAAATTGATTATGGGGTTATAAAATACGAAGTGTTTTATAACACATATATGAGAAATACTTGCTTGCAAGGGTGAAATTGATTATGGGGTTATAAAATACAAAGTGTTTTATAACACAGATGTGGAAATACTTGCTTGTAAGGATAAGTTTGAAGCCGTGATTTCCTGTGGCGAAGGTAAAATTAAGTAGGTGATATAATGAAATTAAAAAATAGATTAATATTTGCATTTATAACGATTATAATGATACCGATCATATTGATCGCAGTCGCATGTGGAGTGATTGCCAATTATCAGGTTAATTCCATTAAGCAGTCTTATGATGTAGATACCAATACAATGCAGCAGATATTAACTAATCCTATACAGATCATGAACCGTGTAACCAGAGGAGTTTATAATGACATTAAGCTGGTTGCCTTAAAAAATCCTAGAAAGCTGGAAGATATTGAATTTATTAATAAATTAAATGAGGAACTAAAAGGTAAATATTCTTATGTTGCACTTAGAAAGAATGGAGATTTTCTTTATATTGGAAATGATGAGAAACTTAAACTGATACAAAATAGTCTGCCTAATTTTGGGGTGTATAATACAGATGTTGATGGTGGTATTTATGTTGGAGGAAAGTATCCGTTTTTAGTAAAGCAGCAAGATTTTTATTATCAGGATGGCGGAGAAGGAACGGTATTTGTAATTACAGATGTAAATACATTAGTACCTCAGATTAAATCTTCCGCAATTCAATTTGTAATTTCATTTGTGATTACCATATGTTTAACAGCCTGTGTACTGGTTTACTGGATATATAAAAGTTTACTTAGTCCCCTTAATACACTTCGTATTGCCACAAATAAAATGAAGGATGGAAATTTAAATTTCTCAATACAGACGAATACAGACGATGAAATCGGAATGCTCTGTGAAGATTTTGAAGAAATGAGGAAAAGGCTGAAGGAGTTAATCGAAGCCAGAATGCAGTATGAAGTGGATATGAGAGAACTTATAAGCAACATCTCCCATGATTTAAAAACGCCTCTTACTGCCATTAAAGGATATGCAGAAGGAATTATGGATGGAGTAGCAGACTCTCCGGAAAAGATGGACAAATATCTGCGTACAATATGTACCAAAGCAACGGATATGACTGTTCTTGTAGAAGAATTGTCTATTTATTCTAAAATTGATTGTAATAATATACCATATACTTTTGCAAATATTAATATAGATAATTTCTTTAACGATTGTATTGAAGAATTAAGTCTTGATTTGGAATTGAAAAATATAGATATAGGGTATTTTAATTATATTGATTCAAATATAAAGGTAATAGCAGATGCGGAGCAGATAAAAAGAGTCATTAATAATATTATTGGAAACTCAGCAAAATACATTGGAAGAAAAGGTATCATTAATGTAAGAATTAATGATGCTGATAATGAAGTACAAATAGAAATTGAAGATAATGGAAAAGGGATTTCTAAAAAAGATCTGCCATATATATTTGATCGTTTTTATCGAACAGATGCTTCAAGAAATTCTTCCCAAGGGGGAAGTGGATTAGGTCTTGCCATTGCTAAAAAGATTATTGAAGACCATGGTGGAAGAATCTGGGCAAGCAGCAAGGAAGAGGTTGGAACAACCATTTACTTTACTATGAAAAAAAGTGCCGAAGTAATTTTGGATGGAGCCGATGAGGAAGAAGTGAAAGACATTCCTGAGAATAAGAAGAGCAGGAAAGAGAAAAAAAGAAACCAAAAGGAGACATTAAAGGATGAATAAAATACTAATTGTTGAAGACGAAGTAGCCATTGCCGAACTTGAAAAAGATTATTTGGAATTAAGTGGTTTTGAAGTAGCAATTGAGACTTCTGGAGATATAGGGGTCAAAAAAGCTTTGGAGGAAGATTATAATTTAATAATATTAGATTTGATGCTTCCAAATGTAGATGGTTTTGAAATATGTAAAAAGATAAGAGAGGTAAAGAATGTTCCAATTATCATGGTTTCAGCCAAAAAAGATGATATAGACAAAATACGGGGACTTGGCCTTGGGGCAGATGATTATATAACAAAACCATTTAGTCCAAGTGAACTTGTTGCTCGTGTTAAAGCTCATCTGGCAAGATATGAAAGATTGATCGGAACAGGAACGAAAGAAAACGAGATCATTGAAATCCGTGGAATAAAAATTGATAAAACCGCAAGAAGAGTTTATATAAATGGAGAAGAGAAGATATTTACAACTAAGGAATTTGATCTGTTAACTTTCTTGGCACAGAACCCAAACCATGTATATACCAAGGAAGAATTATTTCAAGAAATTTGGGACATGGAATCCATTGGTGATATAGCGACCGTTACGGTTCATATAAAAAAGATTCGTGAGAAAATTGAATTTAATACTTCAAAACCTCAATACATTGAAACTATCTGGGGAGTTGGATACCGCTTTAAAATGTAATGATTTGTGAAAAGGAAACCTTATGAATATAAATATATTGTATGAAGATAATGAAATTATTGTTTGCGAAAAGCCACCAGGTATGCCTGCTCAAAGTGACAAATCTTCTGATTTTGATATGGTAAATTATTTGAAAAATTATATTTTTGAAAAAGGTGGAAATCCCCCTTATATTGGATTGATTCATCGACTGGATCGTCCAGTCGGCGGAATTATGGTATTTGCAAAAACACCTCATATGGCAAAGACTTTAAGCGAGCAGATACGCCTTAAAAAGATTACTAAGAAATATTTAGCGGTATCCACAAGTGATATGTCAAATGAGTTAGATAATAAAAAGAGATTATTAACAGATTATATTGCAAAAGACGGACGTACAAATTTATCTAAGATAACAAGTCAGACAGATAAAAATGGAAAAAAGGCAGAACTTTATTATAAAGTTTTAGATGTAATAAAGGAAGAGATTGATGAAGACACAAAATTATCATTAATAGAAATTGAACTTCTAACAGGCAGACACCATCAAATAAGATTGCAAATGTCTGCACATGGAAATCCTTTGTGGGGAGATACAAAATATAATCCTGCATTTTCAGATGTTTTAAATAATACCAGGAAATGGACAGATATTGCTCTGTTTGCATACCAATTAGAGTTCTCTCATCCTAAATCAAAAGAGAAGATGAAATTTGAAATCAGACCTAAAGCCAAACCATTTATAAACTTTAAAATTTTAGAAACCCACGCATAATTTACCTTAAGAAAAGTAGAATATAAACAAATAACCTGCGGACAATAACATCATTATAGTATAGTGATTGTTTGGGGTGATTGTTTGAAAACATATGAAAATGATTTACAAAATAATCAAAGCAAGGATGGGAAAGGTATAAATAAGAAGAAATATATTCTCACCTTACTTGGGACAACACTAGGAGTGTATTTATTAATGAAATGCGTAATGCCTCTTGTTGTTCCTTTTTTATTTGCATATCTTATTGCAGCAGCTTTATTGCCGCTTACACGTATTTTTGAAAGAAAATTAAAAATTCCTAAAACAATAACAGGAGGTACCTTGTTAATATTACTTCTTCTGTTCTTAGGGTGTTCCCTGTTTATTTTATTAAAAAATTTAATAAATCAGATAGTAACGCTTTTAACAAATCTACCGGTATATCAGGCTTCTATCATGAACATTGTAGATTCTATCTGCGTTCGTTGCGATGGTATGTTTGGTTTGATAGATGGACAGACAAGAGGTTTTTTTGATGACAATATAAATACAGTATTTGCTACGATTCAAAGAAATATTTTGCCATCCATATCACAACATACATTATTTATTGTGATTAAAATAATAGGATTGACTGGATCGATCATTTTTTTGATAGCAGCTACCCTTCTTATGATTCACGATGCAGATGCAATAAAGAAAAGTTATAGTAAATTATTAATTTATGAGGATATCAGGGCAATTAAACAGAAGATTTTTAGCGCCGGAGTTGCCTATTTTAGGGCTCAATTGATTATTATGTCAATTGTAGCGGCTATTAATGTAGGAGGATTGCTTGTATTAAAGAACAGATATGCATTATTGATCGGAATTGTGATTGCAATTATTGATGCTTTCCCTGTATTAGGAAGTGGTATAATTTTAATACCCTGGGCAATCATTTCCTTATTTTCAAAAGATATTTTTGATGCCGCCATACTGATGAGCATATATTTTCTTTGCCAACTGGTACGTCAAATACTTGAACCCAGATTGATTGGAGACAAAATTGGAATCCATCCTATATTTACTATTATGGCAATTTATGTAGGAATTCAGTTGTTTGGAATAATGGGTTTTATCCTTGGACCACTTTCATTAGTGACTATACGTGCAATCATAGAAGTAATAAATGGTTCGTAGGTATGTATAATAGGGCTTTCGTAAAATTCAGTAAATTGATATACTCAACGAAAGCCCTTTCATGAATGATTATTTGTGAAGTTGTTTTCTTTTTTTATATTGAGTTTCTTTTTTTAGTTTACAATAACTTTTCCACCGCTTTATGTCTAAATTACCATTTGTAAGAGCTTCTTGTATTGCGCAACCGGGTTCCTTTTGATGACTGCAATTGGTGAACTTACATTGCTCTGCCAAATTCTCTATATCTGCAAAAGCTTCCTGTATTCCTGATGTAACATCCCACATTCCAAGCTCTCTCATTCCCGGTGTATCAATAATAAAAACATCGTTTTTCAGCCGGATCATTTGTCTGTGAGTAGTAGTATGGCGGCCACGACTATCCTCTTTTCGAATTTCTTTTACAGGCATGATCAAATCATTTGTCAGGGCATTCACTAAAGAAGATTTTCCTATTCCAGAAGAACCTAAAAAGACAATAGTTTTGGAGGGCTGTAAATACTTATTTAATTCTTCTAAACCATAACCGGTATGCGAGCTAATTGGAATCACAGGAACCCCTGGGGCTATTTCTAAAACTTCTGCAATCTGTGAGTTATAATCATGGACTAAATCGGCCTTTGTTAATATAATCACTGGGCTGCCACCACTTTGCCAGGCAGCAGCAAGATATCTTTCCAGCCTTCTTATATTAAAATCATAGTTTAAGGAAGTCATTATAAATACATAATCAAAATTAGCTGCAACGATCTGTTCTCCTATACCAGGTGTTGGATTTAGCCTTGAAAAGAACGTCTTTCTTGCCAATACAGAATAAATAATATCATCACCAAGAGTATTGGATTTCACTAATACATAATCACCAACTGTAGGGTAAAGGATTGATTTCTCACCGGAATAGAAGTAGGATCCTTTTAAACGGGCAGTTGTTTCTCCTTCATCAGTTATGATGCGATATAATTCCCTATGGGATTCAATGATTCTTCCAGGAACTAATCCTATACGGATATCTTCCCTGGTTATTTGCTGCTGATAATAATTGTCAAAGCCACAATTTTTTAAATTCATTATTACCTCCGAAAGTTAAATGCCTGATCGTGAAAAATAAGTATAAAAAAAACACGCCTTAAAACGTGTTACAATAAAATATTATAAATCACGAAAGGTCAATGATGCGGAAAATAAATAAATGATTCCGCTATTATTTAGTTAAGAACCACCTTATATAAATTTGACATAATACATCTCTCCTTTCGGGTAAATCATTTTTTAATTATACATATGCGCCCAGGCAAAGTCAATTCTTATTTATATTAAGGAGCAAGGTGAGTTAAATATAATGTGTTTTCAATAACATATCCCTTGACAAATTCATATGTCTGGCATAGAATCAAAATATATTAAAAAACTATGAAGAGGAATAGTATATGTTTCATTCATCCCAGAGAGAGAATTGATTGGTGCAAGATTCTTATGATGTGAGTGAATATTCACGTATGGACCATAGAACCTACCTTGGAGTTCTGTATGAAAATGCAGCGTGATTCTAGCGTTAATAGATAGTAAAGAGAGTGATAAGATGAGTAAACTTATTACTAATTAGGGTGGTACCGCCGAAGTCTTTCGGTCCCTTGGGGATGCGAGGGCTTTTTTTTATGTAATAATGAATGTATTGATATTCGGAATCGTTCAGTTGTATCAAAAATAATATAATAAACGAACTTGCATCTCAAGAATACATTTAATAAAAAGGAGAATATATTATGGCGAAAGACAAGAAATTAGTGGAAGCAATTACTTCCATGGAAGAAGATTTTGCACAATGGTATACTGACGTTGTTAAAAAGGCAGAATTGATTGACTATTCAAGTGTCAGAGGCTGTATGATACTAAGACCGAATGGATATGCTATCTGGGAAAATATACAGAAAGAATTAGATAGAAGATTTAAAGAAACCGGTGTAGAAAATGTATATATGCCTATGTTTATTCCAGAGAGCCTTCTTCAAAAAGAAAAAGACCATGTAGAAGGATTTGCCCCAGAAGTTGCCTGGGTTACTCATGGTGGATTAGAACCTTTACAAGAAAGATTATGTGTAAGACCTACTTCAGAAACTTTGTTCTGTGATCTTTATTCTAATATAGTACAGTCTTACCGAGATCTCCCTAAACTATATAACCAATGGTGCTCTGTCGTACGTTGGGAAAAAACCACACGACCATTCTTGCGTTCTATGGAATTTTTATGGCAGGAAGGTCATACTGTACATGCAACAGCAGATGAAGCAGAAGAAAGAACAATTCAGATGCTTAATGTTTATGCAGATTTCTGTGAACAAGTTTTAGCAATTCCTATGATCAAGGGACGCAAAACGGATAAAGAAAAATTTGCAGGAGCTCATTCCACATATACGATTGAAGCATTAATGCATGACGGAAAAGCGCTTCAATCAGGCACAAGCCATAATTTCGGAGATGGATTTGCACAGGCTTTTGGTATTCAATATACAGATAAAGAGAATAAACTTCAATATGCACACCAAACATCATGGGGTATGTCTACTCGAATTATAGGTGCTGTTATTATGGTGCATGGTGATGATAGTGGTCTTGTGTTACCACCTCGAATTGCACCGACACAGGTAATGATAATTCCAATTGCACAGCACAAAGAAGGAGTCCTGGAAAAAGCAGCTGAATTAAGTTCTAAATTGGGTGCTTACAGAGTGAAAGTGGACGATTCTGATAAAAGCCCTGGATGGAAATTCAGTGAACAAGAGATGAGAGGTATTCCATTACGTATTGAAATCGGACCAAAGGATATTGAAGCGAATCAGGCAGTAATTGTTCGCCGTGATACGAGAGAAAAAATTATAGTTTCCTTAGATGAAATTCAAGTGAGAGTAGGAGAAATCCTTGAAACAATGCAATTAGAGATGTTAGAACGTGCCAGAAAACATCGGGATGAACATACATCTGCAGCAACAAATTTTACTGCATTTGCAGATAAAATTACAAGTGAGCCTGGATTTGTAAAAGCTATGTGGTGTGGCGATAGAGCTTGTGAAGATGAAATTAAGGAAAAAACAGGTGCAACTTCCCGTTGTATGCCATTTGAACAGGAGCATATTGCAGATACCTGTGTTTGTTGCGGAAAACCAGCCAAATCAATGGTTTACTGGGGGAAAGCTTATTAAAAGTATGTCAGAATTAAGGCTGTCACAATAAAAAATCGTGACAGCCCCATTCTTATAGGCGGTGAAAGAATGAAAATAGAAGTTCCATCCAATGTGGAATATATTATAGATAAATTGATTGAAAATGGTCACGAAGCATATATTGTTGGTGGCTGTGTTCGTGATGCCATTTTAGATAAAAATCCGCAGGATTGGGATATTACAACTTCAGCCAAGCCTCTGGAAGTAAAAGAATTGTTTCGTAGAACAATTGATACAGGGATACAACATGGAACTGTCACAGTGATGCTGGAAGACCAAGGGTATGAAGTAACCACCTATCGAATCGATGGTGAATATGAAGACAATAGAAGACCGAAGTCTGTTGAATTTACTCCGAATCTAATGGAAGATCTAAAACGTAGAGATTTTACCATTAATGCAATGGCATATAATAGGAAGGAAGGATTAATAGATTGTTTTCATGGACTGGAAGATCTTAAAGAGGGTATTATCCAGTGTGTGGGAGATGCAAATTCACGTTTTGAAGAAGATGCACTTCGTATTCTTCGAGGGGTACGTTTTTCAGCTCAATTAGGCTTTAAAATTGAAGATAATACGAAAAAAGCAATCAAGGAAAAAGTAAACTTGCTCAAAAATATCAGTGCAGAGAGAATACGGGTTGAACTTGATAAATTGTTAACTTCAGACAATCCAAATAAATTAACAGATGCATATAATTTGGGGATTACTAATATTATTTTGCCGGAATTTGATCAAATGATGGAAACAAAGCAGAATAACCTTCATCATATTTATAATGTAGGCATTCATTCTCTAAAATCAGTTGAATATATACAAAAATCTAATTTATTAGAAAATGAGATGGAATTAACGGTAAGTGAGAAGGAAAAATATTTTCATATTCTTAGATGGTGTATGCTGCTTCACGATGTAGGAAAACCTTTTACGAAAAGTACAAGTGAAGATGGTTACGATCATTTCCATGGACATCCTGAAAAGGGAGCTGTGATTGGAAAAGAAATATTACAAAGACTAAAGTTTGATAATTTTACAATAGATACAGTAACAAAATTAATCAAATGGCATGATGACGATTTTTTATTAACTCCGGTAGGAGTTAGAAAACAGATGAATAAAATGGGCATCGAAATTATGATGCTCTATTTTGAAATGAAAAAAGCAGATATTATGTCTCAAAATCCAGATACACATAAAGAGAAACTGGAAAGATTAGAGATGGCATATAAACTTTATCAGGAGATACTTAGAAAGGACGAATGTGTTAATCTGAAAACCCTTGCAGTTGACGGAAGCGACTTGATTGGGATAGGGTATAAACCTGGAATTGAGCTGGGTAATACTTTAAACAGTCTTCTTTCTAAAGTCATTGAAGAGCCATCTCTCAATGAGAAAATAATTCTTTTAGATCTGGCAAAAGATATAAAAAAATAGACAAAATTTAACTCCTTTTTTAAAGAAAACTTCTATATAATCTTTGTCATGAAATACTAGGATAGTTCATAAGATTAAGAGTAGACACCTTAAATGGGTAACTATTTTTGATTGGGAGGGCTGACTGTGGATGACAGATATGAGGAGATCTTTAGACAATACGATATAAAAATTCATAATACATATCGCACACGAGGAGCATTTATTCTTGAAACAAACCATGGTATTAAGCTCTGCAAAAATTTTGAGGGTTCTAAAAATAGGGTAGAATTTGAGAATAGAATTTTGGAGCACCTAAGAGATGCTGGATATCAATATGTTGATAATTATATGTATAATATAAACGGTGAAATTGTCACAGAAGACTTTAGAAATAATCAGTATGTGATAAAGAATTGGTATATTGGTGAAGAATGCAATCTTAAGGAACTTAAAGATGTTCTGAAGGCCACCAATAATTTAGCAGTGCTTCATAGTAAGATGCGAGGTATTTTACTAACTACAGAGCAGATAAAATATAATACGTATAATAATTTATTTGAATTATTTGAAAAACATAATAGAGAGTTGAAGAGAGTCAGAAGTTATATCCGTGACAAAAAGGTTAAAAATGAATTTGAGCTGTGTTTTTCAAATTTTTATGATAATTTCTATGAACAAGGATGCAAGGCTATTGATATATTGAAGCAGTCAGCATATGGTGCAATGCTGGAAAAGGCTAATAATCTGATTCATGTCTGTCATGGAAACTATACTTATCACAATATAATTTTCTTACAAGATGGTGCTGCAACAACGAATTTTGATAAAGCATCGATAGGAGTCCAGATATCTGATTTATATCATTTCTTACGTAAAGTAATGGAAAAAAATAATTGGAATATAGAACTTGGGGATAAAATCATAGAAGAATATAATAAAGTTATCACCCTATCTGAAGACGAATTAGAAGTCCTATATGTATTGCTTCTATATCCGGAGAAGTTTTGGAAAATTACCAATTATTATTACAATGGAAAGAAGTCCTGGGTTCCTCAAAAAAATATTCAAAAGCTTATTAATATTGGTGAGCAGGCTGAGCAGAAGGAACTCTTTTTAAACCATTTAAAAAAATTCAATGTATTGTAAAACAGTGGTGGTATACCCATCACTGTTTTTTTATCCCGTTGCTTTTCATTTTTGTCAGATTATAGTATAATACTCGTGAATATAATTTCATATACAAAAAACATATAGGGATATGAGGTGATTTAGTGGGTGAATTTTTAAAAAAGAACAATCGAATAATACCAATTGTATTAATAGGATTAATGATAATCCTGGGTATTTATGTGGTACTATCCCTTAACATGCAAAGTGAAAAAAGATATGATATGAATAAAGAAGTTGATACAGATCCAGGGTCTATGCCGGAATCAGGAGGTAGTTTCTTAGGGATTATAAAGGATATCAAAGAAGAATTAAATGCAATCTCAATTATGGATATTAAAGGGAACGGAGATATTGTATTGTATTTTAATGGTGGAACGGACATACGGGATAAATATGGTAAAGTTATTTCTATGTCTCAGATGAATTTAGGAGAAATTGTGGATGTATCTTATGATAGAAGCAATAATAAATTAATGAAATTACAGATATCAAAAGATGCATGGGAGTATAAGGAAGTCGTGAATTTTACTATTAAAAGTTCGGACAGGGTAATGAAAATAGCAGATTCAAAATATAAATTTAATGACAGGCTGGTAATTGCAGGTGATGACAGCCTGATCAATCTTATTGATATCAATGAGAAAGACGAGCTTACAGTAAAAGGTATTAATGAAGAAATCTGGTCAATTATTGTTACCAAAGGACATGGTTATATAAGACTTAGAAACTACGAAGATTTTTTAGAAGGTTCTATTGAGGTTGGATATCATATCATTCTTCCTATTGTTAAAGATATGCTGATTGTAGCGAGGGAAGGAGATTATAAAGTAACACTCGAAAAAGGGAATCTAAAAGGATCAAAACGTATAAATGTTATACGAAATCAGGAAATTATATTAGATATGAGCGAATATAGGAAGGAGCCTGAAAAGAAAGGCAGTGTAGATTTCCTGATACAACCCTATGGAGCCACTTTATATATTGACGGAGAAGAAACTGATTATGAAGATCCGGTAGAATTACTTTATGGAGCCCATGTCATAAGAGTAAGCCGCAGCGGATATGAAACTTATGCAGGCATATTGGATGTAGATGAATCCAGTCAGGTAGTAGAAATTGTGTTAGCTGAAGTTATTCCGGAAGAAACAAGTAATTCTTCTTCAAACAATTCGTCCAATCAAAAAGGCAGAGATGTTACAATATTGCCAGATGGTACCTCAAGTGAAGATCCTAAGGAAGAGGATTTGGGTGACGATGAAGATGGCACAGAGGAGGAAGAAGAGCCTGATAGTAATAATGCAGATAAAAAGAATTATGATACGGACCATACTATAGCAATTAAGCAGCCGGTTGGTGCAGAAATTTATTTGAATGGAGTATTAAAAGGAATTGTTCCATGTAGTTTTACAAAAGAGATTGGAATTCATACAATAACCTTTCGGCAAAATGGTTATTTAACAAAAAGCTATACCATTGAAGTGGAAGATGATTCCAGAGATATAAATTATAGTTTCCCAGAGCTAACGAAACAATAATATAAAAAGTTATTATAGGAGGATTAATAATGGATTACAAAAAGATATACGAGGATTGGTTAGTAAATCCTTATTTTGATGAAGCCACAAAGAATGAATTAAAAGGGATTGCCAATGATGAAAATGAGATAAAAGAGAGATTTTACGCCGAGTTAGAGTTTGGTACGGCAGGCCTTCGGGGAGTTATTGGTGCTGGAACAAATCGTATGAATATCTATACAGTTCGTAAGGCCACTCAGGGATTGGCAAATTATATTATAAAAGCCGGCTTTGCTCACAGGGGAGTTGCTATTGCATATGATTCCCGAAGAATGTCACCTGAATTTGCAGACGAAGCTGCTTTATGTTTAGCAGCGAACAATATTAAAGCATATGTATTTGAATCATTAAGACCTACCCCTGAATTATCTTTTGCGGTAAGAGAACTAGGCTGTATTGCTGGAATTAATATAACAGCAAGCCATAATCCTCCGGAATACAATGGTTATAAAGTCTATTGGGAAGATGGTGCCCAGATTACACCGCCCCATGATTCTGGTATTATGAATGAAGTAAAGTCAGTTTCTGATTATAATTTAGTGAAAACCATGGATAAAGGAGAGGCACAGAAAAAAGGCTTATACATTGTTATTGGTGCTGAAATAGATGATAAATATATCAGTGAATTAAAGAAGCAAGTGATACATCAGGACAGCATTAACAAAGTTGGAGATGAAATTACAATAGTATATACTCCTCTTCATGGGACAGGTAACATACCTGCAAGACGTGTACTAAAAGAAATTGGTTTTAAGAATGTATATGTTGTTCCTGAGCAGGAACTTCCGGATGGAGAATTTCCAACAGTCAGTTATCCAAATCCAGAAGCAGAAGAAGCATTTACACTTGCACTCAGATTAGCGAAAGAGAAGAATGCAGATTTAGTACTTGCTACAGACCCTGATGCGGATAGACTTGGAGTTTATGTAAAGGATTCAAAATCCGGAGAATATATTCCTTTGACAGGAAATATGTCTGGATGCCTTTTGGCAGACTATGTAATTAGTCAAAGAAAAGAAAGAGATGGAAAATTACCAGAGGATGGTGCTTTAATTAAAACAATCGTAACTTCAAATATGGCAGATGCAATAGCAGAAAATTATAATATCAGATTAATTGAGGTTCTAACAGGTTTTAAATTTATCGGTCAACAGATTTTAGGATTTGAGCATTCCGGAAAAGGAACTTATTTATTCGGTTTTGAAGAAAGTTATGGCTGCCTTATTGGAACACATGCAAGAGATAAAGACGCCATCGTAGCAACCATGGCTCTTTGTGAGGCGGCAGCCTATTATAAGACCAAAGGAATGACACTTTGGGATGCAATGATAGCCATATATGAGAAATATGGATATTACAAAGACGATATCACAAGTATAACACTAAAAGGAATCGAAGGCCTGGAAAAGATTCAAAACATCCTTAATACTCTAAGGGAAAATCCACCTGTTCAGGTAGGTGAGTATAAAGTATTATCTGCAAGAGATTATAAACTTGATACCATTAAGAATTTAGAAACTGGCGAAGTAAAACCTACAGGGTTACCAAATTCAAATGTGTTATATTATGACTTAAGTGATAATGCCTGGTTATGCGTCAGACCATCGGGTACAGAACCTAAAATTAAATTTTATTTTGGTATAGTTGGAACTTCTTTAGAGGATGCCAATGAAAGATCGAAAGCACTTGCAGAAAATGTTACTGCTATGATCAATCAAATGATGTAATAAAGATTTTTAATTATTGTATTATAAAAAAGTATAGAAATATTGACAGATAATAATACTATTCTTTAGAATCTCTTCATATGATAAAATAAATAGTAATTATGGAGGCAGTATGAAAAGGATTTTGAAGGCATCATTCATCATGATGATTTTAGCAATGAGCTTCTTGCTTTCATCTTGTAAAACAGAGAAAACCGATTTAAAGAAAATAAAAGATCTTGAATTTACTGTCGTAGAAGATGCAGATGTACCTGAAGAATTGAAGGAGTTAATTGAAGAAAAGAAAGCAGAGCCTTTTAAACTTACTTTTTCTAATACAGATTATTTGTATATAGTAACAGGATATGGAGAGCAGCCTACAGGAGGATATAGTATTACTGTTGATGATCTTTATTTAACAAAAAATGCAATATATTTTAATACGAGTCTTTTAGGTCCGCCAAAAGATGAGGTAGTAACTCAGGCCATTACTTATCCATATATTGTTGTGAAAATAGAATATATTGATAAGAGTGTAGTTTTTGAGTAGAAAAAAGGTGATCCTAATAATATGGGATCACTTTTTTAAATTCCAGGTAAGTTGTCTATTATTATAGATGTATAAAAATTAAAACAACATTTAGTATATTTTGTTAACTTTTTCATATATCTTGTATTAAAATATTTATTTTGTAAAACTTTGTTAGATATTCATAGAATTTCAAAGTAGATTTTGTGCATAATAATGCAAAGAGATGATTGTTTAAAAAGTTTGTGTAAATAAATTACATAAAAACATCTCTGAAAAAACTAGAAAAGTATACATGTTTTTTCAAACAAATCATTGCAATGCCTTGAATTGTCAGAAAATTTATTGACAAATTATGCTACCTCATGGTATACTAAGCATAGTGCCATAAGAAGAGGTGAAAATTATGATGAAGCAAACAGATGTAAACCGGGTAAGAAGATCCGTAGTGAAACATGTAGGCAGTAAAGTCAAAATTAGAGCTAACAAGGGAAGACATAAAGTTGACATTACCGAGGGGGTAATATCAGAGACGTACCCAAGTATTTTTCTTATTGAAGTACACGATGATTTGGAAGACACCTTTAAAACAATGACATTTAGTTATACAGATATTTTGACTAAAGATGTTCGACTTACGCTATGTAATAATTAAAATTGAATCTGTAATAGATGAATAAATCCCTCCTTGTATGAATATTATTATTATATCAGACAAGGAGGGATTTTTTGTGGAGCTAATAAAGAAGAATATTCATATGAATAAATTAAAATGCAAGACAGATATTCAGCTTACATTTGACGATGATTTTAATGTTCCTGATGTAAAACCTGATATTGGTAAAATAATTAAAGAACAGGGACAGATAAACATTAGTGAAATAAAGGCTATGAGCGGCAAAGTCATGGTGAAAGGTACTCTAAGTTTTATTGTGTTATATATTTCTGAAGATGGGAATAGGCCAATACATAATATTGTAGGTGAAATACCATTTGATGAAGTAGTAAATATGGATGAAGCTTGTGCAGAAGATAATATTTTGTTTCGATGGGAAATTGAAGATTTAACTACAAGTATTATCAACTCAAGAAAACTAAGTGTAAAATCTATTGTATTATTCTCATTTATGGCAGAGGATATGTATGATGAAGAAACAGCGGTGGGAATAGAAGGCGATGATACTGTTCAGTATATGAATAAGAGAGTTGACTTAACCCAGTTAGCATTGAATAAAAAAGATACATACCGCATAAAAGATGAAGTTAACCTTCCTTCAAATAAAGCAAATATATTTGAAATCTTATATAGTGATGTTAGCTTAAGAAATACTGATATAAGACTTTTAGAAGATAAAATCAGTTTAAAAGGTGAGATTCTTCTCTTTATTCTTTATGTTGGAGAAGATGAAGAAAATACGATTCAGTATATTGAAACGGAGGTTCCTTTCAGTGGAACTATTGACTGCAATGGTTGCAGAGAAGACATGATATCGGATGTTGACATAAACATACATAGTAAAGATTTGGAAATCAAACCTGATTCTGATGGGGAAGAAAGGGTAATTGGTTTTGAAGTAATTCTTGATCTGGATTTAAAAGCATATGAAGATGAAGAAATTGATATTCTCAGTGATGTATATTCAACGTCAAAAGAATTAATCCCTGTGGTAAGAGATGCTTATTATGAAAATCTTGTTATGAAAAATAACAGTAAAGTAAAAGTAGTGGATCAAGTTCGTGTTGCCGGAAATGAGCCAAGAATTCTGCAGATATGCAATGCTTCAGGTGTGGTTAAAATTGATGATATTGCAGTTGTTGAAAATGGATTAGAAGTATATGGCATTATTGAATCTCAAATTCTTTATATTACAGAAGATGATAACAGACCTATGAATTCAATAAAGAGTGTAATTCCATTTACACAGCTAGTTGAAATCAAAGGAATTAATCCAGACAGTATCTACCGTATTAAACCAAATCTTGAACAAATCAATGTTATGATGCTTGATGGTGAAGAGTTAGAAGTAAAAGCCATTATTAACTTAAACGTTATTGTATTTGACAAATTAAGAGAGCCAATCATTACAGATATGAAGGTAGAAGATATTAATCTTGATAAACTTCAGGAAATGCCAAGTATTATTGGCTATATTACGAAAAAAGATGACACTTTATGGAAGATAGCGAAACATTACTACACTACAGTGGACACCATTAAAGAAATGAATGGGTTGACACAAGACCGTGTTCTTCCAGGAGATAAACTTTTAATTCTTAAGAAAGTAGACGCAATTCTTTAAATATAGAGGGTGATTACTCACCCTCTATATTTTTGCCCCCATTTATCCATTCATCAAATTTCTTAATCGTTGCTTCATAAGTTTGTTTACAGATTTCCGGAAGTTCTCCACCCCAGGCTTTTTTGGCATCTTCATATCCTTTGATAAATGCATCTTTCATTTCATTCGCCTTACCAGGATCGCCGCCAGTCAATGCAATAGCAAATGAAAAAAGTCTTTCAGAGGTCTGTTTTACTCCGTAGTATCCGTCTTCTGCAATATCGGCTTTTGCCTGTGCTGCAGTTTCGGGATCTACTTCTAATTTACCTTCACGCAGCAGTTGATACATATCCGTAGTTTCAGTGAACTTTTGACCTTGTTTTAATAATAGTTTCTCAACAAGAGTTCTTAATTGCTGTGTTCGCTTTTCTGCATCTGCCTTAAGTCTTTCAATTGTTTTTGTATCCTGGGTATAGGTCTTTTCTGCTGGTGGAGCAGCAGTATTTTCCCTTGGCTCATAAACAGCTGCCACATCTTCTTTTTCGTTTTCTTTTTTTGCTGTTCCTGTAGAACTTTTCTTTGAAGTGTATGTATTATTCTGATAAGACGATACTGCATTTGTGATTCCCTGTAAATTCATAATTACCCTCCTTTGTAAAAAGTACCGTATTATTGTTGCTTGTAATTTATACTTCGGATAAATTATGGAAATATATAATAGAAGAAATGGATATAGTATAAAATTTATGGACCGTTAAATTATCTTGCAAATGAATAGTACTATGTGTATAATGTATTGTATACAAGATACAAGAGGTAGAAGAGATGAATGTTATTAAATTACGTGCTTACGCCAAGATAAATCTTGGACTTGATGTGGTTGGAAAAAGAGAAGATGGATATCATGAAGTGAGAATGATTATGCAAACAATAAATCTTTATGATCAGATATCAATGAAAAAGATTAGTGATTCCGGGATATATCTTAAGACGAATCTACATTACCTCCCTGTCAATGAAAAAAATCTTGTATATAGAGCAGCAAAACTTTTGAAAGATGAATTTAATATAAAACATGGGGTCGATATTAAACTTGACAAACGAATTCCGGTGGCAGCCGGTATGGCTGGCGGCAGTTCTGATGCAGCAGCAGCGCTGGTTGGAATGAATAAATTGTTTAATCTTGGATTAAGCAAGAAAGAGCTTATGGAGCGGGGTGTAAAGCTCGGGGCAGATGTACCTTATTGTATTTTACGGGGTACGGCTTTATCCGAGGGTATTGGAGAAATTTTGACACCACTTGCACCTGCACCGGAATGTTATGTTTTGATTGCCAAGCCAGGGATTAATGTTTCTACTAAATTTGTTTATGGAAATTTAAATATAACTGAAATCAAGGAACATCCAGATATTGATGGTATGATAGATAATATTAGTAATGGCGACTTATACGGGCTTACCAATAAGCTAGGTAATGTATTAGAAACAGTAACTATAAAAGAACATCCAGTTATTGATACCATAAAGCAAGAGATGATAAAATATGGAGCATTAGGATCTATTATGAGTGGTAGTGGTCCAACTGTTTTTGGATTATTTGATAATAAGAAGAAAGCACAAGAAGCATTTTATCATATGAAAGGTTTAGATATAGCAAAACAGGTTCATTTAACGGATTTCTTTAATCAAAAAAGGGGATGAACAATATGGATAATACTTTAAAAGTTAACATTAATGAGTATCTTCCGCTTCGAGATGTTGTATTTAACACATTAAGACAAGCAATTTTAAAAGGCGAATTAGAGCCAGGAGAAAGACTTATGGAGATACAATTAGCAGAACGCTTAGGGGTAAGCAGGACGCCGATCAGAGAAGCCATTCGTAAGCTTGAACTGGAAGGCTTAGTCGTTATGATTCCTAGAAAAGGAGCAGAAGTAGCGAAAATTACAGAGAAAGATTTAAATGATGTTCTGGAAGTTCGTTGCGCTTTAGAAGGTTTGGCGGTTGAATTAGCATGTAAAAGAATCGATTTAGAGGGAATTAAGGATCTAAAGGATAATTTGAGTGAGTTTAAGCAAGCTGTAAAAGGCAGGGACATTACTGCTCTCGCAGAAAGAGATGTAGAATTCCATGATATTATATTTGCGGCCACTAATAATGATAGATTAGTTCAATTACTTAATAATTTCCGTGAACAAATGTATCGTTATCGTGTGGAATATCTAAAAGATGCGAAGACACATCAACAATTGGTTGAAGAACATGAATCTATTATTTCTGATTTAGAGAACAGAGACTGCGATAGTGCCAAAAAACATATTGAACATCATATCTATAATCAGGTTACCACTGTTAGTAAGAATATAAAAAATGAAGGTTAAGTCGGTTTATATGACGCTTTGCCTTTAGGGTATAGAAGAACAGAAAGACTCATTAAGTATTATGTCAGTTAAGGATACGGATCCTTAAAACTCCATAAAACTTAATGGGTCTTTTCTTATAATTTCCAGAACGCATAATTTTTAATACAAATGGTAACAATATGAAGAAAATAGAGTGATTGAGGGATATTGTTATGAAGACTATGCATGATAGCAATAATGTAATATTAGCACCATTAACTACTTCTCTTCAGGATAATATTGATGCATACGAAGTTTTATTTGATAAATGTGCGGATGTAGTTAAGCGAAAGTTTACAATAGGTGGAGCAAATAAAATAGATATTTATATGACTTATATTGATCTTCTGGTTGATAGAAAATTATTAGAAGAAGATACAGTAAAAAGTTTCATCTATTTTATGGATAATCTTCCAGAGACAGAACAGTTTGATTATATCATGAATAAAGGATTAAGAACCGCTGATGCATCTGAACTAATTACCATGGAAGATATTGTTCAGGCAGTTTTAGCAGGGGATGCCGTTATTATGGTTGATGGCTTTAAGAAAGCTATCAAAATTGCCATTCGGGGGTATCCTGGAAGAAGCGTTTCGGAAGCAGATACGGAAGTATCTGTTAGAGGAGCGAAAGATTCTTTTGTAGAAAGTATGGCAATTAATAAAGTCCTAATTCGTAGAAGAATCAGAGACAGTAAATTAAAAATAGAACAGATGAAAGTTGGTGTTCGGAGCAGAACAGATGTTGCGATTATGTATATTGAAGATATTGCAGAGTATGGTCTGGTAGAAGAAATCAAGAAAAGGATGAACGATTTTGTCATAGATGGAGTTTTAGATAGCGGCATGATTGAACAGTTGGCAGAAGCCCATTGGCATTCTCCATTTCCACAATTCCAATCTACTGTACGTCCAGATAAAGTTGCCTCAGGTATTTTAGAGGGAAGGATCGCAGTATTAATCGATAACACTCCATTTATATTAATGTTGCCTACTACAGTGAATTCCTTCTTTCAGGCAGCAGACGATTATTATAACCGGTGGGAAATCGTAACATTTACCAGAATTATCAGATATTTTGCAGCATTTATAGCAATAGCCTTGCCTGGGCTTTATATAGCGATTGCTAATTATCAATCAGAAATGATACCAACATCACTGACACTGTCTTTTGCTGCGGCAAGGGAAGGGGTCCCTTTTTCGGTAGTCTTCGAAGTTATTATTATGGAAGTGGCATTTGAACTATTAAGAGAAGCAGGAATAAGGCTTCCCGGACCTATGGGGAACACAATAGGAATTGTTGGTGGTCTTATCATTGGAGATGCAGCTGTGAGTGCAAATATAGTAAGCCCAATTATTGTAATAGTGGTGGCCTTAACAGCAGTAGCTTCATTTACAATTCCAAATGAAGCATTTGCAACGGCATTCCGCTTGTCGAGATATCTTGTGATAGCATTTTCAGCCTGGTTGGGATTATACGGTTTTATTTGTGCACTCGTTTTAATATTTATCCATTTATCCAGCCTGGAAAGCTTTGGTATTCCTTACTTAATGCCTTATGTAGCATCAGGACTTGAAGGTGGTGAAGATGCGAGAGATTCTATCATTCGTTTTCCAACAAATAAATTGCATAAAAGACCAATATATGCCAAGAAAGACGAAAGAGTCCGGTTAAAGAAGAAAGAATAAATATAAGAAGTAGGTGATATCATGTTTTCTAGTAATGACAAGATATCAAATAGGCAATTAAAAAGAATGTTGATATTTGATATGTTCAGTGCATCATGTTTGATAGTACCATATTTAGCGGTAAGGGGAAAAGAGGAAGAAGGATTTATTCCTGTTATTCTGGGAACCATTTTAGCACTTGTATATGCCGGTATAATGTACCTCTTTATGAAACAATTTAATAAAGGAGAAGTTGTAGTAGATACAAGACAGGTGCAAGGGCAGGGAGAATATCCGGTCCATCAGAGAGAAAGTAAAACAATTGGAGTAAGCTATATTTCGTATTCTAAAAAAACGGTAGGGAGTATTATTACAGGGATCTTTAGTATATTATACCTGATAAAATTTTTCGTTCTCTTGGTATTCTCAGTGAATCTATTTACGTATGTTATTGGAGATACATTACTTTCGGATACAAATCCAAAAGTAATATTAACAACCTTACTTTTAGTGGCCGCTTATGGAGGAGTACAGGGAATTGAGAAAAGAGCAAGGTTTACTGAGTTAGTCTACTATCTGGTCCTTATTCCCATTATAGGATACCTTCTTCTTGGAATACCAAGGATAGATATCTCCAATTTAGTATTACCTGCAATGAATGAAAACAATATGAGCCAAAGTTTCTTTGTAAAAGGTGACCATAATTATTTATGGGGAGGTTATTTGATCTTATTAACTTTTTCCGTATTAGAAACGTTACTTTTCGTAATTCCTTATGTAAGTAATAATCTTAGTAAAAATAAAAAAATATTCAATTATATCATGCAGGGTGTTTTAATAATTGGAATATTAAATTTATTTATCTATATAGTTACGGTGGGTACTTTAGGAGTTGGGGAGACCAGCGAGAAGTTCTGGTCAGTGATAACGATTATGCAAGTTATTGAATTACCAGGAGGATTCATTAAAAGACAGGATGGCATTATGATTGCATTTTGGACACTTAGTATTTTTACTTTACTTAGCGCTTATATGTTTTACCTTGCTCACATTACAGAAGAATATATACAGCTTTGTATACTGAATCATTTTCCAAATAGAAAACGTGATAAAAATGCAATACATCAAACACCCATTCATTCCTACACAATTATTGCATTTGGCGTTCTTGCTTATATTGCAAGTTTGTTCATCACAAGTATTGAAGACGAATTTGTAAACTTTGGAAGATACTTTGCCTATATAGGGATTCCACAATCCATACTGATCCCTCTTTTCATTTTATTAGTAAGTATCGTAAGATTTCCAAAAAGTAAGCAGGATAAAAGGAGGGCGACTGGACATGAAGACATTAAAAAATAGATGCCGGTATCTGTTGCTGCTGGGAATGATTCTGATTTTATTTACAGGATGCAGTGAAATGACACAAATTGAAGATAGAGATTTTATATTGGCAATGGGAATCAGTTTTGATAATGGTAAGTATAAGGTAACCTATGCAAGGCCGGATCTTAGTGCTCTTACAGGACAACCCGTAGGAAAAAATGAAAAATTTGTGATGACCTATTCGGGAGTAACAATATCTGATATCGAAGAAGATTATGCAAGGAATTCTGATAAACGCCTTGATTTAAGGCACCTTAAAGTTATAGTTTTAGACTCTAGTATTGTAAAGAATAAAGTTAAATTAAATGAACTTTTAGGATTTATTGAAAATAAATATGAAATTTCAAGAAATACAATGGTATTTTATACGAAGGATCAAGCAGATAAACTTTTAGAAGTGAATACAATTGGTGGGAATATAGGTGAAAATGTAGAACAGTTATATGAGAATAACCCTCAAAACTCAGATGCTAAAAAAGTGACGATTGGTGATTTGATCAATGGTCAATATCAGGTTAAAAAAGTAGTCCTCATTCCTATATTGGAGATAAAAGAAGAACGTATCTGGCTTTCTGGAGCTGGGATATTTTCAGAAAATGAATATGTTGATTCCCTGGATGAGACTCAATTAACATATGTTCATATGATGAATGGAATGGGAAAAGGCAGGGATATTGTAATAGAGAATTCACAGGTCATAAAGATTAAAGGGATAAAATCAAAATTTACTTATGCCATGAAGGATAAGAAACCTTATATTGTAATCCGAATCACAGGGGAAGGAACAGAACTGCAAAGCAACACCTCAGGTGATTCCAGAAAAATATTTAATACCCATGTGAGCGAAGCAATATTATATTTAAATCAAAATTTTACAAAAGAAAAAAATATAGATATACTAAATCTTTATCGTAAAACAGCATATAAAGACCGGAATTTGTGGGAAAAATACCAGGGGAAATCGGAACAGTTCATAGAAGATTTATCCATGGATGTATTAGTTGACTTTACATTACAATAGATTAACATCCGATTAAAACCCAATTAGAAATTAGATGGATTGTTGTAAGTTTACCTCATATACTATATAATAGAATTAAATAATACGTTGTTTATAGGAAAGAGGGATAAGTAATGTGGAGTAGATCTGAATTAAAAACTAAAGCGAAATCAGCTCTAAAAAGATACTATTGGATTGCTTTTGTGGTATGTATTGTTGCAGGAATCTTAGGAGGCTCCGGTGGTTCTGGCGGAGGCGGTGGAAGTAGTTTTAGAAATTATTCTAATACGAGGAATAATAATTCTTTTCCTTTAGGAAATGATATAAGTGCCATAGAAAATGAAATAACCACCATGTTTGTGACATTTTTACCATTCATAATAGGATTCATCATATTGGTAATTATTATTGCAATTGTATTTGCTACTTTTGTTTCAGGACCAATTGAAGCTGGTAAAAATTATTTCTTTATGCATAGCAGAGAGAATGGTGCACAATTTACCACAATGTTTGCTAATTTTCGAAAAGGCAGATATATGAATACAGTAACAGTTATGTTTTTCCGTGGTCTTTATACGTTCCTTTGGACACTATTGCTTATTATACCAGGAATCATAAAATCATATGAATACTGTATGATACCATATATTATGGCTGAGAATCCTGATATAGATAAAAACAGAGCATTTGAATTAAGTAAGTATATGACAGATGGAGATAAATTTAATATATTTGTTCTGCAATTATCTTTTATAGGATGGTATCTTCTTGGAGCAATTCCTTGCGGAATAGGAATTCTTTTTGTTCAACCATATTTTGAAGCGACCATGGCTGAGTTATATGCCGTAAAAAGAGAAGAGGCAATAAGATCAGGATTCTCCAATGAATCTGAGTTATGTGGATTTTATAACTCAATTCAAAATAATTTTTAACATTTACTTAAAATAACAGAGGGCTGTTGCTTATTTACGCAACAGCCTTTTCCTTGGTAAGTAGAAAAATTCTATGGATAAATTATAATAATTATAGTACAATTAACTTTAGTGATTTAGAGATAAATAAAATCAGGAATTAGATAAGGAAGTGCAAAAATGGCATATACAGCTCTTTATAGGAAATTTCGCCCTAGCGAGTTTAACGATGTAAAGGGACAAGAACATATTGTAACTACATTAAAAAATCAAGTGAATGCTGGAAGAATTGGACATGCATATCTTTTTTGCGGTACCAGAGGTACTGGTAAAACAACAATCGCCAAGATATTAGCGAAAGCTGTGAATTGCGAGAATCCAGTTGAAGGCAGTCCATGTAATGAATGTAGTATGTGTAAATCAATTAATGGTCAAACTTCCATGAATGTAATAGAAATAGATGCAGCATCCAATAATGGTGTTGATAATATACGTGAGATTATTGATGAAGTACAATATTCACCAACAGAAGGCCGTTATAAAGTATATATCATTGATGAAGTTCATATGCTTTCAGCAGGGGCGTTCAATGCTCTTTTGAAAACCCTGGAAGAGCCGCCTGCATATGTGATCTTTATATTGGCTACAACAGAAGCCCACAAGATACCTATTACCATTCTTTCAAGATGCCAAAGATATGATTTTAAACGAATTACTATAGATACTATTTCTGCCAGATTACTGGAACTTATGGAGAAAGAGAGTATTGAAGTAGAAGATAAAGCAATCAGGTATATTGCTAAAACAGCAGATGGCTCTATGAGAGATGCACTAAGCTTATTAGATCAATGTATCGCTTTTTACTTCGGACAGAAATTAACATATGATAATGTATTAGAAGTTCTGGGGGCAGTAGATATTGAAATATTCAGTAGAATGCTAAAGAATATTATTAATAATAATATAATAAGCTGCATAGAGCTATTAGAAGAACTGATTATAGGTGGAAGAGAGATTGGACAGTTTGTAATTGATTTTACATGGTATCTGAGAAATCTTTTATTAGTGAAAACATCGGATCAAGCCCTTGATATTATTGATATATCATCTGATAATGTAGAATTGCTAAGACAGGAAGCTACATTGATCGATGTGGATACTTTAATGAGATATATCAGAATATTATCAGAATTATCCAACCAGGTGAAATATGCCACCCAAAAAAGAGTTCTTGTAGAAATAGCATTGATTAAGCTATGTAAACCGGCAATGGAAACAAATTATGATTCTATTTTAAATAGATTAAGTCAAATTGAGGCGAAGATAGAGAAAGGGATTCCTGCAGTTAATAATCAGGAGAATGGGACAGTCCCGAAAGAAGTTATCCCAGAGAAGGAACAAGAGCTGCAAGCCCCAATCATCCTGCCAAATGCAATTCCAGAAGATTTGAAAGAGGTAGCAAAAAACTGGAATAGTATTGTTATGAATGTATCACCGGTAATACGGGCATTATTAACAAGTGCAAGGCCAAGTATTAATGGCGATAATACATTACTTCTTGTTTTTAATGAAGAAGTGGATAAAGATTTTATTGATAATGAAGAGCGCTTAAGGGAAATAACAAATGCAATTGAAAAGATGATCCATAAACAAGTAATCGTTAGGACTAAGCTTATTAATCAAGGGCAGGAATCAATGAATGATTTTCCTGACTTGACTAAAATAATAAAAATGAATATCGAATATGAAGATTAAAGGAGGACGTTAGTATGGCAAAACGTGGAGGATTCCCAGGAGCAATGCCTGGTAACATGAATAATTTAATGAAACAAGCACAAAAGATGCAAAAGCAGATGGAAGAAAAGACAAAGGAAATTGAGGAAAAAGAATGGGAAGCAACTGCCGGTGGTGGAGCTGTTACAGTTCGAGTATCAGGTAAGAAGGAAGTATTATCTGTTAAGTTATCACAGGAAGTAGTAGACCCGGATGATATTGAGATGCTGGAAGATTTAATTGTTGCAGCTACGAATGAAGCACTTAGAAAGATGGAAGAAGAATCTGCATCTGTGATGAACTCGATTACTGGTGGATTAGGCGGCCTTGGTGGAGGATTTCCTTTCTAATGGATTATTATAGCAGTCAGATAAGCAAGTTAATTGAAGAACTTTCAAGATTACCTGGGATTGGCCACAAATCAGCTCAAAGGCTTGCATTTCATATTATCAACATGCCAGAAGACCAAGTAAAAAGTCTGTCCAGTTCCATCGAACAGGCCAAGAAGAATGTAAGATACTGTAAGGATTGTTATACTCTTACGGATAATGACTTGTGTCCCATCTGTAGAAGTGATAAAAGAAACAAAAAGACGATAATGGTTGTTGAAAATCCAAGAGACCTTGCAGCCTATGAGAAAACAGGAAAATATGAAGGGGTATATCATGTATTACATGGTGCTATCTCTCCTATGTTAGGCATTGGACCTGCTGATATTAAATTAAAAGAGTTGATGATCAGACTGGAAGGAGAGGTTGAGGAGGTAATTATAGCAACCAACTCAAGCCTGGAAGGCGAAACAACTGCAATGTATATTAGTAAATTAATTAAACCAACAGGTATTAAAGTAAGCCGAATTGCCAGTGGAGTACCGGTTGGAGGAGATCTTGAATATATTGATGAGGTTACGCTCCTTCGTGCTTTAGAAGGAAGAGTAGAGCTATAAGGGTATTTATGGATTTTGTCAACATGTATCCCAATTTATCGTGGAATAGCCTCGTTTATCCTTTTAGACAGAATAGAAAATAGCACTAAAATAAAATCGAAAGCAGACCTGGATAGAGCGTTTCACCGCCCCGTCTCAGGTCTGTTTTTTTCTTTTCCAGACCAGACCACGGATAATTTCTTTAAAATTAACGCTAGAAAAAGCCAAGAAAAGAATAAGATATAAAACCTAATAATTCCAAAATAATAATTGAAAAGAAAGTAATAATATACTAAGATAAGATTGATGATAAATGTTTTGATGATGGGCAATCTAGAGTGTAATACCGGAATCTGTTAATCATATAAACTATTTGAGAATAAGGAGAATGCAATGAACACAATAACAAAACGAATACTCAGCTTTATTTTAGTCTTTTCCATAATTGTCTTTCTACTGCCTCAGAATGTCCTTATTACCAGTGCAGCTGCTAACGCAACAGTTTACGAATATTCTCCTATGGTGGAAGACAGAGGAAATATCTATTATATTCAGCGGGTAGAAGGCGATGAATATTCATACGATATTTACCGGTTTGAGGTTGCCACGGGTAATAAAACCAGACTGTTATCGTCAAAGAATGATATTTTAGGGATGATGCTTCATAATGACACCCTGTATTATACCAGCTATGAAGGGGAAAAAGATGTCTATCAGACTTATTCGGTTTCCATTGATGCCAAAGAACAAAAAACTATTTGCAACGGCTACTTCATATGTCTTGACGACAGCAGTATTTACTATTCTGTTATTAAAGGGGAAGAAAGTAAGTTATATAAAAGAGATTATGACAGCAAAAAAGCTACTCTGATTTATACCGGCAACATGACCTTCAGTTTTGTGAAAAACTTGGATAACACATTGTATTTTGCTCAATTTAATGAGGCTTCTTCAAAGCTTACATTATACACGCTGATGCCAGAGCAGACAAGGCTGTCTGTTTTAACTACAGAAAAGATTAAGCTGAATGGAACGGAGCGGATATATCCAACGGTGTCCGATATCGCTGAAATAAACGGAGATATTTATTATCAATATGGTACGTATGAAGGTTCCGGCAGCTATTGGTACGGAACATTAAAAAAATTAGATTCCAGTACAAATACAAAATCTGTTATCGCAAAGCAGTTATATGAGGACCAGATATATCATAATGATAGCAGCATCTTCTATAGGGGAACCGATAGCAGCGGAGAACATTTTCAATACAACACAAAGACCGGTAAAACATCTTCTTATATATACAAAACTACTGGTACAGAATCCTTCAATATTCTGGGAGATAAAACCTATTGTGCAAAGGCGGACGGTAAAGAATTGATTACGGTATCCCGTTTTACATCTGGAACCAATAAGAGTAATTTAGTCAAATCCTTTATTAATCTTTCTTACAAACAAAACGAGAAATTTGACTATAGTGCATATGTAAAAAAATATGGTGATTATCTGATTATTCCTGTGACATGTATGGATTATAATGATACCAGCTATGGATGGAGAGGCAGATGTGTTAGTGTCACCTGGTATGTCGCCGATTCTGATGGTAAGATACTTGCACAGTTTCAGTAAATGGTTTGGGGGTTACCCAATGACAGTTTTGCCTAATTTAGGACCATAGGGAACAGGTATTAGAATTACCTATTTTCTATGGTTTTTTAAAAATAAATGTAACTATGAAAGTTATGCAATCTTGGGAGGAATGAAATTTGTATCGTGATAAAGGAAAAATCATTTTAAATATTCTGATAATATATATATTTTCAATAATCATTTGGAATTTAATAAAATATCTTAATGAAGAATATTTTAAAGAAGGTTATAACTCTTTCAATCATTTTCTTCTAGGGGTGATCACCAGTATTCTAAGCATCATTCTTATTGCTATCATGCAAATGATAAATACAGGTATAAGACAATTAAGGAGAGGAGCGATACGTTCTAATTTATGTTCTTTTTTATTAGGAGTGCTTCTTTGGACAATACCTGCATTCATCGGTGCTGCAATTTGTTTAGTAACAGGATGGGTAGAAATAACAGTGAGGACGGATTTTAAGCAGATTATAGGGAGTTATATAATCTTATTTATCACGGTATTTCTAATAGAAGGTTTACCCGAAGAACTTATTTTTAGAGGATTTATATATAAATATTTAAATGTTATATTTCCCCATTGGCTGACTTTAGTTTTGCAAGTGATATTATTCACGGTATTTGGTTATTTCATTGGTAGCATTTATTCCATAGAGCAACTTTTATTCTTGCCTGGATTTGCATTTATTTTAAGTTATCTAAGAGCGGTATCCGGAAGTTTTTGGACATCAACAGGATTTCATGTTGCCCTTATGACTACAACCCAGATTTTAAGCCCAATTCATAATCATTTTATTATTAAGGGGGCTGATACATTGAAATTTTTGGCTTTTATCCTGATTCCCAGCATATTAGGATTTACAGCCTTATCTTTTATTTATCCAGGGCATAGGTGGAGTGATAAAGTTTCCTGCCCTAAATGAGAAAATATTAAAAGAAGTGAAATCTGTTGATGATAAGTATATTATTTATGTTAGAATATGTAATATAAATAAAATTGTAAGAGGGTAAGAAGAAAGGTATGATAGATTACAATCTGAAACCGAAGAAGAGAAGCAGAATAAGATTATTTATGGGCAAGTACTATTATCGAATGAGGAGAAGAATTTTCTGGATGACAGGTGATATTAAATTTGCAAAATATAAAGATAATCATCCGTATCAATATACGTGTATTTTTCATAGTACACCATTGCTCCGTAAGTTAAAGGATGTAGACATGTACCTGCAATACAACAAAATAGCAAATCTTTCCCTGGCAGCAGAAAAGATAAATCATATTATCATAAATCCGGGAGAAACCTTCTCTTATTGGAAATTAATAGGGAAACCAAACAAAAGAAAAGGGTATCAAAAAGGAATGATTCTATTTTCTGGTAAGTTTATGACAGGAGTTGGGGGAGGATTATGCCAGCTATCTAATCTGATCTATTGGATGACTCTTCATACTCCTCTTACTATTGTAGAGAGATACCGTCATAGTTATGATGTATTTCCAGACAGTAACCGAACCCAGCCATTTGGCAGTGGAGCAACCTGTGTGTATAATTATAGAGATTTAATGATTCGTAATGATACGAATCAGCCTTATCAATTAAATGTGTGGCTGACGGATTCAGAGCTTTGCGGATGCTATAATGTGAATACCAGACTTTTAGAATCTTATAAGGTGTATGAGAAGGAACATTATTTTAGAAAAGAGATATTTGGGAAATATAGCAGACATAATATCATATGCCGGAAAGTATATGATATTCAGGGAAATGAGATTCTAGATGAGTATGTCACTGAGAATCATGCTCTTATGATGTATGAGCCATTTTTAGAGGATAAAAGTATAGAGATATAACACATGTTCCTAAGGAGGAAAGTAATGAAAGTAAAGTTCCATGATCAAGTAGAGGACAACCTGATAAAATTTGCTGTTATAATATCTAAATTTCAGAATAAATGGGTCTTTTGCAAGCATAAAGCCAGAGATACATATGAATGTCCAGGTGGACATAGAGAGCCGGAGGAAGATATATTAACAGCTGCAAAAAGAGAATTATATGAAGAAACAGGAGCAACTGAGTATACGATGGTACCAATAAGTGTTTACTCAGTAAGTAGTTATGATGGTGTAACAAAAGAAGAAACAGAGACATTCGGTATGCTTTATTATGCGGATATTAAAGTATTTGGGGAATTACCGGAATATGAAATTGAAAAAGTTGAATTATTTAAAGAATTGCCGGATAGATGGACTTATCCACTGATCCAACCCGAGCTTATCAAGAAGATAAATACAGTGATAGTCAATAAAAGTACGTGAGGAAAATATGGTACAGATAATAGAGAAAGTAATAAATAATTTAAAAGTGAATAATATGAATGGGTACTATTTATCCAACAAGGAAGAACTTATCTTTCTATTAAAGGGATTAATACCTGAAAATTCTTCGGTAGGATGCGGAGATTCAGTCACATTAGAGGAGCTTGGAATCTTTGAATACTTAAGAGCAGCCAATATAGATTTTTATGATAAGTACAAAGAAGGATTAACAAGAGAGCAAAAAAGAGAAATTTATTTGAAAAATTTTCAGGTGGATATATTTATCAGCGGCTGTAATGCAGTCACCACCCAAGGAGATATTATCAATATTGACGGAAATGGAAGCAGAGTGGCCCCTATGATATATGGGCCATCTAAGGTGATTTTAATTATTGGGACCAATAAGATAACTCAAAGTGAAGAAGAAGGGTTGCAACGGGTCAGACAAATTGCAGCACCTCTAGATGCAAAACGTCTTATGAAAAAAACACCATGTGTAAAATTGGATAAATGTATTAACTGTAAGAGTAAGGACAGAATATGTAACAGTTTCGTAAAGATTTCCAGGCAGTTTGATAGTAATCGTATCCATGTGATAATTGTTGAAGGTTCTTATGGTTATTAAAATACAATATTAATTTTGGTTATCATATACGTTAAGCAAAAGATAGAAAGAGACACATAATTTACAAGTATATGGGAGAAATTTAAATGGATATAAGACATACGGTGCCATCTGCAAACGAGTATATTTCTCTAAGAATGAAAACAGGAATGGGAACAAAACATATTAAAAACAGCGAAATTGCATTAAAAAATTCTTTATTTATTGTTTCACTGTGGGATGAAGGTAATCTAATAGGATTTGGAAGAGTTGTAGGGGATCAGGGGATTACTTTTATCGTTTCGGATATTATGGTGGATCCTGCTTACCAGGGAAAAGGATATGGTAAAATGATTATGAAAGAAATCGATAATTATCTGGAGCAGAATACAGATGAATATGCATATGTATGTTTAATTGCCAATAAACCTGCTGATAAACTATATACCCAATTTGGATTTGAATATTCAGAACCAAAAGCATGTGGGATGAAAAGAATCAAGAAATGATGAAGATATGATAAGATACCATTTGTACATATTGAGCAGGAAAATGAAAAGTCAATGAATTTAGCAACAGGTATGGGTTTTATCAATTACGAAAATGTAAACTGGTTTGAAGCTGAAGATTAATAAGAAATGAAAGAGGAGGAAACATGGATATTTATCAAATATGTCCTGAATTTAAAAAGGGACAAATTACATTAAGGCAAACAGAAACTCAGGATGCAGAAGAGTTACTAAACTGCTATTCGGATGAAGCGGCAGTACCATTATTTAATTCAGATAATTGCCATGGAGATGATTTTTATTATACTACTTTGGAAAGGATGAAACAGGCCATTGACTTTTGGGATTTTTCCTATAAGAACAGATATTTTGTAAGATGGACAATCATTATAAATGATACGGAAGAAATCATTGGAACCATAGAAATGTTTCATAGGATTGCCGAGGATGAATTTAACCATTTTGGTATATTACGAATTGATTTACAAAGTAGATTTGAGAAACAGGAAATAATCAATGATATTTTAGAGATTGTAAATGAAAATTTATATCAGGCATTTGAGGTTAACTCTATACTTACCAAAGCTATCCCATTAGCGGGGGAACGAATTCAATCATTATTAAATAATGGATATTCTCCAATGAATAAGAGATTTATGGGTTATGACGATTATTACAGGAGGAATAGAGTTGACAATTAAGGATATGAGACAGATGATAGGGCAGAATTTAGTATTAAAATCAGCTGTTGTGGTAATTGTAATAATTCTATCCATCCTATATGGCAGATTTTTTTTAACTCCTGGAGTTTACTATAATGATTCGTTCTTGAAAAAAATTGTTACAGAAAAAGAGGTTCATTATAAAGGATATAGCATAGATGGAAATATTAATATCACAGTCAAAGGTAGTAAAAACAAGTCTGCTTCTTCTGAAGTGATTTATGATCTGCCCAATAATCTAAAGTTTCATTATATAGTGAACTATAAAGACCCCAATCACTGGGAATCGGGGCTTGAAAATATTCAGGATGTAAATAGTGGAATGATTCATGAGGCTGATTATAGAGTCGATAGTATGTTTTTAACAGATAAAGATGGAAATATTTTATTTGATGATCCTGTTACAGTTATTGTAAATGGAGAATCCATTTACAATAAAGATTATAGAGTGCCATTAAAAAATGTGGTAGATCTGGCCACATATAATACGGAAACTATTCGAGGGAATTATCTTTATGTGTTTTTTGCTGTTATTATTCTGGTAATAACAGGGATAGACATCAAATTCCCCAGGTTTTATTTTTATCAAAAATATCGTTGGAGTGTAGCTAATCCAGAACCATCAGAATTTTATGTTGCAATGCAGCAGATATTTTGGCGTGCTGGTATTATTGGCGGTCTTATTTTATTAATTTTCGCAGTTATTTAAAATCAATTTAAATACATCTGATATGACAAAGAGAGGTTAGTCATGGATTTGATAATAAGACAAGAAACAGAGCAAGACTATAAAATGGTGGAATTATTCCTTGACCAATTTATAAAACACTAGTAAAATCAAGGCGAGATTAAAAATTTTACGACAATAACCACAAAGAAACTTCCCAAGGGTGTTTCTTGTGGTTTACAGATATAAGGGAGATGAGTAATAAATATGGCTATGATTCAAAATGACTGGCTGGCTTCATTGCATAATGAATTTAGTAAAAATTATTATAAAGAACTTTTTTATTTTGTGAAAAAGGAATATAGTACGGCAGTGGTTTATCCTCCTTCCGATGATATTTTTAATGCTTTTCACCTGACTCCGTTAAGTGAAGTAAAAGTTGTATTACTTGGACAGGATCCATATCATAATGAACGTCAGGCCCATGGGATGAGTTTCTCTGTCCTGCCGGATCAGAAAGAAATTCCTCCTTCACTGCAGAATATATATCAAGAGCTTTCTGATGATTTGGGATGTTATATTCCTAATAATGGCTATCTGAAAAAATGGGCAGACCAAGGAGTACTTTTATTGAATACTGTTCTCACAGTAAGAGCACATCAAGCCAATTCTCATCAGGGAAAAGGATGGGAGCAGTTTACAGATGCAGTGATAAGGGCAGTCAATGAACAGGACAGACCAATCGTGTATTTTCTGTGGGGAAAACCTGCACAGAGTAAAATTCCCATGTTAACGAATCCGAAACATCTAATACTGAGAGCTCCTCATCCAAGTCCATTGTCTGCTTATAGAGGATTTTTTGGATGTAAGCATTTTAGTAAGGCAAATGAATTTTTAAAAGAAAATGGAATAGGGCCAATTGATTGGCAGATAGAGAATATTTAGCCATAAAGAAAAGGTTTTAGAAAACTTTTGGAGGTAAAATATGGACAGCTTAACAATGAAGTATCTAAAAAGTATGGCAATACAATATTCCAGTGTGGGAGAGGCATGTACGGAGATAATTAATTTACAATCAATACTTAATCTTCCCAAAGGAACAGAACATTTTATTTCAGACATTCATGGAGAATATGAACAGTTTATACATATATTAAAGAATGGGTCTGGTGCGATTAAGAATAAAATCGATGTGGCTTATGGAAATACCTTAAGCAATAAAGATAAGAAAAGTCTGGCTTCCCTGATTTATTATCCGGAAGAGAAATTGAAACTCATTCGAAAAGAAGAAGATTGTCTGGAAGATTGGTATAAAATTACCTTTAATCGTTTAATTCAAATCAGTAGAATGGTTTCTACCAAATATACCCGTTCCAAAGTGAGAAAAGCATTACCTAGAGATTTTGCATATGTAATTGAAGAACTATTAAATGAGAAAGCTGATATTCAGAATAAGGAAGCCTATTATAATGAAATTATAGCAACTATTATAAGAATCGGTAAGGCAGACGACTTTATTATTGCATTATGCGATCTTATTCAGCGATTAGTGATCGATCATCTCCATATTATTGGGGACATTTTCGACAGAGGTCCTGGTCCTCATGTTATAATGGATACACTAATGAAATATCATTCTGTAGATATTCAATGGGGAAATCATGATATATTGTGGATGGGTGCAGCTTCAGGGCACCTTGCCTGCATAGCCAATGTGATTCGTATTTCTGCAAAGCATGGGAATCTGGATACATTAGAAGACGGTTATGGTATTAATTTAATTCCATTGGCCACTTTTGCAGGAGAAATCTATGGAGATGATCCTTGTAATGCTTTCCAGGTGGAACAAAATAAAATGCTTTTTAATCAAAATGAATTAGAATTAGAGAGAAAAATGCATAAGGCAATTGCTATCATCCAATTTAAATTAGAAGGTCAGATCATTCAAAAAAGACAGGAATTCAAAATGGAAGACAGGTTGCTGCTTGATAAGATAGATTTATCAAAGAAGATATTGGTTTACAATGAAAAAGAATACGAACTGAAGGATACTAATTTTCCAACGATAGATTGGAACAATCCATATGAACTTTCAGAGGACGAAGTAAAATTGATGCAGCGCTTGAAGCAGGCATTTATAAATTGCGAGAAATTGCAGCGGCACATCCGTTTTCTTCTTGCGAAAGGCAGCCTTTATCTTGTATATAATAATAATCTTTTATATCATGGCTGTGTTCCTTTAAATGAAGATGGAACGTTTCGTGAGGTAGAGATAGGGGAATATTATTATAGCGGAAAGAAACTATATGATGTACTGGAATATAATATCCGCAAAGGTTATTATGCCTATGATAATAAAGAGGAAAAAACATTCGGCCAGGATATTATATGGTACATCTGGTCCAATGAAAACTCTCCTGTATATGGAAAAGAAAAGATGGCGACCTTTGAACGATATTTTTTAACAGATAAAGAGATTCAAAGAGAAAAGAAAAACTATTATTACAATTTATTTGAGAAAGAAGAGATTGTAAATCAGATATTAAAAGAGTTTGGATTAGATACGACAGATACACATATTATTAATGGTCATATGCCTGTGGAATTAAAAAAGGGGGAAAGTCCCATCAAATGCAATGGAAAGCTTTTAATTATCGATGGAGGATTTTCCAAGTCATATCAGGCAAAGACAGGTATTGCGGGATATACTTTAATATATAATTCATATGGGCTTCGACTTATATCCCACGAACCATTTACATCCAAAGAAGAAGTAATTGCAAATGAAAGTGATATTCATTCGGATACTTTAATTGTAGAGCGAGCTAATATCAGAAGATTTGTAAAGGATACCGATATTGGGAAAGATATTATGGAAAGAATTAATGGATTAGAAGAACTGTTAAATGCATATCATAATGGTTTAATAAAAGAAAACAAAAAATAGAAAAGGGTTGGACAAATATTTTAATATCTGTCCAACCCTTTTCTGAGGCTAATGAGAGGGGGGGAGTATTTCAAATGTATGAAAATCTCTTACAAGAATTATTATAGTAAAAAGATGTGACTAAACTGTGTACAAACTCTTAAAAAAATATTAATGTGTCTGTCAATTTCTTAAATAAATATAAAGTGTTATTTATATTTTAGACAGAATTATATTTTGATTGTTTAAAAGCTCAAAATTTGGTAAAATGAGGAGGTAATCAAAGACCAATTTTAAGGTGGGATAAACGATGGAAAATACGAATATATTGTCAGAAGGAATTGAAGCTCTTAATACAGTCAAAGAAAAGTTATTAGAATTAAATGGTTATAAAGAAAATGCAGAGCAATTAGCCATAGAAGAAAAGAAATTAGAAAAAGGAATTGAATCAAAAGAGAGAGATATCCAGGATGAAATAACCATTACATTAAAAAAAAGAAAAGATGAAATAGAGAAGACCTTTGATGAACAAATAGAAAAAATAAAAATTAAAATGAAAAAGGTACAGAATAAAAAAGAAAAAATAAAGAACGCAAAGGTTTCAGAAAGAATTGAAGATGAGACAGGGGAACTTGTGGAAGAAAATAAAAAGCTTTTCATAAATATTAAAAATATATTTAAGGAAAACAAAATTCCTGGAATTTATAATAGTAATCTATATTATTCTCTATATTTTCCAAGCAGTTTTAAGGATATTATAATAATTTTAGCTTTAATAATGATTGCTTTTATAGGTATCCCATGTGGCATTTATTTCGGGCTGCTGCCGGAAAGAAAAATAATCTATTTGATTGCCATTTATTTTATGACAATTATTCTTATCTGTGGATTATACCTTTTAATAAATAATATAAGTAAATCAAAGTATTTAGATAGTATTATTCAGGCGAAGCAATTGCGCATTCAGATTAGAGCCAATAGAAAAAAGATAAAAGCAATTAAAAAATCTATATTAAAAGATAAAGATGAAAGCCGATACGGACTTGATAAGATCAATCAGGAAATGATGGAACTGGATGGAGTTCTAAAAGAGATTGAAGAGCAAAAACAGGAGGCTATCCTTAATTTTGAAGATACAACTAAATTAGTGATCGTAACTGAAATCAAGGCAAAGTATCAGGAAGAACTTAATGATTTAAATCTTAATTATGAAAAATCACATAATGAAATGAATCAATATGATACTAAAATCAAAGAGATAACTTTATATATGGCGAATAATTATGAAGCCTACATAGGGAAAGAATTTTTAAGAGTAGAGAAGATGGATGGAATCATTCAACTTATGCAAAGCCAAGGATTAACAACGGTATCTGAAGGTTTGGCTGCCTGGGAACAGGAAGGGAATCATTAACGAAGACATTATGAAATTAAAAGTGCTGCTGCAAAATCAGTGTTCAGACTAAATGAAACTATTTTGCAGCAGCACTTTTGCTATTAATCATTTTACTTTCTTAAATCAGGGCTGAAAGATCTCCTTCAACCTTATAATCCCAACATACTAAATTTAATCCCAAGGCTGATACAGTCAGCTAATTTCATAACCACATTCAATCTCGTAGTTTGCAGCAGCATATTGTCAAAGATACCAGATAAATTTACAATTCCGGTAATATGAATATCCCCTACTTCCGGCAAAATTTTTTCAACACCAGACCCTGGTTTTAATGAACCTTCCCCAAGTGTAATATAGCCAATATGATTTCGGGTTCCAAGGGATGCATCAATTGCCACAACTAATGAATTCTTATGGTTTGCTTGTATGGATTCAATCGTTTGGGCAAGATTGTTTGCATGTACCGGACTTTCAAGAGTTCCATATACCTTACAATTATGATAATTCATTTTTGATAATTTATATCCTATGATAGGACCTAGACTATCGCCAGTTGCACGATCAGAACCAATACATAAAAAAACGATTTTGGTATTTCTATTCATATACTTCTGTAATAATTCTGTAAGGGCTTTGCTAAAATGAAAAGCACTCAGATTTTCTAAAGCATTAAAATAGTACGTCTTCTTTTTGTTCTCCAAACAATAGTTCATTCTACACCTCTAAATATCTAAACTTGATAGGAAAAGTATTGCCTAATATTAGTAATTTTACACAGCATGCCTAAAATTATTTTGCTTTGTCTATTTATAGAATTTAAAAATCAATAATATTTTCGAAATATAAATTCTTAATGGATATTATTTGGTAAAAGGTAGAAAACTTTAAGGGGAAAATATCCAGATTTGACAAAAATATTAAACTTTCTATGCTAGGATATCTATAAGGACAAGTAGGTAAACTACATAGGAAAGGAAGAGGGAAATGATAGAAAGTATATATAGTAATGAAAAAAAGGGTGAAAAAAATTGGAACAATTCAAATATAATGTTTCGTATGCCAAAGAATATAAGGCAAATAGGACAACCTGACAACTCAAGAAAAATATATATTGAAGATTATGTAATGACTTATGTAAGGCAACTGGCTATGAAGGATTATAGCCATTATAAAGTTGCTGTCTTGCTTGGTCAGTTCATTAAAATAGATGGAGGCAAAAGTATATTCATCAGTGGGGCAGTGGAAGCAATCGGGGTTGATATTGAGACACAGACGGCATTTACCAATGAAATCTGGACGAATATATATGATGATGTAAAAAAGTATTTTGATGATGTAGAAATTGTGGGATGGTATGTATCGAAACCAGGGATGACACTGGATACTACAGATCAGCTGTTAAAAGTTCATGTAGATAATTTTGCAGGCCAGGATAAAGCTCTTTTAATGTATGATAGTATAGAAAAAGAGGAAGCTTTTCATGTCTTTAATAATAATAAATTGTGCAGGCAATCGGGTTATTACATATATTATGAGAGAAATGAAGAAATGCAGAACTACATGGTAGAAAACAAGAAAGCTAACAGCATAGACGCAGGCTATGAAGATAAAGCAATAAAAGAAATAAGACATATTATCGAGAGTAAAAAAGAGAATAAACCGGAGAAAGAACAGGGGAATGTAGTAAATCTGTTATATGCAGCAAGTACTGTTCTTGCAGTTGTAGTATTGGTAATTGGAGCAACTATGTTAAACAATTATGACCAAATGCAAAAAATAGAGAAGACATTAAATACAATCTCTGACTATGTGATTGGAGAACAGAAAGATCTGCCAATAGAAGAAGCAACTCAAATGGAAGAGGAAGAAGAAAAAGAAAAAGTTACTGAAGTGGAGACAATGTCTGGAGAAATTGATAAATTAAAAGAAGAGTATGAGAAAGAAAATGATTCTTCTAAAAAAACATCAGAGGAATCAACCGCTTCTAAAGTAGATGAGGAGAAAGACTCTTCAAAAGACACAACGAAGGATTCAAATGAATCGACTAAAAAAGAGGAGGAATCAAAAGAAGATACATCCCAGGATAAAGAAACCAACGAAAAAAAGGAAGAGAAAGAAACTACTTCAAAACAGACAACCGCCAAGCCCAAATATCATACAATAAAATCAGGTGATTCGTTAATATCAATAAGTATGAAATATTACAAGACATCTGATTATGTGGACGAAATTATGGCAGCGAATAATATAGAGGATCAAGATAAGATCCTGATTGGCCAAAAAATCAGACTTCCGTAATTTTATAGTAAATATAACCTAGGATTTCGTAGTTTGCACTTTCCCCAAAATAAGGTATAATACTCGTGAAAGCAATTTTACTTGCTCGCAAGAGTAAAATTGCTCACGGGACAAAAATGTGAAGCATTTTTGTATTAGCAGGAGCAACGTAAGCGAAAAAACGAAGTTTTTGAGCCTAATCTGCTTGTATATTGTATTAACTTATAACGGGACCATAAAAAGCGTAAGATAAACGAAAGTAGGTTTATAATTGATGGCAAGATTCAAAGAACTTTTAGATGATGGAAATAAAAACATAAATAAAAAGCAAAACAAGAGAACTTTTAAGATATTTATCAGTATTATTATCCTAATAGCTCTTATTTTTTCAATATATATTTTTTATTCCATAGCTCATAAGAGCTATAGCACATATAAAACTTTATCTTCAACAGAAAGAGCAGATAGCAATACTGTTAAATATTTAAAATATGGAAATAAGTTATTGAAATATAGTAGAGATGGAGCTTCTGCACTTGACAACAAAGGCAATGTAATTTGGAATAGTACATATGATATGAAGGAACCAAAAGCGGATATATGCGGAGATTATGTTGCTGTTGCAGATATAGGCAGTAAAAATCTCTATGTTTTTGATAATAAGGGAAAAGCGGGAAAAGTAGAGACGCTCCTTCCAATTCTGCAGGTTAAGGTAGCAAAACAAGGAGTTGTTGCGGTATTATTGCAGGACAAGAATGCAAATATCATAAGTATATACTACCCGTATGATACATCTAAACCTTTATTGAATGATTTAAAAACTTCAACTGAGGATGGATACCCAATTGATATTGATATATCAGAGGATGGGACCAAATTAGTGACAAGTTATTTGTCTACAAAAAATGGAGTAACAGAAAATGCGGTTACTTTCTACAGTTTTAGTGAAGTGGGCGAAAATGCAATTAATAATATAGTTGGCATGTTTGTATATAAGCAAGTAATCGTTCCTAAAGTGGAATTCATCACTAATAATATTGTTTGTGCATTTGCAGAAAATAAATTCACATTATATTCTATGAAGGAACAACCTAAGACGATTTATGAAGAAACTTTTAAATCAGAGATCAGAAGTATATTTTACGATGAAGAACGTATTGGATTTATCCTTGAAAATCTCGAGGGTTCCGAAAAGTATAAAATCCTGGTGTATGATTTAAAGGGTAAAAAAATCTTGGATAAAACGGTGGATTACGATTATGAAAATGTGGCTATTTATGGGAATGATATTATATTTAAAACAAATTTAGAATGCTATATTCTTAGGGTGAACGGAAACGAAAAGTTCCATGGAACCTTTGATAAAAATATATCTTATATTTATCCTATGAACAAATTAAATAAATATTATTTGATAGATGACGTGAATATAAAAGAAATAAAGCTAATGGAGGATAACGAATAATGAATTGGTTAGTAGTAGTAGTTCTTGCAATACTAATATTCTATGGATTTAAAGGAAAAAGAGAAGGATTTATCAAAACTGTATTTACCCTTTTTTCTCTGATATTTGCATTGTTCTTAACCTCAACATTTAGTCCTTATATTAGCAAGGCCCTTCAAAATAATGAAAAAATATATTCCTATATTTCAGGAGCAGTCTCAAAAATCGTGGAAGTTGAAAAAGAAGATGGAACAGTGACAGAACAAGTTGAAGATATAAAAGAGCTGTCATTGCCAAACTCTCTTAAAAATGCTCTGATAGAAAATAATAATGGGGAAGTATATAAAGCATTGGCAATTAATAGTTTTAAGGAATATGTAAATAATTATCTTACTTGTGTCATTATCAATGCGCTTTCTTTTATATTAACATTTCTAATAATAAATATTGCCCTTTTCCTGATTTCAAATACATTAGATCTAATTAGTAAATTGCCAATAATCAATGGCCTCAATAAAAGTGCCGGATTTATTATTGGATTAATACACGGGCTGGTGGTAATATGGGTGCTGTGTATTTTGCTGACTTGCTTTGGAGGAAGCGAATGGGGTGGAGACATTTATAAGCTGATTAATGAAAGCAGTTTTTTAATGATGATTTATGACAATAATTTGCTTTTAAGTGTAATAACCAATATGGCGAAAGTGCTATTTTAGAAATTTAGACATAATATTAAAAAAAATGTACATAATATTTGAAAAGGTGTTGACATCGTCTTTTGATGATGCTATAATCATTTTTGCTGACGCGCCAGAGGGCCTGTCAGAGGAACACAAAGAACATTGATAACTAAACAGTGAAACAACCCTGAAAATTCTAAATAAAAAGAATTTCAGTAATAAAACGAACCGTGTTCAATGAGAATTGGACACAACCTAAAAACAGTAAACTTTAGTGAGAACTAAAGGAAACGGAAAAATTAGCTAACGTTAATTTTGAAGTTAAGATTAAACTAAC
>NZ_RJVG01000012.1 GCF_003752155.1 Mobilisporobacter senegalensis | reverse complement strand
AAAGAAGGGCAGAGATCACACTAATACTATATTTTTGTGCAGGACTAAACGCAACTAAAACATAAAAAAAAGAATTTAAAAAATCATTTTAGGAAAATAATAGCAAAAACTATGTGCAAGAGTAAATTCCATTTTTATTATTTTGTGGTTTGAAAAAACGGAATTAAAAATTTCACATTACGATCACAAATAGTTTCCTTTTGGTTGATTTTGTAGAGAAAAGTTAACCAAAACTCTATTGTTATTATAGAATATTTGAATTATATTAATATCAGAGTCAAGCAAAGATCAAATTATATACAAGGGTCATTACAGCTTACGAGTTTATAGAAGGAGGATGAACTTTTTGAATCGACTTCAATTAGCAGAAAATATTATAGAACTGAGACATCAATATAAGGTGACACAGGATGAGCTTGCAGAATTTCTTGGTATCTCGAAAGCATCGGTATCAAAATGGGAAAATAGGCAGAATTATCCGGATATTACGCTGTTACCAAGGCTGGCATCCTATTTTAATGTCAGCGTAGACCAGCTGCTTGGTTTCAAAGCACAGATGACAAAAGAGAAAATAAAGGAATGCTATCATGAACTGGCTTCCGATTTCGCTAATCTTCCTTTTGAAGAGGTTATGACAAAGACAAATGAACTGGTAAAGGAGTATTATTCCTGTTATCCATTATTAATGCAGATAGTGATTTTATGGATGAATCATTTTAATATGGCTGGCAGTGAGAGCAGACAAAAAGAAATACTTAAATCTATTATGAGACTATGTGACAGGATCATCACAGAAAGTGAGAGCACAGGTCTTAGCAGTGACGCAGTTGTGTTAAAAGCGATGGTTCAGATTCAGATGAAAGAGACACAGGAGGCGATTGAAAGTCTGGAGGAAATACTTGATCCTAAGAGGCTGACAAGACAAAGTGATGGACTGCTGATCCAGGCTTATCAGATGACCGGAGAAACCAAAAAGGCTGAAAAAACAGCACAAATCAGTATATTGACAAATCTGCTTGGAATTCTTGGGAGCGGTGTCAATTACCTGTCAATGCATTTATCAGATCCGGAACTTGCAGAACTCATCTTAAAAAGGTTGGAAAAGGTAGTTGAGATATTTGAAACAGACCGGCTCCATCCCAATATATCACTTTTGGTCTTTTATCAGGCAACTATCTTTTACTGCCTGCAGCAAAAGATACCGGAGGCATTAGGAGAACTTAAAAAGTTCACGGATTGCAGTATTTATATGATAAATCAAGGGGTCAGACTGCATGGAGACGAATTTTTCACAAAACTTGATGAGTGGTTCGATGAATTGGACCTGGGTGCAGAACCGGTTAGAAATAAGAAACTGGTCATTGCAGACATTTTTAAGATGTATGAAAATCCTGCACTTTCCAGTTTATTTGAAGAAGAAGAGTATAAAGAGTTAAAGAAACGCTTACAGAGAGAAGTTTGTGGATAATGTAGTTTAAACTAAGAGAAGGATGTGTGAAATGTTAATAATCAATAATTTCAGCAAGACATACAAGGGAGGCAAAAAAGCTGTAGATAATATCAGTCTTCAGGTAAAGGCAGGAGATATCTTTGGATTTATTGGCCATAATGGAGCCGGAAAGAGTACAACAATTAAAGCTGTAGTTGGAGTTCTTGATTATGAAGAAGGAGAAATTCTGGTGGATGGGCATTCTATCAAAAAAGAGCCGGTAATTTGTAAGAAAGTTATTGCTTATATACCAGATAATCCAGATTTATATGAGCATTTAACAGGTATCCAGTATTTGAATTTTATTGCCGATATTTTTGGGATTTCGGCAGCTGCTCGGGAAGAGAAAATCAAGAAATATGCAGATGCTTTTGAAATCACCGGAAATCTTGGAGACTTAGTTTCCTCATATTCCCATGGTATGAAGCAGAAACTTGCCATTATATCTGCCGTCATACACGATCCTAAATTGCTTGTTTTAGATGAGCCTTTTGTAGGACTGGATCCAAAAGCAGCTGTTGTATTGAAGAAAATTATGTATGAACTCTGTGCCTGCGGCAGTGCCATTTTCTTTTCTACTCATATGTTGGATGTTGCAGAAAAACTTTGTAACAAAGTAGCAATGATTCATCATGGAAAAATTGCTTTTGCAGGAACCATGGAGGAAATGCTGAAGGAAAAAGAGGGCGGCTCTTTGGAGGAAATTTTCATGGAAGTATTGAAACAGGAAAAGTAGAGAAACAAAGAAGGAAGTGTGTAATATATGAAAAAAGCAAAAAGAGAACAGAAGAATTTATGTTGGCTTCTTGTGAAAAATCGTCTGATGGCCCAGCTTGGAATTAATATTTTTCTCTATGAAAAAGATACTCACAAAAGGAATGGAAAGATTGCAACAACAGCGGCTATTGCCTTTTGCTTTATTGTAATGGTCAGTTATTGTGGTATCATGGCCTATGGTTATGCACATCTTGGATTGACGGAACTGATTCCTGGTATTTCCATGGTCATGAGCAGCCTGATTACTCTTGTTTTTACCATGTTTAAAACAAATGGAGAATTTTTTGGATTTAAGGATTTTGACATGGTCATGTCCTTTCCAGTATCTGTAAGGACTGTTATTCACAGCCGTTTTTTAAACATGTATATTTGGAATCTGTTTTTTACAATGCTTGTAATGCTTCCAATGGGAGCTGTTTATGCCTGGTTTTCCAAACCTTCCCCAGGTTCTTACATCATGTGGATTGGAGGTATCTTTTTGACCTGCCTGCTCCCTACTATCATTGCATCTGTTTTCGGAGCAGGAATTACGGCATTTTCATCAAAATCCAGATATGCAGGTCCAGTCTCTACGATTCTTTGTATTACATCTGTTATAGGGCTTTTAGCGCTTTCCATGACAGCCACAACATCAGACATGGGGCTTAATAAAATAATTGATCCTGAAACCGGACATATCAAAGAGGAAGCTTTTTTAGACATGGCCCCTGTCATTTCGGACAGTTTGAATCAGGTGTATCCACCGGTAAAGCTTTTTTCAGATGCAGTAGTGGAGGAAAGAATTAGTTCTTTCCTTATGTTTGCTGGAATTTCCATCAGTTTGTATATACTTTTTGTTCTAATTCTATCCATGGGATATAGGCAGATCAACACTGCTTTAACCTCCCATAGGAGCAGAGACGATTATAAAATCAAAACATTGCATCATGGCAGTATACTTTCTTCACTTTATAAGAAAACAATTTTACGTATTTTAAAATCTACGGTATGTGCCACTAATATGCTGATTGGTTGTGTACTTGCGGTACTTCTGTCTGTTGCAGTACTGATTGCAGGACCGGAGAGCGTGATGCAAAGCCTGGGTATGCCGGATGATATCTCTATTGTAAAAAATGCAGCAGGCTATGTTATCGCTGTTATGGTATGTATGACTAATACAGCCTCAATTTCCCTTGCACTGGAGGGAAAAAATATCTGGCTGGTCAAATCATTGCCCATCTCACCAAAAGTATTATATGACAGTTATTTGTTGACCAATCTGACTTTTACGATTCCAACATCTGCAGTATGTGCCATATTGATGAGCATTTCCTTAAAAGTAAGTTTTATTGGGATGTTACTGATGATATTGACCCCCTTTGCTTTTTCTCTGTTTACTGCAGTAGCCGGTATTTTTATTGGAAACAGAATGGCGTATTATGATTGGCAGGAAGAGACACAGCTTATAAAGCAAAGTATGATGAGTTTAACAGGAATGTTAGGGGGAATGATACTTATCTTTATTTTAGGAGTCATAGCCAATATAGGCATTCTTCCGTTTCATGGGAATATGATTACATTTACTATAGATATACTGCTTTTAGTGTTTACAATAATAATATATTTCAGGGAAAGCAATTATCCAATAAAAGAATAAAGACCAGAAAAATAGTGAATTTTATGAATGAATTTACTATTGATTTTATCCGGAAATCATCTATAATGTTGGAATAACATATGTAGTCAAAGAATGATAAGGAGAAAAGATGAGGAAAGAATTACCTTATTTCAATATAGAAAATTCATTTGGCGGGAATCAGACCTGGTTTCGGGATCCGATGATGAAACTGGGTGGATGTGCAGCTGCCACGGCATGTGATGCCTGTATAAATATGGCTTTAAATGATAATAAAAGCCATTTATATCCTTATGATGAGCTGAATAAGGAAGAGTATATTAAGTTCTGTATGACCATGAAACCTTATTTAAGGCCCCGGTTTGGAGGAATCAAAACATTAGGGATGTTTATAGAGGGGTTACAGGAATATTTTAAGGATGTTGGTGAAAGGAATCTAAAACTAAAAGAATATCCTGGTGAAATGCAGTCTAAAGAAGCTGCATCCGAGATACAAAGGCAAATTGATAATAACAGGGCAGTACCATTTCTACTTTTAAAACATAAGAGTCCTAATTTCAGGTACTTTACATGGCATTGGTTTTTAATTGTGGGCTATGAGAAATTTGAGAATGACTTTTATGTAAAAATCGCTACATATGGAAATTTTCATTGGCTTTCATTCCATGAACTTTGGGCGACCGGGTACAAAGAAAAGGGCGGGGCAATAATGATTTATTAAAATTGAGAAGGTATCAGATGTTTAACTCAGGATAAATCCTGAAATAATTTAAGCCTGTCATAGCGACAGGCTTATTTAAATATTTGTTTAGTAATCCAATGTACATTTCTATTTTTTTCTGAAAAAGAGTTTTCGTTTATTTTTTGCCACCAAAGAATGATAAAAATCTTCACAATTTTCATATTTTTCAGAAGTAATCCAGCTTGCCGGAACTTTAGTATTATATTTTATGAAATCTAAGTATAAACTTGTGCTGCCAATATACATAAAGCTTACCTCCTTCATTCTATCAATAATCAATGTAATATCCTTTTCTACGATTTAATTATATGTAAAAATTGACTTTTTGTATATGATCTGCTAGTCTGAATATAGAGGCAAAATTTGTACTTGAAATACAAAACTAATGTTCGTGTTTATGTGAATAGGTATTGGATTTATGATAAAATATTAAGAGAGGAGATCAGTTAGAATGGCGGTACGTTTTTGGGAACTGTATGAAGAGACAAAGGAACAGTTTCGGCTTAAGATAGCTGCGGGGAAAGCAGGCATGGATACAGTAGTAAGCTGGGTGCATATGTTAGAGGATGAAACAATTGTATCCAGATTCCACGGAGAGGAACTGGCTATAACAACAGGCATGAAAGCAGACCAGCCTGGATGGCTGCTGAAGTTAGTTCAGGAAATGGCGAAAGATGAATGTGCAGGTATTATTATTAATACCGGGATGTATTTGCAGGGTATTCCACAAGAAGTACTTGACTGGTGCGAGATACATAATTTCCCTCTGCTTGAAATGCCGTGGGAAATGTCTATCACTGAACTGATTCAGGCTTACTGTATGAGAATTATTGATCAGAAGCAATTTGAAAAAAAAATAGGGAATGCCTTTCGGGAAGTTATTCAGGGACGCTATGCACAAGAGGATATCAGGCAGGTATTAGGAGAGAAATATGACATTGAAGGAAACTTTCAGGTTTTTTGTATTAGCGTAAAGAAGACAATAGGAGATGAACTGGATTACAACCAGGCTATAATAAAGCTTGAAAATTTATTTGGTTTATGGAAGGGAAATGATAAAATCAATGCATCCTATGGACTTATCCGAATGGAAGATTTTCTGGTGCTTATTCTTAATAACAGAAAGGATAAACAACATATGGAGCTACCGAGGCTGATCATGCAGAGCTTTTCTCATTTTGCAAAGGAGAAGTGCTTCCATTTAGGTATTGGACCAGGCATAAACCATATTGAAAATCTTTCTTTCAGCTATAAAAGAGCAAGAACGGCAATGAAGATGTCAATAGGAACAGGAAAAGAAATGATACATTTCGATGAAATGGGTTTCTTTAAAATACTTTTTTCCATTGATGATACGAATCTTCTTACCAGCTATGCCAATGAAATATTAGGACCTTTAGAAGAATATGATGAAGCACATGGTTCCAGTTATGTCAGCACCCTGAAAAGCTATATAAAGAATGATCGCAGTCTTATGCGGGTTGCTGAAGAGACTTTTACCCATAGAAATACAGTGAATTACCGTATTCAGAATATTAAGCGGATTCTGGGCTGTGACCTGAGTGATATGGATGAATTATTTCCTTATCAGGTTGCTTTTTATATCAGGGATATGAATAAAAAGAGCATATAGCTTTGTAGTGGAGACGATAATAATAATGATGATTGGTGGTAACAAGGGAAGCAAGTTGAGGAAAGAATGGCAAATAAAAGGAGATAATAGTAATGACATTACAACAGCTAAAATATGTGGTGACAGTTGCAGATAAGGGAACAATCAGTGATGCTGCAAAAGAATTGTTTATTTCCCAGCCAAGTCTTACCAATGCCATTAAAGATCTGGAAAACGAAATGCAGATCACTATATTTCATAGGACAAATAAGGGTATCGTGGTATCAAATGAAGGAGACGAATTTCTTGCTTATGCCAGACAGGTGCTTGAACAGGCGGACCTGTTAGAAGAAAAATTTTTGAATATAAAGAAACAAAGTCCCAGATTTTCTGTCTCTACACAACATTATTCTTTTGCAGTAAATGCATTTGTAGATGTTATTCGTGAGTTTGGTGGAAATCAATATGATTTTACCCTCAGGGAGACTCAGACCTATGAGATTATTGAGGATGTAAGCAGATTGAAAAGTGAAATAGGAATTTTGTATACTTCATCTAAAAATGAAGAAGTGATTATGAAACTTATTAAGCAAAATGGCCTGGAATTTGAAGAACTCTTTGTGGCGAAACCGCATGTGTTCATTAGTTCAAAGCATCCATTGTCTGATCGAGATGGGATTACCCTGGAGGAACTGGAGGAATATCCATATCTTTCCTTTGAACAGGGGGATTATAATTCTTTTTATTTTTCAGAGGAAATACTTAGTACTCTCGATCGTAATAAAAATATTAAAGTAAGAGACAGGGCTACATTATTTAATCTTGCAGTTGGGTTAAATGGTTATACCGTTAGTACAGGAGTCATCAGCAAGGAGTTGAATGGGGAGAATATCATAGCCAGGCCCCTTATGGTAGATGAGCATATGAGGGTGGGGACAATCATGCAGAGGAATATGTCCCTTAGCAGGTATGGGAAGGCATATATGGAAGCATTAAAAAAGCATGTATTTAAATCTATTCAGTAGAAATACGTTATTGTACTGTTTCACAGATTGGTATAATATTAAGCCGTAAATATATGTTTGATATAGTTTAAAACTATATCAAACATATATTTTTTTGTATTTTTCAGTGGGAAAAAAGTAACTTATACTATATGAAAAAAGAAATTTAAAATAAATACGTATGGAGGATAACAATGAAAAGTGCAGTAATCGGTTTTCCAAGAGTCGGGAAGTTAAGAGAATTAAAATTTGCATCAGAGAAGTATTTTCGTGGAGAGATAACAAAAGAAGAACTGGATGAAACAGCAGAAAGCTTAAGAAAAGAGCATTGGCAGCTGCAAAAAAGTAATGGAATCCATTATATACCGTCCAATGATTTTTCTTTTTATGACGGGATGCTGGATATGGCTGTTTTACTGAATGCCGTTCCGGAAGAATATAGGAAGTTAGGACTTGATGAACAGGATACTTATTTTGCCATGGCAAGAGGATATCAGGGGGAAAAGGGGGATGTAAAGGCGTTTACAATGAAAAAATGGTTCAATACCAATTATCATTACATGGTACCGGAATTGAATGATGGTATACAGCTTAAGCTTTTCGGCAGCAAACCATTTGATGAATATGAAGAGGCAAAGGCATTGGGTATTGAAACAAAACCGGTTATTATTGGAGCTTTTACATTTTTAAAACTTGCAAAATATAATGGGAGCAGAACTGCTGCTGATTTTGTGGAACAGGTGGTCAAGGCATATGAAGATATCCTTTATAAGTTGAATGAGCTTGGTACAAAGTGGGTTCAGATAGATGAGCCTGCATTGGTAATGGATCTGTCCGAAGAAGATATTAAACTGTTTGTGACGTTGTATGAGGCAATCTTAAGAAGTAAAAATAATGTTAAAGTTTTGATTCAGACATATTTCGGAGATGTGAGAGACTGTTACAGGCAGATTCTGTCCCTGGAGTTTGACGGAATCGGACTGGATTTTCTGGAGGGGAAGAAGACAGCCAGTCTATTGAAAGAAAACGGATTCCCAGATAATAAAATTCTGTTTGCCGGAGTTATTAATGGCAAGAATATCTGGAAATGTGATTATAAAAAGACGCTGGATCTGCTTTTGGAGATTAGAAAACAGGCAGAACATGTGGTGATTTCCACTTCCTGTTCTTTGCTCCATGTACCATATACTCTTGAAAATGAGACAAAACTGGAGGCTGATGTGAAGACATATTTTGCATTTGCAAAGGAAAAACTCAGAGAGCTTCAGGAGCTTTCTATAATGACAGAAAGCGGTGATTTTGAAGCTTTTGCAGAGTATGATAATAACAGGCAGATCTTTGAATCGGAGAGATCATATAAGGATAAAGAAGTTCAGGCTAATGTCATGGCCCTTTCAGAAGGTGATTTCAGAAGAGAAATGAATAGAAAGGAACGGGAGGAACTTCAGAAGAAAGAGTTTGCACTGCCTTTGCTTCCGACTACCACGATTGGTTCTTTTCCTCAAACCCAGAAAGTGAAAAAGAATCGGAGCAGCTATCGAAAAGGTAAAATAGACAAGGAAACATATGATAGAAAGGTATTTGCTTTTATAGAGGAATGTATCAGAAAACAGGAAGAATTAGGACTGGATGTATTGGTACATGGAGAGTATGAACGGAATGACATGGTTGAATTCTTTGGTGAAAATCTTGCAGGTTTTATATTCACGGAGAAGGCGTGGGTTCAATCCTATGGTACAAGATGTGTGAAACCGCCAATCATCTTTGGTGATATAAAACGTATCAGACCGATTACAGTTCATTACTCTGTATATGCACAGGGGCTTACAAAAAGGCCGGTAAAAGGAATGCTCACTGGTCCTGTTACCATACTAAACTGGTCATTCCCAAGAGAAGATATAAGCCTTCAGGAGATGGTATATCAGATCGGAATTGCCATTCGTGATGAAGTGTGTGACCTGGAAAAAGCAGGGATTAGGATTATCCAGATTGATGAAGCTGCTCTTAAAGAAAAACTGCCAATCAGAAAGAATGACTGGTATAGAGAATATCTGGACTGGGCAATTCCTGCATTCCGCCTTTGTCACAGCAGGGTAAAACCGGAAACACAAATTCATACACATATGTGCTACAGTGAATTTGAAGAGATTGTGACAGATATTGATAACATGGATGCGGATGTTATTTCTTTTGAAGCATCACGCTCCAGACTGGATATTATTAATGCTCTGAAAAAAAGCAATTTCGAAACAGAGGTCGGCCCCGGAGTATATGATATCCATTCCCCAAGAATCCCAACAGTAGATGAAATCACCCAGACACTGGAGAAGATGCTTGAAAAGATTGATAAAAATAAATTGTGGGTGAATCCGGATTGTGGTTTGAAAACAAGAGGAATCCCAGAGACCAAAGCCAGTCTTAAGAATTTGGTAAAGGCAGCAGAAGCCGTAAGAAGCCAGCTATAGGACAGGAAGCAGCCAAAGAGGTTGAAACGAAAGCCACTAAATACCTGACAGCAAAAGCCAATCCCAGTCATATAATAATATCAGCTCGAACTTTGAGATATTTTAAGACGGGAGATGTGAATTATGGATGACTTTTTGTGTGGATTAACCGGAGACATTGTTACACCGTTCGAACCCATATATAATGAGGCAAGACAGGGATTTAACAGGGCAGTGCAGCAATATCCCCTAATCATAGTATACTGTAAGAATAAACGGGACGTATCAAATGCAGTAATCTGGTCACGAAAGCACAGGGTGCCAATTCGGATACGAAATGGAGGACATAATTATGAAGGCTACTCTAATGGAGATTGTACCCTGGTTATTGATACAAGCGCATTAAACAGTATGTGTATTGATGATTGTAATAACCGGTTATATGTTGAGGCCGGAGTAAATAATAAACAGGTATACGAGTTCGTAACCTCAAAGGGTTATCCTTTTCCAGGAGGGACCTGTCCTACGGTTGGTGTAAGCGGATACGTACTCGGAGGAGGCTGGGGGCTGTCCTGCCGTTATCTTGGACTTGGTTGTGATAATCTGGAGGAGATTGAAATAGTAGATTACGAAGGAACAGTGCTGAAAGCAAATTGCTTTATAAACCCTGATCTTTTTTGGGCATGTCGTGGTGCAGGAGGAGGAAATTATGGAGTAGTTGTATCTATGTGTTTTCGGCTTCCCAGACCAGTAAATAAAGTTACTCTGATTGAAATTGATTATCGAAAGGTCAGTTCAGAAGAACAGGAAAAATTCCTTCAAACCTGGCAGGAATGGCTTAATACAGCCGATGAAAGGATGACATTGATTTCACGGATCTATAATTCAGTTCATGATGAACTGGCTATGCTGGTCAGAGGAATCTTCTATGGTGAGCCAGATGAGGCAAAGGAAATGCTGGCAGATTTTCTGGAGCTTAAAGAAGCAGTATATAATTTTGAATATCTGACTTTTCTGGAGGCAGTAACAATTATTGGAGGTGTATATCCTCCTTTTGAAAAGTTTCAGGCGGTCAGTCGTTTTGCAGTAAGAAATCTTTCCTCTAGTGAGATATCAGAGCTCACCGGATTGATCAAAGAGCGTCCTCAGGGCTCTGTTTTTACAGGACTATCCTTGTATGCCCTGGGTGGAAGAGTGGCAGAGACAGGCACTAATGATACGGCATTTTATTATCGGAGGGCAAAGTATATTCTATGGCTGGAGACGATTTGGGAAGAGAATCGATATGCCAGGGAAAACAGGGAGTGGATCGATGATCAATTTCCATATCTTGAATCGGCAACTACAGGGTCTTATATCAACTTCCCTTATGGAAGACTCCCTGATTATCGAATGGAATACTATGGAGAGCACGCAGACTCACTGATTAAAATAAAACTAAAATATGATCCTAAAAATATCTTTTCGTTTCCTCAGGGGCTGATAGAAACCAAAAATCATTTCTCTCCAATTGCTTCTGATTTATCCGAGAAAGATGAGAAAGAGCTGCCAGAGCAATCAGATGACGCAATTTACAGAGGTTTTCGTTATATTTCCTAAGATTTTTATTGTAATAAAAATAAATTAAATAGAGACAGGTACCTGATGAAAAATCTGGTGCCCGTCTCTGTTTTTAAAGAGGACCATTTCTCTCACTTTAGAAGTGGAAGTGTTACAGCTGGTAGTCATCAGATAAATGTTGTAATTAGAAACGGGTGATGTTAAAATATGGTTAATTGTATACTTAGGACAAATGGAGAAAATGGGGGATAAAATGAAATCATCAGAGGATAGGATAACTGAACTGGAACAAAGGGTAGCTCATTTAGAAGATATCATAAAAAAATCAGAAATTGAAAAATTAGAAACAGTAAAACTGCAAACAGAAAAAAATATATTAACACAAAATGAAGCAATCAGGAAGAAATCTGTTGAATTAATGAAAAATCAACAGAAAGAAGAGAAGAAACGAACCAGTAAGGATAAGGAAGCATTGGTTGGAAAATATCTTATAGGTGCATTGGCAGCAATGCTTATTTTTGTAGGTGCAATTTCTTTTATCGGATTAGTATGGAACCGAATGACACCGGAACTAAAATTGTCGATAATAGCATTGGCCGGCATCGCACTGACTGCTCTGGGTTTTTGGCTCATAAGGACAAAGAAGAACCCGATAACATCGATTATTCTTGGAACAGGAGCCGGTCTGTCGTTCATTGCCATATTATCGGCTAATATGGCATTTCATCTGATCGGTAATAATATGTCCATACTTCTGGCTGGTATATGGGCAGTGTTCTTCATACTGTCTTCCCGGTATACTAATCTGTTCTTTACAACGATAATAGCATATATAGGTAGTTACATTGCATTGATGTTAGGACTGGTACTTATGCAGGGAGATATGGAATTATTGGTAATGATAATATTTACATCGAGTATTTCCGCAGTAATGCTATACAAAACATTTAAAAGCAATAAAAGGGAATTCATGACCAGTATAATTCTATCAATAGTAAGCTATGCAACCATATTAATCCGATGCTGTATGGACGGAGCATTTGGATCAGAACAACTATTGAACAGCTATACCTTGCAGACCGCCGTAATTATTATCATATATATGCTCTTAAATCTATTTTATAAGACGATTAATAATACAGATATCATTCCCGTCTATCTTGTGGGCAGTGTAATCACAACCATATTGACAGTTTTATATATAAGTAACTTAAGTGGCAATTATCTGAATATGAAAGGGGTCACTTGCTACCTGCTATTTTTTATGGCTAATCTGATACAGTTCATATTAAATAATGTATTTTATAAAGGAATAGAAAAGTGGTTGACGAGATACTATACAGTCATATTGGTCATCACTTCTCTGGCAATCAATATAGAATTATATAAAGTACCGACAGGTATCATTCTGATAGGATTATTACTGATTGTGAGCGAGAAAGTCTTTAAGGGGGAAAACCAATCCTTCTTAATAGGGCTGATCATTTTAGCGGATTCCCTTTTCCTGATCAGTGGTGATTCAGATAATTTAATATGCTCCGTTTATGGAATAATTCAGTTGGGAGTGCTGGTATATGTATTATGGAAAAGCAGCAGTTTAAAAAAATATGCCCAGATCAACGCCTTAAAAACGATGGGTATCATAGTAATCATTCTTAATGGCTTTGGAATACCTTCCAATATCATAAACTATATGAATGTACCATACATAAGTAGATATGCGGACGATGCTGCCGGCTATTTTGTTGCTGTCAGTGCTATCATTGCTTTATTAAAAATCGGTTATTTCAAAAATTGGAAGAGTGAACAGTTTAAATTCTTTGGTATAAACAATACGTTGGAAGAGGATAAAGAAATGGAGAGGTTACTTTATTTATTCTCGACGGTATTATATTTTTATGGACTGCAGAGAATAGGATCCGGGGACGGGGTAGTTCTGCAACTGATATTTACATTGGCCACAATTGCAATTGCCCTGATACAAAGCGGAATGATTCTTTCTGGTGGGGGCAGAAAAAAGCCATTCACAGGGATATGGATTGTCATGAAATATTTAATGTTAACCTGGACAATACTCTGGTCATTTTCAGATTTAGGCATAGTATCAGTAGCATATAGCATAGTCGGACTGATAGTGGCAATCGGAAGCATATCTGCAGGATTCAAGCTGAGAAATAAGAGCATTAGGCAGTATGGGTTAGTGTTAACTATCATAATGGTGGCAAAGTTCATATTAGTGGATCTGAATCAGGAAAATTCAATTACCAGAGTTCTTGCATTGATAGCAGGAGGAGGTCTCTGCTTTTTGATCAGCTTTATTTATAATAAATTAAGTCAGAATTATTCGTGATAATTTAAGAAAGGATGGTATTAATGGCAATACCCTCAATTATTGCTCCTGCCAGCATGAAAACGATCCCTGTCATTAATACCATCTTTTCTCCTTTTGTCAGACGAATATCCCTGACTTTACGTGTTACAGTTTTTTTACCGTTCGTCAGTATTACAGCAATGTGTGCAATGGAACAGGTAATGAGTAATTGTCCCATCATCTCCCAAAGACCTGCTTTATGGGCAATATCAAAGGTGCGGATAATCCTGTCAAGAAGAGGAACTGCTGGACCTGCCATGGAAAATGACCATGTTCCTAACACAATTCCGTTCTGAAAAATCAGCATAAAGAAGGCAAGATACCCTACAGAAAGATAGTTTGTTTCTGATTCCTTTTTTTGACCAAAAAGACTTCCTAAAACGATAACCAAAACAGAAAGCATATTATAAAAAAATATCTGAAATATGAGAATAAGAGTATTGTTAGAAGTGTTCCAGCTCTGCAAGGGATTTTTATTTTTTAGAAATCCCTCGGGAAGTATGAAATAACTAATCACTGTAGTTCCAAAAAATAAAATCAGAAAAAACATCAAAGAAAAAAGAATCCGTTCTTGTAGACTGTTACTGCTCAATTTTTTCCTTATATAGCTCAAAATTTCTTCGCCTCCTTACGATTCTTGGAGTGATTTATTACAGTTGCCTTTCTTTTCATTCTTCTTCCTCCTCATAGATAAAGATTTCTTCCGGTCAAAAAATTACCTCATCATTAAACTTATGGAAAGTAAGTTTTCTATAAGTAAAATAGCATAAAAATTTTATTATATCAAGCAGACTTTCCATATTGCGGCTAATTATGAAAATTGGGAGCTGCCAGCTTTAGATGTCATATATTGTTTTTTACGCATATGTATATTATAATGTTGCCTAAGAATCATATGAGTGGTCAATTTGATGGCCAAATTATGCTTATATGGGATTCTCGGATGAAATGGAAGAGTTTCAGCTTTATGTGTAATATTGAGGATTTTGGAGGATCAAAGAATGATGAATTGGGTGATTGAAAAATTAGGACTTAAATCTGACTCACAGATGGATGAAGAGTATCTGGAATGCATTCGTGAGCTCGTAGAAAATAAAAAGGTACTTTCCATGAGAAATTATGTGCAGCATAAAAAAGTTGATTGTCTGGAACATTGCATACATGTATCTTATTACAGCTACTTGCTTAGCAGAAAGTTGGGATTGGATTGGCGGGCTGCTGCCAGAGGTGGATTATTGCATGATTTTTTTCTCTATGACTGGCATGATAAAGAAAGAGAAAACAGAAAGGGATGGCATGGCCTTACCCATCCTCAGATTGCCCTGGATAATGCAAAACTCTATTTTAATATGAATGACATAGAGAAAGATATTATTAGCAAACATATGTGGCCCCTCACTTTAAGATTTCCAAGGTATAAAGAATCCTATGTTGTTGTTCTTGCAGATAAGTACTGTGCTTTTATTGAAATCTGTGATCTGGGAAGGCGGAGCAATATAGAAAGGCTGCAGAGATTATTATTGAACCAGGCTTTTTAACATAAGATAAAAATGAAGTGATTTCCAATGTAGAAATTCTTTTTTTGCAGATACTAAAAATGTAATCTTAATATATTAAAAATATATTTGATTATATAAATAATATTTACAGGAAAGGAGCTTACTATGTCTGGAAATTATTTAGCAATTGTAAATGTACCAGTTCAGGAATGGGGCGAATTGTATAGCGAAGAAGAAGCAATGAATATAGGTACCATTTTCCATGATTTAAACAAACCATTTTTTGCAGCAGAATCTGTGTTGACTAGTATAAATCCCATTGCTTCCAGTGAGGGAAATGCAGGCAAGACGAAGGAACAGTCTGACAGGGAACAGCTGATGACAAAGATCACTCAAATCAGCTTCTTTCTGGATGATCTGACACTTTATTTAGACACCCATGAAAAAGATATACAGGCAATTCAGTTGTATCGTGAAAAGATAAAAGAATGTGATCAACTTAAAAAGCAATTTGCACAGGAATTTTATCCATTGACAAGACCTTGCATTCCTTTCTGCATAAGTGATAGCGAAATCAGTTTCTGCTGGCAGGAAGGACCGATGCCTTGGGAAGGAGCGTGTGTGTAAATGTGGATTTATGAAAAACGGCTCCAGTATCCGGTGAAGATAACAAAGACCTGTCCGAAGACAGCGCAACTTATTATCAGCCAGTATGGAGGTCCGGATGGAGAATTGTCTGCATCCATGCGGTATTTGTCACAACGTTATACTATGCCTGTCAAAGAAGTAGGCGGTCTTCTTACGGATATTGGCACGGAGGAATTGGCGCATATGGAAATAATCTGTGCCATGGTATATCAGCTAACAAAGAATTTGACTATTGAACAGGCAAAAGAAGCCGGGTTTGATGCATATTATATCGATCATACCACTGCTCTTTGGCCTCAGGCTGCATCATCCCTGCCATTTACAGCGATCGAATTCCAGTCTAAAGGAGATGCAATCACTGACTTAACAGAAGATCTGGCAGCGGAACAAAAGGCAAGGACAGTATACGACAACCTGCTTCGAATGATTCCAGATCCTGAAGTTCAAGAACCACTAAAATTCCTTCGATCCAGAGAAGTCGTACACTTTCAGAGATTTGGAGAAGCCTTGGAGAAGACAAAGGATAAGTTGGACAGCAAGAACTTTTATTACTTCAATCCAGAATTTGATAAAGAAATGTTCCACGGTAAATTATAGCTTTTAATTCTCTGTTGGAGTAAAAATCTGGTGGGGAATTAGATCTGTATTGTTAATCACCTTAATATGTGTTACACTGAAGTCAAATATAAAGAAAAGAGGGTTAGGAATGTTCATAGTTAAGATGAGAATTCGCCATTTAGTTTAATGATTAACTAAATAAAAATAAGGATTAGCCTATGAATTAGGTTTATTTTTGATACCTTATTTTGAAATCTTGTAATGAACATTCATATACTTTTAATTGTATCCTATTATGGACATTAAACAACTACCGGGTGTGGTTTTAATGTTCAACTATTAATATATAGATTTAAGGGTTGCAGATGAAGTCAGGTTCATTTGCAACCCTTTTTATGCAATAAAAATTGGGGTTTTAGTCAAGAGACTTCAGACCAAGTCTGTTTATTATAAAGAGAGATAAGGTAAAGCGATATCAAGGAGGAGCATTTATGTATTATATATTCATATAATCCTTTCTGTTTAAATCGCAGGAATTTTTCTGCGAATATGGGAATGAAAACGTGCGATTTCTGACAGGAGGAAATAAAAATGGAATTATTAATAAAAGCAAAAAATATTGGTGTAGAATATACAGGACGGGATGTTTTAAATATTGATGAATTGGAACTATACGATTATGATCGTATTGGACTCGTTGGAGCAAATGGTGCAGGAAAAAGTACTTTACTAAAAGTCCTTTTGGGAAACTTAATTCTGCCTGAATGCAGTATAACTCGTTTTGGGCGATTTACCTATATCCCTCAGTTAGATGAAATTGAGTCGAAAGAGGTATCAGATTTTGCACTTATGGGTAAATTGGGTATTACTAAGCAGGAGTTAAAGAATATGAGTGGCGGGGAAGAAACCAGGGTTAAGATAGCACAGGCTCTTTCGGATCAGGTACATGGTATTTTTGCAGATGAACCTACCAGTCACTTAGACCGGGAAGGAATTGATTTTCTAATCGGACAGTTAAAATATTTTTCAGGTGCATTGTTAATTATCAGCCATGACCGTTATTTTCTGGATAAAGTAGTAGATAAAATATGGGAACTAAAAGATGGTAAGATCAATGAATACTGGGGAAATTATTCTGACTATATGTACCAGAAAGAGGAGGAACGCAAAATGCAGGCTGTGAAATATGACCGTTTTGTATCAGAACGTGATCGACTAGAACAGGCAGCCGCGGAAAAAAGAAAGCAAGCAAGTAAAATAGATCAGAAAGCAAAAAGTGCTGCCAGGAAAAACAGTACGGAAAGGGGGGGACGACTGGCACATCAGAAAACAATAGGAAGTAAGCAAAAGAAATTGTATGGTGCAGCTAAATCTATAGAACATAAGATTACTGCTCTGGGTGACATAAAAGCACCTGAAAGTATTTCGACCATCCGTTTCAGACAGAGCAAGGTATTGGAACTTCATAATCCATATCCAATCAGTGGGGCAGAAATCTGTAAAAGATTTGGTGATAAAATATTGTTAGAAAATGCCTCCTTTCATATTCCTCTTGGAGCAAAGGTAGCGTTGACCGGAGGGAATGGAGCAGGTAAGACAACCTTGATCCAAATGATATTAAACAGGGAAGCCGGTATTACCATTTCTCCCAAGGCTAAAATCGGCTATTTTGCCCAAAGTGGATACAAATATAATTTCAACCAGGAAATTATGGAATTTATGATAGAGGACTGTGATTATAATGTATCAGAAATTCGTTCTGTACTGGCCTCTATGGGCTTTGAACAAAGGGATATCTGCAAAAAATTATCTGTTCTAAGTGGTGGTGAGATTATCAAATTGTTACTGGCTAAAATGCTACTGGGCAAATATAATATTTTATTCATGGATGAACCGAGTAACTTCCTCGACCTCTCCAGTTTAGAAGCTTTGGAAACATTGATGAAAGGGTATGCCGGGACGATTGTGTTCATCACTCATGACAAACGACTTCTTGACAATGTTGCTGATGTGGTCTATGAGATCAAAGACAAGAAATTAAATGTGATCAAAGATAGTTTATCTTAAGTAAATGAAGTTAAAGAGCCGTCAGTCAATATTACATTTTAACTGACGGCTCTGGAAAGGATTGATTGACAATGAAGGGACCAGATAAGAACAGACTCTATCCCAGGGAAGAGATAAAAACTTTATGTTATATCCGCAATTTGCCTAAAAAGCCAAATGTTGAAATAGGTGAGTATACTTACTATAGTGATAATAAAGAATCACCTGAGAACTTTTATAGCCACATTCATCATCATTATGAATTTCTGGGCGATAAATTAATAATAGGAAAATTTTGTGGGATAGCAGAAGGTATTACATTTATAATGAATGGTGCAAACCACAGGATGGATGGAATTACAACGTATCCTTTCAATATCTTTGGCGGGGGCTGGGAAAAGGTGACCCCGACAATAGAACAGTTGCCATTCAAGGGTGATACAGTGATTGGTAATGATGTCTGGATAGGACAAAATGTAACAATCATGCCGGGAGTTAAGATTGGAGATGGGGCGATTATTGCTGCTAATTCAACTGTAGTAAAGAATGTTGAGCCTTATACAATTTATGGCGGTAACCCGGCTCAATTCATAAAAAAACGGTTTGATAAAGAAAAAGTTCAGTTTCTGCAAAATCTTCAATGGTGGAACTGGGATGAGGAAAAGATATTTGATCATCTTGAATTACTGACATCAGAAAATGGTCTGGAACAATTAATAACAAGTTGGTCCTTATCATCATAATATGATACAGAAAAGCTAATTTGTAAAGGTGGTTTAATCTGTAATGACTCATAATAATTTTAATACCAATATGGGAAGTGTTAGTATTGTTGATCATGCAAGTGGTGATGTAAATGGGGACAGAATCGCAGATAATATATATCTTACCGGCATAACATCATCTGATACCCCGGTTGTCCAGAATATAAGACTTATAATACAAAACAGTGAGAATGATATTTATTATAGTATCCCTCTGAAGGAGAATATAGGGTATGATCCTAAATTATTTCTGGGAGATTTTACAGGAGATGGAATTGATGATATATTAATCAGTATTGCAACGGGAGGCAGTGGCGGAACATATTATTACTATATTTATTCATTTGCCCATAACAGCCTGCGTCTGCTATTTGACTCTGATATATATAATGAACAGTATAAATATAATGTTACTTATCAAGATAATTATAAAGTGGAAGTTCTAAGTATTGCCAATAATACAAAATATATTATTGATTTAACCCTCAGGGATGCCGATTATTTGAATGAAGTATATGATAACAATGGGGAACTGTATGATCCCATTGAAGGTTGGGTAAATCCTATAAGTGGTTTATATCCAATAGATTTTGATTCAGATAATGTATATGAATTATTGGCATTTCAAAGAATTGCCGGAAGATATAATGCAGATTCCCTGGGTTATGTTCAAAATACTCTGAAATGGGATAATAATATGTTCGATTTAGACAGGCAGGAAGTAGCTATATTCGGTTCACAAGGGTCGAACAACGAATAAGAGAGAAAAAATTGTTTGTACAGGAGAAATGAAAATGAAACAGAACAAATATGATGATAAGATATTCTTTGAAAAATACAGTAAGATGGATCGCTCAACAAAAGGGCTTGCCGGTGCGGGAGAATGGAAAACTCTTGAATCAATGCTGCCCGAATTTAAAGATAAACGTGTATTGGATCTAGGCTGCGGGTTCGGCTGGCATTGTCAATATGCAATGGAGCACGGTGCGAAAACTGTTACAGGAGTTGATATATCTCAGAAAATGCTTATGACAGCCAGGGAAAAAACAAATCATAAAATTTGTTATATACAAATGCCCATTGAAGATATCTCTTTTGATGAAAATACCTTTGATATAGTAATGAGTTCTCTTGCTTTTCACTATATTGAATCCTTCCAGCTGATTGCAGATAAAGTCTTTCACTGCCTTGCAGATGGCGGGGACTTTATTTTCTCTGTAGAACATCCGGTTTTTACTGCTTATGGCAGTCAGGATTGGTATTATGACGAATATGGAAATATTCTTCATTTTCCAGTGGATAATTATTTTTTTGAAGGAAAAAGGGATGCCAACTTTCTTGGGGAAAAAGTAATCAAATATCACAAAACACTTACAACTTATCTGAATGGTTTGATACAGGGTGGCTTTGAAGTAACCGGTGTAGTAGAACCCCAGCCATCAGAAGATTTGATCCGCACTGTAGAAGGAATGGAACATGAACTTCGCAGACCCATGATGCTGATTATTTCAGCTAAGAAAAAATAGTGATTAATCTCTGTAAATGAGAGTCAATGTTTTTATCTACAATAAAAACACATGTAAGGAATAAGTCAAATAATTAAGAATAAAGAAAGAGCAGGACCAATTTAAATGGATCCTGCTCTTTTTGGTATTGTATATTTCTAGGAATGTATAGATATATGATAGAGGATACAAGAAAATTTTAATAAAATAAGTATGCATCATGTTACAATTTGTCATATATAAGGGAATGAATTAGTGAATTACATGGTTCACTTATTAACAGTGGGAAATTTATATAAGATAAGCAGTCACTGACAAGAAAGGAGGTATAATTAAGTAATAACCTGCCTGGCAAAAGCCAGAAATCAGCTATATCAAAAAGTAAAAATTGGAGGTAAGATGTATGAAAAAGAGGTTTTTTAGTGTGTTTTTAGTTATGGCATTATTCTTTATGGGCCTGACTAAAGTGAATGTGCAGGCAGCAGAAAGTGTAGTTACTTTTTATAAGGACTCTAATAATACGGGGATATCTGTGGCACTGAATGTAGGAAATTACACAGCAGCCCAGTTAAGCGCAGCAGGATTTCCAAATGACATTATGTCTTCACTGACAGTACCTAATGGGTATCTTGTAGAAGTTTATGAACATGATAATTTTGAAGGGAGAAAATGGACATTTACCCAAAGTTCAAGTTTTGTAGGAAATGACTGCAACGATAAGATGTCATCGGTTAAGATTCTGGCAGCAGTATTCTATCGTGACAGGGATTATCGTGGAGACTCAATAGCATTACAACCGGGGGACTATAGATTGGAACAATTAAATGCAGCGGGAATCCCAAATGATTGGGTGTCTTCAATAAGAATCCCCAATGGCTGGACTGTAGAAGTCTATGAGAATAATAATTTTAATGGTACAAAATGGACATTTACTGCAAGCTCGACTTTTGTAGGGAATGATTGCAATGATAAGATGTCATCTGTCAGGATTAAAACCAGTTCTACGCCTGTTGGAGATTGGAGTAATTTTCAGGCTCCGACTGTGGTATTCATAGACAATGCAAAGGGGCACGAAGGTTCAAATATCTTCAGAACTGCAATTCCTAATGTAGAGCAGATGATGAAAGATACTTGCCTGGATATCTGTAAAAAGCTTTATAATAATAATAGTGAAGCGAGAAATAATTTTACAAAGCTTAATTTACTCTTAGAAAACAGTCCTGGTGTTGCATGGAAATATGGTGATGCACCTGAGATTTACATAGGTATCAGTGCACAGTATATTGCAGACTTCTATCATCGTAATGGCAATAATAATGAACTTCTGTTAAAAGAGGTCTCAGGCATATTGGCTCATGAAGGAACTCATGGCTATCAATATGCTCCTAAGAACTGTGGAACTTACCAACCGGGAACTGATTTTTTTGGGTTTATTGAAGGAACCGCAGATTATGTAAGAAATGTTACCAGGGGCTTTACACCTGAAAGGTATCCTAGGAAGGGCGGACACTGGACGGATGGATATAATACGACAGGATTCTTTATTGAATGGATTGTAAATAATAAAAAACCTACTTTTGCAATTGAACTTAATAGAACAGCCTCGGACTATTCAACCTGGAGCTGGGATACAGCCTGCAGAAATATTACAGGTGAAGGCGTTCAGGCATTGTGGAATCAGTATCAGCAATCACTTCAATAAATTAGTTAATAGGAACGAATCGATGAAATACTAACTGACAGAACAGTGGAAGGAGAACATAGAATCCTTCCACTGTTTTTATATTATAGGAATTACTGTTCCATATGAAAAATCAAGATTTTATAGCCCAACGTAATTTTGCGCAGCGGGCACGACTATTGGAATTACATTCGGATGGGGATGGGCGGATAGGTTCGGGAGCTATTTCCCTATAGATTCCTTCCCGGTAAAAATGCTTAAATGATTTTTTAACAAGACGATCTTCTCCTGAATGAAAAGTAAGGATAGCAACGCGCCCGCCCGAAGCTAAGGTGGCTGGAAGCTTCTCTAAAAAATCATACAATACTTCAAATTCATTATTCACATCAATCCGCAGTGCCTGAAAGCATCGCTGACAGGACTTTTTAATGGCATCGTTTCTATCTCCTTGTGGAATGAATTTAAGGGCATCTGTGATAACTTGCTGAAGCTTTGTTGTTGTTACTATATCGTTTCCTTTTTTGAATTCTAAGATAATGGCACGGGAGATTTCAGCAGAATATGGTTCATCTGCATTTTCAAGCAGCATACCCTGTAATTCCTCCTGAGAAATAGTTTTTAAACGCTGTGCTGCGGATATCCCTCTATCCGGATTCAACCGCAAGTCTAATGGTCCTTCGCTCTTATAGGTAAATCCACGTTCAGGATTGTCAATCTGCATGGAAGATACACCTAAATCTGCCAAAATGAAATTAAGTGGCCCTGTTTCTAAAGCGACCTGATCTATTTGGGAAAAATTCATTTGCTTGATTGTTAAAATTTCAGGACCGTATCCTAAGTGCTCTAAACGCTCCCTGGTACGTGGTAATTCAATTGGATCTACATCCAGTGAATACAGGTGTCCTTTTGAGTCTAAACATTTAAGAATCTCTAAAGTGTGCCCGCCATAACCTAATGTTGCATCTAATCCAGTTTGCCCGGGAGTAATCTGGAGGATTTCCAGTATTTCATTTACGCAGATAGAGCGATGCATACCAGCAGGCGTACTGCCTTTTTGAATCACCTTTGCCACGGCATCGGCATATTTTTCTGGCTGCAATTCTTTATATTTTTCATGAAAAGCTTTTGGATGAGTACCTTTATATCGAATACGCCGTTGATGTTTTGGTTCCTGATTATCCATTATGTGACTGTACCTCCATATTTTTTGTATTTTTAATATTGTTACAAATGATATGATATCAAATGCAATTCATAAAAGCAAATTTGTATATTTTGTTGGGTTTTGAGTAAAATGTAAATATCATGATATTTCTATTATTAAAAAAAGCAGATTGTGAAGACCTATTAAGGAGAAATGAAATAATATGAAAGAAAATAAATTTATATGCCCAATTTGCAATAGTAGTGATATGACTTTACGTCATGAAGTAAATTTTGTTTACTCATATAAAATTGATATAGATGAGCCGGGGTTAAAAAATTCAGAAGTATTTCTATCATATGAGTATGATAAACGTGAGAATAAATATAGCCGTGAATATATTGAATGTAATCGATGCGGAACCCAGTATCCCAACACCTTTCTTAACGGAATACTAGGCAATTAAGATATATGATCAGGTATAAGAAATATGTATTCTTACAGGATTATGGTGACAAAAAGTATTGCCATTATAGAAATATAGGCGGCAATACTTTTTTTATGATTCTGGTATCAACTTTTCATAAACTTAACATTTCTCTAAGTGACAATAAGTAATATTTATAGTATAATTTTCTTAACATAATAGTCATAATTAGACACAATGAGACAAAAATTCTGCTTTATGCAGAAATCAGAAAGGGAGGAAAATGTATGATATTTAAAAAAATTAGTACTAAGATGCTAGTAATTTTATTATCTGTTATTATTTTATCAATGATTACCTTATCCTTTGTCAGTTATTGGAGCAGTAGAGCAATTATTCAGAATCAAATCAGCGAAAATATGGATTCTGAATTAAATGCACAGATAAATAGTATCCAATTAAAGCTTCAAAAAATTGATACCATGGCCTCCCAGATTGCCAAAAGTGTGGAAAACACCTATAGTACAACGAAACTTGATCAATATGAAAAAATGTTAGAGAGCATGATATTTGATAGTGACCTGGTACTTGGAAGTGGTATTTGGTTTGAGCCTTACGTATATGATTCAAATGAAAAATATGTGGGGCCGTATGTATATAAAGAAGGGGACAAAGCTGTTACTACGTATGATTACAGTAATGCAGAGTATGATTATTTTTCTTATGACTGGTATAAAAATGCTATGACAGATTCCAGGGAGCCGGTATTTTCTACTCTTTATTATGATGAAACTTTAAAAGCTACCATGTCCTCCTGTACTGCACCAATGTATGACGCAAATGATAAATTTATTGGTGTTATAACGATTGATACTGAAATAACTCTAATACAGGATTTAATCAACAATATTAAAGTAGGTGATAAGGGCAGGGCAACATTGCTTACGAAAGATGGATTTTATATCACTAATGAAGATTCTGCGAAGGTATTAGCAGAAAAGATTACGGATAGTGGGAATAAATCTATAGCAGCCCTTGGCAGTGAAATCCTGAATAATGATAAAGGAGAAGGGCATTTTACGGAAGGAAATCAGGAATATGAAGTTTATTACAGCAGTGTTGAAGATTTAGGATGGAAAGTGTTAATACAGATACCAAAAGAAGAAGTTGACAGACCGGTTAACAACCTGTTTGTCAGACTGATGATAATATCCGGCATTGCTCTCCTCTTGTCAGCAGCAGTTATTATTTTACTGGTTAGAAACCTTACAAAAGGTATAAATAAGGCAAATCAATTTGCCCTGAATTTATCCAATGGAGACTTTACCACAGCAGAAATTAACATCAAATCAAAAGATGAGCTTGGGCAGTTGGGGAATTCCTTAAATAAGATGCTGGAGGAGAATAGAACTGTTATAAAATCCATATCTGCAGATTCTAAGAAAATTATTCAATCAGGGGAAGAACTGACAGAAACTTCAGAACAGCTGACTACCAATTTTGCAAAGATTAAAACTGCAATTAATGGCATTAATGAATCTATGATGAGTTCCAGTGCAACAACAGAAGAATTAAATGCATCGGTAGAGGAAGTGAATTCCTCAATCAATATTCTAAGCCAGGAAACCAATAAGAGTTATGAAATGGCGCTGGGAATTAAGGAAAGGGCAGAAGAGGTTGAAAAAATAAGTGAAATATCCTTTAAAGAGGCTACAAATCTAGCTGCTTCAAATGAAGTACTATTGAGAAAAAGTATGGAAGACGCAAAGATTGTAGAATCCATTGATACTATGGCAGAAGTAATTTCACAGATCGCAGAGCAGGTTAATTTATTATCTTTAAATGCTTCCATTGAAGCAGCCAGAGCAGGAGAACATGGAAAAGGATTTGCAGTTGTTGCAAAAGAAATAGGAAGCCTTGCATTCCAGACCACTTCTGCTATACAGGAGATTAAGCAGACCAATACCAAAGTACTGGAAGCTTTTCAAAATATTACAAATAACTCCAACCAGTTACTATTCTTTATTAAAGACAGGGTGACTCCGGATTATAAGAATTTTGTCCGGGTAGCAAACCAGTACGGACAGGATGCAAAAGATATACAGTCCACGGTAAGTAAAATTGCGGATATGACAAACAGCATTGACAAGATCATAGGAGAGGTTTCAGGGGCAATTCAGGATATTGCAATCTCCTCTCAAAATACGGCGTTAAACAGTGGTGAAATACTTAATAATGTGGATGTAGTTTATGGGCTGGCGAATAATATAGCCCAGTTGATTGACAAGGAAAAAGAAATATCAGATGATTTGGATGGTATGGTAAAGAAATTTAATATTTAGATATTATATCAGAGTGTTGAATGTATCTGTAAATGTATTAAAAGGGTTATTGCATGACAAATGATTGTTGCAATGACCCTTTATTATGTTTTTTTATAAAGCAAAGACAAAAATGGAATTGTTTGTTATAATCATAAGTGAATAAATCAAAGTAGTATCCGGAGTAATAGTTTAGTGAATAAAAAAGTATCTTGAGTGAGAGTATGACATATATATTTGTTTTATCATGGATGAAAAGACTTATATTACATGCTGGGATAATTGTTGTTAGAGGAAATGAATTGTATGGAATGGATAAGGGAAGGCTTGAAGCTTTTAGCAATAAAATATAATGATCAAAATAAACTGGACTTTGAAAAATATAATAGTTTACTTGTGTTAGGCAGAATCAGGATTATCTCTATGGCTACTATTGTTATGGCATTCTATTTTATGTATTTTGATTACATGGCAGTGAGAAATGGAGCAGATAAGGTTTATACAAAGACACTGATTACAGCACATATGATAAGTGTAGCCGCATCCATTCTATTTCTGCTGTTTTATAAAAGGATTATCAGAGAAGATAACAAAAAGAATTATAAAGTAATAACAACTATTCCTAAAATATATGTATTTCTATATGTGTTGGTAGGAGTGATTTCTTCTGTTAACAGCCAGCGGTTTACCGGAAATATCAATTCATATATTATTTTATCCTTAATTGCTGCAATAGGATTTACATTAAAACCATGGTTCATGTTATGTACTCTGGCAGCAAACCATATGATTTTCCTAAGGGGGATAGGGATATTATGTAAAGACATAAACATGCTTAGTACAAAGCAGATAAATTCAACGGCAATGATAGGAGTAGCATTAATACTTTCCATTTCTTTTTATAAATTTCGAATGAATGATTTTATATATAAAAGAAAGCTAAAAGAAAGTGAAGAAAACTTTAAAAAACTGTTTTATGTAAATCCATTTCCTGTCTTTATTACAAGGTTTGAGGATGGTAAGCTTATAAAAGCCAGTGAGAGGGCATACAGCCTGATGGGAATCCGGGAAGAGGAGACAGATGATCTGAGCAGTATTGATTTATATATGAGAGATGAAAACAGAGATTCCCTTACAGAGAAACTGAAAAAGAACGACAGTACCTATAATCATATTGTTGAATATGACATTAATGGTAAAAGTATATGGGCAACAGCAAACCATGAATTAATTGATTATCATGGTGAAAAATGCATATTAACCGGTATCATGGATATTACAGAAATCAGAAAGGCAGAAGAAGAACTTTCCCAATTTGCCTCTACAGATGTACTTACCGGGATAATGAATCGTAGAATAGGCCTGGAAAAAATACAGGAACTAATAAATGAATCAAAATACAGAGATATGGAATTCGTCCTTTGCTTTTTGGATATCAACGATTTGAAATATGTAAACGATACTTATGGACACAGAGAAGGAGATAGTTATATTAAAACCTTTTGCAGCCTGGTAAAGGAAGAAATTCATGAAGATGATGTGTTTTTCCGAATGGGAGGAGACGAATTCATCATAGTGTTTATGGATAAAACAATATCCGAGGCAGAAATTATCTGGAAAAGGCTTATGGCAAGCTTTCACAGGATAAATAAACAGGAATATATGCCTTATATGATAACAGCAAGCCATGGATTATTTTATTACAGGTCAGGTATGGAGTTCGATCTGGAACAGATTATTGATATTGCTGATAAGCAAATGTATAAGGAAAAGCTCTGGTATAAGAATAATTCTCGATAAACTTATGGAGAATAGAGAATTCCAAGGAAAAGGGTATGTTGTGGAATTTTCTATTCTCCTTAAGTCTATTTCTATTCTGAAAATAATGATTCATAATCAGAACGGCTCTTAAGCCGTCCTTGTTCTGTCAGTTTAAGGACTTCATTTTCGATTGTTATATTTCCTTCTTTTAACAGGATCTTTATAATTTTATCTATTAAAGCCTGCTCCCAATGGAAATGGATCGGTAATGTATGAATTCCGGCTTCTTCAATTTCATTTTCGTTGCCCTCGTGATTATATAAATGAAATAAAAGAGTCTTTTTCCCAAAATCTAATTTTTGTCTGTTCCGTCTTCTTAAAGAACTGACCAATCCTCTACGGGGAGCCGTTATAAATACTATTAAAAAGACAAGCCCTGTCATGACTGCCATACTGCCAGATATGGAGACATCAAATATTGCTGCAAGATAATATCCTGAAATACCATTTACTGCCCCTATTAATCCACTAAGGAAAAGCATACGTTTCAAATCATCTGTTAATAAATAGGCAGTAACAGGAGGACCAATCATAAAGGCAACCACTAATACGGAGCCGACTGCTTCAAAAGCCCCCACGGTTGTCAGGGATACGACCATCATCAGACCATAGTGGATGAGAGATGGGGAAAAACCAAGAACAGCAGCCAGCATGGGATCAAAAGTCACTACTTTTAATTCTTTGAAAAAAATGATAATAAAAGCCAGATTAATGATCAAAAGTACCGTTGCACTATAAATTGCCTTGGCACCAATATCATGGCCAAATATCACCATACGGTTAAATGGTGCAAATGCAAGTTCTCCCAACAGGACGGAATCTGTATCCAGATGGACGGACCCGGCATATCTTGTAATCAGGATAATAGCTATGGAAAACAAAAGAGGGAATACGATACCAATAGAGGCATCCTCCGATAGCAGTCTTGTGCGGTTCAGGGTTTCTGTAAGCCATACTGTTATAAGGCCCATTAATGTTGCGCCTGTAATCAGGAATGGAGAGGATAAATCATGAGTCAGGAAAAAGGCAAGGACAATTCCAAGGAGTATAGTATGGGTAATGGAGTCGGACATCATGGACATTTTCCTTAGAACCAGAAAAACTCCGGGTAATGAGCAGGCTATGGCAACGATTACTGCAATTAACTGAATTTCAAATTGTGGGGACATTTGTATCGCCTCCTTCGGTTTTTAGAAACAGTTTTAAATTTTTTCTGTGCATCATTTTTTGTACGATACCTCTTCCCGGTGCAAAAAGTACGCTGACTATAACAATACCGCTGATAAAAACAACAGTTGCCGGTCCGGTCGGTAATTTTTCTGCAAGAGAACTTGCGGCAGTCCCTCCAATACCAGATATTGCCCCGAAGAGAGCAGATAGCATTACCATGATCCAGAGTCGGTTGGTCCATTGTCTTGCTGCAACTGCAGGCGCAATCAGCATGGCACTCATAAGAATGACTCCTACGGTCTGCAAGCCTATAATAATTGTCATAACAATCATAAGAGATAATAAAAGGTTTAATTTATAGGTAGGAAATCCAAGGCTTTTTGCATATTCAGGATCAAAAATATAAAGTTTAAATTCTTTCCAGAACAAAACTACAAATGTAAGAAGTATCACACCGCAGATTAACATAAAATATACATCTTTTTTCAGAAGAGTAGATGCCTGCCCAAAGATAAAACGTTTTAATCCAGCCTGATTGGAATCGGGAATTTTCTGTACATATGTCAAAAGCACCAGCCCGCATCCAAAAAATACAGACATTACAAGTGCCAGAGCGCTGTCAAATTTAATTCGTGTGTGTTTAACAATACTGATGATAAATAAAGTGGCCATCAAACCGGATATGAGAGCACCAAGCAGAAGGATCTGGGTGTCTTTGCTTCCTGTCAGTACAAAAGCCATAACGACACCCGGCAGAGCTGCATGGGATACTCCATCACCTAATAAACTTTGTTTACGCAGTACCGCAAAGCTTCCAAGGACTCCGCTGATCAGTCCCAGAATCATGGAACCTAAGGCTACGGTCTGAAAGGTATAATCTTTAAATATATAGATAAGATTCTCCATAAAAAATCCTCCTTTCTTAAACTGCACTTTTTAATAGATTACCGGTGCTGTGATAAGCTTTCTTTAAATTCTGCTCATGAAAAACTTCTTCTACCGGACCGCTTGCGATTACTTTTATATTAATCAGGGTAACCCAGTCGAAATACTCAGATACAGTCTGTAAGTCATGGTGTACCACCACTACGGTTTTTCCTGATTCCTTTAATTCTTTCAGCAATGCAATAATTGCTTTTTCCGTCTGGACATCAACTCCTTTAAATGGTTCATCCATAAAGTAAATATCTGCTGTCTGCATTAAGGCTCTCGCTAAAAAAACTCTTTGCTGCTGTCCGCCGGATAACTGGCTGATTTGACGGAGAGCATAATCTTCCATACCAACTTTTTTCAAGTTTTCCATAGCATTATCCTTATCTTTTTTACCGGGACGTTTTATGAATCCCAGTTTTCCATAACAGCCCATAAGTACAATATCCAGTACAGTTGCGGGGAAATCCCAGTCCACACTTCCACTTTGAGGAACATAGGCAACTTTATTTTTCAGTTTACGGAGACTGTTATCCGCCTCATGAAAAAAACGGACTGTTCCTGAAACCGGGACTAAAAGTCCAAGCATGGCTTTTATTAAAGTAGTTTTACCTGCTCCATTCGGACCGATGACTGCCATCAGCTTACCCTGGGGAATATTTAGATCAATATCCCACAATACAGGTTTTAGGTCATAAGCGACAGTTAAATCTTCTATTTGAACTGCATAATCTACTCTCTTTAATTCCATAAAAAACACCTCCTTTTTATATATTCAAACGGACTGCTATTTTAAAGCGTCCACAATTGTATCAATATTGGATTTTACGGTCAGGATATAAGTATTAGCGTCAGAGTCTTCACTGCCTAAAGAGTCAGAATAAAGCTGCCCGCCTATAGCTACATCAAATCCATTGGCTTTTACTGCAGCCTGTAGAGCCTCTATAGTTTTTGGAGGCACAGAGGATTCTACGAAAATAGCTTTTATTTTCTTTTCCGTAATGAAACTGGCTAAATTACTGACATCCCCGGTTCCAGCCTCTGCATCAGTACTGATACCCTGTAATCCTCTTACTTCAAAGCCATAAGCTCTGCCAAAATAACTAAAAGCATCATGAGCTGTGATTAAAATCCTTTGTTCTTTTGGAAGTTCTGACACTCTGTTTTTCATATATGCATCTAAATCATCTAATTCTATGAGATATGATTTCAGGTTCTCTGCATAATCCTTCTCATGGCCGGGATCGGCTTCCGATAATTTATCCGCCACGATCTGTGCAGCATCTTTCCAAAGAGAAACATCGAACCAGATATGAGGGTCGTGTACAGAGGTATCCTCTGCCCAGGATAACAGATCTTCTTCCTGAATCCCATCTTCTATACATATAACGGTACTTCCACGGTCTGTGAGGGATTCAAAAATTTCACCCATTTTGCCTTCAAGATGCAGGCCGTTATAAACTACAATGTCAGCTTCCTGCATACGTGTAACATCCCCGGCACTTGCCTGGTAAAGATGGGGATCGATTCCCGGTCCCATAAGACCGTTCACTGCAACATGTTCCTGACCGATAACTTCAGCCAGGTCTGCCAGCATGGTGGTAGTCGCTACAATATTTAAGGTGTCGGAATCCTTTACAGAAACTGCATTCTGGCAGCCCGTTAAAATTAAGGACAGAATCAAACCTAAACCAATTAAATTTATAAATTTTCTAAACATAAAAAACCTCCATTCATTTAATATTAAAATTATAATGTTAAATTTCAGATACAAAAATCTGACAGGCAGCTTTGTAACTGATCTGAATTATTTTTTCTTCCAGAGATAGGGTAAAGGGACCTTCATAAGCCCCAATGGAAATTACTGTAACCTGACTCCCGATTTCAATTCCCTGATCCTGTAAATAGTCCAGGAAGTCTTTTTCTTCAAGAACCTGTCTTATCTGTGAAGTTTCTCCAACTTTCAAGTCGGCAATGGAAATTAGTGAAACTTCTTCCATTTGTCCGTCCGATTTTGGTATTACACTGCCATGAGGGCAGTAAGCAGGGTAATTTAAGAACCGATCAAGGCGGTCTGTAAGCCGGGCAGGGGAAATGTGTTCTAAGAGTTCTGCATCTTCATGTGCTTCGCTCCAGGTGTATCCTAAGTGCCGAATGAAAAAAACTTCCCATAAGCGGTGTCCCCGCAAGAGTGAAAATGCAATCTTTAGTCCCTCCTTAGTAAGTTGGGATCCTTTGTAAGGTGTAATGGTAAGTAGTCCTTCCTTACCTAATTTATTCAGCATTTCAGTTACAGATGCGGGCGTTATCCCCAGAACCTGTGCCATTTGTTTATTACTTACCAGATGATTGGAACCACCCAGTTTATATAGTTCTTTTAAATAATCTTCTTTGTTTGGTGTCATATAATACCTCCTAATTTAGGTAAGCCTAATTTTATTTTATTATATGCCTAAATTATAAAAAGTGCAACTGATTCTTATTAATATTGGATTATTTTTTAATTTTAGAGTGTAATAAGTTAGATGGCACTAAGAAAGTTTCATTAACCTAATATATTAATTGAATAAAAAAATGTTACACAGGGCATTAGAAACTTACAAATCAACACCGATGTTTATGATCGCAGCTCATAATTAAAAATATATTGACCACCCTGGTCACTTGGAGTATAATAGCAAGTGACCAGGGTGGTCATTGTTTTGTTTCCATATAGAGAAGAGGTGAATGGTCATTTATCAGAAATTTTTTAATTTAGAGAAAGAGAAACAGGAACGTATTATTAACGCGGCTCTTAAAGAATTTACAAAGAATGGTTATGAAAAGGCTTCTACAAATGAGATCATTAAGGAAGCTGAAATATCAAAAGGATCATTATTTCAATATTTTAACAACAAGAAGGAATTGTATTTATTTTTACTTGATTATGTAGTTGAGATCATTAATAAAATTTACGATGAGATAAATTTCAATGAAACAGATTATTTTAACAGAACGAAAGAAATAGGATTTATAAAATTTGAAATTATGAAAAGATTTCCCCAGGCATTTGATTTTCTTAAAACAATCGCCAATGAGGATAGCAGGGATGTAAAATCTGAAATCCAAAAAATAAGGAAGCTGGCAATAGAAGAAGGGTTTGGAAAAGGATACCAAAATATTGATTGGACAAAATTCCGTGATGATATGGATATTAACAAAATGAAAGATATTATCAGCTGGACATTTTTAAGTTTCTCCCAGCAGCAAATAAGCAAAATAAATTCTTTTGAGGTCATGGACAGAGAAGTGCTTAAAGAATGGGATGAATATTTTGATATTTTGAAACGGTGTTTTTATAAAAAGGAGGAGAAATAAATGTTTATTGAAGGTTTAAACCTGGAGAAAAGTTATGGTGCCGGCGAAGTGAAAACGGAAGTATTAAAGGGAATTGAACTAAAACTTAATAAAGGTGAGATTGGTGTTATCCTTGGGCCCTCAGGTTCAGGCAAGTCCACATTAATGAATATCATCGGAGGAGTGGACCGGGCGGACGGGGGCAGCGTATCTATTGATGGGATTGAAATAACCCGGCTTAGTGACGATCAATTGACCGAATACCGTCGGGAAAGTGTTGGTTTCATATTTCAATTTTACAATCTTGTTCCCAATTTGACGGTTTCTGAAAATATTGAAGTTTGTTCTAATATCAGCAAGTCGCCCCTTAAAATCGATGAAGTATTAGAAGCGGTAGGGCTTCTTGATAAAAAGAATCGTTTTCCAAGAGAATTAAGCGGAGGCGAGCAGCAAAGAGTATCTATTGCCAGAGCAATCGTTAAGAATCCTAAATTGTTACTTTGCGATGAACCAACGGGTGCACTTGATTTTCAGACTTCCAGAAGCATACTTAAGCTCTTGCAGCAGGTGAATAAAAAATATGGAACAACCATTTTGATGATAACCCATAATGGAGCTATTGGAGCTATGGCAAACAGGGTCTTCAAACTCAGGAGCGGGCAGATTGTGGAAGAAACGATGAATCAAACTATAGTTCCAGCGGAAAGGATTGAGTGGTAATGGCTTTAAATAAAAGAGTTTGGCGGATATTAAAGGAAAATAAACTACGGTACATTGGGATTCTTATACTGATCATCCTTGGAAGTTATACCTTTATTGCAGCTGTGGGAATTTCTCAAAATCTCGATAGGTTGATTACCACCTTTACAGAGGGGAATATACAGGAAGATCTTTCTTTTAAAGGGGATAAGAATATTACCAATATTCCGGAATTAGAGAAAGAGGCAAATGCAATCATCGAAGGATCAAAAAGCTTTGATGCTGTATTAAATGATTCACTTACTTTGAGGCTCCTTGGTAAAACAGAAAAGATCAATATTCCTTCTGTCATAGAGGGGAGAAATCTTTCTCAACGGGGGGAAATATTACTGGATCCTGCCTTTGCCAAAGCGAATGGTTACAAAGTAGGAAGCAGTATCAGTGGGGCAGGTAAAACTTTTCAGATTGTGGGCCTTGTATCTCTGCCCCATTATATATATCCATTAAAAAATGTAAATGATATCATGGTATCTCCCGATAATTTTGGAGTTGGTGTTATAAGCTCTGAAGATTTTCAGGATATAGATAATGCTTCCGTTATTTATTCCGTGAAATTTAATGATAGAACCCAGAGCCTTAATAAACAGGCGGCACAATTTCGTAAGGATTTACATGAAGAAGGGATAACAGAATCGGAGTGGGTTGATATTATGAGCAACAAACGTGCAAGAATGCCCTGGGCTTCCATAACCGGTCTGAAAACTATGAGCATACCGCTGCCAGCCGCAATGTTCCTTCTGTGCTGTTTTATTGTCGGTATTATGATATGGCGCATGATACGTCATGAATCAGTGATTATTGGGACACTTTACGCCCAGGGATATCGCCGGCGTGAGTTAATGGGACAGTATATGGCTATTCCTTTGCTGCTTGCTATTACAGGGGGAGTGACAGGAAGTATGCTGGCGCTGCCGTCCATCCCACCATCGGTTATGGCTATGGTTTCTTATTACAATATCCCTGTCACAGGAATTCAATTAAATATCCTGAATGTCTTTATGGGAATCATGATGCCTATACTATTCTTAGGTTTAAGCAGTTATCTGGTTATACGTTCAGAATTAAAACGTTCACCAGCGGAGCTTATGAAGGGGGATAAGCAAAAAACCAAGGTTAATTTCTTAGAACGTGGACTTAAGCTGGAAAGATTCAGATTCAGTACAAAATTCAAGCTTCGTGAGCAGCTTAGAAGTATCTCACGGCTTATGTTTCTCTTCTTAGGTGTTACCAGCGCATCTGTCCTCATGCTCTTTGGCTTCACGATCATGAGTTCTTTTGATCATGCATTCAATACCACGGACACCTATCAGTTTGAATACGAATACGCTTTCAAAGATCTACAGTATGGTGAGGCGCCAAAAGGGGCAGAGGTTTTCAGCGCTGGAAGGTTCTATCCCGAAAATAATGAGAAAATTGAATTCTATATCAGTGGTGTAGAGCCGGATTCTACGATTCTGACCCTTAAGGATAGCAAAGGAAATCTGCTTCCAAATGACCGGACCAACATTACAAAACCTTTGGCAGACCGGTTAGGCATTAAAGCAGGTGATGACGTAAGTTTCATAAACAAGGAGGATGGGAAGGCATACACTTTTCATATTGACGCGGTTGCTGATTCTTCCATGGAACAATTTATCTTTATGCCGATAGATAAACTGAATGCACAGCTGAAACTTCCAGAGAACAGCTACATGGGATTATGGAGTACAATTAAGCTGGATATTTCCGATGAACTGCTTTCAGGAACAAAGAAGTTAAGTGAGATTCCAAATGCCATGGATGAAATGTTAGGGACGATGGTTTCCATGGTAGTGATGATGACAATTATCTCCTGCGTTGTGGCTCTGATCATTCTTTATCTTGTGACCTCATTAATTATTGAAGAGAATAAGAATACTATCTCACTTTTCAAGATATTTGGCTACAAGCGTAGTGAAATCAGGTCTCTGATACTAAATAGTTCAACTTTTGTCATCGTGGCCGGGTATCTGATCAGCATTCCTTTTGTGGCAGTGTCATTTGGTGCAATGTATGGTTATCTTGGTTCTACGATAAATCTGGTACTGCCGACGGTGATCAGTCCATTTTATGTAGTTCTCTGTTTTGTGGTCATTATGCTGACCTATCAGCTTAGTAAGCTGATGTGCGCAAAGAAAGTGAACGGAGTCACTCCAAGCGAGGCTTTAAAAGTTGGTACGGAATAAATTTAGATAGTTTAATAAAGTAAAGAAGAGGCTTTTGCAAAAATATAAGATTCTCTGTATATAAGAAGAAACTTTATATTTCATAGATAATTTGTGCGATGTATGTGCGAAAAGCGGCAAGATGGAGAATGCCGCTGTCTTTCGCGCGATGGAGCACAAATTTCGAGAAATATAAAGTTCTTCTAAATTCCAGAAAAATATATTTTGCAAAAGCCCCTTTTTTAATTCAAAGATAAAGAGGACAGCCATTTGTAATTATCTGTTTCTTGATAAATCATTAAATGTATGATTTAATGGGGGAATAGATGGATTTAAAGTTGTATCGGGTTATTCAGGAGCAGGATGACTGGGATATATAATGATATTTATTACTTAAGGATGGTTAAGATGATTCAAAAAGCACGAAAGAAAAAATCAATGGAAATTTGTTTAAATGATTTACTCTATGCCGTTTCTTATGCATTGGACTGTGTAGAACATGAATTGATAGGTGCAACAATATATCACGCAAAAAGAGTTGCATATCTGTCCGTTCAGACAGGACGTGTTCTGGGACTGAATGAGCAGGAACTTTTAAACCTGGCGGCTTGTGCGGTTCTTCACGATAATGCTTTGACGGAATATATTCAGTCTGAATATTTAAATGGTACAGATGTTGTATCATATAAAGAGCAAATTACGTTAGGTGCACATTGCAGTATGGGGGAAGATAATATTTCACAAATGCCGTTTTACTCTCAGGTGAAAGATGTAATTCTTTATCACCATGAAAGGGCAGATGGAAATGGTCCGTTCGGCAGAATAACAGAGCAGACACCTTTGCTTGCCAGATTAATCCACCTGGCAGATAATATTGATGTGGAATTTGATTTGAACAGTGTTTCACGTTTAAAATATGAAAAAGTATGTAATTATCTTACAAAGAACATAGGAATTTTATTTGACGAGATAGTCGCAAAAGCATTTATAGGGGCTTTTCCCCTGGAGAAAATGCAGCAACTGCAAGGAGAAAATATTGAGCCTCTTTTACATAATTGCCTGCCGGTCATAAAGATAAAATACACCGATAAAGAATTGATCGGATTGTCAACTATTTTTGCAAAAATTACAGATTATAAATCCAGGCTTACGTCAAAGCATTCTCTTGAGATTGCCAGAAAGGCAAAAAAAATGGGAAGATTTTATGGATATGGCAAAGAAGAACAGGCAAAATTGTATTTTGCCGGTGCTCTTCATGATATTGGAAAACTTATCGTGGATACGGATATTTTAGAAAAGCCGGGTAAACTAACGGAAGAAGAATATCTTCACGTCCAGAATCATGCATATGCTACCTATCAGATACTTCATTCCATTGAAGGGCTGGAAGATATTACTTCCTGGGCTTCAATGCACCATGAAAAGCTGGATGGCAGCGGTTATCCTTTTGGAAAAACAGTAGAAGAACTGGGACACAATGAAAGACTGATGGCATGTCTTGACATATATCAGGCCTTAGTCGAGGCACGGTCTTACAAAAATGGCATGCCCCATAAAAAGGCGATGAAGATTCTTTATAAAATGGCAGCAGATGGAAAATTAGATGAAAGAATAGTCTATGATATTGATGAATGCTTTGGGCAATATACAATAAATTTGACTGCTGGATCTATACAATGACTCTGTTCCGGCCTTTCTTTTTTGCCTGGTATAACTTTTTGTCCACCAATTCCAGGGCTTTATTAACCGTATTGATACCGTTTCTTTTATAGAGTGTAGCTACACCAAAACTGCAAGTTATTTTCAGATACTGGGATTTTATATAAAAACTCTGGGCTTCTATCCCACTACGGATTCGATTGGCAATTCTGACGGCAGCAGCTTTGTTGGTTTTAGGAAGACAGATAAAAATTTCATCTCCTCCGTATCTTGCGATCCATCCACTTTTTTCACCGAGATGGTGGCGGAATATTCCGGCGATTTCTTTTAATACATAATCACCTGCAATATGCCCGTATTTATCATTGATTCTTTTGAAATAATCAATATCTGCATAAATGACAGAGACGGGTTCGTTATTTTGGAAAGTCCGGGCTAAATCCACTGGAAACTGTTTATCAATATATCTGCGGTTATAGAGATTGGTCAGAGAATCTGTCATAGCCAATTTCTGAATATGATTAAGTATAACTTCCTGTTTCGTAAATATGGGAGAGGTTATATTTTCATGTCTTTTTATATATTGTATCAATTCCAGATAGCAGGAATGATTACCAATTGATATTGGTATGGTGATGGTAACATTTATCAAATGGTCATTTTCGCTGATAGACAGCACCACATTATAACAGCCGGAGAAAGAGGCAGGAGTTTCATGGGGTATCCTGGAATCCTCGCTGCTGTATAATATCTCATTAGTATTTCCGTCCAGAATTCGGAGGATGGAATAAAATTTTTGGAGCATCTGTATGGATGCGACAGCCTGATTCAAATTTTCAAAATTCATTTTTATCTGGAACCTTCCGGTTTATTTTATCAGGAGTAACTGTGGGAACGGGGCAATGTTTGTGCAGATAGGCTGCAAAATCAGACATGGGACTGGTTCTTTCAAACTTTAGAGGGATTTTATATTTAGCACAATAGCCATAAATCAGGGAATCCAGCATGGCCCAATGCAAAGCAATAAAAGTCTTATTTCGTTTTCTGTATTCACTGATGATTTCGTAGTTCTGTTGGTTTTTTAAGTATCCGGCAACAATCAGAAAGTCAATGGCTTGATCCGCCAATTCTAATGCCTGCTCCTTGGTTTGTACCAACCCTATGACATGAATTCCCACAGAGTTTAGATAGTTGGATAATTCTTTTGCTTGATCTATCAAGCGGTCTGATATAATCAGTACCCTTATTCGGGCAATATGTAAATCATTACTAATCATCTGTTTTTTCCTTTCTCTGAAATTTATCATTATGCATAAGGCGATAGCTTCTCCTATGTCTTATAAGAATATATTGTAGTATACTTCTAGATTATTTTCAACCCTAATTGTATTCTTTAAGATTGCTATAAAGGAGGCTTGGAGTATTATGCTTAACAGAAAAGAATTGGGTGCTGCCATAAAGAAGGCCCGAATGGAAAATAAAATAACACAGGAAAAACTGGCAGAAATGCTGGATATTTCACCAGTACATATCAAACAGCTTGAGGCAGGTACTAGAATGCCATCCGTTGAGCTCCTTTATAATCTTGCGATTACGTTAAACATCTCGGTGGATGACGTTTTCTTTCAAAGAAAACCCAGCGATGCGGAATTATTGGGTAAAATTGAACGAATCCTAAGTATATGTACACAACATGATTTACGGGTAGTTTATGCTACCGCCAGTGCTTTAAAAGATAAGGATATACAATAGATATAATCATTCAATTTATAAGGAGCTAAAACCTTTTCTAAATTATAAGTAAAGAATATGGCAAGGATTGCAGGAGACATACAAAAGTAATCCTTAAAAATAGAAGGCTGCGTCTATCACTAATATGGATAGACGTAGCCTTCTACTTCTTCGGCTGGTGTGATCTTTGTTACAAAGATTTGGGGATCATCGTATTCAATGTCATTATACTGACATTTTACAATATGGAGAGTACCTTCTACTTTCACCCATGAATCTGTTTTGAGCTCCGAAGCTTTGTCATATTTGCAGAGCAGCCCGGTAGGGGCTAAATCTGCGACACAGCAGGACATCGCCAGACGGGCAGGTACAAATTCATCTTCTTTGAAGCTGTCCACGTCTTTAAAAACAAAACCTGTCATTGTAATTTTGTATCCTTCAAATCTGGGCATGTTTACATATATCTCGGAAAGCCACATGCCAAAGGTATCGTCTGATACTGTGATTGTTTTATTTTCTTCATCCAGACCGGGCAGAATAGCAGAATATTCTTCCTCCGGCACCTCATATTCTTCCTCCAGTGCATCATATTCTTCTTCAGGAATAGAAGTATCTATGGAATTAGAAGGATCGTCTGCAGAGCCAGTATTGCTTGTGACACCAGTCAATGCATTTCCGCCCACATAATTAGAAGAAAGATCAGCAGTGCTTAGAGGACCATGGGGGAGCAATAGAAATAGAACAGGAATCGTAAGTACAAAGCAATGGGCAGAACGTATCTTATGCTGTGGTCGGAACAGTCTAAAAAGCCCTGTACAGGCCCATATGGCCATTACCACTCCGGTGAAGTAAAGATAGGGTTTCATTCTGGGAGTGACATAGTTAAGATATTTCCCACTGCTTACCAAATAATACATTAGCCCTCCAAAAGCCAGGTAGCAGATGAATTCTAAAAAAACCTGAGGATTAAACGTTTTTGCCTGCATATTATATCCCTCCTAAACTGGAAAACAAAAAGACCAAGATAAAGCATATAATAAATGCCCTCAATAATAATTTAACGATAAAACCTTTTGAGAATCCAGAAGAGAGCATCATTACATTTTTAATATCCATCATCGGACCAAAGACTAAGAATCCCATGATAGCGCCTATGGGAAATTGATTAGAGAAGCTGCGGGCAATCACGGCATCCGATGATGAGCATAGGGAGAGGACAAAAGCCATCACCATCATAATAAAGATGGAAAGTGCTAAATTTGCGCTGCTTTGGGATGAAGTAAAGATTCCTGTCCCAATTGTCTGAAAGATGGAAGAAATAAAGGTTCCAATCACAAGATATTTTCCGACACTGAAGAATTCCGCTTGTGAATGACGTAAAAACAATCCTATCTTTCCAGTGAAAGTGGTGACTGATTCAGCATCTTCATAACAACCGCAGCTGCACATAAGCCTGTCAAGAGCGCCCCCCGTTAATACATGGCTTTGGGCTGAAGAATTTGCAAAGGTAAGACCGATAAGAACAGAAACTATAATACCAAAGCAAATACGATTAATCACAATTGCCATGTTGCCGCCAAAGGCGTAATAAGTGGATAAAATTACTACCGGATTGATTACCGGTGTAGCTGTCATAAAGGTAATGGCAACCGGGAGTGGTATTCCTTTTTTTACTAGACTTCTAAAAATAGGGATGGATGCACAGTCACAGACAGGAAGGCAAAAGCCGCCTAAAATTGCCACCAGCATTCCTAAACCAATTGATTTGGGAAATCTGCGTTCAATTGTTTCTTTCGGAATAAAAATCTGAATTGCAGAGGAGAGCAGTACACCAATCAATAAAAATGGAACGGCCTGAAGTATGATGCCTAAAAATACGTTGATAATGGTATTGGTTGGGATTTTCAGTGCATCCATAGCCGGTTTGACAATAAAGTACAAAGCAATTATCAGGACAGTCACCTGAAAAAATACATTGACAGGGTGTCCTTTTCCTGAAAAAAGCTGTTTATATAAATCATTGTAGGCCCGGGCTTCATACAGGTTGATACCAGGATTTATTCCACCCATGACCCGGCGGATCCGCTTATAAGCAGTCTTTGAGCGAGCACCCCGGATCACGGCAAAATCGCTGTTTGCAATTTGTTCAGGCAGAGCACTGCCCGTTCTGCCAAGTATATTTTCTATCTTTTCAGCATCAGCAATGTGAAGAACTTTTTGAATTTTACACAGCCTGTGCAAAGGGGAATTGAGAAACAACAATTGTAACTGAGAAAAAGGAACAACACCATTCCATTCAATCCAGATTTCATCAGGTTCATGTTCTTGTATATTTTGAAGGATTTCATCTATTATTTGCTTTTGCTGCTGTTCTAAAGTCTTTTTAGGAAAGGAAATCTTATGACAATTATTATGCCGGCCATGGAAGTCCTCTTCTCCGCTTTCAAACTGGATTACGAGAATGCTTATTTCTTTCCAGTCTTTTTTATTTAGCAGGTTGTTTAGAAATGTTGTTTTTCCTCCATCTAAAAAACCGGTTACAACATATACAGGTATTTTCATAATATCACTTCCCATTAAAAAGGCCAATCAATTCCTGTTGGTTCAGGTTCCGGCCTATGATGCAGATCATATCACCATGGACAGCAGATCTGGTGATCTGTATGTCTCCCGGGAGATATTGAAGGTTTATATATCCATTTGTACCTTGAACGATACCCTTTACTCTCAGAATCGTTCCATGAGCTTTCTGTTCCATATTTAAAATCACGGTCTTTAAATCTTCCATATTAAATGTCCGGGTTGTCTGGATGGTAATCGTATCAAAAATATCTTTTGCCGAATGATTATGCCCACATTTGTTCTCATGGTCATGATGGCTGCAGTGACAACCCTCCTCATGGTCATGAGAACCGTGATGGCCACAGTGACAGTCTTCTTTATGCTCATGAAGCTCATGATGATACCTGTGTTCATGGGAGAGAACCTTATGTTTTCCATATGTAGAATGCATCATATCGGGATACAGAATCTCATCCGATGTGATCTGGTCCCAAGGCTTTGAAAGGATAAGAGCGTGATCATTGAGACTTTTCACCAGTTCGTATGCGTCCTTTACCTTGTCAGGGAAATTTTCAGTTCGGCTTAATAAAATAGTATCGGCATTTTGAATCTGATCTTCAAAAAATTCTCCAAAATTATCAAGATACATTTTACAGCGTTTTACATCCGCAACTGTGAGCCGTAACTTTACTTTTGCAAGAGGTTCAATAGATGGATCCAGACAAGCTTTCATAATGTCTGAAAGTTTACCTACACCAGAAGGTTCTATAATGATTTTATCTGGCTGGAAGCGCTTTAGGAGTTCTTTCAGCGCTTTTACGAAATCACCTGATAAACTGCAGCAAATACATCCAGAATTTATTTCTTTCACCTGGATACCGCTGGATTTTAGTATGGCAGCATCGACGCTTATCTCACCAAAGTCATTTTCAATCAGGACAACCTTATCTTTTATAAAAGCTTCTTTCAGCAGCTTTTGAATCAATGTAGTCTTTCCGGCTCCTAAAAAGCCTGAAATTATATATATTTCGGTATTCATTAAAATCCTCCTTAGATGTTAATATTTTAAATAGATTTATTTTATATTATTTTTTGTATCTTCAAGTTTTATATATGATATGACAACAGGTATTATTCTTAGTTATTATGGCGTGCAATGCGGATACTTGCTTCCAGCTTTTTGCCTATGAGAACCAGAAGGAGAACAGCAACGGAAACAAGGGCTGTAAATCCACCTGGAGCTACATTAAGATAATATGAGATAAACAATCCCAGCATGATATCTATTACACTAAAGACAATTGAGAATATCAAAGTAAGTTTAAATCCCTTTCCAAGCTGAAGAGCTGTGGCAACGGGAAGTGCAATCATTGAACTAAGCACCAGCACACCTACAATTCTTATTGAGACAGATATTGCAGAAGCCACAAGAATGGAGAAAACATAATTGATCAGTTTCACTTTTACCCCGGCTACTTTAGCAGCTTCCTCATCATATGCGATATAAACCATTTGATGGTAAAGAAGAATAAGTGTCAAAACAGAAATTACACTTAAGATCAACACCATGACCATATCGAATTTTGTTACGGTCAGGATACTTCCAAACATAAAAGAATCCGCATTTGCATTAAGTTTTCCAGAACTGATGATAGTAATGGCAGTACCTACACTTAAGGAAAGAACAATGGTAAGGATCAGATCAGTGTACTTCTTAAAATAGCTCCGTAAAAATTCGATCAGGGCACCACAAATAGAGGTAAAGATAAATGCACCAAGTATAGGATTCTGCTTATATAAAAGCCCCATTGTGATTCCGGCAAGGGAAGCATGAGATAAGGTATCCCCTATCATGGAGTAGCGGCGGAGGACCAGAAAGATGCCGATGCATGGACATAAAATGGAAATAAATATAGAAACAAAAATGGCATTCTGCATAAAAGTATAATTAAACATTGCTATCGTCCTTTCTGTTGTTTTTTAAATATTCATTTGTATACTGCTCGGGAGTACAAAGATGGCCCTGCCCGGCTGTCAGATGATAAATCAATGTGGAATTGGAAATGGCGGCCTCCAGATTGTGCTCAACAGAAACGATGGTAATTCCTTTTTTTCGATTGATTTCTTTGAGGAATCCATAAATTTCTTTTTGACTGTTAACATCCACTCCCGTAGAGGGTTCATCCAGAATCAGCAGATCAGGATCTCCCATCAGTGCCCTTGCAATCAGTATCTTTTGAGTCTGACCACCGGACAGACTGCCCATCAATGACGCCGTAAAGTCTGACATTCCCACTTGTTCAAGGCTTCCCAGTATCACCTTTTTATTTTTGATTTTCAATAATTTACGATAGGAATTCAGTGTTTCATAAACCGTAATGGGAAAATTAGAATTGGAAAAATCATTTTTTTGGGGAACATATCCAATTCTGTTGGAGTGAGATATAAGATCCCCTTTTGTAGGTTTTATAAATTTTAGTATCAGCCGCATCAGAGTGGTTTTCCCACTTCCATTTTCACCTACTACCGAAATATATTCACCATCTTTTATATCAAGATCAATGCCATTCAACACATATGGTGGCAATCCTGTATAAGAAAAGAATAAGTTGTCTGCCTTAATCATAAAAACACCCTTTCTGGCTATAAATTAAAAATATTATTATCGCAAATGCATTTCATTTGCACTTGACAAATATATCCTTATGCACTATCATATATTATACATGTAAATGGGAATCGTTTGCAAGTAGAAATTTGGAGGTTGATGAAAATGTTAAAAATGCTAAGAAAATGGGTTATCCTATCATTCTGTCTGGTTGCTGCCATAAGTTTTTATGGATGCAGTAACAAAAATAGTCAGGAAGTTAATACAGCAGACAAGCAGGAAGTTAATACAGAAGACAAGGAAGTTAATACAGATGAAAAGAAGGTCAAAGTATCAGTAAGCTTCAATGCACTGAAGGAGTTTGCAGAGGCTGTGGGGAAGGATAAAGTAGAGGTTCAGACGATTATATCTGACGGAATCGAACCTCATGATTTTGAACCCAAAGCACAAGATCTTGCCAAATTAAGTGAAGCAGAGATTTTTGTATATAATGGACTGGGAATGGAAGCCTGGGCTGATGAAGCAGTTAAAGCTGCAAATAATGAAAAACTGATTGTTATAGAAGCGTCTGAAGGGGCTGATGTCATCACGAATGAAGAACATGAAGAGGAAGAGCATGAAGAAGAGGATGAACATGAAGAAGAGGAACATGATCACGGTAAATATGATCCTCATCTATGGTTGAGCTTAAAAGGAGCCCAGACTGAAGTAATCAATATTAAGGAAGCGTTGGTCAAGGCGGATCCTGACAATAAAGACTATTATGAGAAAAACTGTAATGATTATATTTCACAGTTAGAGAACCTTTATAATGAATATAATGAGAAATTCCAGTCCCTAAAGAAAAAGACTTTTGTAACGGGACATGCTGCTTTTGCTTATCTCTGCCGTGATTTTGGTCTGGAACAAAATAGTGTGGAAGATGTTTTCGCAGAAGGGGAACCAAGTGCAAAGCAGCTTACCGAACTGGTAGAATTCTGTAAAGAGAATGAAGTAAAGACTATTTTTGCCGAGGAAATGGCAAGTCCTGAAGTTTCTAAGACACTGGCAAATGAAATCGGGGCAGGAGTGGAGACAATCTATACCATGGAGAACAACGAGGATGATATGACATATCTGGAACGAATGACCGCTAATCTGACTAAGATTTATGAGAGTTTGGCAAAGTAAATGCTTTATGTATATTAAGGTTTAAAATCCCAAATACAAACATATGATAAATTAATTACTAGGAATTCAATATGGTGTATGTTTGATGAGGGCTTCACTCAATATAAAAAATATTAATATAAGAAAGCTTTTTAAACATAAGAATAAAGAAAAAATTGTTATTTTAATGTTTTCTATTATATTAATATATTTATTAGCTTCATTATATTTTATAGATCATTTCTTTTTTAATACAATAATAAATGAAGTAGATGTTTCATTAAAGACACACGCTGATGCAGAGCAGATGATGAAAAAATATATAAAAAGCTATGAACTGCGTCTGATAGAGAGAAATGACAGGACTGAAAAAATAACAGGACAAGAAATAGGAATGAGATATAATGAACAAAATAATATCAACAGAATTTATCATATGCAAAAATCTTATCAATGGATAAAATCCTTGTTCAAGAAGCAAAAATATTATCAAAAAGAGTTATTTACTTATGAGGAAGAACTTTTAGAAAAGAAATTAGATCAGTTAAATTGTTTAAATAACAATACGGTAAAACCAAGAAATGTAGGTTTTAGGTATTCGAACGGTTCTTATGAGATAGTAAAAGAAGTATATGGAAATAAAATAATCAAAGACAAATTAAAGAAGAATATAAAGTTGTATATATTAAAAGGAAAAATGGAATTGGATTTCGATGAAAATCATTGTTATGAAAATCCGGACTATACTTTAGATTCTGAAAAAACTCATAAAACCCAAAATTCATTAAATAAATATGTATCCGCAAATATTACTTACATATTTGGAGATGAAAAAGAAATATTAGATGGAAAAATAATAAGCAGATGGATTGGTGTTGATGAAAATTTAGAGGTGGTACTAAGTAAAGCGGCAGTGAAAAATTATATTAAAGGGTTAAGTAAAAAATATGATACTGTTGGAATCACAAGAAATTTTAAAACATCTACGGGTAAAATAATAGAAGTTACAGGTGGACTTTACGGTTGGAAAATGAATCAGGATGTAGAAACAATATCATTACTGGAAGATATAGAACATGGTAAAGTCCTTGAAAAAGAACCTGTATATATCCAAAAAGCTTTATCCAGAGGAGAAGACGAAATAGGCAGCACTTATGTAGAAATTAATATTACAAGGCAGCATTTATGGTTCTATAAAGATGGAAAACTGATTACAAGAGGACCTGTGGTAACAGGAAATCCAGGCAGGGGAAATTCTACTGTAGTTGGAACTTATATGCTCAATTATAAGCAAAGAGGTGTAATGCTGATCGGACCCAATTACCAGGTGAAAGTAAACTATTGGATGCCTTTCTATGGAAATATAGGGATCCATGATGCCCTTTGGAGACGTTCTTTTGGAGGAGAAATTTATAAAAGAAATGGAACTCACGGATGTGTGAATGCTCCATTATATTTAGCAAAAACAATATTTGAGAACATAGAAGAAGGAATCCCTATTATATGTTATGAAGAATGATATGTAATAAGAAAGAGCTGCTGCAAAATATAGTTTTCTGGGAAATTTATATTTTGTAACAGCTCTTTCTTTTATCTTGATATTTAGTCTGGTTGAGAATAATCGTTTTAATATCTAAGAAATTATCGTTTTCTGTTGATTAATTCTTCAAGTCTGAGGTAAGCATCTTTTTTTGTAGCAAAATAGTAGATCCCCAAAAGGATTTAAATTTTTCGGTAAGTTATTATAAAATTCCTATAAAATATACAGTTTGACAAAATTGCAACAAAGTGATATTGTAAAAATTGGGTTAGCCACAGCTAACTTAGATGAGTATCTTGGTAAAGGGGTGTAATATGAGCATTCTATCAAAGGAAAAAGGATTATATGATTCAGAAATCGAGATTATATCACAATCAGATGATTGCTCCATATATAGAATGAAAACGGATGGTGGGGACGGCATAATGACCAGTTACCAGGTTTTTCTGGGAGTTGAATTGATATATAATGATTTTCATATGGGTAATTGTTTACATAATAAACGTCCCTGCAAGGATATTATGGAGATCAACCATTGCAGGCAGGGAAGATTTGAATGTGACTTCAATAATGGTACCTGTGTATATTTGGAAGAAGGGGATTTGTCTGTAAATATGTTGAGTAACATGACGAAAAATTCTTGTTTTCCACTGGAGCATTATTATGGTGTTTCTGTTGTGATTGATCTGGAAGAGGCTTCTAAATCAATTTCAAGAGTACTAAATGACATTTCCATAGATCTTTATGTACTGAGGGATAAGCTTTGTGCCAATGACCAGTGTTTTATTATGAGAGCAACGGACTCAGTAAAACATATTTTTTTGGAACTTTACAAAGTTCCGGATAAAATCAAACGGGGATATTTTAAATTAAAGGTGCTGGAACTATTATTATTTCTCAGTGCTGCAGATGTGTCAGAGGAACAGCGTCAGTATTTTCCTAAAAATCAAGTAAATACTGTAAAGTTGATCAAGGAATATCTGACAGACAATTTAGAGCATCACGATACTTTAGAGGAACTTTCTGCCCGCTTTAACATTCCTCTTACCACTATGAAACTTTGCTTTAAAGGGGTGTATGGGACTTCAATCTATGCTTTTATGCGCGCTTATCGTATGCAGGCGGCTGCAGTTTTGTTAAGGCAGAGTACAGATAATATATCTGTGATTGCAGGCAGGGTCGGATATGCCAACTCCAGCAAATTTGCCTCTTCCTTCAAAGCAATTATGGGGATGTCACCTTTGGAATACCGGAAGGGCCATCGCTTGAATGAAGCATTGGAAATCTATAAGTAAAAAGTTTTTGTCTCCATGGAGCGAAATAAAACTCTATGGAGTAGAGAAAATCCAATACATAAATTAAAATAGACATTGGTTAGCTTTGGCTAACCAATGTCTATTTCTGAAAGGGGTAATTGTTGTAGGGAAATACAAAGAAAGAGCAATTATATTTTATAAAGGAAGGTGATTTATTATGAAACAAAAAAGTTCTGTGGCAGCAAAGCCGAAAACGGGCATGGCAAGGCTGATGGAGCTTGCGGCTACGAAAAAGCCTCTTATGATCGCTTCAGTGATTCTGTCGGGGCTGGCATCTGTTGCTTCGTTTATCCCTCATATTGCCATATACTTTGTGGTGAGAGAGATCATGGGGATATTCCCTGAGTTTGGAAATCTTGATCTGGAAAGAACGGTGGGGTTTGGGTGGCTGGCCTTTGGCGGCATCCTGCTTAATATATTATTGTACTTTGCAGCTTTGATGTGCTCACATCTGGCGGCTTTCGGAACGCTATACGAACTAAAAGTAAATTTTGCGTCCCATCTTGCAAAAGTACCGTTAGGGTTTCATGTACTGGTTGGCAGTGGAAAGCTGCGTAAGATCATGGATGAGAATATCGAGAAGATTGAAGGCTTCATTGCCCACCAGTTACCTGATATGGTGGCCTCCTTTGTGGCACCGGTAGTTATGTTCGCCATCCTATTGGTCATAGACTGGCGTTTTGGACTTGCGGCTGCCGCAGGTATCATCCTTGCCTTAGCAATCCAGATAAAAGCTTATGGTAATGATGGAGCTAAAAACATGATGGAGAATTACCAGAGTGCACTGGAGGATATGAATAACGCCTCTGTGGAATATATCAGGGGAATTACCGTCGTGAAAGCTTTTAAGCAAACGGTGTATTCTTTTCGCAGGATGCACTCTGCCATCAAGGAATACACCAAAATGGTCATTCCCTATACTTTGAGCTGGGAAAATTATATGTCGGCTTTTACTACTATCATCAACAATATTTATCTGTGTCTGATACCAGTAGGAATCCTGGTTGGTCTTAATACATCTGATTACAACAGATTTGCCGTAACATTTATCTTTTACCTTATTTTTGTGCCTTCCATTGCAACCATTCTGATGAAGATCATGTATGTTTCCACCGGAGGTATGCAGATCATCGGAGGAGTAGAGCGTATGGATGAAATCTTACATACGGCACCCCTGCCACAGCCTGAGGATCCGAAAGAAACCTCAGGTCATGAGATCGTATTTAAAGAAGTATCTTTCTCTTACGCAGGTCAGGAAGCCGAGGCACTTTCGTCTGTATCTTTCCGGGCAGAGGAAAATCAGATAACGGCCATTGTTGGTCCTTCGGGGGGAGGCAAAAGTACCATTGCACATCTCATACCCCGCTTCTTTGATGTAACCGAGGGGGCTATCTGGATTGGCGGCGTTGATGTGCGCCATATGAAAAGCGAATATCTGATGGAAAAGGTCAGCTTTGTATTTCAGGATGTATTCCTCTTTAAGCAAAGTATTATGGACAATATCCGGCTGGGTAACCAGAGTGCTACCGATGAACAGGTAATTGCTGCAGCAAAGGCTGCACAGTGCCATGAGTTTATTGAAAAGCTGCCTGAGAAATATCATACGGTCATAGGAACAAAAGGGGTACATCTTTCCGGTGGTGAGCAACAGCGGATTGCAATAGCCAGAGCAATCGTAAAGAACGCACCTATCGTACTTTTAGATGAGGCAACTGCATTTTCTGATCCAGAGAACGAACATCTGATTCAGCAGGCCTTTAAAAAGCTCATGCAAGGTAAGACGGTAATCATGATCGCTCACCGATTGTCCACCATACGCAGTGCAAATAAAATTGTAGTACTGGATAAGGGCCGGCTCATTGAGCAGGGAACCCACGATGAACTGTTGTTGAAACACGGTAAGTATTCTGATATGTGGAATATGTATACGAAAACACTTGACTGGAAGATGGACCGAAAGGGGGGGAAAGCCCATGTATAAACTAAAAGAACTGCTGATGCTTACTGACAAAGGCTATTCGGATTTGAAAAAGGCCATTGCTGCCTGCACGATTACGAATCTGTCACTCATGATGCCTTTTGCAGTGACCATTCAGATTTTTGCTGAGTTGCTAAAACCGCTGATGGGACAAGAGATTACCTGGATAAGGATGTGGTTTCTCCTTGGTTGTGGTGTTATTGCAGCAATACTGGTGTTTCTCGCCAGCAAAAACGATTATAAAAAGACCTATGTTACTTCGTATCTGGAAGCTGAAAATTCAAGGATCAGCGTTGCTGAGCGCATACGTAAGCTGCCTATGAGTTTTTTCAACTCCAAGGATCTTTCGGAACTGACTACAAATATTATGGCTGACTGCTCGACTACAGAGCATGTATTAAGCCATATCATACCACAGCTGAGCGCCAATGCCATTTCCATTACTATTGTATGCATTATGATGGCTGTTTTTGACTGGCGGATGGCCCTTGCTGTATTTATAACCGTGCCCTTTGCACTGCTTATTATCCTATGCAGTAAAAAAATCCAGGCTCGTTTAAGTGAAAAACAGGTGGAGGCGAAACTGAAAGCGTCTGATCAGGTGCAGGAGTATCTGGAAGGGATTAAAGTCATTAAAGCCTGCGGATTGGATGGATCTAAGTTTTCGGCATTGGATAATGCTCTTCATTTAATGATGAAATTGGCAATGAAAATGGAGGTTGTTACCGGATCTTTTGTCACCGGGGCACAGATGATACTACAGGCGGGGGTAGGTCTTACCGTTTTTGTAGGAACCTATCTGCTGACAAAAGGAAAAATTGAACTGATTCCATTGTTGATGTTTTTTGTTATTGTAGTAAGAATCTATGGTCCGGTTCTGGTGGAATTCACCCTTTTGCCAGAATTGTTCTATCACAGGATTGCTACAAAGCGGATGCGTACCCTCATGTCTGCTCCGGTCATGGAAGGCGATATACAAAAACCACTGACCCACTGGAACATCGATTTTAAGAATGTATCCTTCGGTTATAATGGGAGAGATATGCAAGAGGACACGGTAATCAAAAACCTTACAGTATCCATCCCTTCGGACGCCATCACGGCATTGGTAGGGCCTTCAGGCTGTGGGAAAAGTACCATCTCAAGATTAATTGCCAGGTTCTGGGATGTAAATGAAGGCAGTGTAAAAATCGGTGGTGTTGATATAAAGACTCTTGATCCCGAGCACTTAATGAGCTATATGTCCTTTGTATTCCAGGATGTTGTGCTGTTCAACGATACTGTCTATAACAATATTCGCATCGGAAACATGGAAGCTACAAAAGAACAGGTCCTAGAGGCAGCGAAAGCAGCTTGCTGTGACGAGTTTATAAGAGCTTTGCCGGATGGCTATCAGACAATGCTTGGTGAAAATGGCAGTACTCTTTCAGGAGGCGAGCGGCAGCGGATATCTATCGCCCGGGCACTTCTTAAAAATGCACCTATTGTACTCTTAGATGAGGCAACTGCATCTCTTGATCCTGAGAATGAGGCACTCATCCAGCAAGCTATTTCCAGTCTGATTGAAGGGAAAACGGTAATCGTTATCGCCCATCGCTTGAGAACTGTGGCAGGAGCAGATAAGATCATTGTACTTAATGAGGGAAGACTGGTGGAGGAAGGTACCCATGAAGAGCTGATGAACAATAGAGGGCTGTATGAAAGATTATACCGTATTCAACAGGAAAGCCTTGGCTGGAGTGTGTGACCCTGTTCTTTTTTAGTATGATATGAAAAGTGGCAGCATAGATTAAATTATGAATCGTATCAGGAGAGCAGTAATGTCTGATTCTAACATAACAAAGCTGGCTTTTGCAAATTCTTTTAAAAATCTGATGATAAGGAAGGAATTTAATAAAATTTGTGTAAGTGAAATTTCAGCTGATTGCAGTTTGACAAGACAGGCCTTCTATTATCATTTCAAGGATAAGTATGAGCTTATGAATTGGATTTATTATACAGAAAGTGCCTCCTTTATGAAGTACTTTTATAATATAGAATATTGGACGGAGGGATTGGAAGCGTTCAGTGATTATATGCGCCAAAATAAGATATTGTATATTAATGCTTTGAATACAACTGGGCAAAACTCTTTTCAGGAATATTTATATAATTATATCTGTGATATTTTAACTGCTGTCATTATAAAACTTGAAGATACAGAATATGAAAAAGAAAATTGGGAATTTGCCATTGAATTTATTGCCACTGCTTTTATTTCTTTAATCGTACGCTGGGCCAATAAAGGAATGAAAGAAGAATTTATAGAATATTTTCCTAAAATAATCAGTCTGTTTGATGGGAGTATATTTGAGAAAATAGAAATGAGATCAAAGAGGGGTTTTTTTGAGGAGCAAAAGAACCCTGTTGACAGATAAACATTGATGTAAAAAGTTTTTACATATGCTCTTTTTGTCTAATTACTTAATATGGGAAATATGTTATACTACCTTTTAGACAAAATTGAATGAGGCGATATTGATGTATAAAAAGGCCATCTCCACAGGGATAGATCTGGCATATGCCTATCTGGATTCCAATCCGGAAAAGCATATGATAAAACTGCTGAATTTAGTAGATAAATTAGATAGAAAGAAATCTATTGAATCTCAACGTAAAGTATTTCGGGACATAATTAAAGATAAGGATAATAATTGGTACAGATTTATCTTAGGGATGTGGAATGATATTGACTCTGGGATAAGGAAAGCTTTTTTTCACAATATTATATTCAATAGTACATTATTAGCAAAATCAAAACATGATAAATATAGAGAACAATATAATTGTAATATACCATGGGCTATTTTAATGGATCCCACATCAGCCTGTAATCTTAATTGCATTGGATGCTGGGCCGCACAATATGGCAGTAAATTATCCATGAATTTTAATACTCTGGATAGGATTATCAGACAGGGGAAAGAATTGGGGGTATATTTCTATGCATATTCAGGGGGAGAACCCCTGATCCGCAAAAAGGATATTATTAAGCTTTGCGAAAAACACCGGGATTGCATGTTTACTGCGTTTACCAATGGTACTCTCATTGATGAGGAATTTGCGGATGAAATGTTACGGGTGAAGAATTTTATTCCGGGCATTAGTATTGAGGGATTTGAAGAAGAAACTGACTCCAGGAGGGGAGAAGGTACTTATAAAGCAGTTATCCGTGCAATGGAAATATTAAAACGTAAGAAACTGGCGTTTGGGGTATCCTGCTGCTATACAAGAAAAAATGCGGAAATTATAGGGAGCGAAGAATTTATTGATGACATCATATCAAAAGGTGCAAAGTTTGCATGGTTTTTTACCTATATACCGGTAGGTGCAGATGCGGTACCTGAGTTGATGGTAACGGCAGAGCAGCGCGAATTTATGTATAGACAGATACGAAAATTCCGTAAGACGAAACCTCTGTTTACCATGGACTTTTGGAATGATGGAGAGTATGTAGAAGGGTGTATTGCAGGAGGCCGGAGGTATATGCATATTAATGCAGGTGGTGATATTGAACCCTGTGCGTTTATACATTATTCAGACTCAAATATTTATGAAAAAACACTCCTTGAAGCTTTACAGTCTCCATTATTCATGCAATACCACAATCAACAGCCATTTAATAGTAATCATTTAAGACCCTGTCCATTGCTTGATAATCCAGAATGCCTTGTAAAGGTAGTGGAAGCAGCCGGTGCAAAATCCACTGATCTGATAGAACCGGAGGATGTTCATGAACTAAGGTCAAAATGTGTTGATACAGCCAAAGAATGGGCACAGTCTGCAGAACGTATCTGGAGTGAAAGCCATCCTTGTGAGGGGTGTGCCGCCTGTCCTTTCTGCAAGGGGAAGAAATAAGTATCTTATAAAAATTTATAATCTTAGAACTGATAAAAGGGAAGTTGCAGTGAACTTCCCTTTTATCGGTAAGGTTTTCAAAACACCCATAAGAGAGTGGAGTGAATATCAAAATCTAATATCATACTAAATATTTTCCTAAAAAGTTTTCAAATTCTGCTTCATACATCTTTATGAATTCATCAAATTCTAAACTTCTATTCCTTAATAAAACAGCCAGATCATATAAAAATCCAGGAATATCATCTGATTTCAAATCTCCCCGGCTCTTAGCCATTATGGGATTTGCCGGAGTGATATTTCCACCTGTATAAAGAGAATATACATCAGTAACTATAGAATCTACCCGTTTCTTCTTCCCCTGAAAACCAATCTGAGCCATCTGATGCCTTGCACATGAATTGGTACATCCGGAAATATGAATGGCTGGAAGGATATCTTCTGCGAAATCCATTTTTCTAAAATGATTCAGTATATTTTCTAAAAGTTCCTGACTGCTTTGAATTCCTATCTGACAGATTGGAGTTCCAATGCAGCTGACACTTCGGCTTAATTTTGTGGAATTTCGTATTTCTTTCGTTAACACAAGCAATTCTTCTGCCTGGACGGATGTCAGATTTCTTATCACCATACTTTCTTCCATACTAAGGCGAATCTGGGCATCTGGAATCTTATCCAGGAAACAAAGAAGAGAATCCAGATCTTTAGAGGATAGTATTCCACCCTGAGGATGGAGAACCACACTATATAGATTTTTCTGTTTTTGAGAGATTACATCGGGATAGTTACCTGATCCTTTTCTGCCAACATCAGGAATAGTCACTGAATATTCATTACTTAGCTCATAATCCAGTTTCCTGGTTTTCTTTACATATTCCAAATGTTCTTTATAACATTGAAGAAAATTTTCCCTTCCCATACGCTTTACAATAAAGCGCATCCTTGCCTTCCCTTTGTTATGATAATCGCCTTCTGCCTGAAACAGATGGAGCGCAGCTTCAATATGGTAGAAAATATCTTTGGGATCAATCAGGTCATCGTAGGGGACAGAAATATCTCCTCCCGGTCCCAGACTGCCTCCGATATATACTTGAAAATATTTCTGCCCGTTCTTATTTACAGCTACAAAGCCAATATCAGCAATGGATGCATTTGCACTGTCCCTTTCATTATTTGAGAAGGCAGCTTTAAATTTTCTGGGCAGTCTGTAAGTATTCATCTGGGATAGAAAGTATTTATTTACAAGGACAGCATAGGGTGTTACATCAAAGGCTTCCCCTTGCTCTACTCCGGAAAGAGGAGATAAGGATACATTTCTTGGGAAATTTCCTCCGCCTCCCTGGCTGATCAGGGTTCTTTTAAGACTCTTTTCCATGATTTCTATAAGATCATCAAATTCCAGATTGTGAAGCTGTATGGTCTGGCGGGTAGTGAAATGAATAAAATCAAGAGAGTAATCCCTGGTAAAGTCTTGTATTAGTTTCATGGTTTTAAAATCTGATACACCGGATAATATTCTTAAGCGTAACATGAATTTTTGACCGTTTCTCTGTGCATAAACACCCATTCTTCCTGAGGCCGCTTTAAATTCCGAACTGGAAATCTCACCATTTATAAATTTATATCCAATTTGTTTAAATTCAATAATGTCTTTTTTATATATTTCTTTTGCCTGAATAATTCTTTCATTCAGTATTGCTTCTGATATAGTTTCTTTTTTCATAACCATTGTACATCACGTCTTTCTTCATTATTCATTTGAAAATCTGGATAATGACATAATTGCATAATATCCAAGTACAAATGTGACTATGGATATTAAGATAGAAGAAATCCACCAGCGGATATTAGCGTCAGCGGGAATCGCCGGTATTATTTTATCACGGAAGATCTCAGAAGTAGATCCAAGAACAAATCCTATAATCATACAATAGGTCTGGTGGGGAAATTTATTCAATGTCCATTCAATCGGTTTTGTGATAAGGAAAATTCCGATTACTGTAGAAATTCCCAATATACCAATATAAACAACATCAAATTTTGTGATTGCTATAAGCATAGTATCATACATGCCCAGAACCAGGAGCATATGGGAAGTGCTGATTCCTGGCAGCACTAATGCCAGTGCAATAATAATGCCTGTTACTAAGAGCATTAAGAAGTGTGTTACTCCAGTGCCGGAACTCACATCAAAATTACCAACTGGCAGGAATCCGATAGAAATAACAAGGATTAATCCGATTAAAAAATAAATTACGGAAGAAATCCTAAGGGAAGATTCCTTTGTCTTTTTGTATAAAGCAGGGATTCCCCCAATGACAGCACCCAGGAAAAAGAAAGAAACCGGTAGAGGGAATTCTTCCAGAAGCCATTTAATCACAAAAGCCAGAGAACCTATACCAACAAATGAACCGATACAAAATTTCATAAGGAATAGTATATTTCCCTTAATATCTTTTAGAAAATTACTGATGGAAGAAATCAGCTTATCATAAATTCCTAACAAAATGGCCATTGTTCCTCCGCTTACCCCCGGAACGCTCATGGATGAGCCAATGATAAAACCTTTTAACATAATAAGTAAGTTGCTTTTCAATCTGTTATTCATCTGCGTATAAAACATACCTGATAACCAAGTATATTCTACTCCTTTCAATCAATGTTTACTGGAAAAATTATAACATAAGTTATATCATATGTAAAACTATGCTTCTATAGAATTTGCACTAAATCTTACTGTAAATAGTTTGAAATATATCTTGTTTCATTTTAAGAAGGAGTTCTTTAGATATATCAGCAGGATAGTGCATTAAACGTAATAGAACTCCATGGGAGGCAGGTTGCAGAGGGGGTTGTATATATTCAATCTCACTTAATATGAATCCCAAGCGCTCATAAAAAGTAATCCTGCGTTTTGCGTTGACAGTATTGGCAGTTTCTACTTCAATTACTACTGGAAGTTTCGCCTGATCTAAATAATCCCTCATAATCCGTGTTCCAAGTCCTTCTCCCCTGGCGGAAGGATTCACGGCAAAATGTTCGATATAATAAAAATCCTGAAAACTCCATTGAGCTATAAAGGCCTTAATCACCCTATCTTCTTCTATAGTTAATATTTGATACTCAGGAAGACTAAGTAATACGAAAGCCTCCTCATAAGTTCGGAATTCTTCTACAGGAAAAGAAAGCTCCATTAATTTATAAATGGAACAGAAGTCATCTTTATTTAGTATCTTAAATGTATTTTTCAAAATCATAACCTCCTGAAGTTACTTTTATAGCATTATACCACAATATCTATTTCTATATCAGGCATTTGGGAAACTATTAGGTTTTCTGAAGCTGTAAAATAATCAGTACGAAGATAGGAATATACAAAACTATAAAATATAACCTATGGTTAATAAAATTGAATGAAATGTGAAAACGGTTCACTTGTTATATGCCAGGGTCTTTGCTATTCTATATTCAGTAAGATTCGATACACATGTGGCAGAAAAAATAATCAGAAGTAAGCAGGCTTATTCACTTTGTTCTAAGATTGGAGAGATTAGATATGAAAATAAATGAAATAATACGGAAATACAGAAAACAAGGAAATTTAACCCAGGAACAAATTGCAAATTATCTTGGGGTGACGGCGCCGGCAGTAAATAAGTGGGAAAATGGAATATCTTATCCTGATATTACTCTCCTGGCACCATTGGCAAGAATATTGAAAATTGATGTGGATACATTATTGTCATTTAATGAGGAATTAACAGAAGAAGAAATCAATCGCTTATTAAAAGAAGTATCGGATATGGTGAAAAAGGAAGGATATGAAAAGGCATTTGAAAGAGGAGAGGAGCTTATGAAAGAGTATGCAAAATGTGATTCTATGACTCTTTCCTTAGCTCAGATCTTAAATGCATTTCTTACCATTAATGATGTGAAAGAAAGAGACAGATATGAAGAAAAGATATTGCAATGGTATGAATTAATAGCAGATAGTAATAATCAGGAAGTTGCTTCTATGGCAATCGCTTCGTTAGTATCAAAATATACCGAAAAGAAGGAATATGAGAAAGCCCAGCAGCTCCTGAACAGGATTCCACCATTGGGTTATGACAAACAGATAATGCAGGCGGTACTTTTCACAAGCCAGAAGAAAAATGAAGCTGCCTATGAAATTTATGAACAAATGCTCTATAAGAATGTGAATGAGATTTGTAGTGTTATTCAATTGATGTTAAGGGTATTATCTAAGGAAGGGGAGTATGATAAAGCAGAAAGATACGCTGCTATAGGTAAGGAAGTAGCAAAATTATTTGATTTAGGGGCATATATTGAAAATATTCCGGAACTATTTTTAGCTATGGAAAAGAAAGAAATCAAAAGAAGCCTGGATACTTTAGAGAAGATGATTTCAGGAGTGAATACAATGTCCGGTTTTACAGAGTCTGATTTATATTCCCACATGAAGTTTCATAAATCATCCGATTTGGAAATGGTAAGAATTATGTTAAAGAAGGCATTGGAAAGTGATAAAGAGCTTGATTTTCTTAAAGATGAGCCTCGTTTTAAATCAATTGTAAGAGCACTGAGTTAAAGATATATACGGGAAACTTAGTAAATATGATAAAATATACAAATAAGATAAAAGGCAGGTGAAAAAATGGAGACATGGAATTATGTAGTTGAAAAAATTGATGGAGATTATGCACATCTTAGAAGAACTGATGTACCGGAAGATGATTTAAAGCTTGTTGCAAGAGCAATATTACCATCTGAAATCACAGAAGGTACATGCTTAAAGTATGAGCTTTTTGAATATAGCATAATATCTTAATTCTTAAAATGCAATGAAGCATCTCGAGAATGTTAAAAAACAGGACCCTGGCAAATCTTATAATTAAGTATCTGCCAGGGTTTGAAATATTTAATATCTGTATAGATTAATGGTGGTTTTTCTCAGCTGCTTCTGCATCTGCTTTGGTTCTATGCACTGTTCTATATGGATGCTGTGGCGGAGCATAAATAGAGTATAATTTCAGTGGGATACAGCCTGTATTAATGATATTATGCCAGGTACCGGCAGGTATCATAATAGCATAATCATCACAGACTTTTTCCTGAAAATCTAATCGATCCCGTCTGTCACCCATCTTTACAATTCCTTCCCCTTGCTCAAGTCGTAAAAACTGGTCAAGATCAGAATGAATTTCCAAACCGATATCTTCTCCTACATTTATGCTCATTAAAGTCACTTGCAAATGACATCCTGTCCATAGAGTGGTGCGGAAGTAATTATTTTGTAAAGTTAATTCATTTATATCAATAACAAATGGTTTTGCTCCATAGTCCTTAATGACTGGTTTCGTAAAATGATACGTATAGTTTGAGTTATATTTTGGGTTTTTGTAATAATGTTTTTTATTATAGTTATAATCATTATACATTTTAAAAAATCCTTTCATATTCATAATATAGGTAATTGGGAAACACTTTTCTATGGCTATTGATGTTCCCGTGTTCTTGACTGTCTATTACAGTTTAAGAACATGGGACTAATCATAGCCACAATTAATAGTTTCCCAAATATCTATTATAAAATAATAATATGCGGAGATTTTAGTTAGTGTGATTTAATAGCAATGGTATGTGAATAGAAAATAAATAAGAAGCTATTTGTAATTAATTACTCCTTGGGATATAATAAAGTACGTTATTTTACTTATGATCCATAAAAGTTTAAATATGAAATATTTTTAATAAAGGAGCCATCTGCATGAATTTTTACTTCGCACCTATGGAGGGGATTACCAGGTATATTTATAGAAATGCCTATAATACTTTCTTCAATAATAATATAGATAAATATTTTTCACCATTCATTGTTGCAAATCAAACAGATAGTTTTAAGTCCAGAAATATAAATGATATATTGCCCGAAAATAATCAGGGGCTTGTTTTAATCCCTCAAATATTAACAAATAATGCAAAGGATTTTATACATACTTCTAAGAAAATAAAACAGCTTGGGTATAATGAGATTAATTTAAATCTAGGCTGTCCTTCTGGTACAGTTGTTTCCAAATATAGAGGCTCAGGATTTCTTGCAAAGAAAGAAGAGCTGGATATATTTTTGGATGAAATCTTTTCAAGTTCCATTACAGAAATTTCAGTAAAAACCAGAATAGGGAAAGATCAGCCAGAGGAGTTCTATGATTTAATTGAGATATTTAACAAATATCCTATGAAGGAACTTATCATTCACCCCAGAATACAAAAAGATTTTTATAAGAATAAACCAAACCTTAATGTGTTTAGGGATGCCTTAAAATTAAGTAAAAATCCTGTTTGCTATAATGGAGATATTTTTTCAGTGAAAGATTACAATGAGTTCATGGAAAACTTCCCAGGTGTAGGAACTTTAATGTTAGGAAGAGGACTTATTGGAAATCCTGGATTGCTCAATGAAATTAATAATAATGTTAGAATAGATAAGAAGATATTGAAAGAATTTCACGATAAGATTTATGAGGACTATAAAATACTCCTTTCCGGAGATAGAAATGTGTTATTTAAAATGAAGGAATTGTGGTTTTATATGAGTTCTTTATTTACGAATCATGAAAAATATGCAAAGAAGATCAGGAAGTCGGAAAAGTTCCACGATTACGATGAAGCAGTATTAAGCTTATTCAGAGATCAGGATATTCTAAAAGTGGAAGGAGAAATAAGAATATAAGCTAAAATCTTCTCTCATTTCTACTTATATATTACCATAAAATCTCCATATTTTCAAGTCTTGTAATGTGGCCCAACCAGACGTATAATGAGCTACTACTTTGGAAGGAGTGATATTATGGATGGGGATATTTTTGAATTGATGCAGCAAAAAAAGCAAGAAAATGAAATTATAGCATTAATATCCTGTAATGATCAAACAGAACAATTTGGTCTTACTTTAACCCAGGAAGAAGCTAAGGAGCTTATTATCAGTAGGAATGACAGTTTAAAATTGTATCAGAGAGTGGAATTCAGTAGTGGTATATTAGAAAAACTAATTTACAATTTTTGTGATTCCATGTATATCAATCAGGATAATTATGCAGATACATTAGCAACACTTCAGGATATTTTCTATATGTTTAAGAATGAAGCAGAAGACAAATTAACAGATGATGAATTAATGGCATTTATGAAAGAACAGTTTGAAAGTGTTTGTGCAGGAGATACCGATTATCTTGCAGAGACTTGTCTGGAAAGATTTGCACAGGCAATTCGGGCAGGTTATACCGGGTTTATTGAAACGGAAGGTTATAATGAATATGAAAAATTTTCTGAGGAACAAAGATGGGATAAAGATTTATATATGCAGGTACTGAAAGAATTATTCTGGAGATGATTTAGTGGAGGGCATATGGAATATAGTATGGAAGAACTTTTACCGCTTGTTGAAGAACTTACCAGGAAATACACATCAAATGAAAGCAGCTCTGTCACATATGAAACAGCCAGAGTGCTTATGGGTGCTGTTTTGTATTGCATAGAAGAGTGCTACAATAATGGTGGGAATGGATTAGCAGCAAATGAGAAAATGGATGCCCAGACTGCATATAGGCGGGGGTATGATCTGATCGTTGAAAAAGTATATAAAGCAAAAGAGATATATGAAAGTATATTAGAGGATTTTTGTGATTTTCAATGTAGAATATGCAGGGATACTATTATAACAGCAATTCCTAAGTTTTTTGTAATGTATGATCCTAAATTCAATCCTCAGAATCATATTCTTACACTCGATTATCCCACTGTAATACCAATCAATGCCCTGTGCGGCGTAAATGCCATTTATCAATATTTATGCAATATTAAAATAGAGTGGGAATTTTTAAATGCATTTCATAGGATTGATGTTAAAAATCTACTTGAAAGAATTGTTGACGATTACCAAAATCTATACTGTGACAATATCAGCAATGAAGTACTATTAACTGCGCTAGGATGCATGATAGTGGAAAAGCCGGTGGGGAAATTAGAACTTCAAAAGAATGATATTAATTTTATACAGAGCTATTTTGAGAATGATAGGAAAGAAAAAGCAGAAGAAAAAATTCGAAAGCTGATTTCTGATCTGTTTGGAATAGGTTATCATGGAAACAGGGAAATGGAAACATACTTTTTAAATATTAGTAATGATTACGCTGTAAGAATTATAAATGGCATACAAAACCATTCTTTGAACAGAGTATTTCATTTATGTGATATTGTCGGTTACAATGAATAAAATATATGAAAATAAAATCTATTTATGGTAATATAGAGACAGGTCGTAAAACAGATCAGTAAAAAATAATTGTCATAAAGAGAAAGGGGCAGAAATTATGTTAGAAGCAGGAATAAAAGCACCGGAATTTATTTTAAATGATAAAGACGGGAATGAAATAAAACGATCCGATTATATGGGTAAGAAAATAGTACTTTACTTTTATCCTAAGGATGATACTCCAGGTTGTACAAAACAAGCATGTGCATTTGCAAGCAGCTTTGAAGAATTTAAAAAGAAAGATATTGTAGTGATTGGTGTAAGTAAAGATAGTATAAAATCTCATCAAAAGTTTGCAGATAAGTATAATCTCCCTTTTATACTGGCATCGGATCCAGAATTGGTTGCAATCAAAGCATATGATGTCTGGCAGGAAAAGAAGCTGTATGGGAAGGCTTATATGGGGGTTGCCAGAGCAACGTATATCATAGATGAAAATGGTGTTATTGAAAAGGTGTTCCCTAAGGCCAAACCGGATACGAATGTAGCTGAAATATTAGAGTATTTAGGCTAGGGAATAAAAAGATATCTTTCCAGGTACGAAAGAATAAGGAGGATAAAGGAATATTATGAAAATAGTTATGTATGGTTCTGAAATATGTCCGGATTGTATAAAAGACAAAGAAATATTAATGAACTGCAATGATATAGAATTAGATTACAGGAATATAACAAAAGATACAAAAACATTAAAAGAATTTTTAAGTTATCGTGACCATGAGGCAATGTTTACGCCGATTATAGATAATGGGAAAATTGGGATTCCATTTTTCATACTAGAGGATGGAAGAAAAACATTTGAAATCTATGACTATATTAATATGAAAAAACCTGATGTAGAACAGACTGCAAATGCTTGTTCCATTGATGGGAAAGGGAATTGTTAATAATTAAAAAGGGACTTTTGCAAAATATATTTTTCTGGAATTTAGAAGAACTTTATATTTCTCGAAATTTGTGCTCCATCGTGCGAAAGACAGCGGCATTCTCTATCTTGCCGCTTTTCGCACATACATCGCACAAATTATCTATGAAATATAAAGTTCTTCTTATATACAGAGAATCTTATCTTTTTGCAAAAGCCCTTTTTTAATATCGTATCCTGTTTTTAGTCTTCAACCATATTATTATAAGTTTTCCTAAAAGTAGAGTGATATATGATAATTCCGATTATAAGTCCTATGAGTGAAGGGATAACCCAGCCCAGACCTATGTTGTAATAAGGCAGATACTTAGATGCCATAGAGATGAGTCCGTCCAGATGAAGGGAATTCTTAACAGGATCAGGAAGGGCTTTTATAAAATCGAAGATAGCTGCCAATATGGTAAAAATAGTAACGGATTGATAAATGCAGCGGGCTCCCTTAAAAAATTTATGAAACAGACTAAGTAATATTAATGTGATTGCAAGAGGATATAAAAACATCAGGACTGGAATGGAGAAAGAAATAATATTATTCAGTCCAAAGTTTGCAATACCAAATGATAAAACACAAAAGGCAATGGCATAGTATTTATACCCGAAGGAATTTGGAAAAAGTTCTGTAAAAGTTTCGCTGCAAGATGTGATTAATCCAATTGCCGTCTTCATACAGGCAAAAATCATAGTGACAGCAAGAATAATTGAACCAACGTTCCCAAAATAATGTTTTGATATTATGGATAAAGCTTCACCACCATTTGAAGAAATGTCATAAAGACCACGGCTTTGTGCTCCTATCAATGTAAGGGAAATATATATTAAAGCCATAATGGACATACTGAAAAATCCTGATTTTACAGTGTCAGCAGCAACTGTATTTGGATTTTCAACTCCTAAATTACGAATCACTTTGATAATGACAATCCCAAAAGCCAAAGATGCCAATGCATCCATTGTATTATAACCCTCTAAAAAACCTTTAAAGAGGCCGTTACTAACGAATCCGTCTGCAACGGGTATCTGGGACACAGAACCGATGGGATTTATAAGGGCTGTAATAACTAATATACCCAAAGAAACTAAAAAAATGGGATTTAAAATTTTTCCTACCCAGGTCAAAATATTGGATGGTCTGAGAGAGAACCATAAAACTGCAGCGAAGAATAAAAAAGAAAAAATTGCGAGACTTATCTTAGTGGTATTTCCAGACAGCATTGGTGCGATGCCCACTTCAAAAGATACGGTTGCAGTTCTTGGTATGGCAAAAAAAGGACCAATTGTTAAATACAGCACACATGTTAAAAAGACACTATATTTAGGATGTACCCTGCTTCCCATTTCATAAAGACCATCACTGTGGGAGATACCCATTGCAACAATACCAAGTAATGGCAAACCTACACCTGTAATTAAAAAACCCATTGTTGCCGGCCATACATTTGCTCCTGCCATTTGTCCCATAAAAACAGGAAAAATTAAATTTCCTGCACCAAAGAACAAGCCAAATAGCATGGAAGCTAAATAAATATAATCTTTTAAAAGTAATTTTTTCTGCATCCGAAATCCTCCAGTAAATAATATTAGTATTCTATCTAAAAGGTTACTTTAACCGTTTTTCGTGAAATACTATTTTATTATACGATATCCTTTCAAAATGTTAAGCGACGATATATAATATATGTATTACATTTTCTAATACATTCAATTACTTAATTGCATAAATATATTTATCTCAGGTAATTGGGAAACTAATAAATATTTTGGAGTTTCCCAATTACCTGAGTATCATATATGCGTGGAAGGAGAAAGGGACATAATATGGATATAAAAAAACTGGAAATACTTTTAAAGGTTTTAGAAATCGGAAGCTTTTCACAGGCCTGCGAGAATTTAGGATATACTCAATCCGGACTGACTCATATGATGAATAGTTTAGAGAAAGAAGTGGGATTCCCAATTCTTAAACGTGGTCATTATGGTATACGGCTGACAACCAATGGTGAGCGGATCATGCCTGCTGTCAAAGAGATCATAGCGGCAGATAAAAAGCTGACTTGTGAGATCAATCAAATAAATGCTGAGGAGAATGGAACGATACGTATAAGCGCATTTACAAGTATTGCCGTTCAATGGCTTCCGTCAATAGTTATGGGATTTACAAAGGAGTATCCTAATATTAATGTAGAAATATTTAATGGAGGAGTTGCCGATACTTATAATTTACTGGAAAGCGGTAAGGTTCATATGACATTTGGAAGCTATCAGGCAAATTCTAATTTTAAATGGATATCATTAAAATATGATCCCATGCTGGCTATTCTCCCAGGTGATTATGATACGGAAGGGAAAGACTATTTCCCGGTAACAGAATATGAAGGGAAGCAATTTCTAATGCCTTCCTATGGTTTTAGTATCGATATTATGCGGGTCATAAACGGTAATAATGTAAAACCACAGATTAAAGAAACCTCCCTTGACGATCCGGCTATTATTGCTATGGTAGAAGGAGGCTGGGGAGTAAGTATGCTCTCGGAACTTGTTCTAAAGGGGAATAGCAGCAATATTGTTGCTCTGCCCTTAGCACCTGCAGCAGTTCGTGAACTTGGAATTGCTTTGAGAAAAGATGCAGAGATATCCTCGATCATTAAAAAGTTTATAGCATATTCCCAAAAAATCGTAGGAAATCTCTAAGAAAACTGCACTTGAAGTGATCGTGAAAAAAGTTACCTTAAGGTTAGATTCTTAAGATAACTTCTTATCAGGGGATTTATTGATAAAAGTTTATTTACATAACTCTCCGACCACTTGATTAATTACCTTGCCATCTGCTTTTCCTTTTAACTCTGCCATGACAAGTTTCATGATCTGACCTTTATTTTTAGTAGCTACTGCCTCCGGGAACTTGTCTGCAATATAGATTTTAACATCTTCTTCAGACATCATGGCAGGTGCATACTCCTTAATAATCTCAAAAGTTGCCTGATAACCTTGTCTTAAATCTCCACGTTCCTCCGGACAAGTATCAATTTGCTCTTTTACAGTTTTCATTTCTTTTAAGATAACACGGTCTACCAATTCTTCTGTAATGTTATCGCGGCAGCCTTCATCGATTGCAACTTTTTTGACCCCAGACACCAAAGAAGAAATTGCATCTTTACGTACCTTGTCTTTCGCTTTCATAGCGGCTATCATATCTTTTTGTAATTGCTCCATTTGCATGGATACCACCTCCAAAATTTTTAATAAAATACATTTACATCACCAAATAGTATACTGTATTTCTTTAAGATTATCAATCTCTTGTACTAACTCAACTTGTTTAAGACAATTTAAAACCTATTTTATCCATAATATGTATGATATAATACTCGCGAAGGGAATTTTGCTTGCTTGCAAGGGCAAAATTGCTCGCGGGACCATAAACGTTTTTTGTTTATGGTATAATATGAACACTTAGTGAGAATATATGCCTATCCACTTAATGAGGTGTTTTCGAATTTAGTAGATATGGTATAATACTCGCGAAGGGAATTTTGCTTGCTTGCAAGGGCAAAATTGTCCGCGGGATCATAAACTTTTTTTGTTTATGGTATAATAAAAATTTATAAATAAAACGGAGTGTTATGATGAAACATACAAAAAAAGGTATAGGAATATTACAATATAACTCACCTGCAACACTGACATTTGCATTAATATCGCTGGTTGCACTTATATTAGGATATGCAACACAGGGAGTTACAACAAGTATGTTCTTCTGCGCATATAAATCTTCCTGGGCGAGTCCATTTACTTATATCAGATTGTTTGGACATGTATTAGGGCATGCAAACTGGAGCCATTTTTCAAGTAATATGGTATTATTTTTAGTTTTAGGGCCCATGCTGGAAGAGAAATATGGTACAAAATCATTTATAAAAATGATAGGGATTACTGCAGTGATCTCTGGTCTTTTTTATATAATATTTTATCCTGCCAGCGTCTTATTAGGAGCCAGCGGAATCGTATTCATGATGATAGTATTATCGTCAGCAGCAGGTGTAAAGGATGGAAAAATTCCTATCACTCTTATATTGGTCACTATTATATATCTGGGGGGTGAAGTGCTGGATGGAGCCGGCATGGAAGACGGTATTGCACACGCAGCTCATATTATAGGCGGGATATGTGGAGCTGGATTTGGATTATATAAGCAACGTCAATAAAGCTATTTGGAATGTTATATTGGACTTAATAATTAATATAAAAGCCAATAATGACTGTATTAAATTATGATTTTAGAATAGAATAAAAATATTAGTTTGAATTAAGGAGGGATTCATATGCAAAAAATCATTCCACATTTATGGTACGACAAAGAAGCCAGGGAAGCTGCAGATTTCTATATGTCTTTATTTAAAAATTCCAGGATTAAGAATACGACAATCTTAAATGATACACCATCAGGGACAGCAGAACTGCTTACAATTGAACTGGAAGGGCAGGAATTCATGTTAATATCAGCCGGTCCCTTTTTTAAATTCACTCCGGCTGTATCATTTCTTGTTGCTTGTAATTCTACGAATGAGGCAGAATTACTCTGGGATAAATTTGTAGAAAATGGCTCAGTTCTCATACCTCTAGAAACATATAACTTTAGCAGGAAATTTGGCTGGGTAATGGATAAATATGGACTTTTCTGGCAAATAATCCATAAGGATGAAATGGTGATAGAACAAAAAATAACACCAGTAGTAACGTTTGTTGGGGAACAAAGTGGGAAAGCAGAAGAAGCGATTCAATTCTATACCTCTATATTTAAACACTCAAAAATTAATAATATCCTAAGATACAATGAAAGTGATACTGTGAATAGAGCTAATACGGTGGAGAATGGAGAATTTATATTAGAAAATCAAACATTTATAGCTATGGATAGCCCACATGACTATGATTTTACTTTTAATGAGGCAATATCATTTGTTGTAAATTGTGATACCCAGGAAGAAATAGACTACTATTGGGACAAGTTATCTGCATATCCTGAGGCAGAGCAATGCGGATGGTTAAAGGATAGATATGGATTGTCCTGGCAGATTACACCAACAATAATGAATGATATGATGAACGAGAAGGATGATTTAAGATTAGCTAATGTTACAAAGGCATTTCTTAAAATGAAAAAATTTGATATCTCTGAATTAAAAAAAGCGTATGCAAAAATAACGATACAAACTACCATCAATGCTCCAATCGAAAAAGTATGGGAGTATTGGACAAAGCCAGAACATATAAAAAAATGGAATAGCGCATCCGGTGACTTTGATTTTAGCGGTACTTACGATGAGATGAAATTACATGAAGTCATTTCCTATGTACTTGTTGATGGCAGAAAGGTAAAAAGTACTTTCATAAGTGAAGATGAGAAAACTAAAATCATTGAAACATTCGATCCGGAAGAGGCGAATTCCATCCAGGTGCAGCAGGAAGGCTGGCAGGCGATTTTGGATAATTTTAAAAAATATACAGAGCAAAATTAAAGGAGAATACATTATGATAAATCCAGCAAAATTATTTAAATTAAAAAGTTTATGGGATGCATTCACAAAAAATCACCCTAAATTCCCTAAATTTCTTGAGGCAGTGCATAAGAATGGAATAGAAGAAGGAACAATATTTGAAATGAACGTAACTACCAGATCAGGTAAGACTTTAAGCTGTAATTTGAAACTTACGGAATCGGATACTAAATTATTTAAAGAATTATCAGATTTATTTGGCAGCATGTAACAAAAACATAGGCAAATAATAGTATAATAATTGGTATCAGGCAGACACTAGCAGGGTGATATTTTTTCAAAATTGAGCTGGTAAATGAGAAACATCATAGAGTACCTATGATGTTTTTTTAAATATGAAAATAAATAGCAGCCCAAATGGGAAATAGGAAAGGAGACACAATGAATGAGAGAAAAATAGAAACAAGCTGGAATTTTGACAATAGTTATGCCCGTCTTCCCAAATCTTTTTTTACCAGTCTGAAACCATCACCAGTAAAAGGGCCGGAATTAATTACTCTTAATGATACATTAGCTGCATCCTTAGGATTGAATATCCAGGAATTGCGAAGCAGTGACGGAGCAGCCATATTTGCTGGAAATCAGATTCCTGCCGGAGCGGCTCCTCTTGCCCAAGCCTATGCAGGGCATCAATACGGATATTTTACTATGTTAGGAGATGGCAGGGCGATTTTACTTGGGGAACAGATTACACCTAAAGGTGAACGATTTGATATTCAACTTAAGGGTTCCGGCAGAACACCATATTCACGTGGTGGCGATGGAAGAGCAGTTCTTGGACCAATGTTAAGGGAATACATTATCAGTGAAGCGATGTATGCCCTGGGAATTCCTACAACCCGTAGTCTTGCTGTAGTATCAACAGGTGAAACGGTAATCAGAGAAACGATGCAGCCTGGTGCAATTCTTGCACGTGTAGCAGCCAGCCATATTCGCGTTGGTACCTTTCAATATGTTTCCAATTGGTGCAGTACTGATGAATTACGAAATCTGGCAGATTATACATTACAAAGACATTATCCAGACAGTCATCATGGGGCAAATCCTTATCTTACCTTATTGAGAGAAGCAATCAGACGGCAGGCTTTCCTTATAGCAAAATGGCAGCTGGTTGGATTTGTGCATGGAGTAATGAATACGGACAATATGGCTATAAGTGGAGAAACAATTGATTATGGTCCTTGTGCTTTCATGGATATCTATGATCCTGCAACCGTATTTAGTTCCATCGACAGTAAAGGCCGTTATGCCTATGGAAATCAGCCAAGTATCGGCGCGTGGAATCTGGCCAGATTTGCCGAAACACTATTGCCATTGCTTCATGAAAACGAAGAAGAAGCCATTCATTTGGCTGAGATTGAGATATCTAAATTTAATGAGTTATATCACAAGTATTGGATGAAAGGAATGAGAGAAAAACTGGGCATATTCAATGAAGAGAGGGAGGATGAAGTGCTTATCCAGTCTCTTCTTAATATGATGCAGAAATATAGTGCAGATTACACCAATATCTTTTGCGCCCTGACTCATGATAAAATGGAAGAAACAGTATTATATAATACAGAGGAATTTTCACAATGGTATCAATTATGGCAGGCAAGAATGGGAAGACAGAAAGAAACGAAAGAAATTTCAAAGCAGCTAATGAGTGACAGTAATCCTGGAGTAATCCCTCGGAATCATAGAGTAGAAGAGGCGCTGGAAGCTGCCGAGAAAGGAGATTACAGCGTGATGGAACGACTGCTTCATGTTCTTTCAAACCCCTATGGACATTTGCCAGAACATGCAGAGTATGCCAAGTTACCTGAGGTGTCCGGCAAATGTTATAAAACCTATTGCGGTACTTAATATAGTAGTTTCCTTTTTTTGTAATATAATTTTTTTATAGTAAGTAGATAGTTGACACTCTTAATAACATATGTTATTATTAACATATGTTATTATTAACATATGTTATATTTAGAAGGAGTTAAAATAATGTCTATTAAATACGCTATTTTAGGAATATTAAGCTATAACTCATACACAGGATATGATCTTAAGAAGATTATCCAGGATTCACCGTTTATGCATTGGTCCGGTAATAATAATCAGATCTATAGATCTTTAGTGGAACTATTGGGGGAAGGATTAGTTACGAATGAAGTTCTGCATCAGGAAAGTTCTCCTTCCAAAAAGCTTTATACAATAACGGAAGAAGGAAGGGTCAGGTTAAAAGAATGGATACTTTTATCGCCGGAACCTCCGGAATTTAAAAAATCTTTCTTAGTTCAATTAGCATGGGCGGATCAGCTTACTGATGATGAGCTTAATGATCTATTAATGAAATATGAGTATGAAATCAATATGCAGATATTATTACAGCAGGAAATGATCCGAAGAGGTCCTTTTTTACCAAACAGGAGTCCAAGAGAGGAATTCATATGGAATATGATTCATAAAAATATCATATCTGCTTACGAAAATGAAGTGAAATGGGTGGCTTATTTACGCCAGGAATTATGTAAACAAAAGAGGAGAACAATACTATGAACTATACTGTGATAGAAGAAAACAATAAAAAATATATTGAATGTGGAACGAAAGAGGCATCTATTCATAATGAACAAAGCGCATTGGACTTAATTGGAGCATGTTTTGAGAATGAAACGAATCTCATATTGATTCATATGGATGCTTTGTCAGATGATTTTTTCAAATTAAGGACGGGTTTAGCTGGTAGTATATTACAAAAGTTTGTAAATTATAATATTAAAATTGCTGTCGTTATTACAGATACTGACAAAGTAAAAGGAAAATTTAAAGATTTATTAGTAGAATCAAATAATGGAAATGATTTTAGAGTCTTTAATAGCAAGAATAAAGCTTTGAATTGGATAACAAATTTATAAGCAATATACAAAGAGGAGATTGGAATTTATAGATTTACAATCTCCTTTATGCATGGGTAAAGAGTAATAAAACTTTGCAAAAATATACTTGACATTTAAATATTACAGCTGTAATATTTACTTAAAAGAGAAAAAAATTTTTTTATCTTAAAATCTTACAAATGTAATATTAAAAGATAAAGAACAGAAACTAAATAAATTAAAAATTATCTTAATCTCTTAAATATTTTTAATGTCAAAAGAATGTTTAGTAAAATCAGAATAGGAGAGTGTATATGAGACGAATAGTATTAACATTAATTTTAGGGGTTTGCTTATTAACTACTGCATGTAATAAATCAATTGTAGAAAAAAATCAAAAAGGGGATGAAGTAATATCAGCCAAGGATGTAGAAGGCAGTAAGGAAGAGAAATTGCTAGAGAAAGATAGTATGAAAGAAAAAGTGATAAATGAAGTAAATTTTAGTGAAAGTTTTCAAGATATAAATGGATGTGCTTATTTCTATGATGAAAATGATAATAGATACGATATCTATAATTCAAAGCTAACCAAAGAACAGATATCCCCATATTCATCATTTAAAATAATATCTACACTTATGGGTTTGGACGCGGGTGTTATACAATCAAAACAATCTACCATGGGATATAATGGAGAAAATTACTGGAATGAGGATTGGAATAAAAATCTGAACTTAGAAGAAGCATTTAAAACATCATGTGTCTGGTATTTTGAGAAAGTGGTTGATGGTCTTAGTAAAGATTATGTCCAAAAGATATTAGAAAGTTTAGAATACGGTAATAACGACTTGAGTACATGGACAGCAACAGGACATAATGATTTTTGGTTAGATGCTTCTTTAAAGATTTCTCCAGAAGAGCAAATAGAAGTATTAGTTAAGATTTTTAATTATAAGACATCGTTTTCTAAAGAGCATATTAATTTATTGAAAGAAATTATGCTGGTTAAATCGGACCAGGAATATAAAATATATGGAAAAACTGGCAGCGCTAAGGTGGAAAATGGATGGTTTGTAGGATTCTTTGAGAAGAATGATCGTAAAGTTTACTTTGCTGTTAGGCTGGATGAGGAATTTTTAGAATTGCCAGGACCGAAAGCAAAGGAAATCACATTTGACATAATCAAACAATATTATTAAGGGATATTGTTAATGAATATAATGAAACAATATTGATAAGTAATCATTGTTGGTATAGAAATAGATATATAAAGGGCATGAAATCAAGAGTGAATATGATTTCATGCCCCTTTATATCTATTCAGATGAATATATATTTTTATCTTTTAAGATAGATAAAGTAATACTTGCAGCATTACTTCCGTTACTCTTATCATTATTTTGAATATGAGTAGCAAAGAAATAGGTATTATCTTTTACCTCTATAAATCCGACAAACCATCCATTTACATTTTTGCCATCTACACTACCAGTGCCAGTTTTACCATAGAGATTAGCTTCATTAGAACTGGATAGCAACATAGCGTCTTTTACTGTTTGGATGTTTTTATCTTCAAATTGGAATGTATTATAGTAGAATTTAGATAACAATTCCACTTGTTCCATCGGGGAAATTTTTAAAGAGGATTCCATCCAGTAATTTGAAATGCCTCCAGATAGGCTTTGATTACCATATTCAATTTTTTGATAATAATGTTTTAAGGTCTGCAGACCTGTTCTTTGGTCTAATGCTTGAAAATACCAATTTACAGAGTTTTTCATAGCTGTATTTAATGAATGATCTTGATTCCAAGTATCATATGGATATATAATTTTATCCCACATAATCAAGGAAGAATGAGGTGATATACTATTTGCTTCTAGACCAAATAAAGCACTATATATTTTATAAGTTGAATCTGGCGATACACGCTTCATTGCATCAGTTTCATTGTATATAAAGCAATAATCTTTATTTGGCTCATATAAGACAAAACTGCCATTATAATCTTTAAAGTAATCACTTAAATCTTCTGTTGTGGTTCTTATATTTGAAGTCTTATAAATACTGTCATTAAAGCCATGAGTGGAAAGAATTGGTGTAAATCCCAATATAGTAATTCCAATCAAAATGAATATCAGTGTACTTTTTAATTTTAACCATTGAGACTCTCCCTGAAAAGAAACAATATTAATAATTCTTTTCTTAATCTGCTTTTTTGGACCACCCATTCCTGAAACTGATGAAAGGTAAGAAAGTTTTTGTGCAAAGTTGAGTAATGTATGTCCATATTCCGAATGATATTCTTTATCAAGCATGGATAAAACGGATGAGTCACAGGCTAATTCACAATCGTTACGCATTTCTTTTATAACATACCATATTACGGGATTAAACCAATATATGATCTGTGTTAGACACATCCAAAGATTAACCTGTATATCTCTATGCTTATAGTGTTGAAGTTCATGTAGAAGAATATATCGAATTTCTTTAAGTTTAAATTCTGATATCAAATACATTGGAAGAATAATGCAGGGCTTAAAATGTCCCATAGTGACAGGGGTGTTTAAATAGGCACTGGTTAAAATAGGAAGCTCGTTCTTTAAACCTATATCCTTAACACATATCTTACATAGCAGTCTGATTTTTTTGTTTTGTACTGGTAAAGAAGAGGTTTTTAACTGCTTAATTTTATGATTATTATAAATTGTTATAGTAGTCATAACAATAATTCCAATCGTCCAAATGCTTATTAGAAATACGTTGATATAGGAGGGAGTTTTACTGTTAATGGAAATTGAAAAATCCTGTAACCAATTACCACTTAATAGTTGTTTTCCGTTATTTAATGTTTGAGTAACTCCATTCTGATTTGACATTCTTACATTATGCAGTCCTATCATCCAGTTTTGAAGATTTTGAAAACCTAAAGTATTTACAGGAAGAAAAGGAATTATTAGCATGCTTAATGTAAGAAACCATATATTGTACTGCATTCGGATGGAAATATGTTTTTTGAATATTCTTTTAATTAGCAGGATGGCAGCAATAAGTATTGAAATAACTAGATTACTCAAGAGAAAGGAAATACCAAAAGTATGAATCAAATTAATCTCCTCCCTCTTTGGAGTCCAATAGATTACGTAGTTCCTCTATTTCTTTATCTGAAAGTTTTTCATTCGCCAGAAAGTTTGTTAACATGGAAGCTATATTTCCATCATATAAACGTTCTAAAAAATGAATATTTTCATGCTTTAAATATTCTCCTTCTTTCACTAATGGAGTATAGATGAATACACGGCCCTCTTTTTCGTAAATAAGTGCTCCTTTTTGTACCAGACGTTTTAGCATTGTTTGAATTGTTTTTGGACTCCAATCCGTGGTCCGTATTAATTTTTCGATCACCTCATTTGTACTAATAGGTGAATGGCTCCATATAATTTTCATTACTTTATATTCCGCTTCTGAAATTTGAGGTAAGTTTTTCATAATTCATATCTCCTTAAATATTACACATGTAATATAATAATTATATTCTTATAAAAATGACTTGTCAATTCAATTCATTTAGGATATCCATAAACTGACATACAATTAACATAAATAAATATTAAAATCGAAAAATCAGTCCTAAAAATATATTTCTAACTATTTTTAGAATTCAAACCTATTTTACCACGGTTCATCTTAGCAAAATCTAAGGAACATAACGCTTGGCAAGATATTTCAAAAATATTACTACCAGGAGGAAAAGAACATGATTCGAGTGGAACACATTAACAAGACCTTTCAGGTCGCAAGGCGTAATTCAGGTATTTCAGAGGCTTTTAAGGCTTTATTTCATAAGGAATACGAATGCGTAAAGGCTCTTGATGACATCTCTTTCACCATTGATGAGGGAGAGATGGTTGGGTATATTGGCCCTAACGGAGCCGGAAAAAGCAGTACAATTAAAATTTTGAGCGGTATATTAACACCAGATAGTGGCAGTTGCCAAATTAATGGGCGGACTCCATGGAAAGAGAGAATTGCACATGTACGTGATATAGGAGTTGTATTTGGACAACGGTCCCAATTATGGTGGGATGTGCCGGTGATAGATTCTTTTGAATTATTAAGGGATATTTATAGTATTCCCATGAAGAAATTTAAAGAGAATCTGGATGAATTAGTAACTTTACTGAATTTAGAAGAAATCATCAAAACACCAGCCAGACAGTTATCCTTAGGACAGAGGATGCGATGTGAAATTGGGGCGTCTCTTATACATAGTCCTAAGATATTATTTTTGGATGAACCAACAATTGGCCTGGATGCAGTATCAAAGATAGCAGTTCGAAATTTTATCTTAGATATGAATAAAAGGCATAAAACTACGGTTATACTCACGACCCATGATATGCAGGATATTGAGGCTCTTACCAGGAGAATTATTCTCATAGGAAAGGGAAAGATCCTAATGGATGGAGACCTTGAAAGTATGAAAAAAGGTTCTTCTGTTGATGAAGTAGTAGTGGAACTTTATAAAAAGTATGAAATATAAGGAGGAGACTATGAATAAATACTTATCTTTTTTTCGGCTCCGATTTATATATGGATTTCAATATAGAGCAGCAGCACTGGCAGGTATAATGACCCAATTTACCTGGGGCGCCCTGGAAATATTAATGTTTAAAGCTTTCTATAATGCAGATGCAAAAGCATTTCCAATGACATTTTCTGCATTAGTTTCTTATGTATGGATGCAGCAGGCATTTTTAGCTCTATTTATGACTTGGATTTTAGAAAATGAAATATTTGATATAATAACGAACGGTAATATTGCCTATGAATTATGCAGACCTGTTGATGTCTATAATATGTGGTTTACAAGAAGTATGGCAAACAGACTTTCAAAAGCTCTATTAAGAAGTATGCCTATATTGTTATTTGCCGTATTTTTACCAGCTCCTTATGGATTAAGACTTCCTGATAATGGAAAAACTTTCAGCTGGTTTCTGCTTACTATGGTATTGGGGTTTTTAACCGTAATTGCTTATTGCATGTTACTATATATCATAAATTTTTATACTATTTCCCCCATGGGAATTCGAATGGTATCTGTTGCAGTGGTTGAATTTTTCTCTGGTGCAGTAATCCCATTGCCGTTTTTTCCAAAAGGAATCCGTGAAATATTTGAAATACTTCCTTTTGCATCTATGCAGAATGTACCTTTGCGTATTTACTCCGGGGATATTAGTGGAACAGGATTATATAGAGCAGCAGGCTTGCAAATATTTTGGGTTATTTTATTAATTGTGGCTGGTAAAATACTTATGACTAAAGCTCTCAAAAAAGTTGTTGTGCAGGGAGGCTGAGAAAAATGAAACTATATTACAAATACTTTCTGATACATTTAAAAAGTATATTTCAACATAAAGCTTCTTTTCTACTAACGACGATAGGACAGTTCTTAGTTTCTTTTAATGTATTTTTGGGAGTTTATTTTATGTTCTTACGTTTTAATAAAGTAAATAATTTTACCTATAGTGAAGTTTTATTATGTTTTTCTATTGTACTGATACAATTTTCTTTGGCTGAATGTTTTGCCAGAGGATTTGATACTTTTTCATCTACCATTAGCAATGGTGAATTTGACAGGATCATGGTAAGACCAAGAAATGAGATGCTGCAGGTTCTTGGAAGTAAGATTGAATTCACGAGAATAGGACGTATTCTCCAGGCGCTTATCATGTTTATCTATGGTATTATGAAAAGCAATGTAACATGGAGTTATGGCAGAATATTTACAGTAGTATTCATGATAATTGGTGGAACTGTTGTGTTTACCGGGATTTTCATAATTTATGCAGCTCTTTGCTTTTTTACCATAGAAGGATTGGAGTTTATGAATATATTTACAGATGGAGCCAGAGAATATGGAAAATATCCTGTGAGTATTTATGGGAAAATAGTGCTGCAAATCTGCACTTTTATCATACCATTTGCATTGGTTCAATATTATCCCCTATTATATGTACTTGGGAAAAGCCATAATGAGGGGTATATATTTTTTCCAATCCTGGGCTGTGGTTTTATCATTCCATGCTATCTGTTCTGGAAATTTGGTATCAGACATTATAAATCTACCGGCTCTTAAACCAAAAATTAACAAAAAGGACAATGTTCATAGGAATGACTGGCTGGTCTAACCAATATATTTTAATAATAAAGATTATTGGAGTTCACTATGAGATGGAAAAAATATAAAAGTATAATAGCGACCATTCTTTTGTTTTCATTGGCATATTTTTTTGGTGGAGGGATTGCTTTATTAACGAATGCTTATGAAAAGGATACACTAAAAGAGTCAGGAGGCGAAAATTGGGGCCTTGGATTTCCTACGGAAGGACAGCCGCCTACGGCGAATGCAACTCCCGATGAATTAAAAGAGTATGACACTTACTATATTGGAGATACCAATAAGAAAGTCATTTATCTGACATTTGATGCAGGATATGAAAATGGTTATACAGCAGCAATTCTGGATGCATTAAAAAAGCATGATGTACATGTGACCTTTTTCCTGGTAGGAAATTTTATAAATACAAGTCCTGATCTTGTAAAACGAATGATAGAAGAAGGTCATCATGTAGCAAACCATACATACAATCATCCAAATATGTCAAGGATTTCATCCATGGATAGTTTTCGGAAGGAGATTGAAGATTTGGAAAAAGCTTATGAAGAAACCACAGGTGAGAAAATGTCCAAATTTTATCGTCCACCTCAGGGTAAATATAGTGTAGATAATTTAAAGATGGCAAAAGAGCTTGGGTATAAGACTTTCTTCTGGAGCCTTGCCTATGTAGACTGGTATAATGATAAACAACCAACGAAAGAAGAAGCATTTAAAAAGTTATTAGGCAGGATTCATCCGGGTGCGATTGTTCTTCTTCATAGTACTTCTAAGACAAATTCGGAAATCTTAGATGAACTCCTTACCAAATGGGAAGAAATGGGCTATACATTTGGAACCCTGGATGAATTTTGATACATTACACTTACAATAAAGACTATCTGGAAGATTCACAAAGTAGTAAATCTTCCAGATAGTCTTTTATTTCTATACAACTAAAATATAGACGAAAAAATACTAAAATAGTATTTATAAATCTTTTTTTGTGATTTATTATAAAATATACATAAATTATTATTGTAGTTTTGATCAAAAAATAGTATAATGAAAAAATTAAACACTATATTGAAAAAAATAGTTTAAAAGTGAAGGTGTTATATCATGAATCCCGAACAATTTGAAAAATATCAGTTTTTTACTGAAAAGACAATTAATACTCTCTCTCAAAAAGTCACTGTTCTTGAGAATAAACTAAATATGTTAACGAATCTATTGGAAATAAGCAAATATATTAATACCTATATCAAAGACCCAAATCTTTTTAGAATAATTAATGATATGTTAATTGGTGTATTTGGTGCAGAGGATTCTATCATATATATTAAAATCAATGATGAGTATTATGAAGCGAATGATGAAATGAATTTAAGTTTTATCAAGGTAGGGAAAAAATTGATAATGGATCATAATGAGGAGGAATTTATTATATCGAATGAATCTCCTATTTATGAATGCCAGGACTGCAAAAAAAGTGTATACTCCTGTCTTGGTGTACCGATTAAGGTTGATAATCGTTTACTAGGTTTTATTCTGGTTCAGCATAGAGAAAAAAGGTATTTTACAAAAGATCATGCAATATTTTTATCTTCTATCAGTAATCATATTGGTGTTGCTATAGAAAATAATTTTTTATATAAGCAAATTAAAGACAGTGCGAATCGTGACGGTCTTACAGAACTTTTTAATAAGAGATATTTTTTTGAAACACTTAATCTTAATCCGAACCTGTCAGAGGAAAATTATAGTATTGCAATGCTTGATTTAGATGAATTTAAATATATCAATGACACCTATGGACACCCATACGGTGATATGGCATTAATTAAAGTTGGTAATATTATTAATAATTATGCAAGGCCTAAAGATATTGCTGCCAGATATGGGGGAGATGAAATCATAGTGTATTTTAATAACCTGTATGATAAGGAGGAAGTACTCCGTTATGTTGAAATAATAAGACAGGAAATTGAACGTACAATTATTAAAGACGATAATATTCTTTTTTCTATTACTGCAAGTTTTGGAGTGTATTGTAAGTACAATGAAACCCTCACTTTAGACGAAGTAATCAAAAAAGTGGATGATATTTTGTATCAAAGTAAGAGAAGTGGTAAAAACAGAATAACGATAAATTAAAAATGGGCTGTTCTAACAGCCCATTTTTTATATCCAATAAAACTTAAAAATTGATTTAAATCACATACATAATTTTAACAATCTATAAAATTAATATAGCTAGTAATGACAGACAATAGATGAGGAGACGATAAAATGTTCTTAAATAAAAAGAAAAAAACGGATATAAGTGAGAGACCAGATGATAATAATAAGACAAGTGAATCGGTAATTAATAAGGGATTCAGTCAATTTCTGAATTTTGTTGATTCAACAAAAAAGCTATTAAAGGATACAACGAAACAGCATACCAGAGTGAATAAGCAACATGATGATCTGGCACATCTGACAGAGAATGTCCAGGAACATATGAATGTGATCTCACGTTTAACAGATGAAACAAGCAAAGCAACAGAGAAACTATCAGATGAGGGGAAAAGTTTAAAACAGATCACCAATGAAACAGTAAAAATGTCCCAGGAAGGGAAAGCAGCAATTGAAGAGATGGTTGAGATCATAAAAATACTTGAAAATGAAAATAAAAACAGCAGAAATATGATCAATGAACTTGTGAATAAATTTGGGAAAGTGAATGAAGTAGTTGATTTAATTAATAATATAGCAAATCAAACCAATCTTTTAGCCTTAAATGCTGCCATTGAAGCAGCAAGGGCCGGTGAACATGGGAAAGGTTTTTCGGTAGTTGCAGGAGAAGTTAAAATATTAGCAGAGCAGACAAAAAACAGTACGAAAGATATTTCTGGACTAATTAACAGCATCTCTGCAGAAGCAAAAAATGTCCGGAATAATTCAGAACGATCGATTGAGGTCATAAAAAAAGGAGTTAGTACATCTTCCAATGCCATTGAAAAAATTGAATCAAGCTTATTATCTGTTTCAAAGGTTGATGATGAAGTGAAGAAGGTGATTGCTATCTTACATACTCAGCAAGCCCATACTTTAAATATGATTGAACAAATCGTGAAAGTCGATGATATTCTTAAGATAACCACGAAGGCAATTACATCCCATATTGAAGAGGCAAACGTTGTGGATCATTATTTAGAGGATGCTTCTAAAAAAATTGGAGAATTTGAAAATATAATGAATGGAAGCCGGCACAATTTTATCTGATGACATTACCATTTGAAAAAACAGGTAAATGTATAATGGGTTAATAAAAAGGTAAAAATGGTATTAAAGGTTCGTTTCTAAAAAGCTATTAGTACAATATAATTGTACTTTAGTTCATATATTATATATAAAATATTATAATTTAGGAGGAGCATAATGCAAAAGTATGTGTGTGATGTTTGTGGATATATATATGATCCGGAAGTAGGCGATCCTGATGGTGGTATTGCACCTGGGACAGCTTTTGAGGATATCCCGGATGATTGGGTTTGTCCATTATGTGGTGTTTCAAAAGATGAATTTTCTCCAACAGATTAATTAAAAACATGAATATGATTTAAATATCAAATTAAAAAATCCTGATTTAGAAATTATCTAAAATCCAGGATTTTTTATTATTTTAACTAAAATTTATTACTCATTTTCTGTATAAATTTTTAATATAAATCTTTTTAAGAAATTACTCTTACCTCTCCCCTTAATATAAAAATATCCAAAGGTTGAAAAAACAACAGCACCAATAAAATTAACGAATAGATCCATCATAGTATCAATGAGTCCTATATCAATATAACCTTTCCAAGGTTCTCCATTGATAATTACACTGTCAAAATTAACTTTAACAGGAATATTATGTCCATTCTGATTTAATAATACGGATTGAAAAGATGAGATATAAGTATCTTTTTGCATATCCATACCAAAATAAGTATCCATAGCAAATTCAAAGAATTCCCAAACTACACCAATTGTCATGGAAAAGCAGAAGGCAACAAGAGCAACAAAAAGAGGAGACAGGGAGATGGAAAAGCGTTTATTTTTATTAAGGATATCAATGAGGGAGAGACCGATGGCAGATGCTAAAAATCCATTTATAGTATGTAGGATAGTATCCCAATAAGGAAAAATTAAATAATATGAATTGATTTCCCCTAAAATTTCTGCCGAAAATATAAATAGCAATATGATGGTTTCCAAAGTATCTGGAATATCAATATGAATCCTTCGTTCAATAAAACTTGGTACTAAAAATAAAATCATAGTCAAAACACATAAAAAAACATTCTCATAATTCCTATCATGAAGCTGGGCAAAAAAAACGTAGATAACTAACATTCTTAATATAAAATAGACGATAGAAATTGCTTTATATTTTTTGTTTGGACGTAGTTTTAGAAATTTCAAAATCATATCCTCCTGAATGAATTAAATTAGCCGGTTAATATAGAATATTCTCAACTATATTATTGTATCATGTTACACTGTTTTTGCAAATCTAATAAGCACTTCGTATGATCATGTAAACTCAGGATAACATGAAATGTTATCTATAATTGGTAGAATCTTTGGAAAATTACAGTATAATGAGTATAAAGGATGTGAAAAGTATGATAAATATGAATTTAAAACAATTAAGAAAAATGAATAAATTCACCCAGGAAGAAGTTGCTGATAAGATTGGTGTTTCCAGGCAGGCAGTCGCAAAATGGGAGAGTGGTGAAACAATACCGGATATAAATAATTGTATGGCTTTGGCTAAAATATATGATGTTTCATTGGATAATCTGATTAATTATTCTGAGGAGAAAGAAAAAATAAGTATTCCACCTAAAGGAAAACATATTTTTGGATCTGTAAAGGTGGGAGAACGGGGACAAATAGTAATTCCTAAAAAGGCAAGAGAGATATTTAATATTAATCCTGGTGACAGTTTACTTGTTCTTGGAGATGAAGAGCAGGGAATTGCTTTAGCCCAATATGATAGATTAATGAATTTTATAGAGGCTGTATATAAAGCAGAAGATTGTTCAGAGGAGTGAATAGATGAATCAGAGTGGAACTTATGAAACAGGAAATCAAAAGAATAAAAAGAAATTTAAAATATGGAAGATAATTTTAATTATCTTATTAGTACTCATAACTGCAGGTGCAATCGGAATAGCTATATTTGCTTATCAGAATCTGCATTATGATGAATGGCCTTTAAAGAAAACATTGAAAAGCGGCTATGAAGAGAAACAGGTTACTCTTTTAGATGGAACGATGCTAAATTATGCAGAAGGTCCAGACAATGGTCCTGCCCTTCTTTTAATTCATGGGCAATCAATGGCATGGGAAGATTATTCGAGAGTACTCCCTCAGTTATCCAAATACTATCATGTATTTGCAATTGATTGCCATGGACATGGTGAATCCAGTCATGATCCTTCAAAATATACAGGAGTTGCTATGGGGCAGGATTTTGTCTGGTTCATAAAGAATGTCATTGGTGAACCCTGCGTGGTATCTGGTCATTCTTCCGGTGGAATTTTAGCAGCATGGATTGCATCCAATTCCCCTGAAGATGTTTTAGGACTTGTGTTAGAAGACCCTCCATTCTTTAGCGTAACTCCGGAAGAGATGCAGAATACATTTGTCTGGAAAGAGAGTTTTGAGTTAGGATATAACTTTAGAAATCAGACAAAAGAGAATGATTTTGTAGTGTATTACATGGAAAACAGTTACCTCTGGGGGATGTTTGGTGATTTGCCTAAACTTCTTTCGAAAAGTGCAAAAGAATACAGGGAAAAACATCCGGGGGAACCATTAAAATTATGGTATGTTCCATACAACTGGATTCATGGAACACTCTACATGGATAATTTTGATCAGGATTTTTCACATTCATTTTATACAGGAACATGGTTCGAAGGTTTGGATCAGGAAGAAACCTTATCAAACATAAAAGCTCCATCTGTTTATATTAAGGCTAAGACTCAATATGGAGAGGATGGAGTACTTTACGCTGCTAATAGTGATGAAGATGCAGAAAAAGTTCATAATCTGATCAAAGGAAATGAGATGATAACAATAAAATCTGGACATGATATACATTTTGAGAAGCCGGATGAATTCGTTCAAATCATGGTAGATTTTTTGGATAAGATAGATTAATAATTAAGAGAGGCTTTCATAGCCATTAGATACCATCTGTGTAGAGCCACACAGATGGTATTTTTGTAGGAAGCAGAATTATAAGTAGTAGGTCTGTATATTAATTTTCTATTGACAGAATAAATATATTGCACTATGATGAAATAAAGTAAACTAATAGTTTAGCTTACTATCTGTGTATACGATGGAAGGTGAAGTGATTGGGCGTTACAGCGCGTAAGGAAAAAGAAAGAGATATACGAAAGAAAGATATTATTGATGCTGCTGAAAAAATATTCTTTGAAAAAGGGTTTCATAATGCCACAATGGATGATATAGCAAAAGAAGCAGAGTTCAGTAAAAGGACAGTATACGTATATTTTAGGAGCAAAGAACAGCTATATTTTGAAATTATGATAAGAGGGTATAAGTTATTAAATGGTCTTTTTGAAAAAGTGGTAGAAGAAAACTGCACTAAAACAGGAATTGAAAAAACAGAATTACTGGGAAAAGCACTTGTTGATTTTAGTAATCTATATCCGGAGTATTTCAAAGCCATTATGGACTATGAAAATGGCGATATGGATTTTGAAAATAATGATGATAAGTCGATTAAAGAATGTTATATGGAGGGTGAGAAATTATTTGATTTCCTAAAGGATACATTGGATGAGGGAATTCAAGATGGTACGGTCTTAAATGGTATAGATGTAATTAATACAGCATTGATCTTATGGGCAAGTATGGTTGGAGTATTGAATACATCAAAAAAGAAGGAAAAATATTTAATACATTATCGCAATAGAACAATAGAGGAATTAGTAGAGGAAGCTCTTAAATTTTTGATTTGTTCCATTAAAAAGTAGTGAAAAGGGGAGTGTAGAATATGAAAAAACGGATTATTCCTATAGGTATCATGGTTTTAATTATATGTGCAATTATATTCTTTGTAATTCTGACAAGAAAAGATAAAGTGATAAATCTAAAAGACAATATGACAGGTAAGAGTGTAAGTATCAGTATTTATAAAGGTAAAAATTATCTCCATGACTTTAAAGTGAATTCTTTTATAACAATAAAAACACCCCCTCAGATGGCTGTCTGGGTTGAAGATCTACAAGGAAATTATATTGAAACTCTTTATGCTACAAGTAAAATTGTTCATCAAAACTGGAGTAAAGCGTCATCTGATCATGTGGGCAAAGGTCAGATTCAACGTAAAGAAGCGCTTCCATACTGGACACATAAGCGAAGTAATGTACAAATTGTACCTGATACAATTACATCGGCTACACCAAAGGGGAATGCCACAATTCACACAAAATTAGATACAGAGAAAAATCAATATATAATTCTGGCAGAAATAAATATGTCAACCGATTTCAACGATTATTATCCAAGAGAAGCTAAAATTGGGGATGTCAGCTATTCAGGGGGTGAATATGGAAGCGGCCAGCCTGGAATAGTATACTCTGCAACTATAGATTCAACAGATCAAAAAACTTACGAGCTGGTGCAAATAGGGCACAGCAGTCCTGATGGAAGCGATGGAAAACTAAATCAAGACTTTACTAAATTAACAACAGCAAAAGATATTATTGATAAAATAACGTTTACAATAAAGTAATAACCGCCACCAACGTGAAAAGGGCGCCCCACAATTTAGTGGGACAGCCCCCTTTTTATATCATTTATTTTGCAGCATATCATCTAAGATCCGCTTTGCTTTTACATTATTGTGCTCACATTGCTCCAGAATATGGCTGACAGTTTCATATCCAAGTTTCATAGTATATTCCGTAGCAAAGGCAAAAGATGAATTGAGCAAATCATCACATCTTTTTGGATTGGGCTTCATATCATCAATACATTTTTTGCGGAATAATTTTACACAGTTATATAATAATTCAAGGCTTTCCAATAAGGAATCTGCAATCAGTGGCAAAAATGCATTGAGTTCAAATTCACCATGAGCTGCTGCAGAAGAAATTGCATAATCATTTGCCATAACACGCATAGATACCTGGATGACCATTTCAGGAATAACAGGATTTATCTTTCCTGGCATGATGGTACTTCCCATCTGCATTGGTCTTAATCGGATTTCACCAATGGCATTTGAATTCATGAGACGCAGATCGTTGGCTATCTTCATCATATTGACTGCAAGTGCCTTTAATAAGCCCGAAACTTCAACAAAAACATCATTATTTTGTGTAATATCCAGAGGATATTCTGAAACAGCAAGTCCAATACCGGTCATATTCCTCAGTGCTTCAATAATACCAAAACGATACTGTTTCTCTGCATTGGTACCAGTTCCAATTGCAGTTCCACCAATATTGACCTGGCGTAAACGTTCTTCCACTTTATAGAGCCGCCATCGATCCCTCGCAATAGCCTGTGCATAGGCTCCGAATTCTGCTCCAAGTGTTACAGGGATTGCATCCATTAGTTCCGTCCTGCCCACTTTTTTGATGTGGTCATATTCGTTTTCTTTCTTCTGAAGAGCTTCCTGTAATTTTGCACATTCCTCGCTTAGATCACGTAAAGTATCAATTGCAGCAATCCGTAAAGCAGTGGGATAAACATCATTGGTGGACTGACCCCGGTTTACATCATCAAGAGGATGGATAATATCATAAGAACCAGAAGTCTTGCCTATAAGTTGTAAAGCAAGATTAGCGATGACTTCATTTACATTCATATTTGTTGATGTTCCAGCTCCCCCCTGAAGGGACTGGGTAATGAACTGATCGTCTTCCCCTCCGGCAAGTATGAGATCGCAGGCTTTGATGATCGGTCTATAAATGTCCTTGCTATCTCTGCCAATATCAATATAAGTCTGTGCTGCGGCTTTTTTAATTTTTACAATAGAATAAATAAGGTGGAGATTTGTCCGCTTACATTTTAAATTAAAATTTTCATACGCCCGTTTGGTCTGCAGGCCATACAGTTCATTCGCCTCAAATTCCATTTGACCCAGTTTATCCGATTCTGTTCTCATATTAACTCCTATCTTGGTGCTTCATGTGTGTTTCAACCTAATTCGTCCAGCACCGCCTCAAGATGAGGAAAAATTTTCAGGCTGCGTTTCAGGATTCCCTGCATATAGGCTATGGTTACTCCATAATTGGTAATTGGTACACCCTGATCTACTGCACATTTCATACGGTAGCGTACTTCACGTTCATTCAGCATACAACCACCGCAGTGAATAATCATTTTATAAGGGGATAGATTCTCAGGAAACTCTGTACCAGATGTAAACTGAAAATTTATATTTTTACCGGTATAGTTTTTGATCCAGCGAGGAATTTTAACAGTACCGATATCATCACATTGGCGATGATGGGAACAGCCTTCTGAAATTAAAACCGTATCCCCATCCTTAAGTTCTTCAACAGCTACAACGCCCTTTACAGCAGTATCAAGGAGTCCTTTATATCTGGCCATAAGAATAGAAAAGGATGTAAGGGGTATATTTGATGGGGCATCTGCTGACACTTTTGCAAATACCTGGCTATCAGTAATAATCATTGCCGGTTCTTTACCAAGATTCTCAAGTGTCTCTCGAAGTTCATATTCTTTTACAACAATTGCTGTTGCATCTGCCTCAAGTATGTCACGAATCGTTTGCTGTTGGGGCAGAATTAACCTGCCCTTTGGTGCAGCCTTGTCAATAGGTGTCACAAGTACAACAAAATCAGATGGATGAAGAAGATCAGCAACAATCTTTAGTTTTTCATCATCTATTTGTACTGAGTGTGCAATTTTTTCTTTCAATTCATATATTCCGGTTAATTCCTGTGCACTAACATATATCTCATTCGGTTTTTTTGCCGGCAAATTACCAAGCAGATCTGATTTATTATAAGCGATAAGATATGGTATCTCCTTAGAGATAAATGTATTTACTAAATCCAGATCAGTATCCGCCATTCCTTCCGTAGCATCAACAACAAGTATGGCGATATCAGTTTTATTCAGAACTTGCTTTGCTTTTTTTATACGAAGCTCACCAAGTCCTCCCTCATCATCAATACCTGGAGTATCAATGATCATAACGGGTCCCAATGGGAGTAATTCCATTGCCTTATAGACGGGGTCAGTTGTTGTTCCTTTTACATCAGAAACAACGGCAAGTGATTGGGCTGTAACGGCATTCACAAGACTTGATTTCCCTGCATTTCTTTTACCAAAAAAACCAATATGAATTCTATTTGCTGATGGGGTTTCATTTAATCCCATAATTATTCCTCCACTAAAACTTCTAATTAGAATCTGAAATCACGAATTCCTTCTTCTATTTTCTCAAGGTGATCAATACAGATTTCACGGACTTTTTCTTTTGGAATCTTCTTCAATTCTGCTTCAATCAACTTTTCACCAATTGCCTTTGTTTCTTCAGCAGCATAATCCATAAGGTATTCTTTTAAGGTCATCAGTGCATTTGGCTGGCAGCAGTTTTGAATCTGGCCGCTCTTGCAAAGCTGCATAAAACGATCTCCTGTTCTGCCTTCACGATAGCAGGCAGTACAAAAAGATGGAATATATCCCAGTTCCATAAGCCATTTTACAACTTCATCAAGAGTCCGCTGATCGCTTACGTCAAATTGTTCCGAACGTTCATCATCCGGTTCCGGTTCATCGTATCCTCCAACGCTGGTACGAGAACCACCGCTAAGTTGAGATACGCCAAGGCGCAGAACCTTTCCTCTTACCTCTTTCGATTCACGGGTAGAGATTATCATTCCAGTGTAAGGCACGCAGATTCTTACGAGAGCACAAATCTTTGCAAATACTTCGTCGCTGATACTGTTGTCAAAAGCATTCGGATCAATATCATCGGCACGTTTTATACGTGGGACACTGATCGTATGAGGGCCCACACCATGAACTGCTTCAAGATGTTCTGCATGCATAAGTAATGCTGCAAATTCATATCTGTATAATTCAAGTCCAAATAATACACCGAGTCCTACATCGTCAATTCCACCCTCCATCGCTCTGTCCATTGCTTCTGTATGATAAGCATAATCATGCTTTGGACCTGTTGGATGAAGTTTTTCATAACTTTCTTTATGATAAGTCTCCTGAAATAGAATATAAGTTCCAATTCCAGCATCTTTTAATTTTCGATAATTTTCAACTGTCGTAGCTGCTATATTTACGTTAACACGACGGATAGCACCATTCTTATGTTTAATACTATAAATTGTATCAATACATTCAAGTATATATTCAATAGGGTTCATCGTAGGATGTTCACCGGCTTCAATGGCAAGACGTTTATGTCCCATATCCTGCAATGCAGTGACTTCTTTCACGATATCTTCCTGAGTCAGTTTCTTTCTGGCAATATGTTTGTTTTTTAGATGGTATGGGCAGTATATACACCCGTTTACACAATAATTAGATAGATAAAGGGGAGCGAACATTACAATACGATTTCCATAAAAATCTTTTTTTATTTGTTCTGCAAGAGTATAGATTTTTTGTATTCTCTCTTCATCTGGACAGGCTAAAAGTACGGAGGCTTCTCTGTGAGTAAGGCCTTTTCTTAATTTAGCTTTTTCAATAAGTGCATCAACTAGTTCAAGGTTGTTTTTGTTTTCATCAGCATAGGCAAGTGTTGCCAGAACTTCTTCATTATCGATGAATTCCTCTGCTTTTAGTGATTTTGGATTATACATAGTGATTTTCCTTTCTTTCAGGTTAGAATTTCTTCCCTGTTAGTTATATGATATTGTTTTTAGATACTAAGATTTCTACTTCATTCATCAGTACCGCATATTACATTAGAATAAGCGGTCTTGGCGTTAATATTGGGAATACGTCCGATTTTACCTGATAGAGCACTGATAATATCCTGGGGGGCATCCACGGCAATACTGATTACATTAACCTTGCGTTTTGGGTAGGGAATTCCCATTCGTCCAATAATATATTCGCCATATTCATGTAATACGGAGTTGAGTTTGTCCACTGATTCTGAATTTTCAACTATGATGCCTATGACTGCGATTCTTGTCTCCATAATTTAAACCACCTTCCATCTAAGATAGGGTTGGAATCTGAGTAAATGACTTTGTTATAATTATAACATTCTTAAAATTGAGTGTCAAATGATAGATAGGTTATGAATAGGATAAATCCTATAAAAATAAGGTCAGCTATTTCAAATTGGAATAACTGACCTTATTTTTACTTTTGCATATCACGCAAAAAATGATGTATCACTACAATGATAAAAGCAGCAAGAAGGGAATTCATAAATCCGCCCATATTAACTCCATCTACAAAGTTATCAGCAATCATAATTGTCCAGGCATTTACAATAAAGTTGAATAAACCTAAAGTAAGTATGCTAAAAGGTAATGTGATTAAAAGTAGTAATGGCTTTAATAAAAGATTTACAATTAATAAGACAAATCCCATAATGAGCAAATCAGAAATATCATCAATGTAAATCGTATCAATTATCATAGATAATCCATAAATGGATAATATGATGGATAGGTATTTTAAAAATATTTTAGTCATTCTAACCTCCTTACCTGATCTTAATGAAAACGCTGGCGTTAGCAGTTTTAATATCAACTAGATCATATGGCTCATCCTGTGTCAGGGAATCCAGTAAATTCATTGTTATATCAATAAGTTCCTTCACCAGGTAAATGCCAAAGGATGGAGAAGTTACTGTTTGCGTAGATTTTGGTGTAAAAAGACATATAACCGTTAATAAATCAGAGGTACAATCTAATAATTCCTGAAAGATATACATAGGAATAGGAAAGGGCAAGCCCCAATGGGTATTCTTACCTACTTGTATCTTTAACCATAATATACGGAAATGTTTATTCCACATAAATCTTTACCTTAACTGTAGATTGATGCTCCTCATCCCATACTTCTATATCTATGATATCCGGATCTTCAATTGTACCATTTAGTATCTCTTCAATTATTTTGGCAAAATCAATACTTGTAATATCAATGCCTTTTGCCTCCATCTCTTTTCTGGCATCGGTTGGAACCATAACGGTCAACTTGTCAGCAATCTCACCAATGGTAGTTAATAATTTGATAGGAATATTAACATTAACATTGACCGAATTATTATCTGCATTCACTTTAATCTTAAAGTATTTGTAATTACGTATAGGATTAGACATGATTCCTACATCTGGTTCTGATGCAGATTCCTTTCCCATATTAATTGCTTCTAATAATTCCATACCTTCAGCAGCAGTAATCTGCCCTTTTTCAATCATTTCTAAAATTCGTTGTTGTTCACTCATACTATGACCTCCTTAAATTATAAAATTTTTAATCTTTCCGTTGCTTCTTTTGGTGTAATTTCGCCTTTGGATAATTGGTCAAGAATTTCATTCCTGGATGCTAATTTATCTTCATTTTCTTTTATTGTTTCTTTGGTTGAGACTTCAAATCCCAACCCTTTTATTACAGAATCCAGTTTTCCACGGACTGTTGGATAGGAGATACCCAGTTCTTTTTCCACATCTTTGATATTACCTCTGCATTTAATGAATACCTTAGCAAATTCTAGATCTTCCTCGGGAAGTCTGCAGAATTCACAAGGTTCAAAATCTCCTTCAATTGATGTGGAACACTTTGGACACCCTAATTTTATGATAGAAAGTTTTTCACCACATACAGGGCATTTTCCAGGAGCTTTGTATTTCATAGTCTTCACCATCCTAATGTAATATTATGATTCTAATATACATCCTGTGATTAAAATAGTCAATAGATAAATTAAAATAATTAATTTCAATATTAATATTATTAATTTTGGAGTTAATTATTTTAAGAGAATGACTTAAAGTTAAAAAATTATATGGCAAAGTTTAATTTGATTCCGGCCTTGCAAAAAATAGTCAATATGTAATAATAAAAATATAAATATTGACCCATTCGGTCAGAAATCATAAGAAGGAGGTAAAATATATGAGTGAAATATTTTCAGAGCTTCCCAAGAAGAGGCGTACAGCCATTGTAAATGCAGGTCTTGAAGTATTTTCAAAATTTGAATATAAGCGTGCTTCTACGGAAGAGATAGCCATAAAAGCTGGTATATCCAAAGGATTGCTGTTCTACTATTTTCATAACAAGATGAGCTTATACATGTTCTTACTGGATTATTGCAATGATTTATTGAAAGAGCAGAGCGAGATCATGAAATTAGAAGATATTACGGATTTTTTTGAATATATTGGAAAGGCAGTAGAGCTAAAAACCATCCTTCTGGAAAAAAATCCTTATATTATGGATTTTACCATGAGAGCTTATTATTCTCAAAATGAAATTATATCAGAAAAACTGCAGAATAAAATTCAAAAGGATATGAATGACCAATACAGTACTCATTTTAAAAAAGTTGATTATTCAAAATTCAGGGAAGAAGCAGACCCGGAAGAAATTTATCAGATGTTGATCTGGATGACGGATGGGTATTTACATGAAAAACAAAGAAGGAGTGAAGCAATCAATGTTGTTTCTGTAAAGAAAGAACTTGATAAGTGGATTGATAAATTAAAACGAATATCTTATAAGGAGGATTATTTATGAGTAATCATAATATAGAATTAATTTCACTTTCCTATCACAATTATTTTATTCAGGGATATATGTTAGGAACCGGTGACAAAACAATTGTATTGTTACACGGAGGCGGAGTTGATTCTGCATTAATCTCCTGGAAGGAAGTGATGCTGCTCCTTTCAGATGAGTACCGTGTATATACATTTGATTTATTAGGATATGGAAAGAGTGATATGCCAGATGCAATTTTATCTATTCCATTCTATATTGATATGCTCCATTCAATTATGGGACAGTTAAAGGTAGATCAATGTATTCTATCAGGTCTGTCTCTTGGTGGTGGCATAGCAATCGGTTATGCCCTGAAATATCCTGAGAAAATTGAAAAGTTAATTCCAGTAGGTGCATGGGGATTATATAGCAGGATGCCATTCCATAGATTATGTTACTGGTATGTGAACAGCCCTGTTAATTTAACTGCATATCAATGGTTAGGCAAGAATAAAAAGAGAGTCCGGGGAAATATTGCAGGAAATTTAATTGGTGATAAATCAAGGATAACGGATGATTTGGTCGATCAAGTTTATCAATTGCTCCAATCTCCTGATTCAGGAAAGGCATTTCAATCCTTTCAACGTTATGAACTGGGGAAAAAGAAAGTCACTACAGATATATTGGATGAGATACATAAATTAACAATGCCGGTATTATTTATAAATGGTGAAAAAGATCCAGGAGTTCCTGTGAAATATGTCAGGGAAGCCAGTAAACGAGTGAGTGGTTCCAAGATACATATTATGAAAGGCTGCAAGCATTGGGCCCAGAAAGAAAGACCGGAAGAATATGCAGAAGTAGTGAGAGGTTTTATCAAGTAAAATGTAAAAGAACTTACTGTACTTAGATCAAAATAATAGAGAAAACCTCAGTTTGCAATATGAAAAAAACTGAGGTTTTTCATGTATAAATGAAATATATGCAACATATCAATTATTAATAAAAACAAATTTTGCAGGTAGAGTAATGAGCCGGATATTCCATAATTTTGATAATAATAAATGCTCTTACAATGAAAATTCTTATGATACTATTCTTAATTCCAATAGTATATCAAACAATAACCAGACAAATTTTAATAACAATTTAAATGTTCAGTGTGATGAGATTATTGAGCACACGAGACAAACTTTCCTGGCACTGGTAGAAGTGATCATTCCTCAAACACCAAGACTTGCTCAGGAGTATGGAAGAATTCAGTATTATGGGGCAAAAGATTTAAATATTGATGAATACCTGATCATGTCATTTAATAATTATCCTATTCCTTTGGCCAATTCTATTGCACAATTATTAGATGCAGCAGCTTCTCAGCTATTTACTATAAATGGTTCTTTGGGGCTTGGTATTTTTATAGCACTATCCCCAAGGGACCGGATGCGGGTGTTGATCTCAATTGAGGAACTGGCCATTGATTTAGACAGATTACCAGAACCATTTAAGAACGATCCTGAGTTAGTACTTTCTGTTATTGAAGCCATAAAAAGGTTAACATTAATGGGATATTATTCAGAATGGTCTGGATATGGTTCTACACGATTAGATCCTCCTGACAGACGTGTATTAGAATTTTTCCCTATCAGCTGGCAGCAAGTAGGATATCCTGGCCCTTCCCTGGGCTATCGGGCATTAAGAGAATTATAAATATTATATATCACATAAGGAGAGAATGTATGAATGTTGATGCTGATGTCATAATCATTGGAGCAGGTGGCGGAGGAGCAGTGGTTGCAAAGGAACTGGCTGAAAATGGGATTAAGGTATTAGTATTAGAAGCTGGTCCATGGTATGGGAATAAGAACTGGCCGAATCCCAATACTGACTATGGTGCTTTAAGCAGTAGTAGTTACGATGATCTAAGTATTGATATATTGAAGGAATGCTTTACCGATCTGGAAGATGATATGAATGACTTTGTATCCGGTAAATTTCGCTGGGGACCTGCAAACAGGGAAATGAGTCCATGGGCCAGAAGATTTTCATCCGGTGGTTATGCCTGGCAGGTTGCGGGAATAGGAGGAACTACTCTTCATTATTTTGCAAATTCACCCCGTGCGTTTCCAAGTGCAGTTGATGACATCTGGCCTATATCTTATGAAGAACTTATCCCATATTATGAGAAGGTGGAAGCAACCCTGCCAGTTCATTCAGCTCCTGCAACGGCGAAGGAAGAATTGTTTTATTATGGAGCAAGAAAAGCCGGGTGGGAACGATTGGAATCACCGGACGTAACTAGCCCCGGATATCGGCCTCAGCCTAATGCAATATTAAGTCCCAACCCCCGTATCAATGATCCGGATTTTGATTTAGAGAATAATACCTCAGTTGGGTGCACTTTACGCGGGCATTGTGTAAATGGATGCCATATAGGACCAACAGTGGATGCAGTAGCAAAGAGATCCACCTTAGTAAGTTATATACCACTCGCACTTAGAACAGGGAACGCAGAGATCCGGCCAAATACATTTGTTACAAGAATTTTGACAGAAGAAGATCCTATAGAAGGCTTATATGCCTCAGGTGTTGAATATAGAAATACATGGACAGGAGAGACTGGTAGTTTACGGGCAAACGTAATAGTAATGGCAGCCGGAGGAATAGAAACACCGCGCCTTTGGCTGAATTCTGAATTACCTGAAAATGAATGGGTAGGAAGAGGACTGATTAATCATTGGTTTGACAGTGTAGCAGGAATCTTTGATGAAAGAGACCTAATGAATATATTAGGTGTTTCAGATGTGAAACCATATGTGGGACAGAATGCAGCAGCCAGATTCGATTATCCAGGGCTTGGAGTCGTTGAAACTTATGGGATGAGTCCCGGGTTATTCGCAACAACACTATATGGATCCAGTAATGAGGGTTATAGTGCCATGACCCAATTAAATGAGTCAATATCTTGGGATATTGAAGGAGGAGTTATTGGAGAGCAGCTTAAGGAGTTAATGAGAAATTATCCAAGAACAGTGAATACATTAATTTTTACAGATGATGATGTGAATTGGGAAAACAGAGTTACAGTGGATCCCGAACGAAAAGACGAGAATGGAAATATACCAGTGATTTACTATCAACCGAGTCAAAATAGTATAGAAAAAAGAGATGAATTAGCTAATATTGCTGCAGGCATTCTAAGGAATGCGGGTGCCAAGACAATTATCCGTTCCAACTGGCTGCCGGATATATATATTCATATTCAAAGTACTATGAGAATAGGCCTAGTGACAGATAACAACTGTGAAGCCAGGCAGGTAAAAAGATTATATATTGCGGATAACAGTGTATTATATAATGGGATAGGAGGACCAAATCCTACCCTTACCACTCAGGCACTTGCTACAAGGACAGCAGAAAAGATTTTAAATACATATTTTAGTTAATGGATAGGACTTTGGATTTGTGTTTATAATAGTGATACAAATCCAGGTCCAAACTTATATGAGTCGTCTGTATTAACAAGAATATAGATTAAAAGAATCCTATATATTCAAAATAAAATGAAAAAACATTTGACATGCAACCAAAAGGTTGCTAATATTAATTCATGGACAAAATATTTAATGCATTAGGTGACAAATCCCGTAGGTACCTGCTGGATCTATTATATGAAAAAAATGGACAATCTCTAACTGAGCTTAGTTCAAATTTAGAAATGTCAAGACAGGCTGTGACTAAGCATCTTAAAATTTTAGAAAATGCCAGCTTAATAGTGCCAGTATGGAGGGGAAAAGAGAAGCTACATTATTTAAATCCGGTTCCTTTACAACTTATTTATTCCAGATGGATAAGTAAATTTGAAGAGAGCAGATTACAAGGTCTATATGAACTAAAAAATATTTTAGAAAATAACACTCAGGAGGTTAAAATGAAAGGTTTTATGTATCAAATTGTTATAACATCAAGTGCAGAAAAGGTATGGGAATCACTGATTAATCCCGAATTTACACGAAAATTCTGGTTTGGACGCAGGGTCATATCAGATTGGAAAATAGGCTCAGCTGTGTCTATAATGACACCAGAAGAAAAAGAAGAAGTAAAAGGTGAAGTCGTTGATTTCCAGGAAAATAAAAGATTAGCTTATACATGGCAAGTTCCTGGGGAAGAGGATGAAAAAGTGACAACAGTAGTTTTTGAATTACAGGAAATGGGGCCGATGACGAAATTAACAATTTTGCATGATATTGATGCAGATAGTGCAAAGTTCCAACAGGCAGCAGCTGGATGGACATTTATTCTGTGTGGATTAAAGACCTTCTTAGAAACAGGTACACCTATGCCTTCTATACCTTGGAACGGTAAAGATAATACAAAATAAGAAGATATAATTTTATAAATGACATAGAAATAGTAATTAGAAATAAAACGTCAGATATTATCCGTGAAAATTAAAATGGATATTATTTGACGTTTTTAATATATTTTGTTTTATAAAGGCATTACAGTTTTATTGAACTCCTGATTAATAATCTGACCAAAAGCATTATAAAGAGCAGATAGTCCACAGAAGATTCCAACATATCCTGCAAAGGTATGTATTGACTCTGAACCTGTAAAGTTTGCAAGTGAGAGCAGTAAGAATAAAAGTGTTAGAGATCCAAATACTACCTGACTGGCACGGTTATGCTTCAATGTACCAATAAACATAAAGCCTGTGAACACAAACCATAGTCCCAGATAGAATCCCATGCTCATAGGATCGGCAGCTTCTATTTTAGAAAATGGATTTATCCATATTAAAATTAATGACCACCAGAAGAATCCATACGCAGTGAATGCAGTTGCACCAAAGGTATTATTTTTCTTGAATTCCATAATTCCTGCAATGATCTGGGCAGCTCCGCCCAAAGCAAATCCCATTGCGATAATAACAATTGAGAGAGAAATAAAGCCTGCATTGTGTAAATTAAGTAAGCATGTTGTCATTCCAAACCCTAAAAGCCCAAGAGGAGCCGGATTTGCAATATTTGAACTTGTTCCTTGAGTTGACATTTTTTGATAAATATCCTTTCATTTTTTCTATTTATGTGAGCACACTTGACCTATGGTAACATCTTTCTATTTGAAATTCAATCATTATTTTTAAAAGTATATTGGCCTTATATAAAGATGTACCTTACGACTTCTTTCTACATAAAATATAGTAGCACTGACACGGCGAGGTGTTCCTATGTCTTTTGAAATAAGGATAATTGGTATATTAATAATAATGATAGTTCTTGGAATCATATTATTTATTGAGCATAAAAAAGAATCATGATAAAATTAAGAATAAATAAAGACTTATACTTAAGGAGAAATATATATGCAAGGATATAATTGTATCATGGTATATAACCATAGCAGAAATAAAATACTGTTTTGTAAAAGAGTAAAAGATCCATATAAAGGATTATATAACTTAGTAGGCGGTAAAATTGAAGAGAGAGAAGAAGGGTATATTGGAGCTTACCGTGAACTTGAAGAGGAAACAGGTATCACGAAAGAAGATATATTGTTAAATCATATGATGGATTTTACCTACTATAATCAAAAATGCTATGTAGAAGTTTATGTTGGTATCTTAAAAAGAGAGATTGACTTGAAAGAAGAATTGCATCCTCTTTATTGGCTGGATGTTACAGAAGATTTCTTTTCTTTGGATAGGTTTGCAGGGGAAGGTAATATTGGTCATATGATCGAACAGGTGAACCAATATGGAATGGGGATACCGAAAGGTTTTGTATGATCAGACAGGATTGATATCAATGGTGATACCTGGACTGGAAGAATAAATAATTATTAAAATTCATATACTATTCTATTAACATGATAAATTGAGGTGCAGTATTTGAATTACGATGGAATTATTATTGGCATACTGACTTTCGTCATAATTGGATTGCTACATCCAGTTGTTATTAAAGCAGAGTATTATGTGGGTACGAAAGTATGGCCGTTTTTCTTAATATCAGGTCTGTTGTGTATCAGTGGATCTTTTTTCATAAATTCAGTGGTCATAGCATCAGTATTCTCTATTTTAGGATTTTCACTCCTTTGGAGCATAAGAGAGCTATTTGAACAAAAAAATAGAGTAGCCAGAGGATGGTTTCCTAAAAATCCAAAGAAAGACGATCTGTTTTAACAGAAAGCCAGAGGAAGAATAAAAGAAAAATATATTTATTGATATTAGGGCTTTTCTGGACAAATCTTCTTTTGATCCAAAAATTCTATAAGATGGTTGTATTTTAGAAAAGCCCTTTGCATTTTAGCTGCTAAGATTAGAAACTAATTATTACCTTTTTCTCTTTTTTTGTTGGATCTGCTTTTCTCGTGGTGACCTTCGTGTACACCTATTATTTTACCGTCAATAATACCTAGATCTGCATTATTTTTAGGGTGCATCTTACGTAATTCCGGGTTGCTTTTTTCTCGGTCTTTCATTCTATTCTTATTATTATCCATAATTAAAATTCCTTTCTATCAATATTTCCCTAAATAGTATTGGCATTAAAAATAAAATTTATTGCAGAATATTTCAATTAGAATTTGAAATTAATACAGTGAAAAGTTATAAATCAACCTGAACTTTGACATTCCACTAAGAAACAATCCTATATTTTCATATCCAAACGTATAAATATAATAGATGAAATCAGGAATGGGATGAATATATGACAAGGATGAATCAGAATGTAAATTTAAAAAATTACTTTTTTAAAATCATGTTACTCTTTAATGGGCTAGCTTTCCTATCAGGCATTCTGTATCAATGTCTGGATACAGATTCTTTCTTATGGAATATTTATGGTTTTATTATGCTGCCGGTATTTGGGTTAAATGCTTATATGGCTTACGTTGATTTTAAATATAACTGGCTTAGTTATATTTATTTAGCAGCAGAACCTGTCATAATGATTCTCCTTATTACTATTAATTTGGTAGTATCTAGTGATCCAATGAATCAGACTTCCCCAAATATTGTTACAAAGATAATGATACATTCTCTTTTTATTATGGGTATGTTAATTGCAGGCAGTAATATATTTGTAAAACAAAGGGATAAGGAAGATTGTTGTTTCAACATAGAAGGATGCTCAGATAAGCATAAAATGAAAAAGAATGTTATACTCCTGATACTTACTATGATACAGATTACAGGATTATGGATTTCTTATAAGATTTTAAAACCACACAAAGGAATTTCCCTTATATCTGTAGCACATTTATCTTTATTTTATGCGTATATCTATTTAAGTACAGGTTTCTTAATTAGAAAAATTTTAAAGTCAGTGAAATATAAAATCCTGAATATATTTGTATTACTATCAACGATAGTAATCGTATTTAGCTGCTTTATCCCGTTTATAACAATTCCGCTCCTCATACATAATGGTGATAAGAACTATTCAGTGTCTTTTGGAGAGTATTATAAACTGAACCCGATTTTTAAAAACAGTGGATTTAGACAGTCCAGATTTTATTTACCAGAATATTTTTATGGAACGAAATCGAAAGGTTATAAAGTCATGGAGAACATTCTCTTTTATGAGGGAAAGGAAGAGGATGCAGGATTAAAACTCTATTTTGATGTATATTCTCCAGAGACGGGTGGGGAAAATCTTCCTGGCAAAAACTCGGTCCTTATAAGAATTCATGGGGGCGGCTGGGCATTTGGAGACAAAGGTATATTAAATTCAGCACAGATGAATAAATATTTCGCGAATCAGGGCTATATCGTTTTTGACATTCAATATGGGTTCAGTAAGTTTAATCCGCTATATAACCCTTTTATAATGAAGGATGTCCGTTATGGAGATTATACCATTGATGATATGGTTCGTCATATCGGGAAATTTACTACATATCTTGCCGAGCATAGGAAAGAGTATGATGCTAATATAAATTCTGTATTTATATCAGGAGGTTCTGCTGGGGGAAATCTTTCTTTGGCAGCAGGTCTTGGAATTGCAAGTGAAAAATATACAAATATTTTAGACTCCAGGATTAAGATAAAAGGGCTAATTCCTTTTTATCCTGCAAATGAGATACCAGTAGTACTTGGTATAGGAAATAGGAATGAATTTATAAATCCAGGCCTGCTTGCTGATAAAAAATCACCCCCATGTTTAATTTTTCAGGGGACTCACGATGGAATTGTGGATTATACCATTAGTGAAAGATTTAGGGATAGTTATCTTGGAGAGGAGAATGAGAAATGTGCAATCATATATATGCCATTTGGAGAACATGGATGTGATGCATATTTTTCAGGATATTATAATCAGGTATTCTTATATTATATGGAACGGTTCATGTACCAGTATCGATAGGGCATTGAGGAAAAGAAACTATATATTCTATTTATGTATTTCATGGGATGTTACATAAATTTAAATATATAGTTTCTTATATTTTATATAATACATAGAGACATATAGTGCTAAATGACCGGATAATTCCATTCGCATCTTGGATTTGTATAGTATGGTGGTCTTGGACCGATTTTAGGCATTTTAAAAGGCTTCCTGTTAAAAGCGTACAATACATTCACCTTTTCTTTTGATTGATTTTCCAATAATAATTCCACTTCATTACAGGAACTGGTTTTCATAATAGATCTCCTTAAAATAGTACTTTACTTTTTAGTGTATTCATAATTTTATAGTTCGTGCTTATATATAGGGAGGTCCATATATGTTTAAATAGGCACTTTCAATCCTTTTATTACATAATATATTCTGTTGATATTTATAGGAGGGATTATTATAAAGAATTGTAAATATTCAGAGCATGGCAAATATGAAACATATCCAATGCATCCTAATTATGGAACAATAACCCGTTATGAAGACGTACCTGTCACTGTGCCCGAACAAAGGCAATGCAGACAACCTGGACTGGAGAAATTGATGGTTCCAATGCCAATCATCGAAAATCCTGACTATACAGGGAGTGGAAAACTAGCAGGAAAAGCAGCACTTATCACAGGAGGAGACAGCGGTATGGGTGCCGCAGTAGCTATTGCTTTTGCAAAAGAAGGAGCAGACGTTGCCATTGCATATCTGGATGAACATGAAGATGCAATTCGAACGGCGAAAAGAATTGAAGAACTTGGTCAGAATTGTTTATTGCTGCCAGGAGATTTAAGAGAGAAACAACAGTGTATTGATATTGTAGAAGAAACGGTAAAAACATTTGGAAGGCTTGATATTTTATGTAATCATGTAGGAATACAATTTCAACAGCTTAGCTTATTAGATATTACAGATGAACAGTTTGATGATACTTTTAAGGTGAATATCTATTCCCATTTCTATACCACCAGGGCAGCTCTGCCATATCTTAAGGAAGGCAGCTCAATCATTAATACCACATCTGTTGTCGCTTACTATGGGAATGAACAACTAATTGATTATACAGCAACAAAGGCAGCCAATGTGGGATTTACAAGAGCATTGGCAAATAATCTGGTGAGCAGGGGAATCCGTGTAAATGCAGTTGCACCGGGGCGATTCTGGACTCCTCTGATTCCAGCCAGTTTCTCAGCAGATGTAGTAACCCAGGCTGATAATCCTATGCAGCGTCAAGGCCAGCCCTTTGAGATAGCTCCTGCATTTGTTTTTTTGGCATCTGATGATTCAAGGTTTGTTACTGGTCAGACAATTCATGTAAATGGAGGACAGGTCACAGGCTCATAATAAAAATATGACACCATCCTAAAAAAGCAGTACTTAGCAATCACCAGTAATTTTTGTAATACTAAATTATAATAAAATAAATAACAAGGGGTGGTTTCATGTTCAAAAAGAAAATTATTATTATTTCATTGGTTATTACAATGATAGTTTCATTGATTGGCTGTAACAATAATATTAATAGAGAAGCTGGAAAAGAAACTCAGGAGACAAGTACGGTTACAGATGATAAAGGATATATGGATAAAAGCCTGTCCACGAAAAAAAGAGTTGAACTTTTAATTAGTGAGATGAGCCTGGAAGAGAAAGTGGGACAGATGATGCAAGGCAGCAGAGATGTAGTTTCTGGCGATGATCTGAAGGATTTAGGCCTTGGGTCTGTATTAAGTGGCGGTGGTTCTTATCCTGGCAATAATACAATGAAAGATTGGAATGATATGTTTATTGACTATCAGGATTCAGCCATGAGTTCCAAACATAAAATTCCTATCCTGTATGGTGTAGATGCCGTTCACGGATTAGCACTAATTCCCGGAGCAGTTGTATATCCACATAATATTGGATTAGGAGCGGCTAATGATCCTGAATTAACATACCAGATGGGGGCTGCTGTAGCAGAAGAGATGAAACTGGTTAATATTTTGTGGAATTTCTCTCCCTGCGTAGCAGTAAATACTGATCCAAGATGGGGGAGGACTTATGAATGTTTCTCATCTGATCCGGCAATAGTAACTTCTCTTTCTGATGCATATTTAAAAGGACAGTCAGACCAGGGAGTTGCAGCAACGGCTAAGCACTATATTGCAGATGGTGGAACAAAATTCGGAACTGGTGAAGGCAATTTCCTTATAGACCGTGGAGATGTAGTAATAACAGAAGAAGTATTAAGAACGATTCATTTAAAACCATATGAACAATTGATTCAATCTGGTGTTAAAATTATTATGGCATCCTTTAGTTCTTATAATGGCCTAAAAATGCATGAAAATAAATATTTATTAACCGATGTACTAAAAAATGAACTGGGCTTTCAAGGTTTTGTGGTATCTGATTGGGAAGCCATCAATGGCTTAAGCGGCAGCAGTTTTGAAGAAAAAATGATAAAAGCAGTAAATGCCGGTGTCGATATGTTTATGGAACCTTTTAATTATAAAGAGGGGATAAATGCTATTATAAATGGAGTAAATAACAAAGAGATAGGAACAGAAAGAATTGATGATGCAGTAAGCCGGATCTTAACTGTAAAATTTGATATGGGACTCTTTGAAGATCCGTATATGGAGCAATCAACACATCAGATAGAAGATCTGGGGAATGAGGAATATAGAAATCTGGCAAGACAATTAGTAGAAAAATCTCTTGTCCTGTTAAAAAATGAGAATAAGATATTGCCATTAAAAAGAAACCAAAAAATATTTGTGACCGGACCTGCCATTGACGATATGGGGCTTCAATGCGGAGGCTGGGGATTAACCTGGCAAGGGAATATGGATAATGGAGGTAAAAAAGTTACAGAAGGGGCTACCATATTAGAAGGTCTTAGGAAATATGCAGAAAAATATAATCTGGAGATCATTACTGAAAAAGACAGGGCAAAGGAAGCGGATATCGTAATATTAGCAGTTGGAGAAGTACCATATGCTGAATTTGAGGGAGATACAGATGATTTATCCATTACAGGTGCCAAAGGCCATCCAGATAATTTAGAAGCAATAGAATATGCAAAAGCATTAAACAAGCCGGTGCTAACATTAATAGTCGCTGGAAGAAATGTAATAATAAATGAATATATGGAAGACTGGGATGGTATTGTAATGTGCTATTTACCTGGTTCAGAAGGAGAAGGAGTGGCTTCTGTTCTGACTGGAGAAAGTTCCTTTACCGGGAAATTGCCAATGCCGTATTACAAAAATACCACTGATATTGGAAAAGAAGATCCAGATCTATTATATGCTCCGGGGTATGGCTTAAGTTATGAATAAACGTTAAACAGATCATTTAAGAAAAAATTTATCTTATAAAGAAACTATATATTTCAGAAGGAATTTCTCTGAAATATATAGTTTCTTTAGTTTTGATCTGTAATTAAGAAAAGTTATTCCACTCCATGAACTATTTCACAGAATCTTTGTTGTATCTTCAAATGGGGAATTATTTTAATTAAATATTGACAGAATGATATCATTGTTTTATGATGAATATAAATTCATTCAATAAAAAAGGAGGTGTAATATTGCCAAGGACAAAAGAGCAATATGAAATAATGAGAACTGCAACAAGGGAAAAGATACAAGCAGCAGCCATTAAATTATTCAGCCGAAAGGGATTTGCTGCTACCAGTGTACAAGATATTGCAGAGGAGGCAGGTATTAGTACAGGACTTATGTATCGCCACTATAAATCTAAAGATGATTTATTTGTTGCACTTGTAAATGAAGCGGCGGAGGGTTTAAATAAAATAACACGGGCTTTTCAAAGCAAAGAATCTCCCATTGATTTAATATTGGGGCTTACCGGGGAGGTTCTGGATGATTTGACCAGAAATGATGAATTTGCAGAATATACAATATTAATGAATCAGAGCATTGTATTAGAAAAATCAAATCCTTTAGTTTCTAATTTAGTGAAACAAAGTGGATTAATGATGAATCAGACAGCTCATCTTATAGAGGAAGGTCAGAAACTTGGCCAATTTAAAGAAGGAGATCCGTATATGATGGCTCTTTATTACTATGCAGCGATACAAGGCCTGGCAGAGATGAAATTAACACTAGGGAGTGGTTTTGTTACCCCCACCGCCAAAATAGCAACCGCATTTTTAATTAAGGAGGAATAAACCTATGATCGAAGTAAGATCAGCCAAGGAACTGGGAAAAACGGCAGGACAGAAGATAAGTGAAATATTTGTAGATAGCTTTTATGAACATTTATCCTATTTTTCAAAGGATAAAGAGAAATTGGCGAAAGCATTAGAGCATATGTTTGTACTCGACTTATTCTATGTGGCAATAATAGATGGTGAAATAGCCGGAATGACTGCATGTACTAATGGAAAAGATTATTCTGTAAAACAGGATAAAAAAGAATTGATCAAACATTTAGGATTTATAAGAGGTACGATCGCAAACAGAGCATTTAAAAGCGAATTTCAAAAACCCGCTATGTATATTGGAGAAAAGACAGCGTCTGTTGAATTTGTTGCAACTGCTTCTAAATATAGAGGGAGAGGGGCAGCAACGGCTATTATGAATTATCTGTTCCAGCTGCCAGAGTATGACGAATATGTTTTAGAAGCTGCGGATACTAATTATAAGGCAGTAAAACTTTATGAGAAATTAGGTTACAGAGAATTCGAAAGAATAAAGCAAAAGTTCAGTAAATATGTGGGTATTAATTACCGTGTTTATATGAAGTATACAAAGCCTTTAAAATCCACGATGTAATGAAAATAATGTAACTATAAATCCATGGCTGCATAATATTATAATATAACTTCCATAAAGATGGTGCTTTTATGTATGTATATACAGACCAGTATACGGTAGAACCCGGTGATACACTTAGCAGCATTGCAAGACAATTTGATCTGCCCTCTTACCGGCAATTATTATATATCAATCGTGATATTCTGAATTCCAATGCCCTCTATCCGGGACAGAGAATAAATATTCCTAAGATGATACCCATGACCACATATATAGTAGAGCCCGGTGATACTCTGGGGAATATTGTGTATCATTATAACAGGGATTTAATGGATATATATGGACATGAGATTACATTTGATGAAGTTATGGCATATAATCCTGAAATCACCAATCCCAATAATATATACCCTGATATGGTTATTTATTTACCTGAAATATTATAATATTAAGAAAAAGGGAGCATTGCTCCCTTCATCCATTAAAGTGGATTTTCTAATTATTATTGATGGTGCCGGCGCTTTTGTTTATTGCCGTGTATTTATATTTATCTTTTTCACATCTGCTATATCTTAATTATCTTGTTATCTCACCATTCTTTATATCATATTCTAAGACTGCCGTTTGGCTTATTCTTGTTTTTTCGAAAACAGTTTTTTCTTATAGCCCCATCAAGTACATGAAGGGATGTAATACCATTTGCGATTCTCTAAAAAAGGTGAAAGGAAAATCAGAAAAAAGATAATATGCAAACATAAATTTTTTTACTCTTTATATTTGCTTCATTCAAATGCAAGCGATCCTGGGATTGGTGGATTTGGTACAAATTATAAAAACCTTATAAAAGTTAGTAATATGTTACATTTTTATGCTTAAGGGGAATGAATGGTTAAGAGACATTAGCGCCAATGCTCTGTAGTTTTATTAAATAGGAATTGTTGTTCTGGAAAGAGAATTAAGTTGAAATACAACTGGTTCTAGTAAGAGTTTATTTGATGCAATCGGTCATACTATAGGATTAAAACAATAAATAGTGGAGGTGATGGTATAAAAGAACTTTATTATAGCTAAATTATAGATTTTAAATCGATAAATAGAGAGGCACACCAATTTTTCATAATTCTTTGTGCCTTGAACAAAACGAAAGGATTGATTGAAATATGAAAACGTTATTTAATGCAAAAAAATTATTATTAGGAATGCTTGTTCCATTTATACTCCTAACAGATCCGTTATCAACTTTCGCATACGAGAAAAATATTTCGTATTCACCTGAAAAAGAAATAAGCATAAAAAATAAAATTACTAAGGATAATGTAAAAGTGTACTATGATTATGTTAATGACTTTTATTTTACTCAACCTTTTAGAGTTGAAAAAGGGGTTAAGAGAGAAATCAGTTATGAAGAATATATGTCTAGGGTATTAGAAGCTAAGACTTTTAAAGAAACACAAGCTCAACGTACTAATGAAATTTTAAATAGTAATAGTAAATTAATAAATGATAATGGAATCATACAACCAATGATGCTTACATATAGTTATCAATATGGTAAAGCTGGAGAAAAAATTGTACTTAATACTGATAAAGCAACACGTGTGTCACCAACAGTTACAGCAAGAGATATTGATACAAACATTTCTGTAAGTATTAGTACATCAGTATCTGAAACTTTTAAAGGAGATTTCGGAGTAACCGCTGAAATTAAAAAGTTGATAAAAGCAACATTAACACTAGGGTATTCAAAAACTACTGTAAATTCTCAAACATTTAGCAGTAGTGGAACAATACCAAAAGGGTATTCAGGCTATTATCAATTTACTCCTAGAATGCTTTATACATGGGGTACAGTAACTCAGATAGAATATACTAATTATGTAGAATGCCATAGATATTATTCTTCATATACAGCATATTTGCCGAGAGAGGTTGGAGGATATGCTGATGGAGATTATGTTATAAAATTAACTAAGTTGTAAAATGAGTAGTATATTTGTCATTTAATAATAAGAATTTTACTTGGAATTTTCCAAGTAAAATTCTTATTATGTATTATACACATTGAGAGCTATCTGAGATATAATAGAGTAAATATAATTATAGGAGTTAATAAATGAATAAATATAATATGAAACCTAAAAAGATTGTAATAATGCTTATATTTTTAATACTTATCTCAATTACATTTTATTTGGTAATTAATAAAAATAATGAGACTTTATATCAAACTTATGAAAATGCTGTGAACTACGGTAAAAAGGAATTCAATGGAGATGTGACAGTTTTAAAAGAAAGCAGAATTGATGATGATATTGATAATACCAATTTAATCTTTTATAAAGTAGAAGAGAGCACAACAATTTATATTTCTAAAATAGTTAAATATAAGAATAAATTCAAATATTATAGATTATCACCTACATTCAACTTAACGAATCAGGATATTAATTCCTCATATGAAATCCCGGTAACCATAAATAATAATCAATATTATGTTTTAATAGGAAAAGTTGCCAGTACTAATAAGGCTTATAATAATGTAGGAGAACTTAAGCTGCTTTCAGATAGAATTTTTGTAAATATTAATTTAAATGAAGAAAATCAGGTGAGATTTGAGGAAATGGTATTGAAAGATTAGTCCTAAACCAGAGCAGCAATTATAAAATTTGTTACAGTTCAGTCCCAATGTCATTTAGTTAAATTCAATGGTTAGATTCCTAAATGGGGTCTAACCAAATTTTTTTGCTTATTTTCCAAAAACAGTTGACATCTACTTGGATTTATGCGGCCGCTTTCGTAACTGATTATTTTAAGAAATTACGAAAGCGGCCCTTGTAATTAGAAATATATTTGATTCTAATTCAAGGAGGTACACATATGACATTTCCTGAAAAAGTTAAATCTTATCTTTTGGCAGATGTAGCAGATATGGCACTCTGCCCCGCCACTTTTTCAAAAAAATCCCTCTTCTGATTTCACAAGGAACAGAAGTCTTCCATTTGATAAATTAATGCAATTCTGTATTTCAATGGAAAGCAACACGATCAACCAAGAACTCCTCAAAGAGTTCGACTTTAGTTGTAATACACCATCTGCCTCTGCATTCTGTCAACAGCGCGGCAAACTTAAAATGGATGCTTTTACTCATCTTTTGAGAACATTTAATTCTCATTTTCCTTTAAAAATATATAAAGAAAAATATACATTGATTGCGTGTGACGGCTCTGAATTTAATATTCCCAGAAACCCGGCTGATACCAGTACTTTTAATCCGCCAAACAAAACCGCTCTACAGGGCTTTAACATGATGCATACTGTTTCTTTCTATGATGTCCTCGGTAAACGTTATCTTGATGTTGTTGTCCAGCCTGGTCGTGAAAAAGATGAATTCCGGGCGCTGTGTGAACTTACCGATCGATATTCTTATGGTGGGTCTCCCATCATTCTTGCTGACAGAGGCTTTGCTTCTTACAATGTATTTGCACATGCATCCAATTTCGCACAAGCCATGAAAATCTGCATCACTTTTCTTAGGTGGAGTGCGAATGCCTCACCATTAAATATAGAAGGCCTGATAGGTAAATATATACTACCTGTCAGGCCTGACAGAAACTATGCCCGCCAGCATAGAATCCAACATCCAGCAAGCTTCGCCTACAGATTTCAGTAATTCTGACGATGCTGCTCATTAGATAGTATACTCTTTTTTTAGACGGATGCAAATCCGTCTTAAAATCATGCTCTGAAATACCACTTTTAAGTTGGTATATGTCATTTCATCTGTTATTAATATAATATTTAAACTTCATTTCTAATACTACTATCAAAAGAATTGCAATATCAAGGATTAACTAAATGACATTATGGTTGAACTGTAACAAAAATTTTGTAAGATGTTACACTTTCGTGTCTAAGTGGAATGTACTAATAAGAGAAGTTGGCGCCGGCTCTCTGGGAACATGTACTAGATAAAATATGGACATGCTGTTTAATTAAAGAAAGGATGGGGTTTTATGTTTAAAACAAAAAAGAAATTTGTATTGATGTTTAGTGTTTTATTATTAGCTTCACTATTTGCTCCATTGTTACATAATGTAAAGGCAGCTGATATATCGACGAGTAAATTCGGGGGAAAAGCAGAAACAAATCTGACTATACTTGCCAGTAACTATCCTGCATGGGATAGTAGTAAAGTTTACTGGGGCGGAGATATGGTATCCTATAATGGGAAGGATTATAAGGCAAAATGGTGGACTCAGGGAGAGACTCCAGGTGTTGCTGATGTTTGGGAATTGGTAGCAACCAATCCAAATCCAACGACACCTGTTGCAGATGGAGTCTATCGGATCACAAATAAATCCAGTGGAAAAGTATTGGATGTGATAGATAAATCCACTGCCAGCGGTGCTAAGATTCACCAATGGACAAATTATAATACTACCAATCAACAATTTAAAGTTGAAAAACAATCGGATGGCTATTATAAATTAACTGCAGTGCATAGCGGATTAGTCCTCGATGTGCCAAATAGTTCAACCAGTAATAGTGTCCAGTTACAGCAATGGACCAATAATAATACAAATGCCCAAAGATGGCAGATCACAGATGTGGGCGGCGGATATTACAAGGTCATATCAAAAGTAAGTGGTCTGGCAATGGATGTACGGAGTTCCTCAAAAGACGACGGAGCTGTAGTACAACAATATACAGACAATGGAACAGATGCACAGAAATGGTCATTTACTCTGGCAGATTCCACTGATCCAACAGATCCACCTATCACCGGATTTAAGGTTGTGGGATATTATCCAAGCTGGGAACCAGGAAAGATCAATACGATTCAATACAATAATCTGACTCATATTAATTATGCATTTGCAATTCCAACAAGTGATGGTTCACTTCTGCCTTTGGAAAATCCAGACGAAGCCAGACAAATTATTCAAAAAGCTCATGAGAATGGTGTAAAAGTATTACTGGCAGTAGGTGGCTGGTCTTATAATGGAACTCCACTTGAATCCACATTTATGTCAGCAACCAATACTCATGATAAGGTTGTAAGATTTGGAAATGCGATTGTTTCAATGGCAAAACAATATGGATTTGATGGTGTTGATATGGATTGGGAACACCCTCGTAATGATGGCAGCAGCAAACAGCAGTATGAAGATTTGATGGTATACCTTAGTGGTGAATTACATAGAAATAATATGCTTTTAACAGCTGCAGTATTAAGTGGTGTTACACCTGAAGGTGTTGTATATTGGGATGCCGCCGCTCATACAGATAAAGTTATCAGTGTTGTAGACTGGTTCAATGTTATGGCATATGATGGCGGTGATGGTGAAAGACATTCTTCCTATGATTTCGCAATTAACTGTGCTAAATATTGGAGAGATACAAGACATATGCCTCGTGAAAAAGTAGTTTTAGGTGTGCCATTCTACGGCAGACCATCATGGGCTTCTTATGCGGCTATATTACAAGCAAATCCTAATGCCTATAATACTGATGTTTCCATGATAAACGGAATGCAGGCACACTATAATGGAATTCCTACAATTAAAGCAAAAACCCAATGGGCATGTGATAATATCGGTGGCGTCATGGCTTGGGAATTAAGTCAGGATACTACTGATCTAAGTAAGAGCTTACTTAATGCAATTGGTAGTACAGTAAGGGCAAATAAATAATTTAGGGGGGTTATTTATGACAAAGAAAACGCTAAAACGTATTATGGTTTTCTTCTTAATGTCGACATTAGTATTTTCATTCAATGCTTCCAGTATCATGGCAGCGGACTATACACAAGGGGTAACTCTATCTGGAAATAATGCCACTATATGGTTTAAATCATCCGTAAATACATCGTGGGTTGATGTACATTATAAGGTAAATGGTGGTGATCAGCAAAATTTAAGGATGACATATAATTCTGGTGCATCCAGGTATGAACAGGTAATTGACTCAGCAGCAGGAGCAACTCTCCAATACTCCTTTACATATAATAATGGCACTCCAGCTTATGACACACCTACATTTACCTTTTCAGGCCAGTCAAATGGAAGTATCAGTAATGGAGTTTACAGAATTACCAGCAAGGTCAGCGGTAAAGTATTGGATGTGGTAGATAATTCCACAGCAAGTGGTGCTAAAATCCATCAATGGACAAATTATAATGCTACCAATCAACAATTTAGAGTTGAGAAACAATCGGACGGTTATTATAAGATAACAGCAATGCATAGCGGTTTAGTCCTTGATGTGCCAAATAGTTCAACGAGTAATAGTGTTCAATTACAACAATGGACAAGCAATAATACAAATGCCCAGAGATGGCAGATCATAGATATAGGAGGAGGCTATTACAAAGTCATTTCTAAAGTAAGTGGTCTGGCAATGGATGTACGTAGTTCTTCCACTGAAGACGGAGCAGTAGTACAGCAATATACTGACAATGGAACGGATGCCCAGAAATGGTCATTTACTCTTGTGTCAGATACAAATAATCCTTCTTCCGGTTCTATTTATTCCATAAATCCTTCCACTATTCCAAATCCAACAAATGGCGGTGTCAGTGTAAAGGTTATGAACGGTACAAATGGGGCATATTCGGATAGTCAGCTTTATTGGGGAGTAATTGGTAAGAATCCAACAACGGATGCATGGTGTTATTTAGACTTGTCAGGTAATCTGATTCCGATTTCAAATGCATTAAATGATGCTCCTGGTCATTTGACTAAAAATGGGGTCAATTATGCAAATATTTATCATAAAGTAAGTGAAACTTCATGGGTGAACTTACCTAAGATAAAATCAGGAAGAATGTTCTTAAGTGTTGGAACACCATGTTATATTAAAACTTACGATAATGGATTTGCCGGACCGGATATTAATAACCCAACCGATCCGAATCGGAACATTTATTTTGATTTTGTAGAATTCACTGTAGATAAGGATGGTTATCACGGTAACACTACAAGAGTCGATCAATTTGGTTTCCCAGTACAACATCGTCTGGTGAATCAAGCCGGCAATTATGACCGTACTGTAGGTGAACTTGAAAGTGAGACACGTTCCGGTTTATTTACAAAATACCAGAATGAAGTACCAAATGAATTCAAATCTTTAGGCACACTTCAAGCTCCTTATAGAATTGTGTGTCCAATCAGTGGGCCATTCAATACGGGCGGAGCACACCAGAATTATTTTAGCGGCTATTCAAGTATTTCTACCAGGGATATCTTATTAGGAATCGGTGGTGCAAGTAACGCAGAAGTATGTGCAGCACTTAACAGACATGTATATACAGAGCCGGCTAATTGGAATAATGTGAGCAGATATTATCAGGCAGCGCCAGCGAATTATTATGCGAAGTTCTGGCATGATCATAGTATTGACAGATTAGCTTATGGTTTCTGCTATGACGATGTTAACGGACAGGCATCCTATCTGGAGGTTGGAGATCCTAAAGGTCTAATCATCAGAATAGGTTGGTAAATCAAAGTTCTTTTAGAAATTATATTCAAATAATCGAAAAAGTCCGCCGATTATCGGCGGACTTTTTATTACTATAAAAATTCTATCCTATGTGTAAAATAATGAGACTAAATTAAAAACCTCATCCTTTTAGGAGGACACTACAGTAAGTATAATGGAAATTATTAGTAATGGAAAAATGGAGAATATGGAATATCCTTCAACTTCCAGGCTAATAAGAGAGGATATAACTATTAATAAAAAGGAGGAAATGAAACATTGAAAGCAACGGAGAAGGGTTTAAAAAGAAGAATTCTAAGTTTAGTTCTGGTAATGGTAATGGTTTTAGGCAGTGTATCTTTCTTAGCACCGAATGGTATTAAGAAAGTGAAAGCAGCGGAGGCAACAATAACTTCAATGGCATATTTTTCACCAGCAGACGGACCAATTATATCAAAGTCAGGTGTAAGTGAGGCAAGTTATGGATTTGTAATGCCGATTTTTAATGGAGGTGGAGCATCCTGGCAGGAGGTTGCCAATGACTTAACAGTGAATGTTAAGGTAAATGGAACCTGGGTAAATATTGATAACACAGATTTTGTTTATAATGTGAACTGGGGAAATTGGAGTGATAGCGGGTTTAATGGCTACTGGTTTAAGGTTTCTGAAACAACTTATATTCGGTTAGCATCAAAGTCAAGTGGTGTTACACTTGATTACACACTGGAATTCACGAATATTCCAACTACTACAATTACTTCTATGACGCCAACACAAGGGCCGGTGTTAACTGCAGGTGTTACCGGAAGTATTGGTTTTACTTATCCTGTATTTAATGGAAATCCTTCCATTCCATATAATGCAGTTGCCAACGATTTAAAAGTTTATGTGAAAGAGATAGGAAGCAGTGAGTGGATCGATATTGATAATAATGCACCAAGTGGATGGATTTATGACCGGAACTTTGGTCAATTTACAGATGGTGGAGGCGGCTATTGGTTCGTAGTGGACAAGTCTATCAATGTGAAGCTGGAATCTGTATCTTCAAAGGTCTCGCTTATCTATACCATAAATTATTCTGAACCGGTAAGAAATTCATATATAATTTCTGCTTATGATGGAACCAGTTATACTGCAGGTGAAGCAGGTGAAATTGGTATTCCATTACCTAAAATCGATGGAGGAGCACCAACGAAATCGGAGTTAGATAATTTTGTATATCAGATTAAAGTAAATGGTGAGTGGGTAGAGCTTAGTGATTATAGCAAGAGTAGTTTCAGCTATTCTGGAAACGGATACAATAAGATGTCTGCAGCTAATCAATGGGGATATTGGGTAGATTATATCTATGGTCTGTGGTTCCAGCCAATTCAGGTAGATATGGAAATCCGAATTGGATATCCAATGAATGGAATAAAAGGAGGCAATATCAATAGTAATTATGTCTATTATACTTTTACAGGTAACCCTGATGCAGTACGTCCGGATGTGTCAGATCTTGGTAATATAGAGCTTGGAACATCAGAAGATTCTTATATTCCGGGAAATGAGCTTATATGGAACGATGAATTCAGTGGGACTGCTTTAAACATGAATCATTGGTCTTACAATACAGGATACTATATCAATGATGATCCAGGTACATGGGGCTGGGGCAATAATGAAATGGAACATTATACAGATAATGAAAGAAATGTTTTTGTAAGAGACGGAAATTTAAATATTGTTGCATATGAAGAACCAAAATCATTCCCACAGGATCCTAACAGATATGCACAGTATTCCTCAGGTAAGATTACCACCAAGGATAAGTTTACATTTAAATATGGAAGAATCGATTTCCGTGCAAAATTGCCAACTGGAAATGGTATGTGGCCAGCGCTCTGGATGCTGCCAAATGATGATACTTATGGAACTTGGGCTGCCTCCGGTGAATTAGATGTTATGGAAGCAAGAGGACGTTTGCCAGGTTCTACAAGTGGGACCATTCATTTTGGAGGACAGTGGCCGGCAAATACATATATGGGCGCAGATTATTTATTCCCAGAAGGTCAGACATTTGCTTCTGATTATCATGTTTATAGTGTGGTATGGGAAGAGGAAAGTATTAAATGGTATGTAGATGGTAAATGTTTTTCTAAGATTACCAGTGATCAATGGTACTCAACAGGAGCACCTAACGATGAAAATGCTCCATTTGACCAGGAATTCTATATTATAATGAATTTAGCAGTCGGCGGTTGGTTTGATGGTGGAATCACACCGAATCCAAGCGATCTTCCGGGTAAAATGCAGGTTGATTATGTCCGGGTATATAAACCAACGGGAAATGAAGAACCTGGTAATGTTCCAGTTACCGGTATGACTCTTGATAAACAGACAGTAACTTTAACTTCTATAGGACAAACAACATTAATTAATAAGTCCATTACTCCAGGTAATGCAACGAATAAAAATGTAACATGGGAATCAAGTAATCCTGGAGTTGCTACCGTAAGCGCAGGTCAGGTTACTGCTGTTTCTAATGGAACCACTACCATTAAGGCAACTACTCAGGATGGTGGATATTCAGCCACATGTGTAGTAACAGTGAATGCAAATCAATCTGACACGGTTATAATTGGTAATGATATAAGGGGATTAAAGAAGACAGGTGATAAGATAGAATTTTATGTTAATGGTGCAACATTTGCGGATATTCATTATAAGATTAATAATGGTCCACAACAAAATGTGGCTATGACCTCAATCGGTAACTCAAATTATAGATATACAGTAAATAATCTAAATTATGAGGACACCATAGAATATTTCTTCACTTATAATCCGGGAAATGGCGCCTTAGATACAGAAACTTTTACCTACATTCATGGGGTGACCCAAGGTACAGAGGAAGAAACGCCTGGAGGCAATGATACTTATGTAGAAGTAGCTGCAGGAAAAACAGTTACATCCTCAGGCGTAGAAAATGATACATTAGCTGCCGGGAATCTTAACGATAAAAATATGGGAACCAGATGGGCATCCAATTTTAGTGATGATGCATGGTTTATAATAGACCTGGGAGATTCCTATGACATTAATCGTATGGTACTTAACTGGGAAGCAGCTTATGGAAAACAGTATGAAATTTTCGTATCAGGAGATGGAAGGAACTATTCCAGTGTTAAAAGGCAAACGAACGGAACAGGTGGAATTGAAACAATAAATTTCAACGCAGAGAATGTCAGATTTGTGAAATTCCAAGGAATTGAAAGAGCACTGCCATATGGATATTCATTATATGAAGTAGAAGTATATGGTAAATAAAAAGTATTATTTAAATGATATTTTATTATAAAACTTATAGGGGTATTGCAGATAAAGTTTTCTTAGTCCACTAAGATAAACCATATTGCAATAACCCTATATTGATATTAATATTAATTAATAAATTTCTTTTGAATTTAGATAAGCCACCAGTACATATCTTTGGGGGGCAGAACCAATATAGTGAAAGGGATAGCAGGTGCTGACAGTTAGCGTTGCATTTGGTTTTGGAACAATAACTGTTCTGTCATCTTCATCTACAATTCTGACTTTCCTGACTTTATATTTGAACTCACCTGCAGAAGTTCTGACAATTAATAAGTCCCCTTCACCAACATCGCCCAGTTTTCGAAATACAGTATCTCTATGGCCGGAAAGTACAGAATTATCATTTTCTCCGGGAAGAACACTATCAATATAATGCCCGACACCTTTTTCTAATTCTTCTTCATTAGTTCCTTCATAAATGGGAAGGGTCGCTTTTATTTTGGGGATGTAAAGCTCACCAAATTCTTCCCCTATTTCAGGTGATTCTGGATATAATTCCTGTTCCAAAGATTCATCTGACAGTGGGGCTTGTTCATTAGCAGCATTTTGGTTTTCCTGGGCTGTTTCTTCATTTGCAGATACAGTTTTACCCGCATGAAAACCAATGAAAAGTTTATTTAAATTAGCGCCACTAAACCATACTCCCCAAGTAATTAATATAACACTAAATAAAATTAACACCACATGATTTATTTGGTTATTTCTATTATTTTTGTATGATTTCACTTTCAATATTCCTTACCTTTTTGAACAATAAGATTCCAATAAATGCAATAAATAGTCCGAATAAAGAATTTGGTATATAATTAGAAGCAGTTTTTGGTAATTTCGCCCCATTTACAGTAGTTTTTGATTTGTTTTTAACGGATTTCTCCGGTTTATGCTGGTTCACGGTGTCTATTATTTCTTCTTCAATACCATTGATTTTGTCCATAATCGAATCAAACATATCATTTGTAATTATAAAATCCGCTAATAGTTTTGAATCAGAACCATAGATTGCAACTTTTAATTTTTCATTATCTGCTAAAGATTCCAACTTTAGTAGCTGCTCAAAAGATATAGGTTTATCAACACCATTCTTTTCAATGGTATATACAATATTAATTTTTAGTATGGATAAGAATTCATTATAGAGGGATGTAATTTCACTTACTAATTCATCTGTTAATCCATCAGAAATAGCAGTGTCTCCTAAATTCATCAATCGTTCCCCTAAATCCATCAGCCGTTCACTTAAATCCATCAGTCGTTGTTCCACTTCCGGACTTGACAGATAATCTTCCATAGAAGTAAAATAATCAATTATTTGTTGCATTTCTTTATCTGTAATACCTAACTCCTCAAGAATAATTGGAAGAAGTTCTGCGATCATATCTTCGTCGATTCCAGGAAATTCACCGTAATAAGAATCCAGTATTTTAGTTTCTAAGTCTTCAATGAATATGTAGTCATTAATATCTTCTCCAGATTCATCAAGCAATTGAAAGATGGATTCTTTATCAAGATCATATTCTTTATAAAAATAGTTTAAGTTACTTAAATCTGCTTTGATTACTTCACCTAAAAAATCACTTAGATCTTCTACAGTTTCATATTCATCAATAGTTGATTCGTATTTTGCAAGTGAATCATAAATATCTTCTTTTGTTACTTGAAAACCTCTTATAGAACTTACGAGAGATATATAGTCAGCAAATTTTTGGTCAAAATCTGGCTCCCGTTCAAATTCTTTATTTGATTGATAAAAGTACAAAGCAGAATCAAGATTATTTAAAAAGATATAATCCTTTAATTCTTCTCCATTTTTATCTAATAATGCTGTCAGTTCGTCCACATTCATATCAAATCTCTCATAAATATCAGATAAATTACTTAAATCCGATTTTATGACTTCACCTAAATCCTCTTTAAGTTCTTGGACATTGTCATAGTCGTTAATGTGTGCGCTAAAATAAGAGAGAGATTCTTCAATATCCCCTTTTGTTACTTCGAATCCTCTTGTCATACTTATTTCATTTAAATATTCAGTTAAGTCCTGCTCAAAGGTAGTGGCTTCTAAAGCCTTTGCCTGCTGTGGAAATAAACTAAATATCAATGAAACTATAAGTAAAATTGCTCCCAGTTTTTTCATATTAGTCTCCTTTAATCTATTATATAACGTGAAAATTATATAATAATTAAATAGTAATAACCATCTGAGGATTGCTTCCAAATTAAGTGGATTTGTGGAAATGGAAGAAAAATTTTGGAATTTTATAAAAATATTAAATTATGATTATATTTGACATAAAATAGTGTATTTGATAAACTGGAAATAGTTTTCAAATCATAAAAAGTCTCAAAGGGGGAGGAGACAATGGGCCAAAAAGCAAATAGAAATAGAATAGCATCTGCTATCGTATTATGTCTTGTTGTCATTTCGTTTCTTTCCTCATTTTATATAGCAAAAGAAATCAATCATAAATGTATTGGTGAGGATTGTTCTGTCTGTACTCATATTCATGAAGCAGAGAACAGCATTAAGTTATTGGGAAATCTAAAAATAGAATTAGTAAATATTTTAAATATTACTTTTGCTCTTTGTCTTTTTCTTAATACAGGGAATAGTAATAATTTATTATTGACACCTATCACAAGTAAGGTAAGAATGAATCATTGAAAATTCTGGCAAGGGAATACTATGCTCTTTCAGGTAATAGTGTTACCTTGTCTTTTTGCGCCTAAAATTAAAGATAAATGGAGGTTTTCAATGATAAAACGTGTATTAAACTTTATTCTTATTCTTATAGTTGTTGTTACTATGTCAGCCGGCTGTGATTCTGATAGAACACGAAGCAGCAGCACTAATAAACCAGGCAATTCCTTAAATGAGGACGACAATAAAATAAAGGTTACAACGACCATTTTTCCTCAATATGACTTTGTACGGGAGATTGCCGGCGATAAGGTAGAATTATCTATGCTATTAAAACCGGGAGCGGAGAGCCATTCCTATGAGCCAACACCTCAAGATATTATTGAAATTCAGAAGAGTGATGTGTTTATATATGTAGGCGGAGAATCAGATGAATGGGTGAATGAGATATTGGAATCAATGGATACAAGTGATATGAAGATTATTTCGCTCATGGATTGTGTAGAGACAGTAGAGGAAGAAATCGTTGAAGGAATGGAAGAAGAACATGAAGAAGAGCATGAAGAGGAGACTGGAGAAGAACATCAAGAGGATTCGAAAAAAGAGGATGAAGAGGATCATCATGAGACAGAAGAAATAGAATATGATGAACATGTGTGGACTTCGCCTCAAAATGCAATCAGGCTTGTAGAAGATATTACAAACAGCCTTTGCGAAATTGATAAAACAAATAAAGAAATATATAAACAAAATTCCAAGAGATATATTGATAAACTATCAGATCTGGATCAAGATTTTCAAAAGGTAGTATCTTCTGGAAAGAGAAAGACTATTGTATTTGGTGACCGATTCCCATTAAGATATTTTGCAGATGCTTATGGACTTAAATATTATGCTGCTTTTCCAGGCTGTTCTACTGAAACAGAAGCAAGTGCAGCAACAGTGGCATTTTTAATTGATAAAGTGAAAGAAGAACAGATCCCGGTTGTTTTTCATATTGAACTTTCCAATGAGAAAATGGCAGATACGATCTGTGAAGCGACTGGCGCTAAAAAAGGAGTATTTCAATCATATCATAATATTTCTAAAGATGACTTTGAAAAAGGAGTAACTTTACTGGATATGATGGAAGAGAATGTAGAAAGTTTAAAGGAGGCTCTCAACTAATATGAAATTAATTACTTGTGAGGATGTTTCCTTCGCTTATGAAAATAATACAGTGATCCGTGACCTGAATTTTGCAGTCAATAGCGGAGATTATTTATGTGTTATTGGAGAAAACGGTTCAGGGAAAAGTACATTAATCAAAGGCTTATTAAAGCTTAAAGCACCATGCAAAGGAAACATTATTATGGATATATCTTTAAAATCTACAGAGATTGGATATCTGCCACAGCAGGCAGATATCCAAAAAGATTTCCCTGCCAGTGTTTATGAAGTGGTTCTGTCTGGTTGCTTAAATCAATGTGGTATCAGGCCTTTTTATAAAAATAGGGAGAGAGCAATTGCCAATGAAAATATAAATCGGATGGGACTTAAAAATATTAAGAATCATTGCTTTCGGGATTTATCAGGTGGTCAGCAGCAGAGAGTGCTCTTAGCAAGGGCTCTGTGTGCCACGAAAAAACTTCTGCTATTAGATGAGCCGGTAGCAGGGCTGGACCCTGTGGCTGCAAAAGATTTATATCAATTGATCAATGACCTTAATAAAGACGAAAAAATTACTATTATTATGGTTTCCCATGATATTCACAGTGCTGTTGAATTTGCAAGCCATATACTTTATATCAAAGAGGAGCATTTATTTTATGGAACAACAAAGGAGTATCTTAATAGTGATATCGGTGATGATTTTTTAAGGAGGATGGATTATGTTTAATATATTAAAAGAGATGTTCTCCTACCCATTTTTAGTCAGGGCAGTAGTTGTAGGCTTATTAGTATCTGTCTGTGCTTCATTATTAGGAATCAGCTTAGTTCTTAAGCGTTATTCTATGATAGGGGACGGCCTCTCCCATGTAGGATTTGGAGCATTAACAGTTGCCACTGCCATGAATGCTGCACCATTGACAGTTGCCATACCGGTTGTTGTTCTGGCTGCATTTTTATTATTAAATATCAGCAAAAACAGTAAAATCAAAGGAGATGCAGCAATTGCCCTTATATCAACAAGTGCTCTTGCAATTGGAGTCATTACAGTATCCGTGACTACTGGAATGACAACGGATGTTTGTAACTATATGTTTGGTAGTATCCTTGCTATGAGTAAAAGTGATGTGAAATTAAGTATAGTATTATCAATCATAGTGTTTTTTCTCTTTCTCATTTTTTATAACAAAATATTTGCAGTTACATTTGACGAAACATTTGCGAAGGCTACAGGTATTAAAGTCCATCTGTATAATATGTTAATTGCCTTTCTTACTGCAATTACAATCGTTTTAGGAATGCGTCTGATGGGAGCTCTGTTAATATCAAGTCTCATTATCTTTCCTGCATTAACTTCAATGCGGGTTTGTAAAAAATTTAAGACGGTTATTATTAGTTCTGCAATAATATCAATTATTTGTTATTTTTGCGGAGTTGTAATGTCTTATGTATATGCAACACCAACAGGAGCAAGTGTAGTAGTGGTGAACATCATTATGTTCATGATTTTTTCTATAGTCGGACTATTAAGAAAGAGAGGGAATCTATGATTAAAAAGGGAATCCTAAGTATAATCTTTATTACGCTTCTTTTCACTGGAATAACCGGATGTACTAAGAGGAATGAAGATAAGAATATTGATAAGACTACGGATAACAAGTCTCAAGATGTTACAGTATTAAAGAGAAAGACAGAACAGACAACAGATAGCGATGATGGTGAGGGCGTTGACAATAATGAGATAATTGAAATTACGGAAAAGATGTTTCTGACCCAGATAAATGACATTTATTATAATTTTCCGGATTATGAGGGAAGAAAAATTAAGGTTGAGGGAATGTATGATTCTGTTGAATCTTATTTGGATGGAAGTACCTTGCACATGGTATATCGGAATGGTCCGGGGTGTTGTGGCAATGATGGATGGGGCGGATTTTATTTAAATTATGAGGGAGAATATCCTGCTAAAAATGACTGGATCCAGGTAATTGGAACTGCCCAATTAGTGGAAATGGATGGGTATCCCTTATTGTATCTTAATGTCAGTGAATTGACTGTTATGGAGGAACGAGGAGCAGAATATGTGGAACAATAACTCTTGAAATCCAACATAATATATGGTATAAATCTTAATAGGAGAGAGAATCGTGAAGTTTTTCAATACCCTGATCATAGATTTTAGAAGGAGGTGATAAAGATGTGTTTCAATAAAAAGTGTACGGTGGATATTATTAATTATGTTATAAAACATTTATGGATTTTCTGTGCAATTTTTTCCGGACAATGGATTCAAGGGGATAAGTGCGCCCATTTTTACAAATTGAATCAGTGTTTATCAGGAAGAGACATATCTTTATCACGAATCATATAATTATAAAAGCCATATGAGTAAATGTGAGTAGGACAGTGGATTATCTCTGCTGTCTTGTTTTTTGTCTTTTTTCCTGAAAGAAAGGAAAATGGATATGAATATTATTAGTTTACAAAATATAAAACAATCATTTGCAGCAAGCAGTATATTTAATGGAGTATCATTAGAAATAAATGAAAATGAGCGGGTAGGTATCATTGGGGGAAATGGTACCGGGAAAACTACATTGCTCAAAATAATAGCAGGTATTTTAAAACCGGAGGAAGGATTTGTTTCCTGGAAGAAAGACACTACTATAGGATTCCTACAACAGATCCCGGAATTTGAAGATGACTTAAGTATTTATGAAATTATGAATACTTCTTTTGATGATTTGATTGAAATCAATAAATGTATGAAGGAATTGGAATTTAAATTACAAAATGATTATTCTGAGGAAATATTAAAAAGATATGGAAATTGCCAAGAAGAATATATTAAAAAAGGTGGATATGAAATCGAATCAAAGATAAAAAGAGTAGTAAATGGGTTAGGAATCGTGTCTCTCCAGGAGAAGAGATGGGGGCAGCTCAGTGGTGGAGAACGAACAAAAGTAGGTCTGGGATTGATTTTACTAAAAGAACCAAACTTACTATTGTTAGATGAACCTACAAACCACCTGGATTTGACTGCCATTGACTGGCTGGCTCAATTTCTTAAAACCTATAAAGGAACGATTCTCTTAGTTTCTCATGACCGTTATTTTCTTGATGAGATCACTACTAAAATTGTAGAAGTAGAGAAGGAAGAACTGACCACATACCATACCAATTATTCCGGATATTTAATAGAAAGAGATGAGAGAATACTCAGGGAATTTCAGCAGTATCAAGATCAGCAGAAAAAGATCAAAAAAATGAAAGAAGCGATTAAACGTTTGAAAGATTGGGCAAATCGTTCAAATCCTCCCAGTGAATCGTTACATCGAAGAGCAAAAAATATGGAGAAAGCATTGAACAGGATTGAAGTGATACAAAAACCATCAGTCCAAAAAAATATGAAACTGGATTTAGCCGTTGAAAACCGGGGAGGAGATGATGTTTTCTACTTAGAAAATATATCAAAAAGTTATGAAGGTTTTGAGTTGTTCACAGACGTCAATTTGAGTGTTAAATATGGAGAGAGGATTGCAATTGTGGGTGACAACGGATGTGGGAAAACTACGTTAATAAAGATTATAACAAAGCAACTCAACCCATCTTCTGGGAATATAAAGCACGGTAGCAGCCTATCCATTGGGTATCTGTCTCAATATGCCGATGAAATGTGCCATGAGTATACAGTCCTTCAAGAATTCAGGGATAAAATAACATTAACAGAGACAGAGTGCAGAAAAATCCTTGCAAAATTTCTATTCTATGGAGATTCTGTTTATAAAAAAGTATCTTCTTTAAGTGGTGGTGAGAGAATGAGATTACGCTGGGCTGAGATAGTCAATGAACGTAATAATGTCTTAATTTTGGATGAACCTACAAATCATCTTGATATTGCATCTAAAGAAGCATTAGAGGATGCTCTGAGTCAATATAAAGGCACCATCATAGCAATATCCCATGACAGATATTTTCTGGATAAATTCTTCAATACAATTTATTGGATGGAAGATAAGAATATAAAACGATATCATGGTAATTTTAGTTTTGCCAAAGAGAAAAGAGCTGCAGCTTTGGAAATTTAAATAAACTTGTCGTCTTAATTATTAGAAAAAAGGCTAAATTCCACGAAGTTTAATTTAGCCTTTTTTCTCTTGACTGGTAAAATTATCTATGTTAAAATATGAATGAATTAAAAAATATTCATTCATATACAGAGGATGTGATAAAAATCACACCTGAATTAAGTTCATTTTACAAGGATAGCTTAAAAAGTTATCTGATTTACAGGAGACCAACTATGAATAGTCAATAGAAAAATTAAAGTTTTTTCAAGAATCTTTGAACTAAAAAAGTGTATAGTAAACAAAGCATCAAAAGG
>NZ_RJVG01000011.1 GCF_003752155.1 Mobilisporobacter senegalensis | reverse complement strand
GCTTAATAAAGCCTTGAAAATACTGGGATTGTGGAATTTTGGGGTGCACATAATTCTAATACCAGGATGTGGAACTTCAGATTTCATTCAACGTTTATGATATGATAATAATCGGCACCTGTCTGTTAGGGAGGAATTCTAATATGAACAAAAATTTAAAAGCAAATCAAAAACACCTCACACTATCAGACCGAATTTTTATTGAGCAAGAACTTTTACAAGGAAGTAATTTTAGAACAATTGCTTCTACTTATATAAAGACTCAACTACTATCTCTAAAGAAATACGTCGTTCATCCGATATCATTCCTGCACTTTCACTCAAGCAAAAACATCTGGATTGTATGGATTTTAGAGATTGTAATGAACATAGTACTTGCGGTTTTAAAAAGTGCAAAGATCTTTGCAAGTATTTTCGTCAGAATCTAATTGTCTATTGTCTATTTTTCAATCCTTATAGTTGTATAAAACCCAAAAGACCACCTTATGTTTGTAATGGGTGTACATTCTTTAACAAATGTCCACTTGAAAATCGTACCTACTCCGCTATAAATGCTCTGATTTCACCTTTGATATTAAAGGGACAGCCATTAAGTCATATATTTGCAGTTCATGGTGATGAAATTCCTTGCTCGCGTAGGACCTTATATAATTACTTTGATCAACGTATTTTCCAGACTAGACATTGATTTACCAAGAAGAGTTCGTTATAAAAAGCGTAGAAAATTAGTAAAACCTCGAACAAAGGATAGGAATCAGGTGTATCGGAACAAACGTACTTATAAGGATTTTGAACGATTTATGGTAGCACATCCTGAAATGGAAGTAATAGAAATGGATACAGTAAAGGGGGGAGTAGAATCTGGTAAATGTCTACTTACACTGCTCTTTCGAAACTCTTGTTTTATGTTAGTGATTCTACTTAAAAGATGTACTCAGGAATGTGTCGTAAATGCAATCAATGAATTAGCTGATACACTTTCTATCCAACTCTTTCGATAGGCTTTTCCTGTCATATTAACAGATACTGGATCTGAATTCAAAACTCCATATGATATTGAAAAAACTGCAGATGGTAAACATCGTACTTACGTATTTTATTGCGATCCTTATGTTTCAAATCAAAAAGCTCGACTAGAAAAGAACCATGAATACATAAGATATGTAATTCCTAAGGGACGAAGTATGTACAAATATACTCAAGTAGATATCAACTTAATGACAAGCCATATCAATAGTACAGCTAGGGATAGTCTAAATGGGCGTTCACCTTTTGATCTAGCTAACTTACTTTTAGACAAAAGAATACCGCTCTTAACAGGACTAGAAAATGTCTCCCCAGACGAAGTCATGTTAAAACCGGCACTCTTAGAAAAATAGTATATTAGAGCAGACAGGTTGCCACCTAAAACTAAAAAATTAGTCCCAGACAGGTGGAATTTATTTTTTCATTTAACCACATTGAATTAAAACCTTGACAACTCCAAAAGTTTTATTGTTTAGACTTTCTACTACAAGGGGAACATATCAAATTAACCGACCTCCCTAATGGCATTATTTTATAACGATATTTACGATCTTACCAGGTACATAAATTTCTTTTACTATAGTTCCTGTTAATTTATCTGCTACTACTTCTTTTGCCTTTGCAATGATCTCATCTTTATCTGCCTCTGCCGGCACTGATACTGTACCTTTCGTTTTACCATTAATCTGGATTGGAATTTCTAATTCATCATCCTTCATGGCATTTTCATCTGCTTCTGGCCAGGTCTCTTCAAATACAGACGTTTCATGACCTAACTCTGCCCATAATTCAGAAGAAACATGAGGTATAAATGGTGCAAGTAAAATAATAGCAGTTTCTAAGGTTTCTTTATCCAGTCCGCCATTTTTAGATAAGTCGATTAATTTATTGTTGTATTCCATAAATCCACTGACAACTGTATTAAGGCTAAAGTTCTCAAGACGTTCTGTAATAGTATGGACCATCTTATTGCGGATCTTGATCATTTCTTTTGTTGGAGCAACGTCTTTTTCTTTATTCTCCATAACAAGATTATAGAAACGGTTAATAAAACGATATACTCCATCGATTCCTCTTTCATCCCATTCGGAATCAAGTTCTGGCGGTCCTACGAATAATTCATATAATCTTAGGGAATCACAACCATAATCCTGCACTAAATCATCCGGTGATACCACATTTCCTTTGGACTTGCTCATTTTAATACCATTCTTTCCGTTTATCATACCTTGATTGAATAATTTGGTAAATGGTTCATCAAAATCAACTACTCCGATATCATGTAAGAACTTTGTATAGAATCTTGAATATAAAAGATGTAATACGGCATGTTCTACACCACCAATATACATATCTACCGGTAATAACTTCTCTGCTTTTTCTTTGGATACTAATTCATTATCATTCTTGTTATCCACATATCTTAAGAAATACCAGGAGGATCCTGCCCACTGAGGCATTGTATTGGTTTCTCTCTTGGCAGGTGCACCACAAGCCGGGCAAGTTGTATTCACCCATTCATGGATATCTGCAAGGGGAGATTCTCCTGTTCCGGTTGGCTGATATTTCTCAACTTCCGGAAGCAATAATGGCAATTGATCTTCAGGAACCGGAACAGCTCCACAATGTTCACAATGAACGATTGGAATAGGTTCCCCCCAATAACGTTGTCTTGAAAATACCCAGTCTCTTAATTTATAGTTGGTCGTTTTTTTGCCAATACCGCGTGCTTCAAGGATCCCTGGTACATCACGCTTTGCATCAAGAGAATTCATACCATTAAATTCTCCGGAATTAATCATAATTCCAGGTTCTGTATAAGCTTCTGTTAAGTCAGGATTTTCTACTCCCTCCTTTGCAATAACCTGAATAATTGGAATATTAAATTTCTTAGCAAACTCAAAGTCTCTATCATCATGTGCCGGTACGCACATAATCGCTCCAGTACCATAATCTGCAAGTACATAGTCTGAAATCCAGATAGGAACTAATTCTTTATTTAAAGGATTAATTGCATAACTTCCTGTAAATACACCTGTTTTCTCTTTGTCCTGTAATCTGTCTACAGAGGATTTCATGGATGCTTTAAAGATATAATCTTCAACAAGGGATTTTTGTTCATCCGTTGCGATCTGGGCTGCAAGAACATGTTCCGGCGCCAATACCATAAATGTCGCACCGTATAAAGTATCCGGTCTTGTGGTATATACTTTAATTGTTTCTTCTCTTCCCTCTAAAGCAAAATCAACTTCTGCACCATAACTTTTACCGATCCAGTCTGATTGCATTTTTTTAACTTTTTCCGGCCATTCCAACTTATCAAGATCTTCTAATAATCTATCAGCATATTCTGTAATCTTGAGCATCCATTGTCTTAAGTTCTTCTTTGTTACAGGGGCGCCGCAACGTTCACAGCTTCCATCTACTACTTCTTCATTTGCAAGTCCTGTTTTACAGTCCGGACACCAGTTGATCGGCATTTCTTTCTCATATGCAAGACCGGCTTTAAACATCTTTACAAAGATCCATTGAGTCCATTTGTAAAAGGCGGGATCTGTTGTATTCACTTCCATGTCCCAGTCATAGATTGCAGCAATTTCGTTAATTTGTCTCTTAATATTCGCTACATTCTCAGCCGTTGATTTGCTTGGATGCACACCCATCTTAATTGCATAATTTTCTGCTGGAAGTCCAAATGCATCCCATCCCATCGGATGAATAATATAATAACCTTTTAATATCTTATAACGGCTCCAAACGTCACTGATTACATAGCCTCTCCAGTGACCTACATGTAAACCGCTTCCGGATGGATATGGGAACATATCTAAACAATAATATTTTGATTTCTTACCGTCATTGATATTTACTGGGTGTTCTTCCCAGACTTTACGCCACTTCTTTTCAATTTCCTTATGATTATAAGGTGTTGCCATAATTAATTCCTCCTATACTGAAATCGTCTATTTACCGACGTAAACCTGTAAGTTACTAACGTAACTCTCAGGTTCGTGGGCAGTCGCCCACTGCCAATACATACTAAGATGAAATTTCATGGAAGCATGATTCCATCTTAGTATGCATTAGCACCCGGCTCGTTGCCTTCACGCAAAAAATCCTTTCCGTCCCTACCGTACAAATTTGTACAAATAGAGACGAAAAGGACAATATTCCGTGGTACCACTCTAATTCGTTTATTAATAAACGCACTCATTATTCTATAACGGGAATACCCGCTCTAATCTACTTACTTTCAACCAGAGGGCTCAAAGGCGAGTTCAGAGATTCTTCCTACTGTCTTGCACCACCCGGCAGTTCTCTTAAAGTCATTCTCTCTTACTACTCCTTGTCAACGCTGATATCGCTATTATCTTGCATTGATTATTATTCTATATCAGGAGCCTCGGCTTTGTCAAGGGGTATTGTGAATACTGCAGTTGCTATCTCTTCATTACCGGAATCATCCTTTACAGAATAGGTTACGGTATATTTATTATCAGCAGGTTTTGAAATAGATACTGTCAGCTTCCAGGTAACATCCCTGCCATTATCCGTAGCCTTAACTCCTTGTTTTACATAACTATCATTGATTACATATCCTAAAGGTAATTCCTGGTCTTTTACTCCTTCGATCTTAAGAAAATCTGTAATGGCAAACAAAGCATTCTCCATGGCAGCATTACCGCATCCATCGGATACTTCATAAGTTACATTATAAGTATGGTCTTTATTATCAATAATAGTGACAGTGATATCCTTATTCTCTAAATTGGCATAATCATCTAAAACTGTAATACCTTTTAATGCAAATTCCTTGTCGACCACAGTATCCCATGCTATTTCTCTGTCTGTGACTCCAATAATTGCAGGAGCTTCCCTGTCAATGGAAATTAGGGCCACAGCAGATGCCTTCTTTCCATTTGGAGCTGTTACGAGATAATCGATCGTATAGGTATCATCTTCATTCTTTGTAATATCTGTCTTAATATATTCAATCGTCAGAACTTGTTTCCCTGCTTTTGCTTTTACTCCTTTTAATGCAAATGCCCTGTCAATTTTAACATCTTTTGATACTACCTGATCCACTACACCAGTAAGAACAGGTATTGAAGTATCTTTTAATACTTTAAAAGTTACAGTCTTGGATGCTTTTCTTCCAAGGAGATCTGTAATACTGTATGTAATTTTATAATTACCTGCTTTATTTGAATTTACTTTTCCACTGATCTTTATATCTGACGTGATATACAGCCCTGCAGTAGATAAGGCCTTCACTCCTCTTTTTAGATCAACTTTTTCTCCATATTTTATTGTTTGATTCTTAGCACCAACAATCGTTGGCTTCTTATTATTATATGGATTACCCTTGCTCCAGATATCTGTTGGATCCCAACCTGTCCCCTCTTTAATCTTAATAGCCTGTGGTTTCCCAAGAGGACCCGGGTCTTTACTATTATATATTTCTACTGTAGTTCCAATTGGACAATTATCATAAATCCATTTTGCATCCGCTACGGACACTCTTACGCAGCCATGAGAAGCAGCTGTCCCTAATTTGTTATACTGCCTTGCAGATAATGTAGATGGATCAGGCTTATAATACCATACAGAATGGAATAAAATTCCCTTTGTAATTCTGGTTGAATATTGTCCCCATACATCTCCATCAAGTAGTCTCCAGCGATAACGTTCGGGTGTTTTAAATGTTCCTAAAGGTGTTGCTACACCTGTAGAACATACAAAAGCTTTATATGGAACAGTATATTTACCGGATTTATCCTTCTTATATACTGTAATCACATTTTGTTGTTTATTGACCTTTAATAAATATGGGTATGTGGTTGCCGCAGTTACATTTTGATATTTTGTAAATGCAAGACAGAGGAACATCAGAGTGAGCACCCCCATTATGATCTTAGAGAGTCCCATCTTATATCGTACCCTGTTCATTTTAACACTTCCTTTCTATTTCAGCCTTCAAGGGATTCAGTTCTTTCAATATTTATTATTCAGCAAATTGACTGTGATACATTGTATAATAGAAACCTTTCTTTTTCAAAAGTTCTTCATGATTTCCCTTTTCAATAATATCGCCATCTTTAAGAACTAAAATTACATCAGCTTCACGAATTGTTGATAATCTATGTGCAATTACAAAACTTGTTCTTCCTTCCATCATTTTGGAAAAAGCTTTCTGTATCTTAATCTCAGTACGAGTATCTATGTTACTGGTGGCTTCGTCGAGAATTAAGATGGATGGGTTGGTAAGCATGACTCTGGTAATTGTAAGAAGTTGTTTTTGCCCCTGTGACAGATTTCCTCCATCTTCAGTTATTTCCGTATCATAACCCTTTGGTAATCTTTTTATAAAACTATGTGCCATAGATTCTTTTGCTGCATTTATAATTTCATTTCTGGTTGCTTCTGGTTTTCCATAAGCTACATTTTCTGCTACTGTCCCTTTAAACAGCCAGCTTTCCTGTAAAACCATACCTATAGATTGTCTTAAACTTTCCCTTGTCACATTATAAATACTATCCCCATCAATTATTATATTCCCAGAGTTCACATCATAGAACCTCATTATTAAATTAACCAGAGTTGTTTTACCGGATCCTGTTGGTCCTACAATAGCAATCATATTAGTTGGTTTTACGGACAAATCTAATTCCTTAATTAATGGTACATCCGGCCGATAGGAAAAACTCACCTTTTTGAATTCAACACTCCCCCTTGGATTATTGATTTCTTTTGCTGATTCCAAAACTTTTGCTTCACTCTCTTCATCAATAAGAGCAAATACTCTCTCGGCACTGGCAAATGCAGATTGTATTTGTGAGGATAAAGAAGTGATTTCATTGATGGGCTTTGCAAATTGATTGGAATAAGTAAGAAAACTTGCAATATTACCCACAGAAAGATGTCCTGCAATGGCCAATAATCCACCGATGACCGTTACTGCCACATAGGCTGTATTATTAATTAATCGTGTGGTTGGATTTGTAAGTGACGAATACCATTGTGCCTTTTGTCCCCAGTGATAAAGTTCCTCATTCATCTTCTTAAAGGCTTCCAAAGATCTATTTTCATAACCAAATGCTTTTACAACTTTTTGATTTCCAATCATCTCTTCCACATATCCATTTAATTCTCCCACAGTCTTTGACTGGTTGCTAAACATTTTCTTTGATTGCTTTGCAATAAAAGAAGCAATGAAGAAACACAAAGGTGTAATGATCAGAACAATCATCGTGATGAATGGATTGATTGCTAACATAAACCCAAAGCAGCCAGTTATAATAATTGCTGCAGACAGCACCTGTGTGATTCCCTGAAACAAGCCCTCTGATATAGCATCAATGTCATTTGTTAATTTACTGATGATATCCCCATGAGCTGTTTGATCAAAGAATTTCAAAGGCAAGGTATTCAGATGATCAAAAGCATCCTTCCTTATATCTTTCGTGATATGGCTGGCAGCCACATTACTTAAAATAGACATAAACCATTGGAACAAACTGCTTGTAAGATATAACGCCAGCAAAATACTAATAAGGGGGATCAGTCCACTAAAATCTACATTAGACGGGCCAATAATCTTATCTATGGCCTTTCCGGTTAAAAGTGGTGCAAAAATAAGTAATGTATTGGAAAAAAAACTGCAGATCAGTACCCCGATTAAGTTGATTTTATATTTACCCATATAAATCCATATTCGTCTTAAGGTTGATTTCTTCATTAATTCACCCCATTTTCCTGCATTTGGGACTGGCAGATTTCTTTATATAATTCACAATCCTGTATTAATTTCTCATGGTTTCCAATTCCCACGATTGCACCATCATCAAGGACAATTATCTTGTCTGCATTACGAATAGTACTTGCTCTTTGAGAAACAATAAAAGTTGTCATGTTCTTCGTATATTCTTTTATCCCTTTCCTTAACCTGCTATCTGTCACAAAATCCAGGGCGCTGAAACTATCATCTAATAACAGGATGGCTGGCTTACGGACAAGAGCCCTGGCAATGGTTAAGCGCTGCCTCTGACCGCCTGACAGATTCACTCCACCTCTTGATATCATCGTTTTATAACCATCTGGAAGTTTTTCAATAAATTCGGAAGCCATAGCTATGTCTGCCGCATTTTTGATTTCTTCATCCGTAGCATCTTCTTTCCCCCACCGGATATTCTCACTTATAGTCCCTGTAAAAAGGACTGACTTTTGGGGTACAACTCCTGTCATAGCTCTAAGGGATTGAATATCATACTTTCTAACATCTTTTCCATATATTTTAACCGAACCTTTCGATACATCATAGAAGCGTGGAATTAAATTAATAATACTGGATTTTCCAGAACCTGTACCTCCGATAACACCTATAGTTTCTCCTTTTCTCACTTGAAATGTGATATGTTCTATGGCTGCTTCACTTTCTTCATCATAATTCAATGAAACATCCGTAAACTCTACTATATATTCAGAATTCTCTGTTGCCTCTTCGGGTATATTCATTGTCCCATGGTCTGACCCGGCTTTTTCAGATAGTAATACAGGACTTTCAATAGAAGTTTCTGTCTCAAAAACTTCTATAATACGATTTGCAGAAGCAAAAGCCTTTGTAAAGATTACGACCAGATTAGAGATTACGATCAATGCTGCAAGGATTTGAGCGACATATCCAATAAAAGCAATTACCTGACCGGTTGTAAGTCTCCCAATATCTACCCTTATACTTCCAAACCAAAGGATCGCTCCAATTGCAAAATTCATGATTAAATTAGTCAGAGGGTTTAATAGCCCTGATATTTTCCCTACTTTCATGGCATTTATTGCATATTCTTCATTTTCAAGAGAAAAACGATTCTTTTCATGGTCTTCTCTGGCAAATGCACGAATGACACGGACACCACTTAGGTTTTCTCTAAGTATCAGGGAAATATTATCCAGCTTTCGCTGTACTTTCCCATATAGTGGGACTGATTTTTTCATGATAATTACCAGAATAAAGATAAAGATTGGAAGAACAATAATCATTATAGTGAATAAATGAATATCAATAAGAGCGGCCATAACAAGGCCTCCGATACATAGAAATGGAGCACGGATCACTAAACGGATTAACATGGCAACTGCTAATTGAACTTGATTTACATCATTCGTAATTCGATTAGTTAAAGAAGCAGTACCATATTTGTCTAATTCTGTGTTAGAGAAGATTGCTATTTTCTCAAAAAGTGCATTGCGAATACTTGTACCCGTCCCCTGGGATACAATAGATGCACTATACTGGCAGATTAATGCACAGATTATTCCCACAAATGCAATACCTAACATAAGTAAGCCCATGCGTATTACATAACCGGTATCATTATTTGCAACACCGATATCTATGATTTTTGACATAAGATAAGGAAGAATTAATTCAAGAATTGCTTCAATCAGTTTAAATAATGGACCAATAATAAGCAGCTTCGTATACGGTTTTAGATAGGATAATAATATTTTCATAGGGTCTTCTTTCTTTAAGAAATAATGTAGGTAAATAAGCGGCCTAATTATATTTTTAATAATATCCAAACGTTTTACATTCATACCATAATCAGCCGATATGCTTCTAATTATATCATTATCTTCATATTATGTTAATACCTAAAACCATTGTTTTTAATAACGAGCAGGAGGAATTCATGGAGTATTTTACAAATCTAATTTTTGAATATGGTTTAATCGCAATGTTTGTAATAATCATGTTGGAATATGCCTGTTTTCCAGTATCCAGTGAAATTGTGCTGCCTTTTTCCGGCGCAGTGGCATCCGTTTCCCATATCCCATTCTTATTAATTCTTCCGGTAAGTATTGTCGCTGGCCTCATTGGAACAAGTATATGCTATATAATTGGAAGATATGGAGGGACTCCTTTTATTCAAAGAATAATACATCGCTTTCCCAAAACAGAGAAAAGCATTAATGCTTCTTATGCCAACTTTGAGAAATATGGAACTTACGCTGTCTGCATATTAAGACTTATCCCTTTATGCCGTACATATATCGCTTTCATAGCTGGTGCCCTTGGACAGAATTATCTTGTATTTATAGTATCTTCCTTTATCGGAATCACTGTTTGGAATACTATTTTAATTGGGATTGGATATTTCCTGAAAGAGAATTGGAAGAATGTCATAGTTTATTATGATGAATATAAAACCTTTCTAATTCCCATACTTGTTATATTATTAATTCTTTTGGCAGCACGTCGTGTATTAAAAAAAGAAAAAGCTTCCCATATATAATTAAACTTGCTATTTTTTAGCCTAGAGGTTAAGATAAATATAAATCAAGCCAGCTTGATTTTACTTGACTTAGGAGGCAATTATGAGAAATATAAAATTAGTCATTGAATATGATGGTACAAGGTATGATGGCTGGCAAAAGCAGCCAAAACATGACAACCGTATTACCATACAGGATAAAATAGAAGATGTTCTGACAAAAATGGAGGGTGAAGAAATCTCCCTGATCGGTGCAGCCAGAACAGAAGCAGGAGTGCATGCTTATGGACAGATTGCTAATTTTACCACCAAAACAAATATGAAACTTTATGAGATCAAACACTATTTGAACCGTTTTCTTCCTAGAGATATTGCAATCCTTGAAGTATCTGAAGTCCCTGAAAGATTTCACAGCAGTTTTAATGCTGCTGCTTTTGAATATCAATACCATATTGCAATTGGTGAAGTAGCCCCCGTATTTGAAAGAAAATATACTTATTACTCTTTCCATGATCTTGATATCGTCAAGATGAGAGAGGCTTCAAAATATCTACTTGGACAACATGATTTTAAAACCTTTTCTGATAATAAGCGTATGAAAAAATCCACGGAAAGAACTATTATGTCAATTGATATCTATAATGATATTAAAGAGATCACCATAACTATAAAAGCCGATGATTTCTGGCCAAACATGGCAAGGATCATCGTAGGAACTTTAATGGAAGCCGGTCTTGGTAATATCGAGCCGGCAAAAATGAAAGATATCCTGGAAAGCAAAGATAGAGAGCAAGCCGGTCCGACTGCAGAAGCAAAAGGATTGTTTTTACTGGATGTTCATTATAACTGATGAATTCCTTTTTAGGGTGCACTTCTGTCATAAAAGTGAAAACAGCGTGTGAATTATTAATCCATAAAGGGACCTTGTCTCCGTTGGATAATAATCACACGCTATTTTTGTAAATCTAAAATGTGATAAACATTACTAACGTGAAAAGGGTGCGGTACAGCAGTTATATTTTTTCTACTTTTTCATATACTTAGCTAGGACTATCTTTAAAATTTTTACTGTCCCAGAAAGGAGTATAATATATGAATTGGCATAGTTTATCAATTAAAGATACTGCAAAAAAACTCTCGGTTACATTAGAATCGGGGTTGTCTAATAAAGAAGTGGAAAAAAGGCAAAAAAAGTATGGAAAAAACATATTAAAATCGAAAAAGAATAAAAGTACCCTTATTAAATTTCTGGAACAATTCAAAGATTTTATGATAATAACATTAATTGCTGCTGCCTTCATCTCTTTTTTAGTTTCTTTGCTACAGGGAGAAGTCGATTTTGTAGATCCCATTATTATCCTGATCATCATCACATTAAATGCCATACTTGGAACAATTCAGGAAAACAAAGCTGAAAAATCTCTGGAAGCATTAAAGAAGATGTCTGCTCCCACTGCCAAAGTGCTTAGAGGAGGCATTGTATCTATCGTAGATTCTAAGGAATTAGTACCTGGGGACATTATCCTTTTAGAATCCGGACATTATGTTCCTGCAGATGCAAGGTTAATTGAATCCGTAAATCTTAAAGTAGAAGAATCTTCTCTTACCGGGGAATCCCATCCAGTTGAAAAAGATAGTTCTTGTGTTCTTGAAGAATCCACGCTGATATCCGAGAGAAAAAATTTAGTTATGGCCACCAGCGTTGTAACCTATGGCCGTGGCAGTGCCATCGTGATCCATACCGGCATGGATACTGAAGTTGGACATATTGCAAGCCTTATTATGGATGATACTGCACCTATGACACCCTTACAAAAGAGACTTGCAAAAACCAGTAAATCTCTTGGTATAGCAGCCCTTTTGATATGTATTGTCATCTTTATCATTGGAATTATAAAACAAATGCCTATCTTTGATATGTTTATGACTTCTGTAAGCCTTGCAGTGGCCGCAATTCCAGAAGGACTTCCTGCTATTGTTACTATTATGCTTTCCTTAGGAGTACAAAGGATGGCAAAGAAGAATGCTGTTATTCGTAAATTGCCTGCTGTTGAGACACTGGGAAGTGCAACGGTCATTTGTTCTGATAAAACAGGAACTTTAACACAGAATAAAATGACGGTGACAGACATTTCTTCCATTGATGGGACAGAACGTCTGGATGGAAAATTTGCAAAATTTATCTTGACCCTGGCATCTTTATGCAATGATTCCATTTTACAGGTAAATAAAAAGGAAGCCATTGCAACGGGTGAGCCGACGGAAAGTGCTTTAGTCGTAGCAGCATATCATGCAGGTCTCACAAAAATCAAATTAGATCTTACATATAAAAGAATTTTTGAGATTCCTTTTGATTCCGGAAGAAAGCTCATGACAACTGTACATAAACTGAATGACCGTCTGGATGGCATGACGGAATTAAATAGTAAAAGCAGTAAATATATCAGTATTACAAAAGGAGCTCCTGATGTTCTGATAAATCGCTGCAGTTATATCTATGAGAATGGTAAAGTGATTCCTCTTACCAGTCTTAAGAAGAATCTTATTGGGAAACACAACCAGAGTATGGCAAACAATGCCTTAAGAGTAATTGCCACAGCATATAAAGAGATAAATTCTATTCCCTGCAATATTACAACATGTGGTGAAGTTTTAGAAAATGGTCTTGTCTTTGTGGGATTAATTGGTATGATCGATCCGCCAAGGAGCGAAGTAAAGGATGCTGTTCTTACATGTAAGATGGCCGGCATTAAACCAGTAATGATCACAGGGGATCATATCTCAACGGCTTGCGCTATTGCAAGAGATCTGGGAATACTTAATCTTAGAGAAAGATCCATTACCGGAAGCGAATTATCCCTAATGAGCGATGAAAGATTATCCGAAGAAATAGCTGATTACAGTGTGTTCGCACGAGTTTCCCCCGAACATAAAGTACGTATCGTAAAGGCATTCCAGGCAAAAGGTGAAGTGGTGGCAATGACTGGAGATGGTGTAAACGATGCTCCTGCATTAAAAGCTGCCGATATTGGATGTGCCATGGGTATTTCCGGTACAGATGTTGCCAAAAATGCTGCTGATATGATTTTAACCGATGACAATTTTGCCACTATTGTATCTGCAGTAAGAGAAGGCCGTGGAATATATGATAATATCAGAAAATCTGTCCATTTCCTTTTATCCAGTAATATAGGTGAGATCATAACCATATTTATTGCAATACTTTTTGGTCTTCCATCTCCTCTTCTGGCAGTACAGCTGCTATGGGTAAATCTTGTAACAGATTCCTTACCTGCAATTTCTTTAGGAGTGGAACCAGCGGAAAGAAATATAATGAAGAGAAAACCTATTTCTCCATCCAAAGGATTATTTGCGGATGGGCTTGTGTTTAAGATTATATTTGAAGGAATTATGATAGGCTCTCTGGCTCTATTCGCATTCGTTATAGGTATCCGTTATTTTGATGGGAACTCTATGGGAGGTGTGAATGGACCGATATATGGAAGGACAATGGCTTTTTGTGTCCTTAGCCTCTCACAATTATTCCATGCATTTAATATGAGAAGCACTCAATCCATTTTTACCATCGGTTTATTTACAAACCCAAGACTGTTACTTTCTTTTGCAATATGTACTTTCTTACAAATAGCCGTAATTATGTATCCGCCCCTTACGAAAGTTTTTGATGTTATTTCATTAAATAAAACTCAATGGCTCATTGTATTCTTATTGTCCATTGTACCGATTTTTGTTGTCGAACTACAGAAAAAAGTAAACCATAATTCCCATTGATAATATAGGAAAATGGTTGTATACTTTATATATTAAATAGTACAAAAGATATATAGAGTTGTGACTCTATAGTTATACATATTATTAGTATAGGAGTGGTACCATGCCTGAGACCTTGAAGAATTTTATGACACAATTACGACCATTTGAATTTACTGTTCCAGATACTATTTCCATGTATGATAATCTGCCCTACAAATGTGACGTGAATTTATGTAATCGCAGCAGTATAGCTTTGGAAAGTGGCAATGTGATTAAATCTTTTCGATGTAATTTTACCAATTATTATATGATAGGCCATCATGACTGCTAATCGTACTATATAATATATTGGTTATTGTTTACCGGAATGTCATTGGAGATGTATATTCATTTATCAAAAACCTTACTTTATAGTATAGTATCTATAGAGTAAGGTTTTTTCATAAGGCATAGATAACGTTTTACCTTTTTCATACTTGACACACTTATTATCTTAAAGTACGATTAATCTACATTATATATTATTTTACTATGAAATAATTAAGGAGAGAATATCCATGACATTACAAGAAAAATATAGCTTTCTTAAAAACTACATAAAAGATCTGGGAAGTTTGGCAGTCGCATACTCAGGTGGAGTTGACAGTACTTTTCTATTAAAAGTTGCTTATGATGTATTAGGTGATAAAGTCATTGCTGTTACTGCAACTTCTTCCACTTATCCTCAAAGGGAATTTGAAGAAGCCAAACGTTGGATCAAAGATATTGGAGCGACTCATATCATAATTGAATCGGAAGAATTAGATATAGAAGGCTTCACAGAAAACCCTACCAACCGCTGTTATTACTGTAAAAAAGAGCTGTTTCATAAAGTAAAAGAAGAAGCTTTACAAAGAAACATACAATATGTTGCAGATGGTTCTAATTTTGATGATTTAGGAGATTATCGCCCTGGAATGCAGGCAGCTGCTGAACTAAGTGTAGTTTCTCCTCTCAAGTTATCAAAAATGACAAAAGAAGATATCAGAATATTATCGAAAGAATTAGATCTACCTACCTGGAGCAAACCGGCCTTTGCTTGTTTGTCCTCTCGTTTTCCTTATGGCCATAAGATTACAAGAGAAAAATTATCAATGGTAGAAAGAGCTGAAAATTATCTGATTGATCTGGGATTCCGTCAGTTGAGGGTACGTCATCATGATGATACTGCCAGAATTGAATTAGGTGAAAAGGAATTTGAACGTTTTGTTGATAAGGATCTTATGAGACAGGTAGGAAAAGAATTCAAAGAAATTGGTTTTACATATGTGACACTGGATTTAAATGGTTATAGAACCGGAAGTATGAACGAAGTCCTAAAAGACATATAATAATGCATAATTCCACATTTACCATAAAAGAGGCTTTTACAAAAATATAAGATTCTCTGCATATAGGAAGAACTTTATATTTCGTAGATAATTTGTGCGATGTATGTGCGAAAAGCGGCAAGATAGAGAATGCCGCTGTCTTTCGCGCGATAGAGCACAAATTTCGAGAAATATAAAGTTCTTCTAATTTCCAAAAAATATATTTTGTAAAAGCCCCTTTTTAACTTTTATCTAAGGTGGGAAAATGCTTTTAATCCTGGATATACTGCTTCCTCGCCTAAATCCTGTTCAATACGAAGTAATTGATTATATTTTGCAACACGATCACTTCTTGAAGGTGCTCCGGTCTTAATCTGACCTGCATTTACTGCAACTGCGATATCTGCTAGAGTAACATCCTCTGTTTCACCGGAACGATGGGATACGATTGCAGTCCATTTATTATTCTTAGCCATTTCTATAGAATCTAATGTTTCAGTCAGTGATCCTATCTGGTTAAACTTAATTAATACAGAATTAGATACATGATTTGCAATACCTTTTTGAACTCTCTCTGTATTCGTTACAAATAAATCATCCCCTACAAGCTGAATCTTGTTGCCAAGGCGTTTTGTAAGTTCGCTCCAGCCTTCCCAGTCATCCTCTGCCAAACCATCCTCTAAGGAAATGATTGGATACTTATTGCACAAGTCTTCCCAATACTGTATCATTTGCTCTACAGTTTTGTATTCGCCGGATTTCCAGAATAGATATTCTCCTTTTCGTCCAGCCTTTGCTGCTTCTTCATACATTTCAGTAGATGCCGCATCCATAGCAATATAGAAATCTTCTCCTGACTTAAATCCAGCTGTTTCAACGGCTTTTACAATATATTGTAATGCCTGCTCATCAGAATCAAATTTTGGTGCAAACCCACCTTCGTCACCTACTGCTGTTACATAACCATCTGCTTTTAATAATTTCTTTAAAGTATGGAATACGGTAACACTCCATTCTAAACCTTGTGAAAAAGATTTTGCCCCAACCGGCATTATCATAAATTCTTGAATATTCAGACTGGAATCTGCATGCTTTCCACCATTGATTATGTTCATCATAGGAACCGGAAGTGTTTTTGCATTTGTTCCTCCAAGATAACGATATAATGGCATACCAAGAGAGGTCGCTGCTGCTTTTGCAACTGCTAAAGATACACCCAGGATTGCATTGGCACCAAATTTACCTTTGTTTGGAGTACCATCTGCCTGAATCATGGCCTTATCAAGCTTTGCCTGATCCAGTGCATTTAACCCAATAACCGCACGGGCAATCGGTCCATTTACATTCCCTACTGCCTTTAAGACACCTGTTCCCAGATATCTGTTCTTTTCGTTATCTCTAAGTTCAATTGCTTCATAAGCACCTGTAGAAGCACCTGATGGAACTGCTGCTCTTCCCTTACTTCCATCTTCTAATGTAACTTCTACTTCAACAGTAGGATTTCCTCTGGAGTCTAATATTTCTCTACCTAATACTTCTTTGATAATAAGATTGTTTTTCATACTGATTTCCTTTCCATCCCTTAAACTTGGATTATACAATGAAAGTTTACATGTATTAATATGAACGAAATGCAAAAAATATATACTTTTGCACTTCTATTCAAAGGTCAATTTGACCTTTCATTAAAAATATATATAATAAGAATCCTACTCTGTCTCTAAATGATAGACTTTAGAGTATTTTTCTTTTAAATATCTGATATAATAATCAACATTTAAATCTTCATCCATAATGTCCCTTAATAATTCCCTCATATTCTTCATAGTACCATATTGATGTACATTATCTTTCAAGTAATCAACAATAGGTTTTAAATCCCCGTGAAGAAGGTATTCATCAAAAGGCATAACAGATTTCATATGATAATATAATTGAGCTGCAATTGCATTGCCAATAGCATAGGATGGAAAATACCCAAAATCGCCGCCGGACCAATGGATATCCTGCAAGATCCCTTCTGCCGGATTGGCCGGTCTCATTCCAAGATATTCTTCATATTTATCATCCCATATCTTAGGAAGCTCTTCTAAACTAATTTCATTTCCAAAAATTAATTTCTCCATTTCATATCTTATCATAATATGGAATGTATATGTTAACTCATCTGCTTCGATTCTTATTAACCCTGGCTCTGCCTTATTAATGCCACGGATAAAATCTTCCAATGTTACAGAATTTAATTGCTCCGGAAATGTACTGACCAATTTTGGATAAATCGGTTTCCAGAATTCATAACTTCTGCCAATTACATTTTCAAAGAATCTGGACTGTGATTCATGAACTCCCATAGAAGTACCTGCACCTACAATTGTTTGAGTCAATTCATCAGAAATCCCCATTTCATAAATTGCATGTCCTGATTCATGTATAACTGAAAATATGGCATTCTCCAGGTTCTTCTCCTGATAATGAGTTGTAATCCTTACATCCCTGTTGTGAAGATTTGTTGAAAAAGGATGCTCACTTTCAGCCAGAATCCCTCTGTTAAAGTCAAAACCAATGTAAGAACTGATCCATTTACAAAAATCCCGTTGCTTCTCTATTGTATAAGAAAGAGAATTATAATCTTTTGATATAATATCATTATATTTAATAACTTTATTTAATAAAGGAATGATCTCTGTTTTTATTTTACCGAAGAAATCATCCAGAAAGTCCATGGTGATTCCTTCTTCAAAATCATCAAGTAATATATTATACGCTTTTTCTCCCTCTTTATTTCTGTAATTCGCAAATCGTTTTTTATATTCAATAAGCTTTCCTAATACAGGAGCAAACTCTTCATAATTGTTCTGTGCTCTTGCTTTAGCCCAGATACTTGGTGCCATTGCACTAAATTCACAAAATTCCTTATATTCCTTTGAAGGAATGGCTTCCAATTGACGGTATGTCCTGCGAAGCTGTTTAATGACAGCTCTTTCCCTCTCATTCAGCTTATTATACTCTTCCTTGGATTCTAACTTCTTTAATATATTTTTAACATCATCATTAATTAAAGCTTTAAACTGTTCATCTGATAATATTCCAATGGCTTTACTTGTATTAGAGATACCTTCTAATGGTGCTAAGGTCTCATTATCCCACTCTAATAGGGTTAATGCAGTAGTAAGAGCCATATTCTTATCCAAATATGGTTGTAATTGTTCCAATACCTTTTCCAATCTAATCATCTCCATTCTTACTTTTATCATTATGTAAGGATTGCAAAACGAATAAATATTCTGAATTTATGATACAATTCATACAGATCCTACAAGGATTTTCTCTATAAGTATATACGTTTATCAACCACTTCATACTCATATAATATTTCATTGGGTTTTTGGTATATATCTTTAGATATATACCATATAATTCCTCTTCTTGTCTGTATTTTATCACATTGTAATATGTAAATTCTACTAAAAAATTAAAATGTGATAAAAGTCACATTATTTTTTGTTGCATAAATATTCAAAAAGAGTTAATATATAAACAAAAGTATGAAATGAGGTTGAATATTATGAAACTATGGGGCGGACGCTTTACGAAAGAGACCAATGAATTAGTAAATAATTTTAATGCTTCTATCTCCTTTGATCAAAGGTTTTATAAGCAGGACATAGAAGGAAGTATTGCCCATGTATCTATGTTGGCAAAGCAAAATATAATTTCTCAGAATGAAAAAGAAGAAATCGTTCAGGGGTTGCAAGGGATAAAAGTGGATATTGAAAATGGTATTTTATGCATTGATGAACTTCACGAAGATATCCATAGCTTTGTAGAAGCAAATCTGATTGACAGAATTGGAGAAGCCGGTAAAAAACTCCATACAGGGAGAAGCCGTAATGATCAGGTAGCTCTTGACATGAAATTATATACAAGAGATGAAGTAACCGAAATAGATTCCCTGTTAAAAGAATTATTAGCAACACTGCTAACGGCCATGGAAAATCACATAGAAACCTTTATGCCTGGTTTCACTCATCTTCAGAAAGCCCAGCCCATTACATTAGCTCATCATCTTGGAGCATACTTCGAAATGTTTAAAAGGGACCGAAACCGGCTTCATGATATCTACGAGAGAATAAATTATTCTCCACTGGGGTCAGGCGCATTAGCCGGTACGACCTATCCCCTTGACCGGGAATATACGGCAGCACTTCTAAACTTTTACGGCCCTACTCTAAATAGTATGGATTCTGTATCTGATAGAGATTACCTGATTGAATTATTAAGTGCACTTTCCACGATTATGATGCATTTAAGCCGTTTTAGTGAAGAGATCATTATCTGGAATTCCAACGAATATCAATTCATTGAACTGGATGATGCCTATAGTACCGGCAGCAGCATTATGCCACAGAAGAAAAATCCTGACATCGCAGAATTAGTGAGAGGAAAAACAGGTCGTGTATATGGTTCTTTAATGTCATTACTCACTACCATGAAAGGAATTCCTCTCGCCTACAATAAGGATATGCAGGAAGATAAAGAACTTACCTTTGATGCCATTGATACGGTAAAAGGCTGCATCTCACTATTTAACGGGATGATCTCTACCATGACCTTTAAGAAAGATATTATGGAGTCTAGTGCAAAAAATGGTTTCACCAATGCAACTGATGCCGCTGATTATCTTGTAAATCATGGAGTACCTTTCCGTGATGCCCATGGAATCGTAGGACAGCTTGTTCTGTACTGCATTGAGAAAAACATTGCTCTGGATGATATGACCTTAGAGGAATATAAAAGAATTAGTCCTGTCTTTGAAGAAGATATCTATGAGGCAATCAGCCTTGAGACTTGTGTAAATAAAAGGACAACTATCGGTGCTCCGGGGAAAGAGGCAATGGAAAAAGTAATTAATGTATATAAAGAGTATCTTAATAATTATCAGAAATAAAGGTACCAATGGAGTACTTTCCTTATATTTTGCAGCTTTACTTCAATAAAGATGAAATAAAGCTGCAAAACTTGATGATATATTCCTGTCAATAATCCCAATTTTTAATAACATAATGTATTCCTTAATCTTCACCAATAAATTTTCTATCTTTCAACCTAATTATAATATCCGAACTTTTCGCGAAGTCTTCAGAATGGGTAACGACAATTACACACTTTTGTTCCTGATGAGCCAGCATTTTAAATATTCCTATAATTTCTTTTGCCGTATCACTATCTAAATTTCCAGTAGGTTCATCTGCCAGCAGTATTTCTGCTTGAGTGGAAATAGCTCTGGCAATCGCTACACGCTGCTGCTCACCTCCTGATAATTGGCTGACATTTCTATTCATCATATGTTTATCTATTCCGATTTTTTCAAGGAACTCCTCTGCCCTTTCCTTTTTATTAAGGATTTCGTTCTTTGTTATCTCCATGGCTGCAATAACATTTTGTAATGGAGTCAAATAATTCAGCAAATTATAAGCTTGAAAAACAATTCCTATTTTCTGATTTCTATAATTATCATAACCTATTTCTTTTAAATTCTTTTCTTTATAGAGTACTTCCCCATGTTGGGGTTTTTCGAGACCTCCTAATAAAGTAAGAGCTGTGGTTTTTCCTGAGCCTGAAGGTCCTACAATCGTATATAGTTTTCCTGGTTCAAAAGAAAAATTAACATCTTGTAAAATATCCACCCTATTGTTTTTTGTTTGGTAATAATATCCTACATTTTGCATTTTTAATATTGATTTCATTAATCTCTCCTTATATATCTCTCTTTCACTCCATTATTTGCAAAAGTTTCTTTGGTTGATATTTCATAATTCTTTTTATGGGCAGGATACAGGCTGTTATTGCTAATACCAGACCACACACACATACAATGAAGATGGATTGTATGCTTACCAAGACTGTTATTTTCTCCATGGCTGGACCGTTGCTTAGTAATATCTCACCAAGCCAGCCAGCAATCAGATTACTGCTAATTATGCTTATGGGAATGGCCGGAAGCAAAGGTAAAAAAACCTCTATTATCATCTGTAAAACAATATATTTTCTTCTTTCCCCTAGAGACAATAACACTCCTACTTCAAAAAAACGTCCCAGCATGGAATATAGTACCATTAAACAAAGGACAATTCCTCCCATGAAAATAACGGATACTAAAATAGCATTGGCAACATAAATTGAACTTTTCATTGCAGAAGATGCTTGCAAGAACATAAGATTGTTAGTTTCAAATGTTAATTCTCCCTTGTCTTCCCCTTGCTCCACAATCATCTGTGCTGCATCTATAAAATTATTTGCTTTAAAGGCATTATTTAAAGTATACTCTGCCTTTTTAATACCTCCGGGACCCAGGTAATCTGCAAATTCAACTGGTGTAAAGATATAATTGCAATCAGCTTCATAACTTGGGAATGTATTGCCTATGGCTCCCGAATGAATTCCTACAATTTTGAATTCTTTGACTTTATTTTTCATGGTAAATGACTGTAAGGTAATAGTATCTCCAACCTCCAGATGATTTGTTTCAGCAAGCACTCTGCTTATAATCGCATATGACTTTCCTTCATCTTCCTTTTTTAAATGTCTTCCCTCCAGCAATTTATTTCTATTTTCTTGAAAGAACCAATAGTTACTTGTATCCGTGATCCCTACCAGGTTAACACTTCCATCCTCCCATTCCTTTGAATACCTTTCCGGAAGTATTTCCAGCGTATAAGTATATAAATCTTTATTAAAATAAGACTTGAAATCTTTTGCCACTGCTATCGTATCCGATAGGTAACTACCCATCTTCACCTGAGGAAGTTTTTCCATTTCATGGGCCATCTGTAAGCCAAAAGAATCAAGTTCCATATCATCTTTATGTTTTATTGCTAATACAGATATATCAACTGACTTTCCTATTTGATTAATGCCTTTTTCCGCTGCATCTCTAACACAAATAGAGGAAAGAACCAAAGTTAAAATTAACGTAAAAATTCCAAACAGCAGTAAATTGTTTCCTTTGTGGTAAATTACACTGTAAAAAGCACGCTTCACAAAACTCATATATTACTCCCCTCTACCATTTAGACAATAATAGTTTTATGGGACTTTGCTTAAGAAAGAACAGCATTTGTGGTATCAATGATATCAATACAAAAATAATTCCCAATCCCATAAAAATCATCATATTTTTTGTATAAAAAGAAACTGCCAACTGTTCCTTGGCCTTTACCAGATCGCTTTTATGCTCTAAAATATTTTTTAAGAAAAGTCCTTCTTGTTCACCTTCCAATTTAAAAAGTTCCTGCTTTTGCTCTAATTGAGTATTTGTTTGTTTCGCAGATTGGCCTACTATAATACTTCCAACATAGTTTTTTGTTGCAGATCCTAATAAAAGAGCCAGACAGAGTGCTGCAAAAATCAGGAATAGTTCCTCTAAAATTACTTGTGCGATTATTTTTTTCTTAGACTCTCCCATAGACATCAGAATTCCAAACTCGCGCTTCCGCCCTTTTAAAACGAACGCACTTACTAACAGCATTATAATATAAGTACTTACAGAGATTATTATAGTCACAACTTGTGTCATTCTACCAATTTCATTCATGGGTCTTGCTACAATATCAATCCAATCCTTGTCCCATTTATATATGTATTCAACCGTTTCTCCATGCTGAGTAAGGGTTTGTTTTCCCAATCTTTCTTTTATCCTTGTAATATATTCCTCTACCTGAGACAAATCTTTTAAATAAACGCTTACTTGCTTGGGCATGTAAAAGCTGGTTCCCTGTTCTTTCCCATAAGCTGTCAATGTACCCTGCGGCACGAATACAAAGTTGCCTTGATATTCATAGGGTACAGTGCTTTTTTCCTGCCAGTCTGGAAACTTGAAAATCCCACGAACTGTCAATTCCAGGGTTTGAATAGAAAAATATTCATCGAAATCTTCTCCATAGACCTCTTTTAACGTCTTCCAATTCGTTTCTGGCAGACATACTGTAATCTTGCTGCCAAGGGCAAGACTGTTCTTTCTAGCCAATTCCTCTGATATCAACGCAACCTTTTTTCCATCTTCTTTCTGTGTGATATCCGTTCCTTTTGTCAAAACTAAACCGGCACCGGCAAACATTACACATGATTCGCTATTGGTTATTCCAAACAACGTGCATCCCTCCGGTAATGGTAGTTGATAGGATTCCCAATACTCCTTTGTTCCTTCTTCCATAACAGGTTCTATATTCACAAAATCTGCAGTATCAATGGACGTTATATTAATTTTATTTATAGCAGAATCATTCGTAATTTTTTCTATTTCATCCTTGGTAAAATTATCATAAGCTTGCAATTCACCCAAAGGTGTTTTAAAAATAGTCACTGCATTTGCTATCGAATTTTTTAATTCTTTTACTTGTTCTTTACTGGAAAAACTGGATGCACCCATAACAATAATTAAATAGAAAAGTACGCTAAAAGACAGAATCTTGATAAAATTCTTCTTTTTATTATAGGTAATACTATGTAAAACACGATTTAAAACTGCACTCACCCCATCTATCATCCTTTCTTATTATAGAAAACAGAAACAGTGACAGATATAATTATCTGCCACTAAAACTATAAAATATAAAATTATAATAACATAAATTTAATAAAAAAACATACTGTTTATGGAATTAATATACATTTTTGTTTAAATTTACAATGTATTAGTACATCTTATATACGGCAAGTAACCTCTATGTGATTTCCTCACTGTCCGCAAATTCTAAAACTTCTTACCAATAACCATTAATGGAAATACAATTGGTCAGTCAATTGGGACGTTATCAGCCCTATTTTCAAGTTCTCTTCCGATGTACGGAAGGTTATCTATACGACAAATGTAATTGAAAGTCTGAATAGTACATACGTCGACTAAACCGCGGGCGAAGCGTATTTCCAAGTGATATTGCCTTGTTAAAAGCTCTTTATCTAGCAACTTTTGAAGCGACAAAAAAGTGGAGCCTGCCAATCCGAAACTGAGGTAAGATATATGGTGAACTGTCAATCATGTTTGAAGGCCGTTTATAATTATTAAAAATAACCCCTTTTTGAAAGGGTCTTATTGACATACACAAAAACATAATTTATATTAAAAATGAGGCATGAATACTGGATATCCAAGCACTCATGCCTCAAAAATTATCATAGAAAGCTAATTTACAGAAATTATTTCACACTCTCATTTTAGTTTTGTTTAATTAATTCTTATTTAGCTCCCCCAATATGCATAGAGATATATTGAGCCTGAAATTTTAACTCTTGTATCTGAAGTAACCTGTTCGTTTGAAGATTTAAACCAACCCAAAAATACATATCCATTTTTAGTCGGTGTTGGTAATGAATAATAATCACCGTAATTTACAATTTGTGTACTAGCTGGTAACACTCCTCCATTTGTTATGAAATAAATGGTCAATGTTTTTATCGTCCAATGAGCATATAAAGTCTGATCATTGGTAATTTCAACTATTGTGTCAAATGTAATTTTTTGACCATTATAGGTATACCACCCATCAAAATTATATCCTTCTCTTGTTGGTGTTGGTAAAGTGCCATACTTACTTCCATAGTAAACGTTCATACTTTGACTTGGTACACTGCCACCATTCCCATTAAATGTAACATTTGAATCAATACCAATCCATTTAGCAGTAAGCGTCATTGCACTCGTTATACTCACTAACGTACTGTCTTCAATCTTTGCACCACCATATGTATACCAACCTAAAAAATTATAATTTCTTCTTACCGGAGTTGGTAAATAACCATATGTTTCTCCATAAGTTACTTCTTTGTTCGATATAGATACTGATCCTTCATTAGCGTCAAAAGATATCTTAGATTTTATTGGATTCCAATGTGCATATAGCTTATATTCTTGAGTAATATCAACAATATCGCTCGTTTTTACTTCTATTCCTCCGTCTACTTTAGTATACCAGCCTTCAAATATATTTCCTGCCTTTACAGGTATTGGTAAAACACTTCCATAACTATTTCCATAAGTTGCATATACTGTTTGAGTGTTAACATATGTGTTTCCACTTTTGATTTTTCCTCCGTTAGCATCTAATATTACTGGATAGTAATTTGCTGACCAGTATGCATATAAGGTCTGGTCTTTTGTTATATTAACGATACTTCCTGAACTTACTGTATTACTGCCATTAGATTGTAACGACCATCCTACAAACCTATATCCTGTCTTTGTTGGTGTTGGCATGGCTCCATAAGGACTTCCGTATATTACATTCATGCTATTCTGGGATACTTCTCCTCCATTGGCATCAAATGTTACCGTATGTGTTTCTCCAACCCATTGTGCATATATAGTGTGGGAACCTGTTACAGTCATAATACTATCTTCTGTTATTCTTGTTCCTCCGACTGTACTTGTATACCATCCTTGGAAAACATAATTTGTTCTTGTTGGTATAGGTAATTCCCCATATGCACTTTTATATACCACGATTTTATTACTTATTGGAACAGTTCCTCCATTTCCGTAAAAATTAACAGTGAAACTTCCTTCTTTCCAATGAGCATATAAGGTCTGTTTTTCTGTAGTATTAACAATATTACTTGCTGTTATCTGGGTTCCTCCATCTATTTCCGTAAACCATCCTAGAAACTCATATCCTGCTTTTGTCGGTGTTATTAATGAGCTTCCATATGGATTTCCATAAATAACACTGGTGGTTATACTTGCTGCTTTTGATACTAAACCCCCATTGGCATCTAATGTAATTAAATAATTGTTTCCTATCCAATACGCATATAGTGTTTGGTCTTTTGTTATGGTAACTGTATTTCCTGAACCTACTATACTTGCACTATTTGCCTGTGTAGACCATCCATAGAATCTATATCCTGTCCTTGTTGGTGTTGGCATGGTTCCATAAGGACTTCCATATATTACATTCATACTATTCTGGGATACTTCTCCTCCATTGGCATCAAATGTTACCGTATGTGGTTCTCCTACCCATTGTGCATATATATAGTGGGAACTCGTTGCAGTCATAATACTTTCTTCTGTTATTCTTGTTCCTCCGACTGTACTTGTATACCATCCTTGAAATATATAGTTAGCCCTGATTGGTGTTGGTAATTCTCCATAGGTACTTTTATATACCACTGTTTTATTACTTACTGGAACAGTTCCTCCATTTCCTTGAAAATATACTACGAAACTTCCTTCTTTCCAATGAGCATATAAGGTCTGTTTTTCTGTAGTATTAACAATACTACTTGCTGTTATCTGGGTTCCTCCATCTATTTCCGTAAACCATCCAACAAACTCATATCCTGCTTTTGTCGGTGTTATTAATGAACTTCCATATGTATTTCCATAAATGACACTGGTAGTTATGCTTGCTGCTTTTGACACTAAACCTCCATTGGCATCTAATGTAATTAGATAATTGTTCCCTATCCAATACGCATATAGTGTTTGGTCTTTTGTTATGGTAACTGTATTTCCCGAACCTACTATACTAGCACTATTTGCTTGTGTAGACCATCCATAGAATCTATATCCTGTCCTTGTTGGTGTTGGCATGGTTCCATAAGGACTTCCATATATTACATTCATACTATTCTGGGATACTTCTCCTCCATTGGCATCAAATGTTACCGTATGTGGTTCTCCTACCCATTGTGCATATATATAGTGGGAACTTGTTGCAGTCATAATACTTTCTTCTGTTATTCTTGTTCCTCCGACTGTACTTGTATACCATCCTTGAAATATATAGTTAGCCCTAATTGGTGTTGGTAATTCTCCATAGGTACTTTTATATACCACTGTTTTATTACTTACTGGAACAGTTCCTCCATTTCCTTGAAAATATACTACGAAACTTCCTTCTTTCCAATGAGCATATAAGGTCTGTTTTTCTGTAGTATTAACAATACTACTTGTTGTTATCTGGATTCCTCCATCTATTTCCGTAAACCATCCTAGAAACTCATATCCTGCTTTTGTCGGTGTTATTAATGAATTTCCATATGTATTTCCATAAATCACACTGGTAGTTATGCTTGCTGCTTTTGATACTAAACCTCCATTGGCATCTAATATAATTGGATAATTATTTCCTATCCAATACGCATATAGTGTTTGGTCTTTTGTTATATTAACTGTATTTCCCGAACCTACTATACTAGCACTATTTGCTTGCGTAGACCATCCATAAAACCTATATCCTGTCCTTGTTGGTGTTGGCATGGCTCCATAAGGACTTCCATATGTTACAGTTATACTATTCTGGGATACTTCCCCTCCATTGGCATCAAATGTTACCTTATGTGTTTCTCCTACCCATTGTGCATATAAAGATATTGCTCCTGTTATTGTTACAACACTATCTTCTGTTATTTTTGTTCCACCAACTGTATTTGTATACCATCCTTGGAATATATAATTCGACCTGATTGGTATTGGCAGTTCTCCATATACACTTTTATATATCACACTTTTGCTACTAGGTTGTACACTTCCCCCATTAGCATTAAATGTTACTTTAAAACTTCCTTCTTTCCAATGGGCATATAATGTCTGACTTCCAATAAAATCAACAATACTGCTTGCTGTTATCTGTAATCCATCATTTATTTCTGTGAACCAGCCTAGGAACTCATATCCTGCCTTCGTTGGTGCTATTAATGAACCCCCATATGTATTCCCATAAATAACATTGGTACTTATATTCGTTTTTCCTGATACTAAACCTCCATTGGCATCTAATATAACTGTATAATTCTTTCCGGTCCAATGAGCATATAAGGTCTGAGTAGATGTGAAATCCACCTTACTGCTTGCTACTATTTGTGTACCTCCGACGGCCTGGGTATACCATCCTGCAAATGTATAATTTGTTCTTGTTGGTATTGGCAGTGTACCATATGTATTTCCATAAATTACATTTATATTATTCTGTGATATACTTCCTCCATTAGCATCAAATAATACTTCATATGTCTCTCCAATCCATTGCGCATATAAAGGTATTGCTCCTGTTATTGCTACAACACTGTCTTCGGTTATTTTAATTCCTCCAACTGTATTAGTATACCATCCCTGAAAAATATAATTTGCTCTCACTGGTATTGGCAGTTCTCCATAGGTACTTCCATAAATCACATTTTTATTATTGGTCTGTACACTTCCTCCATTAGCATTAAAAATTATCTTAAAGCTTCCCTCTTTCCAATGGGCATATAAGGTTTGACTTCCAATAAATTCTACGATACTGCTTGCTGTTATCTGTATTCCACCATTTACTTCTGTGAACCAGCCTAGGAACTCATATCCTGCTTTTGTTGGGGTTACTAATGAACTTCCATATGTATTTTTATAAATAACATTTACATTTACACTTGCTTTCCCCGAAACTAAACCTCCGTTAGCATTCAATGTCACTTGATAATTGTTCCCAGTCCAACGGGCATATAAAGTTTGAGTGGATGCTATGTTCACCTTACTGCTTGCTACTATTTGTGTGCCTCCGGTAGCCTGAGTATACCATCCTGCGAATGTATAATTCGTTCTTGTTGGTATTGGTAATGTACCATATGTATTACCATAAATTACATTCATATTATTCTGTGATATACTTCCTCCATTAGCATCAAATAATACTTCATATGTTTCTCCAATCCATTGTGCATATAAAGATGTTGCTCCTGTTATTGTTACAATACTGTCTTCGGTTATTTTTGTTCCACCAACTGTATTTGTATACCATCCCTGGAATATATAATTTGCTCTTGTTGGTATTGGTAGTTCTCCATAAGTGCTCCCATAAATCACGTTTTTACTACTTGTTTGAACACTTCCACCATTTGCATTAAATGTTACTTTAAAACTTCCTTCTTTCCAATGGGCATATAAGGTTTTGCTTCCGATAAAATCTACGATACTGCTTGTTGTTATCTGCGTTCCACCTTCTACCTCTGTGAACCAGCCAACAAATTCATATCCTGCTTTTGTCGGGGTTACTAATGAACTTCCATATGTATTTTTATAAATAACATTTACGTTTACACTTGCTTTCCCCGAAACTAAACCTCCGTTAGCATTCAATGTCACTTGATAATTGTTTCCTACCCAATATGCATATAAGATCTGGTCTTTTGCTATATTTACTGGATTTCCTGAATTTACTATATTAGCACTATTTGCTTGCGTAGACCATCCTACAAACCTATATCCTGTTCTTGTTGGTGTTGGCATGGTTCCATAAGGACTTCCATATGTTACAGTCATACTATTCTGGGATACTTCTCCTCCATTAGCATCAAATGTTACTGTATGTGGTTCTCCTAGCCATTGTGCATATATATAGTGGGAACTTGTTGCAGTCATAATACTTTCTTCTGTTATTTTTGTTCCTCCGACTGTACTTGTATACCATCCTTGAAATATATAGTTAGCTCTGATTGGTATTGGTAATTCTCCATAGGTACTTTTATATACCACTGTTTTATTACTTACTGGAACAGTTCCTCCATTTCCTTGAAAATATACTACGAAACTTCTTTCTTTCCAATGAGCATATAAGGTCTGTTTTTCTGTAGTATTAACAATATCACTTGCTGTTATCTGGGTTCCTCCATCTATTTCCGTAAACCATCCAATAAACTCATACCCTGCTTTCGTTGGTGTTACTAATAAATTTCCATATGTATTCCCATAAATAACATTTGCACTTACACTTGCTTTCCCTGAAACTAGACCTCCATTAGCATTTAACGTTACTTGATAATTGTTACCTGTCCAACGGGCATATAAAGTCTGAGCAGTTGTAAAATTCACCTTACTATTTGCTGTAATTAATGTTCCACCAGTAGCCTGGGTATACCATCCTGCAAATGTATAATTTATTCTTGTTGGTATTGGTAAGGCGCCATATAAACTACCAGTAGAAACTATTTTAAAATCTTGTATTACATTTCCACCAGTAGCATCAAAATATACAATCGGTCCATTTATTTTCCAATGGGCAAATAGTATTTGTGTATCGCCCTCATTAACCATTGTTGTAGGAAAAACTTGGGTCCCACCATCTGCTTCCGTAAACCATCCCAGAAAAGTATAATCCTTTCTTACAGGGGTTGGTAATAGACCATAACTCTCCCCATAGTTTACATAGCATTCATTCTCTTCCATTTCCCCTCCATTAGCATCTAATTTTAAGTTAAATCCTAATGAATCTTCAACAATTACGTAAAAACTAACCGTAATTTCTTTTTCTCCTTGTATTGCTTTTAAGTTTACTTCAACAACGCCTTCTTCAGCAGGTTTAAATTCCCACACTTGATTAGTAATATTACCGATATCAGATTCGACTGAGAAATCTGCTCCTCCAAAAATCTCATCTAAATTTAAGGTAGCAGTCTCACCCAATTTAATATTTATATCATCGGGTTGTTTAATGATGTAGATTCCGCTATCATCACTATGAACAGTTAGCTCGATTTCCTTATAATCATACATTAACCATTTGCTTACAGCATATATGCTAAATAAGTAATTACCACTACCTTCTTCTGGGGTGTAATTAAGTGTAAAATGATCTCCATTTGGAATAAAATTGTATATTTTATCATTACAAATAGCATATACTTTATAATTTTCAACATTAGAATCTGTTAATTTTAAATCTATTGTAGAATTTTTATTAATTAATGGTTCCTCTTTGCCATCAAATAACACACTTTCGATGATTGGCTGATGTTCTTCTGTAAAACAATCTTCCTCTAATTCAGAATATAGTATTAATTCTTTCTCAGCCTTTCTTCCTGTTTCAGTTTCAGCAATAATTAATACTCTGTTTTCTCCTTTATTAAGTATCATTTTATCGGTGGCAAAATTAATGTCATTACCATCATCTTTGCAACCATAGATCGCTACAGCTGTCCCATTCACAAAAACTGAAACATTAGAAGAGTTTATTCCAGTGCCTTCTATAATTGCATAACCTGGATATATATAATACTCATAATCTTCTTCTAGCAAAATGTCTGGAATGGTTGAATCCACAATAAGATCGCACTCTTTTATCCAACTTGTTGATCCATCTTCAGAAATTAAATATAGCTCTACCTTATAATGATCATCAGGTAAATCTTTAAAAGTATATGTAAAATTACCTGCTTGATCAAAAGTATCATATATTAAATCCTGAATTTTTATCCCACTCGACTCTCCAGTAAGGGTAATGCTAACAGCTCCTCCTGTCACAACAGATAACTCACTTCCTGCAGGAACTGATATAGCGCTTCCAGATGTAACTGATATGGAACTTCCTGTTGCAACGGAAGCTCTTAATTCTACCGAAGAACCATCCTGAATCTTTAACAGTTCCTCCTCATTATGTATGATAGGCGCTGACAGCCTTGTATAAATACCCACATAATAATCTGAATCAGTACCGCAATTTTTTATAGAAATTTTCCATGTCCCAGGAATAGGGTTGAATAACATAAACCCACTACTTCCCATATTTAAAACATACTGTGTTTCTAATTCATTTACAGATTCATTTTCTGGATTAACTTCCGTATCAAGCTCATCTTCACTTTCTATATTAGTATAAATCTTTCCTCTAGGATCTTTTAATATAATTTCAAAATCTCCTAACGTATCATCTATAAGAATACCATAGTCATTTCCTGAGCTGATGGTAATTTCATTTTCTTCTGAAACATGTCCTTCATCAAGTGATCCAAATAACTCATTCTTATAAGATAAAGAATATGTATCTGCTAACTCATCTATTATACTATCTGAAAAAGAGCTATTAGAAATTCCACTCTCTTCATTCAAATCCATAAATGGATTTAAAGAAAAAGTACTGACTCCCGAAATATCTTTTTCTACATATAAATCAACAAATTCAATAGCATAAGGTTGGCGATACGCCATATTGCTATAATTATTATTATCATTGGATGCTTTAAAAAAGTCTTTTGCTGGAAATTGTTTTGAAATTTTGTTGTCATATGTTTTAACATTTTTAGCATAATCATAAGCCTTAATAGCCAGCTTGTTTAATCCATCTTTTAACATTTCTTTTGGTATTACATAGTTAAAATTATCTGCTGGATTTGTAAATTTACCTACAGCTTTGCCATTAATCCAAAATTCTACCTTTGAAACTTTTACATTGTCATATAATTCTATATAAAAATTTGAAACGTTATCATTTACAGTTATAAATGCATTCTTTCCTTGACCATTTAATGTTATTTTAGGTTTCGCTTTATCGAATTGCATACCATTTTTATTGAATATATTCCAAAATTCATAAGCTTCATTACTGTTTTTCTTGATATGGTTTTCTATATATTTATTATAAAAATCTTCTATGGTACAATCATACACCATAAATGTATTCTCTATATCATCTATATCAAATGGAATAAAACCCGCTTCCAAAACTACATCTCTATTAGTGTTTAATACATTCTTGATACTCTCATCCACTTTATCCCAATCTTCAGTATTATCAGGATAACCATCAATCGTATCCCATTGAGATGCTGCGACATACGCTTCATTTCTTCTAGATTTAGGTATTTTTGCGTGAGGTGATTCTATGCTATAGTTTGATGTTGCTAGAACATTATTACCATCATAATACCTTGCTGAACCAAGAGCAGATTGTCCGAAAAATGTAGCTAATCCTTCTGAATATGCTAATTTAATGTCAATTCTATTTTCACTACTATGATTCCCTCCCATAAAACTTCCCGAATTTCGTATTGTTCCATATACCCAATGTCCATACTCATGACAAATTACACTTTCATCCCTTTCATCATGGTCTTTCCCTGCTAGAACCATACCATAACGAGCTACCGAATTTGTGTAAGAGTCAATTCCTTTTCCATAAGTCCAAAAAACATTAATTTTGCCAACATTGATACCAGTTTCATTTTTCATAAAGTTTCGAGCATTATTAATAACTCTTGCAATATTAATAGCTCCCTTGGCATTTTGATTATCTATATTTACTTTCAAGTTAACAGTTTTTTGTTTTGAACTAACAGTTTGTTTTTTACTCTTATAGCTATATCCTCTGTTCCCAATGCCAACTTTTCTAGTTACATTGCAAGCCTCATTCTCAGCATTGATTACTACCCATACTTTTTTTATATTAGTTCTATCTAATGGAACGTCAAAAGAGCCTCTACTATCTGTATAGCAATTTTTCCAATATTCATTTCCCTTACTATCTTCATAATATAAAACCAAAGGATAATTATTTAATAGCTTTCTTACTGAATTAGCCTCATTATTCCCATTCTCTTTTATATAATAATATATGTCCCCAGTGACCCTTATATTTTTTGTTTCTGAAGTACCTGCGCTAACTCTTGTATCTTCAAAATTAATAAAAATCATAAATAAAATAGCTATTATGCATATAATTAATCTTTTCTTCCTTGTCATCATACATACCCTCATTTCTACATTATCTTGTAGTATATTTACCTTTTTTATTTTATATTTCTATTTATAATACCCTTTGTGTAGCCAATCAGTGGATTTCAAGTATATGCTAATTCCTTGAATCGTTTCTTCAACAGTTTCCTTCGTGTCATCGCCAGAATGAATAGATTCCACATCTATAATGATTTTAATCCTTCCCTTATTGTATACTACATCACCACTGGTTCTTTCTACCTGTTCATAACCATATTTATACAATGATTTTTCCAAATCATCTAAATCATCACCGATCTTTCCCCCAAATATAGATGTATCTGAATCGGTTGACCAAAAACTGGTAAATTTTAATGAGCTAGATAGATCAGGAAATCCCTCGAATCCGAAATATTCATCCTCTCCCCTCATAAAGCTAACTCCATAACCTTCAGAATTTTTCCATTCCTTTTCATCAAGGTTATACTCTTCAATTGACGTTGCAAATTTATATGTTAAATTAATATGTTCATTTAATTCCTTTATTTCACTTGGTATTATGTAAAATGGAGATATTATTTTGTATAAATTATAAATTATAAATACCAATAGAATCCCTAAAATTATCTTAGTCTTCTTCCTTTTTTTCTTAACCTTAATTGTGTGATCCGTCTTATCTGTAGACATAATGATTTCCCCCTTGTCTGGTTATTCTCTGATATTCTCTTTAATAACTAACTTTTGTATCTTCAAAATCGATAAAAATCATAAATAAAATAGCTATAATACAGATAATTAATCTTTTCCCCTTTATCATACATACCCTCATTTCTATATTGTCCTGTAATATACTTATTTTTATTTCATACTTCTTATTTATAGTATCCTTTACGTAACCAATCAGTAGAGTCTATTTGTATACTTATATTTTCTACTGTCTCGTCCACGTACTCCTCAGTATCTGTCCCATAGAAAATTCTTTTTACTCCTACATTAAATTCAATTCCTCCTTTATAATATTCATATGACATATCATCGTTATAACATTTATATCCATACTTTTTTAAAATATCTTTTGCTATAGCCATTTCATCTCCAATATGAATTCCAAAAAAAGAAACTTCAGGATTATCAGTAATTATACCAGTAAATTTGTATGTACTTGATAAATCTGGATATCCATTAAATCTCAAATAATCACCCTTGGAACCAGAATAAAAAATCTTACAATAATCTTCAATTCTTTCCCATTCACCTTCTTCAAAGTCATATTCTTCTAATGGTGTCGCAAATTTAAAAGGAATATTGATATTCTCATTTAATTCCTTTATTTCACTTGGTATTATGTAAAATGGAGATATTATTTTGTATGAAATATACATTATAAATACTAATAAAATACCTAGAATTATCTTAGTCTTCTTCTTTTTCTTCTTAACCTTAATTGTATTGTCAACCTTATCTGAAGATATAACTATTCCCCCTTAAATATATTATCTGCTTATGTTATCTTTAAATATTGTAAATCTATCAAAACAAATATCTTATACTAGCAATCATAATATCACGCCCTTGTTATATTTTAGAGTTTTTGTAATTTTTTAGTATAATTTTAAATAATTATACATATTTTGGTAGTCATTTGCAAGTAATATTATCTAAAGATTTTATGCAAATAGCTTATAGTCTTCAGCCATATACCTACGATACATAACCCTAAATAAACCAATGCAGCACACATTTCCAATATACTTTAAGAGCATACATTAAAACAGCCCATCCTTATCAGGATGGGCCTATAAAATTTTGTATTAAATTTTTATATAGGACTGGTAACCTCTATATGATTCCCTTCACTATCCGCAAATTCCAAAACTTTGTTCTTACCAATCACCGTTAGTGGAAATACAATTGGACAATTTAATTCTTCTAATTTCTTTAGAAAGAAATCTATGTCACTTACTTCAAAACTTGGCAGGCAATTATTTCCCCATGTTTTCTTTTCTTTCGTTTTATCATTGGCAAATAATCCATATCGAAATCCTTTGATATCGAACACACTATAGATTTCATTTCGCTCCGTCACTTTTTGCCCTAATAGTTCTTCATAGAACTCAATTGCCCGGTCCATATCTTTCACACAAATATATAATGACCTTATCCTATAATTTAATTCCATACTTTCTTCTCCCAAAATTTTGAATTAAATAGATAAGGTCATTATATATAGTTTGACTTGAAAAATCAAATTTATCTTATACTAATTTGAGGTTTCCAGTTCAATAGCTTCTTTTACAAAATCAGGAATGGCTCCTTTTCTAAATTGATAACTGTATCTTCCTTCATTACCAAATTCATCTTTACGGATCACTACTTCCACTCCGATAGAATCTTCCACATCTATCACACTTTGGTTTCTCCAATAATAATCATTATCTACTAGATCAGGGAAGATTTCTTCAATCTTTTCTGCATCTTTTGTATTATCATAAGTAACTGTTCTTAAAGTCCCATCTGAGTCTATATATCCATTTTCAACTTGGCTGTAGCTAAAATCAGCATCCTTGTACATAATATCATATCCTTTCGTTACACCTGTTCTGTAATTTTGAATTGTAATTTGTTTAATATTTTTCGCTTCTACTTTATTTTCTGCATCAAATCCATGACTTTTTAAGAATGCAATCGTTTTTTCAAAACTTGGATATATATTATAGTTTTCATTTATATTGTACATTTGTAACGACAGGACTGCTGCCGGGGAAGCATTAGATATCTCTTCTAATGTAAGTTTACTTAACTCCTCTTTAAACATATCAATTAATTCTTTCTTCTCATTTTGATTTAAAGTAATCTGCTTATTTTGGAGTCTGTTATAGCAGGATATCTCTGTGATCAGATTAATGTCTGATTTATAAATTGGATAATGACCTTCTTTGAATTCCTGATTTCCATAGATATCACTTAGCATACCATAGCTTTCGGAAGTTTTTAATTGATAGGACCTGCTTATTTCCCTTCCACTCTTTAAATGGAATTTAACATTATAATATAGATATTTGGCATCATTTTCTGTGACATCAATATTCTTAATGCCTGAAATGGCCATATCATAAGCTGCGTCAATATCTGTCAATTTCATAAATTCCAATTGGTAATTTTGACTATTCATATAATTAAGATAACTTCCATTAATCAACTCCCAATCATGATACTGTGTAAATTCATCCAATCCAGAGATACTTACACTCACGCTCCTGATGCTGTCTTTCTTTGGAATATAAGTATCATAATGGAATACATCAAACTTGAAGATACAGGCAACGACTGCAATAATGATACCACATATGAGTAAATGTTTCTTATGATTAAATGCACTTCTAATATCAAAATTGTAAATTACTTCAATGACTGCATATACAAATATTAATGCAAAGAGTAACCCAAATATGAACCAGCCATTAGAGCTGCGGTCTGTTATCTCTCGAAAGATGATACCTCCTCCTAAAGATAATGGAATGACTAATAAAAACTTAATAACAGGCTTTGATATAGAAAATGCCATTGCCTTGCTGGCTGCTTCTGATGGACGCTTTTTATATAAGAATAATGCAAAAGCAATAAATAAAATAATTACAAGAATAGTAATAAGTATGCTTCTGCCAATGCCCTGGTCATTTACGCCCACCCGGCTGGCAACATCTACATAACTTCCTATCGGTGATAAAAAAGTAAACATTTCACTAAAAGTATTAACCTGAGTGTAATAAGTCTTGAAAAAACTAAGATAATAGATTTCTTTTAACATCATGAGCATTGGTCCATATAAAAAAAATACCCCAGTTCCAAAAACACTGATCACAAAATTGCCGGTCAGCATAACCGCAATAATTACAACCGTATAAATTAGTATATAGAATAATATATTAATTCCAATTGCACTTAATGTAGTTGTGAACATTTCTGTATTCATCAGACCATTCAATTGAAGTATAATACTATATACTATTATGTTTGCAATATATGGAATAATATATATAAGTACTCCATTTATATATGATACCCCAAATAAAACTTCTCTACGCACAGGTAAACTATGATAGAAATCCACCTTCTTCTTGGAATGGAGATAGAAAAATCCACTTAATCCACAAATAACAGCTCCTATCACTGTTATGGCAGCTACCATATAATCCTGTGGTCCCATAAAGCCCAAAATTCTGTCAAGCAGTCTTTCTTTGTACTCTTTCAGGTCATATATATTCTGGTTGTAATTTCCAATCATTAAGGTACCAAGTATAGGGAAATATAAAAAGAATACAATAGATGCCAAAACGATAGTCCATATTCTTCTTTTCAAATCTTCTATTAATATTTTAAAGAATAAGCTTTTTGATGTCATAACCAACTACCTCCGTTTCACTAATAAATATCTCTTCCAGTGTCAATGGAAGTACCTCAGAAAAAACAGGATTTGACATAGCAATTCTCTTTGTAATTTCTTCACTGGTTCCTCTTGCTGTAATGGTATATAGAGAACCTCTCTTTTCTGTTTTTAGAAGTTCGATATTTTCAAAGACCTGATTTATATCCACTTCATTTTGGAATACACATTGTACTTTGTGAATACTTAATTTCATATCAAACAGATCTTTTGAGAATAAGATACCACCTTTATGGAGTAAGCCTACATGATCACAAATATCTTCTAATTCCCTAAGATTATGGGAAGCAATGACAGGTGTCATATTACGTTCTGTAATTTCTTTGGCAAAGATACTTTTTACTGCCTGACGCATGACCGGATCTAAACCATCAAAAGTCTCATCACAGAATATATATTTCGTATTGGCACAAATACCGCAGATAATAGAAACCTGTTTCTTCATACCCTTTGAAAATGTATTGATCTTGCGATGTTGATCTAATTCAAACTGCTTCATTAGATTATCAAATCTGCCTCCATCAAAGCCTGAATATGCTATTTGATAATAAGTCTTTAAGTCTTTTGGAGTTGCATTACTGAAAAAGTATTGATCATCTGAAATATAGAAAAACAATTCTTTTGCTTTAATATTCTCATAAACATCCATACCATCAATTTTAATAGAACCACTATCTGGCTTTAAAATACCACTAAGCATTCTAAGGAACGTACTTTTACCGGCTCCATTGGTACCAACCAGACCAAATACATTCCCTTCCCTGATAGTAGCTGTAATTTGATCTACTGCTTTTATCTTATCAAACTGTTTGCTAACATTTACAGCTTCAATCATCCTTCATTCCCTCCTTAAAACCCTCATTTACTTTATTCATAAACTCCTCTTTTGTAATCCCAAGATCATGAGCTTCCTTCATTAGTTTCGTTATACTTTGAAATATCTCATCTTTTTTACACTGTATTAAGTGATCATTATTTGAGATAAAACTACCTCTTCCTTTCACAGAATAAATATATCCTTTACGCTCCAGTTCTGCATATGCTCTTTGAATCGTATTGGGATTAATGGATAAATCCATTGCCAGATTACGGACAGATGGCAGCTGGCTATCCACTTCAAGAACACCTTTTAATATTAAGTCCTGAAACCGTTCTACAATCTGTTCATAAATCGGTCTACGATCTTTATAATCGATAATTATCATAGGCTTCTCCTTTCCATATTCATAACTTATAATTAATATATATTCTATACTAACTGTATTATGTCAATTAATACAGTTAGTATAGTAAATTTTCTAAGATATGTCAACTAATATTTATCTGATAACTACCAGCTGTAACACTCCCACTTCTAAAGTGGGAGATAACAGCTGCTACGTCCTAGATAGTTCGACTAAGATTCACTTTATTAATTTTGCTTTCTACTAATGATTCCTTCACAATAAAAATACTTTTTATCCTTTTGCTATCATATAATATTATGATTAAGAAATAGAGGTTAGATATGATCAAGCATATAGTTCAACCCGGTGATACTGTCTACGCTTTATCCAATCGGTACGGTATCTCCCCAAATAGATTGATTATTGAGAATGAACTCACTAATCCTGATACTTTAGCAATCGGAGAAACCCTGCTGATTGTATACCCGAAACAGACCTATATTGTTCGGGAGGGCGATACTTTATTAAGCATTGCGGATGCTCATGGTGTCAGCTGGTTAAACTTATTAAGGAACAATCCCAATATTGCAGATAGGGAAGAACTAATCATTGGTGAGGAAATAGTAATCAATTTTGAAGATGAGAAAAATTATTCTATTTCAGTAAATGGTTATGCTTTTCCTTACATTTCCATGGATGTATTAAGGAAGACCTTGCCATTCCTTACTTACCTTACAATTATTGGTTATCAAATTTTGAGTAATGGTTCCATTGATAATATAGATGATGTTGAAATTATTCAACTGGCAAGGGATTATGGCGTTGCATCTATTATGGAAATATTCACTTTTACAGTTGAAGAATCCATAGAAAATAATGCCTTCCATACGATACTTCATGATACTGCATTGCAGGATATCCTGATAAGAAATATACTTACAACATTAAGATCAAAAGGTTATTATGGAGCAAGTATTGATACTCCTTATATACTTCCTGACGATAAATATCTCTATGTTGAATTTATAGAGAATCTGACCAGACAATTAAACAGAGAAGGTTTTCTTTTAATTGCTACGCTGCTGCCAAGTACTTTTGAGGTTGCAACAGGGATAACTTATATGGGGACTGACTATGCAGGAATAGGCCGGGCCACTAATAATGTTATATATAATCTTTCCTATGATTGGTCAAATCCTTTCGAGCTTACAAAAGATGCTTTGTCTTTCCAGACGATTACCCAGGCAATAGCAAATGCAAGTACACTTGTGCCTCCTGAAAAACTATTATTAGGAGTTACCAGTATTGGTTATTCCCTGATCCTTCCATATATACCGGGAACCACAGTAACGACTTTTATCAATCATACGAATGCAGTTAATTTAGCCAGAGAGTTTGGAATAGCCATCCAATTTAATGAAACAAACCAGGTCTCCTATCTTCATTATTCGGAGGGTGACCTTGAGTATATGGTATTATTTAAAGATGTAAATTCAATGGCAGCTTATCCGGACATCATTAGAAAATATAATTTAAGTGGTATTTCATTTTGGAATATCATGTACTACTTCCCAAGAACATGGTTGTTGTTTCATTCTCAATTTGATATAAATAAAGTTCTGCCCCCAATATAATAGGAATTAAAAAAAGTATCCGATCCTGCAATTGCAGGGTCGGATACTTTTTCGTGGTTTTAAACGTTGCTGGTATACTCTGTTAGAGATATTTATCTGATGACTACCAGCTGTAACACTCCCACTTCTAAAGTGGGAGATAACAGCTGCTACGTCCCTAGATAAGTGGGGCTAAGATTCAGCTGTGATAAAAACCACACCTAAATTAAGTTTCACTTTATACTTCAAATAATAAATCACCATAAGTTGGTACTGGCCATAATTCTTTATCAACAATTAATTCAAGAGTATCTATTGGTTCTCTTAATTCAGCCATTGCAGGAACTACCACATCTTTAAAGTATCTGGCTTGTTCTTCTCCCTCTGCTTTCGTTCCCGCAATATCATCCACTTCTTTTAATTTATATAAAGCACTTTCAGCTTTCACTAAAAGATCGGAAGTTGTTTCTAAAAGTTTTTCCTGAACAGTTGTATTTGCAGTAGGAAGTGCTGCTTTAATTGCATTAATAGAAGCTGCTAAATTAGTGGTATATTTAATTACAGCAGGAATAAACTTCTTGCTTGCCATATTTATCATAGTCTTTGCTTCTATATTAATGGCTTTTGAATATATTTCAAATTGAATTTCTGCACGTGAATGAAGTTCAGCAGAAGAATATACATGATGTTTTTCAAAAAGAGTAATTGCTTTCTCTGTTATAATAGATGGGATTGCATCTACCATTGATTTAATATTTGGTAAACCTCTTCTTTCCGCCTCTTTCACCCATTCATCAGAATAACCATTTCCATTAAATACGATTCTTTGATGATCTGTGATCGTTTTCTTAATCAGATCATGAACAGCCAGATCAAAATTATCTGCTTTCTCAAGTTCATCTGCCATATCTTTTAGAACGTCTGCAACAATTGTATTCAATACTGTGTTTGCTCCTGCAATGGACATAGAGGAAGCAACCATTCTAAATTCAAATTTATTACCGGTGAATGCAAATGGTGAAGTACGGTTTCTATCTGTGGCATCTTTCTTAAGTTCAGGAAGTGTGTGAACACCAATATTTAATTTGCCACCTTGCTTACAGCTTGTAGCTGCACCTGTTTCAATTAATTGAGTTAATACATCTTCTAACTGTTCTCCAAGGAAAACTGAAATAATGGCAGGTGGAGCTTCATTTGCGCCAAGTCTGTGATCATTGCCCGGATTTGCAGCAGACAGGCGAAGTAAATCTGCATGTTCATCCACAGCTTTTAATACTGCTGCAAGGAATAATAAGAACTGAATATTCTCATGAGGTGTTTTCCCAGGCTCTAAAAGATTCTTTCCTGTATTGGTTACAATAGACCAATTATCATGTTTACCGGAACCATTTACACCAGCAAATGGTTTTTCATGAAGTAAACAAGCAAGACCATGACGATTTGCAATCTTTCTCATAGATTCCATAATTAATTGATTATGGTCTGTCGCAATATTGGCTGTAGCATAGATTGGTGCTAATTCATGTTGGGCTGGAGCCACTTCATTATGTTGAGTCTTAGCTGTTACACCAAGCTTCCATAACTCTATATTCAGCTCTCTCATAAAAGCAGCTACTCTCTCTTTAATGCTTCCAAAATAATGATCATCCATTTCCTGGCCCTTTGGAGGCATTGCGCCAAATAAAGTACGTCCGGTAAAGATAATATCATCTCTTTGTAAATATTTTGCTTTATCAATTAAGAAATACTCTTGCTCTGGGCCTACACTTGTTGTCACACTTGTAACATCATTATGGCCAAATAAATGGACAATTCTGGTTGCCTGTTTGCTAATTGCTTCCATCGATCTAAGCAGCGGAGTTTTTTTATCAAGTGCTTCTCCGGTATAGGAACAGAAAGCAGTTGGAATGCAAAGAGTTACTCCTGCCGCATCTTCTCTTAAGAATGCCGGTGAAGTACAATCCCATGCTGTATAACCTCTGGCTTCAAAAGTGGCTCTAAGCCCACCGGACGGGAAGGAAGACGCATCTGGCTCTCCTTTAATTAACTCTTTCCCTGAGAATTCCATTAAAATTTTACCACCTGATGTAGGGTTAATAAAGGAATCATGCTTTTCTGCAGTAACGCCTGTCATTGGCTGGAACCAATGGGTGAAATGTGTTGCACCTCTCTCAATAGCCCAATCTTTCATCGCATTTGCAACTACATCTGCAATTGCAGGATCTAAATCCTCACCTTTTTCTATCGTTTTCTTAAGCGCTGCATAAACTTTCTTAGGCAAGCGCTCTACCATCGTAGTATCATTAAACACATTCATTCCAAAAATGTCGGTTACTGAAATCTTTTCTGTCATAAAATTATCCTTCCCTTCCAACTAATTTCTCTCTTAACTTAATAAATATAATCTTAATCATTTTAATATATGTTACAGTTCAGCCATAAGCTCGATTTCGCTTTGCTACATCTCGCTTAGGCAGAGCGCCATATAGAAAGTATTGCAAATTGCTCTTAGTCTGCAAGCACCCACGTGCAATTTGCAATACTTTCTATATGGCTGAACTGTAACCAATATTATTGAAAAAGGTGTCCTCAATTACCTTGAGAACACCTTTGCTCCAAACGACTTACTTTTCGTCTATAAGTAAAATACCATGTTTTATTCAAAAAGAAAAGCTTTTTTTTTAATAATTACTGTTTTGTTATTTCCGAAGTAAATTGAAGAGTATAACCTTAATTTATTAATTATAATATCAATATATATAATTAAATTAAGACTGTGACAATATTTTATCCATAATCCGATTTATAAAATTACTTATTTAACTCATATTTATTAATTAAATTAATCAATACCATTAGTATTTTTATTTAATTTCTGTTATCTGTAAGCATAATATCCATCTTATTATATGGAATCTGGATATTATTTTCGTCAAATGCTTTTTTTATTGCCTCAAATATATTACATTTTACAATCCAGTAATCATCTGTATTGACCCATAGCCTTACACCCAGAGATATAGAACCCTGGTCAAAATTATTAATAAAAATATGAACTTCCGAATCCTTTTTTACTAATTCTTCCCGGTTAATTATCTTAAGTAAAATTTCTCTTACTTTATTCATATCTTCCTTATAATCAATTGCTATGAAGAAGTCTAACCGTCTTATGGGTTCATTGGTCACATTGATTATATTAGAATTGGAGAGGGTACCATTGGGTATTACGACCATTCTGTTATCACCGGTAATCAATCTGGTATAGAATATATCAATAGACGATACAACACCTTCATAAGTATCTGTGATTATATAATCTCCTGCACGAAATGGTTTCATTAAAAGGATTAAAACGCCGCCGGCAAAATTAGATAAGCTTCCTTGAAGTGCCAGGCCGACTGCTAAACCTGCAGAACCAACTAAAGCCACTAAAGAACTGGTATCGACTCCTATCATACTGACTATCATAATGATAAGTACAGCGTGCAGTACTACTCTTACTACTGCTATCAGAAAACCTGCAACACTTTGTTCCATATTGGTGCGCTTTACTGATTTTTCTACAAGCTTAATAATCAGTTTTAAAATTTTCCTGCCGATAAAATAGACTATAATTGCCAGAAGAATCAGCATACCATACTGAATTGCCTTTGGTATCAATTTTTCAATCTCATTTAGTATTTTTTCCGGATTCAACTCTTTCATTTCATTCAGTGTTTCTTTAGGATCTTGCATTGTTTCCTCACCCACTGTTAGAAAGTTTCGTATATTCATATGAAAATCCTCTCCATAATATGACTCTGTGAATTAAATTATATCTTTTTTATCTTTACTCTTTTTCATTCTGGTCTTTGTTGTTTTCTTTACTGCATCCTCAATTGGTGTACATGTAAATACAGAAATTCCAAGTGGCGGAACCGTAATACTTATTGAATTCGGCCTATCATCCACTTCCTCTTCTTTCGATTGTTTTAATCTTGGATTCACATTGCCGCTTCCTCCAAAGATTTCTTTATCACTATTAAAAGTTTCTTTATATTTTCCTTTAAATGGTACTCCTACCTTATAGTTTTTATATGGATTTGGTGTAAAATTACATACAATAAGTAATGTCTCTTCCAGCCGGTCTGTCTTACGAAGAAACGCTACAATACTTCTGTCCGCATCCATATTATTGATCCACTCAAATCCATCGCAATCATTGTCAAGAAGATAAAATGCACGATAATCATTATATAACCGATTGAGAGCCTTTACATATTCTTTCATCTGAATATGTTTCTCCAATTCCAATAGCTGCCATTGTATACTTTCATTTTCATTCCATTCAGAAATCTGGGCGATATCCTGTCCCATAAATAATAATTTTTTCCCTGGATGAGCCATCATATAGCCATAGGCGACCCTAAGATTATCAAACTTAAGCTTTTCATCTCCAGGCATCTTATTGATCATGGAACCTTTCCCATGAACCACTTCATCATGAGAAAGAACTAATACAAACTTTTCACTATATGCATAAATCATGCTGAAAATAAGTTCTCTTTGGCGTCCTTTCCGAAATAATGGATCACATTTCATATAATTGATGAAGTCATTCATCCATCCCATATTCCATTTAAAATGAAATCCTAACCCTCCATCTTCCACTGATTTTGTCACCTTAGGCCATGCTGTTGATTCCTCAGCGATCAAAAGGGCACCATCTTCTCTTTGCAGGAAAATGGAGTTAAGATGTTTCAGCAATTCTACAGCTTCTAAATTTTCATTACCGCCATACATGTTTGCAACCCATTCTCCATCTTTCTTCCCATAATCCAGATAAAGCATGGAAGCAACTGCATCCATTCTAATCCCATCGATATGATATTTTTCTGTCCAAAACAAAGCATTGGCTATCAGGAAATTGGATACCTGAGGCCTTCCGTAATTATAGATCAAAGTTCCCCAGTGAGGATGACTTCCCTTTCTTGGATCAAGGTGTTCATAAAGACAAGTTCCATCAAAATTAGCTAACCCAAAAGTATCTCTTGGGAAATGGGCCGGCACCCAGTCAAGTATCACACCAATCCCTTTTTTATGCATATAATTAACAAAATACATAAAATCATCAGGTGTGCCATATCTTGATGTGGGTGCATAGTATCCAGTTACCTGGTACCCCCAGGATGCATCCAGTGGATGTTCCATGATTGGTAATAATTCTACATGGGTATATCCCATTTCTTTCATATAATTATATAACATTGGAGCCAGTTCCCTATAATTATAGAATTCCCTGTCATCCTGGGGCTTTTTCCATGATCCAAGATGAACTTCATAGATTAACACAGGCTCGTTTTCCACATCTGTTTTTTTACGATTCACCAGCCACTCTTTATCTTCCCAGACAAATTGATCAATATCATAGATCTTTGATGCTGTTGCCGGTCTGAGTTCTGCATGATAACCATAGGGATCTGCTTTTAAAACAGTTAAATCACCCTTAATCTTGACTTCATATTTATAGATTTCTCCCGGTTTTAAGTTGGGAATAAATAACTCAAAGATACCTGAATCTTCTAATCTCCTCATAGGATGTCTTCTGCCATCCCATAAATTAAAATCACCTACTACGCTGACTCTTACTGCATTCGGTGCCCAAACAGCAAATAAAACTCCTTGTATACCATTAATCTCCATTATATGAGAACCTAATTTATCATAGATAGTATAATGAATTCCGCTGGAGAATTTCGTTATATCCACAGCATCTATAACTGGTTCAAAATTATACGGATCAACAATTTCTTCTTTCGTATGATTGTCATAAGTAACAAGATACTTATACTTTTTAATCTTCTTCCCTGGAATTAAAACAGCAAAAAAACCTTCCTTATCCACTAACTCCATTGGATATTCATCATTGGTATCAATTAATTTTACTACTACCTGTAATGCTGTTGGCATAAATGTATTTATTAATATTCCATCATTTGTTATATGTGCACCTAATAAATTATGTGGATTATCATGTTCTGAATACACCAGAGTCTCAATATCGGCCCAATTACATAAATTATATAGTTTATCGTCCATACGTAAACCTCCCAATCTAATATACGAAATCCGTTTTTTTGTCACCAGGGTATTGTAACATTTTTCCAAAATCATGACAAGAGTAATTTAATCAAGATACCATTGATCCAATTTTGATTCTCCAAATTCGCTTTCATCCTGTTTTGGTATATATTTCTTAAATACTCTCTCTAATAAGAAGGAAGAAACATATAGACAGAGTGCAGGTGCAAATAAAATTAATATTATGGTCAGATAAGAAGCCAATCCAAATATTACGGCTAATAATACGAGTAATATTGTAGACGGCAAATGTTTGATAGATAAGAAAAATGAAGTCTTAAACAATTGCCATACACCTAATTGGAACCTTGAAAGTACAGGGAATAAATACAATGTCGTTATTAATATTAATATTGCTGCACTACGATAGGTATAATAAAGGACAACTCCCATCGTTCCTTCCATTTGCTGTGTTATTTGATTATTTACATAAAGAATCAAACTAAATAATAATATAAATATCCATGAAATAGTACCTATTTTAAAATTCTCTTTAAATGAGCGGAAAAACTCTTTCATTAAATAACCGCGATTCTTACGTATTACTTTAACGATCGTATAGTAAAGTGCTGTTGTTGCAGATCCTATTGTAATGACCGGAATGCAGCAGATAATATATACTAAACTAAGGACCATGATATCAAATAATTTTCCCAGGAATGTAAAGATTGGATTGTCCAGGTTAAAGAAACTACTCATATATTTTAATCTCCTTATTTCTTTTATTCATCAGATAGTTTGTGTATGAAAATTCCACTTCTAAGTTTTGGTTCAAACCATGTTGATTTAGGAGGCATCAATTTACCTTCATCTGCAACAGTAAATAGTTCCTGAATCGATGTCGGATACATAGAAAAAGCCACCGCCATATTCTCATTCACTCTTTTTTCTAATTCACTCAATCCCCTGATTCCACCAATAAAATCAATTCTTTTATCCGTACGGGGATCTTGAATATTAAGGATTGGTCTTAATATGTAATCTTGAAGTAATGAAACATCAAGGCTTTTTACTGAATCCTCAATCCTTCTTAAAGATTCCTTCGCTGTAAGTTTATACCAATTACCCCCCAGATACATTCCAAAGTTCGCCTTTTCATCTGGTAAAAAAGACTTCTTACCCAGAAATTCCATTTCAAAATCAACCTTTACTTTATCAGTAAATTCATTAACAGTAAGTCCGTTCAGATCTGTTACTGCCCTGTTGTAAGACATGATCATGAGCTGGTCATCCGGAAAGAGTACCGACAAAAAGAAGTTGAATTCTTCTTCTCCTATATAATCTTTATTTTCACTTCTTCTTTTTAATCCCACTTTCACTGCAGATGCTGCTCTATGATGGCCATCTGCTATGTAAATACTATCCATCTTTGCAAAGGTATCATATACGGTATCCATTTGCTCTTTCTTATTTATCTTCCATACATTATGACAAACACCATCTACTGCTTTAAAACTATATAATGGCTGTTCTTTTTTCACTTCGGCTACCACATTACTGATTATCTGATTCCTGCGATATGCAAGAAAAATTGGACCTGTATGGGCATTTGTCCGATCCACATGATGAATGCGGTCCATTTCCTTCTCTTCTCTTGTATTCTCATGTTTTTTGATTATATTATCCAGATAATCATCGATAGAAGAACAGGCAGCAATGCCCGTTTGAGAACGTCCATCCATAATTAGTTCGTAGATATAATAGCCTGCTTCCTGATCATTTATAAAGATTCCTTCTTCGAGCATTGCTTCCAATGTCTCTTTCGCTTTATCATATACTTTTTCATCATAGGTATCTACACTATCGTCAAACTGTATTTCAGGCCGATCTATTTTTATAAAAGATAAAGGCTCTTTTAGAAATTCAGCTTTTGCCTCCATACGATCATATACATCGTATGGAAGAGCTGCTACTCTGTGAACCACCTTAGCATCCGGCCTGATACATGGAAATGGTTTTATTGTTGCCATCTTTTGTTCCTCCCAGCTTTAAGCTTCAATAAGAAATGCACTATATCCATTCATAGTTTCATAAACATCAATTTTACTTATTACTTCCCAAGGCGCATGCATATTCTGTACAGGTACACCACAGTCAATTACCTCCATGCCGTATTCTGCCAGAATATATGCGATTGTACCACCGCCGCCCTGATCTACTTTACCAAGCTCAGCCGTTTGATAAGTTACATTATGCTTCTCAAGGATATTTCTTAATTCTGCCATAAATTCAGGATTGGCATCATTGCATCCTGCCTTTCCTCTGGCACCTGTATACTTATTAAATACCAGTCCTTTTCCCATATAAGCAGAATTCTTCTTTTCATTTACCATTGCATAGTTTGGATCAAAAGCAGCACTTACATCTGAAGAGAGCATCTTAGAATTCTTTAGAGTTCTTCTTAGTTTAAGTTCAGAATAATCACCAACAAGGTTAATGATTTCAGCAACTGTATTCTCAAAAAATCTTGATTTCATGCCAGTTGCTCCCATACTTCCCACTTCTTCCTTATCTACTAATAAGCAGACACAGGTTCTGTCTGTACTGTCTAATTTAAGCATTGCAGCTAAGGATGTATAGGCGCAGACTCTGTCATCATGACCATATCCCATGACCATACTCCTATCAAGTCCGAAGTCTCTGGCTTTTCCAGCCGGAACTACTTCTAGTTCCGCAGAGATGAAATCATCATCTTCAATATCATACTCCTTTTTTAATATATCAAGGATATTATGTTTTACCTTATCTTTTTCTTTCTCTTTTAGCGGCATACTGCCAAATAATACATTTAAGTCTTCTCCTTCTACCACTTTACTTGCCTTCTTGTCCATCTGTTCTCCTGCGAGATGAACTAAAAGATCAGAGATACCAAATACCGGATCATCCTCTTTTTCTCCAATGACAATATTTATTTTGGTACCATCTTTTTTCACCACGACCCCATGAATGGCTAATGGAAGTGTTACCCATTGATACTTCTTGATTCCGCCATAATAATGGGTATCTAAAAGTGCTAAATCTGTATCTTCATATAGTGGATTCTGTTTAATATCCAGCCTTGGTGAATCCACATGAGCACCTAAAATCTTAAGTCCTTCCTCCATAGGTCTTTCACCAATTAAGAATAGTGCGATTCCTTTATCCATGTTATTTGCATAGACTTTATCTCCCGGTTTTAGACTGATCCCATTCTTAATATAATCCTCTAAATCCTTATAACCATTTTCCTCTGCCATTTCAATTGCTTCTAAAACACATTCTCTTTCCGTTTTACATTTAGAAATATATTCTTTATATGCCTCATTAAGTTCAAATACTTTTTTTAATTCCTTATGATCATATTTTTCCCATGCTGTTTTCTCTTTCATATAACCCTCCAATTTATTTTTCTTAATTATATTATATATATTGTAATATGTTTTACATCTATATTCAAGTTATTCTCATTTATCTTAGCTTGGAAAAATAATTTGATCACAGGTTCCAGATAGATGCATACACAAAAAGCGGCAAGATAAAATGCCGCTTTTTAATGTAGTGAAAATCTCACTATTTATTGATTCCCGAAATGATAATTGATAGCTTTCCTTCCAGTGTATAATCTTTCAAACCATTTGGTATGATGAAGTGATCACCTTTTTTAATTGGTATATGATTGATCGTACCTTTCCCTTCTGACACACTCATAATCAGAAATGGATTTGTATTATGAAAGATCTGTATTCCGTCCATATCTATTTTGTCAACAAAATAATAATCACATTCTACAAGCCCTTCTTTGAAACAGCCCGGTCCTCTAGTTGTCATTCTTTCTGATTTTCTTTCTACATATGGAGTTTTTATAACATCAATGCTTTTCTCAATATGCAACTCTCTGGGTACACCATTGCTTAAACGGTCAAAATCATATAAACGATATGTAATGTCACTGCTTTGCTGTGTCTCCAGAATTAAAATACCTGCTGTAATTGCATGTACTGTTCCCGGATCAATTTGAAAGAAATCACCTTTTTTAACAGGAATCCTTCTAATAAGGCGGTTCCATTCTTTCTTATGGATCATCTCAATTAATTCTTCTTTATCTCTGGCATTGTGACCAATGATAATTTCAGCATTCTCATTGCAGTCTAATACATACCAGCACTCTGCTTTTCCCAGTGATCCATTCTCATGTATTCCGGCATAATTATCATCCGGATGGACCTGAATCGCTAAATCCTCTTTTGCATCAATGATTTTAATGAGTAGAGGGAATCTGTCTCCCTTTACATTGCCGAATAATTCTCTATGATCCTTCCATAGAGTGCTTAAGAACTCACCTTTATAGGTACCATTTCCAATGGTACAGTCACCATTCTCATGAGCACTCACTGCCCAGCATTCGCCTGTTCTTTCACTGGGAGTATCATAATGGAATTCTGTGGCTAGGCGGTTTCCACCCCATATCTGCTCTAAAAAGACAGGGTTTAAAAATAATATTTCTTTTTCTCCATTCATAACATTACTTTTTATACCTTTCAATCATATCTTCTAACGTTGCACATTCAATGAGAGGAGCCTTGCCAACAGATCCAAAATCAACGATTAAAGTTCCTATGACTTCTTTTACACCTTTTTCTACACATTGGATGATACCGGCAACATCATCATCCGGAATTGTACCATACATTACAGTGTCCATAATTGGAATTAAGAAAGCTCTCGGATCGATTTGATTTTTCTTTTCCTCTAATAACTGATAGATTCCACCAATGGAAGCACTTTCCCTTTTGGATGGATTATATTGAAAGAATTCTTTCAGATTTCTGGTCACAGCAAGACGAATATCGGTATCCACATTGATCTTTCCAATGCCGCATTCAATGGCTTTCTTTAATTCGCTGACAGCAATACCATCTGCATTTTTAATTTCACCGCCTAAACCATTGATTTCATCAACAATATATTTCGGTACAGTAGAAGAACCATGAGAGACCAAGACACCAAATATTTTCTCATGTTTTAAGCATTCTTTAATTGCAATTACAATTTCTCTTCTTAGTTTTACATTCTTGCCTTTTACCGCACCATGCATTGTACCATAGGAGATTGCAAGAGCATCTACCTGGGTCTTGCGGAAGAATTCAACCGCATCAAGAGGATTGGTATAGGTAGACGCTTCAGAGAACACATGATCCTCCACACCGGCAAGAACACCAAGTTCTCCTTCCACAGAAACTCCTCTTGCATGTGCATATTTGACTACTTCTCTTGTTAATTCAATATTTTCATTAAAAGGCAGGGAAGAACCATCAATCATAACAGAAGTATAACCACCGTCAATTGCCGCTTTTACAGAGTCGAAATCTCTTCCGTGATCAAGATGCAGCACAATGGGTATGGGTGAATTTTCTCCAAATTTTCTAACTGCATCTCCAATGTTTTTTGCACCTTTTCTTTTATCTTCTAAAGTAGAATTTAAGAAGTCTGTTCTTCCTCCCATGAACCCATTTGCTAAATCTGCACCCTGTAGTATAGCCGCGGAACGGAACATCTCGTGAACTTCAATTGCTGCTTTCACCTGAGCTACAGCATTTACATTAAAAGCTCCAAATGCGAAATTATATTTTTCTGTTGCCTCTAATAAAGGTCTTAATGGAATAACTGGCATATTTTTGCTTCCTTTCTTTTAAGTGGTATATAAACACCACCTTCAGCCGGTCGACGCCAGACTGGATAAAGTGTGATTTTTGTGTAATTATCAATCTTTCAGATTCGCAATGAATTCTGAAAATTTAATATTGATATCCTTATGCCCCTGTAATAAGGATACCGGAAAATGTGCAGATTTTTCACCGTATGCAGCCTGACGGACTACAGCACGATGCCAATCTCTAAAACAGCCTAATCTGATTTTTCTAGCATTACTGATTTCATTTATACCAACTGTTACGCAGTATTTTGGCATAGCATCCAGTGCACCATTTAAATCACCAATAGAGTTTACTGCACGGGTTTCTTCTGCAATCTCTAAAACCCTGGTTTTTAGTTGGAGGAATTCTTCACCTGATAATTCTTCCATTGGTTCATTAAATGCAACATGGCCATTGATCCCAATCCCTCCAAAAGCAATATCCACTCCTCCCAGTTTCTCGATAAGTTCAGGAATGTATGAAGTGTTTTCAGGATCCGGGAAGATTCTTTGTTCCTGGGACATAACAAGCTCTGGTTTGATTTTTGAATATACATTTCTGTCCATAAATCCTCTGAAACTTAATTTATGATCTTTATCAATCCATTCTTTCTTATCGTCTAAATATTCATCCATGTTGATAAACCAAACATTCTTTAAACTTATGTTATTCTCATTTACCATATGAACAAAATATGGATATTGTCCAACCGGACCCACAGGACAGATAAATACCGTTGTTTCATTCAGGGAATTCTTTCTTTCAATTTCATCCACCATTTCTTTAGCCATGGATTGAAAGATTGACTGGTTATCTTCCATCACTATTAATGGAATTTTAGGGTTACTAAGCAATTCTTTTTTATTATAAGTATAAAATTCCTGTATCATACTTTGATCTCCTTCTTGTATTAGAAAAGGTGGCTCAGATTAAGTTCTCTTATGATTTTAACGATTTCTTTTGTTCTGGAACAACCAAATTTACGTAAGAGACTTTTTATCTGTGTCTTCACAGTGACGACCTCCACACAGCGCTCTTTTGCAATTTCCGTCACCTTCAGATCTCTTAAAAGCAGCCGGACTAATTCCCTTTCCGCACTGGTCAATTGTGATATATTATTAATAAAGAATAAAAGACTCTTTTCAGATTCCTGTAATCTTCTATATTCCTGTAACAGTATTTCCTGGACCTTTCCTTTCATGACCGGTTTATCTTCATAAGCGCTTCGTATGTGATATATTAATTCTTCTTCAGAAACTCCTTTTACAACATAATCCACTGCTCCCGTTGCCATTGCAGTGATCACGATATCTTTTGTTTCATGAGCAGTGAGGAAAATAATCTTAGCATCTTTTTTTTCATCTCTAATACGTTCCGTTGCTGTAATTCCTGCCATAAGATTTTCCATCTCAATGTCCATTAATATGATATCAAATTCTGTCTGCAAGGCTAATTTTACAATATCTTGTCCACTTAACCCAGTTCCTACAACCTTCATATCTGATTGTCTATTAATTGTTTCTGATAAATCTTCCACTAAAATTTGAAAATCATCAGCAATTAGAATTCTAATATAATCTGCCAAAATAACTCCTTTCCCTACTCCATATACTTAGGAAGCAGTATATAAAAACTACTGCCTTTTCCTTCTTTGCTTTCATAACGAAGGCTTCCAAAGTGTCCTTTTGCAATGGCTCTTACATAATACAATCCCATTCCCCAATTATAGTTGGAGTTCTTACTTGAATAGAAAGGTTCGAACATCTTTTTCATGACTTTATCATTAATGCCCGTGCCATTGTCCCTTATTTCAATTACTGTATATAATCTTTCATTGTGTATAATTAAGGAAACTTTGCCTTCATCACCCCGATTAGCCTCCGTCACCGCATCCTGGGCATTTACAAGGAGATTATAGACGGCCTCGCATAAATGTGTCTTATCTGCTAAAATTGTGGCTTTCGTTCTTAATTCAATTTCTATATGTTTGTCCGGATACTTGTTATGAAAGCGTTCAATCGCACATTTAACGATTTCTTCTACCAGAACCGGTACTAAATAGATTGAATTAGACTTTACGGAACGATATAGTTCATCAAGCCTCGTAAGCATAATTTCATTTTGTTCTGACAAGGTATTGATATACTCTCTTAATTGATTTATATCTACGGTATCTTTCTCATATACCTGTTGTATCCTTTTATGAATCACCCTGTTGGCAAGCAGCTGGTTTTTTATACTATGAACAAATACAGAAGCGCCAAAACTCACACTGTCAAATTTATTCTTCATTACAAATTCTTCCCGGTTATCCTCAAAATTTCCCTGGGTATATTTAAGAAGACTGGCAAATCCTAATATTCCTGCAATCACATTGCCAACAACAATAGTAATATATGCCTGTATGGAAAGAGTAGAATTCATGTAATATATTCCATTCCTCCATAGGAAGTCATTGGAATAGAATTGGTAAACCTGTGCAGGATCTTGTCCGCAATAAAGTAAATATACAATGGAGATAGAAGTGATAAAAATTATAATCTGAATAAACTGTTTTTTGCAAAACTTCATAGTAATTGAAGATAATTCAATGATCAGTAGGATAAATGCAATTGCAACATAAAGGATGATCCAGTAGGAAGAAGCGCTTATGATCACACTTTGTAAACGAGGTCTGTTTAATGTTAAAATCCGAAAAATCCTTGGATTATACAGAATTAAAGATAATATTGGTAATATTAAAACAGCAGCATTCAGCCACTTTCCTCTCCGAATCCAGGGTATCATAGAATATTTTATTGCCAGCAGCAATAAAAATAACGGAAATAAATATCTTCCCACTGCTATAATCGTTCCTAATAAATCCAGAGTAATTAAAAGATATTGAATTTTGGTCTTTATCTTAAGAGAAAGGAAAAAGAACTCTTGTAATTCTCTTGATATACCACCCTTTTTTGCAATATAGATCAGAATTCCTGTCAATTGTATTGCAAGACTCAGGCACATACCAAGAAGATAGAAAGATTCCTTATTACGTCTCACTATCAAAAGCAATATGGAAGCAATCATAAAAAAAAGCATCAATAATAAAAGCATTTGTCCATCTCCTAAGATAATATTCCATTAGGGCTATCACAGTAAGCGATAGCCCTAATAGTTTAAGAAGTTATATTACTTCACTGACAATTCTATCATATTATTTTGCTGCATCAAGCATATTCTGGAATGATACATAGTCGCTTACTGCAACTTCTTCTGTAACTGCACCGCTGTCAATAAAGTTCTGTTGTTGTGCCTTATAGTATTCTTCCATAGTACCATCTTCAATAGATGAAATTACCTGAGCTGCTGTAGTCCAATCGCCATCATAAATCTGATCTAATACTGCATTTTTATCTAAAGCTGTTTGTTCGGCAACCCATCCGGCAACTTCTTCAGGGTTTTCAGTTCTATAATCCATTGCTTTATAAAGGGCTTTTGTAAATCTTAAAAGAATATCAGGATTTTTCTCAGCATAACCTGGGTTAGATATCCAAGATGCGATAGAAGGAAAAATATCAATAAAGGTTTTATTGTTTGAAAGCATCACTGCTTTATCCCCTAATTCTTTTTTAATTGCAAATGTGTTTGGTGACCAGGTAGCAGCAGCATCCACACTGCCTGAGAGCATAGCTGTTACAATTGCAGATGCGTCCATATCCATGACTTTAACGTCATCTCTGGTTAGACCTGCCTGCTTTAATGTTAAATCTAAAATTGTTTCACTGGTTGTTCCGGATGCCATAGCAATCGTTTTGCCTGCCAGATCTTCAATTTTGGAAACTCCTTTGTCGGTATTTCCAATTACTTCATCTGCATTTCCATAGTGTGATATGGCAAATATGTCAGCTTTACCCTGAATAGCAAGCTTATGTGCACCAGGTCCAATGTAACCAACATCAATACTTCCGGATTCCATTGCAGAAATTATAGTCGGTCCGTCTGCAAATTCAACTAAATTAACTTTAATACCCTGTTCTTCAAAATAACCTTTTTTCATACCTGCTACAACCGTACATAAACTGGCATAATTAGGCATATATGCTACATTTAATGTAATCTCTTCGGCAGCAGCATCATTTGCCGTATCCGTATTTGTTGTTTCTTCTTTTACAGGTGCTGTTTCTGCTTCCTCTTTTTTACCACCACACCCTATTAGCATTGAAGCAGTCATCGTTAATACCAGAGCTAAACTTAATACTTTTTTCATCTTCATTCCTCCTTAAAATGTTTATCTATAATTATAAGCCCCATTTGGTCTTAATAATTATTTCTTTATTTCCTTACTTCCAAGTACTCCTGATATACCTGTCCCCAAATATGATTCTTTAAATCTAAGAATTCTTTTGACATTTTGGTTTCCTGGTTTCTTGGATAAGGAATATCAATATCAACGATTTCTTTAATGCGTCCGGGTCTTGCACTCATTATAATAACCTTTTGTGCTAATATAATGGCTTCATCCACGTCGTGGGTTATGAAGAAGCATGTCTTTTTCTCTTTTTGCCAGGTATCAAGCAGCTCTGATTGAAGTTGTGTTCTTGTTTGTGCATCTAAGGCTCCAAAGGGTTCATCCATTAAAAGTACGGATGGATTCACTGCATAGGCTCTGGCTATTGCAACACGCTGTTTCATACCACCGGATAATTCTTTCGGATAGTGATTTGCAAAATCTTTCAGATCAACCATGTTAATATATTTCATTGCAATATCAGAAGCTTCCTGCCCTTTGATCCCTTGCAGCTTTAAACCAAACTCAACATTTTTCTTAACTGTTAACCATGGGAAAAGTGCATATTGTTGAAAAACAACTCCTCTTTCTGTACCAGTACCTGTTACTTCATGGCCATCACAATAGATTTTACCTGAAGAAGGTTGTGACAATCCAGCAATTATGTTTAGTAATGTTGATTTTCCACATCCGGAAGGACCGACTACACATATAAACTCATTTTCCAGAATATCCAGATTTATTCCATTTAATGCAACCATCTCTCCATTACGTGTATTGAAAATCTTTTTTACATTTTCTATTTTTAATTTTATATTTCTCTCTTCTCTTGCCATCCTGTCAATCTCCTCTCAAGCATTTTAATTAGTTTCTCAATTGTAATACCTATGATACCAATTATGATGATATATAAAAGCATCGGGGCTGATTCAAAAGAATTGTTCAATGCCCTTATCCGCATCCCCAGACCGGCTGTCGCACCTGTGGATTCCGCTGCAATTAATGTTGTTAAAGCTACGGATGCACCTAATCTTACTGCTGTTATAATGAATGGCAATGTTGCTGGTGCGATTACTTTTAAGAAGATATCTTTATCTTTTGCTCCTAAGATTCTGGCTGCTTTAATGAGTGTCTCATCAATATTAATTACACCTTGATAGATTGTAATTGCCATAGTTAAAAAAGTAGCAATAGTGATAACTATAATCTGAGGTTTACGTCCAACACCTGCTGATATAACAATAAGTGGTACATAAGCCAGTGGTGGAATATTTCTTACAAACTGGATCCAAGGTTCGATTATGTTACGCACTGGTCTGTACCAAGCCATTAATATAGCTACTGGAAGGGCAATAATGAATCCAATACCAAAGCCCGATAATACTGAAATCAAGCTGCTGCCGATATCCTTGAAAAAAACTCCTCTTTCTATCATGGTTTGCAGAGATTTTGCTACTACAAGTATATTTGGAAAACTACGTGCAGTTTTGGGGTTGATTGACAACAACCACAAAAGTAACATAGCTGTTGCAAACGAAATAAGCAACCAAACCTTGTTTGGAATTTTAGCACTGATATTGCTGCCTTTCTTTTTTGATTTCGCTGGGGTGTTCGCTTTCATATTTACATTCCTTTCGTCTCTTTATTGAGGTCTTTCATCTCTTTATGCTGTAATTATACTCTGGGATGTAAATATGCATAAGTATGAAGTTTTATCATACTTTTAGTTATATAATCTGTCTAATAGTTCCCCTTATTGATTGTAACTTATTTCATGATCCTTTTTCCCTGTACAAAGGTGGCAATTACATCATTATCTTTATTTAACACTACTAAATCAGCATATTTTCCGACTGATATGGAACCAATCTTATCGTACAGCCCTAACATAGTAGCTGGATTCTTTGTTAATAATACTATGACTTCTTCTAATGGCCGTTTCGTAAATTCCATTAAGTTCTTAAGAGCATTGATTGTGGTAAGGGTACTGCCTGCACGGGCTCCCCCGTTTGCCAGCTTTGCATCACCATCCACAACAACCACATCATTTACACCTAATTTATAATTGCCATCGGGCAATCCTGTTGCCATAATAGAATCGGTAACCGCCACCACCTTATCAATACCTTTTGTCTTGATCAGCAGACGAACTATACCTGGATGCAGATGTCTTCCATCACAGATAGCTTCGCAGTAAATATCTGATTCCAGTACAGCTCCTGCAATTGCCGGAAAATGCTGATGCATTAATTTCATCGCATTAAAAGTATGAGTGGCACTTGTTGCACCATTGTTAATACTTTTCATGGCAATGTCATAATCAGCACCTGAGTGGCCAATTGCTACTACAATTCCTAATTCCTTAAGATCATCGATACAATCTGGAATACCTTCTACCTCAGGAGATACCGTAATATATTTCACATCACCATTGGCCGCTGTCTGATATTCTTTTATTAATTCCATATCTGGTTCTATCAATAGGTGTTCTGGCATGGCTCCTTTATATTCAGGGGCCAGGAAAGGGCCTTCCAGATGAATTCCCATTAATTTTGCACCATTACATTCCTGGTTTTTATGCTTGTTATATTGATCAATGCACCATAGAGTCTGTTCTTTGGTATCTGTTAGAATGGAACATAACCAGGATGTTGTGCCCTGCAAGGCAAAAAAATAGCTGATTTTATCTAAATCCTCTGCCGTTGCTCCATTTACATCCACATTGACAGCACCATGGGTATGAACATCTATAAAGCCCGGTACAATATTTTGTTCATTCACATCAAACACTTCAAAATCTTCTAAATTCCCGGTATCAGAAGTTATCTCTTTAATGATTCCATCTTTAATGATAATATCTGCTTTCTTGAAACTGCCATCCGTATATACATTTCCATTTTTAATGATTAAATGATTCATTGCATCCCTTCTTTCTAAATGATGTATTTTTTTATTACTTACCTTAAACATATATTTCACTAATGTTTCACTCTTGTTCTAAACTGCTCTGCTAATTCATTAAGTAATTGAGCCTGACTGGTTAACTCTTCACTCGCTGCGGAACTTTCTTGTGCTACGGCAGAATTATTCTCAATCACTTCTGATATCTGGTTGACAGCATAGGTTACCTGCTCTAAGGCAGTCGCCTGTTCTTCTGATGCTTTTGCAATACCTTCAATGACATTCTGCATTTCCTTTGTTGAAATCACAATTTCCTTTAAGGAATCTGCTGTTTTATCTGCTATCTGTGTACCATTTTCTACCGCTTCTAAAGAATTTTGTATTAAACGGGCAGTATCTTTTGCAGCTTCAGAACTTTTTGAGGCAAGATTCCGTACCTCATCTGCTACGACAGCAAAACCTTTTCCGGCATCCCCTGCTCTTGCAGCTTCTATTGCAGCATTTAAAGACAATAAATTCGTCTGTTCTGCAATTTCTTCAATTGTTTTGATAATATTCACGATCTGATTGGAGGAATCACTGATTAAATTAATTGCCTGCATCAGATTTTTCATTTGCTGGTTACTCGTCTCCACATGCATACCCACTGATAATGATTTCTCGTTAGCAATTTGAGTGCCGGAAGCGTTATTTTTCACTTTTTCTGCAATATCAGTAATTGTTGCAGTTAATTCTTCTACCGTACTTGCCTGATCAGAAGCTCCCTCTGCCAGACTTTCTGCTGATCTTGCAATTTGTCCTGAGCCATCTGCAACCTGGGCAGCATTTTCTTTTATCTTCAATAATGATTCATTAAAGGAATCTGTAATTTTTCCAATGGATGTCCCCAAAGGAGCAAAATCACCAATATACTCATCCCCTAATATGATACATAGGTTTCCCTCTGCCAGTTCTCCAAGAGAACCGGATATGCTCTGTATAATATTTTTTAATCTTTCAATAGTAATTTTCATTGAATTAAGCAGCAGGGCTGTTTCGTCTTCCACTAAAGGTTCTGGAACCGGAGTATTAAGATCCCCACCGGATAAGAGTTCTAATCGCTTTACTGCCTTTTCTATCGGCAGTGAAATCTGTGCTCCAATCTTTTTACCAAATATATTGGCAAGAGAAATGAATACCACTGCAAATAAAATAGTAATTACAAGTGACAGGTAGAATTCCGTCATAAATTCATTTTTATCCGCATACACCCCTATACTCCACCCATTGGTATTCTCTACTGGAGAATAGGCGATAATTTTAGAGGAATGGTCTACCCTGTATGTATCAAATCCGGTTTTCAGTTCAATCATTGCTCCATTAATCTTAGCTAAACTGCTGTAAGAAGAATCGGATTCTGCTTCCTTGATGGCGTTAAATTTTCCTACTTTAGAATAATCCTGATCTGCAATGGTTGTCCCATATCTGTCTAATAAATATGCAGCACCTGTATCCCCAATATGTATAGAAGATATAATTTCATTTAAAAATGTAGATGATGGGGTGATAGCAAGGACCCCTACAACTTCACTGTCTATAACTCCTCCTTCCCATACCGGAGCTGATATGATAAATCTGGGTTCCCCGGATTCTTCATCAAGAACAGGGTCACTAATATACGCTTTTCCTTTCATAGCTGCCTTGTAATACAGCTGATCTCCTAAATTTTTTTCTTGGGCAATGCTCATACCGGAAGCATCAATAAAATCAATAGAGATAAATTTATATTGTATTGTTTTGGATTCAAGTAAGAATTTTTTCTGAGAAGTGGCAATACTTTCTTTGGATAAACTAGTATTTTTCCCTAATTCTTCTGCAATTCTAAAATATTCTTCCAATTGTGCACTAACTAAAGCTGAAGATAAACGTACTGTTTCTTTCATAGATTCATTTAAAACTCCCATAGAACTGGTATAATTAAGCACAACGGCACTTCCTCCCACAATAATGGTGAGTATCAGTACGATCATCAGTATTGTATTGGATATTTTATGCTGTATGGTATTATCACTTTTTGATTTGAATATTTTTGGCAGTTTTAAAAATACTTTTTTATTGTTTTTGTCTGAGTTTTTCTTTATCCCTTTATTATTTTTCTTTATCTCTTTCTTATTCCTTAGGGTCTTATCGTTCCTTTTCATTTTTATCTTAATCATTTGTACATTCTCCCTCTCTTAATTGATTTATTCTTTGCAATGAATTCATTACTTTCATGCAAATTAATAGAACCAGCACTAGCGGGACGTTTTTCAATTTTAATTTTAGCATTAAAATCGAATTAACTTCCCGCTAGATTTTATTTTATATTATTTTACATTAACCGTGATATACTTCATCTTTCATCGTAAGGTGAACAGATGCCAGTTTATATGTCATAGGTAATGCTAAAATGTTCGGATTTGGTCCTACAAATTTTTTCTTGGCATCTTCCAGGGCTTCTTCAAAAGATGCTCTCGTCTTTAATCCCATTCCTCTTGCAAATCCAGGCTGCTCTGCACCTACAAGGTAGATTGCAGAAGTGTTTTGTTCTGCAAGATGTCCACAGGATATCATGGAGAAGCCATGGAATGGATGGAATGCATTGGTATAGCGATATTTTCTGATATATTCTTCGTTGGTTGCAAAGTATTCTCCAAGTCTGTTCATATCCGGTAATGTATTCATGCCATCTTTTTGGAACATTTCATACATTTCCCTTAGATATGGCCATAATTCATCATGAAAATATCCATTGCATACAGAAGAACAGATAATGACACAATTATCACTCATTATTCTTTTAAAACGAATCACTTGTGCTGATAAAGCCTGCATGAGCATGATCGGATTTGTTCCCATTCCATCTCCATAATGGAAGAATTGTGGCATACCAAATACCAGAACATCATATTTCTTCTCTGCAAATGGTACATAAGTTCTTTTGTCCGCTGTTTTCCATGATATTGACTGCATTTCTTTTGCATAGCCGCTATTAATCTCAATCTGTCTGGATTTTGTATCAAGAACAGCATCGCAGCAGAAGAATTTTTTACCCATACATTTTTCCATATGCTGGCCAATCTCATCAAATTTAGTTCTCATCATGGAATGTCCGCTTACAGGAACAAAATCTTTTCTATGCATAACTTCAGGAACATGATGGGAAGCAATGGATCTCCAATGAGTAATACCGGTTGCACAATGTTTATATCCACCTGAATATCCACCATACGGATTTCCTTGTGTATGTCCTATCAATATGGCAACATCACTATCATACACATATTTATTCATAATAACCGGATCTCCACGATCTGTTACCCCTAAATCTACAAGATGTTCATAATCTTCACTATCATGATTTATGATCTGATGTGTATACCAGAATTCATTAAATATCTCATTTCCTAAAACACCGCGGATTTCTTTCTCTGTATTCTTTCTATGAAGACCGTTGGAGCAGATAAGAAGGATATCTTTTTTCTCAACACCCACACTGTATAATTCCTGTAAGATTAATTTAATGGATATCTTTCGGTGAGCAGTAGGCTGTTCTCCCCCCTTTACCCTATCCGGGAATATAATAGTTACTTTTGACCCCTTTTTTGCCAGTTTGGTCAAAGGTTCCATCCCAATAGGATTACGAATGGATTCCAATGTTTTTTCTACTAATTGGTCTTCTGGAATGCATGCAGGATCTTTTACGGTTTCTCCTGTAATAAAAACATCTGTATTATCTGGCAGGTTCGCATCCATCATGCCATGTCCATACTCAAATGATAATTTCATATTGATTCCTCGCTTTCTTTCATATCTATTATTTACCTAAATAGGTTTTAATAATCTCTATATATTCATCGGGATAAAATCCAATTTCCCCTTGAAACCTGGTCAATGCAATTAATCCACCGTCAATTTCCGGTATAGAAGCCAGCATTTTCGCATTATCTACCTTAAGGCCTCCACCATATGTAACCGGCAAACCATTGGTTTCTGATTTTATAAATCTGGCAATCTTCTCAATGTAATCCTTATCCGGAGGTGTTTTCCCTGGTCCAATCGCCCAGATTGGTTCATATGCAATTGATATTTTGCTCATATCCACTCCATCTAAACCAACGGATAATTGTTTCTTTAATACTTCCTGCCAGTTTTCTTGTTCCTCAGCACTCTCACCGATACAATACAATACTTTAAGACCTGCCTTTGTTGCTGCTTTGATTTCTTTATTAAGAATACGATTCACGGCATCTGTATCTGTAATGCCAGCTTCAAGTAATATGCCTGCTTTATCTTTTCTCTCTTCACAATGGCCGATAATCGTTCCGGTACAGCCAATTGCTTTCATGGAATTGCCGGTTCTGTTTGTAGTAAATGCACCAAAATTACCTCCAATTGCAGTATCTTCACGATATACACTTTGGCAGCCGATTTGAAGTATACCACCTTTCTCCAGATCACTGATTGCTCCTATCAGATGTGCTTCAGGCAGATACATAACAAATTCTACTTCATCTTTGCTATATCTGCTTAATTCTTCTCTTGTATTTTCCACAATATACTTTCCCCATTCACCAGGGTCTGCAATACTGTTTACACCGCCGTATTCTTTTGGGATATCAAATCTCTTTAAATTCAAATAAATATGTTTCAAATTTTTCTTCCTTTCTGTTCTTTCATTATCATTACATCTCATCTTTGAAACTTAAAAAATCTAATAAATCTTCACCAATCAAAGGTCTGCACCAATCGATAAACTCTTTCGTAACATCATTGCCCCGTTCATTGATATACTCTTTCGGCAGCACTCTTTCATGCATCATAACTTCTTCAATTGGAATTAATGAAGTTTCAATCTTATATTTCTGTCCCGGAATACGGTTTATCCCTACCATAACTCCCGTATGCCCTGCAACTGCTGCTTTCACTGCTTCTTTTCCCACCAGGATTGCTTCTTCTCTGTCTACATTTGATTGGAGTGCAATGGAAGCCCGTCCGCTCAGTCCCGGTTTTTCACTTCTTGCTTTAATCCCTAATCTCTTAATGATCAAATTAGATAAATGTGAACTTACATCGCCATAATAAATAGCCCGTTCTGTTTTAAAGATTGGCGGAACTATGGATTCACCATCTTTATTCTTTAAACCTTCACTTACTACAACCACTACACCGCCAAGTTCATCATATAATTTTTTTACATCTTCCAGAAATTCTTCTTCATCAAATGGCCTTTCAGGTAGGTAGATCAAATGAGGAGCATCTTTTTCATTTTTCCTTGCCAATGCAGAAGCTGCAGTAATCCATCCTGCATTTCTGCCCATTGCCTCAATAACGCAAACATGGATTGGCAGAGATTTAACATCTGCCCCTATTTCTGCTGTAGTGGCCGCAATATATTTTGCAGCACTGCCGAATCCCGGTGCATGATCAATGATTGAAAGGTCATTATCTATCGTCTTAGGAATACCTACCACATAAATATCTTCCCCTTCACATGCCTTCTCGGCCTTTCCACAGGTATCCATGGATCCGTTTCCCCCATTAAATAACACATATTTAATATTATTTTTTTTGAATATCTTGACCATTTCCTGGTAATCTTCCTGTTCCAACGCAAATCTTGAAGAACCTATCGCTGTTCCAGGTGTATGAAGCAATCGTTTTAACTTCTCGTCATTTGTCTTTCCTAAATCCAGGAAATTTTCCTTAAGAATTGCCTCTGTTCCTCCAATTGCACCATATATTTTATCTATTTTATCATTTTGCTTTGCCTCAGTGATTACACCATATAGGGATGAATTAATCACTGCAGTTGGCCCGCCACCGTGAACAACCAATAGATTGCCTTTCATATCTGATACCACCTTTCTCATCTTTCTGAATTGATATTATCATATTTAAATTTAGAATCCTATGAATTTTCTATGTTTTTTACACAAACGTTTGCATAATAAAGAATCGTAATGTTATAATAGAATGAGTATAATAAAGTGAACCTTAATTCAGGTGTGGTTTTTACCACATCTAAATCTTAGCCCCACTTATCTAGGACGTAGCAGCTGTTGTCTTCCACTTTAGAAGTGGGAGTGTTACAGCTGGTAGTCATCAGATAAACTTGAGTATATACCATATGGATTTTTATATTCAAGAATACAAAAATCGTAACAGTTCAGCTATAACCAAAAATCAGTTTAAATGGGAGGATTCTATGACATTAAAAGAAATTGCTAAAATGGCTGGAGTTTCCGTGTCTACAGTCTCTCGGGTAATTAATCACAGCAATTTGAAAGTTGCCAGCAAAGAAGTTCAGGATACTATCTGGAGAATTGTAAGAGAAACAAATTATATACCCAACTCTACCGCCAGAAATCTAAAGTTAGGCAATAATACAGAATATGTACAGCCACCAATGAAAACTATTGGTTGCATTTTTGCCCGTTCAAATAGTACAACCAATGACCCGTTTTTCTCTCAAATAGCCAGAGCTATTGAACAGGAGGCTTTCAGACAGGGATATATCATGAAATATTCTTTCTCTGCCTATGATATTAATGATGCCAATACCTTTCATATGATATCCAACAATCAGGTAAATGGTATTGCAGTACTTGGAAGATTTGATAAAAACCTGTTGACCTTTATTAAAAAACAATATAAGCATGTAGTATATACAGGACTCAACACTATCGATACAGATTTTGACCAGGTAATATGTGATGGATACGAAGCTTCTGTTGCCGCAATCAAATACCTGCATAATCTTGGACACACTTCAATTGGCTATGTAGGAGAAAAGAATAAAGAATTAAGATATCAGGGATATTTAGATACCATGAATTCCCTAAGCTTACCTGTTACCCGTGAAAATATTATTGTGACACCTCTTTCCTCAGAAGGGGGATATAATGGAGTAAAAGAATTCTTAGAAAAAGGATCCCCTGTTACTGCTTTATTCTGTGCCAATGACCTGACTGCAATTGGCGCAATGAAAGCGATAAAAGAACAAGGACTTAATGTCCCTTCTGATATATCAATTATCAGTATTGATGATATTGATACCGCACAATATGTTTCTCCTATGTTGACAACAATTCATGTGCCTATGGAAGAATTGGGTAAGATGACTGCCAAGATTTTGATTGACCGTATTGAAAATGGGAAGAATCTCCCTATCAAAGTAGAATTGCCTTTTTCAATTATTACAAGAGAAAGCTGCGTGGCTAATGATTTAATCAAAAGATCAAATAAGAAATAGATACTTAAAAGAAAAGTATAATAGAAAGCTGGAAAAAAGATGAATAAAAAAACTTTATATTTAGAATGTTACTCAGGAATTAGTGGAGATATGACTGTCGCCGCACTATTAGACTTAGGTGCAAGTCAGGATGTTCTAATGGCTGGTCTTAATAGCCTTCATGTAGAAGGATATAAAATTAAAATTGGCCGCAGGATAAAATCCAGCATTGATGCATGTGATTTTGATGTTATACTGGATCAGAATGGCCATTCCCATATGGATGATGAACATTCTCATGATCATAATCATAATGGTGAACATGACCATGGACATGAATATACTCATATTCAGAATCACGATCACGACCATAATCATACTCCTATACAGCTGGGTCAACATGATCACAGAAATTTATATGATATCAACACAATCATAGATAACTCTGATATTTCCAAAAAAGCGAAAGAAATTGCGAAGAAAACCTTCCATATTGTGGCAGTTGCAGAAGCAAAAGCCCATGGAAAATCTATTGAAGAAGTACATTTTCATGAAGTAGGAGCCATAGATTCCATTGTTGACATTGTGGCTGCTGCTATCTGCCTTGATAATCTTGGCATTGAAGAGGTAATCGTATCAGAATTATATGAGGGTACCGGTCATATTAAATGTCAGCATGGAATTCTTCCGGTTCCTGTACCTGCTGTGGCCAATATTGCAGCAGAACATCATATTCCCTTGCATATCACTTCAGTCAAAGGAGAATTAGTAACTCCAACCGGTGCCGCAATTGTAGCTGCCATCAGAACAAAGGATTCCCTTCCAAAGGATTTTAGAATCCATAGAATTGGTCTGGGAGCCGGAAAACGGGAATATGAACAGGCAAGTATCTTAAGAGCAATGCTTATTGAAGACATCACAGTGAATAGTGGTAATACCATCAATGATAAAGTGTGGGTATTAGAGGCTAATATCGATGATTGCAGCGGAGAAGCATTATCTTTTACAATGGATTTATTATTGGAAAAAGGTGCAAAAGATGTTTACTATACTCCTATCTATATGAAGAAAAATAGGCCCGCATATATGTTAGGTGTCATCTGTGATGAAGAAAAGTTATCACTTTTAGAAGAAATAATCTTTACTCACACTACCACAATTGGAATTCGAAAACATGAAGATACAAGAACTACTCTGGGCAGGGAAGTAAGAAAAGTGGCAACTCCTTACGGAGATGCCCTGGTCAAAGTATGTACTTATAATCAGAATACTTTTTATTACCCGGAATATGAAAGTGTTAAAAAGATATGCCTGGAATATAATAAAGATTATAATAGTATTTATCAACTTATTCAAAAGATAGCATTGGAATTATGATTAATAGTATATTAGAAAATTATTTTTCCATTACAATATCTTGCTATATCGTTTGACAAGTGAATATGAAGAAATATTAAGGGACTATCGCATAATTTTGCGATAGTCCCTACTTATTTGATTTATTAATAACTACAATTCATTCTCAATATCGAGATTTGACACTGCAAACTCACGGTTGTACATGTTATGTTTAATTTGGGAGGGCTAGTTAAACAAATCAGGATAGAATCCCTTCGCTAATTTTTCAACAGTATAAGCCATACGATTTCCTGGAAGTACACTTTCCAGCTCAATAGTAACAAAACGTTCATTTTTCACACAGTCAAGTTGAGCAAACATGTCATTCCCCTTAATTTCAGCAATTTTTTCTTCCACTGAAGGGCTGTCATAATCGTGTATAACTATAACATCCGGTTCCCTTGCCAGAACCTCCTCATAGCTTACCGTTATCCATGCTTTTTCGGTAAGATCTCCAAACAGATTTTCTCCACCTGCCATTCCAATTAACAAGGATTCAAAATTTACTCCGCTGCATGTAAACACACCGTCATTACCGCTGTCATAAATCAGGACTTTTGGAGCTTCTTTCCCTTCTATTTTTTCCTGTACTGCACTGATACGGGCTTTCTGGTCCTCAACATACGCCTGTGCCTTATCCGTGACCCCAAATATCTGACCTATGTCCAAGATTTCCTGATAAATCTCTTCCATAGAAGTAGCAGAGTTCATATAAGTTGATATACCGTAGGTTTCAAGTTCGTCAGTATTTAAACTATCTCCTCCAAATTCCCAATCCAATCCATATATAAAATCAGCTCCACTGGAAATAACAGCCTCACGTGTAGCACTTCCGTAATTAAGTTCAGGGATTTTTTCAAACTCCTTGGCATATTCAGGAAGCGGTCCTCTACTATGATTTTTAAGACTATTACCCACAATATGGTCTGTAAGTCCCAATGCTACAAATAACTCTGTGCAGTTAGGTCCAAGTGTTAAAACCTTTTGAGGTTTTGTATTGATAACGACCTCTCTGCCGTAGTTATTAAAAGTCATTGGATACTCTCCTTCTTCTTTACTGGAGTTTTGAGAAGTCTCAGTCACGGAGGAATCAGGTGTTTTCTGTGCAGACGGGGCTGTACTCCCACATGCTGAGAGTGTTAATGTTAGCATAAGTATTATTGATATTGCAAATAGGTTTTTTTTCATAATTTTTCTTCCTTTAATTTTAATTTATATACCCATTCCAGCAGGCAAAAACGTTATTGCCACCTTTCCCGTAATAGGGTGAATAGTAACATCGCAACGAACACCATATACGGAATATATATTTTCGGGTGTAAGAACTTCCTCAGGTGTGCCGCTTAAAACAATCTTTCCGTTCTTTAAAACATATATCCTGTCACAATAAAGTGCTGCCATATTTAAATCATGAATTGCAGAAAGTACGGTTACACCTAGCCGCTTAACAAAATCAAATATTTGAAGCTGATAGCTTATATCCAAGTGGTTCGTTGGCTCATCCAATATAAGAAAATCTGTTTCCTGTGCAATTACACGTGCTATTATTACCCTTTGTTTTTCACCTCCTGAAAGGTTCTGATAACTTCGCTTTGCCATATTTTCCATACCGAGATGTTCAAGGGCATGATGAACAATTCTTTTATCTTCAGCAGTATCAATGTCAAATAGCTTTTTATGAGGACTACGTCCCATAGCAACTATTTCTTCCACTTTAAATTCAAAAGGTACTTCGTTCTCCTGCCCTACGACTCCTAGTTTCAGAGCAGCCTCTTTATGGCTCATTGCGAAAAGATTCTCATTATCCAGCATTACACTTCCTTTATCAGGCTTAAGTGCTCGATAAAGGTTTTTCAGGACCGTTGACTTACCGCTGCCATTTGGTCCAATCAGCCCAATGAATTCTCCTTTTTTTACTTTAAGGCATATATCCTCTACAGCATCTATGCTCCCATACGAAAAAGAAAGATTTTCAATTTGTAATCTCATATGCTCACCTCCCGGCCTTTTCTTTTGTATTCCGCTTCAAAAGCCAAATAAATAAGGGCCCACCTATAATTGCTGTAAGTATACCAACAGGCATTTCTTCAGGTGCAATAAGCATCCTTGCTGCAACATCAACCCATATCACAAGAATTCCACCCAGCAGAGCAGAAATAGGCAAAACCTTGCGGTGATCTCCTCCTACTATAAGTCTCGTAAAGTGAGGTACCATAAGCCCAACAAATCCAATTGTTCCACTGACAGCAACAGTTACTCCTGTCATAAGGGACGCTACCAAAATCAACAGTTTTTGCAGTTTTGCCACATTTATTCCCAACGCCCCTGCGCTTTCATCTCCCAGTAAAAGCAGATTAAGTCCTCTGTAATTTACCATTAGAACAGCCATACAAATAAGCAAAACCACTAAAGGCAATGTGAGGTATCCCCATTTAGCACCTGCAAGACTTCCTGACATCCAAAAAGTTGCATTATGCAGCCCCAATGCATTGGGAGCACTAAGAGTTATAATTCTTGTAACCCCATCCATAATCATTGAAATTGCAACACCTGAAAGAAGCAACTGTGTAATATTGATACGCCCCCGTACCTGGGAAATCACATATACAAAAATTATAGTTATTGCAGAACCAATGAAAGCGCTTATTGAGAGATAATATTTGCCAAGGAAAGCGAACACTCCGAATAACATTCCTAACGTTGCAACAGCCGCTGCACCTGAAGATACTCCCAAAATAAATGGATCCGCAAGATGATTTCTGACAAGAGCCTGCATAGTAACCCCGATAACAGCCAAAGATGCTCCAACTACAAATCCAAGACAGACTCTTGGAAGCCGCAGTCCAAGAACAATATTCTGGTCAAGCTGCTCCCAGGTGTGTGGAATAACCCCGTCAAAACCAGGAATTAAATTTATAAGTATTTTAACAACATTTCCGGGTGTAACCGTTACAGGACCAAGCCCTATGCAAATAAGAATAGATATCAATGAAACAACAATAAGTATGCTGATAATTCCTCCAATATTTGATGTTTCCTGCTTTAAGTCTTCTTTTTGTGCGTTTATAATCTTCATGTTTAGATATTTTTCCTTTCTTAAATCGAGTCAAAAAAAAGATCATTAAAATAAAATTTCCATTCCGAAATTTATTCTTAAATGATCTTCGTGATCTTATATTCTATAATATGTAATTTTTCATCAAGATTTGTTTATAAGTCGTGATTCTCCACGGTATGTTCTTTCATAGAACATTCTGTATGATTCTACCATATATAATTTGATTTTACAACACTTCTAGTATAAATAAACAGGAGTATTGTACTTTGATCTGCTGATGTCTATCTCAATTACTGCCATTTTCATATCCTAATCGATTTATCTGTGTTGCAATATAACCAGCTCCAAAGCCATTATTAATATTCACGACAGAAAGACCTTCTGCGCAGGAATTCAGCATAGTAAGCAGGGCAGATAATCCACCAAAATTAGCACCATAACCTATGGATGTAGGAACTGCAATCACTGGTTTATCAACAAGACCTGCCACGACACCGCCTAAAGCTCCCTCCATTCCTGCTACTGCAATGATGCAATTTGCCTTACGGATCTCTTCCACTTTGGAAAGCAGTCTGTGTATTCCTGCCACTCCTACATCATAGATTCGAATTACATTACTTCCAAAAAACTCTGCGGTTTGGGCTGCCTCTTCTGCCACTGGTATATCAGAAGTTCCTCCGGTACATACTGCAACACATCCTTTTCTTAGAATTTCTTTTTTCTGTATTGAAAGGATCCTGGATACTTTATCATATTGTACCATTGGTAAAATTGATTTTACTTCTTCATATTGTTCCCCCGATGCTCTGGTTCCTAATACATTCATATCCTGTTCGTAAAACTTTCTAAATATCTCCCTAAGATGTTCCATGGACTTTCCTTCACAATAAACAACTTCACCAAACCCGGAACGCAGGGTTCTATGATGATCTAACTTTGCAAATCCCAAATCTTCATAAGGCAGTTTCTTTAGAAGTTCTTCTGCCTGAGCAATAGAAGTTTCATTATTTTTCACTTGTTCTAATAATTTGTGTATATCCATACTCTTTCTTTTCTCCTACTCCTTGTTGGATATCAAAAAATCTGTTGACTATAATTTTAATTGATCAATATACTGGCTGACTAATTTAATACTGTAATCAATATAGACCTCCGTCGTTGAATTCAGCTCTGCCGCAATTGTAATATTGCATCGGTTCAGCGGAATCAGTATCTTCCTGGCAGAACAAGAACTGACTGCCAGTGCCATTGCAGGTGTTAGTTCTCCTAACATGGAGTTGGCTGCAACAATAGCCATTGGGCCTAAAATTATATGAGATTCCCTGGCTGTCCTTACAATTGCATTTTGCCCTGTTGCCCCAATATCGGCACCTGCTTTTATCATATTATTCGTTGCCGTAGAATTCGTGCCTAAAGCACATATTGTAATACCACTGTCTTTAGGAATCTGTTTTCTTAATTTACTGACAATACTCTTTCCGATTCCTCCGCCTTGGCCATCTATAACTGATATCAAAATATCTCTTGGTACCATAGTGATTAACTCCTAACTGATTCTTAAATAAAGATTATGTAAATTCTTATATTAATATGTTCTTTCAGCACAGATACAATAAACTATTTATTTTTAGAATCCTATTGAAAATTTTACTGCATTGTATATATTGATAAAAATGATAACTACCATTAAAGTAATAAATAATTTATTCACATTTTTTATGGATATGGTCTTATTCACTTTACTTCCAACCATACCGCCAGCTACTCCGCCAATTACCATAAGTACTAATACGAGTATGCTGAACTTAGGAACCGTACCGCCAATCACCGTATTCACTAAACTTGTGAACTGTGAAAACATTATAATGTATAAGGAATTTACTGCACCGCTTTTCATGTCCATTGAAAAGAAATATGTAAGTACTACTAAATTAATAGGTCCTCCACCGATTCCCAGAAAGGTAGATAATATTCCCAAAAACAATCCTATTATAGCACATACCGGTAAATTTTCAATATGATGTGTCTTAATTTTGTAAGAATAAATTGTATAGAGCAAGGTGCTGATTGTGATAAAAACTAATACAACAGCTTGTATAGCTCCAACTTTATCCTTATCCGGCAAGACCAGATATACATATTGGAACATCTCTTTCCCGAGTATCCCTCCAATAGCTGCCCCAAGTGCAAGGGATGTTCCCGTTTTTAAATTCACCATTGATTTATCTCTTTTTAATGATTTCATTACTGATATAATCGACATAGAAAGTACTGTACATCCTGATAAGAAGCTGATAGAGCTTACATCCATAATCCCAATTGCATCAAGTACAGGTTTTATGATCACACCTCCACCGATTCCGCAAATACCTCCCGCTACAGATGCCAAAAAACTTACAAGTAAAAATATTAAATTCACTTAGCTTCCTCCCTTAAAGCATGCTCTGTCAACAAAAATATTAAATTCATTCATAGTCTTTAGATTACTTAGACTCATCAGACCTGCCCAACTTGTTGAACATATATCCTTTATAGTTCTCAACTCCTGGCTGGTCGAAAGGATTCACTCCCAAGATGCTGCCGGAAACATAGCAGGCAAACTCGAACATATAAAACATCTTTCCGAAATAATATTCATTTAAACTTGGTAATGTAATTTTCAAACAAGGTATTCCACTATCACTATGAGCGTAGATGGTCGCCTCAAATGCAGCTTTATTAATATCCCAGAAGTCTTTATCATTCAGATAGTCAAACTTGTCATCTACATGATCTTTTGTTAATATTAGACTTTCATTTTGCTCGATCACATCAATAAATGTCTCGAAGATTATCTTCTGTCCATCTTGAACATATTGTCCCACAGAATGGAGATCTTCCGAATAATTTACTGAGACCGGATATATCCCTTTATTGTCTTTGCCTTCACTTTCTGCAAATAATTGAATCCACCATTTTGAAAAATAATGAAGCTGTGGCTCAAAAAAAGCCATCATTTCAATATCGTACCCCTTTTCCAATAAAAGATTACGATAAGTCGCATATCTTAGGGCAATGTTCTCTTTTGGATCACACTCATGCAGATAGGACTGCATATCCTTTGCACCCTGTGCCAGCAATTTAATATCAATACCTGCCACTGCCATAGGAAACAATCCCACATCTGAAAGTACAGAGTATCTTCCTCCGATATTGTCTGGGAACGTAAGAAAATCATAACCATTGTCTCTGGCAATCTCATCCAGCCTGCTTCCTCTTGTCCCTGTCAGAGTAATACGTTTATTAGCTTCTTCTCCATATCTTCCTTCCAGATATTCTCTTAAAACACGAAATCCGATTCCTGGTTCCAATGTTTCAAAATTCTTGGCAATTACATTGATGTATACGGATTTATCTTTTAATTTCTTCAATAGCTGCCTTACATAATGTGCAGAAATATTATTTCCTGCATACAGTATCTCTGGTCCGTTATCGTTTTGTAATGCTTTAATGACCGCTCTGGCAGCCTGATTGGATCCGCCCACTCCCACCAGTACAAATACATCTGCGTTACGTCGTACTCTTTCCGCTTTCTCCATAATGTTGGAAATGGCTGTTTCTCCTGCCCATTCAGATATATCTAACCATCCTAAGGAATCCTGGTATTGTATTGAATTTTCCATTATATTTTTTAAATATTTCTGGTTATCCAATAATGTTTTATCAAATTCATTCTTTTTAATATGCTCCATTTTATCTAAATAAACTAAATCTATATTTTCCATGACTATCATCCTTTCCTTAGTTTATTGCTTTTCCTGTATTTAAAGCTTAACACAGGCATAGTAAAATTTGTATACGTTTTTACGCAAACGATTGCATGACAATATGAACTATTCTCATTTATATCCTGTATAATGAAATATAGTTCACTGGATCATTAATTAATATTACCTATTGGAGGAATAGTTATGAAATATGAAGTACATACGATTGAAGAAAAATCCCAACTAAGTGATTGTCCCACTTTTTATATTGACAAATACAATTGGGGTGGAGATTATAGACCGGCAGCTTATGGAAAAATGGCCTATATCAAAGAGAAAGGATTTATCATTTACATGAAATGTGAAGAAAAAAATCCATTACGGACTTTTATTAATAATGAAGATCCTGTTTTTCAAGATAGTGCCATGGAAGCCTTCATTGACTTTGCACCTGAAGAAAAGAAAGGGACCTATGTAAATATTGAAATGAATGCTAACGGTGCCATGCTTAATCGATTTGGAGAAAAGCCACCTGGAAGAAAAGTTTATACCGAGTTTACCAATGCACGATGTGTATGTGCAGCACAAATTGATAAGGATTCCTGGAATGTTGAAGTAACCATTCCTTTGCAATATGTAAAAGATCTTTTTGGGAAAGATCTGTTTACACCCGGTGACATAATACGATGTAATTTTTATAAACTTTGTCATAATGATATCCCTATTGCTCATTATGGCAGCTATACAAAAATTGATATCCCGACCTGGAACTTTCACTTGCCGGAATGTTTTGCAGAAGCTGTAATTGTCTGATATGTGTCAAATCAATGCTAAGGGCTGCTTCATTATCAAAATGAGCAGCCCTTGTTTTAGATCTATGAATAATTTATTAAAATAATATATTTACATCTCAATAACCGGTATATTTAATAGTTTACAGACAGCTATCATAGAATCTGCAACATCTTCCCAAACAATACTGTAATGATGAGGAATTCCTTCTTCCATGATTCTCTCTACAATGTCTCTAACAGGAGCATCTACCTTTATATTAGCCATAGCTCCTTTTGTATAGCGGTCCATATCGATAGAGGTTCCTCTAAGTAAGAATAATTTATATGAATCATCAATATTACAGAATCTTGCTATCGTCACCTTACCTTCTTTTAATGCCCCATAGAAGGCAGTTCCTTGTCCAGCCAGTGGATGATTATTCATGGTAAAGTCATGTTTTGGATTTTTTAAAGAAGGAGCAGGATTTCCGCAATGCCAGAAAGTCATTATATTTTGTTCTTCATCAATATTGATCATATCCGTAATAAAGGTTGGAAGACCGGTAAGATAATGCTGGACGATCTGCGCCAGTTCCGCATCAATATCACCTTCACAGCCAATATTAATTCCCTCATCTGCCAGCCTGCCTAATACTGCGCAAGGAGTCGTATGGAGATTCCCCATTTCCGGCCAGCATTTAATCGTAGCAAAATCATAGGCTTGTTTCTTCATAAGTTCTTTTAGTGCAACATATAATTTGGAATGATTTTCAAGATGTCCTTCTGGGAGATGACTGACAGCATAATCTTCTCCTACTTTCTTCATATCTGCTTCGTATGCTTCTTCCGGTACATGATCCATTTCATCAAATACCACTTTCAGATCTGTTTCTTCCATTCTGATTCCAAAAGTCTTTCGAATCAGGCTCTCACTGAAGCTGGAATTATAAAAAGCAGTAGGTCGATAACCAAACAGCCCTAATACAGTGCCTTTTAATTTCTTTATTGTGTTATATGCTGAAATCAGATTAATTACTTTTAATGCAATAGCCTCTTCTTCCTTATCCCCATAGACAGGGTAACAAGTATGTCCAAGTTTCTTTAATGATGCTGTATTCATGGTAACAGCTACCAATGCGTTAGCATATAATCTGTCATTTTTATCAAAACTTGGTTCATGAGGTGCCCAAAGGACAATTGGTACTTCCAGATTTTCAGCAAGGCAGGTAGATGCATCATCTCCTGTAAATGCACCATAGACCATAATAATAATGTCTACGGCTTCTGCTTTAAATTGATTTGAGATTTTCTCTATTGCCTGGGGAGAATCTCCCAAAGATTTTGCCTTGATTAAATTTATTCCCTTGAGATTATTTTCAAGCCATTCCCCATATTCTTTCATCCTTTTTTCAGGAAGTTCTCTGGGCCATCTTCCTGAAAGGGTCGTAATAAACCCAACATTAAGTTGTTTTTTCATGGAGCATTCCTCTTTTCTTTTTTCTGTTCATAACTATTTTAAAACAATTGCCTGCGCTAAATGTCTTGGGTTATCTGCATCAATCCCTTTTTTCTCTGCTATATAATATCCAATAAATTGACCGATAAATCCAATGACTGGTGCATATTGGTCATCGTTATAACCATAATCTAAATCCAGGGTATAATCTGCATCAGACATAGATTTACTTACCCCTTCCCCAATGGCTGCCGTTGTTGCACCATAACTTTTCATCTCTTTTAAAATGCCTGCATCTGTTTCATTGGTTTTTGAATGACACAAAGATATGATCAGTGTATTCTCATCTACTAAGCTCATTGGCCCGTGTCTATATTCCATTCCATAATATGCTTCTGAATTCGTAAGACCCATTTCTTTCATCTTATTCATACATTCATTGGCGATTCCATAATAAACACCTTGCCCAAGAGTAACAAACAAATTAATATTATTATGTTCCTCTACGATAGATTTTGCAAGTCTATCCATCTTTTCCAATAATTCTTCCGCAACTGTCTTATAATTCATCATCATGTCAATTTTCGTTCTTTGCCCACCTGCGTACATTGCTAAGATTACAGATAAATATACCATACTGGTAAAGGAACCCGTCATAATAATACTTTTTTCATCAGCTTCGGGAGATAGCAGCATATGGTCATTATATAATCTACTGTCTCTGTCACAGGAAATTGCTAATGTTTTTACATTTTCAAAAGAACGAACCTTATCAATGGCCATGCGTACCTCTGTTGTATAGCTTTTTCTTGTAATTGGAAGAACCAATACCTTTCTATCTTCCAGAAAAGTTTCCGGGAAAAAGTACAATTCAGAACATGGAACAGCTTTTGCTGATATTTTATTATAACTTGAAAACACTTGTGCTGCAGCCTGAGCAAGGTAGAGGGAGGTTCCACATCCAGTAAAAATCAATTCATCGTACGTCTCATCGCTATGAAATACCTGGTCCAATACTTTATAAATTTCTTCTATTGAATTGTTGATTGCCTGAAAAGAATCTGGTTGTTTATATATTTCTTTGTATGTAATCTCACTATTTTTCTTCATCTTTTCCTCCCTTTTATTGATATTATTTATTCACTGGTGCTTTTCCTTCGGATCCTGCCAATCGTATAATTGCTTTCACATCTTCTGTCAGTTTATCATTGGCATATTGAGACAGTTTCCATGAATGTCCCTGATGATTTAGATTCTCCAGTCCTTCTGAGTAATGTTCTACATACTTATAACGGATTTCTGTACCAAAATTAATTTTAGCTACTCCCAGTCCAATGGCTTCCTTAATCACGCTCTCTGACATCCCTGTACAACCATGTAGTACTAGTGGAATATCTGAAAACTCTCTTACTGCTTTTAGGACTTCCAGTTTAATATCTGGTTCACCTTTATAATAACCGTGGGCATTTCCAATTCCAATGGCCAGGGAATCCGGGCTGCACAGAGCAAGGAATTTTCGAACATCTTCTGGATTTGCAATGTTTTTATTCTCTGTTGCTGCGCCATTCTCATCCAATCGCACAAGTTCTCCAATTTCTGCTTCAACCATTACATCGTATTTTTCTGCTTCAGCTAAAACTTTATTGGTTATTTCAGCATTTTCTTCAATTGGTCTTGTTGAACCATCAATCATAATTGATGTGAAGCCAAGTTCCAATGCTTCTTTGCATATTTCATAGCTGTCACCATGATCAAGATGAATGGATACGGGAACGGATACTTTATTGGCACACCATTTTGATACCTCTACGAACCAATCATTTCCTGAATATCCGCCTGTTGATACATAATGTGCCAGAATAATGGGGGACTTCATCTCTTCGGCGGCCCTGCAAATGGCCCATATGATATCATAATTGCCACCCTGTGTATTGATCGCTGGGATAGCATATCCATTACGGCTTGCATGCTCTATATTTTCTTTATTCGTTACTAACATTTTATGTCCTTCTTTCTTCATTCATATTTTAGTCAATTTTACTTATCCTTTTACTGCTCCCTGCACAAGTCCTTTCACAAGATGCTTCTGAAAGAAAAAGAATAGAAGTAACATTGGAATAACTCCAATTACTGAAATTGTATTAACAAGTGACCAATCATAAGATAATTCTCCTAAATACCTGACTGAAACACCTACCGAAAGTGTACGAAGGGAGTCTGTTTGAATTAGCGTGCTTGCATGAAGGTAATCATCCCATGTCATTAATAAAGAATAGATTCCAACTGCAACAATACCTGGTTTTACCAATGGCATAATTACAGAAAATAAAATTTTAAATCTACCTGCACCATCAATAAAGGCTGCCTCTTCCAGAACTTCTGGTATACTGTCAAAGAAGCTGGCCATGAGCATAGTGGAAAATGGAATCATTGCAGCAGTCAATGCCAAAACTAACCCTTGCTGTGTATTAATCAAATTCATCTTTCCCATAAGTCCATACAATGAAATCATACGACTTACAATTGGAAACATCTGTGCTGAAGTAAATGCTGCTACAACCCACTTATTCCACTTAAAATGAAATCTTGACAGGGCATATCCTGATATAATGGCCATAAAAGTAGTTAATATAGCACATGCTCCAGATACAATAAAATTATTTATATAATAACGAAAGAAATTCTGATCTTCTGTAAATAACTTAATATATGCTTTTGCTGTTGGTAATTGAGGAAAGAATGTAGGCGGGAATTTATATGCCTCCATATTTTCTTTAAAAGATGTTATTAAAACCCAATATAATGGGAATAAGAGAAATAATAAAATCAATGCAACCACCAGATAGCGAATGGTACCAAAAATAATCTGTTTCTTTTTCATATGTATTATCCCTCCTAATCTACATTTGTATCTTTAAAGACAAAATTGAACAGTACAACAACTACAATCATCAGCAGCATCCAGACAGTAGTCACTGCTGCTCCCGAACCAAGATTATTTGATACAAATGCTTCCCTGTAACTTAAAATTGCTAATGTACTTGTTGAATTGTTAGGGCCTCCGCCCGTCATCGTCCAAATAAGAGGGAATTGTTTAAAGTTCTCAATAATAGCCATTGATGCAGTAACTTTAATAACGCTTTTCATATATGGTATCGTAATATGAAAGAATCGATCCACTGCATTCGCACCATCTACAGTTGCAGCTTCCATGGTTTCTTCTGGCACATTTGCCAGTCCTGATACGAGTAAAAGTGCCGTAAGAGGAATCTGTTTCCAAAGGGCCGCAATTGCAATTCCTAAAAGAGCCGTAGCTGGATTATTTAACATTGCAAAATCTGATACATTACCAAAACTAAATATATTTACTACATATTTTAACAACCCATATTGTGGTTGATATATCCACATCCATATAAGACCAGATATAATTGTTGGCACAATCCAGGGAGCCATCATGACGCTTCGAATGAACCTTGCCCCTTTCAAGTTTGAGTTTAAAACTAAAGCCATTGCCATTCCAAGAATAAACTGGGATAAAACTACTCCTCCAACAAATATTAATGTCAGTTGAATTGAAGGTAAGAGTTTATTATTTGAAAATAACTTTACATAATTGTCAAAATTATTCCACTCGCCAGGTATTTTAGCGATAATATTTTTAATTTTATAATTTTGAAAACTTTTTATAACGGAATCAAATACCGGTACTAATATAAACATAACTGTAACTATGATACTTGGGGTAAGTAATGCCAGGGCAAATAATTTATCTTTCGTAGTTTTTTTGATTAATGGCCCACCTTTTGTCTTACGGGAATCCAGTGATCCTGACTTGATTTGCATTATAAGTTCCCCTTTCTATTCTCATTCTTATTCATATCTTTCTTCTCCATAAATCCTATGTGCAATCTAGATTAGTCTTTGTTTTAGTCTGGCAGAGGAATACTTCCCCTGCCAGTTTATTTTTTGTTAATTTCCCAAAATACTTCCTGCTGAAGTTTTAAAGTCATTTATTGCAGTATCTATATCTTTATTATCTACCGTAACAGCTTGAGCTAATGATGTAAGTTCAATATTAAAGTCATTTATTGCTGGAATATTAGCAATTCCTTTTGCAGTATTCAATGAACTTAATGCCCCTGAAAGTACTGGTGATTCTGTAATTGCAGGTATTTCACTTAATGCGCTCATAGAAGGATAACCTGGTGCAACATTTTGTAGATATGGAGCTAATACTTTTTCTGTAAGGATATATTTAATTAATAATTTTGTTGCTTCAACCTGAGCTTCACCATTGTTTGCCATCATAAATGTATGAGCTTGAATTAAACTTTCTCCTTTGCCTGCTCCGCCGGATAAAGGTGCAGCAGAAGCTATAAATTCTTTTGCAGTAGAATTAATAGAATTTACTCCATTAAATCCCCAGGATGTATCATAGTACATACCAAGTTGACCGAGTGCAAATAAATTTCTTAAATCTTTTAATTTACTAACCTGAGGATTATATCCTTTATCATCTAATTCTTTTATGAATTCAAATGTCTGTTTAAATCCGTCATTATCTACATCCAGATTGCCATCTGCATCAAGTACAGAGCCGCCAAAACCATATATTAAAGAAGTCAGGCAGGAACCGGATACGGATACTGAACCTGTTGTCATACCAAAAGGATAAACCGGATTTCCGTCTGCTGTTTTTAAAGCTGCAAGCTTTGGTGCAACTTCCATCATTTCTGCTACTGTTGTTGGTGGAGCATTGGGATCTAAGCCTGCTTGTTCAAATAAGTCCTTGTTATAAAACATTACAAATGGTGATGCATACATTGGTATTCCATAAGGAACTCCATCTACATTCGTAGCTTCCAACATAGAAGGATATATCTGTGATAAATAATCTTCTGAGAATGCATCTGTTACCGGAACTGCAAGACCTGCATCTGCAAGGGTTGGTATCCAGGGAATCTCACCAAGTACCAGATCAACAATTTCTCCGCCGCCGGCCCAGGTAACAACTTGTGTAAGCATTTGTCCATATTCTGCTGTCATATATTCAATTTTGATATTTGGATATTTTTCTTCAAAACCTTTTTTTACATCTTCCCAGAATTTATCATAACCTGCCTCTAAAACTGCATAATTAGCAAATTTTATAGTAACTGGTTCTGTAAATTCATATTCACCATCTGATTCTGATACTTCTTCACCTGCTGGCTCTCCATCCTCCGTTGTTACATCTGCTTTAGGTTCTTCTTTTTTAGAGCTTTTACAGGCCCCCAATGATACTGTTAATACAACGATTAACAATAATGCTAATACCTTTTTCATTTTACTCATTTTAATCCTCTCCTTTTTGTAAATTTATTAAGTTACTTATAAGGATAACAATCACATATTTATGCTTTCCCATGATGTCATATATTATCAGGCGAAACTTAATTCAGGAAATGTTACAGCTGGAAGCCATTCGATAAATATAAATAAATTGTTATTTCTTATAAGTATAACTTTCTCACTTAAATTTAAAAAATTCTCTAAAATCTTACTATATTTTGGAAGCATACACTCGTATGTACACTTCTCATTTAAAAAGATTTTATTATCTAATAAAATCTACCTTTTGAGTAACAGATTTGCCCCGATTCAGAACAAATCTGCCTCATCTAAAATAATGATTCCCATCAATTCGTTCATTAAACATTTAAATATCACAAGTACTTTCTCTACGGATTAGATTCGTTTTAAACGCGGCTTTCAGCTCACCGTCTTTTCCATCAATAATCATTTGGAGCATATCAATTGCTGCTTTACTAATTTCTTCCCGCTGCATTTCCATAGTGGTTAATTTAGGACTGCAGAACCTGCTTATGGACGAGTTATCAAATCCAATTACTGATATGTCTTCTGGTACTTTTAAATTTAACTTCTTTACAGCAGACATGGCGACACAGGCTAACATATCATTTCTTCCAAAAATGCCGTCTACTTTAAGCCCGTTTTGGATTCTTTTTATGATTTCTCTTTCTACCTGTTCTTCTGAGTAACAACCAGCAATAATCTGCTCTTTCGTAAAATCTAATTTACTCTCACCCATCTGATCTACAAATCCGCTCAATCTTAAATCATCCATTGTACTTATAGTTCCTTTAGAACTAATTCTATCTAAATACAGAATGTGCTTTCTGCCTTTCGCCACCAGATACTTAACACAATCTCTTGCCCCACTGTATAATCCTGAGTCAATAATTCCTACATTCTTGGGCAGGTTATGATATCTTCGATTCATAAAGAGCACCAATGGGATATTAGCATCCGCAAATTGCTTCACATATTCTTCTGGAAAGCTTATTGAGCTTATAATAATTCCATCATATTGACGGCTAATTACCTGTGACACAAACTCTTGGGTATTTCTATTGGCACATAAAGATATTAAATATCCTTTATTATATGCAAATTTGTCCATCTCACTAACAATACGGCTGAAATATTCGTTGGTAATTTGATCTGCTATAAATATAATCTGATTACTTTGCTTGCCTTTTAAGGCTCTGGCCACATTATTAGGTCGATAATTCAATACTCTTATTGCTTCTTCCACTCGTTCTCTTTTGTTCTTATCAACATACCGGTTGTTATTAATCACATAAGATACTATAGTTTCACTAACATCTGCATACTTCGCTACGTCGGCTCTTGTCACTCTTTTATTATTAGTCATTATGTACAATTCCCTCGCTTATAAACTCGTATGTATATAACAGTTTTTATTATATCATGCTATCCAGGTTTGTCAATACTTATATCATACAACTTAGCTTTGAATAGCAAAACTGTTTATATTTCACTAAATATTATATTTCTATTTGTTCATTTTTTATAATTGCATAATTTATGTTATATGGAGACAATAAATAAATTACGGTGTCAGAGACTCATTAAATATAATGTTTCTCTAACACCGTATGCCATATCATATCCTAAATTAAGTTTTATTTGATAATTCTTACCTTCAGCACTCCATCAATACTTGCGAGTTTATTCACAAGTTCCTCAGTAGAAGGTATTTCTATATCAAAGATGGAATATGCATATTCACCTTTACTTTTATTAATCATATTGGCAATATTAATATTCTCTCCTGAGAATACAGATGTAAACTGACTAAGCATATTGCGGATATTTCTGTGATTAATTGCAATTCTGCCAGCAGATTCACAGATTCCTGCATTACAGCTTGGATAGTTTACAGAATTTCTAATATTACCATTCTCAATATAATCCATGATTTGCTTTACAGCCATAACTGCACAATTATCTTCTGATTCTTCCGTGGATGCTCCAAGATGTGGAATCGCAATGACACCCTCCATATTTGCAGTCTTTGCATTCGGAAAATCTGTTACATATCTTGCCACTTTACCTGATTTAAGAGCTTCGCCCATATCATCTTCATTTACAAGTAAATCTCTTGCAAAGTTAAGAATTACCACTCCATCTTTCATCTTACTGATCGTTTCTGTATTAATCATATGTTTTGTTTCATCAAGTAAAGGTACGTGAACTGTTATATAATCACATTCTTTATAGATCTCATCGTTGGTTTTTACATGGATGATATCTCTGGATAAATTCCAGGCATGATCCACTGAAATATAAGGGTCACAGCCATATACTTTCATTCCCAGACGATTGGCGGCATTGGCAACCAATACCCCGATTGCACCTAACCCAATGACACCTAATTTTTTACCCATAATTTCTCTACCGGCAAATTTTGATTTTGCCTTTTCAACATTTTTAGCAATATTCTCATCTGCTTTATTCTCAGCAACCCAGTTAATACCACCCACAATATCTCTGGAAGCAAGCAAAAGTCCGGCAATTGCTAATTCTTTTACACCGTTGGCATTGGCACCTGGTGTATTAAATACAACAATACCTTTCCCTGCACATTTGTCTAATGGAATATTATTCACACCTGCACCAGCTCTTGCTATCGCTTTTAAATTCTCAGGTAATTCCAAATCATGCATTGCAGCACTTCGAACTAAAACAGCATCTGCCTCCTGCATATTTTCTGTCTTAGCATAATCAGCAGAGAATAAATCCATTCCTACCGCTGCTATAGGATTCAAGCAATTTACTTTTACCATAATAACACCTCTTCTATTTATTCTCTTCCTCAAATTTTTTCATAAACTCAACAAGTTTTACTACACCTTCATAAGGCATTGCATTATAAATACTTGCTCTCATACCGCCAACAGATCTATGGCCTTTCAGATTTTCAAAGCCTGCCGCCTTTGCTTCTTTTACAAATTTAGCGTCTAATTCAGCATCACCGGTTACAAATGGAACATTCATTAAGGAACGGTCTTCTTTCGCAACGGTACCTTTAAACATAGTACTTTGATCTAAGAAATCATAAAGAACTTTTGCCTTCTTTTCATTTCTTTCTTTCATCACTTCAAGTCCACCCATCTTCTTGATCCATTTAAATACCTTGCCGCAAACATAAATTCCATATGCTGGTGGTGTATTATAAAGTGATTTATTATCATCATGTATCTTATATTTTAACATGGTCGGCGTACCAGGAAGAGTATCTTCTGTGATCAGATCCTCACGGATTATTACAATAACAACTCCTGCCGGTCCAATATTCTTTTGAACACCACCATAGATTACTCCATATTTTGTTACATCTACTGGTTCAGAAAGAAAACAAGAAGACACATCAGCTACTAAAGTTTTGCCTTTTGTATTTGGTAATTTTTTAAATTTTGTACCGTAAATTGTATTATTCTCACATATGTATACATAATCTGCATCTTCACTGATCGGCAGATCCGAACAATCCGGAATATATGAAAAAGTTTTATCTGCAGAAGATGCGATTGCATTTGCTTTCCCATAGATAGCTGCTTCTTGATATGCTTTCTTAGCCCATTGACCTGTAATGATATAATCTGCTACTTTGTTCTTCATGAGATTCATAGGAATCATCGCAAATTGCTGGGAAGCACCACCTTGAAGGAATAATACTTTATAATTGTCGGGAATATTCATTAAATCTCTTAAGTCTTGTTCTGCTTCTCCAATAATGGTCTCATATGCTTTCGATCTGTGACTCATCTCCATTACTGACATTCCAGTTCCCTTATAGTCTAACATTTCTTCTGCTGCTTCTTTTAGTACTTCTTCAGGTAGCACAGCTGGACCTGCTGAAAAATTATAAATACGACCCACTTGAAAATCCTCCTTAATATTTTAACTCATGAATGTATTTTAACTCATGAACACTTTAATTGGTTAATATTATAAAGCAAAGTTAAATTTTAGTCAATACTCCTTCAAATTACAATATTTTCTATTATTTTACATTATGGATTAGTTTTCTTCTTTCTTTTCTAAATCTTCTGCTGTAAAGGTTTCACTGATTGCTGCACCCGGGGCAACCATTGGCCAAACTTTATCTTCTTCATCAATCTGGCAGTCGATTACTACTGGTGTTTTTAAATCAATTGCTTTACGGAATGCATCTTCAAATTCATCAATAGTAGTAACTCGTATTCCAACGGCTCCCATTGCTTCTGCTAATTTCACAAAATCTACTTTATCATTTAATACTGTATTAGAATAACGCTTTCCATAGAATAAAGTCTGCCACTGGCGAACCATACCTAATACATGATTATTAATTACCACCTGTATAATCGGTATATTATATCTGGTTGCTGTAGCTATCTCATTCATGTTCATTCGAAAACAACCATCACCAGCAATATTTACAACTAACTTGTCTTTCATACCCAGTTTAGCACCTATCGAAGCTCCAAGACCATATCCCATGGTACCAAGACCACCAGATGTTATTAATGTTCTAGGTTTTTTATATCTGAAAAATTGGGCGCTCCACATTTGATGCTGGCCAACTTCTGTAGATATAATGGCATCTCCCTCGGTTATTTCATATATCTTCTCTACAATTTCAGGTCCGCATAATTTAGATGGTTTATAGTGGAGTGGATATTTATTCTTAAGTTCCACAATTCTATCAATCCATTCTTTATGCTCTAATTGTTCTAATCTATCATTTAATCTTTGCAATACTTCCCTTATGTCTCCTATTATGCTTGAATAAGTTAAAATATTCTTATTAATTTCTGCCGGGTCCACATCAATTTGCAGAACTTTTGCCTTTCTTGCAAACATTTTAGGATTTCCTACAACCCGATCGCTAAATCTTGCACCAACGGTAATCAATAAATCACATTCTGTAACTCCAAGATTGGAAGTTTTTGTTCCATGCATACCAAGCATTCCTGTATAGAGCAGGTCTTCTCCATCAAAAGCACCTTTTCCCATAAGTGTGTCTGCTACGGGAGCATTGATTTTATAAACAAATTCTTTTAATTCTTTATCTGCTTCCGAAATAACAGCTCCACCACCAACAAAGATATAAGGTCTTCTTGCTGATTTAATTAATTCTACTGCTGTTTCAATGTCACTGTCTAAAATTTTACTGGTGGATCTTTTAGGAATACTAGGTTCTTTTTTTGTATATTCTGCTTTATTTGCTGTAACATCTTTTGTAATATCTACTAATACAGGACCAGGTCTTCCTGTCTTTGCTATCACAAATGCTCTGCGAATGGTATCCGCCAGCTTTTCAACATCTTTTACGATAAAATTATGTTTTGTAATAGGCATTGTTACCCCTGCGATATCAATTTCCTGAAAGCTGTCTCTCCCAAGCAGCGGTACCGCTACATTGGCAGTAATTGCTACTAATGGTACTGAATCCATATATGCGGTAGCAATACCAGTTACAAGGTTAGTTGCCCCTGGACCTGAGGTCGCAAAACAGACTCCCACCTTTCCAGTTGCTCTGGCATATCCATCTGCTGCGTGAGCCGCACCTTGTTCATGAGACGTTAAGATATGTGTTATTTCATGACTATGTTTATATAATTCATCATAAATGTTTAAGATCGTACCACCAGGATACCCAAATACTGTATCTATTCCATGCTCTTTTAAACATTCAATCACTATTTCTGATCCGGTTAATTGCATATTGCACCTCTTTCTAGTATTATGTTCCCCTGACATCATTACTTAAATTAATTTGAGTTTCTGACCTATTTTGCAGGTATTTCAAGAATTGCACCACGGCTGCTTGAAGTGACCATTGATGCATAACGGGCAAGATACCCGCTTGTAACTTTTGGCTTTCTTGGCTGCCATTTTGCCCTTCTTTTCTCTAATTCATCCTCAGAGATTACAAAATTAAGAGTATTTGCCATAATATCTATCTGAATAATATCTCCTTCTTCTACAAGTGCGATGTTGCCTCCAACTGCTGCTTCCGGCGCTACATGACCAATTGCTGCCCCTCTGGATGCACCGCTGAAACGTCCGTCCGTAATAAGTGCTACGCTGGAGCCAAGCCCCATTCCCATGATTGCTGAGGTTGGATTAAGCATCTCTCTCATACCCGGTCCACCTTTTGGTCCTTCATACCGGATTACAACTACATCACCAGAAATGATTTTTCCGCCTTTGATTGCCTTAATTGCGTCTTCTTCACAATCAAAGACTCTTGCAGGTCCTTCATGTTTCATCATTTCAGGATCTACTGCTGAGCGTTTTACAACAGATCCTTCAAGAGCAAGGTTTCCTTTTAATACGGCAATTCCACCTGTCTCACTATAAGGGTCGTCAATTGTTCTGATTGTATCAGGATCCAGATTAACACATCCTTCTATATTTTCACCAACTGTCTTTCCTGTAACTGTTAAACACTCTGTATATAACAACCCTTTTTTGTTAATTTCATTCATAACTGCATAAATCCCACCAGCTTCATTTAAATCTTCCATATACGTATGGCCGGCAGGTGCAAGATGACAAAGGTTAGGTGTTTTTTCACTAATTTCGTTTGCTATATCAACATTAAGTTCAACTCCTGCTTCATGAGCAATCGCAGGCAGGTGAAGCATACTGTTGGTACTGCATCCTAAAGCCATATCCATGGTAAGTGCATTTAAGAATGCTTTTTTTGTTAAAATATCTCTAGGTTTAATATCTTTTCTCACTAACTCCATTATCTGCATACCTGCATGTTTGGCAAGTTTTATTCTTTCAGAATACACTGCTGGTATTGTTCCATTGCCTTTAAGTCCCATACCAAGAACTTCCGTTAAGCAATTCATACTATTGGCTGTATACATACCAGAACATGAACCACAGGTTGGACAGGCTTTATTTTCATATTGTTCTACTTCTTCTAATGTCATATTACCTGCACTATAGGCGCCTACTGCTTCAAACATACTTGATAAACTAGTCTTGCAGCCATTCACTTTACCTGCAAGCATTGGACCCCCACTTACAAATATGGTTGGGATATTCACTCTGGCTGCGGCCATTAATAGCCCTGGTACATTTTTATCACAATTAGGTACCATAACTAATGCATCAAATTGATGAGCCATTGCCATAGCTTCGGTAGAATCTGCAATTAAATCTCTGGTCACCAGGGAATATTTCATTCCGATATGTCCCATGGCAATACCATCACATACTGCTATTGCTGGAAATACAAGTGGTGTCCCACCTGCCATTGCAACACCCATCTTAACTGCATTTACTATCTTATCCAGGTTCATATGTCCAGGAACGATTTCATTATAGGAACTAACAATTCCTATAAGTGGTCTTTCCATTTCTTCTTTTGTTAAACCAAGTGCATTAAATAAAGATCTATGGGGTGCTTGTTGCATCCCCTTTGTTACAGCATCACTTCTCATATAATTACCACCTTTTCCATCGTTAACATCATTGTACTATATTACTTTAAAGTTTTAAAGTTCTTTTATGATAAATTGTCCCATTTCCTTAGTTCCAACCATTGTTTTACCTTCTGACATAATATCAACAGTTCGATACCCTTTCTTAAGAACATTTTTAATACCATTTTCTATTGCATTAGCTTCTTCTTCAAGCTCAAAAGAATAACGAAGCATCATTGCAGCTGAAAGAATTGTTGCGATTGGATTCGCCTTATTCTCGCCTGCAATATCTGGTGCAGAGCCATGACTTGGTTCATATAATCCTAATTTAGTATCCCCAAGACTTGCAGATGCTAACATACCAATAGAACCTGTAACCATGCTGGCTTCATCTGATAATATATCACCAAACATATTCTCTGTCAGTATTACATCAAATTGTTTTGGATCCTTGACCAACTGCATTGCACAATTATCTACCAACATGTCTGTTAATTCTACTTCAGGGTAATCTTTTGCAACTTCCTTTACTACCTGCCTCCAAAGTCTTGAAGAATCAAGTACATTCGCCTTATCTACACTGCAGACTCGTTTATTTCTTTTCATTGCTATGTCAAATGCCCATCTTGCAATTCTTTTAATCTCATTCTCATTATAAACGAGAGAATCATATGCGGTTCGAATTCCATCTACTTCTTCAGTTTTTCGTTCACCAAAATATAAACCACCGGTTAATTCCCGCATAACTACAAAATCAAATCCATTTCCAATAATCTCATCTTTTAAAGGGCAGGCTCCTTTTAGTTCATCAAATAAAATAGCTGGTCTTATATTGGCAAAAAGATTCAATCCTTTGCGAAGTGCTAATAATCCGGCCTCCGGTCTTAGAGCAGGAGGTAATATGTACCATGGAGAGGTTGAAACATTTCCGCCAACAGCTCCAAGCAATATAGAGTCACTTTTTTTGGCAGCAGCTAAAGCTTCTTCAGTGAGAGGTACTCCAGTTTTATCAATGGATGCACCACCCATGAGGACCTCTGTATAATGAAACACATGATTGTATTTTCTACCAACTGCATCTAATACCTTCTTTGCTTCCTCCACAATTTCAGGTCCAATTCCATCTCCTGGAATGACGGCTATATTATAATTCATATTATCCCTTCCCTTCATTATTTTAATTCTATTCCTTGGGGTTATAATTGCTATAACCCAGTATTATCAAGGGTTTATCATGCTTTCTGTATATAATAAGGTATTTTAATTTATATTGCAACTGTAAATATTAATTTCCAAAAATTTTGTTACAGTTCAGCCATGCAGAAAGTAATAAACAAATTGTACGTGGGTGCTTGCACACTAAGAACAATTTGTTTATTACTTTCTATATGGCGCTCTGCCTAAGCGAGATGCAGCATAGCGAAATCGAGCTTATGGCTGAACTGTGATAAAAAAGTAGTGCAAATTGCACACTAAAGGTAGTTTGCACTCAATAAAAAACAGGGAATTCATTAATTTAAGTCTTTTCACGACAATTTAATAATGTTATAATAAAAAATAGTGTAACGGCCCCGTCGTACAATGAACAAAATTCCAAAACACCTGGAGGTAATAAAATGTCAAAAGTTACAATCATGGATCATCCATTAATACAGCACAAAATTGGTATTATGAGAGTGAAAACAACATCTACGAAAGAATTTAGAGATCTGGTTTCAGAAGTTGCAATGTTAATCTGTTATGAAGCTACCAGAGAACTTCCTCTTGCTGATATTGAAATAGAAACACCTCTTATGAAAACTACTGTAAAAGAAATTGCAGGAAAAAAATTGTGTATCGTCCCTATCCTTCGTGCCGGTCTTCACATGGCAGATGGAATCTTGAATTTAATCCCTAATGCGAAAGTTGGCCATGTTGGCTTATATAGAAACGAAGAAACCTTAGAACCAGTTGAATATTTTTGCAAATTACCGGCAGATTCGGGAGACCGTGAAATCTTTGTTGTGGATCCTATGCTTGCAACGGGTGGATCTGCTATTGCCGCAATTAATTTATTAAAAAAGCGTGGAATTTCAAAGATTCATTTCCTTTGCCTCATTGCTGCCCCGGAAGGTGTTAAGAAATTTACGGAAGCTCATCCTGATGTAGATATCTTTATCGGTGCTTTAGATGAGAGATTAAATGATAAAGGTTATATTCTTCCTGGCCTTGGTGATGCCGGGGATAGAATTTACGGTACAAAATAATAATCAAAACAGGGTACTTTGCTTATACGAGTATTAAAAACCCGTTGGAATAAAATCATTTGGCTGCCTTTCCGGCCTGCATCAAATCGATTTTTATTCCAACGGGCTTTTTATATTGTCAGGCGGGCTGATATATTATAATTATAAACCTAGTCATTCCCCTGTTATATTATTCATTGCATTATTAAACTAAAAATATGATTGCCACATGACAAATTTTGTATTATGATACCTTAAAGGCGGAGGTGAAAATATGAAAAATATTCCTAATATCATAACGTGTTCAAGAATCATACTATCCATCATTCTCTTTTTTACAGAGCCGTTTCATCTTCCATTTTATATAATGTATATTATAAGTGGGTTTAGTGACATGATAGACGGTTATATAGCAAGAAAAACAAAAGCAGCAAGCATATTAGGAGCAAAACTGGATTCTATCGCAGATCTTACCATGACTGTCGTAATATTTATTAAATTATATCCCATTGTAGATATTCCTAGGTTAATTTTCATCTGGATAGTTATAATTCTGATCCTTCGTCTTCTATCCATGTCCATTGTATTTATAAAATATCACACTTTTGGGATTATACATACTTTCGCCAATAAAGGATCAGGTATTATTTTGTTTTGCTTCCCTATATTCTATCCATTTATAAATACATCCATTTTAACTTATTCTATATGTGCTCTGGCAACTTTATCAGCTGTGGAAGAACTGTTGATTCATTTAACCTCAAAAGAACTAAATATAAATCAAAAGAGTATATTTCATATTTAAAGAATAAAACAACTAAGAACTATAACAGATAATGATTAATATAATAGAGACATTTGTTATACATATTATAATAAAGGAGAGTGATTTGATATGAAGTTTGGCCCGAAGATAATAAAACTAAAAGATGGCAGAGAATGTATTTTACGAAGTCCTGTCCCTCGTGATGCAAAAGCCCTTATTGAGCATATGAAGGGAACTTCTAATGAAACATTATATATGGCCCGTTACCCGGAGGAAATTACGATTACTATTGAAGAAGAGAAAAGATACTTAAAAGAGTTAGAATCTAATCCCAAAAATGTACTGATCTGTGCAACGATAGATGGAAAAATTATAGCATGCGGTGGATTAAACTGCGTAAAAAATCTGATGAAATATATCCATAGAGCAGAATTTGGTATCTCGATCCAAAAAGAATACTGGCACCTTGGAATTGGATCTTCCTTATTATCAGAACTGATCCTTTTGGCAAAAGACGCTGGTTATGAGCAAATTGAACTTGAAGTTATGTGTGATAATGAGCGTGGAATTGGATTATATAAAAAATGCGGCTTTGAGATGATTGGAACAAGAGAAAAAGCCTTTAAATTTAAAGATGGGACATATGGAGATGAATATTTGATGTTCCGCAAATTATAAATGGCTATGAAAATAATGATAAAATCAATAAGACTCAAATTAGGCTGTCCAATATCTAATATGACGCCTGATCTGAGTCCTGTTCTTTCCATATAATATTATATCTGCCTTATTTCTATTATGGATCCCTATATCAAATCCATATTTCTTTGCTAATTTTTTATCATTGGCAATAAATTTCTCATATTCATCTTTGCTGATATCTTTGGGATTGATTCTCTCATAAATTGTCATATTCCATGTGGATCTGCACTGGGAACATTGATAGATCAACCATATATCTATGTGATTACGATTTGCATTCACCCTGAATTTTTCTGTATTGATAAATTCAATCTTTTTGCCGCATTTAGGGCAGTTTCTTGTTACTGCTGGTAACGAATCCAGCTCTATCTCCCATTGAATTTTTTTTAAATAGCTCATCTTGCCTCTCCATATTTTATATTCTGGATATGCAAAAGCTATTTCACTATTTACTTATATTAATGAATAGCCTTTGCTACTCATTAAAAATATCTTCTCTCATAAAAAATCCTCCTTTTTTATTTTATATCCAACCCTATTCTATTGTAATTTATTGCTTAAGGAAACCTCATTCTTATTTAGAAACAAAAATGAGCCAATGGAGTTTATTAACCACACTGACTCATTTCTTTAAATTATTCTCTGTCATTTCTCTTTTCATTTAAAAGAATTCTTTGTATACTTTTTGATGATAAACAATATTTTACAGCCAAAGACTTCACACATATCCCTTTAAGATATTCCTTATATATATTAGAATTTCTTAAACTTAGTTCATATCTTGTATCCGTATTGGTTCCCCATGGCTTTTTATTTTCTTCTTTTCTTGGGATATAAATATATTCACCATCAATATATTTTTGTATTAATTCCACCAATTCTAATGGTAAAACCTGTTCTGCTTTCTGATAGCTCATTTTGCCCTCCTAAATGTTAATCTTCTTAGGAACAGCAAAGGCTATTTAAATATTATACATTTCTTATTTATGATATTATTTGCAATAGCCTTTGCTATGCAAAAATATTATTTCTTCTCATAAAATTCCTCCCACTTTAAAATATTCAGCAGAAAAACCTGGTTATTACTTAAATAGTTGTAAATCGATAAACTGTAGTGTAATCGTATTCTTCTCCTGCCTTAAACAGGCAAGGCTTAAATTCTTTTAGATTACAGGAATTAGGGAAAAATTGAGTTTCAAAGCATACACCATCATAAGGATGATATGCCGCACCTTCTTTGCAATTCTCATTCTCTCCTAAATTATTGCCTGTATAGACCTGCATACCCGGTAAGTCAGTATATACTTCCATTTTTCTTTGGCTGCCTTCGTCAATTAATTCAGCAACTTTGATTATTTCGTCTTTTGATGTCTTAAGGACATAATTATGGTCATAGCCTTTTCCTTGTTTTAATGGAAGATAATCTGCATGAATATCCTGACCAATTGTTTTTAACGTTCTAAAATCCATTGGTGTCCCAGTAACATCACGTATTTCACCTGTAGGGATCAAATCATCTGTTGTAGGTGTAAAATAATCAGAGTCTATCATCATTTTATGATTTAAAATAGTTCCTGACTTATGTCCAGCCAGATTAAAATAAGAATGATTTGTTAAATTAATAAGTGTATCCTGATCGGAAACAGCAAGATATTCAATAACCAATTCATTATCATTCGTTAATGTGTATGTTACACAAATATCCAGATTTCCAGGAAATCCTTGCTCCATATCCGGACTCAGTCTTGAAAACTCTATCGTATCAGAATCTTCCTCTTCAAAATATTCTGTTTCATAAACCATTTTATTATATCCAATAGAGCCACCATGGAGATTATTATTTCCATTATTTTTTTCAAGGTCATAAGTCTTTCCATTAATATCAAAACTGGCATTGCCGATTCTGTTTGCATGACGTCCAATAAAAGAGCCCAGTCCAGGACCATTTTTAAGATATCCTTCTAAGTTACCATATCCTAAAACTACATCATCCAGGTTGCCCTTTCCATCCGGAACCATTAAACTTACTAATACCGCCCCATAATTAGTAAATGCTGCTGACATTCCATTGCGGTTCGTTAATGTATAAAGTTTGATTTCCTCCTTATTTGAAGTTTGTCCAAACTTTTTTATAGTAATGCTCATATTCCCTTCTCCTTTCATACTATTCGGTATCTGTTGAAGTCTTATCCCTAAGCTCGAAAATACCTCCCTAAGTGTTTATATTATACCATAAACAAAAAACGTTTATGGTCCCCCGGGCAATTTTGCCCTTGCAAGCAAGCAAAATTCCCTTCGTGAGTATTATACCATATTATACTAGAAATTCAATTTATTATCATTGTATTAAATCTATCCGGAGCCATATCAACTGCCTCCCTCTGCCAAAAGGGGAATGTGACAGTTAGCAGCCATCCGGTGAATCATTTCCTGGAGAAGCATATTGTAATTGCTTTAATTCCATTATTTCCTGTTCTAATGAATGTCTATAAAAAACACTTTGAATCAGCAAAGTTACATCCTTTAAAAGATTTACTATATCCGGTGTCCATTTTCTCTCCTTCATATCCCCAAAACTTATGATTGCTTTATTATTTCCTCTAACATTCAAGCGGAATAGAAGTAATGCTCTAATATTACTATAATTTAATAATCTTTTAAATTTCTCTTCCTCCTCACCTGAATTTATTAATATATATTCGTTCTTTCTTAATTCCCGGGATATTACATTACGAAGATCACGAAAGGTATCACCTTTCAGTTTACCAACTTTCGTTTTCTTTTTTTGATTCCAGGCATAAAGATATTCCATTTCTTTTTCCTTTGTATAATATTTATATATATTGATATGATCTATATCCACCCGCCTTACAATAGCATCAAAAATCTCACCGAGAATTTGATTATATTCTTTTCCTGATTGGGTGATTCTAAGTAAATCAGCAAAAAATTGATTCAATTTTACCTGCTCTTCATACATATCATAATTTTCTTTTAAAGCAATATAATACTGTTTTTTAAATTCCTCCTTATCTAATACCAGATGGTACACTCCTAATAAGCCTAATACTGTTCCATTTTTATTAAAAAATGGTATTCTATTATTCACAATAAAAACATTATGTCCAGTATCTGTTTTTACCACCTGAAGCATATCATATAAGGGTTCCCTTGCCTTTATAACCCGCAGTTCCTCTACATTGACCATAACTTCAAATTCGAAATTCATAAAATCAATATTCCGAAAATTTGTCTTTTGTATCTCTTCATTGGATAAAGTAATAGAAAAGTCATTTTTAAAACTTTCATTCATACCAAGGTATGATTGTTCTCTATTCTTCCAGTAGATCCTTGGAATTTCATCCTTTAAATATTTACTAAAATTTTGTTTATAGGTATATTCAAAGAAAACAATGCACATATGCTTCTCATCGATATCCACAACATTTACTTCCATATCAATTAATATTGTCTCATATCTGGAATTCATCTCTTGCTTGTATAAAATGAGGCTTCCGTTTGATAATGTCTTTTTAGAAAGTTTAGGCCTTACATTAAATATATCTTTTACATTTCGAATATCATCACCAAGAATTTTTTTTGCAGAATCATTCATTCCAAGTATACGATTTGTCTCATAATAATAGATAAAAGAAGGAAAATGAATGTGATTAAGAAATTCTTTATAATATTGCTTTATGTTTATTTTCATATACTTCTCCTTAGTTAAAATCCAGCAGTGGAACTTGTCTGATGGCTAAAATTTATCCCATCAATATATCTTTTTTGAAATCCATCGTCATTGGCAAGTTCAATATGTTTTACCTTATTACTTATTATTGTTACTTCTTCAATGGTCTTTTCTCCTGATAGAATCGTTACCCCGCCATTTAATGCGCCGTTCCCGATTAGCCTGAATTTCCTTCTGTTAATATCTGGCAGCAGTCCTAATACAATTGCATTATCAATATTTATATTACTGCCAAATGCTCCCGCAATATATATATTGTTTATATCTTTGCTTTCTACCCCTGCTGCTTCAAGTAAAGATATCGTCCCTGCGTTGATTGCAGCTTTTGCCAATTGAACTTCTCTTATATCCTGCTGTGTTAATACTATGTTCCGCCCATCTTTCGAATGTCCCAGAATAAACTTCATTCCATTTTCATTGACAATCCGGGATGCCAAAGAAGAGTCTGTTTCTTCTGACGTTAAAATTCTGCCTGTTTCATCAATGATCCCCTCTTTTATCAGTTCAGCAATTGCGTCAATAATACCGGAGCCACAAATTCCTGACGGATTAATCTCTCCAATAACATCAAGTCTGATATCCTGCTTATCTATATAAACTCCTTTGATAGCACCATCCATTGCCCTCATTCCCTGATAGATAGATGCTCCTTCAAATGCCGGCCCGGCTGCAGTAGAACAGCATATCATAGTACCATCCTTAGAAATTACCATTTCACCATTGGTCCCAATATCTATTATAAGATTGATTCCTTTTTGTTTTTCAAAATCCGTAGCTAAGATACAGCCAAGAGTATCTGAGCCAACGTGTCCATATATTCCAGGAAGTACAATAATTTCACCTTCCAAGCTCATATGGAATTGTTTCTCATCATTAGATAAGTACTGAATATCATAATTGATCTCTTCAAATGGAACTTTGGCTAATCCTTTCAAACTTTTTCCAAGAAAAATATGACTCATTGTTGTATTCCCAAGAATCACACATTTTTTAATTTTATTATAAATCAAATTTCTAAGATTAACATCCTCAATTTTATTGGATTTTAAATTATCTTCATTCAATATTCCACAGCCTGCCAATAAGTCATGAATTAATTCATTACAGCACTCCCGGATCAATCTATGTAAATTATTAAGATGCTCCACAGATTGATTGCAATAACTTATCCTGGAAATAACATCTGCACCGTAAGCTCTTTGAGGATTATTTCTCGCAATTTGTATTAAGCTGTATTGCTTGTCCAGATCAAATAAACAGGCCTCAACACTTGTAGTTCCAATATCAATGGATACCCCATAATTACTTAATTTATCCAGTTCTATTTTCTTTTGTTTTGTAACAGTTGTTCTCTTTCTCGTCTCCTCCGGAACAATAACACAACAATTACTCTCTATCTTCATTCTGCATGATAAGCGCATACCCTTGTTTAATTCTTCATTGGTCAACGACTGCTTTTCTATTTCATCATAATCTTTTATGTTTCCTTTGGTAACTAACATCTTGCATTTTCCACAAGTACCGTTACCCCCACATACTGCATTAACATCAATAGCAGAATCTATGGCAGCTTGAAGTAAGCTGGTACCGGGCTCTACCTTGATTTTTTTATTTACAGGTAAGAATTGAACTTCCATCACGACACTCCCATCCATACAGAATTACTAATACCAAAAAAGGTTATCCTTTCGGATAACCTTTAATCAAGTTCGTTCTTAACAATATAGCTAATTCTGTATAAAAATTATAAAAATTTATATATTAGAAAAAGGCACACTGAATAACTTTATTTGATTAGCATTTTGTAACGTTAGTAGCTTGAGGTCCTTTAGCTCCGTTAACAACTTCAAATTCAACTTCTTGTCCTTCTTCAAGAGACTTGAAACCATCCATGTTAAGTCCTGAATAGTGAACGAAAACATCATTTCCTTGTTCATCAGAGATAAATCCGAAACCTTTTTGATTGTTAAACCATTTAACTGTACCTTTGTTCATGTGTAATTCCTCCAAAATAATAAATATTGTGTTGCAACTATTTACAACAAACTTATAATAACATTGTTTTTGATTTATGTCAATCATTTTTTCAATAATTTGTAAGTATTTGGATTTATATACTTACTATGGAATATTATTGCAATGATTAACAGTTGGAGAAAAAGAATAAACGGAATTCCATAAACAAATTTTTTATGTTTTGTTTTATGGCGGAATGTACTCATTCCCAGTAAGATTCCAAGACATCCGCCAAAATACCCTATGGCAAAAATGGTTCTCTCTTTTACTCTCCATTCATGTCTTTTTGCCCTCTGTTTATCATAACCCATAATTGCAAACCCTATACAATTAATAATAATGATATATGAGATTAAAATATAAAACATCCCGCCCATTTATATTTCTCCTTATGTTTCACTGTCAATCAGTTTTTTTGCTCTTATACGATAACATATATATAGCCATGGTGCAGCTGTAATCCACGACAAAGGACTGGCATAACATACTGCTGCATATCCGAAGATTCCTGAAAATACAAGTGCAATCACAGATCTGGAAACCAGTTCAATCACTCCGCCAAGCAGTGGAATCAGACCATCTCCCAGCCCTTGTAGTGTATTTCGAAAGATAAATAATATTCCTAATGGGAAGAAAAACAAAGCAATCGTATTAAGATATTTTGTCGCATAATTGATCACTTCTTCCTGAGGCTCTGATAAAAACAGGTTAACGAAATACCTGCCAAATAGAAATACCAGAGCACTTCCTATTAAACTTGCAATCAGGCTGATGATCATACATTTTTTAACCCCATCTTTAATACGCTCATATTTCCCTGCGCCAAGATTCTGACCGGTATATGTAGCCATAGTCACCCCTAAGCTTGCCAATGGCATAGTCGCTAAAGGTTCTACCTTGGATGCTGCTGTGAATGCTGCCACAACAGTGGAACCAAAGCTATTAATTGCACTTTGTAATATCATTACCCCTATTGCTGTAATTGAGAACTGAAAAGACATGGGTAATCCAATTTTAAGCAGATGTTTTGCTGTATTACTGTTAAACTTCCAATCTTTCTTTTGAAATTTTAATATAGGGAACTTCTTTTTTATGTATATGAAACATAACAGACCTGAAACTCCCTGGGATATTACTGTTGCATAAGCTGCTCCTGCAACTCCCATATTGAAATTTACAACAAAGGCAATATCTAAAATAACATTAAGTATGGATGCAATAATTAAAAAATATAACGGGGTCCTGCTATCCCCTAATGCACGTAAAATACCTGCAAGCATATTGTAAATGAAAGCTACAATACACCCCATATAGATTATGATAATATAAGTATTGGCATCATCTAAAATATCAGCAGGTGTCTTCATTAACAATAATAAAGATTTAGATGTAAGTACAGATAAAAGTGTAATTATTATTGTAAATGCAGCACATAAATAAATAGACATTGCAACACTGTGTCTTAGCCCATCCTCATCTTTTGCTCCAAACCGTTGAGCTGCCAAGACAGAGAATCCACTGGTTAATCCAATGATAAATCCTAATACTAAAAATGCCAGAGAACCTGTAGATCCCACTGCCGCTAAAGATTTAACGCCCACAAATCTTCCAACAATCAGAGCGTCCACCATATTATATAATTGTTGAAATATATTACCTACTAACAAAGGTAGTGAAAAAGATAATATTAATTTTGTTGGATTTCCAACTGTCATGTCCTTAACCATATCAACGCTTCTTTCAATTTTAAAAATTTTATTTATTTTATTGGAATCAAGTTCAGATAAAATAACCCCGAAATGGATCAACATTTCATTTCGAGGTTATATATGCCTGAATTAAGTTTTCCTTTATAAATTTAAATTATTATTAATACCAATTCCCAGCTCATCTAACTGTTTTGCATCAACCACATTTGGCGCCTCTGTCATAAGACAGGAAGCATCTTTTACTTTAGGGAATGCAATAACATCACGAATGCTATCTTCTTTTGCCATCAACATGATAAGTCTGTCTAAACCAAATGCAAGACCGCCATGTGGTGGAACTCCGTACTTAAATGCATTTAACAGGAAACCAAATCTTTCATAAGCATCTTCTTTTGTAAATCCAAGAACTTCAAACATTTTTTCCTGTATATCATTCTGATAGATTCTAAGACTTCCTCCACCAAGCTCAGTACCATTTAGAACAATATCATAAGCCTTTGCCCTTACTTTGCCAGGATCTGTTGATAATAGATGTAAGTCTTCCTCCATAGGCATTGTGAATGGGTGGTGCATAGCAGTAAATCTTTCTTCTTCCTCAGACCATTCAAGCAATGGGAATTCAGTTACCCATAAGAAATGATAATCATCTTTTTTAAGTAATTCCAATTTATCTGCTATCTCTATACGGAGAGCACCAAGAACATTATACACAATCTTATCTTTATCAGCCGCAAAGAATAATAAATCTCCTGGTTTACCTTCCATAGCTGACACAAGAGCCTTTAGCTCTTCTTCTGTCATGAATTTAGCAAAAGATGATTTATAAGTACCATCTTCATTAATTGCCAGATATGCTAATCCTTTTGCTCCATAACCTTTCGCAAAGTCCACAAGAGCATCTATCTTCTTTCTTGGCATATCGGCCTGTCCGGCAGCATTAATCCCCCGAATGCTTCCGCCATTTTCTAAAGCACCTTTAAATACAGCAAATTCAGTATCTTTAACAATTTCTGATACATTTTTTAATTCCATTCCAAAACGTAGATCCGGTTTATCAGAACCAAAACGATCCATTGCCTCTTTATAAGTCATTCTTTGAATTGGTGTCTGAATCTCTACTCCCAGCACTTCTTTAAATAATTTTTGAAGTAATCTTTCATTTACATCTAAAATATCTTCTATCTCTACAAATGATAATTCCATATCTATCTGAGTAAACTCTGGCTGTCTGTCAGCACGTAAATCTTCATCACGGAAACATTTTGCTATCTGGAAGTATCTATCATATCCAGAGCACATTAACAATTGCTTAAATATCTGTGGAGACTGTGGAAGTGCATAAAAGTTACCAGGGTGCACACGGCTTGGTACAAGATAATCTCTTGCTCCCTCTGGCGTACTCTTATTAAGCATTGGTGTTTCAATCTCAAGAAACCCTTCTTCTGATAAAAATTGCCTTGTTAATGTAGCGACCTTACTTCTCATAATTAAATTTTTCTGAAGGTCCGGTCTGCGCAGATCAAGATAACGATATTTTAATCTTAATTCTTCCTTCGTTTTACTGGCTTCCTCAATTGGAAACGGTGGAGTATCTGCCTCAGAAAGAACACGAAGTTCTTTGGCACGAATCTCTATATCACCAGTTACTAAGTTTTCATTGGTTGCCCCAGAACGAGACTCTACTTTACCAGTAACTGCAATTACAAACTCACTTCTAAGTCTTCCAGCTCTTTCAAAAACCTCTGAGCTAATACTTCCCTCTTCGAATATAATTTGAAGTAATCCAGAACGATCTCTTAAATCGGTAAATACAATACCGCCTTTATTTCTGCTTTTCTGAACCCAACCCATCACGGTTACGGTTTCACCTATATTTTTATTTGATACTTCTGTACATCTATGAGTACGATGCAATCCTTTCATTGACTCTGCCATAACTAATCTCCTTTATACTAAATTACATATTTAGATATTTGCGAAACTCTTAACTGTGTCTATGATTGTTCCAACGTGTACTTTGTCTGTCGTTACTGTTTACTGAAAATGTTTGTACGTTACATACAAATATTTTTTTGTATGTATAAGTCGAACATTTTCAGTAAACTGTAGTAGACAGCCTAAGAACACGGGACATCAATAGACACAGAACAAAGTTTCGCAATTACTTATTAAATTACATATTTCTTTAAATCTTCCTGAAAGTTCTTAATCATGGAATCAAATACAGAAATCTGATTTGTCAGTTCATTAATCTGATCCACATAAATTGCTACATTAGAACTTGCTTCTTCCGTAGATGCTGAATTTTCCTCTGCAATTGCAGCTAAATTCTGAATGCCGTCAAATAACGTCGTAATATTATCAGCCTCCGTTTTAAGATCTGCAGAATTTTGTATTAATAAATCTGCAACTGCTTTAAGATGCTTATTAGATCCACTTGAAGTTTCTACTGCTTTTTTAAGGATTGAATTTTCTGTTTCCAGAACTGTATACTGAGTATCAATACCCTCAACAACCTGACCGATACTTGACGTAAAAATGTTTAAACTAGTATTAATTTGGTCCACTGCGCTATTGGTCTCTTCCGAAAGTTTTCTGACTTCTTCTGCTACTACAGTAAATCCTTTTCCTGCTTCTCCTGCTCTTGCAGCTTCAATAGATGCATTTAAAGCTAACAGGTTAATCTGTTTTGCAATGGAGGATACGATAAGTACGATTTCCTCAATATTATCCGCATTTACTTTTAATTCATCACTATTTTGTTTGATTTCATTAAATTTAGTAAGCATCGTATTAATTTTTGAGGCAGTTTCTTCAACGTTGACAAAACTGCTTTCTATGCTCTCTATTGCTTCTTCTATCTTAACTTTATTCTTTTGTCCTTCATCGGAAAGACGTGTCACATTTTGTACGCTTTCATCAAGGACAGTAATTGCCTTTTCTGTATCTTCTGCCTGAGTAGTAGCAGCCATTGCTACCTGATCGATTACGTCTGTAATATCATCAGAAGCAGAATGCATCGTACTGGATATTTTTGATATGGATGCATTAAAGGTATTTAATTCATCTACGATTGCGTTAAATCCAATAAAATCTTTTTGTATATTCCCTTTGATTGAATTTAATTCATTCATCAGTTCTTCGTATTCATCATGAGAATGTAATATAACGGTTTCTGAAAAATTAGAATTGGTTAATTTCTTTAATTCCTTCATAATAAATTTTATTGGACGATTAAAACAACTTGCTGATATTAAAGATACGACAAATGTGGCAATCCCAATAATTAATGAATTTACCGGATTCATGCTAAGGGCAAAAGATGCAGCTGTCACAACAAGTGTATTCACGATTCCACTCTTAACGGCAGTATTGCGAATAACTCCAAAAGAAAATAAATTATTTATATGATAATTTTTCACAGATTGTATTTCCTTTGAAAAAGTCAAACGTAACTTAGTTTCTTCTTTTGTTTGAGATTCAACCAAAACCTTAATGTCTTCATTAAAATAATGTGCTACTCCACTAATTAAGCCGGTCAGATAATCTCCCATTTCCCGTTTCGAGCGATAAATAAAATGTATGTCATGAGATGAGATAGGAATCACATCCAGAATGGGAGGAACGGAGCCTTTAAATCTCTTCATTACAATTTTATGAACATCATTCATTGATTTTAAGAACTGGTATGCAGATTCATGTCGAAAGAATCCAGGATAAGCTTTACTAAATGTAGAAATATTTTCTTCACCCATAGTAAACCAAATTTCTTGATGGCTTTTTCCACAAGCATTTCCTACGTAATCAACAATACCTTTTGCAACTTTATCATCTACATCTTCCAATGGGTTAAAAAGATGTGTTTCAACTAAACCATTGGCTTTCATAGCTTCATCTACAAGTTTATTTCCATATAATTTTCTACAAGATTCGACCCATGTTGATACTACTGTTCCTTTCATAATCATCTCTCCTTTGTTGGTGACTTGTCTTTAGTAAAGTTCCTCTTGACTTTTAAAAATTAACACTGTCTTTTTTAGATAAATTATTTCTCTTGAAAATAGCGTACAATATCATGGATCTTAGTTTCTGTCTGTTCACCCGTCTCCATATTCTTTATCTGGACTATATTATTAGCCAGCTCGTCCGGACCTAAAATTGCAGTATTTTTAGCCCCAATTTTATTCGCATATTTCATTTGTGCTTTCACACTGCGATCCATATAATCTGTTTCTACTACATACCCTTCATTCCTAAGTGTATTCACCATCTTGTATGCCTCTGCTTTAGCTTCTTTTCCAAGTATACCTACGTACAAATCAATCTGTGGTTCCGGTTCTAACTCTACATTTTCTTTCTCCAGGAAATATAGGATTCTCTCAATTCCCATACCAAATCCAACAGACGGAATATCCTGTTTTTCATCAATTTCGTGTATAAGATTGTCATAACGGCCACCACCACATAGGGTAAAACCATCTTCATTTACAAATTCAAACACTGTTTTTGTATAATAATCAAGGCCTCTGACAATTCCAGTATCAATTTCATAAGGTATATTAAGTTCATCTAATAAACTTTGTAATTCTTCAAAGTGTTCCCTGCATTCCTCATCTAAATACTCTATGGTACGCGGCGCATCTTTCACTATCTCTTTGCAAGAAGGAACCTTACAGTCAAGCACCCTGAGAGGGTTCTTTATCATTCTTTCTTTGCAGGTAGGGCATAAGGTCTCTTTATGCTCATTTAAATATTTAAGAAGTGCTTCATTATAAGTTTTTCTGCAGTTTTTGCAACCAATACTATTAATGTGAAGTTTCGCACCTTTTAGTCCAATTTCTTTAATTAATGTAGTAATTAGCACAATTAATTCTACTTCTGCCAACGGACTTTTAGATCCTACAAATTCAACTCCAAATTGATGATGCTGTCTAAGTCTGCCACTTTGGGGCTGCTCATAACGAAATGCTGGTGTTACATAAAATAATTTCGTCGGACCACTCTCTGCATACATATTATTCTCCAGATAAGCACGAATGGCACCGGCTGTCCCTTCTGGTTTTAATGTAATGCTTCTATGTCCTTTATCTTCAAAAGTATACATCTCTTTTTGAACTACATCTGTTGTTTCGCCCACACCTCTTTGAAAGAGAACTGTATGCTCAAATACGGGTGTAATTACTTCTTTGATATTATAAACTTTACATAATTTTCTGGCAATTTCCTCAATTACTGTTCTTTTATGCATATTACTTCCATACCAATCCTGGGTTCCTTTTGGTCTTTGTGTAATCATCCTACTACCTCCTTTTAAATATAAAAACGTCCCTGACTAATGTCAGGGACGAGAATTTACCCGTGGTACCACCCTGTTTAATTATAAAGATGATGTCTTATAATCCAACTCTAATCCTTTAACGGAGATTCCCCGTATTATCCTACTACTTTCAGATAATAAGCTCCAAGGTGTCTTTCTTGATATATCCTATGAAAAGCTTTCAGTCTTGTCTTTTCTCCCTGTGATAGCAAATATAAAAATACTTTCCTCTTCTATGCATTTACATATAACTATAATTGATTGTAGTAATTAACGATACTTTTGTCAAGGGCTTTTTTATTTGCATTCATAGTAAAGTTCTTTACTTTTTCAAATGCTTCTGAATGGATCACTCTTTGAAAAGCAAGAAAAATCTCCATATCAAAATTCTTTACTTCATCGATCATTAATTCCATGGCCATATTAATATCAAATGCTCTTCTATAAGGTCTTGATGAAATAAGTGCTGCAAATACATCGCAAGTTCTTAATATTCTTGCGCCCCATGGAATAGAACTTCCCTTTAGATTATCCGGGTATCCGGAACCGTCGTAATTCTCATGATGATGATAGATAGCTTCCAGTATTTTTTCATTAAAATCTTTTTCCTTCAGGATATCATAACTATATGTAGAATGCATTCTGACATATTTCATCTCTTCTATCCTTAAGCTGTCTTTTCTGCGGCCATATAGGTATTTACTTAATTTTAGTTTCCCGATATCATGAAGCATTCCTGCAATTGCCATATCATAGCAGAACTCTTCATCCATACCTAACTCCTGGGATAACAAATATGCCAAATTACTAACTACAATACCATGATCTACCGCATCTGTTAAATCCTCTTTTATTATATCTTCAAATTCTTCAACATCTAATAATTGTGCTTCATTCTGAGAAATCATGAAAAATTCCTTTCTATTAATAAATGCTTTCTCTCCATCATCTCATTTACTCGTTCAATGTAATCTTTTACACTTTTCACATTCTCACTTCGCTCTATTAAATCACCATCCTGGGATACGAATTTAGAGGATGCACCGGCTCCTAATGCTATAATCGTGTGTTTTTCTTCCATTATCAGTATATTATAGATTCCTTCTTTCCCTTCCTTAGAGTAACCAATATTCTCTAAATTGTCTGCCATATTCTTCTGCCTATATAAATAATACGGTTTATATCCTGCATTCATTGCATACTCACTTGTAAGAGTGAACATTTTTATAGTATCTGTTGGTGTCATCTCCATATATTGTTCTTTATTCGTATTTAGCCTTGCTGCCCTCTTAATCGCCAAAGTATGCACTGTCAGGCTGTCTGGTTTTAGTTTATCAATTTCATTAAGTGTATATGATACATCTTCATAGTTCTCCCCTGGAAGTCCTATGATCAGGTCCATATTAATATTGTCATGGCCTGTTTGTCTTGCCATATGAAATGCCTCTATAATCTGATCCACCGTATGTTTTCTTCCAATGACGTCCAGCGTCTTTTGATTCATCGTTTGTGGATTAATTGAAATTCTTGTGACACCCTGCTCTTTTAAGACTTTTAGCTTATCTATTGTTATACTATCTGGTCTGCCTGCTTCTACTGTTAATTCTCTCACATGTTCCATAGGAAAGCTAGTCTTTATTTTAACCAATACTCTCTCTAATTGGTCTGCATTAAGAGTAGTCGGAGTTCCACCACCTAAATAGACAGTGATTAATTTTTTATTATGAACCCTTGAGCTTATGTCCTCAATTTCCATGAAGAGTGCTTTAAGATAATCTTCTACTTGATCCTCGTATTTGTCAATAGAATAAGATGTGAAAGAACAATAAAGACAGGTTGTTGGACAGAATGGGATTCCTATATAGATACTATAACCATTCTCATAATCTATTTTATTTAAAATATCATATTCTTTCTTTGCAATATTTACACAAAGATCTGCTTTCTCTTTGGAACACAGATATTCTTCTGACATATGTTTTTTAATATCAGATTCCTTACAATGTTCTTCTAACATCTTCATAGGTATCTTGGTAGGACGGATTCCTGTTAAGGTTCCCCAAGGGAGCAGTTGTCCTGTAACTTCAGATAACATATTGTAGAGAAGACGTTTCAATTCATTTTTATAAATCTTTCTTTGTTCCATTGTTAAATTAAGTTTACCCATAAATGAATTTGTATTTTTAATATCATAAACTACTTCTACGGAATTCTCTAATATAGGTACTCCATTTTTGAAAAATGAAAGACCTATGAAATGCTCCATATACTTTACAGAAATTTTTAATTCAATATCTTCCTTCAACATATTATTATTTAACATATAATCACTATCAATAAATACAAGCTTTTTATCGGGATAAAAAGCTTGTATTAAAGATCTCACGTCATATGCAAATTCATCAATTGATAATTCTACTTGTATCATACCTACTCCCAAAATCTATCTACATTCAGATATTCATTATTTTCTCTCTCATATCCGATGGTAGTAGATTCTCCATGCCCTGGATACACTAATACCTCATCTTCCAGCAACATTAATATTTCTTTCACTGATGAGATAATTGCTGAAAAATTACCAGTAGGTAAATCTGTTCTTCCCACTGTCTCACGAAATAAAGTGTCTCCTGAAAACAATACTTTTTCATTCTCCAGATAATAGCAGCTGCTTCCAATTGTATGCCCAGGGGTATGAATTACTTTTATTTTAAATCCTGCAAGATTTAAAACCTGCCCGTCTTTCAATACTTCATCCGGCTCCATACCATAGTCACAGCCAGCTGTCTTTGAAAAATTCATATGGCTGTCTGCTAACAGCTCTCGCTCATTCTCATTTGCATAAATTTTAACACCATATTCTCTGGCTATTGCAGCAGCCGCAAGAATATGATCAAAATGTCCATGAGTTAATAAAACTCCTTTTAATAATAAGTTCTGATTATTGATATAATCTATGATTACATTTGCCTGATCTGCCGGATCAATTACAATTGCTTCATTTGTCAGCTTATTACATAAAATATAACAATTTGTTCGTACCGAGCCTAAGATACATATATGAATATGCAGATTTCCTATTATGCTGTCTTCTTTCATCTTTTCGTCCTCTCCAAACATTTTTAGATATTGTAATGAAATCAGCCCGTAGTCCTTTCAATATCTATGACACTCTCAATATTTCTGAGCTTCGCAACTAAAACCTTTAATTGTTCTACTCCACGAACTTCAAAACCAATACTTATAGTTGCTGTTCCCTGTTTATTTGTCCTGACATTCATAGATGTAACATCAATAGCATTCTCTGTAAATGTTCTTGAGATATCAAGCAGAACACCACTGCGATTATGGGCATATATCTTAAGTTCTGCTGTGTACAATTCACTTTGGGCTCTTTCAGATGGCTGGGACCATTCTGCTTCTATAAGACGGGCTCTATCTTCTTCTGGAAGGTTAATCACATTGATACAATCTGTTCTGTGAATAGATACTCCTCTGCCCCTGGTTACAAATCCAATAATTTCATCCCCTGGCACCGGACTACAACATTTTGAAAAGCGTACCGCAACATCATGAATTCCTTCTACCACAATTCCGCCCTTTGACTTTGCTACAGTGGCAGGTTTATTCTCTTTTACTTCTGAGATTGCTTCTAATAGCTTTTCATCTGTAATCGCTTTCTTATGTTTCTTCTCATAGGATTCCACAAGTTTATTGACTATCTGTCCTTCTTTCAGTCCACCATGCCCTATTGCTGCATAGACAGAATCCCAATCCCTGAAACCATATTTTGTCATAGCCTTATTCATATATTCAGGCTTTAGTAAATCACTAAGGACTATATTCTTATTCTTACAATAACTCATCATGAGTTCTTTTCCACGTAAGATATTATCTTCTTTCAACTCTGTTTTAAACCATTGATTAATCTTATTTTTAGCCTGGGTACTTTTCACTAATGATAGCCAGTCCCTGCTCGGTCCTTTGGAATTTTGTGAAGTTACAATATCAATTCGATCCCCATTTTGAATCTTATAATCTATGGTAACTAATTTCCCATTCACCCTTGCTCCTACCATCTTATTTCCTACTGCACTATGAATGCTATAGGCAAAATCAATAGGAGTAGAACCATTTGGAAGATTCTTAACGTCTCCAGTCGGCGTAAAACAGTATACACTTTCAGAAAAAAGATCAAAATCACTTTTTAACAGGCTCAAAAATTCTTTATTATCAGACATATCCCGCTGCCATTCAAGAATCTGTCTAAGCCATGTGAGTTTTGCTTCCTCCTTATCATGGGCATTCTTACCGTCTTGATTCTCTTTATACTTCCAATGGGCAGCAATACCATATTCTGCTGTTCTATGCATATCAAAGGTACGAATCTGTATCTCAAATGGCTGCCCCATAGGACCAATTAAGGTAGTATGAAGAGACTGATACATATTAGGTTTTGGCATCGCGATATAATCTTTAAAACGTCCCGGAATCGGCTTATACATCTCATGGATTACTCCAAGAGCCGCATAACAATCTTTCACAGAATCTACAATAATACGAACTGCGAACAAGTCATAAATCTGGTCAAGGGTTTTATTCTGATTTACCATCTTTTTGTAAATACTAAAATAATGTTTTACCCTTCCATTTACAGTTGCCTCTATGGTCGCTACTTCAATATGATTTCTCACTTCATCCACGATATTATTGATAAAGGCTTCAATATCGCTTATTTTTGAAGTGATTTTTTCAGTTAATTCTTCATATACTTCTGGTTCCAGATATTTTAATGATAAATCATCAAGTTCTATCTTAATTTTAGAGATACCAAGCCTTTGTGCAATCGGAGCATAAATATCCATGGTTTCTCTTGCTTTTTCTTTCTGTTTCTGGGGTGACATAAACTGTAATGTCCGCATATTATGAAGTCTGTCTGCTAACTTAATTAAAATAACACGAATATCCTTGGCCATGGCAAGAAACATTTTTCTTAAATTCTCAGCCTGGATCTCTACTTTATCTTTTGAATAATTTAATTGTGTTAATTTTGTAACTCCATCTACAAGTAAAGCAATTTCATCACTGAACTCTTTCCCGATCTGCTCTGTTGTTAACACTGTATCCTCTACTACATCATGAAGAATACCTGCAACAATGGTCTCCTTGTCTAACTCTAATTTTGCCAGGATGATACCAACACAAAGTGGATGAATAATATACGGTTCTCCAGATTTTCTAAGTTGTTCCTTATGAGCATCTTTTGCGATGATATAGGCTTTTTCAATCATGGAAATATCTGCGGATGGGTGATAGCTTCTTACTGTATTAATTAAATCTTCATATAATTGCTCAGGAGTAACAGAATCTAAAGGAGGTGTAATTCCCAGATTTTCTTCCATCATTATGTCATTTTTCTCTATTTTTCTCTTTTTTTCCATGATCTCACCACCTAATTTTTGAGTTTATATCATTCAATTATAAATAATTTTCTAAGAAAAATCAATTCCTTTATGCGAATTCTGTCAAATGTATAAATATTTTCATTTACAAAAAGGACTGTTTTGCTTAACATTTGCAAAACAGCCCAATTTTATAAAAATTTTCCCATCAAATATATTAATTCAATATATATTATTTTCCAGGATAACTGATAATGGATCTAACGTCATATCCAGCTAGTTTTTCTCTTCCTTTGAGACCTTCTAATTCCATTAGGAAAACAATCTTAACAACTTCTCCACCAAGCTGTTTTACTAATTTGGTAATGGCTTCAATCGTACCTCCTGTAGCAATCAAGTCATCAATAATAACAACTTTTTGTCCTGGCTTAATGGCATCTTTATGGATTTCGATTGTAGCTGTACCATACTCAAGGTCGTATTCCATTTCAACTGTCTCACATGGAAGTTTACCTTTTTTACGAACTGGAACAAATGCTTTATTTAGATTATATGCAATAGGTACACCAAATATAAAGCCTCTTGATTCTGGTCCTAATACAATATCAAAGTCTACTCCGTTAAGAGTCTCTTGCATTTGATCAATTGCTAATCTAAGACCGTCTTTATCTTGTAATACACTTGTTATATCTCTAAATATAATTCCTTCTTCTGGAAAATCAGGTATACTTCTTACATATTCTTCTAATTTTTTCATTTGAACTGCTCCTTTAATTATATAATTCAAATCTCTCATTGTATTTATAGTTGCCCAAACTTTATGTTTCTCACAAACACATATTATAACATCATTTATTGTAAAAATCTATAATTTTGTATTACAAATTGAATATTTTGATATCCGTTATATTCGTTGATATCCGGATAATAAATCATATCCATACTGATATTATTATTATGCCCTTCATATAACTTATCCAATTGTTCCTGACCATAGATAAAAATTATATTTTCTTCAAAGGCAGCAGTATCTGAGAAAAGCATGGCAGTATATTGTCTTCCTGGATTTTCCTTGTGATATACCGATAATTTTATTACATTTTTATTCTGTCCTAATTTTATACCTTTTATTATTTTTATATCCTTAAGGGCAAATAAGGGCTTTCCATTCCCTTTTCCAAAAGGCTCTAACTTATTAAATTCTTCAATTAAAGGTATATTAACTTCATAAAAAGGTAACACCATATCAAATGATATTTTGCGAGCCAAGTCATTCTCAGTTAAAGTTGTGTTATGGTTTAATTGTCGCCTTAATAAATCAATATTCTCCTCATCCATGGATAATCCTGCTGCCATAGGATGTCCCCCGAATTTTGTTAATAATGACTTGCAGCGGTTTAATTCCTCGAACATATTATATTCTTCAATAGACCTGGCAGAACCTTTTGCTCCTTCTTCACCTTTCGTTAAAATAATCGTTGGTTTATTATATTTTTCTTTAATCCTGCCAGCAATAATCCCGGCGATACTTTCATGACAGTCTTCTAAATATACAACGAAAATCTTATCTTCTTTCATATTACTTTCTTCTATTATATTAATTGCATTAAGAACACCCTGATTTGTCATTTCTTTTCGCTCATCATTAAGTTTCTTTAACTGCCTTGCATATGCAGCTGCTTCTTCTTTTGATGAAGACAATAACATTCTGAGTCCAAGTTTAGCACTTTCCAAACGTCCGGAAGCATTTATGCAAGGTCCGATAATAAATCCCAGGTGGTATGTATTTATCTGATGTTCCTCTAATTGATTTTCCCGAATCAACGCCTTTAATCCCAGATTTTCAGACTTTTTCATCTTCTCAAGTCCAATCTTAACAATCACCCGGTTCTCATCAACCAGATCCATTACGTCACATACTGTGGCAATTGCCACAAATTCTAATAGATTTCTGGCTTCACCACTAGGTATATACATTTTATCGTATAATACCTCGATTAATTTATAGGCAACGGCAGCACCGCAAATGCATTTAAATGGATATTCACAATCCATTTGTTTTGGATTAATTACAGCATCTGCATCCGGAACATGATATACCTTTTTATCTGCTTCCATGGAAAAGGGGATATCGTGGTGATCCGTAATAATTACTGTGATTCCAAGGGACTTTGCATATTCAATTTGATCTATGGCAGCAATTCCATTATCACAGGTAATGATCGTATCCACCTGATCGTTATGTGCCTTTTCAATAATAGACTTGTTTATTCCGTACCCATCTTTTACACGATCCGGAATCTCATAATCCACATTTGCATCACACCTGTCTAATGCTGTTTTTAAGAGATAAGTAGATATTACACCGTCTACATCATAATCTCCAACGATACGTATTTTAGATCCGTTCTGAATCTTCTTTATTAATATATCCGCAGATAAATTCACATCCTTTAATAACAGCGGATTGTGCATCTTAGAATAATCCGGATTAAGATATGCTTCCAATTCTTCATTATTTTTAATCCCTCGATTAATAATTAATCTGGACAGCACTTCACTGATTCCAAATTGTTTTGCAATGAGAGAAAAATCTGCCTTTTTATTTTTAATAAACCATTTTTCCATAGCTTTCCTATCTAATCTTCTTTTTGATAAACCTTGTTTTTAACAGATACCATAAGGTTCCCGCAATGCAAATAGAAGAATATGCACCAAATACTATTCCTGTCATTAATGGAAAAGCAAAGTCTTTAATAGATTCTACTCCTAATACGTATAATAAAAATACAGTAATGAATGTAGTAAATGATGTATGAATACTTCTTCTTAAAGTTTGAGTTATACTTGTATCCACTATATCTTCTAATGATTGTTTATTCATTCCAGCTTTCATGTTCTCACGAATCCTATCAAAAATAACAATGGTAGAATCCTGCAGTCAGGCTTGTTGTCACTGCTTGTGAACCAAGTTTCGCTCCAACTACATTGGATCGTATCTCTTTTAATTCAAGGGGCAATGCACCTATACGTATGGATGATGCCAGTTTTTCTGCCTCTTCAAAAGACTCCTGTCCTGATATTTGTGCCTGTCCCATTGTAATTTCATCTTCTACTTTAGGGCTATATATTACTTCCCCATCATAAATGATCGAAATAGTCTTTCCTATATTTTCTTTTGTGGCTTTCCCGAATTTTATTTTCCCGGATTGATTTAATGTTAATTCTACAATATATTCGGTGCCAAAATTACTCTGTAAAATTTGTGGTTTTGCAGTTGCAATATCCGAACCATCAATGATCAAATTACCATTTTCATCTGTAAATTGTATAGAACCAGCATTTCCTAATCTGGACAAAATCTGATTTGCATTTGAAATTCCCGGGATATCAACATTAATACGATTAAGACCTTCTTTATATACCGCAGATTCCGTATTCAGATCCTGTACCCGCTTCTGAATCTTATATACAGTGTCATCCATCTGCTCTTTCGTTGCTCCAGCTTCAACCGCTTCATAGGTAACACTTACACCACCTGCTAAGTCAAGCCCCAGATGAATATTTCTCATGCTTCCCAGATGGTCTTCTCCAATTCCAATCATGACAATTATAATGAGACTAATCATTACAATAACCACACCGGCAAGAGAAAGAAAACCTCTTTTCCTATTCATCATTCTTCTCCATCTAGTTCTGCTGCCTTTAACATAATAGAACATTCGACACGTTTTCTTTGAAGTTCACATCCAATATCATATGTATCGTTAATATTATTATGGAATTTATAAGAGTTTGCAGCGCATCCACCACTGCAGTAATATCTTGCAAAGCAATCCTTACAATTATCCTTTGAATATACATTGCAATGTTTAAATCCCTCCACGAGATCGTCTCTTTTTATCCCATCATCAACATTTCCTAATAAATATTCTTCTTCTCCCACAAATTGATGGCATGGATAAATATCTCCCCAAGGAGTAACTGCAAGATATTCTGTTCCGGTTCCACAGCCTGATAATCTTTTTGCGACACATGGCCCCCCACTAAGGTCAAGCATAAAATGGAAGAAATTAAAGCTTCTTCCTTCCTTTTTGCTTTGAATCATATATTCTGCTAATTTATCATATTCTTCACAAATTACAGGAATATCTTCTTCTGTAATTGCGTAAGGTTCTTCTGGTAATGAAACTACTGGTTCCATAGAAATCTGTTTAAATCCAAGCTCTGCTAAATGAATTACATCTTCTGAGAAATCAAGATTATTACGGGTAAATGTTCCTCTCACATAATATCTTGACTGATTGCGGCTTTCAGCTAATTTAATAAACTTAGGTAGTATAATATCATAGCTGCCTTTTCCATTCCTTGATGGTCTCATATGGTCATGGATTTCTTTTCTTCCATCAATACTTAAAACCACATTGTCCATCTCTTCATTGGCAAATGCTATGATATCATCATTCAATAATAATCCATTCGTTGTTAATGTAAAGCGAAAATGTTTATCATGTATCTTTTCCTGTTCTCTGCCATACTTCACTAAATCCCTAACCACCTGAAAATTCATCAATGGTTCTCCACCAAAGAAATCAACTTCCAGGTTGCGTCTTTTCCCTGAATTAACAATTAAGAAATCAAGGGCTTTTTTGCCGACTTCATAGCTCATTATTGCACGTCTTCCATGATATTCCCCTTCTTCTGCAAAACAATATTTACATGCCAGATTACAATCATGGGCAATATGCAGACACAGTGCTTTAACAACTGTCTCTCGATTTTTAAATTCTGAGATATAGTTCTGGTAAATATCTTCGGTAAAAAGACTTCCATCCTCTTTTAACTGCCTTATTTCATCAATTCCTTCAAGAATAAGTTCTTTACTGATTGGGTCCTCAAGCAGACCAGCATTTTCTGGAATACTATACTTGTCCATCATCTTTTCTATAATGGTATCTACATCATGGCTTTCATATAATGAGATAATATCATATACTAATTCATCTACAATATGTATCATTCCACTGTTCACATCCAGAACAATATTATATCCGTTATTTTTATATTGGTGTATCACTGTAATACTCCTTTCAGTCTGATTATTGGGAAACTCCCAATATCTATTATTACAAGGAATAAGCAGCGACTGAATGTCGCTGCTTATGTATTAGTTATTGTTTTCACAGCTTTGATTTCCTACTGTACAGGATGTCTTACAAGCTGATTGGCAAGATGTTTGGCACTCACCGCAACCGCCTTTTTTCATAGATTCTTTTAAATTTCTAGTATTTAAAGTCTTAATATGTTTCATTTGATTGCCTCCTTTACTTCATAAGCTTAGGATAGTATACCATATCTTAGCATATATTTAAAGAGTTTTTTCATTAGTATAAGCCTAGCTTAACATACCTCCCAGGGTACCTCCCAGAGTACACATAATAAAAACGGTAATCATACTAGCACTTCCACTAAAATTACTCTTATTAAGAACGATTGAAACGATTAATATAAGTAAAAAATATAAAATTCCAACTCCCATTCCCCAAAGATATTTCTTTTCTCCAACACCTTTACCTATAATGAGGCCACCTAAGAATGTTGAGAGTATGTATGACAGAATAATTCCAATACGAATTGTTCCACTGGATATATCTGCCTTATAAACTAATAAAGACAATATAAGCAGAATAATTATCGTAAGTATATACGAGAATAATAGTGCTCTGATGATGTAGAAGACTTTAGACTTTTTAAGTGCCATTTTATTCATAACCCACCTCCATATTCTTTATGCTAAAATCAATACCTATTTGATTTTTTCTGAATTCATATTATAAGTATATTGTAAAAAACATGGATGTATTCCTAGTTTGAACAAAGATTCCACTTAACTGTCATAGGTCTGTAAGCATAAGATGTATGCCTGCTTAAAAACTATTGGTCCCAAATATAATAATTTATGTTATAATGAAGGCAACGAGCCAGGCGCGAAGCATTTGGCGAATACAAGAAGGTCATGGACTTGTTCATGATCTTCTAATCAGATAGGAGGTAGAATACAATGAAATATATTGATCTTCATGTTCATTCCAATGCATCTGACGGAACCGATACCCCATCTGAATTAGTAGCAAAAGCGATCTCGTTGGGATTATCCGCATTTGCATTAACAGATCACGATACTATTCAGGGAATTGAAGAAGCAATTTCTGCTGCAGAAAATTTTGAAAAACAAGGGAAAAAGGTTGTGGTTATTCCGGGAATTGAATTATCCGTAGCCTATAAAGGGAAAGACATTCATATGCTTGGTCTATTTATAGATTATAAGAATGATATATTCTCCAGAATCCTTAATGATATTAAAGAAGAACGTGAACAAAGAAATGAAAAAATGGCCAACAATCTTGCGAATGCCGGTATTGATATATCCATCGGGAAATTGAGACATTCAGATAAAAATGCGGTGATTACAAGAGCCCATTTTGCTAAGTATTTAGTTAAAATAGGAGTTGTTAAGACGAATCAGGAAGCTTTTCAAAAATACTTATCCTCAGATGGCCCTTATTATGTGCCTAGAGAATATCTTACCCCTAAAGAGGGAATTGACCTTATAAAGATGGCAGGAGGAATCCCTGTTCTCGCTCATCCACTATTATATAAATTCTCAGACGCAGAACTGGAAGAGCTGATTCAAACTTTAAAAGAAGACGGATTAGTTGGAATTGAAACCTTCTATTCTATGAATACAGGTTTTGATGAGGCCTATGTGAAAAAGTTTGCCAACAAATATAACTTATTAATGACTGGTGGATCTGATTATCATGGTACTGTAAAACCATTGATTGAATTGGGCATTGGTAAGGGAAATCTTAAAATACCATATTCTTTGCTTGAGAAATTAGAAGATCAAAGACGAGTTTCTGAATAAAATAACTAAACGAATGTTTCATCATCTGTAAAATAACGGTCATAGGTATAAAAATAATTTCTCTCCCACCAAAAAAGGTCAGAAAAACAGTTTTAATATTTCAACAGCAGGTAGTGTGATTCGCTATATTAACAAACCATATATTGAACTCAAGCAAAAGGCGATTGAATCTTCTAAAACCCTAAAAACAACAACTTATGGTTCCAAAGTATCAAAAATTGCTTCGAATTCAAGTGGTTGGTCTAAAATCAAGTATACAGATGGAAAAATAAAATTAGGTCACTTCGCGTAGTTGCTGTAATATAAGAAAATAAGGCAGCTACGCCTAAATGCTTGCTTAACTGCCTTTTAATCAAAACTTTTTTATAAACCAGATTTGTCTGTTGCCTTTAATTTGTATCCAACAAATGCAATAATGTATCCATTTTCATCAAGAAATGCTCCCACTTTTTTATTATCTTTATGCAAATCCTCAATTAATCCATCACACTCAGTATCTGCCTTGAATTTAAATGATTTATCTATTTCTCTATATAAATGAAGATTTACACCAGATAATTTGAAAATTGATTCATCACTCTTATAACTATTTTTGAATATATCTCCAATTAGTTTTAAATCAAATTCCGTACTATAGCAAAAAATATCGCAAATAGTTACTTCCATAATCCGTTCCTCACTAACATTATTAATAATTTCTTAACGCTATACAACTTGTGATGCTCCACCCAAATTAACTGAGTTTCCAGATACTGCTGAAATTTTAATGTTATTATATCCCACTCTGACACTAGAATCTCCATAAGTATTAATATCGTGTGCTATATCTCGACTTGTATTACTACTTCCATATAATAAGCTCTCGGAAAGATTATATCCTCTATATCATAATAAATCCGTTGTTAGAGAAATTAAAATGCCATATATCAGTTCTTTAATTAAAATAAAAATGTTATTTCTGCATACTCAGAAAAAAGAGTGTTTCTTTCTTTTTAGATTCAGTAGAAGCCCTTCATAAATTCCGTTATCTAATATTTTAGCATTTAAAAGAAGCTCTTTCCTTTATAGATTGAGCTCCTCTTAAGTTAATGTTATTTTTTTGATATTCTAACTAAAATAAACCTGATTAATATTAGAGATAGAAATATAATCATTAGATATCCCAATATTCTTATGTCATAACTTCCAGGACTTGTTAGCGATTTATTTATACCTATAAACCATACAAAGGATAATATAAATAAAGCTACAACTATCCCTATTAAATAATTAGTAATATCAATTAATTTTCTGATGACCATGCCCTATCATTCCCAACATGTAGTTTTAACCATTCTGTTCCACTTATACCTATCCCAAGCCAATTTACCTGTGTGATAAGTTTTGCTTCTGCTGGACCATTCATCTTTTGTTAGCAATATAGTAAAATGTTAATTTATAATTTTACTATTGATTCTTTTTCCTAAAACAACCATGAAACTTAAAACCATTAGAGCTACTCCAATACATAAGGCTATACTATTCAAATCGAACGCTAATAATATTGTAATAATACAGATATCACTAAGTAGTATAATTCTTGTCCTTTTTTTGTACATGGATAGCTCTAATTGGTCCAAAGGTTTATTACTGGTTTCTACTGGTGCAAGTAATAGTATAATTAGGCTTGCAATTACAGTCATTGCTATAATAATGGTACTCGCATCCGGAATACACTTATTAATCGAAAGAAAGATTACACTTAAGATTATTCCAACTACATAACATCTTAGAACTGTACTTGCATGATATCCTCCTGCAAAAGAGCGTAACGGCAAGTAAATTAGCATGAATATAATACTTTGCCAAAGCATACCAAAGCATAATCCTATTATTAATGTAGTCACAATATTCATTATAAGAATAAATAGCTGCTCAATACCATATACATATATTTCTTTATTCTCTACATCAACCGTTCCATTTTCAATAAGTTGTTCCGCAATATTACCTGAAAGCTTAGAAAACATTAGAATTTTCTAAGTTTTTTAGCTGTTTCTGGCAATTTTGGCTGATGAGCAAAACACATACAAGCACTATTTACATTCATAGTTGTAACTGCTTTTGCCATGTTAGCAATAATAGCACCACTTTTATTTTGTAATTTCTTCATAGCTAAATTCCTCCTCTCGTTTTTCTATCAGCATTCGATATTTGGTATAATATCACAGGAACGGAACTTGTGCGAGAATGTGTTGAAATTAACATATGTTTTTGTAGAAATTTAAACTTTTTTTGTAATAAAAAGATTTTTTTCTTGCTTCTTAACAATCGTATACTAGAATATCTGTACAAAATTCGTGCCCAGTATAACTGATCTCCATTTCCCCGTCATAAGCTTTAAGAACTTTTTGTATATTATTCAAGCCAATTCCGTGATTATCCTTATCCTTATGGGTAGTTAAAAGATTCGTTCCTTCTGTTGCCACATATCCGTTAAAAGTATTTCTTTCACTGATAAATAGAACATTCTTTTTATAAATCAATTCAATTTTAATTCTTTTGTCCTTTTGTAATTTACTTGTGGCATCAATGGCATTATCCAATAGGTTTCCCAATATAACAACCATATCAACAGATCTTATATTCAGATACATTGGAATCTCCAGTTTGAGAATCACCTCAATGCCTTTGTTCTTGGCCTCATTGATCTTGTAATTTAAGATACTGTCCACGTCCACATTCCCGGAACGTGCAATCTCTTTTTCAAAAGTGGTAGATTCCACCAATTGCCGGATATAATCTACCGCTTTCTTTATATTATCTTTTTCTAAATATCCCTGTAACGCCAGTAGATGATTCTTTAAATCATGCCTCTGTGCTCTCGTACCTTTCCAGGATTGGTCCATAAGCTCAAATTGTTTTATGTAATATTCATTTTGTTGCTTTAACAATAATCTCTCTATTCTATTTTCATATTCTTTTAATAATACATCATATAAATAAAAAACAAGTATATTTATGGTGAAAAGTATTATTATGCTAATTAGTAATTGCATATTCCTTTTTCCATAACTTAATTCAATAATTGCATAGGTGATATACAAAGAACCAATCGGTATGAAAAATATAGAAAGCCAGAATGTAATCGGTATATCAATGTTACGTTTTACATTTTTTAAATTACCCATTATTAATACTACTACATATGAAACCATCTTTATTGTAACTAATCCCACAATAGATGAATATCCACTATTTGAAGAGTAATCTACATCTTTAAATAAACCTGATAGAAAAACAAAGATACTTTCTACAGACATAAGAATCGTATACATTATTATGGTTGATAAGAGCCTTGTCTTAACAGAACCTTTATAATTAAAGGTCAGCCCTAAAAATAATAATACATTGCAAAGCATATTAGCAATTGGTATATTTAAATATAAATAAACTGTGCTTACTATTGAAAAATAGCCAATATATGAAACAAATTCAATCTTTTTATTGGTTTCTTTCTGTTCAAAAAATATTCCCATAAATTTATATATTGTATAGGTACCAAAAATATTGGATATTAAATACACAAAACTGTAAAGTTCTTGATGCTGCATACTATTTATTCCTCTCTATTCTTAATTGGAGTGATCGCACTGCCTTTCTATTCTGCTGGCTAATAGGCAATATCCTGTTATCAGACATAGTCACTTGCCTATATTCGAATTTTACGATATGATTGTAATTTACTAAAAACGATTTATGTATATAAATAAAATTATAAGCTTGCAAATTCTTATAAATATCATTCAAAATTCCATAAAATATATCTTTTCTCCTGGTAGTAATTATATTGATTTTTCGATTTACACTTTCAAAATATAATATATCTTTTAAAGGTGCTTTACATACTGTATGTCCCGTCTGATACTGGAAGACCTCATTATCCTTAAGGATTAACCTTAAAGCTGTTTCAAATACTTTTGATATTTTTTCATAATTAAGTGGTTTTATAATAAAATCCATTGGCCTTGCCTGAAACAATTGCATTGCATAATTTTCCATGCTGGAAATGTATATGATCAGAGTTATCTCATTTTCATATTCATTTCTAAGTTTCGTTCCAAACTCAACTCCATTCATATGTTCCATCTCGATATCCAGAAATATGAGATCATAAGATTCTCCATTCTGAATTGATTTATCTAACTCCATCCCCGAGTAAAATATATCAATATCAAGTTTTTCCAAATATGCTTCCCCTAAATTAAGTAATATTTCTTCTAATTGACTACATACAAAATTGTCGTCATCACAAATAGCAATCCTTAACATAATGCCCCTCCTACATTTTCTAACCAACATTTTACCATACATTTTTCCAATTTCCAACATTATTCCAAAAAATTACATGAATGTAAGAAAAAATTAAGATAATAATTAATATGGCGTATAACCCACACCAAGGCTGTACTATTACCCTCAGTCCATGGAAACCGCTGCCTTAACGTAAAAAAGACGATTCCTTCTAAAAGAAATCGCCTCTATAAATCTTACTTAATCATCATATCCATTTGGATTATTTTTTTGCCATCTCCAGGAATCACTGCACATATCAGAAAGATCTTTCGTTGCTTCCCAATGTAATTCTTCTTTGGCTTTTGTAGCATCTGCATAGCAGGTCGAAATATCGCCTGGTCTGCGGGGCTTAATTTGATAATTTATCTTTTTATCAGATGCTTCTTCAAATGCTTTAATTACCTCAAGGACGCTATATCCTACTCCTGTTCCCAGGTTATAAGTTAAAACACCTTTTTTCTCGTTTAATTTTTCAATTGCTTTTACATGACCAATTGCTAAATCAACTACATGAATATAATCACGAACTCCACTTCCATCCGGTGTGTCATAGTCATCGCCAAATACACCAAGGCAATCCAATTTACCAATAGCAACCTGAGTGATATAAGGTAATAAATTATTAGGGATACCTTTTGGATTTTCGCCAATTTTTCCACTTTCATGAGCACCAATTGGATTGAAATAGCGAAGTAATATAATATTCCACTCAGGATCAGCCACTGCCAGATCTCTTAAAATTTCTTCCAGCATTAATTTTGTACGTCCATATGGATTTGTGACAGATAGAGGAAAATCTTCCTTAATAGGCACCGTTTCAGGACTACCATAAACAGTTGCAGATGAGCTAAATACGATTTCCTTAACACCATGTCTTCTCATTACATCACATAGAATCAAGGTCCCGGTTACATTATTATGATAATATTCAAGTGGTTTTGCTACAGATTCCCCTACTGCTTTCAAGCCGGCAAAATGTATTACTGAATCAATTACTTCCGTATCAAAGATATACTCTATAGCATCTTTGTCTAATAAATCTGCTTCATAAAATGTTAAGCTTTTTCCTGTAATCTCTTGTACTCTTTGAAGTGATTTTTCACTGGAATTATATAAGTTATCTACTACAACTACGTCATAGCCTGCATTTAACAGTTCAACACAAGTGTGACTTCCTATGTATCCAGCTCCTCCAGTAACTAATATTGACATAATATTCCTCTCCTTCTTTATAAAAATTGGCTGCCGCAAAACACATATTCTATAATGAATGTTATAGATTAACATTTTACGACAGCCCATTCATTAATTTGCAGCTGTTTCAGGTTTTTCTATTTCAACAATTGCATCTTTTTTCATAGGAATTCTGCAATTCTTGTTGTTTCCAAATTCTACAATGACAACCTCTTCCATAACATCAATGATGACACCATAGAAACCACTGCTAGTTAATACACTATCTCCTGCAGAAATGGTAGTTAACATAATATCATGAGCTTTTTGTTTCTTTTTCTGAGGTCTGATTGCTAAGAAATAAAATAAACCAACCATAACTACTAGATAGCCAATTGTTAATGCAAGTCCACCACCTGATGTTGTTGTCTGCGCTAAAAATGGTAATGCGTTCATTGTTAAATCCTCCTAATAATATATTCATATATAGTATACCGATAGAATCGGACTACTTATCTTTTATAACTAACTCTTTGAATTGTATTCTTTAAATCCTTCTAATTTAACCTTCTTATATTCCTGATAGCAATTCTTTTCAATTGCATCCCGTATCTCTTCCATCATTGTATTATAAAAATATAAATTATGCATTACTAGTAGTCTTAATCCTAACATTTCTTTTGCTTTAAGTAAATGTCTTATATAAGCCCTGCTATAGTGTTTACATGCCGGGCAGCCACAATTCTCTTCGATTGGCCCAGAATCCAGTTCATATTTTGCATTTAATAGATTCATCTTTCCTTTGTTCGTATAAGCATGTCCATGACGTCCATTTCTTGCAGGATATACACAATCAAAGAAATCAACGCCTCTTTCCACAGCCTCTAAAATATTCTCAGGAGTTCCAACTCCCATTAAATAAGTAGGTTTTTCTAATGGCAGATAGGGAATCGTCTTCTCAATAATATGATACATCTCCTCATGAGATTCACCGACAGCCAACCCTCCGAGAGCATATCCGTCCAATTCTAAATCAGATATTTTTTTCGCATGTTCAATTCTTATATCTTCAAAAGTCCCACCCTGGTTAATACCAAATAGCATCTGATTCTTATTAATAGTATCATCTAATGAATTTAATCGATTCATTTCTATCTTACAACGTTTTAACCATCTGGTTGTCCGATCAACAGAATTTTGCATATATTCTCTTGTTGCAGGATGAGGTGGACATTCATCAAATGCCATAGCTATGGTAGAAGCAAGATGTGATTGAATCTGCATACTTTCTTCCGGTCCCATAAATATTTTACGACCATCTATATGAGAGTTGAAATAAACTCCCTCTTCTTTGATTTTTCTTAACTTAGCAAGGGAAAATACTTGAAATCCACCGGAATCTGTTAGTATTGGCTTATCCCATACCATGAACTTATGAAGACCGCCTAGTTGCTTAATTACCTTATCCCCTGGTCTTACATGTAAATGATACGTATTGGATAATTCCACTTGTGTTTTTATCTCATGTAAATCCATAGTTGAAACTGCGCCCTTAATTGCTGCTGCTGTTCCAACATTCATAAATACTGGTGTTTGAATTGTACCATGAACAGTTTTAAACTCACCACGTTTTGCATTACCGTCTTTGTTTATTAATTTATACATACTATCTCCATTTTCTGCTCACATGTGCCACTCATGTGTTATTTATCTGATGACAACCTTTCACTTGATCTTCAATGTTATAATTCACCATTTCATCAATAAATAAACTTAACATTACAAGTATACCGTGTTAAACATTGTTTTTCAATATTATTTTTTATAATCAATCTTAAATTATTCTAAAATAGCAATAAAAAATGGCTCCATTTAATATGAAGCCACTTCTGCTTAGATCTATCAACTGATATCTATTTAAACTGCGTATTTGTTTAATGTTTGCTCAAATTGACAATCATATCCCATGCAGGATACAGTTAATATCTTAGTTAAATCCATACTAAGAACTCCCAATAATGATTTAGCATCAATAATAAATCGATTATAGCTAATATCAACATCAAATGCGCATTTTGCTGCCGCACTTACAAAATCTCTTACTTCTTCAGGTGCACCTAGTTTAATGTCCTGTCTTAAATCCATGCTATCACTTCCTTCTAAATTAGCTATATTAATAACAATATACACTAATTTCAATATTTGTTACAATCGTGTATTATTTTGTCATTATGACAACATTGTAGTTATATCATGAATTTAAATATTCGTCAATATTTCAAAATATGGATTTATAGTCAAACATAATTTTGCCAACTTTCTCTTAGAAAATGTATAATTTCAATTAAGCTGTATATCCTAAACCATATATGTGACTGAAATTATTAGGAGGCATCTATATGATGGAAATTATTAAGATTATAATAACTTCATTTAGTTCAATTGTTGTTTTGTTTATCCTTTCTAAATTTATGGGTTATAGACAGATGTCTCAGCTTAGTATGTTTGATTATATTAATGGTATTACAATAGGCTCAATTGCTGCTGAGATGGCTACCTCATTAGAAGAATTTGCAAAACCTCTCACAGCAATGATTGTTTATACCATAGTAGTAATTTTAATTTCAGAAATTAATGAAAAATCAGCTTTTTTACGCAGATTTATCTCAGGCAAACCAATTATTCTTCTGAACAACGGAAAGCTATATTATAAGAATTTAAAGCATGCCAGGATAGATTTAGACGAATTTTTGACCAGATGCAGAAACAGTGGTTATTTTGATGTCTCAAAAATACAAACCGCTATTTTAGAATCCAATGGTAAAATTAGTTTTCTCCCAATATCAACTGATCGGCCTGTGACACCCCAGGACCTTAATTTATCCCCTATGCAGGATAATATGGTTGCAAATGTTATTATGGATGGTAAAATTCATAGAAAGAATTTGAAACATACGGGAAATGATGAAAAGTGGCTAAATAGCCAGCTTCATATTTATGGTGTTTCCAATCCTTCGGAAGTTTTCTTAGCAACCTGTGATGCTAACAATAAACTAAGTGTATATATAAAAATAAAAGAACCAATGAAAGATGATATTTTTGAATAAATTAAATGATATCATATGTATATAATGTTAAATTTTACTAATACTACAAAAAGAAAGACTAACTATTAAAAGTCAAGTCTAAAAAGAAAGTTTTTTGTATGAATTGCAGTGATGCATTTCAGATATAGTAGTACTTTGAAAACTGCATGATAAACAGAGCATCTTTACAGGTGCCCAAGAGGGAGATATTTGAACAGAAAGACTAAACTGCTTTGATGTAGAGTTGCCCTGATTTTTCAAGTTGGTAAATTACTCTGACCAGTTTCTTTGCGGCATGGGAAATGGCAACGTTATAATGCTTACCTTCTGCTCGTTTCTTGGCAAGATAAGAGGCAAAAGTCGAATCCCAGTGGCAGACAAATTTAGTGGCATTAAATAATGCATAGCGAAGATATCTAGAGCCACGTTTCTCCATGTGGGAATAACACCCATCAAGCTGTCCTGATTGATATGTGGATGGGGAAAGTCCTGCGTAGGCAAGTATCTTATCAGGGGAATCAAACCTGCCAAAATCACCGATTTCAGCAATAATCATAGCACCCATGCGGTAGTTGATACCGGGAATACCAAGGATTGGTGAGTTAATTTCATCCATTATGGCTTTGATTTCTGCTTCAATTTCATCAATCTCGGAGGTGAGTTCCTGAATCAGTTTGATGGTATGCTTTAGTTCCAAGGACTTTGCCGGCATATGAGAGCCGATAGAGGTTCTGGCAGCTTCCTTGAAGCGAATGGCAGTATCTTTGTCATAACGACCTTTTGAAGCGGTAGCCAAGAGATTTGTCAGCCGGGTCAAATGAACCGATGCGATATCAGCAGCACTTGGCAGCTCGGTTAGAAGCGCATAAACAGACGCCATGTGGAGTGTTGGAACGAGCTTCTCCAGTTCCGGAAAAAGGATGGTAATAAGACGAGAAACAGAGGATTTTAGTTTTGCCCGTTCTTTTACCTTATCAAAACGATAACGGGTTAGTGACTTCAATTCCTCATTGTGATAAGATGTGTCTGAGTAGGACTTTAAGTTCACGTCAGACATAAGCATGGTAGCAATCGTATGGGAATCAACTTTATCCGTTTTGGTCTTTCTAAGGCTTAGACTTTTTCTGAAAAGACTGGTATGTAACGGGTTGATAACAAAGGTGGTCAGACCTTTATCAAGAAGAAAACCCAAGATGTTATAACTGTAGTGTCCAGTGGCTTCAAGCCCTACTTTTACTTTAGCTAAATCATCGGTAACGGCTGTAATCTTCTGATAGAATGCATCAAAACCATCTCGGTTATTGGGAATGGTAAATGCTTTAAAAAGCACTTCACCATCTGAGTTAGTGATAAAGCAATCATGCTTATCCTTGGCAACATCAATTCCTGCATATATCATAGCAATACTCCTTTGAAAATGTATTTGATACTGTTTGGAACCACTGGTACTCTTTGCGATTGTAACCTCGTTCTAAATAAACCGTCATGCGGTATCTAACTGATTAACAAATATACAAAGAGACTGTGGTTGGAGCCTTTCTGTAACCATCTAGTGGTAGGAGAATTTAACCAATCCACAGTATCTCCAACAGTATAGCATACAGTCCTTGGAGAGGGACTATAAACACTACTACTTTATAATACGAGGAGAATTATATGAAGAACAATAACAAAAATAATGCTACAAGTAAATCTACAAATCAAAACCAGACAAATTCTAAGAGTTCCGGAAGTCAGATAAGTAACAAAACAAACCAAATGAAAGCCAATCCTGATAAGCGCGAACGTCGTGATGGTCCTGGAGGTGAATAATTAATACTATAATCTCAATACAATTATAACTAAATAATGAGCCTTTGTAAAAAATCCCCTGAATTTGTCGGGGATTTTTTATTAAATGGAAATTTAAAGGATGTAGCAACCTCAGGGATTGCTCCAACGTGTCTATTTATGGAATTTATATTATGCAGTATTTATTGAATAATAAGGATTCTGAAACATATAATAAAATGAAATAAAATAATGAATTGAGGCTGTCCATGACTATACATGTAGTTCAACCTGGAGAAACTATTTACACTATAGCTGAACAATACAATGTATCTGTAACAAGATTAGTTGAAGACAATGGATTAATTAATCCCGACAATTTAGTTATCGGCCAAACTATTGTGATTACATATCCCGAACAAGTTTATATCGTACGAGAAGGGGATTCATTACAAAGTATTGCTAATTCATACGGAGTACCTATAATGCAATTACTTAGAAATAATCCATTTCTTTCAGGCAGAGACGTTATTTATGAAGGAGAATTACTCGTTATTAGTTATGATACTCAGAATAGAGTCTCAATTAATGCATTTGCTTATCCCTTTATAAACAGAGATATCCTTAGGAAAACTTTACCCTATCTAACATATCTGACAATCTTTAATTACAGATCCTTGGAGGATGGAGAAATTGTAGGAAATGATGAAACCGAAGTGATACAAATTGCAAGGGCCTATGGAGTTGCTCCAATCATGTCACTATCTACCTTAACGTACCAGGGTACGAGCGATATAGGGGCATTAAACAGCATATTGTATAACGAAGATATCCTGACCAGGCATATTGAGAATATACTTACAATTCTAAGAACAAAAGAATATTATGGATTAAATTTCTCTGTGGTAAACTTAAATCAAGAGAATCAGCAGGCTTATGACAATTTTATTACCAGACTGTCCTATCGTTTAAAAGAGGAAGGATATCTATTATTCATTACAATATCTCCTAAAATTGTCATAAGTACAAATGAAGTAACATTTGAAAAATTGGATTATACTACATTTGGTCAGGTAGCAGATGGTATTTTACTTTTGTCATATGGATGGGGATACGCAGTAGGGCCTCCTTCTGCTTCAACTCCTGCATATCTGACCAGAGCAATTCTTGATTATGCTATTACTATGATTCCACGTTATAAAATAGAAACCGGAATATCAACCATAGGATACCAATGGCAGCGTCCGTATATAATAGGCGTTTCAAGAGCAAATTCTCTGAATACAGATGCTGCAATTGAATTAGCACTCCAGGCTGGTGTGCCTATTTTGTTTGATGAATATTCCCAAGCTCCATATTATGAATATACCAATTATGTCTCCGGCGAACCTGTCCATTATATGGTATGGTTTAAAGACGCAAGAAGCATTGATGCATTAATGAGTTTTATTCCAGAATACGGAATACAAGGAGCTGCGATTTGGAACATAATGAGTTATTTTACACAAATGTGGTTAGTTATAAATTCACAGTACGAAATTATAAAAATTTTTCCTGAATTTTAAGTAATTTGCATCAAAAGGCAGACTATAGATATATTCCATCACTCTTTTAATTCGCTCCCATAATGGATAAATTAAGAATGTAAAAAATCCAGTAATATCAAATATATTGACTTTACTGGACTTATAACAGGGGCAGTAGGACTTGAACCCACGACCTGCGGTTTTGGAGACCGTTATTCTACCAACTGAACTATACCCCTATGCATATTTAATTGATACTGCCTAACCATAGTACAATAAATTGTTTGAATTGTCAATACTATTTTAAAAATTATATTAGTTAAGTTTTTATCTATCTACCTTATCAATATGATTATTAAAAACAAAAATAAGGTGTCTAATTTATATCCGAATCTAGACACCTTATTATATCTATTAATTTTAAAATCTTTCTGTAAATGTCTGATAATAGGCTTGAGGATATCCACATATCGGACATATTTCAGGTGCGCAATCTCCTCCCATAATATTACCGCAAACTGTACACACCCATAAAGTAGTTTCTTCTTTACAAAAAACCTCATTATTTTGTACGTTCTCAGCCAATGTTCTAAAACGGAGATCATGATTCATATCAATATTGGCAATACCATATAATAAGGATGCTATGTCTTCAAATCCTTCTGTACTTGCAACATTAGCATATTCTTGCTGCAGTTCTACTAAGTTTATATCACTTTGGGAAGACTCCAATAAATTGGTGAGTGTATTTGGTAATACTCCATTATTTAATCTTCTTAGCCAAATAATAGCATGTTCTATCTCATTTCCGGCTGTAACATCAAATATATTGCCTATCTGTATATATCCATCATCTCTTGCTTTATCTGCATATATTTGATATTTTGCTCCTGTAATCAACTTCATTAGATATAAATTTTGCAAATTTTTATATGTTTGACTCTCCTGAAATTCCATGAAGCCTCCTCATTAATAGAAATACTGACTATAGTTAAATAATATGAAAACAGAATAATATTTATGTTATGATTAGGTATTCTATGTATGTAATAAAACATTTTGGTAAAACTATTATTGAGGTGATAATATGACATATGTGGCTCCAGCAATCAAAGATAAATTTGAGTCTCTTTCCATAGACTTAAAAAATGTAATATTGGAAAGAGATGTACAATTGAATTCAGTTCATGATTTAATCAGCGTTCTAGAAGAAATTGTAGAAGAAGGAGAAGCAGAGGAATAAATATTCTCTGCTTTATTCTTTCTTAAAATTGGATTGTAATTGAATATACATAGGTCAAGAATAACGTAATTAATTATAAATAACTTCAGTTATTGATTAATAATATCCTGGTAATCAGAAAAAAGGAAGGGCTACCACCTGCATTAAGCAAGTGATAGACCTTCCTTATTCTATATACCTTAAAAACTACACACTGTTTGAATTCCATCTATTCTTTCTATCCTGAACTTATCCTATTGGAAGTTCGATTTCACTACGTTCAATCGAACGACCTAAATACTAGACTCTTGCTTCGCTTACGCTCGCAACTCGTCAAGTATCTTAGGTCAAGCCCTCGACCTATTAGTATTAGTCAGCTCCATGTGTTACCACACTTCC
>NZ_RJVG01000010.1 GCF_003752155.1 Mobilisporobacter senegalensis | reverse complement strand
ATCCGAAGGAAGTTATTCCTCGATAGCTCAATGGTAGAGCACACGGCTGTTAACCGTGGGGTTGTAGGTTCGAGCCCTACTCGGGGAGCTTATTTATTTAATCAAACTAATTATGGCTCCATGGTCAAGCGGTTAAGACACCGCCCTTTCACGGCGGTAACAGGGGTTCAAATCCCCTTGGAGTCATTTCATCAATTACTACTATAATTGACGAATAAAAAAATAATTGCTACAATATAATAGTTAAAAGCAATTTATTAATATGGCGACATAGCCAAGTGGTAAGGCATGGGTCTGCAACACCCTGATCACCAGTTCAAATCTGGTTGTCGCCTCTTTTAGGAAGTGCTTCAAATCCTTATAAATCAAGGGTTTGAAGCATTTTTACTATCTTAAAATCATAGGTGCAAATTGGTGCAAGCCGTTTTAGCCTAAGACTGTATTCATTTTTTGTAAAGTATCATCCTCCGGTGTTACGGAACGTAGATAATGCGTTGTCATTGTAAGTGTAGTATGTCCAAGCATTTTCTGTAATTCAGGAGTACCGACACCATTCTTATACATGATAGAAGCTGTTGAAAATCTTACCTTATGAGAGGAACGGTATTCAATCCCAATTTCTGAACAACATTTTTTTATTCGCCTGTTAAATGTACAGGTTGCTAAAGGTTTATCATTTTGAATAAATAGATACTCACTATTGGGATTTAATAGTTTAATCCATTTTAAGATAGCCTTAGCGGTATTCGTTAATGGAATGTATCGCTTTCCCTCTTCTTTATGACCTTTAATATCGTCCACTATTTCATTCTTATTATTTACAAAGCGTTGAATATAGATAAAATCTCCTTTAATATCATCCCATTTTAATCCTTTTAATTCTCCAATTCTTAGTATGAGATGAAAGTCCAGTTTAATAGCAAGGGAATATAAATCATCATTAGGTAAATAATTTATAATCTTTAAGCGTTCTATTTCGTTAAAAGGTATTATGTTATTATTTTCTGACTTATATTGAAACTGGCGGTAATTAATATCACGTAAATAATTATGTTCAATTATTTCACTTTCTATTGCATAATAGATAATACCATTCATCACACTTTTCATATCATTAAAGCGTTTACGTGTGATTGCTCCGCCTTTTGTAACTTCACGAAAATACTTGATGTAATCTTTTGGTCTTAAAAGCTTCAAAGGAACTTTAGTTATAGCATTGTCTTTAAGGAAAGTATTCCATATATAACCGTTTTCTTTTACGGTTTTTTTGGATACATTCGACTCATTTTTTCTCCATTCCATCCATTGAGGATATAAATCTTCAAGACTTGAATTACTATCACCAAAATAAAAATCGTAAAGTTTTGTATATAGTTCGGTTTCATCTTTACCAATAACCTGTTTTTCCTTGCCATTTTCAATGACCTTTGTAAATATGCGACCATCCTTTCTGGAATAGATTTTTTTCTTATGTACAGCTTCAACTTTTTTCTTTTTCATTATATATATTTTTTCTGAAACCTCTGACAATTCAATTATACCATAGCAAGCTAAATGATGAAATAGATTATCAGTATTTGCATAGGTATTAAATAAAGAAGTGTCGAAGTCGTTTAATTTTTTCATTTACACCACCATTCTTTATAGTGGGGTAAGGTTACTATTTTAGATATTTGTTTTTTTATAGTAGATATGTGAGTATTTATTGATTTATGGTTTTATTTCTTTATTTGTTATTATGGGAATTTTATAGATTTTCAGATGTTTTGTTTTTAATTTGTATTTGATATTTTTTTTAGAACCTTTAAACCCCAGTAGCAATCAGTTATTTAAAAGGGATTTCCTTGTCATTTACAGGATGAAACCCATAAAGGTAATCATGGGGTTGATATTCATTCCATGTATTTGGAGCAGTATATACCCTAATTTTGTGAATTCTTCTAAGCCATGCCTGATAGGTTTCAGGTTGCTCATTTTTAATATTGAAATACTGGTCTTCCAATTTCCAATTTGATACGATATAAACAAAATTGTAGCACGCTTGTCTGTTGTTATAACGGGCAGGTAATTGTAAGGGATATACGTCAAGGTAATTCAATATATTTCCTATGGGTAAATCACTTCTGTATTCCTCAAATACAATTACATCCTCTCCGTTATAGGTGTCAAAAGCATGTCTGTAATCTGTTATACGATATACATTGGCATCGCCATGAGAGTCTAATATATGTCTGGATTTACCATAACCTGTTTTTCCACTTACATATGTAACTACAAGATTTAGACGTCGTTCTGACTTATATTGATTAGATAGTATTTCAAGTCTTGCTTTATCAATGTGTTGTAGATTTAAGATATTATCAGGATTATTCTCCAATATTTCTACATTGGAGTAACCATCCTTTATCATTTGATATAGGTTCATTAAGTCATTACGTTTTCCCTGACATTGTTCAGGCATAGTACCCCATTCCTCAAAAGTATTCTTTAAATTAGTTGTGCCTTTCTCTGTTTCTGCCCATTTACCCTCTTTTATTATATATAATTTGTTTTCTCTTGCAGTCCCTTGTGCTTCTTCTATATGTGCAGTAGGAAATGCTTTTTTTATACTAGAAAAATATATTGGATTTTTAAATTGGACAAATAAATGGGTATGTAGCGTTCTTGCTATTTCATCTGCCATACACCAATATATGAGATTTTCCCATTGCTTAAGGGTTTCTCTAATTGCCTGATGAGATGTTTTTTTATGCTTATCAGGATTATTAAACGTTAATTGATATTTACGATTACGCCTATTATTATAATTATCTTTTTTTATTTGAAATACCGCCTTTCTTAAGTTTATGGCACAGAGCTGACACGATTACGCTTTATGCCAAAACCATTGATTTATAAGGGTTTCATCTGTTTTTGACACTGACACAGAAGTTGTGGTAATACTAGACAACTTCTGTTAGGAACGCTTTGCGTTCCCCTAGTTGCAAAAGCCTTACACTCCGTACGGCTTTCGCAACTAGGGATTCCTATTTATCTGGTTACAGCCATTTTTATATATTTGTGTAGTTTTTCCTTATCATTTATGGTAGGTACTTGTATCTGGGTAAAATCAGTTCCATTGGTCAACATATATCCTGTACCTTGCTTTCTATCAGGCTTCATCTGGTCTTTAAACTCATGAAAAAGCATATCCTTACTTTCCTGTGACAGGTTACCCAAGCCAATAACCAGATTAAAATTATCCCTGGCAGAATTAAAATATACAGCATCTACTCTTTGTTGTGCAATGATGATGTGAACGTGAAATGAACGACCTAACATTAATAAGGTTGCAAGCTTTCGTTTTTCTTCCTCTGCCACTTTCTTTTCTAAATTGTTACAATAGGATGCCCATTCATCGAAATAAAGTATAATCATATTTCTAGATGTATCTAAACCTGATTGTCTGTCCTGAAACCGTTTAAAGAAATTATCCAAACCTTTTGAACAATCATGAAACCGATAAAAGCGTGATGTACCAGATAAAAATGAAAAATCATCATCTCCCTTGTAATCACAAACATATATTTGCGAATTACTAATATGTAAAGATATACGTCCAAGCATTAATTTAGTAGCATATGTTTTACCAGAACCTGTTGCACCGAATATAACGGCATGGGGAGCTTTTTCTGGTAGCCATTCGACAATCTGCCTAATCTGATAGGAAAGATATTGTTCATTTAAAAATAATTGTATACCCATTTTAGAAATCCTTATCACTTACATTGCTGTGCATATTTCCACTATTTATTGTATTGTACATACGCTGCTTACGATGACGGCAATAAGCTTCACTTGCTATTGCAATATCCACCTGTATAAAGCTACCGGTATCAATGACGTTATCAACAAGAATAGAGGGATAGGAAGCGGAATTGTATAAAAAACGGCTTTGTGTTATTCCCTCAAAGGAATTGCTTTCTAATCTTTGGGTTATTGTTGTTTGCAAAACTCCTAATATAACATCTATATCCACTTTCTCTGCTATTTTAAAAAACATATAATGGTATATTGGAACATTACCCACAATATCATAATGAGATGGTGCGTCCATCTGCATAACCGTAGCTGGCTTCTTGAGTTTAATTATCTCACTTATATCCGATACAATTACCGCTAGATTTTTTCTAATTAGGCTGTATGTCGATTCCAATACAATAGGGTCATAATCCATAACAGATGTAACAGCCTCTACCTCTGTATTTTTTTTAGAAAAGAAATTGATAAGAACCGAAAAAAATATGATAATTGCACCAATGGTAGTAACTATTTCTATAAGGTGTGTTACAATCAGTGATATAATCATGTAAAGTACAAAGCCTGTGCATACAGCGGACAAAATGATACCTAATAATAACAAGAATAGCTTCATGTATTTCTTGTCATTAAATAGTTGCATTGCAAGATTATAGAGTTGATTTATAAAATTCATTTGACCTCCTTTCGCACCTCCAGTATATAGAGGAGGTGCATTGTGTGTCGATAGTTTTAAGAATATTGTGATAGCCAATTTGACTATTTTACTATTTCTACAGTTGAAGCCTTACAAGATAAAGAATATTCCCCATTTGATGTTCTATAAAATTTAGCTTGAAAATCAGGGGAGAATTTAACTTTGTAAGTTGTGCCATCTACTTCAAAGCTTTCAGGTGTTAGAGGGTGTTTTATACCCTCAAGTTTTACAATAATTTTTTCATACTTAAAGTTAGGAAGTACGACTTCTACCTTAATACCAGCTGGAGTATCTCCATCAGGTTTGCCATTGATATAGTTATAATAGACAGAAGCATTTACAGCAGTAGCTATCTCGGAACGTGCTATAATGGGAAAATTGAATATAAAATCAGTAGGTTTAATCATTTTGTTTGTCCTCTCTTTCATTAAGTAAAGTTATTAAGTGTTCATACACTTCTTTTGCTATTGGATATTCGTTAAGAATATCTTTAGCGAGTAACTTGTCGATAGGGTCTGTTTTATGAAATAGATAACCTGTATATCCAATTTCATAAGGAATGTCTTTCTTTTGAAAAAACAGAGTGAAAATACCAGAGTTATCACGCTGTAACTTCATTAAAGGTCTTCTATTGGAATAGATTAAGGCAGTAAATGGATTTGAGGTACTATAAACTTGTACCTCTATACCGTTGAGTAAGTGAGTTTCTCCCATAAGTACTTGTTTTGAAATACAATTATATAAAGACTCGAAATTTGTCAAAGTATGTTCTCCTTTCAATACAACTTGTAAAATGTCGTTTTTTGTGATAATATTTTAGTAAATTATGTTAATTTACAAATTCATTTATGTTAGGCCTTGCGCGCTTGGCTTGTTTTATGGACTTAGTATAACTCAAAACAGATGCAACTTCATGGGTTATATAATAACTAAACTTTAATAAAAAAACATAGTGTGATTAATGTCCCTTGACTTAACTTCATTGGAAAAACTTTTCTTGGAGATATATTAATATGCTTAATATAAAATTTAAAGATATTATTGATGCGAATAAAAGTAACGCAAGAGAGATATATAAATTAAAGAATTTAATGGATTTATTTGGAGTGACTGTAAGGCAGGTTTGTGAACGAGCAAGTGTATATGATACAGTAAACTTAGATATTGATGACCGAATAAATTATTTTTATAAATTAGCACGACGTAATTCTAGATTAGATTCTATCATGTTGTATATAAATTCATTTTTTGAAATTGTTAATGAAAGGTATTTAGAATTAGAGGGTAAAGAAGCGTGTGGTATAAAAGAAAATTTATTAAAACTTAGTCCTGAATTAAATGTAGAAATATTAATAAATAATAGCCTATATAAGAATTTGCAAAATAAAGTTTTTAATATCGTCTTAAAATACGAGAAAAAAAAGGCAGAAACAAGTTTAAATGAATCCGAATATGATGAAATCGAAAAAATTTTAAAAATGAATGGTATAAAATTTAATTTTGGTTTTGACAAATATGGTATAACGTATTTTGAAAATGAGGACTCTAATTTACTATATGAGGCATACAAGCAAGAAGAGATTTTTATAAATTTAGAAAACAGATTTATGGAATTAGATGTATCGAAGTGCTATTTTTTAGTGCATAATTGGAACGATATTAAAAGGATTTTATGGGATGAAACTACGGTTGAATTATTAACAGTATTAATTAATGAACCTATTGAATATTTGAATTCTGCTAAAGATGAAATTAAATATAGTATGACCCCTAATAATATAATAATTGATAATGCTATTGAATATTCATATATTTTGAATATATATCGCAATTTACCTTTAAAAATAAAGGCATCTCATAGTCAGTTATGGATACAATTTTACAAAGAACTAAAAAAGACATCAGTTTTAATTCTTGAAAATTTGAATAAACATTTCGACAGCATAGTTAGTATTAGTAGTCCTATTTTGGAATTTCTTTTTGTATATTTATGTACCAATTGTGATTATACAATATCTGAAGATAATGAACTACTAATAATAATGCCTCATTAGTGTTTCTTATTTTGCGGATTATTACTTGCTAATTGTTATAAGGCGCAGATAAAAATATAGTATATTACATAGATGAAAGGATATTGATGATGAAAATATTTATTAAAAAAGGTTTTTGTTATATCTTGCTTTTGTGTATCTTAGTTTCAACGATATTTGGTAATCCAATAATATCATATGCAAAAGAAAAAACCGGAGAGCAAATGGTATCAGAGATTATCAAAGAACTTGATTTAACAGATTTAAGTTATTTTAATAAGGTATTAATATGCGGGGAATGGATTGCAGAAAATATATCTTATGATTATGAGGGGTTAGAAAAGGGAACTGAAAACCGTACTCTTCTAGAAACAATGAAAGAACGAAAAGGGGTATGCCAAGGGTACGCAATAGTATTCAAAGAGTTTATGGAACAAATTGGTGTCCCATGCCTGTATATTTCCGACACTAAAATGAACCATGCTTACAATATTGTGTTAATGAATGACTATAAGTGGTATTTAGTAGAACCCCAATCAAGTTTGTCGGCAGGTTGGGAACAGGATATTTATAAAGATTATATAAATGAGGTTAAAGAAAGAATTCTTATATGGAATGAGATGGGATATGATACAGAAGATGAAGAAGAAGAAATAAGAATGTATGAAGAAAAGTTAAAACTGTTAGATGGAAGAGGAGAATTTTTACTTGATGATACATATGACAGAAATAACTTTTTGAATGGAATAAAGGATTTTGAAAATCATACAATCGCTTCTGGAAGTGGCTATTATGAATTTGTTAAATTAGCAAAAAGTAAAGTACATGGATATCCAGTGGCTACTACTAAATTAAGAAATGACCCAGATAAGGAACAAAAGCAATTTATTAATAAATCAGACGTTACATTTACTAAAAGTAATATTACTATTAATGCAGCAACATGCAAAACAAGTGTAAAATTACCTATATCTGTGAATAATTATACGATTTCAGATTTAAAATTTGATACAGATAAATTCTATATTTATGATTTAACTAAAAAAAAGAAAATTGCAAAGTACACATACTATCCTGAATTGTTTAGAAGTTTATTCGCATCTAATTTAAATTTAATTGCATATAAAGACATTTCCTCAATGTCGTTTCAGTTAACTATTAAAACAATGTACGGAAATGAAGCAACTGCTAATATTTCAATTAAATATCCTCAATTAACTCAAAAGGTTTACGATTCTTTATATAATGGAGTAAAGGTTGGTAAAAAGATAAAATTAGGCTTTACAGAGGGTGCAAAATTAAAGGATTTTAATATTTATATTGAAAAAGATGATTTAAAGTATGCGGAATATAATAGTAAAACTGGAGAAATAAAAGGAAAAAAATCAGGAGTTGCAACACTTTTGATTAAATCAAAAACCAATAAAAATTATACTTTAAGCTACACCGTTATTGTTAAATAATATTAGGTGCAAATTAGGTGCAAAATTGTCAGAGGGTTCAGAAATCCCCTTTCTATGCGGTTTTCAAAAGTGCCTGATAGTTCAAATCTGGTTGTCGCCTCTCAAAAAAGAACTTCAAATCTTTATAAATTAAAGATTTGAAGTTCTTTTTTATTGCTTAAAAGTAAGAATACAGATATAATCAGATAAACAAGAATTTGCTGGGAGGGTAGATAGAATATGAAGAATAATTATAAGGAACTTCTGTATGATAATGAAACTATTAAGGCAAAAAATATATTGCTTAGGCGATTTAAAAAAGAGGATGACAAAGATGTTTTTGAGTATGGAAGTGATGAAAAAGCTCTTAAATATCTGATTTGGGATGGATTAAAAACCTTAGATGATGCAAAATCAGTAATTATCGATTATTATTGGTCACGACCTGGTATTTATGCAATAGAATTAAAGAAAAATAAAAAATGTATCGGATGCATTGATTTAAGGTTAGAACCCGAACACGAAAAGGCTAGTTTTGGATATGTATTGAATCGTGATTACTGGGGCAAGGGCTATATGACAGAAGCTTTATTCACTGTCCTAAGCTTATGCTTTGACAAACTTGAGTTAAATCGTGTGGAATCAACGCATTATATTGGTAACGAAGGTTCGGGGAAGGTTATGAAAAAATGTGGTATGGAGTTTGAAGGAATTGGGAAACAGGAAGTTAAGATTAAAGGTGTTTTTCATGATGTTGCTCACTATGCAATTACTAGAAACACTTGGTCAGAAAATCTCCTCAAATAAGATAAATTACAATCTTGTGTTGGCGGTATGAGCACAATATAAAATCGATAGATTCCAATTTGTGAAAAGAGTGGCAAAAGTCCTAGAGGTGCATTCACCAGGTCTGCGGTGAAAGTTACCAAGAATATTTTGCCCTGTGTATAAATACAAGAATTATGCTAATTCTATATAGTATTTATCAGCTGATTTTAGTAGAATAGCATTAGCACACAGATTGGAGTGTCTACAGATTGAAAGTGTATTTGTTGAATATTTTAGTGTCATTCCAACAAATTTATTTTAAAACCAATTAAAAATATTAATTTACATATGCAATACAATAAATTTACTTTTATATAACATAAAAGGCAGGAATATTTGTTATTCTTAAAAGAAAGCATTTAATAAAAAACGAATACAGGTGATACTATGATAACTTTTAAAGAGATAAAAAAAGATTCCCAGATCAGAACGTATATAAAAAAGGCAGATGAATCTCTGGGAGCTTTGGGATATACAGAACACAGTTTTGCCCATGTGAGCATTGTGGCAGAGAAGGCCAGATATATATTAGAAACTATGGGATATCCCCAACGGGTAATTGAATTAGCACAGATAGCAGGATATATGCATGACATAGGGAATGTAGTAAACCGTGTTGATCATGCCCAGAGTGGTGCAGTTATGGCTTTTCGTATTTTAGATAAATTAGGTGTTGATCCGGATGAAATTGCTACAATTGTATCGGCTATTGGGAATCATGATGAAAATACTGCTTTTCCGGTAAATGAGGTTGCAGCGGCTTTAATACTGGCAGATAAAACGGATGTCCGGTTTACCAGAGTAAGGAACCGGGATATGGCAAGCTTTGATATCCATGACAGGGTAAATTATGCAGTAAAAGAGTCAGAGACCATTATTAATGAGGAAAAAACAAAGATTATTTTAAATCTTACCATTGATACAGAAGCTTCCTCAGTTATGGACTATTTTGAAATTTTTCTGGGCCGTATGATTTTATGCAAAAAGGCGGCAGAGAAGTTGGCACTAAGATTTCAGCTGGTGATAAATGGGCAGAAAGTTTTATAGGTATATTTAAATAATTTAAATCCGGATGTTTCTTTAAAAACCTGATAGTATCATGCTATCAGGTTTATTATTATATAAATATAACACGAACCTTTAAGAAAGAATCTCATACCTTATATATGGACCAAGTAAAGATATGTTTCTTAATTAATAATATTAAGTGCAAATATTAGTAAAATCGAGGCTTTAACCTTTTATAGAGGTGTAATGCCTCAAAGTATGGAATTTATATGACAGTTTATTACTAATATTTAAGGCATAATTTATTAAGGAGAGGGCATGAGTATGAAATATCTAAAAATCTTATTATTATGTGTACCATTATCATTTATTGGAGAATATCTTAACTGGAATGCAACATTAGTATTTTTTTTAACTTGTGTATCTATTATTCCATTGGCAGGATATTTAGGGAATGCTACAGAGGACATTGCAGCATACACCGGGCCAAAGTTTGGTGGATTTTTGAATGCTACCTTTGGAAATGCAACAGAGCTTATTATAAGTTTCTTTGCCATAAAAGCTGGTTTATTCGATGTGGTGAAAGCTTCCCTTGCCGGATCTGTATTGGGAAATATTCTTCTGGTATTAGGTTGCAGCATATTTATAGGAGGTATAAAGCATAAAGAATTAAAATATGATTCCCAGCTAGGTACTTTTACTGCAACAATGCTATTATTTGCGGTTATTGGATTATCTTTACCTGCTGTCTTTACTTTCAATGTTTCTGAAAAACTTATCTCCTCTGAATATGAAAGTTTCAGTGTAATAACAAGTATTATTCTACTTATCATCTATGTAGTTGGAATGATTTACTCCTTTAAAACACAGAAAGATCTTTATGGTGTGGAGCATGCCGATGATATTGATAATAGATGGAGCTTACCTGTAAGTATAATAATACTTGGCATTGCAACAGTCCTTATAGCAATTGAATCTGAAATACTCGTAAGTGGTATTGAGCCAATGACAGAAGCGGCAGGGATATCACGGATGTTTGTGGGGCTGATTTTAATACCCATTGTAGGAAATGCTGCAGAGCATAGTACTGCAGTTATTATGGCTCTTAAAAACAAAATGGATATCTCAATCGAAATTGCAGTCGGTTCAAGCCTTCAAATTGCACTTTTCGTTATTCCGGTCTCAGTACTACTTAGTCTTATATATACTCCAATGAGCATTATTTTTAAACCAATTGAATTATTTTTAATCGGTGCAAGTGTTTTAATAGCCAATCAGGTTGTCAAAGCAGGAAGATCCAATTGGATGGAAGGGCTAAAATTATTATCAGTGTATTTAATAGCTGCAGTTGGCTTCTTTATAGTGGGTTAATCAATTAAAAATTAGAAAAGGCTGCTGTGGTAGCTTATGATTTACTGTATAAATTTAAAAAGTAACCATACATTTTGGGGAATGTATGGTTACTTTCAACTATCAAAACATATATTTCAGTTTAACTTTTTTTCTATCATATGATTGGCTGCCATTCCCAAACCAAGAAATACCCAGAAAATAGGAGAAGTCTGAATAGCCGAGTCATTAAAAAGCCCACTTACCATATAACTTATACATGCAACAAGACATCCAAGTCCTATACTTTCTACATAATTATCTAATTTACATTTTTTATAAAGGCGCATTGACTTTATTATATATGCAAAAAAGAAAAAAACGATTGCTATAAGTGAGACCAATCCGGTTTGCAGTGCAATAGAAAGATACATATTATGTGGCTTTTCAATAAGGGTATAAGGTGTTTTGCAATTATTTGCCTTTCCTACATAATCCCATTGAGGATATATGAGGGGAAAGGTATCAGGACCACTTCCGAGGAATAAATTATTTTTTAATAACGGAAGAGATCTGGACCAGATATAACCTCTGCCAGAAGCAATATTTTGATAATTATCAAATCCAAAACTTTGGATAGGCTTTAGAGAATCATATTTCCCAAGATCATTGAAATATTGATACCCTATTTCTTCATCATAGGAAAAACGCCAGGTTCTATTATTAATTTTAGCCACAATGTATGAAATATCAGAGGTTTTCTCTACTTTGAACTGTAGAATATCAAAAGGCTCTAAAGCCAGGATTTTATCATCATTATAATAAAAATGACTGATATCATCACCGGTTCCATTGCTAAAATGTAATTCTCCCACTGTATCATTATTATCTTTAAATGATACATATAATTCCTCACCTTTATATCTGATATATATATTGTCTTCCCGTGTAAGAATTTCTTCTAAATTATAATTAAATTGTTTCATATCAAAAGATTTAAAAGTAGCAGCGATTTTTGATATGAATGTAAAATCAGAAAATGAATCGAGTCCGGTCAGTATACATAGGGATACCACAAATATCAATAAAAGCTGTTTCCAGATATTTTTTAAATGGCGGCGATAAAAGTATCCCAGAATAAATAGAGAAGCAAATAATGATACCAATCCAGTTCTAGAATAAGTCATATATAGAAGAATCAGCATGAAACCGATCATTGTAAGATATATAACCCGTTCTTTGGTTCCTTTTGCTGTTATTGCCAAAACTATAAAAAATGGAATGACCATAGCTATATATACGGAGGCATAGTTTGGATTAAATAATGTAAGAGAGACTGCATTAGAACTTAAATGACTCTTAATCTCTCCCAGATAATCAGACCAATAATCACTTGGAATAATTATCTTTTGAATTAATTCAAATCGAAAGATATCCTGACCGATCATTTGAAAAAAGCCTATGATACTTAAAATGCAGATAGAGATCACGAGAACCTTAATGATTACTTCAAAATCTTCTTTCTTTTTTACTATTTGGTATGTATAAATGGATAAAATGATATAACCCAGTAGTACAAACAGATTTTCAAAACGGCCTGCTCCACCGACCAGGGAGGAATGTGTATCCACTGAAAATAAGGTGGATAATATGGAAGCGACAGAATATATGCCCAAAGGGATATAAGCTCGGATATCTTTCCAATCAGTCCGATATAAAAGGAATAGAAAGAATAGTATCGCTGTACATACTATAGCAATGATCAGAAAAGAGTAACTTTTATAATATGAAAAAAAGTCGGTCGTAATATCATTATCTGAGAACCAGGAATATTTAGATAACCCACTTTCATATACAATTAATCGGGTAATCAGTGGTAAGATACCAATTACAAACAGGACCGGTAATAATAAATCATTAAATTCTCTCTTTTTTCCTTTTTGCTTCATTTAGATTTGCCTCCTGGTGGATCATAAGAATAAAAACAGAGCATGTAAATTCAGGCTTTAAAGAGAGAATGCTCTCTTTATGACTCATTCTTCATGCTCTGTCATATCTTTATTACATTAATAATTCACTAGATATTAATGAATTTTACCACTCATCATAATTTTCAACAGTTATCTCCATCTTATCTGAAAATGATCCGCAAGTTGCGGTGATCATAGCAGTACCTTTACTGATTGTTGTAACTTTTCCGTTATTATCTACTTTAGCAACACTTTCATTACTGGATGAAAATGTTACAGGTGTAGTAGTATTTTCAGGGTTAATAATCAGGTAATCTTTTAGGGAATAAGAATATTCATCTTCCCCAAGATAATATGTTTTTGTGAAATAGCCTAATTCTTCATCTACATAGCTAGGATCAAACTTGAATTGAGTAACAGGAATTTCTTTTACGGTCACATTTACCTTACCGATTTCAAATTTCTGACCATTATATTCGCCAAAAAGAGTAAGCTCTGTTGTACCAACGGCAACCCCTTTGATTACTGTTTCTACATCACCCCATTCAGATGTTACATCTGCTACAGATACAATATTACTGTCAGCTGACTCATAGGATACTTTAAGTCCCCATGCTAAATAGTCAACATCTATCACTGATAATGGGTAATTGGTAGAGTTTACCCCAATATCAATGGATTTTGAATTTTTGCTGATGGCAGGCATCTTAACATTTACGGTTACAGAACCTAAACTTCTTTTTGCTTTCTTATATGTCTCCGTAACAGTTACTGTAGTTGAACCTTCCTTTAATCCAACGAGATATCCTTTTTTGTCTACTGTAAGGATAGATTTATCTTTAGGTGTGAAAGAATACTTTGCTTTATAATTATAATAATCAATTGGTACAGTGGCACTATTGAAGGCGGTAACGTCCATCTTTTTTGTAAATAATTTAGATAGGGCAACATTTAATTTATATGTTCCAACTGTAGTTGTCTTGCCTTTGTATGTTTCTTTTACTACAATATCGGTTTTACCTTTACTTACTCCAGTCAGCTTACCGTATTTATCAACGGTGGCAACCTTTTTATTTTTGGAAGTATAAGTATATTTTGCATTGTCTTTCTTATTCTCTACATAAAGATATTCTGGTGTACTTGAAATACCAATGGTACCTTTAGAAGCGTATAATTTAGCTTTCGCTGCGGCTTCAACCTGAGATAAACTATGTACTGAAGGAATGCAATTTAGTAATGTTGGAGCAATTAACATAAAACATAGAAATACAGCAATTCTTTTCAAAAATTTGTTCATAATATTTCCTCCGCTAATCTTATCTTCATACGATGGAAGATAGTAGTAAATTGATATAACCTGTCTAATATTGACATTATATTAACATTACTATTTTTTGTCAATATTATTTATAAAAAATGACTAATATATACTTAGAATTTTTCTTATATAAAAAATTAACTTAATTTCTCTAAATTGTAATAAATATTTTATAAAATAGTAAAGTATATAATTATTCATCGTGATATACTTTTAGATAGCTAAAAAGCTATAATAAATGGAAATGGAGACACCATATGAAGAAGAATATATATATTATTGTATTAGGATTAACGATAATCAGTATAACGGCATGCGCACCAAAGGAAGATAATTTAAACAGTACAAAACCTGTGATAAGCCAAGAATCACAGTCATCAGAGAATAAAGAAACTGACAAAGACATCATGAAAGAATTCAACGATCTTGTCCTTAAAGAAAATGTTAGTTTAAAAGAAGTTGCTGCATTTATGAATGAGAATATTAAAAGTATAACACAAGAAGAAGCATCAACTATGATCATCGGTTTTGAAGAATTACAGAAGAACAGTAAGAATACAGAAGAAGAAAAATATTTACCGGAAGAGATACAGGGAGAATTTAATCAATTAGGGACAGAGGGAATAGATTTTAATCAGGCAGAGTCCATAAAAGATGAAACGATAAAGCAATTGGTTACAGAATCAAGGGAAAACGGGTATAGAATTGAAACTGCAGAAGGTTATTATTTCCCGGTAATCGACTATTCCTTTTATAAACAATTCAGTTCTTATGCAACCCCTGATATTAAAGATTATATAGATATTATGTCTGTGGAATCAGATCATATATTTGCAAAAGATGCAGCCTTAGTAATTACCTGGGATGAAGTTGTAAAACGGGCTTTATCCTTGGAAAGATTTTTAAGCAGCTATCCAGACTCAGGGAAAAGGGAAGATATCACAAGTTTATATGATAATTATCTATTTATAACAATGCATGGATTAAATAATACACCCCTATTTGATTATGAAACAAAGAAAATCGATGAAAAGGCAAACAATGCATTTGGTATTGCATTGACTCAAAGTATTGATAGCAAATATCTAAGAAAATTAGGGGAATTCATGGAAGTAATAAGGAAGAATGATGACAGGCTCACAGATGAAGTTGAAAGCTTTAGAAAAGAGAATACGAAGAATGAAAGTAATGAGGCTTCCAAAGAACCAAATCGATATTCTGCAGCAGGAATCGATGATGCAGATGAACTTGATAAAACATTTGAGTTACTTAGAATTGCATTATCGGATAATGATAAGGATACTTTTGCAGATTATATTGCATACCCTATAAAGGTTAATGTGGATGGAAAAAAAGTTGAGATTAAAGATAAGAGTGAGTTCATTAAGAATTTTGACAGCATAATGAGTGAAGATTTAAAAAAAGTATTTATAAATCAAAAGGTAGAAGAGTTTTTTGTGAATCAGTATGGCATTATGATAGGTGATGGAGAATTCTGGATCAGTCAGATTGAAGGAACGAAACATAAATTCAGTATTTATGGCATAAATAATTAGAATCATATTCTTTCGTAAAGCAAGGATGTCAAATTTATATTTTGACATCCTTACTTTTTACTATTTAATTATATCTTACTGCAGTGCCTGAAGCTGTTACCATGAGCATACCGTTATTGGTTCCAAGAACTTCATAATCAACATCTACTCCTACTATTGCATTTGCACCCATAGAAGCAGCCCGTTGTTCCATCTCTCTCATAGCATTTTCTCTGGCACGTATTAATTCTTCTTCATAAGTTCCAGATCGGCCTCCAAAGAAATTGGAGAGTCCGGCAGCAAAGTCTTTTACAAAGTCAACCCCTGATATTACTTCTCCAAATACAATGCCCATATATTCTGTTATTTGTTTGCCTTCGATGGTTGGTGTTGTGGTTATAATCATAATTTTACTCCCTTCATATCATACTATAGCGTTTATTTATTAACATAGTATAGCTAAATATACGGGGATTATCAACATTAATATAATTAAAATGTGATTAGAATTCTATAAGTTAAAATTCCTTATTACTATAGATATGAATGGATATTTTAATTGAAATAAATAAAATTATCAATATTCCAAATGGAGATAGATAAAGCAAAAGGCTGCTATATTTTTCAAGTATTATTTCCAACTGTTTCAGGAAATCTATATTTCCAAGTCTGCCTATAAACATAAGTAATAAAGAAGGAATAAAAAGAATTGATAAAATAGCATAACGAGCCTTATCTGAGCCTAATTTAACTACGAGCGGTATTTGAAGACTATTAAACAGCAAAGCAAGGGCAATATATGTCCAGATAGGGATTAATGCTTCTTGGGTCACAGTATTCTTTTCAATTAGTTCTGTAATTATATTAACAATGATTGCAATAATGCCTGCAAAAAATGTAAAAATTAGAGAAAGGATGTACTTCGCAAGTATAATTTTATTTTTAGATGTGGGCATGGAAAGTGCATACATATCCCATCCAGCCATATCATCATAAGTGAAAGTAGATAATATGAACATAACACCAAATAGCATAAGGAAAGAAATAAAGAAATTTGTATTATTCAGCATGATTCCATAAAATATATAAAATAATGTTACACCACATGTGATATATAAATATTTTTTATTTACTAAGACATCTTTTAAAAGTAAACCGATCATTTTTCTACTCCTCCTTTGCCATAGAATAGCATGATATCTTCCAAAGAAGCAGAATCTATCACTAGATTTTTATAGTTCTTCTTAGCATCTGACTTTCTATTAGTTAAAATTTCATAAGAATATGAATTATTTCTTGTTCCTACAATATAAGAAGAATCAATTAATGTGAAATCTGCTTTTGAACATTTTATAACAGCATAATTATCCAGTATATTGTCTTTAGAATCGGAGAAGACAATTTTGCCCTCGTGAATAAAAGTTATATAATCAGCAATCTGCTCTAAATCACTTGTAATATGGGATGACATTAATATGGAATGTTCTTCATCCTGGATGAAATCATAGAAAACATCGAGAATTTCATTGCGAATAACCGGGTCTAATCCACTGGTTGCTTCATCCAGCAATAATAATTTAGGATTATGTGAAAGTGCAACTGCAATGGATAGTTTCATTTTCATACCTCTGGAATATTCCTTGATAATTTTCTTTTCAGGAATCTTGAATCTCTTAAGATAATTAAAATATATTTTCTCATCCCAATTAGAATATATTTTGGACATAAAGAGATTAATATCTAAAGAGGTGAGAGAGTCATGAAAATGACATTCATCAAACACCACTCCAATCTGCTCTTTAATGGCTGATTCATTCTCTTTCATATTCATACCCAGTATCTCAATATCGCCTTCATCAGGATGAACCAGATTAATTATGGATTTGATTGTTGTACTTTTACCGGCACCGTTTTCACCGATAAATCCCATAATGCTTCCTTGTTTTAAGTTAAGATTTATGTGATCTAAATGAAATCCATCATATTGTTTTGTTAAATTAGATATTTTTAAAGAATTTTCCATTATTTACCTCCCAAACATAGCTATTTCTCTTGATATAACAGAGTTAAATATTCAATCATCTGCTCTAAACCATAATCACATAATTTGGCTATTTCTATAGCATTTGATAGACTTTCCTCCACAATTTTAAAATGTTCTTCTTTAATAAACTCAAAGTTATTACTTCCTACAAAACTGCCTTTTCCTGTAACTGTTTCAATAAAACCATCCCGCTCTAATTCTTCATACGCCCTTTTGGTTGTGATTACGCTGATTCTTAAATCTTTTGCTAATGAGCGCATAGATGGGAGTGCTTCTCCTTCTTTCAGAGTTCCATTAAGGATTAAATTCTTAATCTGGGAATATATTTGCTCATAGATTGGATTCTCATTTGAATTGCTTATAATTATATCCACGTACGTGATCTCCTTTAAGTGGTGTCACTTATTATAAGTGCCCAGGATTGATTATAATAAGTGTTATAGTGTATATATACTATATACACACTATAACATTATGTGAAAAACATGTCAATTATTTTTTATAATAATTTTTTAAAAATATCCTGATCTTATTTATTTTACCAGACCAGGATATTATGTTAGAGTATACTAATAGTATATAGCAGCAGGAAGTATAATCGATCATTACAGTATTAACAAATGGAGGATTAAACAAATGGAAAACAATCAGTATCAATGGAACAAAGAATATATCCTGTTTGATTTAGATGGAACTTTAACAGATCCTAAAACAGGTATTACAAAATCGGTAGCCTATGCATTGAATGAATTTAGAATAGCAGTAGAAGATTTAGACCTGCTGACTCCCTTTATCGGGCCGCCATTAGCACAAAGCTTTCAGGAATTCTATGGCTTTAGTCTAGAGAAAGCCAGACTGGCAGTGGAAAAGTACCGGGAATATTTCGGAGAGAAGGGATTATTTGAAAATGAAGTTTATAATGGCGTAGAAAATATGCTATCTTCTTTAAAGAATGATAGAAAAAAACTAATCGTTGCAACATCAAAACCAACCTATTATGCTATTAAAATATTAGAATATTTTAATTTACTGGAATATTTTGATTTTGTGGCTGGAAGCGAATTAAATGGAGAGCGCTCAAGGAAGGCAGAAGTCATCTCATATGCCATAGAGCAATGTAATATCAGTGATAAGGACAAAGTAGTTATGATTGGGGATAGAAAACATGATATTAATGGAGCTATTGAAATTGGAATTGATTCAATCGGAGTACTTTATGGGTATGGAAGTAAAGAAGAACTGGAAAGGGCAGGGGCGACCTACATTGTATCTGATATTGCCCAATTAATGAAATTATTATAATTATAATAAATAAATAGAACTTAAAATGAAAGGACAGTTGTTTTAACGGATGTCCTTTCATTGATTATTTTCTTAATTTGGAAGACATATCTTTACATAGAATCGGTTCGAATTACCCTCCATATAACGCCGGTATTAGGAATAAATGTCTTCGGATTATTTCTTATATTCAATCCCACATCTACTATATACATGGCTTTATCTGGACCAAAGATTAAGTGAGTTGGTCTTTCAAATCCTCCCTCTCTGGATATGGAGGATGGAAATCCTGATTTGTTGATGGCAAAGGTACTAATTGTTCTGGATTTCATATCAATTCGGGATATTCTGTGCCCTGCCCCGGCATAGGAGATAGGATCGCCCACCCGGGAATGTACAGTGCTGCCATATTCAGCTATATACAAATCTCCATAGGTACTAAAGTCTCTGTTATAATTAAAGTCAAAGCCCCTGATATTTGTATTGGATGGAAATGAGACAAAAGGTCTTGGAGGAATATTTGGTTGATTTTTCAGCAGTAATTCAGGCTGAATTCCCCCATCAGGAGTGAATCTTGGTAAATTAACTGCTTCACCACCAGAATAATCAGGCCATCCATACCATAGACCCTGCTCCACATAGTAACAATCATCGGTTGCGTTTTCAATAGGCCTGCTTCCTACAGCTTCATAGCCGCTATTTCCCACAAATAATTTACCGCCATCATCAAACTTCATGAAGGAGGGGTTACGAAATCCCCAGGCTACCTGCTCTAGATTTGACCCGTTTAAGTTAGACCTTAATATGCTTCCGGAAGCCTTTATATATTTTTTTCTGATTTCATATGGCAGATTTGGTATTCCATAAGGAGAAAAAGCTCCTGTACTTGCCACATCATCAGTCAAAACATCTGTTAGAATATTATTCGTTTCATAATTTTGACCATGGAGCATAATGTAATCCCCAGGGTAGTCACATAATAAAGGTGAAGTTGTTACCCAATCATTATCATTTCCTACTATTCCAGAATTAGTCACTGTCCCTTGTCCAAAATATAATTTATTATCTGGAGAAAAAGTAACGGGACTATTTAAATGATCACCATTGCTTGGCAATCCTATAATGATATGCTGCTTTTCACCAGTTCTCTGTATTCTGGTAACATAACCTCTATGAGACACATATATCTCACCATTTAGATAATTAATCCCTGATATGGGGACATTAAAGCCCTGAGCAATAACTTCAAATCGTCCATCTACCAGCCGAAGAATTCTGGGATTTTCATCAGTTAATCCTGATTCAGCAATAAGGATGGATCCATCCTCATCAAAAACCATACTGACTGGTGAATTCAGACCACTTGCAAACACCTGAATCTGATAACCTTGTTGAATATAAATATCGGACGGATTTAAATTTCTTTCGGAAACTTCCTCATTTTGATTCACACGTATAAAAATATGCTCTTTCATTTTTTAAAATGATCTTTCACATAAAATATTTGTTTAAATATATTCTTATATATTTAAAATATTCACATACTAAAAATAGGGTAAATTAAAATGCATAAATAGCATAAAAAGTACTTGACTATTTTATTATAAATGTTATATTAGTTATAGAACAAACAAAATATAAAAGTTATAAATTAGAAAAGTATATCTAAATAGGAGGAGATCACATGAATATAAATAAATTTACTCAGAAATCAATGCAGGCAGTAAATGGCTGTGAAAAAGTGGCATATGAATATGGCAATCAAGAGATTGATCAAGAGCATTTCTTATATAGTTTGTTAACCATTGAAGATAGTCTGATTGCAAAGCTGATCACAAAGATGGATATCAATCTTGATGTCTTTCTGGCACAGGTAGAAGGTCTTTTAAAAAAGAGAGTGAAGGTATCGGGAGGACAGGTTTATATCAGTAATGATTTAAATAAAGTACTTATTAGCGGAGAAGATGAAGCAAAACATATGGGAGATGAATATGTATCTGTAGAGCATCTCTTCTTAAGCTTAATAAAATACCCCAATAAGGGAATCAAAGAATTATTCAGGAATTTTGGAATAACAAGAGATCGTTTCTTACAGGCACTGTCAACTGTAAGGGGAAATCAGAGAGTGACCAGTGATAATCCCGAGGCTACTTATGAAACATTAGAAAAGTATGGGTATGATCTGGTCGAGCGTGCAAGGGACGGAAAACTTGATCCGGTCATTGGACGAGACAGCGAGATACGAAATGTGATCCGCATCTTATCAAGAAAGACAAAGAATAATCCGGTATTGATTGGTGAACCGGGAGTTGGTAAGACTGCAGCAGTAGAGGGGCTTGCCCATAGAATCGTTCGTGGAGATGTTCCGGAAGGATTGAAGGACAAAAAGTTATTTGCTCTTGATATGGGAGCATTAGTTGCTGGAGCTAAATATCGTGGAGAATTTGAAGAACGTTTAAAAGCAGTTTTAGAAGAAGTGAAGAAAAGCGAAGGTCAAATCATATTGTTTATAGATGAGCTCCATACTATTGTTGGGGCAGGTAAGACAGAAGGTTCCATGGATGCAGGAAATATATTAAAACCGATGCTTGCCAGGGGAGAATTACACTGTATCGGTGCCACCACATTGAATGAATACCGGATGTATATTGAGAAAGACGCAGCTCTTGAGAGACGTTTTCAACCAGTAATGGTAGCTGAACCGACTGTTGAAGACACTATCTCAATACTTAGAGGTCTAAAAGAACGTTATGAAGTATTTCATGGGGTTAAAATAACAGATGCATCTTTAGTATCTGCCGCATCCTTGTCAAATCGATATATATCAGACCGATTTCTTCCAGATAAAGCAATCGATCTTGTAGATGAAGCCTGTGCTTTAATTAAAACAGAACTTGATTCCATGCCTACAGAGCTTGATGATATACAAAGAAGAATTATGCAGATGGAGATTGAAGAAGCGGCTCTTAAGAAAGAAACGGACCGTTTAAGCGGAGATCGTCTTTTGATTCTTCAAAAAGAATTAGCAGAATTAAAAGATACATTCATGAGCGCAAAAGCAAGATGGGATAGTGAGAAAGCATCTGTTGAGAAAGTGCAGAGATTAAGAGAAGAAATAGAAAATATCAACAATGAAATACAGATAGCACAGCGTAATTATGATTTAAACAAAGCTGCTGAATTACAATATGGAAAACTTCCTATGGTAAAAAAACAATTAGAAGAAGAGGAAGAAAGAGTTAAGACAGAAGACAGGACTCTGGTACATGAAAGTGTAACGGAAGAAGAGATCGCAAAGATCATCTCAAGATGGACCGGAATCCCAGTTGCTAAATTAACGGAAAGTGAGCGTAATAAAACACTGCATCTGGATGAAGAACTCCATAAACATGTAATTGGTCAGGATGAAGGTGTCACGAAAGTATCGGAAGCCATACTAAGATCAAAGGCAGGGATCAAAGATCCAACAAAACCAATTGGTTCTTTCTTATTCCTTGGTCCTACTGGTGTTGGAAAGACAGAACTTGCCAAGACCCTGGCAGCAAGTTTATTTGATAATGAGCAGAATATGGTCCGCATTGATATGAGTGAGTATATGGAGAAATTTTCAGTATCACGATTGATTGGAGCTCCTCCGGGATATGTAGGATTTGAAGAAGGGGGCCAGTTAACAGAGGCAGTTCGTCGAAAACCATATTCCGTTGTGCTATTTGATGAGATAGAGAAAGCACATCCAGATGTATTTAATGTCCTGCTCCAGGTATTAGATGATGGACGTATTACAGACTCCCAAGGCAGAACGGTAGATTTTAAGAATACAATATTAATTATGACATCAAATATCGGATCAAATTATCTTTTAGAAGGAATTAATGAGAATGGGGATATTAGCCCGGTAAGCGAAGAAATGGTCATGAATGATCTGCGGAATTCATTTAGACCTGAATTTCTGAACCGCCTGGATGAAATCATTCTGTTTAAACCATTAACAAAGAATAATATTGCAGAAATTATCAATTTATTGATTGATGATATAAATGATCGCCTTTCCGATAAAGAACTAAAATTAGAACTGACTCTAGCAGCAAAAGATTATGTGGTAGAACATGCATATGATCCAATCTATGGTGCAAGACCTTTAAAAAGATTCCTGCAAAAGAATGTGGAGACGTTAACTGCCAGACTGATTTTAGCGGATGATGTAAGAGCAGGTAATACGATTTTAATTGATGTACAAGAAGATAAATTAGTGGGAATACCAAAATAAACAGATTCAACACATGGGACTTTATATTATAAATAATAAATATAAATAAGAATTGTTGCAAAATACAATATCTGCAGAGTATTTTAAAAAGAAACTATATATTTTTGGAAAATATATAGTTTCTTTTAATGATAAAGAGAACTGTTTTCTATAACAACGAAAAATAATCGTCTAGCAGGTTGCCAATAGTTTCGCTATTATAGACCTTAATTACTTGATTATTTTCAGATAAGATTTTAGGCATAGATTCAAATTTAGAATCTACAAACATTTCAAACTGGGTAGTATCACCTGAGGCCTCGATAAATGCCATGTTTGGAGATGTTAATATAATATTTGCTTTGTCTGTTGAAATCCGTATTGCATTTTCTTTATTCTGTGGAATAACTAAGAAAGGAATTCCTTCAGAGATAAATCTGTTGACTAGTTCTTTAAACATTCTAATTTCCCCTTTATAAGTTTCATGTATTTTTACTAAATAAACACTAAATATTTTATTCAAAATTATTTTTATTAGAACAAAAAATAAGTTTAGATGTATAAAATTAAATTATCCGTGCATACTCCAAATATATTAACCGGTATATATTTCCAAATGAAGTCATTGGGAATAATCGCAATATATACATATATTAAATGGAGGTCTACATATGAACAAAATAAAAAGTATTATCAATCGTATAAATATAACAAAGAACCGAATATTTTTAGTGTTTCCAATTTTTATTGCAGTCTTATTATTCATATATTATTTATTTGATCCATCACCAGAATTAAAGGATAGTAAGGCTATGGAAGCTTCTTCAGTTATCCAGGAAGGAATTGCAAAAGAAATCATACGTTTTCATGTTCTTGCCAACAGTGATTCTGACGAAGACCAGGCATTAAAACTTAAGGTGAAAAATGCGGTGGTGGAAGGACTGAAAGAGCCTTTAGAAGAAGCAGAGAATATTGAAGAAGCAAGAAATATTATGAACCAAAATATTTCCCTTGTTACACAGATTGCCCTGAATATTATAAAAGAGGAAGGTTATGACTACGGAGTAAACGTTAATCTTTCTGATACCTATTTTCCAACAAAAATTTATGGTGATATGACATTTCCTCCTGGGATCTACGAAGCTTTAAGAATCGAGATTGGTGAAGCCAAAGGTAAGAATTGGTGGTGTGTGATGTTTCCTCCTTTATGTTTTGTGGATGGTACATATAGTGTAGTGCCGGAGAAGTCTAAAGAACAGTTAAAATATGTTCTGACAGAGGATGAATATGCTTCTTTAGCTAAGGAAGGAAAGTTAAAAGTAAAAGCGAAATTTAAAGTCCAGGAAGTAATGAAAGAATGGTTAGATAAGAAATAATTAGATCATTGGTGGAGAAACAGGGGTAGAAAAACATATTAAATAGTTGTATAATAGAATATAGCATAGGCTATCATGGATATCAAAAATCTTGAATAAATTTAAGATATTCCGAATAAAGATAGAAAAAAGAGTGAAAGAAAAACAAGTTCGCTCCCCAAATTTGCACCAAATAAAATCAAGACAACTTGATTTTGCTTGGTTTGGAAAACAAATTATAAATATAGATGCTCCCATTATGGTATAATGAATAGGAATTTGCAATCTATATTTCACAGAAAGGATATACAATGAATAGAAGAACAGTAGCAGTATTGTTTGGTGGACAGTCCTCTGAACACGAGGTATCCTGTGTATCTGCAACGACGATTATTTCGAATATAAACAAAGAACATTACGATATTATAATGGTAGGAATTACGAGAGAGGGTAAATGGCTGAAAGTAAACAGCATTGAAGATATAACATCAGGAGTGTGGAGAAATAGTAAAATTACGGCCATTTTATCCCCGGACACCAGCCAAGGCGGCATATTATTCATTGAAGGAAATAAGGTAACAGTGGCAAAAGTCGACATAGTTTTTCCTGCACTTCATGGTCTTTATGGAGAAGATGGGACAGTGCAGGGACTTCTTGAATTGGCCAAGATTCCTTATGTTGGCTGTGGGGTATTAGCCTCCAGTATATCAATGGATAAATTATATACTAAGATTATTGTTGATGCTCTAAATATAAGGCAGGCAAAATATGTTCCAGTCTTAAAGAATGAGATAAATCACATGGATGATGTGGTTAAGAAAGTGGAAGAAACACTGACTTACCCTGTATTCATCAAGCCATCAAATGCGGGATCTTCTCAGGGTGTATCAAAAGCACATAATAGAGACGAATTAATTACTGGTCTTAAAAATGCAATAATACATGATAGAAAAATTCTTGTAGAAGAAACAATCATTGGACGAGAAATTGAATGTGCCGTTCTTGGAGGTAGTGATCCAAAAGCATCTGGAATTGGCGAGATCGTTGCAGCAGCAGATTTTTATGATTATGATGCTAAGTATAATAATGCAGAATCAAAGACTATAATCTCACCAGAAGTTCCAGAAGGTGTAGAAAATAAAGTTAGAGAGAGTGCAATGAGAATATTCAGAGCAGTGGATGGATACGGATTATCCAGAGTTGATTTTTTCCTTGAAAAAGACACCAATGAAGTGGTATTTAATGAAATTAATACACTTCCTGGCTTTACCTCAATTAGTATGTATCCAATGCTTTGGGAAGCAAAAGGCATCGGTAAACCTCAATTGATTGAAAAATTATTACAGTTAGCATTTGCTAGATTTGGTGAGTAGGAGGACAAGAAGATGCCAAGTAATGCTCCAATTGGTGTATTTGATTCCGGTGTAGGTGGATTAACTGTTGCAAGAGAGATTATGAGACAAATCCCAAATGAAACAATTGTATATTTTGGAGATACGGCAAGAGTTCCATATGGAAGTAAGTCAAAAGAAACAGTCATTACATACTCAAGACAGATTGTGAAATTTCTGCAGACAAAGGAAATTAAAGCAGTTGTAATTGCATGTAATACTGCAAGCGCATTTGCTCTGGAAACAATTAGTAAAGAGATAGATATTCCAATTATCGGTGTAGTAAAGCCAGGTGCCAAGATAGCAGCCCAAACAACTAAGAATGGAAATATTGGTATTATTGGTACGGAAGGAACGATTAATAGCGGAATATATAATGAATTTTTAAGTAAAACTAATCCAAATGTAAAAGTTTTTGGTAAAGCCTGCCCTCTTTTTGTCCCTCTTGTGGAAGAGGGACTTTTGGAGGACCCTATTACTTATGAGATGGCAGGAAGATACCTTGACGAATTATTACATTATGATATTGATACTCTTGTCCTTGGATGTACTCATTATCCTCTTATCAGGCACACTATCCAGAAGGTAGTGGGGGACAAGATCACCCTTGTAAATCCAGCTTATGAAACAGCAAAAAGTTTGAAAGACGTTCTAATGACCAATAAGATTGAGAGTACAAGAGAACGACCAGAACATAGATTTTTTGTAAGTGACGGTGCAGAAAAATTTAAGGCTTTTGCAAATACGATTCTTCCTTGTGAGGTTCTTGAAACAAAGGATATCAATATTGAACAATATTAGTTATAATTCGTCCATGGAGAAACGGAAAATCGAGCTTATAGCTGAACTATAACTACAAAATAGGAGATGTTATGACAAAAGATGTACTTGTATCTATCTCAGGACTTCAGTTCGAGATTGATGAAGATGAGGCTGTTGAAGTAATTACAGCAGGAGAATACTTTAATCGAAATGGGAAACATTTTGTTTTATTTGAGGAATTATCAGAAGAAGACAGGGGAGTTACAAAGAACACCATTAAAATTTCAGACAAGCAAGTAGATATTATGAAAAAAGGAGTTAATAATGTTCATATGGTATTCGAAGAGAATAAGCAGAATATGACTTATTATAATACACCTTTTGGAGATTTAATGATCCAGATAAATACCACTTCTTTATCGGTAAAAGAAGAAGAGAATGAGATGTTAGTCCAGATTAAGTATGACTTAAATGTAAACTACTCTTATGTATCCGAATGCCTGATTCAAATTAAAGTGAAATCGAAGAGATTAAGCGAATAAAGAAAGAAGTCTGCCAAAATCCGTCTGGCAGGCTTCTTTTTTTATTCTTATTCAATATATGATATCATTTATTCAATAGTAACTTCGTAATTCATCTCTGGTGGGTTTTCAATGGTATCCTTAATTGGGCATGTACTTTCTATTCTTTCAATAAACTGCCTCATTTCTTCTTCTGTATTATTGGCTTTAATGAAATATCTGGTGACAATTCTGGATAATCCAATTTTAGCGACTTTACTTTTTCCAGTAAATCCATCGGGATCAAAATCAGCTTCTAATTCAATTCTTAGATTTTCAAGACTGATTTTAGAGGATTTGGACAACATTCTTGCTACCATGCATTTGCATCCTCCTAAAGAGGATAACAGAGCCTCTCCGGGACACATTGCTGTATTATCTCCTCCTCCCTCTTCTGACTGATCTAATCTAAAAGAAAATCCTCTTGAGGAACATTCTACTTTCAAATTCTCCATTAAATTTACTTCTGCTTTTAATATTTGAATAGCCATAATTTGACCTCCTAAATTTCTTTAAGATTATTATAATGATAAATTTGATTTCTATTCAATTAGATAGAATTGCATAAAAAACGGAGCTTAATATTTTAAGCTCCGTAACTATATTTATTATTTTTGATTTGTAAGTTTTGCAGTCATTCTTTTTAGGAAACCCTGTTTTTTCACCGGTGCTTCAAGATTAGAACGTAATCCTTTCACATCCATGATATAGATTCCATTCATAACTGCTTTTATTTCTTTTTTCACAGGAATCAAATCAAAGATTTTTTCATCACACATTAATGTCATAATCTTTGGACCGATTTTAGCTTTTACAATTGGAACTTTAGATCCACGTAAATACTTTGGTGTCTGATCAATTACGATCTGTGGAAGACCTGCTTCTTTTAACTTCATACGTTTTTTATCTATTACGAGTAATGAGGTTGTTTGGGCACCCACTTTCATCTGTGCTTGCGCATCCTCGGATTTTTTCTGCATTTTGTTCCCATAAATATATAAAGCAACTAATAATGCTATTACAATTACCAATACAACTAATAAAACGATTGTAAGCGTGCTCATGTATGTACCTCCTTCCTTATCATAATGCAATGCTAATATTGTATCATTATTTCATATAAATTGAAATAGAAATTCATAAATTTTTATACAAGCTTTGCATTTTTGTCTAAGGATTCTTTAATTATATTTTGCACATAAGCACCTAAGAATTTTTGGTGTTCTTTATCGAGTTCTTTTACATGAACTGGCTTTCCAAATTCAATAATGACATGAGCTTTCCGAATCCATGGAAAATGATTTTCAAAGGCTTCATCTGTATTACTTAGAGATACCGGAATGATAGGACATCCGGATTTTTCAGCAATTTTAAAACTTCCCTCTTTAAATGGCAGCATATCTGTTCCATGATTTCTTGTTCCTTCCGGAGAGATAAAGATGGAATAACCATTTTTAACAAGATCAACACCTTTTAAGATTGTCTTCAATCCCTCACGTACATTTTCACGGTCGATAAAAAGGCAGTTTAAATTCCGCATCCATACTCTAAGAAAAGGTACTTTCTCAATCTCTTTTTTGGCTACAAAACCAGTTAAACTAGTAACAGAAGTATATGCAACTAAAACATCGAAATAACTTCTATGATTTGATACATATAAAACAGGCTGGTCCTTAGGTATATTCTCTGCTCCAATTATTGTCTTTTTAATACCACAGCATTTTAATATAATATTAAATGCGAAGACAACAATTGCTTGAGAGTATTTTACTTTAAGGTATGGATTTATTTTTCCAATGAGAAATAGTATGAAAAATATTGGTATGCTAATAATAAAGAAACATAGTAAAAACAATAAAACAAAGATTGTCTTCATAGGATATTCTCCAATCTAAAAAAGTATTCTAAAAACAAATTATTTTTTAATGTTATTATTTGGCGTACCATTCGTTGGTGCATTACCTGTCGTATTAGTATTATCAATGGTGCCATCAACGGGAGGTGGATTTTCAATACCTGTATCAGGTATTTCAGGATCTCCGGTTGAATCATCCGGACTTTCCACAGGATCTTCCACTGGTGTCTCATCTTCATCAGGAACTGTTTCTTCCACTGGCGGGTCGGTTTTTGGATCAGTTTCTACAGGTTTATTATTTTCAGGTTTTGCAGGTTTATTCCCTTTGGAATCATTATTCTTTCCAGTGTCTTTTGAAGGCGCCTTGTTCTTAGCTTTTTTATCTTCTGATTGCTTTGTATCTTTTTTGTCATCATCTTCTTTATCTTCTTTTTCTTTATCTTCTTTTGATATTTCTTCAATCTCTTCATTGGTAGGTTCCTGGATTTCTTTTTTCTCTGTAGAAGTATCAATATCTATAACGTTATCATAAGATATCTCTGTAGTTTCTAATTCAAATGGTTCAAGACCATAGTAATCTTCTAAAGTCAGTTCATTTTCATAAAGATATTCTGCCAGATCTTTTCCAACATAACGCACATGCCAAGGTTCATAAGAATAACCAGTAATATATTCTTTCTTATCAGGATATCGGATGATAAATCCAAAGCGATGGGCATTTTTAGCCAGCCATTTACCTTCCGGGGTATAAGCAAAAACAGGTTCGAGCCTGTTATCTACAGATATTGTAGAAACATCCATAGAAAGACCGGTTTGATGCTCACTGTGCCCAGGTTTTGCGGAATAACGATTGGTATATTCTTCACCTTTCGTTGCAATATTGGAATCATAAATTTCTTTTTGTCTATCATATGAACGATAACCCGAGATAGCGTATAAAGTAAATCCTTCCTCTTTTGCTGCATTAAACAGATCTTCAAGTGCAGTGGCTGCAACTTGTCTTAATAACTTCTTCTCATCATAAAAGTTAAAATTAAATAAGACATCAGGTACAACTAAATCTTGCGGTACATAATCTGCAGGGAGAGCGTATTGTTTATTGACTATGACGGTGTAACTGTCTTTGACGGTATCGACAGCTTCTGTATGTAATAATTTTGAGTTATTATTTGTCATAATAGTTCCGTCCTCATTTAGGCTATTATCTTCATTATAATAATATTCATCTTCTTTTGATATGTTACTTGCCAGTGAATGGGATGAAAATAGATTATATATAATAAAGCAGACTAAAAAAACGGATGCAAAAATAAAAAGTACTTTTTTCATCATCTGTCCCCCCCTAGTGGTGGTGGTTAGTTTTTTCGGAGCATTGCTTATCTTCAATGTTTACGCAGATTGAAAGCTCAAAACTTCGTTTTTCGCTCACGTTGCACTTATCCATAGACTTTAGGGCATTTATTCAAGCAAGCTTGGTAAATGCCCTAAAGTCTATGGACTAATCTGCTCATCGTGGATATTATACCATATATAGTGAATAAATCTAGTAAATTTATAAAAAAATACAAAATGTAAGGTTTTCTTAATAAAATATTATTCTGAATATCCAGTTATAGGAATGTAAGGAATTTTTATCAATTCATCAAAAATTAATATAATTGTCAAATAAAAGTTATATAATTTAAAAAAAGAACCATATGTTTTAGAGACATATAGTTCCTTTTTAAAAATCTTCTAAATATTTTTTATTAGTTATTTGTTTTCTATAATTATTTACTTGTATGATAAAATTCGTTTATACTATCCAGCAATTCATTCTTAATTGTCCATAGCTTCTTTGATAAATCCACATATACCTTATGAGGATTTACGAGACGCCTGGTTTCATCCCAGAGAGTATCCAGTTCCTTTTGGCAATAAGCTCTGATATCCATAACTTTTGGTGATTCATATACACATTCCCCATTTAAAAAGATAGGAACCAAAATTTCTCTTAAGGTATAGGAACCTGGCCTTAAATATGTTTTTTTCCAGGTTTCGATAGGATCAAATATCATAAGTGAATTCTCTTCGGAAAATTCTTCGTCAATTAATGCGATTAAGTCTGCTTTTATCTTACCACTTTCCTTATCATAAATACGATAAATTGTTTTGTTACCCGGGTTGGTAATCTTCCAGGTGTTTTCAGAAAGTTTGATTTTTGGAATGAATATACCATCTTTTTCTATAGCAGCCAATTTATATACTCCGCCAAAGGCTGGGCAGTCTTTGGAGGTAATAAGATTGGTACCAACACCCCAGGAATTGATTGCAGCACCTTGTGTTTTTAAAGAATCGATTAAATATTCATCCAAATCACTGGAGGCAGTAATAATAGCATCTGTAAAACCTGCTGCATCTAACAATTTTTTAGCTTTTTTTGATAAGTATGCAAGGTCTCCACTATCGAGACGGATGCCATATTTCTTTGGCATTTTACCAGCTTCCTTTAATTCAGAAAAGACTTTGATTGCATTAGGGACCCCGGATCTTAAGGTGTCATAAGTATCTACCAGTAATGTAGTATTCTCTGGATATAGATTTGCATAATGCCTGAATGCAGTTAATTCGTCTTCAAAACTCATGATCCAACTATGTGCATGGGTTCCAAGGGGAGGAATATCATATAGTTTTGCCGCCAATACATTACTTGTTCCAATGCATCCACCAATAACAGCCGCTCTTGCGCCTAATGTGCCGGCATCTGGTCCCTGGGCTCTTCTTAACCCGAATTCCATAACTCCATCACCCTTTGCGGCATACGCAACCCTGGCTGCTTTTGTTGCAATGAGGCTTTGATGATTTATAATAGTCAAAATTGCTGTTTCTACTAATTGTGCTTCCATGATCGGAGCAATGACTTTTACTAACGGCTCCATTGGAAATACTACAGTGCCTTCTGGAATAGCATAAATATCTCCTGTGAACCGAAATGTAGATAAATACTCAAGAAAATCTTCATCAAAAATCTTTTGTTCTCTTAAATATTTAATATCATCCTGGTCAAAATGAAGATTTTTAATATAATCAATCATTTGTTCTAAACCAGCGCATACTGCATAGCCGTTACCACTTGGATTACTTCTGTAAAATGCATCAAAGATTACCGTTTCATTTGATTTGTTTTTAAAGTAACCTTGCATCATGGTTAATTCATAAAAATCAGTTAATAAAGTTAGATTACGTTCTCCCATGCCAGACTCCTTGTTATGTTGCAGATTAGAAAATTAAAGCGTCGTTTCAGCTAATCTGTTTATTGTGGATAGATTACGAACAATTTTGCAAGCAAGTAAAATTGTTTTACGTCATATTATTAAGTTCTGCAGATTAGGAGAGAAAAAACTTTGTTTTTTCTCTCACGTTGCACTTATCCAAGAGACTCATGACATTTATTCAAGCTTGCTTGATAAATGCCCTGAGTCTTTTGGACTAATCTGCCTATCGTGAATAGTTCATAAATTCTACGAATTTATGAGCCCGCGAACAATTTTACTCTTGCAAGCAAGTAAAATTGTTTTCACGAGTATTATAACATAATTTCCAAATTGTACAATGAGAGAAGCAGGAAATTTATAGGAAAGGAAAAAATAATTGAAATTATATAGAATGTTTGATATAGTATGGAACAAGTAAAAACGACAGATAATAGGTAAAGTAAGTTAATAACTTGTAGATAATGGAAAAGGGAGGGTTGTTTTGGTAATGTAAGAAAGTTGTTGACAAATGATTAATTAGGTAGTATAAATAATTAAACATACAAAACCTATCAAGTTAGTTGGAATTAAAATATACTTAGATAATATAAAGAAAATTCCTAAATTCCAAATTACTATATACATAGAAAAGAGTTATAGTTATCAATTTAGAAAGACTTTAGAGGGTGGGTTAATGATTAAGATAAGAGACTTAACGAAAATCTTTAAAATGAAGAACGACGAATTAGTAGTTCTTAATAATATAAATTTAGATATTGAAGATGGAGATATTTTTGGAATTATTGGTATGAGTGGCGCTGGAAAGAGTACATTGATCCGATGTATTAATCTTTTAGAAAGGCCAACCAGCGGTTACATTGAAATAGATGGAGTAGACATCACTACAAAAAGAGGAAATGAATTATTAAAGTTAAGAAAGAATATCGGAATGATATTCCAGAACTTTAATCTTCTAATGCAAAAAAGTGTAAAGAAAAATATAGCATTTGGCCTTGAAATTACAAAATTAAGAGAATTTAAAATTGAGGGCATGGCAGAAGAAGAATGGCGTAGATTAAATTATTTCAAGAAAAAGCAATTAAAAAAAGAAGCTATTGAGAAGAGAGTGAATGAATTATTAAAAGTTGTTGATTTAGAGGAGAAGGCAGATGTTTATCCTTCCCAGCTAAGTGGAGGACAAAGACAAAGAGTGGCAATTGCAAGAGCACTGGCTACAAAACCGTCTGTTTTACTTTGTGATGAAGCAACATCAGCGTTAGATAGCATGACCACGAAATCTATTTTAAATTTATTGAAAAAGATTAATGAGGAAACAAAAGTAACCATTATAATCATTACCCACGAGATGAATGTAGTTCAGGAAATCTGCAACAAAGTTGCAGTTTTAGATAAATCTGAAGTGGTTGAGACTGGACATACAGATGAGGTTTTTGGAAATAAATCATCTCTAATTGTACAAAATCTGCTGGGAGGTGTTGTAAATGAATAGTTTGACAGCTTTTTTCCAAGCCAATGGACCAATGCTTCTTGAAGGAGTTTTAGATACATTATATATGACATTTACTGCAACCATAGTAGCATATATATTCGGTGTTCCGATTGGAATTCTTGCAGAGATTACAAGAAAAGGCGGAATTCACCCAATGTCATTATTCAATAAAGTATTAGGGTGGATTATAAACATAGGAAGATCTATTCCATTTATTATTCTTTTGGTGGCTGTTATGCCTTTTACAAGGATAGTGGTTGGCACCACAATCGGACCAAAAGCAGCTACCGTGCCTCTTATTATTGCAGCAATACCATTTGTAGCAAGACTCGTTGAAACTTCACTCAGAGAGCTTGATGATGGGGTAATCGAAGCTGCAAAAGCGATGGGAGCTAATGACAGACAGATCATATTCAAAGTCATGCTTTCAGAAACTCTTCCATCTTTGGTACTGGGTTCATCACTGGCAACAATTACTCTTGTAGGATACACTGCAATGGCAGGAGCAGTGGGGGGCCGTGGACTTGGTGATATTGCAATTCGTTTTGGATATTACAGGTATCAACCGGATATTATGATAGTTACAATTGTTTTGCTGGTCATAATCGTACAGATCATTCAAAGCATTGGGCATATAGTTTCTAAAAAATTAGACAAAAAAAGTAAAGGAGAGAGTTAATATGAAAAAATTTAAAACATTTAGTATTTTACTAGCAACAACGATTCTTACAGGAGCGTTACTCACTGCTTGTGGTGCCAATAAAACAGAAAAACAAGATAATGCATCTAACGAAGCCGTTACGGAAGAAACGACAGAAGAAACAACAGGGGAAGCAACAGACAATAAAGAATTAGAAGAAATTATCGTGGGGGCTTCTATTGAGCCTCATGCAACAATACTTAATTCAGACGCAGTAAAAAATTCTTTGGCAGAGCAAGGATTCACTATTAAAGTGGTGGAATATACAGACTATGTTCAACCTAATATTGCAACAGAAGATGGAAGTCTTGATGCAAACTTTTTCCAACATACACCTTATTTACTGGACTTTAATGAAAAGAATGGTACAAATCTTGTAGGAGTTGCAGATATCCATTTTGAACCACTTGGAATTTATCCTGGTAAAATAAAGACAATTGAAGAAGTAGCTGATGGAGCACAAATTGCAGTACCAAATGATACAACGAATGAAGCAAGAGCTTTATTACTACTTGAGAAAGCCGGACTTATTACATTGAAAAAAGACATTGGTCTTAATGCAACTAAGAATGATATTCTTGAGAATCCTAAGAACCTTGAAATTGTTGAAATGGAAGCAGCACAAACGGCTAAAGTATTGCAAGATGTTGAGCTTGCTGTTATCAACGGTAACTATGCACTTGCAGAAGGATTATCCGCAAGTAAAGACGGTCTGTTAGTGGAAGATGCATCTTCTGAAGCAGCAACTACTTATCCAAATATCATTGCAGTAAAAGCAGGGAACGAAGAATCTGAAAAGACAAAAGCTTTAGTGGCAGCTGTTACTTCAGCAGAAGCAAAAGCATTTATTGAAGAAAAATGGTCAGGAGCAGTAGTTCCTATATTTTAAGTAAGAAAAATCAATACGGTATTATATTATGGGATTTGATAAATTATAAATTCTTAAATAAGAGGGTATCCTTAGAGTAATAACTTTAAGGGCCTTCTTTTTTATTAGAGTGAAGGAAACATAAATCAAACATTTTTAATGGAGGTGGGATATCATGAATATCGGATATGCATGTTTACTTATGGGAGTGCCGAATACCAATATGAAAAGATGTATCCTTAAAAATGCCAGTGAATCTAAATTACTTGAATTAACAGCATATAATTTAAGCTCTCTCAATAATATTATTGAGTATAATATTATGAATCACATCAAATTATTTCGTATCAGTTCTGATATAATCCCATTTGGATCAAATAGAATCAATCAACTTTACTGGTGGAGTATCTTTGAGAAACAGTTTACAGAGATAGGTAATAAAATTAGAGAGAATAATATGAGAGTTTCCATGCATCCGGGGCAATATACGGTCTTAAATTCCATCAATGATAATGTTGTGATTAATTCTATTGCAGATTTAGATTATCATACAAGAGTCTTAGACTGCCTTGGGGTAAGTTCAAAGAATAAAATAGTGCTGCATATTGGCGGGATCTATAATAATAAAGAAGAAGCGAAGAAAAGATTTATTGAAAATTATAGACGGCTGGATGAAAAGGTAAAAAGGCGCCTTGTCATTGAAAATGATGATAAATCTTATAATATTAGTGATGTTATAGAAATCGGGAGGACCTTAGATATACCGGTTGTTTTTGATAATCTGCATCATAGGATTAATCCATGTATAAGACAGGAAAGTGAATTCTATTGGATCACAGAATGTAAGAATACCTGGAAGACAAAAGATGGGAATCAAAAGATTCATTATTCACAGCAAAATCCATTGAAAAATCCGGGTGCTCATTCTGAAAGTATTGATATAGATGAATTTTGGGAGTTCTATGAGAATTTGAATAGAGAAGATATTGATATAATGCTGGAGGTAAAAGATAAAAATCTTTCAGCAATAAAGTGTATCCGGTATGTGAAGGACAAAAAATTAGGAAGTGATATTGTAAATAAGTAGAATATTATTGCCAGTATTTTGATATTATATGATATAATGAAAACAATGAGCCAAGGGCGAAGCATTTGGCGAATGCAACAAGATTATGAACTTGTTCATGATTAACCATAGCAGCAGATATTCTTTTAAGGGAGGATGTAATATGAGCATGTTGAAAGATTTTATAAGTAAAGACTGGACCAGAGGAGAAAAAGTATTATTGGCATCAACTTGTATTTTGGCGGGGATAATTGTTGGATTTTTAATCGCACCAATTAAAAAGGGAATTCAATGTGGAAATAATAATGGAAATACCACTGTATATGGCGAAGAAGAGAGAGAATAAAATTAAAAAAATACATCTTTAAAAACAATAAACTTCTATTATTGCATATATTAATTATAGTAATAATGGAGGTTTATTTTTATGGCATTAAGAAAGATCAACTTTGAGTACACGAACGATGTTACTGTAATTAATCAAGAGCAATTTGAAGTACACATGAGATTATATGAAGGATATATAAGAAAAATAAATGAAGTGGACGGCTTATTAGAAAATGATTCTGGTTTAGAAGATGCCAATGCTACTTACAGTAAGTACAGGGGAATTAAAAGAGGCGAGACTTATGCGCTGGATGGTGTAATTCTTCATGAATATTATTTTGAGAATATAGGGTCGACGAATAATATTCCAGATAATGAAGTTGCAGAATGTCTGGCCCAGGACTTTGGAAGCTTCGAACAATGGGCGGATCATTTTGTAGCTACAGCAAAAGCCAGCAGGGGATGGGCTGTTTTATGTTATGATATCCGTTCTAAAAAATTAAGAAATATTAGTTTAGATGCCCATGATGTAGGGAATTTGGCAATATGTATCCCATTACTGGTGCTGGATGTATATGAACATGCGTATTTCTTACAATATGCAGATAAAAAGGATGAGTATATTAATAATTTTATGAAAAATATTGATTGGAATATTGTCCGAAGAAGAATTGGTCTAAGCGATTAATTGGAAAGAGTAAAAAATACTTTTATATCTGATGATTCGATTTGGTATCCCCTTGACAATTGGTTTAATTTATACTAATATAGGACACAATATAAGAAAAACATTGATGGAGACAGTAGAGATTTTTCGAAACTCAAAGTGAGTTAGGGATAGTGGGAACCTAATAGTAGTAGTAATTCTTGAATATCACTCCTAAGTTGTAAGCTGAAAGGTCATATTTGTGACTTATGTAAGCCGTGCCGGTTTCCACCGTTATATGGAGAGCATATGTTGGTATGTAAATAGGTGGTTTATGATTGTTTAGCTTTCATCCTGTTTAGGATGGAAGCTTTTTTAATTAAGGAGGAAATAAACGTGTACAATAAAGTATCCACGAATCTTAATTTTGTTGAAAGAGAAAAAGCAATTGAAAAGTTCTGGGAAGAGAACCAGATTTTCAAAAAGAGTATCGAACAAAGAAAGCAGGGAGAGACTTATACTTTTTATGATGGCCCTCCCACTGCAAATGGAAAGCCTCACATTGGACATGTATTAACAAGGGTTATTAAGGATTTAGTTCCCAGATATAGAACAATGAAAGGTTATAAAGTACTTCGTAAGGCTGGTTGGGATACTCATGGTCTTCCTGTTGAACTTGAAGTTGAGAAGAAACTTGGTCTTGATGGTAAAGAACAGATTGAAGAATATGGCTTAGGACCATTCATCCATGAGTGTAAAGAAAGTGTATGGAAATATAAAGGCATGTGGGAAGATTTCTCGGCAACCGTAGGTTTCTGGGCAGATATGGAGAACCCATATGTAACCTATGACAATAATTTCATTGAATCAGAATGGTGGGCATTAAAGCAGATTTTTGAAAAAGGTCTTTTATATAAAGGATTCAAAATCGTACCGTACTGTCCAAGATGTGGAACACCACTTTCAAGTCACGAAGTTGCACAAGGATATAAGGATGTAAAAGAAAAATCAGTTATCGCAAAATTCAAAGTAAAAGGTACTGAGAATGAATATATCTTAGCATGGACAACAACTCCATGGACTCTTCCATCTAACGTTGCCCTATGTGTAAATCCAAATGAAACATATGTGAAAGTAAAAGTTTCTGTCAATGGAAAAGGGGATGTAGTTAAAAAGGATGCCGAAGGTGATGCCGGGGTAGTTGTTAGAGAAGAACATTATATCTTGGCGGAAGCTTTACTTTCGGTTATTGAAGGAGAATATGCAGTTGAAGAAACATATGTAGGGAAAGACCTTGAATATAAAGAATATGAACCACTATTCAATTATGCTGAGACAGATAAGAAAGCATACTATGTAACATGTGATACTTATGTAACATTATCAGATGGTACAGGTGTTGTTCACATTGCTCCTGCTTTTGGTGAAGACGATTCACAAGTTGGACGTAGATATGACCTTCCATTTGTTCAATTAGTTGACGGTAAAGGTGAATTTAAACCAGAGGCAACTGATTTTGCCGGTGTATTCTGTAAAGATGCAGATGAAGGCATTATGAAGATGTTAGGTGAAAAAGGACTTTTATTTAAGGTTCTTAAATTTGAACATAGCTATCCATTCTGCTGGAGATGTGATACTCCGCTTATTTATTATGCGAGAGAATCCTGGTTCATCAAGATGACGGAAGTAAAAGATGATCTTATCAGAAATAATAATACAATTAACTGGATTCCTGAAAATATCGGGAAAGGGCGTTTTGGCGACTGGTTAAATAATGTTCAGGATTGGGGTATCAGCCGTAATCGTTATTGGGGAACTCCTCTTAATGTATGGGAATGCGAATGTGGGCATTTACATTCAATCGGAAGTATTGAAGAATTAAAATCTATGTCCGGTAACTGCCCGGATGATATCGAATTACACCGTCCATTTATTGATGAGGTTACCATTAACTGCCCTCATTGTAATAAAGAGATGAACCGTGTGCCTGAGGTGATTGACTGCTGGTTTGACTCGGGAGCAATGCCATTTGCACAATGGCACTATCCATTTGAAAATAAGGATATCTTTAAAGATAATTTCCCTGCAAACTTTATCAGTGAAGCAGTGGATCAGACAAGAGGGTGGTTCTATTCCTTATTAGCAATCTCTACTTTGATCTTTAATGAAGCACCATATAAGAATGTAATTGTACTTGGACATGTTCAGGATGAGAACGGTCAGAAGATGTCCAAATCAAAAGGAAATGCAGTGGATCCTTTTGATGCATTAGCAGAACATGGCGCGGATGCAATTCGTTGGTATTTCTATAGTAACAGTGCACCTTGGCTGCCAAACCGTTTCCATAGTGATGCTGTAACAGAAGGGCAGAGAAAATTCATGGGAACCTTCTGGAATACGTATGCATTCTTTGTTCTGTATGCCAATATTGATGAATTTGATGCTTCAAAATATAAATTAGAATATGATAAACTTCCTGTTATGGATAAATGGCTGTTATCAAAATTGAATACTTTAATAAAGACGGTTGATAACAATATGGAAAATTACAGAATTACAGAATCAGCAAGGGCTCTACAGGAGTTTGTAGATGAATTAAGTAATTGGTATGTAAGAAGAAGCAGAGAACGTTTCTGGGCAAAGGGAATGGAACAGGATAAGATTAATGCGTATATGACGTTATATACAACTTTAGTTACGCTATCTAAAGTTACTGCACCATTCATTCCATTTATGGCAGAAGATATCTATAGAAATCTTGTGTTAAGTGTTGATAAGAGTGCATCTGAGAGTGTACATTTCTGTGACTATCCGGTATACAACGAAGCTCACATTGATAAAGAGTTAGAAGTGAATATGGAAGAGGTTCTTGATATTGTAGTACTGGGTCGTGCTTGTAGAAATAATGCCAATATTAAGAATAGACAGCCGATTGGTAATATGTATGTAAAAGCAGATAATGAATTATCTGACTTCTATAAAGAGATTATCGAAGATGAATTAAATGTAAAAGCAGTTACTTTTACAGATGATGTACGTAACTTTACTTCTTATAGCTTTAAACCACAACTTAGAACCCTTGGAAAGAGATTTGGAAAGCAGCTCAATGATCTTAAGACAGTTCTTTCTGAATTAAATGGGAACAAAGCTATGGACGAAATTAATGGAACTGGTCAATTAAAGATAACTTTAGATGGAAAAGAAGAAGTTCTTGAAAAAGAAGATCTTTTAATTGAGGCAGCACAGACAGAAGGGTATGTATCTGATTCTGATCATGGCATTACTGTTGTCCTTGATACAAATCTATCAGAAGAATTAATCGAAGAAGGTTTTGTAAGAGAGATTATTAGTAAGATTCAAACTATGAGAAAAGAAGCAGGTTTTGAAGTAATGGACCACATCAAAGTATATCAGGATAAGAATGCCAAGATCAAAACCATTATGGACAAGAATGCAGAGCAGATACAGTCGGAAGTACTGGCAAATGAAATCATCTTTGGAGAAACCAATGGATATGCGAAGGAATGGAATTTAAATGGAGAAAATGTATCTCTTGGAGTTGAAAAAGTAAATTAAATGATAATTATCAGGATGGGGCTGTCGCATTTCCAGTTTTGCGGCAGTTTCATCCTTTTTGTCAAATTCACAGTTTCATAGTGGTTAGAATAAAATATAATAGGTGAATATTTCATTCCTTAGATTTATGTTGTGCAATAGATTAAAAGGGTATATAATGACAAAAATATCTATTTATCTGCTGACTGCAAAACTAGTTTACTTATAATCTATGCCATAGTAAGGAGGTATTTATGAAAGAATTCAATAAAACTAAATTTAAATATAATGTAGAAAATTATCTTAAAATCTTATTTCGTAAATCTATAGAAGAAGCCAGTGAGCAACAGATTTTTCAGGCGGTATCTTATTCCATTAAAGAGTATATTGTGGATTTATGGATAGAAACCCATAAAGAATACGAAAGCCGTGACGTTAAATTTGTATACTATTTATCCATGGAATTTTTAATGGGCAGGGTACTTGGTAATATGATAATAAATCTTAAGGCGGATGAAACAGTTCGGGAAGTATTAGAAGAATTAGGGTTAAACTTGAATAGCATAGAAGAGGAAGAGGCAGATCCTGCCCTTGGGAACGGAGGGCTTGGAAGACTTGCTGCCTGTTTTTTAGATTCACTGTCTACCCTTGGATATCCGGCGTACGGATGCGGAATACGCTATAAATATGGTATGTTTGAACAAAAAATTGAGAATGGTTTTCAGATAGAAGTACCAGATAATTGGTTGAAATATGGGAACCCATTTGAAATGAAACGAGAGGAATATGCACAGGAAGTAAAATTTGGCGGATATGTGAGAATGGAAAGAGATGGTGAAGGAAGAGATAAATTCATCCAGGAAAATTATCAATCTGTTATTGCAATTCCCTATGACATTCCTATTGTTGGGTATGGGAATCATATAGTAAATACTTTAAGAATATGGGATGCAAAAGAAGCGAATACATTTAATTTAGACTCCTTTGATAAAGGTGATTATCTAAAAGCGGTAGAAGAAAAGAACCTTGCAAATACAATTTGTGAGGTCTTATATCCAAATGATAATCATTATGCAGGAAAAGAATTAAGATTAAAGCAGCAATATTTTTTTGTATCGGCAACCATTCAAAGGGCAGTATCCAAATATATGGAAAATCATAAAGATATACGTAAAATCCATGAAAAAGTATGTTTTCAGCTCAATGATACCCACCCTACAGTAACAGTAGCTGAATTAATGAGAATTTTATTAGATGATTATAATTTATCCTGGGAGGAAGCATGGGAGATAACAAATAAAACCTGTGCCTATACAAATCATACCATTATGACAGAGGCACTGGAAAAATGGCCAATTGATTTATTCTCAAAATTACTTCCTAGAATCTATCAAATTGTTGATGAAATCAATCGAAGATTTCTTCTCGTTGTAGAGAGCAGGTATCCAGGGGATAAATTAAAGATAAAGAACATGGCGATTCTCTATGGTGGTGAGGTCCGGATGGCAAATCTGGCAATTATAGGTAGTTTTTCTGTGAATGGAGTAGCAAAGATTCATACAGAGATTCTAAAAGAACGTGAGCTAAAAGATTTTTATGAAATGTATTCCGAAAAATTTAACAATAAGACAAATGGAATTACACAAAGAAGATTTCTGCTTCACGGGAATCCTCTTCTTGCTGAATGGATATCAAAAAAAATAGGAGATGAATGGATTACAAATCTTCCTGCAATTAAGAAAATCGCAGATTATGCAGAAGATATGACAGCACAAAAAGAATTTATGGATATTAAATATAAAAATAAAATAAGGCTTGCAGATTATATTTATAAACATAATGGTATAGAAGTAGATCCAAATTCCATCTTTGATGTCCAGGTAAAAAGACTTCATGAGTATAAACGTCAGTTATTGAATATTCTTCATATAATGCATTTATATAACCAGCTAAAGAAATATCCTGATATGGATTTCTATCCTAGAACATTTATATTGGGCGGAAAAGCAAGTGCCGGATATAAAATAGCAAAAGCAATTATTAAGCTTATTAACAGTGTTGCAGATGTAATTAATAAAGATGAATCTATCAATGGAAAAATAAAAGTGGTCTTTATAGAAAATTACAGAGTATCAAATGCAGAATTAATTTTTCCGGCAGCAGATGTTTCAGAACAGATTTCTACTGCCAGCAAAGAGGCTTCCGGGACTGGGAATATGAAATTTATGTTAAATGGCGCATTAACGGTTGGAACAATGGATGGCGCCAATGTTGAAATTTTTGAAGAAGTTGGAGAAGAGAACATGTTCCTCTTTGGATTAAGTTCAAAAGAAGTTATGGAATATGAATTACATGGAGGGTATGATCCAAAAGAAATCTATGATTCTGATGCAGAGATACAACTGGTTTTAGATCAATTAATTAATGGCTGCTATTTCCCAGATCATGGATTATTTAACGATATCTACAAATCGTTACTGGGAATCCATAAAAATGAAAAGGCTGATCCATATTTTATATTGAAAGATTTTCATTCCTATGAATTGGCGCAAAGAAAGATAGGTAAAGCCTATAGAGACACTGGAGCCTGGGCAAAATCAGCCATCATTAATGTGGCGAAAAGCGGCAAGTTTTCCTCGGATAGAACAATTGAAGAATACGCAGCAGAGATATGGAAACTTAAAAAAATATAAGATGGCTTCATGACAAAGGGCTATCGTAAATTATTATGAATAACAAAAAAATCTATGCCCTCCCTATAAACAGAGCATTATAGGGAGGGCGTAGATTTTTTATAATAATCGGATTAGAAATGGGACAGCCCTGATCCAGTTGTTTCTCATTCTTCTGATGGAAGACTGTTTTCCTCTTTGTTTATTTCTTCGATTGAAATATTAGGAATGAAATCATTTGTATTTTTACTTGATTCATTTTCAATAAGAATAACTACATTAGAGTAAACAACCTTTGTATTGCAAAGAATATCATGAAGTCCTCTCTTCTCATTATCTACGGCAATAAGAATATAACCTAAGCACATCAGGCCGGACAAATATCTTCCAATTGTTTCTCGATACAATATATTAAAGAAGGTTGGTTTTTCACCTGCAGTCGTAACGACCTTTAAGTTCATTAAACGTTTGCCAATAGTCCTTCCGGTGAAATGGGTCATTAAGACAAAATAAGTCACACCTAATAAATATAAAAAGATATCCCAAACCGAGAATTGAAATAATATGGGAGTGGTAAATGGATTGTTTGCCTGAAACAGGGAAAAAATCCACATAGGCATACGTAAGAATATTAATGCTGTTCCAACTAGTAATATATCAATCAAATAAGCTGCCAAACGTACAAAGAAACCACCATTTACAGAATTAATATTGTCCTGGTTTTGCATAATACATTGGCACCCCGCTTCCCTCTTTTTCAAAGAATTCAGTCATGATTTCAGCATCTGATTTCGGCTTTATTTCTTTTGCAGCACCAAATAATGTACTAAATTTGAAAGAACTATCTGTAGGTGTATAAAGAATATGAGAATCTAATTCATCCTGGAATGTAGCGGCCGTATTTTCATAAGTATCTATCTGATCAATTAAATTTAGTTTAAGAGCCTGAGAAGCAGAGTAGATACGTCCGTCAGCAATAGGTTTTACCTTATCTACACTCATTTTTCTGCCGTCTGCTACAATAGATACAAATTGTTCGTAAGATTCATCTACAAGGCTTTGAAGAATCTGTTGCTGTTCTTTTGTCATATCAAGTGTGGGAGATCCCATTGCTTTATTTCTGCCGCTGGTGAAATAGATGGATTTCACTCCGATCTTATCTGCTAATTCTTTGTAATTTAATAATTCCATTATTACGCCAATGGATCCGGTCCAGGTATTACGATTGGCAATGATTTTATCAGATGCCATTGCGATGTAATATCCTCCTGAGCAGGCTTGTGTCTCCATATAAGTCCATACAGGACGTTTGGTTTCTTCTTTATATTCTTTTAACTTAAGGTATAATTCATCACTTTCGTAGACGCCGCCGCCAGGACTATTTACGGTTAATAAGATTCCCTTGTTATAGCTGGAATCCTTTAGGGCATCTATTAAATCAAGTGTACTTTGATGGTTATAAGGCAATGTTTCGAAAAGGGATGATGTAGTAGCACTGGCAATTGTTCCCTGGACATCTACAACTCCTATAAAATCTTCCATTGGTAAGTTAAAACTTTCACTGGTTTCCATCAATGTATCTAAAAGATCCTTTTGGGGAAATAGAGTTTTGGTTAAATTGTTAGTTATGATACTCATAGAACACACGAAGGTAAAGACAATACCTGCGACTACGATACCAATTATCTGCTTCTTATTCATATATATATCCTCCTTGTATTAAACTAAATATATGTTTAATTGGTACATGTATAATTATACCATATTGAAATAGTATACACTAAAATCTCTTAAAAAAACACCACCTTTCTAAAAATCTAATCTGTTTCTAATATTGTTAATCTGATGACTACCATCTGTAATATTTCTGCTTCTAAAGTGGGAGATAACAGATGGTATGTCCCTAGATAAGTGAAACTTAATTCAGATATGCTAAAACCATATCTGAATTAAGTTTCACTTTATATTTAGACATAATTTAATGGATTAATTCAATAAAATCTGTTGATATTTTATGCAATAGATGATAGAATGTAGAACGAATCCTTTGTGATGGTTTAAGGTTTAAAATTTGAAGAATGACAAGAAAGTCTAATTATATTGCTGGGGATAACAATTTACAAATGGGTAAATGATTTGTTTTTGTTATCTTTTTTTATGGAAGGAGAATTATATGAAAAAAATAAACAAATTCATTTTAGTTGCAACTTTATTCACATCAGTACTGGTGTTTACCGCATGTGCTAAGAAAGTGGATGATACTACAAAGGACAATGATAATGTATTCCGTGTTGGTATGGAAGCTATGTATCCACCGTTTAACTGGTCACAACTGGATGATGCAAATGGAGCAGTTCCGATTGATGGCAGCAAGGAATTTGCAGGTGGCTACGATGTTGAGATTGCAAAAAGAATCGCAGAGGGCCTTGGAAAAGAGTTAGTAATTGTTAAAACGGATTGGAAAGGCTTAATTCCATCTATGCAATCTGATAAAATCGATGCTATTATCGCTGGTATGTCTCCAACAGCGGATCGTAAAAAAGAAATTGATTTTACAGATAACTATTATCGCTCAGATTTAGTAATGGTTGTTAAAAAAGGAAGCCAGTATGAGACGGCATCTTCCATTGCAGATTTCAAAGGAGCAAAGATTACTGCTCAGCAAGGTACTTTCCACTATACGGTAATCGACCAGATTGAGGGAGTGAAGAAAGAATCAGCTATGGCGGATTTTTCAGCTATGAGAGTTGCTCTTGAAGCAGGAATGATTGATGGATATGTTTCTGAAAGACCGGAGGGTGTCAGTGTAACAGCCGCAAATGACAATTATGCGATGGTTGTATTTGATGAAGGAAAAGGTTTTGAAGCATCGGATGATGATACTGCAGTTGCAGTAGGTATTAAAAAAGGAAATGAAGACCTGGTTTCTAAGATTAATGAGATTCTTGCCGGGATCTCAGAAGAAGAGCGTGTTGAAATTATGGATAATGCCATAAAGAATCAACCGGTAGCAAATTAGGTTAAGGGAGATCATTCATGAATGAGTTTTTTCAAAAGGCGATAGATTTAATACAGATATATTGGCCAATGTTTTTAAGAGGTGCATGGACAACTTTATATATATCTATCATTGGTACTGTTTCAGGATTTATCATTGGTCTATTAATGGGTATTATTAGAACCATACCGGGATCAAAGAAAAAGGGGAGCATAAAGGGATTTCTATTAAAGATTATTAATTTTTTAATATCTGCATATGTGGAAATATTTCGTGGTACTCCAATGATTGTACAAGCAATGGTTATCTACTATGGTATTCCCATTGTGACCGGATATCAATTGGATAAATTTGCAGCAGCTATGTTTATTGTAGCTGTTAATACTGGTGCATATATGTCTGAAATTGTTCGTGGTGGTATTGTATCTATTGATAAAGGACAATTTGAAGCTGCCCACGCAATTGGGATGAATCATGTCCAGACGATGGTACATGTAGTGCTTCCTCAGGTAATCCGCAATATTTTGCCTGCTACCGGGAATGAATTTGTTATTAATATTAAAGATACTTCTGTGTTAAATGTTATTGCGGTTACAGAGTTATTCTATAATACAAATTCCATTGCAAGCAGTAATTATTTGTATTTCCAGGCATTCTTAATCGCAAGTGTAATATATTTTGTTATGACTTTTACAATTACACGTATTTTGCGGTTTATTGAGCGTAAGATCGATGGGCCTTCCAACTATGTAATACTTGATAATCAGAAGCCTTCTGTTAAGGGTGAAGTTATGGGAAGTGGACATAATCAGGTTTCCTTACCTAAAAAAGGAGGTACAAAATAATGTCAGAAGTAATAAGCGTCAGCCATCTTAGCAAATCCTTTGGCGATCATCATGTTCTAAGAGATATTGATTTTACCGTTAATAAAGGGGAAGTGGTATGTATTATCGGCTCCAGCGGTTCTGGAAAGTCGACATTGCTACGCTGCCTTAATCTGTTAGAACAACCAAGCGGCGGAGAAATCTATTATAAAGGGCAGAGTATTTTACAGGATAAACATAATCTGCAGGAATACTGTACTAAGATGGGAATGGTTTTTCAGCAATTTAATTTGTTCAATAATCATAATGTACTTAATAACTGTTTGATTGGACAGACAACAGTTTTAAAACGTTCCAAAGAGGAAGCGACTAATGTTACCATGAAATATCTTGATGTGGTAGGAATGAGCCAATATATCAATGCAAAACCATCCCAATTATCAGGTGGGCAAAAACAACGTGTTGCTATAGCAAGAGCGCTTTCTATGGAACCAGATGTAATTTTATTTGATGAACCGACTTCAGCTCTTGATCCTGAAATGGTTGGTGAAGTATTAAAGGTTATGAAAGACCTTGCTGAAACCGGACTTACCATGTTAGTTGTGACCCATGAGATGGGATTTGCAAGAGAAGTTGCAGATCGTGTTGTTTTCATGGATCAAGGAGTAATTGTAGAAGAAGGTACGCCGGAAGAGATATTTGAAAATCCGAAAGAAGGACGTACCAAAGAATTTTTGAAAAGGGTATAATTCAATAAAAATTTCTTACAACATTGTATAATCATCACATTTCTGGAAATGATATATTTAGAGGTGATGATGGTGAAAAAAGAAAATTTTTCTGCATATTTTAAGGGTAAAAATTTTTATATATCTTTACTTGTTGGAGTATGCGCGGTAGTTGCCATTGCAGCAGTTTATGTAAGTGTAACTACAGATAATAATAAAGATTTAGTTGATTTAAACGAGCCATTAACAGAAATTGCAGATGAACGAGCTGATATGAATAAAGTCACTGAGGATACAGATGCAATACAAGAAGCTCAGAATGCCAATGACAGTTTATTAGAAAATGATGTTGTTGTAGATGAGAAGGTATTACAAGAAGCAATATCAAAAACTGTAGCGGACGAAAACAAATCTGACAGTGGAAAGGCGGCAGATAATTCAAAACCGGATGCCGTAGCTGTTATGAATCCAGGTGGAACACCAAACCTTAAATTCAATGAAGAAAAGGGTCTATTATGGCCAATTAAAGACAATCCTGATGTTATTATGAAATATAGCATGGATAAAGGAATCTTATTCCAAACATTAGCACAGTATAAATGCAATCCTGCGATTATAATTGCTAGTAAAGTTGGAGAGGATGTTCTAAGTGCTGCTGATGGTATCATAACAGAGATCAGCAATAATGAAGAAACAGGATTAACATTAACTATGTCTATCGGTAATGACTATAATTTGACCTTTGGACAGTTAAAAGATTGTACGGTAGATGTAGGCGATGTAGTAAAAGAAGGAGATATTATCGGTAAGGTTGCAGATCCAACAAAATACTATATCGTAGAAGGCAGTAATTTATATTTTCAAGTCACCGAGAAAGGTGAAACAGTAGATCCACTGTTATTACTTCGTTAAAAAGATAGGCTTTGCCTTAGGGTTAAACTTAAGGTAAAGCTTATTTTTGCCCCTGTTATATCTCTGGACAAGTTTCATTAAAATTCAGATGTGGTTTCAATTACTTCTGAATTAAGTTTCACATTATGGAACAAATAGCTAAATTTGTAGTATAATATAATATAGTATCAAAGAAATAAGACGGGAGTACATATCTACGAAAATATGCAGCCGAATTTATTTTACCGTATTCTCGTTTTATTTACATGACAGTGATACTTTGTAGATTTTGTCTATGAGCTGACTGTCTGTGAATGTGAAAAGACATTTGTGTTTTCACTAGCTAACGAACCAGCTTTATTCGGGTGCTTTCCATAGATATTATTAACTAGGTAGGTTCGCCTACCTAGTATAATAAAACATAAAAGGAAGAGATACAAATGAATTATACATATATAGTAGAGTGTATGGATAATACACTCTACACTGGATGGACCAATAATTTAGAAAAAAGAATAAAAGATCATAATAGCAAAAAAGGGGCCAAATATACGAAGAACAGAGGCCCTGTCACTTTAGTTTACTATGAAGAATTTGAAACAAAAGAGGAAGCACTGAAGAGAGAAGTGGCTATAAAAAAGCTGACCAGAAAGCAAAAATTAGAATTAGTGAATAAAAGACAGGCAGGCACAAATACTAATTAGTACATTTAGTTTTGTGCCTGCCTGTCTTTTAAATACATTAATTTAATGGCATGGATGCTACAAAAAGATACATCAGCATAAAGTGGCAAAAACTTCCGCCTAGACAGAATAGATGAAAGATTTCATGAGATCCAAAATATTTATGCTTATTATTAAAAATGGGAAGTTTTAGCGCGTAAATAACTCCTCCTATGGTATAAATGATTCCTCCCACTAAAAGCCAGATAAATCCGGGCTTTGGTAAAGAATTAGTTATCTGGGTAAAAGATAAGACACACATCCAGCCCATTGCGATATAAATGACAGAGGAAACCCATTTTGGACAATGAACCCAGAATGCTTTCAAACAAATGCCCAGAATAGCAATGGACCAAATAATAATTAAAAGGGCGATACCAACTTTACCGGATAAAACAATAAGGCAGATTGGAGTATAAGTTCCTGCAATAAGTACAAAAATCATCATATGGTCAAATTTCTTTAAAATCAGATTTACTTTTTGGGATAGATTAAAGGTATGATATAAAGTACTGGCAGTGTATAATAATATCATACTAAGTATGAAAATACTTAAGGAAATAAGGTGAATGGAATCTGGCTCTCTTCCTGCCTTGATTAGTAAAGGGGAAGCCGCAAATAAAGCCATTAACATTCCAATAAAATGTGTAATTGCGCTGCCTGGATCTTTAATCTTCTTAATATGTTTCATTGTATCAGTCTCCTTTATTTATAGTATAAGATTAGATACCAGTGTTTTAAATTACTTAGTATCTTTAAGTCACATCCTATATAAACATAGGATGTATATATGTATATTATTATATGTAGTATTGAAAACTATGTGTTGTTGTATTGATATTACATCAAATAAAATGAAAATGCAACCTATTTTTGAAAATTTCTATAATTTTCTATTACAATTGGGCCATATAGACTGTCCATAAAATCTGAAAAAAAGAAATTGAGCTTAAGGCTGAACTGTAACAATTTGAAAACCGACTTGAATCCAGTGAAAAAATATCGTAAACTTAACAAAGGAAGTTTTGTAGCAGGAAAGGAGTTATCATATGGATTTAAATGTTGGGGAGATTGTAAAATTAAAAAAACAACATCCATGCGGAAGTAATGAATGGGAAATATTAAGAGTCGGTATGGATTTCAGATTAAAATGCCTGGGTTGTGGGCATCAAATTATGATTCCCAGAAAACAGGTGGAAAAGAATGTTCGGGGAATTCGTAAGAAAAATGATCAATAACAGGGAAAAAGCTTGCATTTTATGGCAAGCTATGTTAAAATACTGATTTGTGATATATTATATTAATTATTCCTTGCTCTTTACAGTAAAGTGAAAGGGCCAGAGACCAAAAGGAGGTGCACGCAACTATGAATCAATATGAATTAGCCTTAGTTGTAAATGCAAAAATCGAAGATGAAGCAAAAGTAGCAACTGTTGAATCAGTAAAAGAATTAATTGCTAGATTTGGTGGTACAGTTACAAATGTTGATGATTGGGGTAAGAAAAGATTAGCTTATGAAATCCAAAAGATGAAAGAAGGCTTCTATTACTTCATTAAATTCGAATCAGATTCTACTACTCCAGGCGAAATCGAACAAAGAATTCGTATCATGGAGCCAGTAATCAGATATTTATGCATAAGACAAGACGCTTAAGAAGAAGGAGGTTTCCTTTATGAATAAAGTCGTTTTAATGGGTCGTCTAACAAGAGATCCTGAAGTGAGATACTCTCAAGGAGAGAATTCACTTGCAATTGCAAGGTATACACTAGCTGTAAACCGTACATTTAAGCGTAACAATGATGCACAAGAAGCAGATTTTATCAACTGTGTAGTCTTTGGTAAATCTGGTGAATTTGCAGAAAGATATTTTAAACAAGGTACTAAAATTCTAGTATCAGGACGTATCCAGACTGGTAGTTATACCAACAAGGAAGGTCAAAAGGTTTATACGACAGAAGTTATTGTGGAAGAACAAGAATTTGCAGAAAGCAAAAATGCTAGCGGCGAATCCGGAAACTTCGGGCAGACTTCAAGACCGACTCCTAGTGAGGCAGTCGGAGATGGCTTCATGAATATACCGGATGGTATTGATGAAGAATTACCATTTAACTAATATGAATTTAAAATATATTTGAAAAATCCTGATGAAGCAATTCATCAAACAATAGATCATTCTATTGTGAATAATAATGACAAGCTGGTTGAAATTTAATCAGTTTACAGATAAGGAGGTCATGTTATGCCATTTAATAAAAATGATAGAAATGATAGAGGCGATAGAGGCGATTCTTCATTTAAGAGAAGAGGCGGACGCAGAAGAAAAAAAGTTTGCGTATTCTGTGCAGATAAAAATCATACAGGTATTGATTATAAAGACATTAATAAATTAAAAAGATATGTATCTGAAAGAGGTAAAATTCTTCCTAGAAGAATCACAGGTAACTGTGCGAAACACCAAAGAGCTCTTACAGTTGCAATTAAGAGAGCAAGACATATCGCTTTAATGCCTTATACTTTAGATTAATCCTTGGTTTTTCAAGGGTTGTGGAGGGTCGTGAGTACACGACTTGTACACAGTTTGAATAGGAAAATGAAAAAAGCCGTTACATAACTTAGGTTGTGTAACGGCTTTTATGCCGTGTATGTGATTATCAGAACGTGTTTTTAGTTCCTGTAATATAAGTTTTTCTTTAATATGGTACACAATTATTTTATATACAGATCGAAGACAATATGGAAATGTATCGTAACTGATAAAGTTATACCATTGAAGGAGTTGATTTTAAGACCAAATTATGGTAAAATAATCGAGTTAGTTATCGCTAACCATCTTTTTTGTTCAACAGTTAGCCTTTGCTAACTCATTCAAATATACATAAAGGAGGCTTTTATGGAAAACAAGAAAATTACAGCGAAAGACCTGATTAACATCGGAATATTTGCAGCAATATATTTTGTGGTATTGTTTGTAGTAGCGATGATCGGATTTTTCCCGCCTTTTATGGTGGCACTTTGCTTTATTTGTCCAATTGCAACAGGTATTCCGTTTATGCTTTATATGACAAAAGTTCATACCTTTGGACAGCTTACAATTTTTGGCGTTGTCATGGGGCTCGCGAATATGCTGATAGGAGACCAGTGGATTACTTTAGCTTTTGCGGTGATTTGTGGACTTTTGGCTGATCTCATCTGCCTTTCCGGCAAATATCGCTCCGGCAGCCTGGCAGTTCTCGGCTATGCAGTTTTCAGTATTTGGACCTTTGGTAAAATGCTGCCGCTTTTTATTATGCGTGACAGCTATTTCCAGGCTATGGGGCAGGGCTACGGAAAAGAATATGCCGAAGCAGTCCTTAAACTCACGTCAAACTGGGTATTTCCAATTATTTTGGTAAGCGGATTTATCGGCGGATTAATTGGTGCTTTTATAGGAAGAGCTGTGCTCAAAAAACACTTTGAGCGTGCCGGTATTGCATAATGAATACTTTTTTACATACAACCGCAGGAAAACGTCATTTACGCCTCGACCCGCGAACTAAATTTGCGCTTATTTTATGCACAAGTTTTACTCTGGTTTGGGGTATGAGCCTTATTGGGGTAATGGCAGTGGTACGACCTGCTCTTGCCTTTGTTCCAGCTATACTGTTGCTATTTACACCACGCCTAAGAGTGGGGATCGTATACGGTATCCTTGAAATATTGTGCTTTACGGCAGAAATTACTGTTTTTCAGTCCACAACAGGATTTTGGAATTTAATCCTTCTTCCTGTTTGTGCGATCATTACCAGATATATGCCCTGTGTTGTCGCTGCTTATTATATGATGGCAACGACTACCGTCAGTGAATTTATAGCAGGTATGGAAAGGATGAATGTGACACAAAAAATTGTGATTCCTTTATCTGTTATGTTTCGTTTTTTTCCGACAATAGTAAGGGAACACCGTTGTATCAACGATGCCATGAGAATGAGAAATATTACAGCTTCAAATCCTGTGTCTATGCTTGAATACCGCATTGTTCCTTTGATTGCAGCAGTTGCCAAAATCGGTGATGAGCTGAGTGCGGCAGCATTAACAAGAGGATTTGGGGGAGATGTCAAACGCAGTAATGTGTGCGAAATCGGATTTGGGGTACAGGATATTATTATTCTGCTCATATCCTTTGGCGGTGCGTTTACGTCTATATTGGCGAAGGTGGGATTAATATGATTCGTATTGAAAATTTAAGCTTTTATTATAAAAGAGGACGCAGTGATGCGGGAGTTAATAATATTAACCTTAAAATAAATATGGGCGAAGTCGTTTTGCTTTGCGGCGAATCGGGCTGCGGCAAGACCACGTTGACCCGTCTGATTAACGGCCTCGTTCCTCACTATTATGATGGAGATATTGACGGGACTGTCTTTACCCATGGTAAAAACGTTCAAAAAAGTACACTGTATGAATTATCTCGTATCGTGGGTTCGGTTTTTCAAAATCCACGCAGTCAGTTTTATACCGTCGATACATACAGCGAACTTGCATTCGGTTGTGAAAACCAAGGATTACCGGTGGATGAAATCAAAAAACGTGTGGATGAAACCATTTATTTTATGGAAATTGAACACTTGATGGGAAGAAGTATTTTTGATTTATCGGGCGGGGAAAAACAAAAGCTGGCATGCGCAAGTGTCTGGGCTGCATCGCCAAAAGTGCTTGTACTAGATGAGCCGTCTGCCAATTTAGATGAAAAAGCAATTGAGGATTTGCGGGCGGTACTTGAGAAATGCAAATCTGCCGGAATAACTATTATTATTGCCGAACATAGACTTTATTATCTAAAAGGCCTTGTAAACCGTGTACTTTTTATGGAAAACGGACAGATCACAAAAGAGTTTGATGCCAAATCTTTTTTTGAGATGAAAGACTCTCAGCGCATTTCATTTGGACTCAGAACGCTGACGCCTCCCACACTTTCATTCAGTGAATCAGCAAATGAAAGTCATTCAGCCGTGTTATCCAATTTTAAATTCAAGTATAAGCATAGTGAAATCGGTATCTCAGTAAAGAAAGTGTGTATTTACAAAGGCGCAATCACAGCAATTACCGGACATAACGGTGCTGGTAAAACCACTCTGCTTAGATGCTTGTGCGGACTTGAAAAGACTGCCGAGGGTGAGCTTTGGCTTGAAGATGAAGTTCACAAACGTAAAAAGAGGCTGAAAAACTGTTTTCTCGTGATGCAGGATGTAGGTCATCAGCTTTTCTGTGAAAGTGTGCTTGATGAAGTTATGATTAGTATGCCAAATGCTGATAAAGAAAAAGCCCTTGCACTTTTAAAAGCCCTTGATTTAGAAAAGTTTGCAAGCGACCATCCGTTAAGTCTGTCAGGTGGACAAAAACAACGTGTTGCGATTGCCTGTGCCGTTGCAAGCGAGCGGCAGGTCATATTATTTGATGAACCTACCAGTGGATTGGATCTGCGGCACATGGAAGCGGTGTCTAAAGTGATTGAGAGGCTGGCCCAAAGCGGCAAAACTGTTCTTGTCACGACCCATGACAAAGAATTTATTAAAGCTTGCTGCCATTATGTGCTGCACATGAAAAATGGGGAAGTGACTGCAAACCGTATCTTAAAAGAAGTAGAAAAAGTATAATTTAAAGGAGGGATTGATTTTGTTCAAAAAAGTACTTGAGTATGCAGGAGAATACCGGAGAACTACATATAAAGCAGTAGTTTTGATGTTAATAGGCCTTATTTTTAGTGTCTCCCCGTTTTTCCTTGCCTATCAAATCATAAGACCATTGCTGTTAAAACAATCGATTGATATTTTAACTGTGTCGGCTTTAGTAGCAGCTATCGCTGTTTGCGGTGTTTTACATACCGTATTCTATATTAAAGGACTGGAATTGTCTCACATTTCGGCGTTTCATACCTTAAAGAATTTGCGTATATCACTTCAAGGCAAGCTGGAAAAACAGCCGCTAGGTGCCATTCAGGATAAAGGCACAGGAGCTATTAAGAAAATGTTTGTTGATGACATTGAAACCATTGAGCTGCTGCTTGCCCACACATTGCCGGAGGGTCTTGCAAATCTTGCTGTCCCTGTTATTGTTTTTATTGGTATGTTTATTGCCGATTGGAAACTTGGTTTGTTGTCACTGTGTGCATTACCCCTTGGTGTATTGTGCATGGGTATGATGTTCAAAATTGGTATGAGAGATATGGGCAGCTATTATGCTGCCGGTAAAAAAATGAACAATACGATTGTGGAATACATAAATGGTATGGAAGTCGTCAAAGTATTTAACCGTGACGGCGAATCATACCATCGCTTTGAAGGTGACGTGAAAAGCTATCGTGATTTCACGCTGAAGTGGTATAAAGCATGCTGGCCGTTCATGGCTTTATACAGCAGTATTTTACCATGCATAGCCATGTTCACTCTGCCGATTGGCGCTTATCTTGTATTAAATAATCATTCAACCCTGCCGGATTTTGTTCTTGTTTTATGCATGTCCTTTTCCGTTGGACCGCTGTTTTTAAAAGCATTAGGATTTATGTCCACTTTGCCCCAAATAAACTTTAAAATCAAATCACTTGAAGATACTTTCAATTCACCCCCACTGCAACAAAGTGATAAACCCTTTACCGGAAATGATCACGGGGTTGAATTTGAAAATGTTAGCTTTGCCTATAAAGAGGAAGAGGTTCTCCATGGCATTTCCCTGAAAGTAAAAGAGGGTGATCTGGTGGCGTTGGTTGGCGAATCGGGGAGCGGCAAATCCACCCTTGCAAAACTGTTGGTGCATTTTTATGATGTTACCGGCGGCTGCGTGAAAATCGGCGGTCAGGATATTCGTGATATGAGTGTTGAGGCTTTAAATAATGAAATATCCTATGTGGCACAGGAACAGTTTTTATTTAACATCAGTCTTCTCGAAAACATTCGTTTAGGAAAACTGGATGCTACTGACGATGAAGTTATGGCTGCCGCCCAAAAAGCACAATGTGGCGAGTTTTTGGCACGGCTGCAAGATGGTATCCACACAATGGCCGGTGATGGCGGAAAACAATTATCCGGTGGAGAACGTCAGCGAATTTCTCTTGCCAGAGCTATACTTAAAAATGCCCCTATCATTGTGCTTGATGAGGCAACGGCATTTATGGATCCCGAAAACGAAGAAAAGATGAATGAAGCCATTGCCGAACTGATACACGATAAAACGGTTATTGTTATTGCTCACAGATTATATTCCATTGTAGGCGCTGATATTATCTGTGTTCTTGAAAGGGGTAATCTTGTGGCTGCCGGCACACATAAAGAATTATTAGAAGGCTGCCCGGCATATCAAAAACTATGGAGTGCAGCCGAGGACAGTGCCAGCTGGAAAGTCGGCACAGCTATAGGAGGTGAACAGGCATGATACGTTTAATAAGCAGAATTCTTAATTTTTCCGGTAAGTATAAAACCAGGATAATAGGTGCATTGGCTTTTTCGTTTTTAAAATCAATCCTTATGAAGTCTCCGATCGGTTTGGCTTTTTTTGCACTAAGTGCTTTTTATAACAAAACAGCAACCGATGAAATGTGCCTTTACATTGGTATTGCAATTATAGTTAGTCTTATTTTACAAGTAATCTTTCAGCATTTTGATAATAAATTACAGGCTTCAGCCGGATTTATGTTTATGGCTGAAAAACGTATGGAGCTTGGTGCATTTTTAAGAAAATTGCCGATGGGATATTTCACCAAAGGCAATATCGGCAAAATCAGCTCTGTTTTATCCACTGATATGGCGTTTGTAGAAGAAAACTGTATGATGGTCATTGCCGATTTGGTGGGCTATATTTTTGCAGAAGCCATTCTCTTGATTTTTATGCTGATGTTTAATATCTGGCTTGGCCTCCTTGCTATCTGCTTTGTAGTTATATCCTTTTTTATATGGAAAAAGCTTGAAAAAGCAGCGTTAAAGGATTCTCATAATCGCCAGGAGCAAAGCGAAAATCTAACCGAATCGGTGCTTGATTTTACTGAAGGAATCGGAATTATTAAAACATATAATCTCCTTGGCGAAAAATCAAAAGAGCTGTCAGATGATTTTATTAAAACCTGTAAAACTGCTTTAGAATTTGAAGATAACTATGTTGTATACCAGCGTCTTATCGGAATCTTGTTTGGTCTTGGAACCGGTGCTGTTGTGGGTCTTGCCATGTTTTTGAATTTCAATTCAGTAATTACCGCAACGGCTGCTGTCGGCATGATGTTGTTTGTTTTCGACCTTTTTGCACCAATTAAAACTCTGTACGCTCAAAGCGCACGTCTTACCATTATGGACAGTTGCCTTAACCGTATTGAGGAAGTGTTCTCTGAGGCTATGCTTGCTGACAACGGCACAGATATAATTCCGGACGCCTCCCGATCTGCTGAAGTTGAATTTAAAAATGTCAGCTTTGCCTATGACGAAAAGGAAGTTTTGCATAATATTTCCTTTGATTTGAAGCGCAACGGCATGGTGGCGCTGGTTGGCCCTTCAGGTGGCGGAAAATCAACTATTGCAAGTCTTTTACCCCGATTTTGGGATGTAGAATCCGGCCAGATTATGATTCGGGGAAAGGATATCAAAAAAGTAAAACTTGCTGATTTGATGGATCATATCAGCATGGTATTCCAGCGAGTCTATCTTTTTCAGGATACTATTTATAATAATATCAGTATGGGACGTCCGAATGCAACCGAACAAGAGGTCATAGAAGCGGCTAAAAAAGCCCGTTGTTACGATTTTATAATGGCACTGCCCGAGGGATTTAACACAGTTGTTGGTGAAGGGGGAGAAACACTGTCAGGCGGGGAAAAACAGCGCATTTCAATTGCTCGTTGTATTCTAAAAGATGCACCCATAGTAATCCTTGATGAAGCAACCGCCAGCGTGGATGCTGACAACGAAAGCTATATACAGCAGGCTATTAGTGAGCTCTGCAAAGGTAAAACATTGCTTGTGATTGCTCACCGGCTAGGCACCATTCGAAATGCCGATAAAATTCTTGTCATTGCAGAAGGCAAAATTGCTCAGCAAGGAACTCATGATGAGCTAATGGAAAAAGACGGAATTTATAAGGATTTTGTTACTGTACGTCAAAGCAGCAAGGGGTGGAGCCGAAGGGCATAGCACTCGGGTTTGTGTTTATGTATATTGGTTCATTATGCTCTCATACTGCTGCTTTTAAAAATTTATATGGAATACGCATGCTCCTTGCAAAAAAAATTATCTGAGCTTCCCAGGGGTTTCATAATGAAAACTCTAATGGTAAAATCAGAAAAATGTACCTCAAAAGATAAAAGACTTTTATTGAGTCTCTATCTTTTGAGGTACATTTTCTTTTTATAAATATAAACCTTACAACAATCTTACGGTAACAACTTTTCTATTTCATATTGGGTATTAATGACCAGCCACAATTGTGAAAAATAATTCATAATATTCCAAATACCAACTCCTCTGAAACTATATTCAGGAACGATATCCACAAGAGCCTGTGCGCTTCGTGCATCTTTGAACCATACAATATGGTGTACCAGCAAACCGGAAATAAATTCTGTATATTGAAAATAAGGAGATGCGGAATTGGGTTCATAATAAATAGTGGCACCCACTTGAGATGCTAAATCTATAGCCGCCTCTGTACTTAAAGATTCTGCTTTTGATATACCTAAAACATATGGCAGGCTCCAATTATACCCCATTACAGATATACCTACATTTATCATATTCGGTGGTACCTGAGTGATAAGCTTATCAAAAAATATTTTAGACATATGAACAGAAGGAACTGCTGTGGGTGGTCCATAAGAATAACCCCAATCATAACCTAAAATCAGCATATTATTTACGACCTGGCTGACTCCTGTATAATCGAACTCTTCATAGGTTACCTCATTAATACCTATATATGTTTTGGCGATAAGAGTCAGTGTGACCGAATATCCTTCTGCATTTAAACGCCTTGTCAATTTGGCCAGGTAATATTCATAGTAATTGCGATTTTCTAAATTCATATAGTGGATGGATATATTCAAACCGTAATAGCCTTTTGTTCTTAACAGTGTAAGAATATTTTCTATCTGTCGATCTTGAATTTCTTCATTATATAAAATACTATAGGCTACTTCCCGATTACCGAGTCCTTTTGGAGATAATGTGGAGATTGACATAATAGGTGCAGTTCCATAATCTTTTGCCAATTTAATGAGTTCTTCATCATCAATATCGATCAGACTTCCATCGGCCAGGGCAGTATAACTAAATATAGTAAGGTAGGTTAAAAAAGGAAGTGTTTTTCGAAGGATGTTTTTATCGATAAAAGGATAAGCATATCCATTCGTGGATATTTGAGGTTTATTCTCATTGCCATATCTAAGAACTAAAATTTCATTGGTATAAATATAATCTCTATCTGAAAGAAAAGGATTATTTCTTAACAACTGATTTAATGTAATCTCATGGGAATTGGCAATTCCTATTAATGTATCACCTGCTCTTACGGTATAAGTTTCAGTAGGATAAACAATTACTATAGCCTGCCCAACTACCAGAGTATTGGGATCAGTGATACCATTATCTAATATTAATCTTTCCGGTGATATATGATATTGATTCCCTATGGAATAAATTGTGTCCCCAGCTTGTATCACATGTATAATCATTTTTATCCTCATAGAATCTATTTATAATTATTATATGATATGAAAAATGAATGGTTCGACAAGACTATTAATGAAAAGTCTTTTAGAAGTTACGGAATGCCGGAAAAGAAATTTCAGGAATTTATATCTCTAAAATTTCTTTTTTACATCAAATAATGACAATCTATTACTTTATATAAATAAAAAAGACAAAAATAGTCGAAAACTTTACGAAAATTTGCGAAATTATTTCTTCTTAATTTGAAAATTCTATGATATATTGATTATGGATAAGCTCTTTAAAATTAGGAATATAGTACATCCTAAGAAATGAAAGGGCTTTTCAAATATCCGAAAGAGCAATATAGAAAGGAGAAGTAATATGCAAAAACTATTAAGACAAAAGAAAGTGATCAGCTGGCTATTGTTTATTGCCATTCTGGTTACATTGTTACCGGGTAATCTGGTAGCAAGAGCAGAAGATGTGAATGCAGGTGGGGCTGCATTTCGTAAAATCACAGATATTGTGGAAGCTTATATTGGGGAAGATAAAGTTCCACTTAATCTTTATTCCAATGGAATCTATGAGACTAAAATTAATGTCGCCACAGGTTCTGCCATTGAAGTGTATGTAAATGGAATAAAAGAGGGGACAACATCCTGGATTTTTAATGGGGATACAGAGCTATATATACGATATGATTCAGATACAGGAGAAATATCAAACTCTGTCAGTGATCCAGAATTATATAAGCAATCAGCAACCTGGGTCGGTAATTTTACCGGACTTGATGTAGGTATTAGTAATTGGGCGCCAGCTGATATGAGCGGAGATTTAGACTATATGGGTGGTGGGATTTTTTCCAAGACATTTTATTTCACCCAGACCACTTCCGCTATTACTTTGGCAGATGGGGGATATAAGGTTGCCTATAATCATAATTGGGGAAATGGTGAGGTAAGCGATAATATTTCATTAACGATACCATCCGGCAGTGATCATATTACTATCTTTGCAGATTCGATAAAAGGTGATATTACCGATTCATTTATGGATCCGGATATAAATAAAATAGTTTCCGTGATAGGAACCATAAGAGAATCAGAGGATATTAACTGGGATCCCACTCTTTCCGGTTATGAAATGAGACGGATAAGCAAGGACTATTATACATATAGCAAAGTATTTCAGATTCCAGGGTCCTATGAATATAAATGTTCTTTTAACCATCAGAATGAATGGCCTTCCTGGAATAATAAAGTTCTAGATATAGAGAATGCCAATACCAATGTAATATTCTTATATAATATTGAAAAAGATTGTATTTATGATTCGGTGAATGATTATAATACAGTGGCATCTGTTTTTGGATTTTCCCAATCCGGGGAAGAAGAACAGACAGATTCCTTTATAAGCCAGCCTGGTGGAAATAGTATATGGAGAGTAACAGGTGGACTGGGCAGTTATGATAACTGGGATATTAACAATTCAAAAACAGTTATGGCACACCTGGTTGGGGAATTTTATGCAAAGTCCATGGTATTAGATGGAGGTACCTATGAATTTAAATTTACTAAGAATGGTTCCTGGGATAATGCCATTGGTTCTGATGGGATTAGTAATAATGCAGCTAATATTAAATTAGAATTAGAAGAAAGAACAACGGTAAATTTTTATCTAAATGATGAGTTAGAAGGTCAGGATAAAGTAAGGGTCAGTATTGGAGGATTAGAAGTCCAAGGTATTAAACAATATGTACCTGCTCTTAATATTGAAGAACATCCAAGATTAGTTGGTAATTTACAGACGGTTCTTGGCGAATCAAATGATTGGAGTCCTGGTACTTCTAAGCTGATGTTTATTGACTATTACTTTAATAATACAGTTTATAAATTGCAGCGGACCCTTCCTTTAGGAAACTATCAATGTAAAGTCGTATTTGGAGACAGCTGGAATGGTTCTGAGATAGGAGATCCGGCTGGTCCCGATGGAAATCTTGAATTAAAGATCTTAGATGCTTCGGGAAACGTAACGTTTACCATTGATAATTCTGCAGAAAGAAAAGTTTTGACTCATAATTATAAACCTGTGGATTCCAACTATGATGGAACCATTGATAAAACTTCACTTTACTATGATAGCCGTTCCATAACATATAAGAAGCCTTTTGGGGCAATTAAGCAGGAAAGTGAAGATGTCACATTTCGTTTTGCTGCAAAGACATCAGATGCACAACTGGTCAAATTAGAATTAATTAATAATGATGGGATATCTAGGTCTTATGATATGGCAGTCACTACAGTTCTTGATGATAAAGATTATTGGGAAGTAATGGTGCCGAAAGAAGTATTTAAAGAGATTGGTATCTGGAGCTATAAATTTATTATCATTGATGGTGCTGCTAAATTAGAATATGGTGATGACGGCAGCAGTGGTGGAATCGGTGGTGCTTCGGAAGATGGGCAAACTCCATATAATCTGACTGTATATGCAAAAGATTATAAGACACCCGATTGGATGAAGAATGGAATTGTATATCAAATATTTCCGGATCGCTTTTTTGACGGAGATGCCTCAAATAATCATGCAAAAGATGTGGATGGATCCAGAGGTGATGGTATCCAGCTTTTTGATGGGGATAAATGGAGCACAATACCGGAGAATCCAAGACAGTCGGAAGAGGCCAATAAACCATATTATCCGGATGCCACAACAGATGGAGTATGGTCCAATGAATTTTATGGTGGAGATATTGCAGGGATTGAACAAAAACTTTCATATTTAAAAACCTTAGGGATATCAGCCATATATTTAAACCCTGTATCCTGGGCTGCATCCAACCATAAATATGATGCTACGGATTATAAACATTTAGATCCTATGTTTGGTAAGCCTGTTTATAATATATCAGGTGATCCTGGCTCTGGACTTAATTATGAAGCAACAAAAGAAGCTTCGGATAAAATATATAGTGATTTTGCCAAGGCTTGTAAAAACCAGGGGATTTATTTGATTTCAGATGGAGTATTTAATCACGTTGGAGATGATTCCATCTATTTTGACCGTTATGAAAAATATCCTGAAATAGGTGCATATGAATATTGGAGCAGAGTATGGGATGAAGCAGCAACAAGTAAGGTATCTCAGACAGAGGCTGAAAAAATAGTAAAAGATTATTACAAATCACTTATTAACCCTGGAACTGGCAAAAACTATACAGATTCTGACTTCGCTTATATTGATTGGTTTCAAGTTGGACCGGATAAGGTAACAGATGAAACCGGTGTTACCAGATATAATTATGAAGGATGGTGGGGATACGATTCGCTGCCAGTGGTATCTACTGTTTTGGCTGAGGAGACAAAACTTACGAACGATTCTAAGGCAACAATTGCAGGGGAACATGAATATAACAATATTGATTACCGTGAAAATGTAATAGGATATGACTTGAACCAAAGTAATATTACAGATATAACAGGCGCAATGAAAAAGGCCAATTCACAGAGATGGTTATGGATGGGAGCAGATGGCTGGAGACTGGATGTTGCACCAGATGTATCTAATGAGACCTGGAAAGAATTTAGAAAATCCGTAAAATCAGCAACTGGAAAGGCAGATATTAATGGTGATAGGATTGAAGACCCAATTATTCTTGGAGAGGAATGGAATGTAGCAACTCAGTATCTTTTAGGAGATATGTTTGATTCTGTCATGAACTATCAGTTCAGAAGTGCAATACAGAATTTTATTGTGAATAATGGCAATGGATCGGATTTAAATAATGCCCTTGAGATCATTAGAGAGAATTATCCGAAAGAAGCCTGGCAGGCTATGTTAAATCTTGTGGATTCCCATGATACGGTAAGGAATATTACGAAAATAGATAATCCCACCTGGGAAGAAGAGAATATTAAAATTGCACCGGAACCATCGGAGAAAGCGATTAAATTGCAGGCATTGACTGCAATATTCCAGATGAGCTACCCAGGGGCTCCAACTATTTATTATGGAGATGAAGTTGGAGTGGCGGGAACGAAAGATCCTGATTCCAGAAGAACATTTCCCTGGGAGCGGGTAGAAGAAAAGTCAGATGGAAATTATAATATTTCGGATGCTTATGAAGAAAAGTATGGAGATCTACTGGATACATATATCAATGCAGCAAAGGTTAGAAATCAACATTTAGAGTTATTTGCCACAGGTGATATAAAGACGGCATACGCAGATGGGGATGTAATAGCTTATGCCAGAAAAAGTGACACGGAAGGTGGTCTATCCATTATAAATAAATTGGATAAGTCTGTTGATATTGTAGCCGATGTAAAGGATTTCTTACCGGATGGACTTATTCTGGAGGACCAATTGGGCACTGGAATCAGGGCAACAGTTACCAATGGAACTTTAAGAATTCAGGTACCTGGATATACCGGAATGATGATGGTATCAACTACCAAGCTGACCACGTTACCACCGGCTCCAAAAAATCTGACTGCCACCGGAACAGAAGGGAAAGAAGCAAAAGTAATATTAACCTGGGATCCTGTGGAAGGGGCAGGGGGATATTATATTTACCGGACACTTTTAGAAGGAATGGAGACCGTTCAGCTAAATTCAGCTCCAGTTACAGATACAACATTCACCGATGATAATGTTGTTCATGGTACAAGATATTATTACTATGTAAAAACAGTGAAAGAAAATGCACTTAGTATGTATAGTAATACTGCAACTGCTTTGCCATGTTTTAAGATTACTGAAATCGGAATGCCTACCGGAGTAACGATTGACACAATTGGAGTAGGTAAGAAAACCACAAACACAGATGTAACCATCATCATACCCGGATTGACAGACAGGGAAGAATATACAGGAAAAGAAGTTCCCGGCTTAATATTTCATCTGGCTTATTATTTAGAAGGAACCTCAAAGGACAGAGCTTTAGAAACAAAATTAAGATACAAAGAAGATTCGGATGGAGGTAAAGTTTATACTGCAGCCTTTGAGCCAACAAAGGAAGGAGTATATAGATACTTTGGTAAGGCAACAGTGAATAATGGCTATACATTTATACTGTCCCAAGAAGCAAGTATGAATGCAACGGCTGACTATTCGTTACCTGTTCCTGAAACACCTGATTTAAAGCAGCCAATTCAGGAATCAAGCCGGGTCACTCTAAACTGGGTAGTGGAAAGCAATGAAAATATTGCCGGATTTGATATTTATCGGGCCATAGAAAATCTTACCGGATCAGAAGAAAAAATTGGGACTGTGGATAAGGATATAGAAAGCTATACTGATTTTATGGTAAATAATGATGTGACCTATACTTATCGTATTGAAGCATTTAATAAAGAATATAATAGAAAATCTTCTGAAATAATTAGGATCACTCCGAAACTAACAATGATTGATGTTACAATCAGGCTGACAATTCCGGATAAAGTATTTACTTCGGCCACAGATAATATTTATCTTGCCGGCGATGTAAATGGATGGAATGCATCCGGCTGGCTGCTTAAGAAACCAAGCGGAGCCACAGATAGTAATATTGTGGAATATTCATTTAAGATGATGGCTGGTAAGAAGATCCAGTATAAATATACGAGAGGTACATGGGCTACAGAGGCTTTAACAAGTAATATTCCTAATGACACCACATCTCCTGGCAACTATGGCTATAGTTCAACGGATACCAATATTCATGCGACAATAACTAATCAGGGCGGAAACAAAATGTTGATTAATGATTATGTTCTTCGTTGGGTTGATATGCCAATTATGATAACAGTTCCAAGAATTTCATATAAAGGAGAAACAATTGAATATTCAACGACAGAAGATAGTTTTCATTTGCAGGCGAGTGTTCCATTTGGGGGGATTTTTACCATCAATGGTAAGAATATAAATTTAATCAGTCCCGGAGCATTAGACTCGTATGGTAATGTCAGGCTGAATAATATCCCATTAGTAAAAGGTATCAATGAATTTGAAATTCATATTGAACCGACCGATGAGACGAAAGCCCTGCCATGGCTAACAGATACAGGCAGAATTACATCTCAAATGAGTGCCACAACAATGATTCGTATTACCAAAACCACAGATACACCAAGTAATCCGATTCCTCCAACAACGCCAGTCAGTCCATCAGATAATAATGGGATATCTGACCCTAAAGTGAAGGAGCCTCAGTTTGCAGGAGAGAATGGGGTAACAGGCTGGAATGGAATTGTAAGTAAACTAAAGAATATCATAGTAGATAAAGGTGAAAAATCAGAGGGATTAAAATTTACGATAGATATGAATTCTACTACGCTTCTCCCAAAAGAGATATTAGAAACAATAAAAGGTAAAGATGTGGAAATCTCTCTTAATATGGGTGACTATGTGTGGACAATATCAGGAAAAAATATTAAAGATAATATAGCCTTTGAAGAGAATTATAACTTAAAAGTATCAAGTATAACTAATATCAAAGAGAAATCCCAGATTACGAAAGCAATCAATGACGCCAAAAGAAATAATAAAGTGGCAAATAAAAAAATTCAAATACAACAATTTGCAATTGAAAATTACAGAGAATTCCCTTTTAGTGCGGATTTAACATTGAAATTAGAAAATAAATACAACAATCGTTATGTTTATTTGAACTATTATAATGAGAAAACAAAAAAGATAGAGCTTTATGGTTATGGGAAAGCAGATAAATATGGTTATGTTACATTATCTTTGGAACATTCATCTGCATATGTATTAACTTCTGAGAATCCTATTCTTCCATCAGTAATCAAAACTAAGACCTTGAAGGCTGGAAAGAATTACACATTAAAAGTTAATAATGCCTTAAATAAAGCTGGTATAACTTATAGTTCAGGTAATCCGTCAGTTGCTGCAGTCAGTAAAAAAGGATATGTAAAGACTAAAAAGAAGGGAACGGCAATAATTAAGATTAAAGTTGTGCAGGCAGGGAAAACATATCTATATCAAACAAAAATCACAGTAAAATAGAGCAGCAGCATTTCAAAGGGGTGGCAGGATGATATCTTGCTGCCTCCTTTGTTAATTTAAGGGGAAGTTCTTAATCATGTAAGGTAGTGATAAAATATTTCTTGTTACGAAAAAATACGAAAATTATTATTTCAATTAGTATTCCCCTATGTTATAATTCGATTAGATATTGTTGATGTGGAGGAAAATAAGATTATATGGACAAGATGATTATGGCAGAAAATGAAGATTGGAATAAAAAGTTTTATAAAGATATGTATGATATAGATAAAAATTTCTATTATAGTGGAGATGATTTAGGTGTTACTTATAGCAAGGAAGCTTCTGGTTTTCGCATATGGGCTCCCACTGCCAAAGCAGTTTCACTTAACTTGTATCAGGAAGGATTGGGAGATAATTTAATTAGCCGGCATTCAATGATGCCGGATGTAAAGGGGACGTATTTTATCCGTATTCCAGGAGATTTAAACGGAATCTATTATACATACTGTATTGAATTGAAAGATTCTTCTTATGAAGTAATGGATCCATATGCCAAGGCAGCAGGAGCCAATGGTGAGAGGGGCATGGTCATTGACTTTGAAGATACGAATCCCAAAGGATGGACAATGGAAAAGAAGCCCGTGTTAATAAGTCCTACAGATGCAGTTATCTATGAAATGCATATTAGAGACTTGTCTGCAAGTCCAAGTGGAAATATTAAAAATATTGGAAAATTTCTTGGATTAACGGAAAGGAACACTAAAAACAGAGAAGGTTTATCCACTGGACTAGATCATATGAAAGAATTAGGGATTACCCATCTGCATCTTATGCCTTCTTTTGATTATGGCTCAGTTGACGAAACACGTTTAGATGAGAAACAATTTAACTGGGGATATGATCCTAAAAATTACAATGTCATAGAAGGTTCTTATTCTACAGACCCATATCATGGTGAAATCAGAATCAAAGAGTTTAAAGAGATGGTGAAAACCTTACATGAACAAGGGATTCGGGTGATTCTTGATGTAGTTTATAATCATACGGAATTAACGGAGGATTCTAATTTTAATAAAATCGTACCAAATTATTATTACCGGATGAAAGATGGAATGTTTACAAATGGATCTGGCTGCGGGAATGAAATCGCTTCTGAAAGATCAATGGTACGGAAATATATTATAGATTCTGTGGTATTTTGGGCAAAGGAATATCATCTGGATGGTTTCAGGTTTGATCTTATGGGACTTCATGATATTGAAACAATGAATGAAATAAGGAAAGAGCTGGATAAGATAGATGAATCTATCCTCATTTATGGAGAAGGCTGGGCAGGAGGAGTCTCCATATTACCAAATGAAATGCGTGCCCATAAAGAAAATACCAGACAGCTTAATAGAATTGCTGTATTTAGTGATGATATCCGTGATTCTGTAAAGGGAAGTGTATTCGATTTTAAGGAACCAGGATTTGTTAGTGGTAAAAGTGGAATTGAAGATGCAATGAAATTTGGAATCGTTGGAGCAGTAGCCCATGAGCAGGTTAGGGAAAAGAAACCATGGGCAGTGTCCCCAGAACAATCCATTAACTACGTATCTTCTCATGACGACCTGACTCTATGGGATAAATTAACATTATCTGCCCCTGATACTTCTTATGAAGAAAGGGTGGGGATGAATAAAATGGCAGCAGCCATAATATTTACCAGTCAGGGAATTCCTTTTTTCCAAGCAGGAGAAGAGCTGCTTAGAACAAAGCCAGGAAATGGAGTGAATGAATTATTTGATAGTAATAGTTTTAAATCTTCAGATGAAGTAAATAGTATAAAATGGGATGATAAGACAAAGAATTATAATGTATTTAAATTTTATAAAGGTCTTATTGCATTTCGAAAAGCACATCCATCACTTAGAATGAGAACACAGACAGAGATCCAGGAACATATTAAATTCTTAGAAGATTTAGAAAATAATGTAGTAGCCTTTCATATTCGGGCAGTGGAAAAAGATAAGGAGATCTGTGTTATTCATAATGGAAGGAACGAAAGAACTATAGTTACAATTCCCGTTGGAACATGGGACGTTTATGTAAATGAGAAGCAGGCAGGTTTAGAGATCTTGGATACTATTACTAATAATATGGTAGAATTGAATCCTATTTCTTCAATGGTATTAGTAAAGCGGTAGATTTATATGAATAGATATCAGCATGGATTGAAAGACATATTGTTGATTTTGTATGGCAGAGACGTACGCTTTTGTCCGTCTCTGCCATACAAAATCAATCATATGTCTTTTGCCCGTACGTGAAGGGAGAGCAGGATTTTACAAAACACCTTTGAATTTAATGGATTTTTAAAAACACTTTCCTTCAACTGCTTTAGATGTTATAATGGAATGTGAACGAATAAATATGCCTTTCCTATAGTAAGGAGCAGAAGTATGAAGAATAAAGTGAAACTCAAAGGTAATTTAAAAGCATATCTTAGATGGCCTTTGCTCTTGAGTGCATTACTGATCTGTATGAATATTAGTATTTATGCAGTTGATAAAGATGCCGGAATAATTATGTCCATATATTTAGCAATTTACGTAGTTATTTCAATGATTTTATATTATTATAAAGTTTCAACCATTCAAGGCGAGCTAATTCGTTTTGCTGCTGATTATGGACAAGTCCAGAAACAACTGCTAAAAGAACTAACCTTACCATATGCATTACTGGATCTGCAAGGTCATCTGCTATGGGGGAATAATGAGTTCCTGGATATTATATTAGATGAAAAAATGTCCAGAAGAGGGATTCATAATATATTTCCTGAGATAACAAAGGATACACTGCCACAGGCAGATCATGACTCGGAAATTCATATCACATATGAAGACATGAATTATAAAGTTGTTATGAGAAGAATAGTTGCAGATAGCTTTTATGAGGATTATAGTATCGAGGATGCAGAAGAATCGAATAAATACAGTGATCCTAACTCTTTGATCGCAATTTATCTATATGATGAGACAGAGATAACGACTTATATCAGGGAGAACAAAGAGCAGCGTCTTATTGTTGGATTGCTATATATTGATAATTATGAAGAGGCATTAGAGACCATAGATGAAGTAAGACGGTCTCTTTTAGTGGCACTTGTAGATCGTAAAGTTAATAAATTTATGCAAAGTATTGATGCTATTGTGAAAAAGTTAGAGAAGGATAAATATATTATTCTTTTTAAGCAAAAATACTTACCACAATTGCAAAGCAATAAGTTCAATATTCTTGATGAAGTGCGCTCTGTAAATATTGGAAATGATATTGCGGTTACGATCAGTATTGGTCTTGGAATTAGTGAAGATTCCTATAATAAGGGCTATGAATATGCAAGAGCAGCCATTGATCTGGCTCTTGGCCGTGGTGGTGATCAGGCTGTGATCAAAGAAGGAGAAAAACTTTCTTATTATGGTGGAAAGAACATCCAGATTGAAAAGAATACAAGAGTTAAGGCAAGGGTGAAAGCTCATGCATTACGTGAATTAGTGGAAGCAAAAGATAAGGTCGTTATCATGGGCCATTCCATTGGAGATGTAGATTCTTTAGGCGCAGCAATTGGTGTATATCGAATTGCCAAGACACTAAATAAAAAGGCTCATATCGTCTTTAATGAAGTGACAACATCAGTTAGACCTTTAATGAACCGGTTTTTAAACAATCCTGAATATGAAGAAGATATGTTCTTAAGAAATGTACAGGCAATGAATGTAGTAGATAACAATACATTACTTGTAGTTGTAGATGTAAATAAGCCCAATTATACTGAATGTGCTGAGCTTTTAAATTTTACAAAAACTATCGTTATATTGGATCATCACAGACAGTCAGGAGATAATATAGAGAATGCAGTTTTATCCTATATTGAGCCATATGCTTCTTCCACCTGTGAGATGGTCGCAGAGGTATTACAATATATTGGTGATGTAAAACTAAGACAGGCAGAAGCAGATGCCATGTATTCCGGTATCATGCTTGATACCAATAACTTTTTAACTATGACGGGCGTCAGAACCTTTGAAGCAGCAGCATATCTTCGCAGAAATGGTGCAGATGTTACAAGAATCCGCAAGAGTTTTCGCTCTAATATGGATGAGTTTAGAACAAGAGCATTTGCTATTAGTCAGGCTGAATTGTTTCTGGACCATTATGCAATAACAGAATGCCCAAATGATCAAGTGGATAGTCCGACAGTAGTTGGCGCTCAAGTTGCCAATGAACTTTTAAATATCACAGATGTAAAAGCCAGTTTCGTATTTACTGCTCTTCATGAAAAAGTATATATCAGCGCCAGAGCCATTGATGAGATGAATGTACAGGTCATCATGGAGAAATTCGGTGGTGGTGGACATATTAATGTTGCTGGTGCCCAGATGAAAGACTGTACTGTAGAAGAAGGTATTGAAATACTTAAATCCATACTATCTGAGATGAAAGAGGAAGGAGATATATAGATGGAAGTTATATTATTACAAGATGTTAAGACATTAGGGAAAAAAGGCGATAAAGTTAATGTAAATGATGGCTACGCCAGAAATTATATACTGCCGAAGAAATTAGGAGTAGAAGCTACACCAAAGAACTTAAATGAATTAAAGTTACAAAAAGCAAATGAAGAAAGAAGGCAGCAGGAAATATTAGAAGAAGCAAAAGCATTTGCAGAACTAATCAGTAAAAAACCTGTTCTTGTTAAGATAAAAAGCGGTGAAGGTGGAAGGACATTCGGATCTGTTTCCAGTAAGGAAATATCAGTAGCAGCAAAAGAACAACATGGACTTGATATTGATAAGAAGAAATTACAATTATCAGATCCACTAAAGAATTTGGGAACCTTTACGATCCCAGTTAAGATACATCCTAAAGTAACAGGAGAACTAACCGTTAAAGTAATAGAAGCTTAGGAGAAAAAGTCATGGATGAGGCACTTATAAAAAAGGTTCCACCCCATAGTGTTGAAGCAGAAAGATCTGTTATTGGGTCCATGCTGCTTGATAAAGATGCAATCACTACTGCCTCTGAAATTGTAACAAGTGAGGATTTCTACCAACATCAGTATGAAGTACTCTTTACGGCAATGATTGAGCTGTTTAATGAAGGAAAACCGGTTGATTTAATTACTTTACAAAATAGATTAAGAGAGAAAGAATTGCCGCCGGAATTAAGCAGCCTGGAGTTTATAAGAGAACTGATCACTGCAGTTCCAACGTCTGCTAATGTTAGATATTATGCTAATATCGTAAAAGAAAAGGCAGTACTTCGAAGACTCATTAAAGTAACAGAGGGTATTACAAATCAGTGCTATTTGAATAAAGAAAAATTGGAGAATATATTACAGGACACTGAAAAACAAGTATTTGATATCATTCAAAACAGATCTTCCGGTGATTTTGTAAGCATCAAGGATATTGTAATTAAATCTCTGGAAAGTATCGAATCTGCTGCTAAGAATAAAGGCAGTGTAACAGGGATTGCCACTGGATTTTATGATTTAGATTATAAAACAGCAGGGTTCCAACCCTCCGATCTTATACTTGTTGCAGCAAGACCTTCTATGGGTAAAACTGCATTTGTATTAAATATAGCGGAATATGTAGCAGTAAAATCTAAGACTACTACGGCTATCTTTAGCTTGGAAATGTCTAAAGATCAGTTAGTAAAACGTATTATATCGATGAACTCGAAGGTAGATTCCCAAGCAATCCGCAGTGGTGAACTAAAGGATGAAGATTGGATTAAGATTGCAGAAAGTGCCAGACTTATTGGTAATTCCAATCTTATCATTGATGATACCCCTGGTATCTCTATTTCTGAATTACGATCAAAATGCAGAAAATATAAATTAGAACATAATCTTGGATTAGTGATTATCGATTACCTTCAGCTTATGTCTGGCGGTAAAAAATCTGAATCCAGACAACAGGAAATTTCTGAAATCTCCCGTTCCCTGAAGGCATTAGCAAGGGAGATAAGTGCTCCGGTGGTAGCCTTATCTCAGCTTAGCCGTGCAGTGGAACAAAGACCAGATAAAAGACCTATGTTGTCAGATCTTAGAGAATCAGGAGCGATAGAGCAGGATGCCGATGTGGTCATGTTCATCTATCGTGATGATTACTATAATCATGATTCTGAGGAAGCCGGTATCTCAGAAATTATTATTGGGAAGCAGAGAAATGGTCCTACAGGCACTGTGAAGCTGGCATGGCAATCACAGTATACAAAATTTGCAAACCTGGAAAGACAATAAGAGATATCATAATACATTAGGGAATGTCGTAGGACATTCCTTTTTTTGATAATAGTATCATTGTATCCTGATCTAAAATGAGCTGAAATAAAAAATAAAAGTATCTGTCCGAACTCTTTACATGCAAGAAAATACAGAAAAACAAATGGATGCTGTCAAGATGGGTTGACAGATAAAAGATGATAGAAAATGCTGTCGATAATTTAAATTGTAAAAACTAGGAAATTTTGTTGCAATTGAATATTGCTGTGGTATAATATTATTAATGTAAATATTTGTAATAATTAAGACAATTTAGATATTTGGGACAAACAGTCATCATTGATCTTTATTGTTTATAACTTTGGAGGAGGGCTATAATGAGCACGACAAGATATATCATATCGGATGCTTCAAAAAAAGTTGACGTAGAACCACATGTTCTAAGGTATTGGGAGGAAGAATTAGAGATAGAGATACCAAGAAACGAGATGGGTCATAGATACTATAAACAGGAACATATAGACACTTTTAAAACGGTAAAAGCTCTAAAGGATCAAGGGTTTCAATTAAAAGCCATTAAAATGTTAATATCTGATTTACATAATATTGAAGGATTAGATACCCAAACTATCTTAAGGTTAAGAGAAGAACTGAATGAAAAAGCAATGGAATTAGAATCAAAAGAAATCATTGAGACTACAAATGGGACAAGTGTCAGTGAATGCAATACCATGGAAGATAAAATGGGGCAGTTTAAAGTTATCATGCATAATTTGATAGTGAACGCCCTACAGGAGAACAATTCAACACTAACGGAAAGTCTAAGTACAGATATTACAGAAGGTGTTATTAAAGAAATGGATTATCTTTTAAGACTGAAAGAAGAAAGAGAAGAAGAAAGATACAAAAAGTTTGATGAAACAATACGTGGATATCAAAAGAGTAGATTAGAAATTGCTGCAGGAAAAGAGAATAAAAACAGAAAAAAAGGGATATTATTCCGTAAGAATAGATAAAGTATATAAATGAAATTTAATTCATTTATAGTATAATATAATTCAAGATAAAAGTCGAAGAGTTAAAATATAGATAGTAAAGAAATAGTGTTATATTATAGGGGTAAAAAGAAAAGCTCGTCCAAAGCGAGCTTTTCTTTTTATTAAGCTATGATTGCGCCTGTTGGGCAAGTAGCAGCGCATGAGCCACAATCTATACAAGCGTCTGCATCAATTTCATATTGAGAAGCACCTTCTGAGATAGCTTCAACTGGACATTCTGCAGAACATGCTCCACAGCTAATGCATTCGTCAGTAATTTTATAAGCCATTGTACTTTATCCTCCTTTTTATATAGTAATAAAATTCTGTATAATTCTATTACCTTGTTTGTATTATTTTAATATAAATATATGGTTTTTACAAGCTAATTTTAACCATTTTGTTGGGATTTCTTTTCAAGGAGCCGCCTTTTCATACCTTTAAGAATGGTATTACGGGCTTTTATGGCTTCCGATTTGCCTATGGATTTTAAGTCTGCCAGAGGATAATCAATGCCAAGCTCTTGATATTTTGCTTTTCCCATATCATGATAAGGAAGTACATCTAAAGCTTTGACATTTGTTAAATCACCGATGAAATATCCTAATTTATCAAGATATTCTTCGTCGTCAGTGATTGTTGGGACAACAACATGGCGAATCCATACGGGAACCTTTTTTTTATCCAAATACCTGGAAAAAGCCAGTATTTGATCGTTGGTCTGACCTGTCAGATCCTCATGTAATACAGGGTCTATATGTTTTATGTCTAACATGATAAGATCTGTTACACTTAATAATCGATCAATTTTTTCTATTATTCTGGGATTGTTTTCATTAAAAACTATTCCGGAGGTATCAAGGCAGGTATGAATTTCTTTCTCTTTTGCCTTTTCAAACAATTCAATTAAAAAATCCATCTGCATCATAGGTTCGCCCCCCGTTGCAGTGATACCTCCATCTTTTAAGAAGTTTCGATAGCTCTCATATTCTTTAAGAATATCATCAACTTCAACCTCTTTCCCAGTTTTAAGGTCCCAGGTATCTGGATTATGACAGTATTTACAACGCATTGGACAACCCTGCATAAAGACGACATAGCGAATTCCGGGACCATCAACTGTACCAAAAGATTCTGTGGAGTGAATATATCCTTTCATAATCTATGACCTGCCTTTCTATCTATTAATAAATGTTATAGTTCAGCCGTACTATTCATGTATGGCTGAACTGTAATAAATTACATATTTGTATGGAATGTACGGGCGATTACATCATCTTGTTGTTCTTTTGTAAGTTTTATAAAGTTTACTGCATATCCGGATACACGTACAGTTAACTGAGGGTAATTTTCCGGATGTTTTTGTGCATCCAGCAATGTTTCTTTTGTAAATACATTAACATTAAGGTGATGACCACCTTGCTCTACATATCCATCTAACATATTAACTAAATTATCAATTTGTTGATTATTCATAATAATGTCCTCCTTTTACAATAGAAACAGTAATGATTCCTATTTCTATCTTTATTTTAGTCTTTCTTTCTATATAAGTCAATACTAATCAGCTATATTTCATCATCAATATCTTTATGAAGAGTAGGGACAGAACAAGCCATATTATTGTTGCAGATTACGCTGTTGAATGTTTCAACTGCTACTTCAGAAATATTTTCTGAGTCACTGACTTGAACATTCATATGTCCACCGCCATTTCCCATAAAACTGTCTAACATAGTAATTAAGTCATCTATACGTTGTTCTTCTGTCATATTGTCACCTTATTTCTCATCCATTAATCGATCCAGATCTAATTCTCCCATAAATACCTGATCATCTTTTCCAAGAGCGCCCGGGATGATTGAGAAAGTATTTGAAATACCATCTTGAGCATCTTTAAATGGAAGTTTTGCAACAGATGCTAAAGATGCGACTGCACCATGGGTATCACGTTTATGCATTGGGTTAGCTCCAGGAGCCAAAGGTTCTCCCATTCTTCTTCCGTCCGGTGTATTACCAGTCTTTTTACCATATACAACATTTGAAGTAATTGTTAAGATTGACATGGTAGGGAAGCCATCACGGTAAGTATGATGTTTGCGGATTTTATCCATGAAAGTATGAACAAGATTTACAGCAATTTGATCCACACGGTCATCGTTATTACCGTATTTAGGGAAATCACCTTCTACTTCATAATCTGTTATGATACCATCTTCGTCACGAATCACTTTTACTTTTGCATATTTAATTGCACTTAATGAATCGGCAACAACAGATAAACCAGCAATACCAGTAGCAAAATAACGTTTTACTTCTCTATCATGTAATGCCATTTGGATTTTCTCATAAGCATATTTATCGTGCATATAATGGATGACATTAAGAGTATTTACATAAAGACCGGCTAACCATTCCATCATATCATCAAATTTTTGCATTACATCATCGTAGTCCAGATAATCACCTTCTATAGCACGATATCTTGGACCAACTTGTATTTTTAGTTTTTCATCTATACCGCCATTGACAGCATATAATAAACATTTTGCTAAGTTGGCGCGGGCACCAAAGAATTGCATTTCTTTACCGATTCTCATAGAAGATACACAACATGCGATTGCATAATCATCACCATGAGTTACTCTCATCAGGTCATCATTTTCATATTGAATTGCTGAAGATTGAATGGACATCTTAGCACAGTAGCGCTTAAAGTTTTGTGGAAGACGTGTTGACCAAAGAACAGTCAGGTTTGGTTCCGGTGCAGGTCCTAAGTTTTGTAAAGTGTGAAGATATCTGTAGGAACTCTTAGTTACCATATGACGTCCATCAACACCAACACCACCAATTGTTTCAGTTACCCAGGTTGGGTCTCCTGAGAATAATGCATTGTATTCTGGCGTACGTGCAAATTTAACAAGGCGTAATTTCATAATAAAATGATCAATATATTCCTGTGCCTGTTCTTCTGTAATAACACCGTTATTTAAATCTCTGGTGATATAGATATCAACGAAGGTTGAAGTACGTCCAAGACTCATTGCAGCTCCGTTTTGTTCTTTCACAGCGGCTAAGTATCCAAAGTATAACCATTGGATTGCTTCTTTGGCATCCTTAGCAGGCTTTGAAATGTCAAAACCATAGATATTACCAAGTTCTTTTAATTCTTCTAAAGCGCGAAGCTGTTCTGCTAATTCTTCACGCAGACGCATATTATCTGATGTCATACGAACAAGAGAAGTTGCAAGCTGATTCTTCTTGTCTTCAATTAAAAAGTCAATTCCATATAATGCTACACGGCGATAATCACCGATGATACGTCCTCTGCCATAAGCATCTGGAAGACCTGTAATAATGGCAGATTTTCTGGCTAATTTCATCTCTGGAGTATAAACATCAAACACACCCTGATTGTGTGTTTTGCGATATTTTGTGAAGATATCTACAATTTCAGGGTCTACTTCATAACCATTTTCATGACAAGCATTTTGGGCCATACGGATACCACCAAATGGTTGAAGAGAACGTTTGAATGGTTTTTCTGTTTGAAAACCAACGATAGTCTCTAAACCTTTGTCAAGATATCCAGCTCCATGTGAAGTGATAGTGGATACTACATGAGTATCCATATCTAAAACACCACCAGCTTCTCTTTCTTGCTTTGATAATTCTAATACTTGATCCCATAATTTATTGGTTGCTTCTGTAGGGCCAACTAAAAATGATTCGTCACCATCATACATGGTGTAATTTTTTTGAATAAAATCTCTTACGTTAACGGTTGAAGTCCACTTTCCTTCTCTAAATCCGTTCCATTCTGTGTACATAAGATAACCTCCTAATAATATAATGAATGAACAGACATGATATTTTCACATCTGCAGTTACCGAAATAATATAATTTTCAAATCTTTGGATACTGTATACAATATATATATCCTGTGTATTTTGTATTATATATGAATACTGTATACACGTCAAGTTCTTTGGATACTAAAATGATAAGAATTCTTGTATTTTTTCAGAAACATAAAAATATTTATCAATAACAAAATGAGATGCGGTTTTTATGTAAGTAAGAGGGATTCCTATTACATAAAAAATGCCCCGCAAATAGGGGGCATTTTGTCTACATGGAAGATAATAATTGTATTGCTTGATCTCTGATTATAATTTGATAATGCTCATCAAAATAAGAAGAACTTGCATAAGTAGTGCGTTCAATCTTTCCATATTCAGATATTATATTACATACTTTATTGTATTCTTTTGGTGAATGATCTGATTTATAAGTTATTAGATAATATCTTTTATTATCCTGATTCTTATAAAGACTATTCTTACCTTTATAGTAGAATACAACAATATTAGCTAAATGAATTACATCATCAAGTGTATCAAAGGAATACACTTTCATAAGATTCATGGCCGGAGTAACTTCTTTCACCTCTTCTTTTTTATTAGACTTACTGGAACCTAAAGCCTTAGGGAGAGGTATAAAGTTAGTATCTTCTTCGGTATTCTTAGATTCAGGATCCAATATTTCATCTAAATGGGCAAAAGAATTAATAATTTCATCTGCATAAGAATTATCGGTATCTTCAGTATTTTCATAGTCGAAATCTTCCATATCGCTGTCACGGGATTCAGAAAACTTTGAGAACCTGGTATCAAGTTCATCTGGATTTTCAACTTTAGTAATTACCAATATTAAGCATTCGCTGGATATTGGTATTGCTTCTATCATGAGAGGAATATCATCTGCTTCAAAGCCAAATTCATATGAAGCTTGTTGCATCATATCACGAAAAAGATTTTTTGCTTTTTCAGTTCCATAAGCTAGTTCACTGATCCTAAGTTCTCTGTCTGCCAAGTCTTCTTTACTTAAAGTGCAACGGATTTGATTATCACTGATCTTTTCTATCTTCATAGAATCACATCCTTTTTATATAATCGGCATCAGCCATTGTTAGTTCTAAATCTTAGTATTAATATAATATATTATCATCTTCTAGTCTATAGTATTGACATGATACATTATATATTATAATGTAAAAAAAGTATAAGTTAAAAACCATATAAAGTCAATAAATAAAGTATTAAATTATTATGACAATACATAACAAAGTATAACATAGTTTCGTATAAAAAAGATATCCTTTTTTCGGTATAATATTACAAACATATACAAAATATTTGTTTATTTTCACCATTAAAAAATTATTGCAACTGTATGTTAATAAGTTTATAATCTTTTTAAGAGATATATGATTCAAAAGATAATATTTCTGATGGAAAGGAGATAATGTATACAGCAAATATTGTTTGACAAGTATCGTATCGTTAAAATACTTGGAAGTGGTGGCAGCGCTACGGTTTATCTTGCTAGGCATATCAAATTAGAATCTTTTAGAGCAATTAAGTGTATTAGAAAAGACAATCCATTCTATAAGGATGCACTTAGGGAAGCTTACATTTTAAAAAATCTTAGACACTCAAATATTCCTATAATATATGATATTGAAGAAGACCCCAGGTGTTCCTACATTATTGAAGAATATATTGAAGGAGAATCTTTAAAGTCATTTCGACTTAATCATCGTTTTATTCAAGAAAGCATCATTATTAATTTCTCAATGCAAATCTGCGAATTAATTCAATATTTACACAAAAATGAAAAACCGATTTTATATTTGGATTTAAAGCCAGAGAATATTATGGTTTCAAATCATACCCTAAAATTAATTGATTTTGGCACGGCAGTCTATTTTAAAGAACCTGAAAAGTATACACATACGGTAGGAACAAAAGGGTATGCTGCTCCTGAACAATATAAAAAGGGAAAGATAGATGAACGCTGTGATGTATATGGTATAGGAATGTTACTTTTCTATCTGGTGACTGGAAGAACATTTGATTGGAAAATCAATGAGTTTAAGAATATTGATAAAGTATCAAACTGTTCCAAGAAGTTAAAAGGGATTATAAATAAGTGTCTAAAATATTACCCCTCACATAGATATCAGTCGGTTTTACATCTGTACAATAAATTATCAGAAATAAGGCAGAACAGTCTAGCTGCAAATCTTTTGAAATCTGACAAATCTCTTACTGTCTCTCTGGCAGGCTCCCAAAACAGGATCGGCACTACTCATACAGCACTTCTTATAACTTCCTATACTAATAAATATGTAGCAAACAGCATTTACATGGAACAAAATGATCATAGAGTTGTAAAATCCATAATCCAAAGATATAAAAATGTGAAAGAGAAAAGACACATCTATACCCTGTTTGACTGTAATATGACAGAAGTACAAGAGCTGGATAAAGAGCTTCTTAAAAATTATCAGATTATAGTGAAAGATTTTGGGGTCTTAACCCAGGAGAATCTCATAGATTTTCTTGATGGAAATATTCGAATTTTAATTCTTGGCGCTAAGGAATGGGAACTTTCTAACTCAGAAAGAGTGTTAAATGAATTAATAGAATATAAAGATATTACTTATTTATTTAACTTTGTTGATGGGAAAGTGTTTAGAGAAGCAGTGAAATCTATGGATGGTAAAAATTGCAGCAGAATTCCATATGTAGTGAATCCGCTAAAGATAACTCATAACGAAAGTATTTCTGAACTTATTAAGGAGATATTGGGTCATAGTTATTTTAATAGGAAAAAATCTAAAATATTCAAGTTCATATATCAAAGAATCAGATCATATACAGTGGATCAGGAAAAGGGGTTGCTGGGTGAAGAAAAACCCGATATTAATACGTAATATAATAAGGGGCAGGAAAAACCCTGATAAGATCGTCATAGGATTAATTGGAACTCACAAAGGAGCAGGAGTGACCCATACCAGCATCATGCTTGCAAACTATTTAAGTAAATGCAGGGGATTTAAAACTGCCTATCTTGAGATGAATGAAGAAGATGATATTAAACATCTTCTGTATGCATATGAAAATAATGGGGATAAATTTTATGAGAAAAGAAAGTTTAAAATATACACTACTACCTATTACAAAAATGTGAGGGAGAAAGATCTTATAGAAATATTAAATGAAGAGTATGAATATTTTATCTTAGATTTTGGGATGGATTTCAATAAGAATAAAAGCGAATTTTTGCGTTGTGATGTGAAATTAGTGATAGGAAGTTTGACAGAATGGAAAAGGCACACTCTTTTTTTGTTTGTTAAAAGCAAAAAAGAATTACCTGGGTTTTTATATTGGAAGTATCTTATAGTTTTTGCTCAAAAAAAAGATATTAAAATTGCTTCAAATGAATTACATTTGAAATTAGATAGTATTGGGTATGAACCAGATCCACTTCTACTTTCCAAGGAAACCAAAGAATTGTTTCAAAAAATAATCTTTCCATCATAACTGACTATTATAAAAGGAGGTGAAATGTGTCAGTTATACGACAAAGAAAGATACGTTTAAAAAGACGTGGTATTATAATAGGTATGGTTTTATTTATAGTTGCTATAATATCTTTATCTTCTATTCTTTACTTTAACTCAAGGGCAGAGCCTGATGGAGAGGATAGACAAGAATATAAAGAAGAAATCACTATAAAAGATGAAATGCAGGCAAAGCCTATTAAGAATCTATTAAGAGAAGAGATTGCAGCGGATTTAAGGCTGCATTATTATAATAATATTAAATTATCAGATAAGATATCAATTGGCGATTACATTGATATCAGAATATCATATGAGAATGGTATGGATTTTATTGTATTGCCAAAGAAAAGAGTGATAGACGTATCAATATCTAATAATAATCTGGAAAGTTGTATATGGCTTGAAGTTTCGGAAGAAGAGATACTTAGAATGTCAAGTGCTTTTGTGGATTTATACCACTATGAAAGAAGTGTGATTTATGCGGTTAAGTATCTGAATGAAGCACAGAATATAGCAAAAGCCAATTATCCAGTCAACGATGAAGTTAGAAAATTAATTGACAGTGATCCAAATATCATAAATAAAGGGATTCATCTGAAAGAATCAATATATCGTAAAGTAATTGATAAATTGGATCATATGTCAGATGCTTTAGTGGAAGACACTGCAACCTGGGGAGAGGGCAGTCATACAACTAATGCAAATGATTATGATGAGGACATTGTATACTTAGATTAACAGAATAAAGCTGAAGAAATAATTACTTTAGATAATTAGTGTAATATATCACAAACATGACCTACTTATCGAATGTAAAATGCACTGTTTTATTTTAACGGTTTTATTGGTATCTTAAAGAATTGGATATTATTATCAGATAAAATAGAGGGAGAATTAGTATGTTAATAAGGGAAACAATCGCTCATCAGAAAAGGGATGAGAATTATTATAAGGGAAATATTGAAGAAATGATCTGGGCACAAGATTTAGGTATTAGTTTTGTAATTGATAATAGAACCTGTTCGTATGTTAATGATTATCATTTTATCTGTAATATACTTTCAGATGACAGCTATATGAGAGACTATATTCCTGATGAACAGGGGAAAATCATTCAGATTCGTCTAGATAAAGTTAGCAATTATTAGCAAGCATATCGTATAATGGGCTGTTGCGAATATATTAATTTTCCTCATAACATTTATAGAAGATATTTATATTTACAACAGCTCCTTAAAAAAAATTCATCATTGGCCTCAAGAAAAAAGGGATAATTTTATAGTAAAAGAAAAATTTGATTGAGAAAAGTCGAATTCGCTAATGACGATTCTAAGAATCAATGTTATAATAAGAAAGATTAAAGTGGAGGTGCAAAGATGGATCGAAGAAAAAGACAAGCTATTATGGGAACACTCATAGTACTTTTTATAATAACAATAGCGATATCAGCAATTTTAATAAAGAAATTAACTCCTAGTAAAAAAGTCATGGATTTAACTGACTATTATCAAATAAAAGGGGAAGAAATCGTAGTTGTTTTGCAGAATGATATACATGAAACCAAAGGTATTCTAAAAGGAAACCAGATTTACATTAATTACAATACAGTGGTAGAATATCTTAATCCCAGATTTTATTGGGATGAAAAAGAAAATATTTTAATCTATACTACTCCTAATGAAATAATTAAATCAGATGCAGCAAGTCAGGATTATTTTATTAATAAAAGTAAAAATACGGTAGAATATCCCATCACCAAAGTGGATGGTGATAATGTTTATATTGCGTTAGATTTTGTTAAAATGTATTCAGATCTAAAATATGAGGTATATAAAGATCCCAACAGAGTTGTTATAGATTATAAATGGGGAGAATATTTATATGCCAGTGTAAAAAAGAAAACTCAGTTAAGATATAAACCTGATATAAAAAGTGATATCTTAGTTCAATTAAAGGAAGGGCAGAAAGTAGAGTTTGTAGATAGTGGTGAAAGTGCAGTAGAAGGTTTTAGCAAGGTTATAACTGAAGATGGTGTGATTGGTTACGTTAAAACAAAATATGTAAAGAACTCTTATTACGAAGTAACAGAAAGTAATTTTAAAGAGCCTGAGTACACAAGCATCCACAAAGACTACAAAATTAATTTGGCATGGCATCAGGTAACGAATCAGACAGCGAATAATAATTTACTTTATATGCTTGAAGCTGTGAAAGGAGTAAATACTATTTCTCCTACTTGGTTTTCTGTCATTAGCGAAGATGGAGAACTATCTTCACTTGCCAGTGAAAGATATGTAGAAAGAGCTCATGATTTAGGAATAGAGGTTTGGGCTCTGGTGGATGATTTTAATCCGGATATAAATATGTATAATCTATTATCTGTAACTTCAAAGAGAGAAAAACTAATTAATAATTTGATTGCATATGGAATTCAGTATAACTTAGACGGAATTAATATTGATTTTGAGAAAGTTTCATTAGATACAGGAGTTCATTTCATTCAATTTATCAGAGAACTTTCTGTGAAATGCAGAAACAATGGTATCATATTATCGGTAGATAACTACGTGCCAACTGCATATTCTGCATATTATAACAGAGAAGAACAGGGTAATGTAGTTGATTATGTTATTACTATGGCATATGATGAAACTCATGGAGGATCAGAAAAGAGTGGTTCTGTAGCATCTTATAATTTTGTGAAATCGGGTGTTGAGAATACTTTAAAAGAAGTACCAAAAGAAAAAGTAATTATAGGAATTCCGTTCTTTACCCGCCTTTGGAAAGAGACCCCGGAAGGTGAAGGCGTTAAGGTAACATCACAAGCTTATGGAATGAAGGAAGCGGCTAACGTGCTTGATAGAAATGATGCAAAAATTGTATGGGATGAGGAACTAAAGCAGAACTACGGTGAATTTGAAGAAGATGGCGCAACATTTAAGATGTGGCTTGAAGATGAACAATCTTTAGAGGCTAAATTAAAAGTAATTAGCGATAACGATGTGGCTGGAGTTGCGGCGTGGAAGTTAGGCTTAGAAGATAAGGGCATTTGGAATACGATTATTAAATATATAAATTAATAACAAAGGCGGAGCTTAAAAACATTTTCATTCATTTTTAACGTTCTGCCTTTGTTCTTTCTTTCATAGAATATATTAAAAATTAGTTAGAGACTATTTAGGAATTCATCTATGAAGAAATATTTTGATACTATATTTTTAGTAATTGTTTTTATAACAATGGTTTTATTCTCAACAAAGGGCAGGGATGCAATAAAAAGTGTTATGAATCATAGTAAAAGCAGACCTGAGAAGTTAGTGGTTCTAATCGATGCCGGACATGGGGGAAGAGATCCAGGCAAAATAGGTGTGAATAATGTACTTGAAAAAGACATTAATCTGGCTATTGCTATGAAATTAAAAAGTTTTCTTGAATTAAATGATATAGAAGTCGTTATGACAAGAACTGAGGATATGGGGCATTATAGCGAGTCTGATAGTAATAAAAAAATGGCTGATCTTAGAAAAAGAATTTCCATGATGGATGAAAGTAACCCAATTATTGCAGTAAGCATACATCAAAATAGTTTTGAGCAAAAGAAATATAAAGGGGCTCAAGTATTTTATCATTCAAAATCCACAGAGGGTAAGGCACTTGCAGAAATCGTTCAGGCACAGATAAAAGAAACTGTCAAAGATGACAATACAAGAAAAGCAAAAGCTAATAGTGATTATTATTTATTAAAAAAATCATCTTGTCCGTTAATTATTGTAGAGTGTGGTTTCTTATCCAATGATCAGGAAGCAGAGCTTTTAGCGAATGAAGTCTATCAGGAAAAAATGGCATGGGCAATCCACCTTGGGATAATGAGACATATTAGCGGGATAGTAGAATAACTTCATAAATAAGTTTAAGTACATAACAACAAAAGGAAATATATGTAAAATATTACTTGCTTTTATTGCCAAGTTTTATAAAGAGTGTTATAATGACAAAGGAAAAGTGGAGATTATTATGAATACAGAAATTATTAAAATAGATAAAGTAAAATTTGAAACGAAAGAGTTAGAAGAAGCAATTAACATATTAAGAAGAGGCGGACTTGTAGCATTTCCAACAGAAACGGTCTATGGTCTTGGTGCCAATGCGTTAAATGAAGAGGCAGCCAGGAAAATTTATGCAGCTAAGGGCAGGCCTTCAGATAACCCTTTAATTATTCATATTGCAGATAAAGATGCATTAAATGAATTAGCAAGTGAAATTCCTAAAGTAGCAGAAAATTTAGTAGAGGCATTTTGGCCAGGGCCTCTAACAATCATATTTAAGAAAAGCGATAAAGTTCCTATGAGTACAACAGGGGGGCTGGATACAGTTGCTATCAGAATGCCGGAAGAGCCTATCTCTCTTGCGCTGATTAAAGAATCAGGAGTATATATTGCGGCTCCTAGTGCCAATACATCTGGAAGACCAAGCCCAACGAAAGCAGAACATGTTATGGATGACCTTAATGGTAAAATCGATATGATAATCGATGGCGGCCCGGTTGGAATCGGTTTAGAATCAACAATTGTTGATGTAACATCCGATATACCGACAATACTTAGACCTGGCTTTATAACAAAGGATATGTTGGAGACGGTGATCGGTGAAGTTGAGATTGATCAGGCGATACTGGACTCAGAGAGCGACATAAAACCCAAAGCTCCTGGTATGAAATACAAACATTATGCACCTAAAGGGGATATTACAATATTTGAAGGAAATTTAGAGGATGTCATATCCCAGATAAACAAAAAAGCCAAAGAGAATGTTTTAAATGGAATTAAGGTTGGTATTATAGCAACGGATGAAACGGTTCATTCTTATAATTATGGGATAATAAAATCTATTGGTACCAGAAAGGATAATACTTCCATTGCAAGAAGTATGTTTGCTTTGCTTAGAGAATTTGATGATCTAGAGGTAGAATATATTTATACTGAAAGTTTTAGGGATGCCGGCCTTGGACAAGCAATTATGAACCGTTTATTAAAAGCAGCTGGACATCATGTGATTAATGCATAGTCCATGTAGGACTATATAAGGAGAGACACAATGATTAAATATGATAAGATTATCTTTGTTTGTACTTCGAATACCAGTCGAAGTGTGATGGCAGAGACGATATATAAAAGCCTGGAAACAAATAGCGATATTGAAGTCATTTCCAGAGGGCTTGTCGTGCTATTTCCTGAGCCGCCGAACCCCAAAGCTGTAATTGTAATGGATAATCATCACCTATCTATAAAAGATCATACATCTATATTATTAAGATCAGAAGATATTACAGAGGATTCATTGTTACTTACAATGAATAACCAGCAAAAAGAAAAATTGATAGAAGACTTCGGATTTGATTTAAATGCCTTTACATTGAAGGAGTTTATTGGTGAAACTGGAGATGTTACAGATCCTTATGGTAAGACACTTGTTGAATATGAAGAATGTTATATTGAATTGGCAAGATTGCTAAAGAAAGCAGTCTATAAATTAAATAAAGATGTGGATAAAGAATAAAATATTTATCTAAAGTAAAATATACAGGGGGGACGTTCTTTGCTAAAGAATGTCCCTATTTTTAAAAGTTATAAAAATATTTAAGATTCATAATCATTTATGTATTTTTGGAGAGTATAAAATCTATCGGTATAGATAATATCTAACAAAGTATCAAGTGTATAGAGAGCCTTTAGGGCTGTTGGTCCATCAATTAAATTCTGTTCAACAGCATCTGCTATTTCTCCTATGTCCAATACTTTAACGAAACCATTCTCATAAATTACTACGTCTGCAAGTAAATCATTAAATATGATGGAATGATTTTTTAAATCAATGATAGTATCAATGATGTCGCAATACCAATATACCAGATTGCCTTCTTCATCATAGATTTTACTGACCTTGATTCCTTTTTTCAGAAAATAAGCGGAAATGCCCCTTGCAATATCTTTTCTGGGTTTTAGGGTATTCCATTTGGTTATAATTAAATCTTCATCTAAAAATAATATTTTATCATCCTTAAGATGAATTGTTTCGTTTGGAATGAAGCGTCTTCGATATAGATTAATTTTATCCTTCAATGGGCTACCTCCAAAATATCGTAAATGTCAGAATTATTATAGGGACGATTTTGACCTTGCAAGAAAGCAAAATTCCCTTCGCGAGTATTATACCATAATTTAATTGGAATAAAAGACAATTTTGAATTTAATGTTTGATATAAATGAATTTAGTATTATTTATTGCTGATAATTAAATATAACAAAATATTATGAATATTAACACAACAAATGTTGAATATTCAGTATATATGTTATATAATTATAAAGCAACCAAAAATAGCCAATATAATGTATATTGGAGGTGATGAGATGGCAAAAGAAGCAATTCAATCTATAAGAGAAGCTGAACTAAAAGCAGAGAAATTAGAGAAAGATGCTTATGTAAAGCGTGAGGAAATTATTAATGACGCATTAGATGAAGCAAAGACAATTGTTTCTAACATGACAAATGAAGTAAAATCAGAAAGTAGTAAAGAACTTGAATTAGCAAGAAGTCAAGGAGAGAGCATGATCGAAGAGGTTATCAATAGAACCGGGAAGGAAATCATGTTGTTAAAAGAATTATCAAAAGGAAAGGAAAAAGAGGCAATACAATTAGTGCTTTCAGAGATAATTTAAAAAATATTACTTTATAAATAAAGGAGGTGTTTGTGCAATGGCAGTGCTGCAAATGCAACGTATAAGCATATGCGCTCTCAAAAAAAATCGTAAGCAGATTTTAGAACTTTTACAGAGGCTTGGTGTTGTTGAAGTGAATGATGTTATTCCTGAAGACAGCTTATTTAAGAAATCCGATGTTACAAAAGGGAGAACTCTATTAGATAAAAATGTAAATAGAGCTAATGATGCTCTTGGGATATTGGATACTTATGCAAAAGAGGATACATCAATGCTTTCTGTTCTAAATGGAAGAACAGAGGTATCAACAACATTATATAATGAATTTTATGATAAACATGATGAAGTATTACGTGTTATCAATCAGATCATTTCCCTTGAAAGATCAATAGCTGAAAATAAGGCGAAGGTTATCAATCTCCAATTACAGATGGAAGCTCTTAAACCTTGGATGAATTTAGATATTCCTATTGATTTAAAAGGTACAAAATCTACAAATGTCTTTATAGGTGCCCTGCCTAATGAATGGACGTTAGATACTGTTTATGAGGAGTTAGCAACATATATGCCAATGCATATTGACATTATTAGTACCTCTCGTGAACAAACCTGCGTCTTAATCGTTTGTTTAAAAGAGAAATCGGACGAGGTCTTAGAAGGTCTTAGGAAAATAGGATTTGCGAAGCCTTCTTCTGCAGGGAAAGAACCGCCTGTAAAGCAGCAGGAAGAATTAGAAAATCAGTTAAATTTGGTAAAACAAGAAATCGAAAATGCTAAGGAGACAATTTCTTCATTAGCATCACGCAGAGAAGATATTCAATTCTTTACTGATTATGATTCAATGAGAACTGAGAAATACGATGTTATCAGTAACCTTGTCCAATCTAAGAATGTATTTGTATTAACAGGTTATATAGCACAAAAAGATGCCCCTCTGGTTGAGAAAGCTTTTGGTGATAATTTTGATGTTGCAATTGAATTTGAATCTGTTGATGAAGATGATAATGTACCGGTTGTATTAAAGAATAATTCATTCTCTGCACCTCTGGAGGGAGTAGTTGAAGCGTTTAGCCCTCCTGGTAAAGGAGAAATTGATCCAACTATGATCATGTCATTATTTTACTATATGCTATTTGGATTAATGCTTTCGGATGCAGCATATGGTGTAATTATGGTACTTGGATGCGGTATCTTATTATTGAAATATAAAAAGATGGAAGAAAATACTAAGAATTCTTTAAAAATGTTCTTATATTGCGGAATTTCTACTATTTTCTGGGGAGTTATGTTTGGCAGTTATTTTGGGGACGTAGTTGATGTAGTTTCACAGACGTTCTTTGGAGTCCATAAAACTATTCCTGCATTATGGTTCTATCCTGTAAATGAACCTATGAGAATGTTAACATTTTCTATGGTTGTGGGTGTGATTCATTTGTTTGCAGGTCTGGGGATGAAGCTTCACCAAAGTTTTAAACTAAAACAATATAAAGATGCTTTTTATGATGTGGTATCATGGTACCTATTACTTATAAGTTCTATATTAGTTCTGTTATCAACTCAACTATTTGTCGATATATTAGGAATTGGTTTTACGCTGCCACCTGTTGTTGGAAAAATATCAGGCGTTCTTGCAGTGGTCGCATCAATTATAATCATCTTAACAAATGGTAGAGAATCACGTAATCCATTTAAACGTTTTTTAAAAGGATTATATGCACTATATGGAATTACTGGATATTTAAGTGATGTACTTTCTTATTCCCGTTTGCTTGCATTAGGGCTGGCAACAGGAGTTATCTGTACAGTTATAAATAAAATGGGAAGTATGGCTGGCGGTGGTATTACTGGAGCAATTTTATTTACCATTGTATTTATTTTTGGTCATACACTTAATATTGGCATTAATGCATTAGGTGCTTATGTACACACAAATCGTTTACAATATGTAGAATTCTTTGGTAAGTTTTTTGAAGGTGGAGGACGTAAGTTCAACCCTTTTAATGTTAAGACAAAATATTATAAATTCAAGGAGAAGACGTATGATGAATAATTTAGGAATTGTATTTGCTTTATTAGGTGCTGTATTAGCAGCGTTATTATCAGGAATTGGTTCAGCAAAAGGTGTTGGCATGGGCGGTGAAGCGGCAGCAGGAGTTATTACAGAAGATCCTTCAAAGTTTGGTAAAGTTCTAATTCTTCAACTTCTACCAGGTACTCAAGGTATCTATGGTCTTTTAATTGCATTCATTACTTTATCTCAGATAGGTATATTAGGTGGTAATGCAGATATTTCACTTGCAAAAGGATTTTTATATTTTGGTGCATGTATGCCTATGGCAATTGTTGGATATGCTTCAGCAATACGTCAGGCACGTGCTTCTGTTGCAAGTATAGCAGTCGTTGCAAAGAAACCAGAACAATTTGGTAAAGCGATGATTTTCCCTGCAATGGTTGAAACTTATGCTATTTTAGCATTACTTATCTCAATTTTAGCAGTCGTAGGAATTGGTGGTTTAAGCATATAATAGTTAGGAGAGTTTGAAGATGACTGGACTAGACAAGATCTTAAAACACATCGAAGAAAATGCTGTTGCTAATGCAGAGGCTGTAATCAATGAGGCAAAAAGAGAAGCTGAAAAAATAATTGCAGATGCAGAGGCAGAAGGAAAGCAAAGATGTGATGAAATAAAGAAACAATCCGAACTAAGTGTAAAAGCAAGTATAAGTCGAGCACAATCTGCAGCCACTCTACAGGAAAAAAAGTTGATTCTTGAAGCAAAACAACAGATTATTACTGATATTATACTGGATGCAAAAAATTATTTACTAGATCTTTCGGATGAGGAATATTTTAAAATTATTATATCAATGATTAAAAGGTATGCACTACCTGAGGCTGGTCAAATTCTGTTTTCAAAAAAAGATTTTAAACGTTTACCAGAACAGTTTGAAGATTTTATCAATTCTACGTTAACAGATAAAATAGGAGCCGCTTTAAAAATATCGAAAGAAACAAGTGATATTAATGGTGGATTTATATTAATATATGGCGAAGTTGAAGTTAACTGCTCCTTTGATGCATTATTTTTTGCTGCTAAGGAAAACTTACAGGATAAAGTACGTGCATTGCTTTTTGAATGAAACAGAAAGGAAGGAGCGATTACATGGCTAAAAATCAATATACTTATGCCGTTGCGCGTATCCGTTCAAAAGAGCTGACGTTACTAAATAATCAGATTTTGGAACAGCTCATTGCCAGTAAAAGTTATGATGAGTGTATTCGTCTTTTACAGGAAAAGGGATGGGGAAACCAGGATACGAAAACAGCAGAAGAAATTCTAGGATTTGAACATGAGAAAACTTGGGAGCTTATGGAAGAGCTCGTTGATGATATTTCTGTATTTGATGTTTTCTTATATGCCAACGATTATCATAATTTAAAAGCAGCAATTAAACAAGCATATGTAGGCACTGAAATCCCCAATATTTATTTATCCCATGGTACCGTGAAAGTTGAAGATCTATATACTTGTGTAAAAGAGAATGATTTTGAGGCTCTGCCAGATCATATGAGAGAAGCTGCCAGGGATGCATACCAAGTTCTGTTTCATACAGGAGATGGACAACTTTGTGATGTTATTATAGATAAAGCGGCTCTTAAAGCGATATATAAAAGAGGGAAGGCATCTGATAATGAAGTATTAGCAGGATTTGCAGAACTTAAAGTGGTTGCATCCAATATAAACATAGCGATCCGAGGGAATAAGACAAGAAAAGGGATAGATTTCTTTCAAAGGGCTCTTGCAGAATGTGATACTTTAGACATTCAAAGGCTGACAGAAGCCGCCCTTGATTCGGAATCGGCAATTCACGAATATCTGTCATCTACAATATATTCAGATGCAGTAGCAGCTTTAAAGGAATCTCTTTCTGCATTTGAGCGTTGGTGTGATAACCGGATTATGGAGCTCATTAAGCCTCAAAGATATAATCCATTTACCATATCACCTCTTGCAGCATTTATACTTGGCAGGGAATCTGAAATGAAATCAGTAAGAATCTTATTGTCAGGGAAGCTAAATGATCTTTCAGAGAATTTGATACGAGAAAGGCTGAGGGAGACATATGTATAAGATAGCAGTAATTGGAGATCGAGATAGTATCTATGGATTTGCTGCGCTAGGCCTTGATACTTATCCTGTAGATGATCCGGGAGAAGCAGGTAAAATGTTAAAAAGGCTGGCCGGAGGTCAATATGCAGTAATATATATCACAGAAAGCTTACAGGCGGAGTTAGAAGCTCAGATAGATACTTATCGTACGGAAAGCCTACCAGCTATTATTCCAATTCCAGGGGTAACAGGCAATACTGGTATGGGAATTTTAAATGTTAAGAAGTCAGTGGAGCAGGCAGTTGGCTCCGATATTATATTTAATAGCGAAAACTAAAGAAGCAGGTGAAAAAGGAATGAGTAAAGGGACTATTAAAAAAGTTGCCGGGCCGTTAGTTATAGCTGAAGGAATGCGTGATGCCAACATGTTTGATGTTGTTCGCGTTAGTGATCAGCGCTTAATTGGCGAAATAATTGAAATTCATGGTGATAAAGCTTCTGTTCAGGTATACGAAGAGACTTCGGGACTTGGACCCGGAGAACCCGTGGAATCTACCGGCGCTCCACTTAGTGTGGAACTTGGACCTGGTCTGATTGGAAGTATCTTTGACGGAATCCAGCGTCCACTTGAAGAGATAATGAATGCCACCGGCAGCAATTTAACTCGTGGTGTTGAAATTCCATCCTTAAAGCGTGATACGAAATGGCACTTTGTACCCAATGTAAAAGACGGGGATATTGTTGAGAGCGGAGATATCATCGGAGAGGTATTAGAAACTGAAATTGTTAGACATAAGATTATGATACCATATGGTATTAAAGGTACAATCACATCCATCAACGAAGGCGATTTTACTATTGAGGAAACGATTGGTGTAGTCACGGGACAGGATGGTACTACAAAAAATATTACAATGATGCAGAAATGGCCAGTTCGTGTTGGACGACCATATAAAGAAAAATTATCACCAGATATGCCGTTAATTACAGGGCAACGTGTTATTGATACACTTTTCCCTATTGCAAAAGGTGGTGTAGCTGCAGTTCCAGGTCCTTTTGGAAGTGGTAAAACCGTAGTTCAGCATCAGCTGGCAAAATGGGCGGAATCTGATATTGTGGTTTATATAGGTTGCGGTGAACGTGGCAATGAGATGACGGATGTATTAAATGAATTTCCAGAATTGAAGGATCCTAAGACCGGACATTCACTGATGGAGCGAACTGTCTTAATTGCCAATACATCAGATATGCCCGTTGCAGCACGTGAAGCTTCTATCTATGTGGGAATTACAATAGCAGAATACTTCCGTGATATGGGTTATTCTGTCGCATTAATGGCAGACTCCACATCACGTTGGGCAGAGGCACTTAGAGAAATGTCTGGACGTTTGGAAGAAATGCCAGGTGAAGAAGGATATCCCGCATATCTGGGAAGCCGTTTGGCACAGTTTTATGAACGGGCTGGAAGAGTAATATCCCTTGGTGCAGATGGGAGAGAAGGTGCTTTATCTGTAATTGGTGCGGTATCACCTCCTGGTGGTGATATCTCTGAACCAGTATCACAGGCAACTCTTCGTATTGTTAAAGTATTCTGGGGGCTTGATTCCAATCTTGCTTATAGAAGACATTTTCCTGCAATCAACTGGTTAACTAGTTATTCTTTATATGTAGATAATATGAGTAATTGGTTCAATAATAATGTAAAAGATAATTGGATGGATTTACGTTTAAGGATCATGCATTTATTACATGATGAATCAGAGTTGGATGAGATTGTTAAATTAGTTGGTATGGACGCTTTATCTTCAAGTGACCGATTGAAATTAGAAGCAGCAAGATCAATTCGTGAAGACTTTTTGCATCAAGATGCCTTCCATGAAGTGGATACGTATACTGATTTGGAAAAACAACATAAAATGATGGAATTAGTATTAAATTTCTATGATATTTCATCCAAAGCATTACCTAAGGGAGTAACAGTAGATGAACTTGTAAAATTACCGGTTCGTGAAAGAATTGGTCGTTTTAAATATGTACAGAATGATAAAACACAAAAAGAATTTCAGGATATCATTGATAGTTTGCATCGTGAAATTGAAGCATTGTCACAAAAGGAGGACTCTTAATGCCAAAAGAATATAGAACCATTCAAGAGGTAGCCGGTCCTCTTATGTTAGTACAAGGTGTAGAGGGAATTGCTTATAATGAACTGGGAGAGATTGAATTAGTAAATGGCGAGAAACGTCGTTGCAAAGTATTAGAAATTGATGGTGGAAATGCCCTTGTTCAATTATTTGAAAGTTCAACCGGTATTAATTTATCCAATAGTAAAGTCCGTTTCCTGGGACGTAGTATGGAACTGGGTGTTTCGGATGACATGCTAAGCCGCGTATTTGATGGACTTGGACGACCAATTGATAAGGGACCGGAAATTCTTCCGGAAAGCCGTATGGATATCAATGGCCTGCCTATGAATCCGGCAGCAAGAAATTATCCTCAAGAATTTATTCAAACAGGGGTATCAGCAATTGACGGACTAAATACATTAGTTCGTGGTCAAAAGTTACCTATCTTTTCAGCCAGTGGACTTCCACATGCCCAGTTAGCAGCCCAAATTGCCAGACAGGCAAAAGTACGTGGAACCGATGAACCGTTTGCAGTTGTATTTGCCGCAATGGGTATCACCTTTGAAGAAGCCAATTTCTTTACAGAAAGTTTTAAAGAAACAGGCGCCATCGATCGTACCGTTATGTTTATTAACCTGGCGAATGATCCGGCAGTAGAACGTATTGCCACACCTCGTATGGCGCTTACTGCTGCAGAATATCTTGCATTTGAGAAAGATATGCATGTACTTGTTATCTTGACAGATATCACGAACTATGCAGATTCCCTTCGTGAAGTATCAGCTGCACGTAAAGAAGTTCCAGGACGTCGTGGATATCCTGGGTATATGTATACTGACTTGGCTTCTTTATATGAGAGAGCAGGACGTAAAAAAGGAAAAGCGGGCAGTATTACAATGATACCGATCCTAACCATGCCTGAGGATGATAAAACACATCCAATTCCTGATTTAACTGGTTATATTACGGAAGGTCAGATTATCCTAAGCCGTGAATTGTATCGTCAGAATGTAACCCCTCCAATTGATGTATTACCGTCTCTTTCCCGTCTGAAAGACAAAGGTATTGGAGAAGGAAAAACTCGTGCAGATCATGCCAATACAATGAATCAGCTTTTTGCAGCCTATGCCAGAGGTAAAGAGGCAAAAGAATTAATGGTAGTATTAGGAGAGGCAGCTCTTACTGATATTGATAAATTATATGCAAAATTTGCAGACTCTTTTGAACAGCATTATGTATCACAAGGATACAATGCAAATCGTGACATTGAAGAGACACTGGATTTAGGATGGGAGCTTCTTTCTATCTTGCCAAGAGCGGAACTTAAGAGAATCAAAGATGAGTTCTTAGATCAATACTATGGTAAGTAAGCAGCTATAGATTAAGGGATTGCGAAACTCCTAACGGCAGTCTAAGAACACGGGAACATCAATAGACACCAAAAAGAGTTTTGTTATTACCTAAATACTTAGATAATAGAAAGGGGGACTATCCTTGGCTAAGACTCATGTAAATCCCACCCGTATGGAGCTTACCAGGCTTAAGAAAAAGTTGGTAACTGCTATACGTGGGCATAAATTACTTAAGGATAAACGTGATGAATTGATGCGTCAATTTCTTGAATTAGTCCGTGAGAATAAGGCCCTTCGTGAAAAAGTTGAAGCAGGAATTCAGGCAGCAAATAAGAATTTTGTATTAGCAAGAGCCAGTATGCAGGATGAAATCTTAAATGTTGCATTAATGGCACCAAAACAGGAAGTTTATCTTGAGATGGATAAACGAAATGTTATGAGTGTTGATATTCCAATTTTTAATTATAAGACGAGAACTCCGGATGCCAATGATATATACTCTTATGGGTATGCTTTTACTTCAAGTGATTTAGACGGAGCAGTAAAATCATTAGCAGATCTTCTCCCAGATATGCTCAGATTAGCAGAGTGCGAGAAATCCTGTCAACTGATGGCTGCAGAGATTGAGAAAACCAGACGTCGCGTAAATGCTCTTGAGCACGTTATGATTCCGGAAATGAGAGAAAATATAAAATATATTGTTATGAAGCTGGATGAAAATGAACGTAGTACCCAGATTCGCCTCATGAAAGTAAAAGATATGATGCTGGAACAGGCGCATCATTATAGTGAACGGGTAAATTCATCAAGTGAAGTTTAATTCAGATGTGGATTGAACTGCAATACAATCTAGATTGAAAACCTGCATATATGATGGATGTCATATATGCAGGTTTTTTATATTATTTATGTATAGAGTAATGCTCCCGGTTGTGGATGAAATATTGTCATAATATAAAAATTGTGGATAAATTTATGAATATCTAAAATATTTTTGGGAACAATCCTAAAAAAGATATAAAAAATAGCAATTGTTGTATTTGGAATTATCTTAGGAGGAGAACTCATATGAAAAGAAATCATAAATTTAAAATGACTTTATATATAATAGCAGTTCTTTGGGTCGCCTTTCTGGCTCAGGTTGCTGTCCATTTTTTAATACAGGATGATGGCAGAATAATAGAGGCGTTTGCGAACACAAATTCCAATGTTGTGGAAAGTAAAGTTGAGGTAGCCGCAGATTACGGAAGCAGATATCTAAATCATGAAGATAAAGAAAAGCTGATAAGATACCTTGCTTCAAGCATAGGAATTAATACGGATTATGAAATAGAGCAAAAGAAAGGCTCAAAATCTTTAGAATATAAGGCCGAGAAGAAGTCAAGAAATGGTGAAGTCTGTATTGAATTAATCAGTATTGAAAAAGAGACGGAGCATGGAACCAGGGAAATTAAACATTATATTTTAGTTAATTTAGGAATCTATGAAAATAGCAATAGTATTATTGAATATAAAGAAATTATAGAAGACGCCATGAAAGAGCTTAATGTTTTGGATTACCAGAGCATCGTCAGATTTAATGGTGTATATAATGGAAGATTGACATTAGATGAAAAAATTCAGATAACAAATGAGTTATTCCAAAATCTTGAGGCGAAAGTGATTAGTGAAAGCCGAGAAGATGATTTATTCATTGTATACGGATATACCGGTTTAATTAAAGAATATATAGAAACCAATGGTAATAAAGTTAACATTAATGTTGTTATCACCTATAATGAGCAAGCAGACAAGACCAATATCTATCTTGCCTCTCCTATTCTGAATGAAGATTATTAATGTTCTTGAGGATTGCCAGAAGATTTGATAACCTTGACGGGTCTGATATTGAAGATATGAATCTGGATCAATATTGGACCTGCAAGGTTTTTTTGTCGTGAGGAATAATAAATAGGGCAAAATCCTAGCTGTATTATTGGAGGATTGTATTCACATTTGATGTGTTGTATAATATTGTAAACAAATTAGAACTATAATACAATAAAAAACAAAGGATAAAAAGGAGAATTAAAATGGATGATTTTGCACAGGGTTTTGCCAGGTTACTACCATTTATCATAGGAGGGGTTATTTACTTTCTTATAACTGCCGGTGCCGTTAAAATCGGTGTTAAGGAAGCATTATATGAGGTAAAAGAAGATATTATAAAAGAATTCAAATTAAGGGACAATAGTAAAAATGATAAATAAAATGAAAAATATAGAAATAAGAGTAGGGAGAAATGGCCAGGACTCAAAATCAGCCAGCTTTATATATGCAATGAGCTGGAAACAAGCATTTAGAGGTATATTTAGTGAAAAGTTATTAGAAAGTATACATACTGGTTTCTGGATTGATACCTTTAATCATAACCATAAGACGAAGAAATTTGATATTGCTATCATAAGTGATAATGGAAAGGATTTTGGAGCTTGTGGATACGGCTATTCCAGGGATTATAACAGCCAGGATTATGGGGAAATTACCTCAATCTATCTATTGGAGGAGTATTGGGGCAAAGAATATGGAAAATTATTAGTGGAGTTCATGATAAATCAATTGAAAGAAAAAGGTTGTTCGAAAATTCATCTATGGGTGATAGAAGAAAATAAAAGAGCCAGAAGATTTTATGAAAAATATGGACTTGTTCCCAGTGGGAATAAGAAACAGCTGGAATTTAAAGGTGAAGTGGTAAATGAATTAGAATATGTATATCAGGAATCAGGAGGACATTAATTACAACGAAACCTAATTTGCATAAATATGTACATAGAAGGGAATGACATAATAGGATAGAAAAACTCGGATTAGTTTTTGTGTCAGTTAAGGATTTGAATGCTTCTAATGATAATCCTTAAGACGATAGCAAACCTAATCAGAGTTTTCTATTCGCTAATAAACCTGGGGCAAAGCGTCATACCCAGAAAACTTATACATAATACAAATTTTCAGAAGGATACACAGGGTCACAGGTAACATCAATACCAAGCTTTTTTAAAGTCTGTTCATCATCTTTATTAAGCATTACCGTAGAATGAGCCTGAGCCCCTTTAAGCCCGGATAATTTTTCAAAAGCAAGCTGGGCAGTTGGATTGGTTACTGCACAGATACTTAAAGCAATTAAGATTTCATTTGCATTAAGGGCAATGATCTTATTATGAAGATCATTTTCCTTAAGATTTTGAATAGTTTCTAGAATCACTGGAGAGAGTAAATAAATTTCATCTGAAATATTAGCCAGTGTTTTAATGGAATTTAATATGGCAGCAGAACAGGAATCCATAAGTGAAGAGGCTCTTCCTGTAATTACTTTTCCATTAGGCAATTGAAATGCAATCACTGAGGCTACATCATTATTTTTTGAGGTTTCTCTTAATTTTTCAGCATATTCTCTTGCCGGAATTACAGGAATACGATCTTCTTTTTTTAATTCAAGCTCTTCCATAATTAATTTCATACGGTTGAGAATTTCTTCGTCTACAAGACCCTTTTTAAAATCACATTCTGTGGTAAAACATCTACGGATAATTTCCTGTTTAGAGGCTTCTTTAATCACATCGTCATTGGTAATACCAAAGCCAACACGATTCACACCCATATCAGTAGGTGACTGATATACAGATTCTTTGCCTGTAATTTTCTCGATAATTCTTTTTATGACAGGAAACATCTCAAGGTCACGGTTATAATTTACGGCAACTTCATTGTATTCTTCAAAATGAAAATAATCCATCATATTTACATCTTTTAAGTCAACCGTAGCTGCTTCATAGGCAATATTAAGAGGGTGTTTTAAAGGAACATTCCATACAGGGAATGTCTCAAATTTAGAATATCCCGTTATCTTACCTTTGCGATATTCATGATATAGCTGGTTTAAGCAGGTTGCAAGTTTACCGCTTCCGGGCCCTGGAGCTGTAACTACCACAATCGGTTTAGAAGTTGGTATGTACGGATTCTTTCCATAACCATCTTCGCTAACAATGGTATCAATGTCTGAAGGATATCCTGCAATGGCTGAATGTGTATAAACTTTAATATCTCTTCTCTCTAGTTTGTTAATGAAGACTTTGGTAGCCGGCTGGTCATTATAACGCGTGATTACTACACTATTTACTTCCAAATCATAGCTTCTTAAATCATCAATTAAACGTAATACATCCATGTCATAGGTGATACCAAAATCACCACGAATTTTGTTTCGTTCAATATCCCCGGCATAAACACATATAATAATTTCGGTGTTATCTTTAAGCTTTTGAAGAAGTTTAATTTTTGCGTCTTCATCAAATCCTGGGAGAACTCTTTTAGCATGCTTATCCCCAATTAGCTTTCCGCCGAACTCTAAATATAATTTGTCATAATTGTTAACACGTTCAAGAATAAATTTTGACTGTTCATCAATGTACTTTTTGGGATCAAAACCGACGTTCATCATTAGATTACCTCTTTGTAATATTTTTTAACTAACTTCATGAATTATAGCATAATCCTCTATTAATGAAAAGATGGTATTCTAATCAAAAATTAATTTGAAAAACTTGTATATCTATGATATTTTATTAATACACTGGGAAATTTTTGAAAAACAAATAGTTTGAGTATAATATTTTATTATAGGAGGAAAATCATGATAGAAATTAGCAACCTTACTAAAATATATAAACTATCATCAAAGCAGATGAAAGAATTAAAAACAAAGAAAAATATAAAAAGAGCAGTAGAGAATGTGAGTATTGTCGCAAATAGTGGTGAGATATACGGACTGCTTGGTCCAAATGGAGCAGGAAAAACTACCACGCTCCGATGTATTGCAACACTATTAAAACCAACAAATGGAACCATTAAAGTAAGCGGTTTTGACACAGTTAAGAACTCAGAACAAGTGAGAGAAAATATCGGTTTTTTAACCAACGAAATAAAATTAGATCCTCAATTTTCACCAGAGTATCTGTTCCACTTTTTCGGGAAACTCCATGGTGTGGAAGATAAAATTATAGAAGAAAGACAGGAAAAACTTTTTTCTTACTTTGAAATAAATGATTTTAAAGACAAAAAAATTGATGAATTGTCTACTGGTATGAAGCAAAAAGCGGCCATAGCCGTAAGTCTGGTCCATAATCCTGAAGTAATTATTTTTGATGAACCAACAAATGGATTAGATATTGTAACTGCCCGCAGCGTGATAGATTATCTAAAGCAATTAAGAGAGGAAGGAAAACTTATAATTATATCAACTCATATTATGTCAGAAGCAGAAAAGATCTGTGACAGGATCGGAATTATTATTAATGGCCAAAAAGTAGCAGATGGAACACTTGGTGAGATTTTGACAAAAACCAATTCCAAAGATTTAGAAGATGCATTCTTTGAATTATATAAGGAATATAATAAGGAGGAGGTGTAATATGAAAACTATAAATTTAATCATTAAAAAAGAATTAACAAGAGTTTTTGCAGATAAAAAATTAGTAGTAAGCCTGTTTGTTCTGCCTGTAGTTCTAATCATTGGAATCTATACACTAATAGGGCAGATGCAAAAAGCGATGCTGAATGATATTGAAAAACATACTCCGATCATATATATACAAAATGAACCGGAAGGGTTTTCTGATTATATTAAGACAACGGGATTTGATGCAGAGATTACCGGAATAAAAGCGGATGATAGTCTTTTGGATTATAAGCAAAAGGTAATGGAAGGGACAATTGATACGATTGTCATTTTTGAGGAAGGATTTCTTGATAAAATCATAAATTATAAAGAAGGGGATCTTATTCCAGAAGTAAAAACTTATTATAATCCATCAGAAGATTATTCGAATAAAGCAAGGAATCAATTTGTTGAGACAGTACTTTTGACATATCAAAAGCAGCTTTTAAGTGGCAGGATCGGAAATCTAAATAATATATTAGTATTTAACATTGATCTAAATCCAGAAGAGTCTGTTATTATAGATGAAGAAAAGGCCACCGGTAAATTTCTGGGCATGCTGTTACCTTATTTTATAACTATGATGTTGTTTGCAGGGGCTATGAGTCTTGGTGTGGATGCCATCACAGGAGAAAAAGAACGTGGAACTTTAGCCAGTATGTTAATTACCCCAATTAAAAGAAGTGAAATAGTTATGGGTAAATTATTATCATTGACCATACTTTCTTGTATGTCCGCTGCCGTTTATGCCATATCTATGGTTATTATCATGCCAATGATGTTAGAAAATCTGTCCGGGGGAGAAACAGAAGGAGTTGTACTTACCTTTAGCAGTATTCAGATAGCTCAATTATTAGTAATTATGCTTGTACTGGTATTTTTATATGTTTCAATTGTTTCATTGGTAGCAGTCTTTGCAAAAACAGCCAAAGAGGCAAATACTTATGTATCTCCTATGTATATTTTGGTAATCGTTGCAGGAATGATAACAATGTTTCAAAAGGGAGATGCCGGACTTTTCTATCATGCTATCCCTATCTACGGCAGTGCAGTTGCAATACAAAAATTATTAATAGGTGAATTGCCTGTTATGGCATTTTTAACAACCATCGGCTCTACAATTGTGGCGGCAGGTTTATTAGTATTTATTATAACGAAAGCATTTCATAGTGAAAAGGTAATGTTTAATGCTTAGCAGAAATATAAAAATGACAATTATGTATGATGGCTCTGGATATTCAGGTTGGCAAAGACTTGGTAAGAAGGCAGTGAAAGAATCAATCCAGGGATGTATTGAGGAATCTTTAAGTAGTATTTTGAATGAGAAAGTTAAAATCATTGGGGCAAGCAGAACGGACCAGGGCGTTCATGCATATGGAATGGCCGCCAATTTTCATACTAAGACAATGATCGATCTGGAGGAGATAAAAAAAGAGCTGAATGGAAATCTAAAAGATGATATACGAATATTAAAAATAGAAGAAGTAAATAATAACTTTCATAGCAGATATAGTGCGAGATGCAAAACATATATTTATAAAATAGACAATAGAGATAAAGGAAGTGTTTTTCATAGGAAATATACTCACCATCATCAAGGTCAGTTAGACATAAAAAATATGCAGACAGCTGCCAATTATCTAATCGGAAAACATGATTTTAAAGGATTTTCATCTCAAATGAATGATAATAGAACGACCATAAGGGAAATTTATTCACTTACAATATCAAGAGAAGGACAAAACATCATAATTACAATTAAGGGAAATGGGTTTTTATATAATATGGTGAGAATTATATCAGGAACCCTGATAGAAGTAGGTGAAGGGAAAATGAAACCAAAAGAAATCAGAAAAATATTAGATACGAAAGACAGAAGCCTTGCAGGTCCCAAAGCAGAATTCCAAGGTCTGACATTAAAAGAGATTGAGTATTAACTCAATTAATTTGTTTAAAAATATAAAAATATGAAGATTTACGAATAAATTCCTCCAATTTACAAATAATAATAAACATAACAACAGATAGAAAATGTGAAATATCTTTTAATCACTTTGATGAAATGATAATAAACAAATGTAAAATGGAGGAGTTCATACTATGAAGGCAACAGGAATTGTAAGAAGAATAGATGATTTAGGACGTGTTGTAATACCTAAGGAGATACGAAGGACATTAAGAATACGTGAAGGGGATCCACTTGAAATTTTTACAGATCGTGAAGGTCAGATAATACTTAAAAAATACTCGCCTATTGGTGAATTAAGCCAGTTTGCGAAACAATATACAGATTCATTAGCACAAACTACTGGACATATTGTGTGTATTGCAGATAGAGATCAGTTAGTCTCAGTATCCGGAAGTTCAAAGAAAGATCTGGTGGGCAAAGCTATAAGTAAAGAATTAGAAACTGCTATTAATGAGAGAGAAAGTATATTAGCAGCTTCAACGGATAAAAGCTATATCAAAATAACTGGTGAGGATGATACTAAATACTATTACGAAGTAATTAGTCCAATAATCAGTGAAGGTGATGCAATTGGAGCTGTAATCATTTTAGGGAAAGAAGAAAAAACAAAGTTTGGAGATCTGGAAGTAAAACTTGCAGCTTCTGCTTCAGGATTTTTAGGCAGGCAGATGGAGCAATAATAAAATAAAGAGGTGGTGGTATGGTCATATTATTGATGATATCACTACTTTTTTTTGAAGTGTTCATCATTCTAAAAATGGGCAAAGATGGAATAAATGTAATAAATTAATATCCTGTTTTATCAAAATCAGTATTCAAATTAATAAGGATATGTTATAATTGATTCATGAAAAAAGTTCTGTCCAATATTGTTTTGAAAAAAAAACATACTAAAAAGATAGGAGTTTGGTTGTTTATATATTGACGAACTTAGTCGAATTTGTTAAAATGCAGTAGTAAAAATCTATTAAGGAGATTAAAATGGAAAAGAGAATTGTAATTGTGGGTGCTGGCTATTCTGGTATTTTGACAGCAAAAAAACTAGCTAAAAAAATCAAAAAGTTAAAAAAACAAAATGATATTAGCGTTACTATTATTGACAAGAATCCATTTCATACTATGCTTACTGAACTTCATGAAGTTGCAGCAAATCGTGTAGATGAAGATAGCATTAAAATAAGCTTGAATAAAGTGTTTGCAGGTAGAAAAGTTGATGTGAAACTTGATACTGTGACATCTATCGATTTTGCTAATAAAACAGTAATCGGAGAGAATGAATCTTACAAATACGACTATATTGTTTTATCCGCAGGTTCTAAACCGACTTTCTTTGGAGTGCCTGGTGCAGAAGAATTTTCATTCAAGCTATGGTCTTATGAAGACTCAGTTGTATTAAAAGACCATATTCAGAACATATTTAGAAAAGCTGCTTGCGAACCAAAAGCAGAGGTCAGAAAGAAATTATTATCTTTCTATGTAGTAGGAGCAGGATTTACCGGTGTAGAGATGGTCGGTGAATTGGCGGAGTACGTTCCTTTTCTTTGTGAAAAATATGACATTAATAAAAAAGAAGTTACAATGTTTAATGTGGATGGCTTAAGCAGGCCAATCCCAAATCTTCCAGAAAAACTTTCTAATAAAGTTTCAAGACGTCTTGAGAAGATGGGTGTTAAATTAATCCTTAATGCTATGGTTAGTGGTGTAGGTAGTGACTTTATTGAATATAAACAAAATGATAAAACTATACGCGGTACTGCTGGAACAGTAATTTGGGCGGCTGGTATTCAAAGCGCCGATGTTACACAGGAGGCAGGCAAAACTCTTGAATTAACAAGAGGGGGACGTATCCAGGTAGATACATATCTTCGTTCTGTAAAAGATGAGAGTGTATATATTACTGGTGATAATATGTATTATGTGCCAGAAGGAGAAGAACGTCCGGTTCCACAGATGGTAGAAAACTGTGAACAAAGTGCTCATACAGCTGCACATAATATTATTTGTGCAATTACAGGACAAGGACATATGGAAGTTTATAAACCGGCTTTCCATGGTGTAATGGTATGTATCGGTGGACGTTACGGAGTTGCCCATGTAGGTCTTCCTAACTTTATGTTCAGCTTACCATCATTCCTGGCAATGTTTGCAAAACACTTTATTAATATAGTATATTTTATCCAGGTACTTGGATGGAATAAAATTTTCAGCTACTTAAAACATGAATTCTTTACAATTAGAAACTGCAGAAGTTTTGTAGGCGGACATTTTTCAAATAGAACACCTAGCTTCCTGTTAATGCCTTTAAGAGTCTGGCTTGGTGCTGTCTGGGTATTTGAAGGAATCTTAAAGATTGTTGAAGGCTGGTTTACTGATCCGAAACTGACAGGTTTCTTTGGTGGAGCCGATGCCTGGTATAACAGTATTCTTGGTATCGCAACAGCATCTACAGATGCAGCAACAGCAGCAACAGGTGCAGTAGAAACAACAGCTGCAGTGGCAGATGCAACAAGTGCAGCAACAGGCGCGGCAGCAGCACCAGTGGCAGATGCGGTAACAGCAGCAACAGGTGCTGTAGGAGAAGCAGTTGGTGAAGCAGCAAAAGCAATTGGTGAAGTGCTCATTAACTTTGACTTTTTAGGCTTGTTTAAGATGATCTTAATTAGTGGTAAAGATTTAGCAGAATCCAAAATTGGAGATTATGCATTTAAACTTGACGTACCTCTAATGAACTGGTTTGTAGACAGTTTTATTTTGCCTAATGATAATATTCAGCTTGCAATGCAGATATTTATTGTAGTAGCAGAGATTTTAGTAGGTCTTGCATTAATCGGAGGTTTATTCAACACTCCAGCATCAGCGTTCTCATTAGTATTACAATTCATGTTTGTTTGTACAACAGGTTTATACCTGAATACATTTTGGATGATATTTGCTTCTATTGCCGTATTAATCGGTGGAGGCAGAACTTTAGGATTGGATTATTATGCAATGCCTAAACTTAAGAATTTATGGAAGAAACTACCAATCGTAAGAAAGTTGTATATTTATAATGACTAATAAGACTTTAAATTTGAATAAAAATGAATGTATAACATATGATAAGGCTATTCAACTTGTAAAGGATGAAGTGGATAATATATTATCCACTTCACCACTCATAATACGTGGATATACAAAACATTTAACTAATTCAAGAGGAAAATTTATCCGTGCAATGTCTGTGATTATGTGTGCAGAAAAGGAAGATGGAAATATCCATCCGGATGCAATTAAAATTGCAGCAGCAATTGAGATTCTCCATCTTGCAACTCTTGTTCATGACGATGTAATAGACAACGCAGACCTTAGAAGAGGTGAAATTACCTTACAAAAAAAGTATGGTAAAAGAACAGCTGTTATCTGCGGAGATTATTTATTATGCACAGCCCTTAGATTAACCACATCTATTGAAAATGCAGGAGATTATTTAAAACTTAATATGCCTGATTATATGGGAAAAGTTTGCCTTGGCGAATTGAATCAACATATAAATAATACAAATCTTAACTTATCTGTATATCAATATCTTAAAATAATTTCTGGAAAGACGGCAGCACTTTTTGAAGCATCTTTCTATGCAGGAGCTTTATTTTTAGAGAATCAAAAAACAGATTTAAATAAATATAGACAATTAGGATTCTATATTGGAATGATATTTCAATTAACAGATGATTGTATTGACTTTGAAAATACAAGAGATGAGGCTTTAAAACCAGTGCAGTCGGACTATGAGCAAGGCGTAATTACATTACCTTTGATTCATGCTTTAAAAAATCTTGGTGGGTTTAAAGATAAGGCAAAGCAGGAAGGTGTCACCAGAGAAGAGATCAATGAAGCTGTTAAAAAAACAGGCGGTCTTGACTTTACCCGTATTATGGTTCAAAAATATCATAATAAATCCATGAAATTAATTACTCAATTAGATGCTCATGATATCAAAAAAGATAAGTTGATTTTAATACTTAATAAGGCAGCTAGACTTGCTTAAGCTAGTATTTAGATAAGCGTAATAGGCTATATATAGCAAAAGCAGTATAATATATAAGGTGATCATTGTGATAAATAGATTTTTAAATTATGTTGAGATTAAGACTAAGATAACCAGCACTTTTACTGCTCTTTTGACAATATCATTTCTTTTGTATAAAAAGCAGGCGATTCACTGGAAATTAACATTGATATTTTTAATGTCCATGTTTCTGTTTGACTTAACTACTACAGCTATTAACAATTATATTGACACGAAAGACAATGGTCAGAGGTTACAATTCAGAAGAAGTACAGCACTTATCATAATTTATATTTTACTTGGCTTAAGTATGGCTCTTGGCCTGTATCTGGCGTATCTTACTGATATAGTTATACTATTAATAGGTGGAATTTGTTTTCTTTGTGGTATCTTTTACACATATGGCCCGGTGCCGATTTCAAGGCAGCCTCTTGGAGAAATCTTATCAGGTTTCTTTTATGGTCTGCTCATACCATTTATAATTATGTATATAAATATGCCAAGAGGTTACTTTCTGCTCTTAGACATTAAATTAGAGACAATTGCTTTGGAATTAAATACACTTCCGTTTATAAGATTGATATTATTTGGAATCACCCCATTTTGTACAACAGCGAATATCATGCTGGCAAATAATATATGTGATTTAGAAAAAGATATTCTTGTAAAGAGGCACACTCTTCCTTATTATATAGGCAGGAAGTCATTATATCTCTTTGCAGGACTTTATTACTTGACTTATATAGCAACAGTTGTTATGGTTATTTTTGGGGTTTTATCCCCGGTAACTTTACTATCCCTATTTACTATATTTTTAGTTCAAAAAAATATTAGTAAATTCTTTAAACAACAGGACAAAGGAAGTACCTTTATTTTAGCAATAAAGAACTTTATCCTGATTATGGGTACGAATACCATAATGATATTTATTAGCGCATTGATTGCCTAATATGAGAGGTTGAAATGAAATTTTTTAAAAAATCCGATTTTATTATTATAACGGTGATTCTGTTTTTGGCTCTTGGTTTGTCAATTTTTTATCGAAGCTCCAACCGTGATAAATCAGCAGTTGCAGAGATTTATTATAATTCAGAATTAGTAGAAACCGTAGATTTGAAAGCTGGAGTTGATAGGACTTTCACAATTCCACAGGAAAAACATGTAATTATACATCAATTTAAAGATGGATCCATACGTTTTGAAGAATCTAACTGTCCGGATAAAGTATGTATCAGGGCTGGGAAATTAAGCATTGTTGGTGAGAGTGCTGCCTGTTTACCGAATAAAATCACGATGAAAATAGTACCTAAGGATGAGTATAGTGATGATGATGTGGACATCATAGTAGGGAAATAGAAAGGTCTATTATGGGCAACAAGAATATGGAAGACAAATCATTGATTAATATAAATAGAACAAAAGGATTAGTATTAACGGGATTGTTATTTGCAATTGCCATAGTACTATCAATTATAGAAAATTCACTTCCATCCATTGTGATTGGAGTCAGTGGGGTGAAGCTTGGATTATCCAATATTGCAGTTATGTATACCCTGTTTTTCCTAACAAAACAGCAGGCATTTATTGTGGCTATATTAAAATCCTCATTTGTTTTTATGACAAGAGGTGTAATTGCAGGGGCATTAAGTTTATCAGGAGGAATTCTCTCACTTATTGTTATGATAATACTTATGCTGATTTTCAAAAAGAAGATATCATATTTGATTATTAGTATTTTTGGAGCTGTTTTTCACAATGTTGGACAGTTATTCGCAGTATCATTAATATTTACGTCAATTTATATATGGGCGTATCTGCCTGTTCTTTTATTTGCAGGTGTGTTAGCGGGAATCGCAACAAGTACATTACTTAAGTTTATTCTACCGGCTTTTGAAAAGCTTGGTTTGAAATAAAAAAAAGAAAAAAATGGAGGAAAAAGTAATGAAAAAAGTATTAGCACTATTATTATGCTCAACTTTAGTAGTTTCAATGTTCACTGCATGTGGAAAAACTAAAGAAGCAGAAAAAGAGGAAGTAAAACAAGAAGAAACAACTGAAGTAGCAGAGGAAACAACTGAAGAAGTTGCTGAAACAACTGAAGGTGCTGCAAAAACTGGTTTAGCTGTTATCACAAGCATTGGAAAATCAAAAGATGCTGCTGAAGAAGATGGTTTAGCTCAAGCAGATTCAGTAGTAGTAGCAGTTCTAGTTGGGGAAGACGGTAAAATCTTAGATTGTGCTCTTGATACTGCACAAACAAAAATCAACTTCTCTAAAGAAGGTAAGATTACAACAGATTTAGCAACTGTATTTAAAGCAAAACAAGATCTTGGCGATGAATATGGTATGAAAAAAGCTTCATCTATTGGAAAAGAATGGTTTGAACAAGCAAATGCTTTAACTGCATATGCTGTTGGCAAAACTGTTGATGAACTTAAAGGTATTGCTGTAAATGAAGAAGGTGTTCCAACAGATGCTGACTTAGCTTCTTCTGTAACAGTTCATATTACAGATTATGTTGCTGCAATTGAAAAAGCTGTTGCGAATGCAAAAGATTTAGGTGCAAAAGCTGGAGACAAACTTGGTCTTGGCGTTTCTACTACAATTGCAAAATCTACTGACGCTGCTGAAGAAGATGGTTTAGCTCAAGCTTACTCAAGCTATGTAGCAATCACTCAAGGCGCTGATGGTAAAATCACAAGCTGTGCAATCGACGCTTCTCAAAGCAACATTAACTTCTCTAAAGAAGGTAAAGTTACTACAGATTTAGCAGCAGCTGAACTTAAAACAAAACAAGAACTTGGTGAAGCTTATGGCATGAAAAAAGCTTCTGGTATTGGTAAAGAATGGTTTGAACAAGCAGATGCATTTGCTCAATATGTTACAGGTAAAACTGTAGATGAAGTTAAAGGTATTGCTTTAACTGAAGGTGCTCCTGCAGATGCAGATTTAGCAAGCTCTGTAACAGTTCATGTAACTGATTATATGTCATTAATTGAATTAGCTGCAGCTCATATCGCTAAATAATATAATTTTAATAATAGGGGGGGTAGTTTACTACCCCTCCTATTTTTTGAGGTGAATCAATTGAAAAACAGGATAATAGGAATCATATTACTTATAACTCTAATTTTTAATACAACTGCCTGCAGTAAGCCTGAGCCGGAACTAAAGCGTTATGAGGCTGAATTTTTAAATTTATTTGATACAGTGACGCAAATTAAGGGATATACCAAAAGTAAGGAAGAGTTCTCTGAGTTTGCACAACTAATATATGATAATCTGAAAAGGTATCATGAACTTTATGATATCTATAACAATTATGAAGGAATTAATAATATAAAAACAATTAATGATAATGCAGGTATTAAGCCTGTTAAGGTTGATCAGGAGATCATCGATCTGCTGAAACTTGCAAAAGAAACTTATGAACTTACGGATGGTAAAATGAACGTCGCATTTGGCTCAGTTTTAGAAGTTTGGCATGAATACCGTACAGAGGGTATTGAAGACCCGGAAAATGCCTCTGTGCCTCCATTAGACCTGTTAAAAGAGAAAGCAAAACATATAGACATTAATAAAATGATCATAAATGAAAAAGATTCCACGGTATATCTTGAAGACCCGGAAATGAGCCTTGATGTAGGAGGTATCGGAAAAGGGTATGCCACAGAAATGGTGAGTCAGATTGCTATTAAAAATGGGTACAAAGATGGAATGATAAGTGTGGGAGGAAATGTCCGTACCTTTGGAAGCAAAGGTGATAAAAAGGAAGCATGGAATGTAGGAATACAAAATCCGGATATGGACAGTGAGAATAAGAATCTTTATATTTTAAGCATAAAAGATATGTCATTGGTAACAAGCGGAGATTATCAAAGATATTATACGGTAGATGGTAAGAAATATCATCATATCATAGATCCAAATACCTTGATGCCATCTGATTATTTCACAGCTGTGACTATTGTATGTGAAAATTCGGGAATGGCAGATGCTCTGACTAAGGCAATATATAATATGCCTTATGAAGAGGGGTTAAAATTTATAGAAAAGTTTCCAGACACAGAAGCTTTATGGATATTTAAGGACGGAACAATGAAATATAGTTCCCATTTTGATGATTATATTAAAAAGTAGTTGAAGTTACGATAATAACTGTGAAATAAAGCTGGATTTTGCCTGGGCTGGAGGAGAAAATATGATAAGACCTTCTAACAAAGAAACAAATCAATATAGCTTTGAAGAATTTATGGAAATAATACATGTCCTACGTAGTGAAAACGGGTGTCCGTGGGATAGGGAACAGACGCATGAATCTCTGAAATCATGTCTGATAGAGGAATGTTATGAAACTGTAGAAGCGATTAATAATGTGGATAAGGAAAATTTATGTGAAGAATTAGGTGATATACTTCTGCAAGTTGCACTTCATTCAGTAATAGCAGAAGAATCCGGGGATTTTGAAATGAATGACATTATTGATGGCATTAGTAAGAAAATGATTCACAGACATCCACATGTCTTTGGAGATGCAATTGTAAATAGTTCAGGTGAAGTGCTCAAAAATTGGGAAGATATTAAGAAAGAGGAAAAGAAAGAAGTAACTGTTTCCCAGTCAATGGAAAAGGTCCCAAAGGCTCTTCCGGCATTAATTAGAGCTGCAAAAGTTCAAGGACATGCTAAAAATGCGGGATTTGATTTTGTAGATTATGAAGATGCTCTAAATAAAGTATATGAAGAAATTAATGAACTTAATCTGGCTAGAAAAGTAGGAGATAAGTCCCAGATTGAGAAGGAATTTGGTGATTTATTGTTCTCAGTTGTGAATTTATCAAGGTTTTTACAAGAAAATGCAGAAAATTCCTTGACAAATGCCACAGATAAGTTTATAAATAGATTTGTAGATGTTGAACGGCTTGTATTAAGGGAAGGTAAGCATCTATGTGATATGTCCATAGATGAGCTTAAAGCTCTGTGGGGACAAGTGAAATAGCTATGTATGTTATTTTACAAAAAAAATACAAATAGTTTAGAGGAGGAGTTTATCCATGAACAAAGCAGAATTAGTTGCAGCAATTGCAGAAAAAACAGAATTATCAAAGAAAGATTCAGAAAAAGCTTTAAAAGCATTCATCGATGTTGTTACAGATGAATTAAAAAAAGGTGAAAAAATCCAATTAGTTGGTTTTGGAACTTTTGAAGTTTCTCAAAGAGCAGCTAGAGAAGGAAGAAATCCACAAACTGGAAAATCTATGACTATAGCAGCTTCTAAAGCTCCAAAGTTCAAAGCTGGAAAAGCATTAAAAGATGTTATTAATGCATAGTTAAAAAAGATTTAAAAGAGTTGCTGAATAAGCAACTCTTTTTTGGCATAGAAAGGATTTATATATGAGACTGGATAAATTTTTAAAAGTATCAAGATTAATTAAAAGAAGAACCATAGCAAATGCAGCATGTGACGCAGGAAGAGTAATGATCAATGAAAAGATAGCAAAAGCATCGGCCAATGTGGTGGCAGGGGATATTATTGAGATTCAATTTGGAAATAAATCTGTTAAGGTTGAGGTTCTTGACGTTGTGGAAACCACAAAGAAAGATGAAGCCAAAGAATTATATAAATATATTTAAGTAAATGCTTGTTTGTCATAAATGAGACCATGGAATAATATACTTTAAGGAGAAACTTATCCCATTTTGGAGTAGGATTTTAATCTTAAGGAGGCTATTCTTATGGAAGATAAACAACAACTACAAAGAGGACATAAAGTCAATCTATCGAGTAGAAAAGAAGCGGTAATAACCGGTGTGAATGATGTATTATCCTTTGATGCAAGAGAAGTACTGCTGGAAACAGAACAAGGGATACTAATGCTTAGAGGAGATGAACTTCACGTTAACAGACTTACTTTAGAAAAAGGTGAGGTTGATATTGACGGAAGGATTGATAGTTTAACTTATTCTGATGGTGGCGGATATTCAAAATCCGGTGAATCGCTATTAGGAAGGTTATTTAAGTAGAGGTTAAATATGAGTGACTCAATTGTCCTTGAAGTTCAATTTTTTCTGGTTTCAATATTAAGTGGAGCAATTCTTCTAGTCGTTTATGATATTATAAGGATATTTCGGCGGATCATCAGACATTCAAAGTTCTTAGTAGCCATTGAAGATATATTGTTCTGGGTAGTGAGCAGCGTATTTATATTTATAATGATGTATAGACAAAATAATGGCAATATCAGAGGCTTTTCGATTTTAGGCATGGTAATTGGGATGCTTATTTATAATCAGCTTTTAAGCAGCATAGTTGTAAATGTTTCTGCTACTATCATCAATAAGATTATATGGGTTATTAAAAAGATAATAATGCTGATCCTGTTTCCTTTTCGAAAAGTATTAGGCTTTATCTTCAGGTACGTTGGACGTTTTCTGCGTTTTTTAAAGAAGAAATTAAGAAAATTACGAATCAATATCTTAAAAATATTGAAAAAATTCCTAAAAACAGTTAAAATAGCAGTTACAAAGGATTAATTGTTGTCAATGAAGGGTAAGGAATAAGGTGATATCATGAGAAAAGGAAAACATAAGAAAAGGCGTACTGGAATTGGGTTAATCGTTATTGTAGTCTTATTAATATGTAGTATAGTATCATTTAAAAGATTTAGCCTTGACTCCGAGAGAAAAGAAAGCAATAAGAGACTAAGCGAAGTAAAAGCTGCTATTAAAGAGGAACAGGAAAGAACCAAAGAGATAGAAGATTATAAGGCGTATGTACAAACTAAGAAATATATTGAGGAAGTTGCGAGAGAAAAACTTGGACTAGTTTATGAAGATGAGATTATTTTTAAATCAGAAGACTAGTGTTGTAAGAGGTCTTTTGACCTTAATTTAAGGAAGTAAAAGTGCTTGACAAGCCCTAAAAAAGAAGTTATAATGTAATTCGTCGGTCTGGCGGAGTAGCTCAGTTGGCTAGAGCACACGGTTCATACCCGTGGTGTCGGGGGTTCAAATCCCTTCTCCGCTATTCCATTTAAAACCTGCATTTATGAGGAATCATAAGTGCAGGTTTTTTTGCGAACCGGCACAAGAAATAATGACTTATTATAGAAATCTGCTGCTGATTTCTATTAAATTCAGATGTTACATAAACCGTACACAAATAAGTTCCACTTGACTATCTTAAAAAAAGTTAGGTCCCTATATTCGATAGAATGACCTTTTTGAAGTAATTCTTGTCAAAAAGTTTTTGGAAATCAAATCTTAATTTTGACAAACATTTCAATACACCAACCATATAATACGGATTAAACCCAAAAAACAGGAGGAGTTATTGAAATGAAAGGAATGAATAAAAGAGCAATATTTATTAATCTAATTGCAGCCATCTTAGCAAGAGCTGTCTTTCTTAATATTAATCCGGTGGCAATCGGATATTTTGGAGCAGTATATTTAAATAAGTCCGGGAGATTTATATTATGTATAGCAACTTTGATTGGAATGACTACAGTAATGCCAATCGTTGATGTTGTAAAATATAGTATTATCATGCTTACAATTATGGTTGTTATCAGTCTGATAGAGAAGAAAGAGAAGAAATTACCAGTTCCGGTGATGGGCGGTATAGCTGGAATTATTACATCGACAATTACCTTGACGAAGGGATTTATGACGATAGATTTTAATTATTACGTTACCTTGGCAATATTGGAAGGAATTCTTGTATTTGCCCTTGTAGGAATTTTTCATAAAGGTGTTAATTATATCATGTATAGTAAGAAAGGTCAGACTATCGGTAACGAAGAGATGATCAGTGTGGGAATTATTTCTGCAATGATTGTATATGCCTTACCGGGTATTACGTGGTATGGTGTTTCTGTTGTCCAGACAGGTGCCTTTTTTGCAATCCTATTATTAGGGTACAAATATGGTGCCGGGGCAGGAGCAATTGCAGGTACCGGTTGCGGTATGGTAATTGGTCTGCAAAGGAACATGCTTGAAATCTCTATGTCCACAAATAATGATCTTCTAAGTATTATCGGTATGTTATGTATGCTGGGAATTCTGGTAGGTATGTTTCGTGGGACAGGCCGCCTTGGAACAGGATTAATGTATGGAGCTACAGGTATACTTTTAACATATATTGCAGAAGGAAATCTTTTGATCTCCAATGTTGGTGCGATTTCATCCAGTGTAATAATATTTATATTATTCCCAGGAAGTGTTATAAATAGAGTGAACAATTCCGAAATAGTATTGGGAGAAGAAATTTTTGCAAAGCAGAATTTGCAGCATATTGGGAAAGATAAATTGAGGGATTTTTCCGATTCCTTTAAAAAGTTATCCAGTACATTCCGTTCCATAGCGGATACCAAAATGGCACTTAGCCGAAGGGACATTAATCAGATTTTTGATGATTTATCAGACAAGCTTTGTAAAAACTGCGAAAACTGTGAAGTATGCTGGAAAAACGAATTTTATGACACGTATAAATCTGCCTTTTTAATGTTAAATTCCGCAGAACATAATGGTGCTGTATTGGAGAGGGACATCCCTGAATCATTTTCTAAAAGATGTATTTTTCTAAAAGATTTCATTTATGAAACAAATAAAGGCTTAGAACTTGCCAAGGTAAATCTTAACTGGCAGAATCGAATGGCAGAAAGCAGGGAAGCAATTGCCGGGCAGCTGCTTGAAGTATCCAATATTATAAATGATTTTTCCAGGGATCTATATGGAACGGTAGAGGTAAAAGACTCAAAAGAAACGTTGATTACCAAAACATTGCTCCTAAACCATATCGATGTAAAAAAAATTGCCATATTAGAAAAAAGAAATAAAAAGCAGGAAATCTATATTACAGCCACGACCAAAAGAGGGAGATGCATCACAACAAGAGAAGCAGCCAATATTATAAGTGAAGTTTTTGGAAAAAAAATGAGACCGGCAGATGGAACTAAGAATATAATATCAAGAGATACTGACACTTTTGTTTTCGTAGAAGAAACAACCTTTAAAACATTGACAGGAATGGCAAAAGCGACAAAAGAAAATGAGAAAATTTCTGGGGATAACTATTCCTTTATTCATCTTGGAAATGGAGAAATGATCATGACACTTTCCGATGGAATGGGAACAGGCGCCATGGCATGTGCTGAAAGTGAATCTGTCATAGAATTATTAGAGCAATTTATGGAGGCCGGGTTTCGAGAGGAATCCGCCATTAAATTGATTAATTCCATTCTTGTGTTAAAATCAGAAAAACAATCATTTTCCACAATAGATATGAGTATTATAAATTTATTTACGGGAATCTGCCAGTTTATTAAAATAGGAGCATCTACTACTTTTATTAAGAGAGAACACTGGGTGGAATCCATTAGTTCCACAAGTTTACCTGTAGGAGTATTTAATCAGGTTGATTTTGATGGGATCACAAAAAAGCTTTATGACGGTGATTTTATAATTATGGTCACAGATGGCGTACTTGATTGCATTATAGATCAGGACAAAGAAAAATTTATGGAAGATGTAATCATGAATATTACAAGCCAGAATCCACAGGAGATTGCTAATATTATATTAGACAAAGCAATTGAGCAGAATAATTATACTGCGGTAGATGATATGACAGTTATCGTGGCTGGAATATGGAAGAAATAATATTGTACATTTCTTTCGAAAGTTGATTGAAATTTTAAATAATGAGTTGTAAAATAGGGAAAGAATGTGAAAAATTAGGAGATACCATGATTAATAAAGTTTTAGATTATGTCAAAGAAAATAAGATGCTTAAGCCAGGTGACAAAGTTGTGCTTGGTGTTTCCGGGGGCGCTGATTCAGTCTGCCTTTTCTTTGCGTTTCTGGAAATAAAGAAAATATACGATCTGGAACTTTATGTAGCTCATGTAAATCATGGCATGCGTGGCATTGATGCCAGGAAAGATGCTATATATGTTGAGGAATTGTGTAAAAGTCACGGGATTCAATTTATCCTTGTGAATGAGAATGTAACAGAAATAGCAAAAAGAGAAAGCATTTCTTTAGAGGAGGCGGGAAGAAATGTCCGTTATGATGCCTTTAATAATATTTTAAGAAGATTTGGAGCCAATAAAATAGCCATTGCCCATAATAGTGATGATCTTGCTGAAACTGTATTATTTAATTTATTTCGGGGAACCGGACTAAAAGGACTTGCAGGAATCAGTCCGGTAAGGGATAATATTATAAGGCCCTTGCTATGCGTAAGCCGTAAACAGATAGAGGAATATCTTGATGAAAGAAATATTACTTATTGCACGGATCTTACTAATCTGGAAACAGATTATACCAGGAATAAGATTCGTCTAAAAGTTTTACCATATATTTCAGAAAATATAAATGAGAATGTAAAAGAACATATTGTTCAGACTTCGGTAATGATTGATGAAACTTTATCATATATTGAAACGAACGCATATGATTGCTTCAAGAAGATTGTGAAAGAAAAAGATGGGCAATACTCTATTCATATGGATGGATTTCGTGCCGAAAATATTGTGATACAAAAAATGATCATTCGAAAAGTCATTGAATGTTTGGCTGGGAAATTAAAAGATATTACCAGCGAACATGTTAATATGGTACTTTCTTTGATTCACAGGGAAACAGGGAAAAGAGTAAATCTTCCATATTCCATTGTCGCAAAGAGGGGTTACGAAGAGATATTTATTTTTATAGGATCAAAGACAAACGATGTGCCAGGAGAGGAAAATAGAAAAATTCTGAATATCAAAGAAATTGTAATACCTGGAAACTATTTCCTGGAAGATAGAAACCTGAACATTGAATTTCGCCTTATGAATTATAAAAAAAATCTTATTATTCCCCAAAATGGGTGTACGAAATGGTTCGATTATGATAAAATAAACAATACTGTTTCCTTACGGACGAGAAAAGAAGGGGATTATCTTCAAATTGACCACAAAGGAAGTAAAAAGAAATTAAAAGCCTTTTTTATTGATCAGAAGATTCCAAGAGAAGAAAGAGATGAAATTCTTTTATTGGCAGATGGCAGCCACATTATGTGGATAGTTGGAGAAAGAATCAGTGAGGCTTATAAAATTGATGAAAATACCAAGAATATACTAATGGTGAAACTATATGGAGGAAATGAAAATGGAGCACAAGATTAAAGTATTAGTTTCTGAAGAAGAAATTAGTGCAAAGGTAAGGGAATTAGGAGCAATAATCAGCAAAGATTATGAGGGAAAAGATGTACATTTGATATGTGTATTAAAAGGTGGCATCTTTTTTACCTGTGATTTAGCTAAGAGAATTTCTGCTCCTGTTACACTTGACTTTATGTCAGTATCCAGTTATGGAGACGAAACAGTAAGTTCAGGCCGTGTAAAGATAGTGAAAGACCTGGATGATCCAATAGAAGGAAAAGATGTTCTGATCGTTGAAGATATTATTGATTCGGGAAGAACACTAAGTTTTCTGATTGATATGTTAAAGAGCAGAAAACCGGCAAGTATTAAATTATGTACTTTGCTTGATAAACCAGAAAGACGGGTAACAGACGTAGAAGTAGATTATGTTGGATTCAATATTCCAGATGAATTCGTTGTGGGATATGGGTTAGATTATGTGCAAAAATATAGAAATTTGCCATATATAGGGGTAATTGAAGGATAATTGAGAGGAGGTTTTTCATTGAAAAAACAGATGAAAGGATTAGGTTTTTACGCGATTATAATAGGCATCATTATCCTGGCGACTTTAACAAACCAATTTGATATTATAAATTCTAAGGATTATAATAAGACAGATTTCATGGCTGATTTAAAGAAAGACAATATTGAAAGTATTGATATTTATCAAAATGAAGAAGTCCCTACTGGTAAAATAGAGGTTGTCTTTAAGGATGATACGAAAGAAGGATTTTACATCGCTGATGTAAAAGATGTGGAAAATGACATTAAAGAGGCCGGCAAGGAATATACCATGCATGATATTAATAAACCAAGCTGGATTCTTACTACTTTGATTCCAATTGTATTAGGATTTATTATTGTCATACTGCTATTTTCATTCTTAATGAATCAAGGAGCGGCAAGCGGCGGTAATAGTAAGGTCATGAACTTTGGTAAAAGCCGGGCTAAGATGACTACAGATGAGAATAAAAAGACCACTTTTAAAAATGTTGCCGGGCTTGAGGAAGAAAAAGAGGAATTAAAAGAAATTGTTGATTTTTTAAAAAGTCCTAAGAAGTATATGATGGTTGGAGCAAGAATTCCCAAAGGTGTTTTACTTGTGGGACCTCCGGGGACTGGTAAGACATTACTTGCGAAAGCTGTTGCAGGAGAAGCAGGAGTACCATTTTTTAGTATTTCCGGGTCTGACTTTGTAGAAATGTTTGTTGGTGTAGGTGCTTCCAGAGTAAGAGATTTATTTGAAGAAGCAAAGAAAAATTCACCATGTATCGTATTTATTGATGAAATTGATGCAGTTGCAAGACGTAGAGGCACCGGTATGGGTGGCGGACACGATGAAAGAGAACAGACATTGAATCAATTACTTGTTGAGATGGATGGTTTCGGAGCCAATGAAGGAATTATAGTCATGGCAGCCACGAACCGTGTTGATATTTTAGATCCTGCAATTTTGCGACCAGGTCGTTTTGATAGAAAGGTTACGGTAGGCCGACCAGATATCAAAGGGCGGGAAGAAATTCTTCAAGTACATGCAAAAGGCAAGCCATTAGCAGAAGATGTTGATTTAAGACAAATTGCTCAAACGACTGCCGGATTTACCGGTGCAGATCTAGAGAATCTATTGAATGAATCTGCTATTTTAGCAGCCAGAAATAATAGAAATTATATTTTACAGGAAGATATCAGACATTCATTTATTAAAGTGGGAATTGGTGCGGAGAAAAAGAGCCGTGTCATTTCTGAAAAAGACAAGAAGATTACAGCTTTTCATGAAGCTGGTCATGCAATTTTATTCCACATACTTCCTGATGTAGGACCTGTATATACGGTATCTATTATTCCTACAGGAACCGGAGCAGCAGGTTATACAATGCCTCTTCCAGAAAAAGATGATATGTTTAATACAAAGGGAAAAATGCGTCAGGATATCATTGTCAGCCTTGGTGGCAGAATAGCCGAGGAATTAGTGTTTGATGATATCACCACTGGTGCTTCACAGGATATTAAGGTAGCAACAAAAACAGCCCGTGCTATGGTCACTCAATATGGATTCTCAAATTCCATAGGTTTAGTAAATTATGGGAATGAGGATGATGAAGTGTTTATCGGTAGAGATCTTGCTCATACAAGAAGCTATAGTGAGGGAATTGCTAAAACAATCGATGATGAAGTAAAACAAATTATAGATTCTTGTTATGAAGAAGCTAAAAAGATTCTTACCAAATATGATAAAATTCTTCATAAATGTGCTGATTTATTGATCCAAAAGGAAAAGATAACCAGAGAAGAGTTTGAAGCGTTATTTAATGAGGAGAATGAACCGGATCATATCGACAATGTAGTTTTAGATATTTAATTTAGGAAAAATTGTTAAAATCTAAAATGTATTTAAAAATCAAGGGTGTTTTGGGAGGTTTTTCAGTATTTGACTTCGACATAAGAGGACAAAGTTGTTAAAACGAACAAAAAAAAATAAAAAAATTGTTGATGTTTGTGCACACTTATTTATCGCATGGTGTTATAATAACTCATGTAAACCCCAATACATTATATAGTTTTTGCTACACCCCATAAGTAACAAAAATACCTTCTCCAAAAAAGGACGGCAGATCGGATGGCCGTCCTTTTTTATGCGTAAAAACCTGTCTCTTTCTGTAATATGAAATTATTAAGTATTAAAAGTTTTTATTATATAATATAATTAATCTGTTAGGGTACAAATGTATAGAGGTACTTTGTATATCTAATAATTAATTAAATGGCATTTTCACAATGAAATTTACGCCAAATGAAATTAAGCCAGCTTAATTTTTGATGGTTTGGAGGATAAAGTATGAATTATGACCGATCTAATGAATATCTGTATATAGATGATTATAGGTCCCCCTTAAATTTAAGGGCTCTTTTTAGCGATACATCAAAGGAATTTTGTTCTGCCGCGTATTCTGGCAGTACTCAATTAGTTGCATTTCGTTTTCGAACTGGAAAAGATAATGTAGAAAGAGTTCATATAATTATAAATGGTGTTAGACAGCTTATGGAGAAAGATTCCGGGGATAAATTATTTGATTATTATTTTCTGGAGATACCTCAGGGGAAGGAAGAGGTTAATTATTACTTTGAAATAAACTCAGGTGAAGTTATTGTTTTTTATAATCATATGGGTGCGTCAATGGAATTGCAAAGTGATTATAACTTTATATTCTTTCCGGAGTTTCAGATACCAAAATGGGCAAAAGGAGCAGTATTCTATCAAATCTATGTAGACCGTTTCTTTAATGGAGACCCTGATAATGATGTGGTTGACAGGGAATATCATTACATTGGAGATAAAATCAAAAAAGTTACTGATTGGAATAAGTATCCTGATGTTATGGGAGTAAGAGAGTTCTATGGAGGAGATCTCCTGGGGGTTATGAATAAACTGGATTATTTGCAGTTTTTAGGGATAGACGCAATTTATTTTAATCCAATCTTTGTTTCTCCTTCCAATCATAAATATGATATTCAGGACTATGATTATGTAGATCCTCATTTTGGGGAGATAGTAACGAAAGAGGGCAATCCGCTTCCACAGGATGAATACAATAATGGGCAGGCATCTTTATATATTAACAGAGTCACAAAGAAAGAAAATCTGGAAGCCAGTAATAAGCTATTCATTAGACTTGTAGAAGAAGCACATGCTCGCGGTATTAAAGTAATTCTGGATGGGGTATTTAATCATTGCGGCTCTTTTAATAAGTGGCTGGACCGTGAAAGAATATATGAGGGACAGGAAGGCTATGAAAAAGGTGCATATATCCATGGAGATAGCCCTTATCGCTCTTATTTTAAGTTTAGAGAGGATAAATGGCCTTATAATGGAAGTTATGATGGCTGGTGGGGACATGATACCCTTCCTAAGCTAAATTACGAGGAATCCGAAAGATTATATAACTATATGATGTATATTGCCAGGAAGTGGGTGTCACCACCTTTTAATGCAGATGGCTGGCGATTAGATGTTGCTGCTGATTTAGGACAGTCTAATGAATTTAATCATATATTCTGGAAAGATTTCCGCAAGAATGTAAAAGAAGCAAATCCCAACGCCATAATCATAGCAGAACATTATGGAAATCCCAACTCCTGGCTAAAAGGAGATGAATGGGACACAGTAATGAATTATGATGCCTTTATGGAACCTGTATCTTGGTTTTTAACAGGAATGGAGAAGCATAGTGACGAATTTAAAGAAGATTTATTAGGTAATTCAGAATATTTTATCTGGGCCATGAATCATAACATGTCTAAGTTTGGGAGGGCATCCCTGGAAATATCCATGAATGAAATATCTAATCATGACCATTCTAGATTTTTGACAAGAACCAACGGCAGAGCAGGGCGGACCAATTCTCTTGGTCCAAAGGCAGCAGAGGAAAATGTAAGCAAAGGTATCTTAAAGGAAGCAGTAATCCTTCAAATGACCTGGCCGGGTGCTCCTACCATTTATTATGGGGATGAAGCCGGTTTATGCGGCTGGACAGATCCTGATAATCGAAGGACGTATCCATGGGGCAGAGAAGATACGGATTTAATAAATTTCCATAAAGATATCATAGGCATTCATAAAAGTTTTGAGGCACTAAAGACAGGTGCTCTTAAGTTTCTCGCCCACCAATATAATTTTATCAGTTATGGACGTTTTGATCATAAAGATAAGATAGTGGCGGCAATTAATAATAACCATCATGAAATAACAGTAACCATACCTGTATGGGAAATTGGCATTGGAGATGGAGAGAATATGGTTCGACTTATAAAAACCAATGAAATTGGATATGATCTTAGTGAAGAATTATACACAGTAGAAGGCGGAAAAATAGTAATTACTATGGAATCAGTAAGTGGTGTTATATTAAAAATATGATGAAAGAAATCATTACAGTTCAGCCCTAAACTCGATTACGCGTTGCTACATCTCGCTTAGGCAGAGCGCCATATAGAAAATAGTACACAAATTGCCCTTAGTGTGCAAGGACCCATGTGGAAGTTGAACCCCTTTTTCATTACAGTTCAGCCCTAAACTCGATTACGCGTTGCTACATCTCGCTTAGGCAGAGCGCCATATAGAAAGTAGTACACAAATTGCCCTTAGTGTGCAAGCACCCACATGCAATTTGTACACTATTTTCTGCATGGCTGAACTGTAATAAAAAAATAAAAAAATGTGCTAATTTCACTTGCAATTTAGAAAATATCTGTTATAATATTACCTTGTCAAGACAATTTGGATGGGTTCCCGAGTGGCCAAAGGGGGCAGACTGTAAATCTGTTAGCTACGCTTTCGAAGGTTCGAATCCTTCTCCATCCACTTTGCCGGCGTGGCGGAACTGGCAGACGCACAGGACTTAAAATCCTGCGGGCCTAATCGCCCGTACCGGTTCGATTCCGGTCGCCGGCATTGTTATTAGGTTCTCTTATTATCTGACAGATGATAAAGAAACACCACCTGCCCAGATAGCTCAGTTGGTAGAGCAGAGGACTGAAAATCCTCGTGTCGCTGGTTCGATTCCGGCTTTGGGCACGTATCATTTATGCGGGTGTAGTTCAATGGTAGAACACTAGCCTTCCAAGCTAGATACGTGGGTTCGATTCCCATCACCCGCTTCCTTTGAACACTTAATGAAAGTGAGGCAAGGCCAAAGCTTGAATTTAGTGAGAATGGACATCTCAAACCTTAATGAGAACGAGAGTAACGAAGTTCGAGTTTAGTTGAGAGATGTAAGGCAGTAACAAGTACCGATACTTGGCAAAGTATTCTAAAGCCTGGTAGAGGGACGTTTAAATTTTATATCTGCACGAGTGGCTCAGTGGTGGAGTATCGCCTTGCCAAGGCGAGGGTCGCGGGTTCGAATCCCGTCTCGTGCTTTGTTTAAAGCTTTAATTTTAGAGGGTTTCGAGGTCCAGTCGAAATCCTCTTTTCATTTTTTCTAAAGTTTTTATATTCTTTATGATACTTTATTACATTCAATTCTATTTTTAGATGTCGTATAACTTTTGCAGAGTAGTGATTATAGTAGGGCACAGTATACATAAGGATGGCAACATTACATCTGCTAGTGGAAGAAAATATGGTGGAGTGAATGAGTATAATTAAGAATTAGCAACTTATGTAATAAAATATTTAAAATAACTGGGGCATGATAGTAGAAAAGTAAGACAAACCCCACTACTTAATTAAGGTGGTGGGGTGATTTTTATGGTAATAAAGAATAAGTTGAATTTTTTAATAAATATAATAATATACTATTATATTCTATTTGTTGTATGTTAGATTTAAATAATTTTATGTCACTTTTTTTAGATAGCGATACATAATCTATTTCTGTAATAATTATATAGTTATCAAAAATAGAATTTATAAATCCAAAAATTTTATCATCATTACTAACAAAACCTGTTAATAACTTATTATTACACTGATATTTTAAAATATAATCTATTAAATTATTGGTAGATTCATATTTTATATTATCAATACTTAATGAATTAAATGCATTTTCATCTTGTAATATTTTTACGAAATTCTTAATCATTTCAAGATAATCATCATCAGATGAGATAATATTACTAATCATGTTTAAATTAATTAACGAATATGATAAAAATCTCCCATAATGATCAACTAATTTAGTCATACAAAAATTATCGTCGTACGTTAGAATATATCCAACATCAAATTTTTCTTCATCTTCTTCATCAAAACCTGTATATATTTCAATTAAATCATTAGGACTAAATTCAGATAAATTCAAAATAAGAATACCACCTTTTTAATTTGAAGCTGAATTTTGAATAATTTAGCTATTCATGTTTTATAATATATAGTTTATACAATAAAGTAGAATCTTTTATACGTATAATAAACTATTTATATATAGAAATCAATATCATTTAACATTTTTTCTTTTGTTTGGATTTGAATCCCAATTTTTGCTGCTTTTTTTCAGTTTCACGGCCAGGTCTAGGTTTAGTATGTTTATCACTGGTACTATTTCTGGCATTTTTCGTATGTTCTTTAAAATAACTAACCGCTTTTTCAGCAACCTTAGTAGGAGGAAGTATGATTCCAGTAGAATAACTTATAAAACTAGTATCTTTAGCATAAACTGTACTGCCATTAGACATAGGACTGGCTAACGTAAGCATTGCAATAAGCAAATAATTTAATTTTTGATTTTTTCATTTACATTTACCCCTATATTTCCTTTTTTAGACTTTATTACCATATAATTAACGATATAAACCAAATAATGTCTAATGTAAAGAGAAAAATGGAAATTGATATTATATTATTTATTTATTTTGGTCAGTTGTAAAATAAGATGCCAGTTTGTACGGCAAGATGCAATGTTTGTAACTACCAACTGAATATTTGTAAACAAAACGCAGTTTTCTAACGTTTTTGTAAACGAAACGCCAGTTTTGTAACCAAAATGCAGTTTGATTTTTATTCCATTTTGTCGTATTATACTTATAAGACTGCATGCCAAAGGGAGGTCAACTCCCTCTCGAATTTCTTGGTTTTAACGAGTGTCCCAGCAAATTACTTGGATTTAAAGCGTGGCATAACAACTATGTTGTTTTAATAGATGGTATAAAATATTATGGAAGAGTAGGCGGAAGCATTGATACAAACTATCATGCAACCTTTTTTGTTGTTAATGATGAAGAACATGATTATATTGAAAATCGCCTAAATAAAAGAACAAGTCAAATATTAGATGCATTTGGAGATAGTACGTATAACAACTAATATATGTAAATTTATCCAATGAATATATATTGATGTTAAACGGTTTATACACTCATTTATGTTAATCGGTACATCAATTTTTAGTATAGGACCAGTGTATTTACTAAGAGATAAAAAATAAGCAAGAATATTATTAGTTGGAGGCAGGTATTTTGAAAATAATAAAGAATGTAATTAAAAATGAATTACGTTTGCTAGGGTTTTTAGTATTTCAAGAAATCATTCGATTACTGATGAAAGCAGGAGCGCATTTAGCTATTGATTTAAAACAATCAATAATAATGTTTATAATTGTGGCAATATCATCTGTTATACAACAAATAATAAAAGAAACATATATTAAAAATCATGACAACCGTAAAAGATGAACGAAATCCCTCGACTTGGAGGGATTTTTTTGTGCTTGAAATAAACACTTTCTACAGAACTAAATTTAATAAATTTTAATAAAGTGTCAGGAATAGATGAAAACATACGTATTAACATATGTACAAAGAAATAGTAGTTGCTCCTAAATTTAGCAGACCTTAAGAAAGGAGGTAATAAATGAAAATTAAAGAAAATAATTTTATGCAGGAATTACGGGAGGGAAATGAAGATGCGCTTTCCTATGTAATTATTAAGTATGGTGGGCTAGTAATGTCGATTATACAAAAGCACTTGTATTTAATGAAAGACAAACAGGAAGAATGTTTTGATGATATTTTTATTAATGTTTGGATTCATATTGAAAACTATGATGAGACACAAACGGAGTTTAAAAATTGGATTGCTGGTGTTGCCAGAAATCGAGCGATTGACTATCTGAGAAAATATAAACGAGAAATCGAAGAATTAAACTTTGAAGAAGAATCAATCAAACTTATCTATGAGGATACGCTTTCATTGGTGGAGAACGAAATATCACAGGAAACAGAGAAAATGCTTAGCTGCTTGTCGAAAAAAGACCGAGAATTATTACAAAAAATATATATGGAAGAAATTCCGGTAGACATACTTAGCCAGAAAACAGGAATGAGTAAAAATCTTATTTATAAGAGAGTATCCCGTAGTAAGCAAAAAATTAGAAGAATTTATTTTGGAAAGGAAGGATAACTATGGAGAAAGGTATTTATGACATTTTGAATCGTGTAGATACAAATTTTGAAGAATATAAAGAAATTAAATTATCAGATTATGAGAATAAAATAAATTCCAAAAGAATTCTTGCTAAAATCAATAGAAGGCAGGATAAGTATAATATGAGATCATGGGGAACACTGAAAAAGATAGCAGTAGCAAGTATGATAGCGGTTATTTGCATGACTTTTGCAACAACAATCTCATTTGCATCAGAAGGAAGACTTTTCAATTATTTGTATACATTTTTTAATGGCAGCGGAATTACACAGGAGTATGATGAGCAAACAGGAGTCGGAAAGGTGACAATAGAGATGAATGCAACTGAAAATCCACCTGTTAAACTGGATGGAGGAAAATTGTACTTTATTGCAGATGGAAGTGAAACAGACATTACAAAACAGATTTCTAATAGAGTGCCTTATATTGGTGAATATATGGATGAACAGAATGTGATTCACAAATTTATTATTGGAGGAGAGCCAGTAGAAGAATGTTATGGATATGAAGAAAATCTTTTTGATGGTAATGGGATGTTCATAGGGGCATCAGGTTATTATGGCAGTAAAGTTGAAGGTATTGGTAGTGATGATGAACCCGAATGGTTAGTGGCGGGAAGAAATAAGATTGGAAGAGACGGATATTAAGTCGCCAAAACTCTATACTACCTCCAATTGACTTCCTTTATTAGGAAAAGTATAATTGATTACGTAGAGACAAATTAATCTGTATATTATCTTAATCCAGAGGGAATAACCATGTTAAAATACAATTGAATCCATTTACGCAATGAAATTGAAAAAGTCGAATCATTATCTGATGGAATTGAAAAAAATGTTTGTTTATGGAGGTCATTTATATGACAAGAATATATTTTGTTCGTCATGCACAGCCAATACACAGCTGGCAGGAAGATTCAACCCGCCCTCTTACAAAAGAGGGAATTACAGATAGTAAAAAGGTAGTTGAAACCCTTGCAAATATAAAATTAGATTACTGTGTATCCAGTCCTTATAAACGGAGTCTGGATACCATTAAAGAATGTGCTAAGAGCCATGGATTAGAAATACATACAGATTATCGTTATAGAGAACGTGAATGTGGTAATAAAAATACCCGTGAGATGATAATAAAGCGTTGGTTAGACTTTGATTTTCATGAAGAAGGTGGCGAATCCCTTAATATGGTTCAGAACAGGAACATGGAAGGAGTTACTGAATTATTATTAGAACATGAAAATGAGAATATACTATTTGGAACTCATGGAACTGCCCTTAGTACCATATTGAATTATTATGACAGTACTTACAATTTTGATAGTTTTTGGAGAATAATTGACTTCATGCCATACATAGTCTGCCTTGAATTTGACGGAACAGAATGCTTAGGGAAAAAGGAAATGTTGATTATAAAAAAGGATTTTAAAGATTAATACAGTATTTACAGGGCTGCCGCACTAATGATTTAATGGGACAGCCCTGCCTTTTTTATCTGAATAATATTTACTGAGGAATATTTTTTACTTTATATAATCCTTCACCTCATATACAATATCTGTTTCTTTATATTCTAATTTATATGTCCATTCCTGAAAATCTTTATTGCTGCGAGAAACAAAAGAATGATTTTCTCCTTTCGGACTATTCTGAAATATTAACCCCAGCTCAAGAAAGGTACCATTTGTCTTTCTTTTCTGTCTTTTCATAAGACACTCATCTAAATTTTCCTGTTCAATCACTTTCATAAAATAGAGCATAATTTCTTCTGCTCCCTTAAAATCTATTTCTTTCTTTGTATAGATAATTATGTCATGATGAGGTCCTACTGCAGATGTCTCCAACTTTTTTATAATTGGATACTGGTTTTTAATATCTCTTGTAAAATCACTCCAGCACTTATCGTATGTAACTGCCTTATAAGCTGCATATGGCAGTATTATACATAAAATAAACAGTATTATAAAAGTAAATAATTTTTTCATAACTTCCTCCGTTACTTTTTCGTGAAGAATACAATTGCTTTATACAGGTTTTCACCGTCCACATAGTCATCCACATCAATATATGCATATCCGCCCCAGGATGAAACTTTCATCTCTTTATTTACAAAATATAGGTCTACTGATATTTCTCTTGACTTTGCAAAATTAACAACACCTTTGGTATAATGAGAAAGTTGCCATACTCCCAACGGCTGGCTGCCTATTCTTTTTGGAGTCACATATTTATACATTTCATTCATATGTTTTTTAAAATCTTCTTTCGTTATAGTAATTGTATCATAGGAATACAATCCAGTCTATTTTTCTACTGTCAGTCCATCCGTCTTTATCTGTATCTACCGTACTATTCCGGTTTGGTACTCTGCTTAGGGTTATGGTTGTCAATCCCGTTCCTCCCATCAAAAGTTGAATTATACAATTACATATTATCATGTGAAAGGGCACACTCTTTTGTGATGCAGAGAATAGACCTTATATATGCCGATTGACTTACTATATTTAGAAATATATAATTAGATAGATTGTAAATTTCTAAATATACAATAAATGGGATGAATTGAGGGGGAAATGAAATGAAAAATAGAGTTCGTAAGATCTGTGATCTGCTTATTGGAATTTTATGTATAATCACAGTAATTGCCGGCTATTATAAGGATGTTACATATATATATGGGAGAGTATTGTTTTATATCGGGAATGCTCACTGGTGCTGTTTTTCTGTTTTCCTTTGTTTATAAGGTACATGATAAAAAGGAATTGCCAGTATGGTTATATTTTGATTGTATGATTTCACTTCTGGTTATTTTAATAGCAACAGTATTAATTGGTTTAAATTTAGAAGGCGCATTTTGGTTTATACATATTATTAACCCGATCATTGTATTTTTATATTGGTGTTTTTTCTGTAATCATCAGAATATTTCTAACCCGGCATTGATTGCAACGGATATTATTTTTCCATTGTGTTATTTATTCTTTGCATTTATATTGAGGGGAATATGGGGAATTACTCCTTTCCCTGCAAGTATGATTTTTGAAATGGGAAGTATAGAAAATGTTCTATTAGCAATGGCTGCTTTGTTAGTGATTTTTTTGATTTTGGGATATGTACTGCATTTGGCAAATTGGTTTATTTATAAAAGATTTTATGAAAGGAAATAGCATATATGAGCAATATACTGATTGTTTATTATTCACTGTTTGAAAACACAAAGAATTTAGCATTAGAAATAGCAGAACAAACGGGAGGTACTATAAGAGAATTAATTCCTGATAAGCATTATTCCTTTGACTATAATACGGCGGCTAAAGAAATAAGAAATGAGATTTCCAGAGGATTCTGCCCTAAGCTAATAACTGGAAATGAGCCGATAGATGATTATCAAACGATCTTTATAGGGACACCTAATTGGTTTAAAACATTAGCCCCGCCAGTTATGAGTTTTCTTAGACAACATAATTTTACAGGAAAAACAATAATTCCATTTTGTACCCATGGAGGGGGCGGATTTTGTCAAATTGAAAATGATATATCCAAAGAATGCATACAATCCACAATTTTACCGGGTATTGCTGTGGGCGGTACTGTTGTATCGGAAGAGGTTACAAATTGGCTTAAGACAATTGGATATGTTATTTAGCAGATAAATTTATCGTTAAAAAAATATATTCATCCTCCCTAAAAGCAAAAAACACTTGACTGTAAAGTTACTTTATACCGTACACTTCCCTTAAGAAGGGGGTTTTTGATATGAAAATCAAAGATGTGGAAGAAATAACAAAACTAACCAGGGCAAACATTCGTTTTTATGAGCAAAAAGGACTATTAAAGCCAGGAAGAGAAGAAAACAATTACAAGGAATATACAGAGGAAGATGTTATCACTCTTAAGAAAATTGTTCTTTTACGTAAGCTGGATATATCCATTGAAAATATTCAATTGATTTTGGATGGGAAAAAAACATTACTGGAAGTATTGCAGAGTACACAAATTGATCTAATGAAGCAGATAGCGGAATTGAATGGTGCATTGGAAATGTGCAATTGTATGCAGGAAAAAGAAGAAACAATCGAGCATATGGATACAGAGTATTATTTGAACATGATCATGCATAAAGAAGAAGAGGGTAAAAAGTTCAAAAATTTGATGGAAGATATCTTTGAAGATTACCAGACTAATCTATTGGAAAAAATCTATGGTCAGCGTCTGGGGAAGAGCTTATTCATTGTTTTGGGATTATCTTGCATTTGTTTTGTAATAATAAATCAGTACATACTTCATACTGAGGACTCTGTACTGTTTGATTTTCTTATGCCATTGATTGTATTTATGATAATATCAGCTATTTATTTCTTAATTAAAATAATTGGGATCAAGAGCAAGAAACTTGCAAAAGAATTATCAAAGATCATTATGGGAGTTTCCATTTTGATTACCATAATTATAGGCATATTGATACTTGTAACCATTTTTGATAAATTAGGAATACATCTATTTGGAATTTGGGTTAATCACTAATTACATGAGTATTTACCCTGCATCCCCAATATGGAGGAGAATATGACAGAAAGAGAACTGGAAATTTTAAAGATAATAAAGCAGCAGCCTTTGATATCTCAAAACGAACTTGCAGATATGCTTGGTATTACCCGCTCTGGTGTTGCAGCCCACATTCATAACCTAACAAAAAAGGGATATATCAAAGGGAAAGGATATATTTTAAGTGAACCTTGCTTTGTCACTGTAGTAGGCGGGGTGAATATGGATATATTTGGTAGTGCAAAGGATAAAATTATTCGAGACAATTCTAATCCGGGTAAAATCGTCCATTTGTTAGGAGGAGCAGGCCGTAACATGGCGCTTACACTAACGAAATTAGATATTCCTAACTATTTTATTTCTGTTTTTGGAGATGATTTAAATGGAAGGAAATTTCAGGATGATGCAAAAGAGAATAATATGGATATTCAATACTGCAAAATGATCAAGGGAGAAGCAACCTCTTCCTTTCTCTATATCAATGATATCAGTGGAAGAAGAATTACTGGAATTGACGATATGAATATATATAATCAAATGACGCCGGCTTTCATTGAAAAAAATTTAGACCGAATTAATCATGCTGAATTTTGTGTCATTGATACCAATCTACCCAATGATACCATTAACTATATTTGTGAAAAGGTGACTTCTCCCCTCATTGTGAAAACTGTTTCATTAAACAAAAATGATCGTCTTATAAAGAATCTTGATAAGATTGAGATTTTAGTAACGACCAGAAGAGAATTATCCCATATGATATCCTATTTAAATGAAACATTCACTTCCATTGATCAGGGGGTTGATCTTTTATTGAATAAAGGAGTGAAAAACATTATTGTTTTTTCTGCCAAAGAAGGGCTTTTCTTTAAAAATGCCAACAGTAAATACCATTATAATATTGAATTACCTCATATCATCAATACAAATGGTGGCAGTGCCACATTAACAGGTACGTTAGTCTGGTGCTTACAAAACAATATGAAATGGACAGATACCTTAAAATATGCTTACACTGCCGCTATAATTTCCATGGAGTCACAAGAGGCAGTAAATCCAGAACTATCCCAGGAATCTCTTTTTAAGAGAAAACAATTATATTTTAAAAATGAGTCATGAACAATAAGAAAGGGGCTGTAAAAAAACGGCCATAAAGAACGGCCATAGTAACACCAGACGGTGAAGCTATGGCTGTTCTCGATTTATTTACAAGATTATATCT
>NZ_RJVG01000009.1 GCF_003752155.1 Mobilisporobacter senegalensis | reverse complement strand
TTCAGTGTCATATGTTTATTTGGGAGAGTCTGATCTATCATGTGAATACCTCCTTAAAAGAAGGGCAGAGATCACACTAATACTATATTTTTGTGCAGGACTAAACGCAACTAAAACATAAAAAAAAGAATTTAAAAAATCATTTTAGGAACATCATACCAAATACTATGTGCAAGAGTAAATTCCAGATTGGGTATTTTGGGGGTTAAAAAACAGGAATTTACTTTTTCACTTTACGATATCGTTTCTTCATTGACATCCCAACGGAGCGAAAAACGCAACTAAACATAACAAAAAATGTCTGCGTAAGTTGGTTGATTCCCTTTGTGAGTTGGGATATAATGAGTATGAAAGGTGTGATAAATATGAATAATTCAAAAAGAAATATCCCCGAAAACCTTCGTCACTTACGGGCAATGCGGCGTTTGTCACAGGAAGAGGTCGCTGAAATCATCGGCGTTACTCGTCAGGCAGTGGCGAAATGGGAAAACGGTGATTCCCTACCTGATATCACCAACTGTGAAGCATTGGCTGATTTGTTTGACGTTTCTCTAAATGATTTGGTCAGATACAATGCTGAACAGCATGGTTATCCCATCGCCCCGAAAAACAAACATATCTTCGGCACGGTAACCATTGGCGAAAGAGGGCAAATTGTATTGCCAAAAAAGGCGCGGGACACATTGAATATGCAGCCCGGAGACACACTTGTGGTACTCGGAGATTCTAACCCGCTATCCCCCGGCATCGCTCTGGTACGCGACGAGATATTTATTCGTATGACCGGCGGAGCTGCAGATGGCTTGTTCAAAGTGGGAGGAGAATAAGATGTTGGATATATTGTCTGTGCGCGGACTTACCAAGCAATACCCCGGCTTTACATTGCGGAATATCTCGTTTTCGCTTCCGAAAGGTAGGATTATGGGACTCATCGGCAAGAACGGCGCGGGAAAAACCACAACACTCAAATCCATGCTGAATCTAGTTCGTCCCAGTAGCGGGAATATTGAGATGTTCGGGCATAACTTTTTTGAAAATGAAGAAAAATGCAAGCAAAGCATCGGTATGGTTTTGGGTGAAATTGACTTCTATAAGCACAAGAAGCTGTCATCTATCACGGCGGTGACAAAGCGCTTTTACCGTGATTGGGATGACAATGCTTATCAAAAGTACCTGACGGCGTTTTCCCTTGACCCGGAAAAGCGAGTCAAAGAGTTGTCCTCCGGTATGAAAGTGAAATTTATGCTGGCTTTAGCGCTATCCCATAATGCGAAACTGCTCATTTTAGATGAGCCGACAAGTGGCCTTGATCCTGTATCCCGCGATGATTTGCTGGAACTATTTCGTCAGCTTGTAAAGGACGGAGAACGAAGCATTCTATTTTCCACGCATATCACCTCTGACCTTGAAAAGTGCGCTGACGACATTACCTATATCAAAGACGGCAAATTGCTGAAAAGCGCGGAAAAATCTAAGTTTATAGAGTCGTTCCAGCATTTGAGGGAAAGTAGCGAGGACACCGCCCTATCTTTGGAAGAGATTATGATTCGTTCGGAAAGGAGCAGTTATGATATCTAATCTTTTATATAAGGAACTGCGCTTGGCAGCGCATCCCAACTTGTTTGTGTTTACGCTTCTTGGGGCGTTGGTGATTGTCCCGGCATACCCATACGGCATGGTATTTTTGTTTGGCTGCCTCGCGCCGTATATTACCTTTATGTATGGGCGAGAGACCAATGATATTTACTATACAGCACTGCTGCCGGTAAAAAAGCGGGATACGGTGAAAGCCAAATGTCTGTTGATGGTTCTGGCACAGCTGGCACAGTTAGCTATTTCCTTGCCATTTGCAATCTTACGCGTTTCAGTCTTGCCAAACGGCAATCCGGCAGGTATTGAGGCAAATGTTGCCTATTACGGTTTTGGTCTGATGATATACGCGGTTTTCAATGTGATTTTCCTTACGCAGTTTTTTGGCACGGCTCATAAGGTCGGCAAGGCGTTTTTGCTGGCGGTCATACCTGCCACCCTTGGCGTAGTTGCGATGGAGGTGCTTGTACACTTCCCAGTGTTCTACTGGCTGGATGGCGTTTCGGCTGAGGAAATGGTGCGGCAATTACCCATCTTAATCATTGGCATCGCTATTTATGTAATAGGTATATTGCTTGCCTATCGAGTGTCGGCAAAACGGTTTGAGCAAGTTGATTTATGAGTCTATCGTTAATTAGCAGGAGTGTCTTTATGAAAGAAAATAAATACGACAACGAACAATTTTTTGATCAGTATAGCCGCTTTCCTCGCTCTGTGGAGGGCTTGTCTGCCGCTGGGGAGTGGCATGAGTTAAAAAAGCTGCTACCAGATTTTATGGATAAACGGGTGCTTGATATCGGATGCGGCTTTGGCTGGCATTGCATTTATGCCGCTGAAAACGGTGCGGCAACAGTGCTTGGAACAGATATTTCTGAAAATATGCTGGCTGTGGCAAGAGAAAAAAACTCATATGCAAATGTGGAATACCATCGTCTTGCGATGGAGGATATGGATTTTGCGCCGGATAGCTTTGATGTGGTTATCAGTTCACTTGCGTTCCATTACACACCGGACTTTGGGAGTATCTGCGAACGGATATGTAAATGCCTGACAGCAGACGGAGATTTCATCTTTTCGGTAGAGCATCCAATTTTTACGGCATACGGAACACAGGATTGGAGTTATGATGAGCGCGGCAACCGCAATCATTGGCCTGTGGATAACTATTTTACCGAGGGTGCGCGCAATGCCGTATTCTTAGGCGAACAAGTTATAAAGTATCACCAGACACTGACAACGTATCTGAATACATTGCTGAAAACAGGCTTTGCCATTACTGGCATTGTAGAACCTAAGCCATCTAAGGATTTATTGGACACTGTGCCAGGAATGCGGGACGAGCTGCGCCGCCCAATGATGTTGTTGGTATCTGCAAAGAAAATTTGAAGTGTTCCATAGGTTCAAATTGGTGAAACGGAGGTGAACGCACTGTGCAAAATAAATACAATAATCACTTGGGCGGTGTGATAAAATCCGCTCGCCTAAGAAACCAGCTAACACGCAAGCAATTGGCTGAAAAACTACACATCAGCCAACGGCACTTGACAGCTATAGAAAACGAAGAACAGCAGCCAAGCTATGACTTGCTATTTTCGTTGATACGAGAATTACAGATTCCCTCGGATATGATTTTTTATCCGGAGCGGCAGAAGAAGTTTGGGGAATTGGATCAGCTTCAGCATTTGCTGAGGCAATGTGATTCCAAAGACCTCAACATCGTTATGTCAACGGTTCAGTCGCTGCTGGATAATAAATCAGACATGAGGTGATGATCTTATGGTATTCTACATAAGGCTTCAATCGAAGCAGAAAAAAAGCCGCACCGTGTGAAAAAGGTCGAATAGCGGCTGTCATAATATCTGGTAATCCATCAAAAAAAGTCCGTTCGTCATAACGGGCTTTTTTGCATATATAAAAGAACTGGCAGTTCTTTTAAGCAGGAAGTCACACTGCTGCTATGGCCTTTTCTACGGCGGCTCCATAGAGTCGATTGCCGTGCGTAGTGTTCGAATCCGGAAAAAAACAGATTGTCACAACCGAATATTACATAGAGCGCGGAGCTTAACCACGAAGGTTAGGTTCCGCGCTTTTTCGCTTTACTTTATAGGAAAGTTCTCCTTCGGAGAACTCTTGATATGAAAAGGGCCCGCATGGAGGCGGGCACAACAAGTAAACGATAGGTTTTAGAAGATATAGAAACCTTCAGCTCCCGGGAAGTCTTCGTCAAACTCATCGTCTTCATTTAAGAAGTAATCCATATCAAGCAAATCATCCTCACTCATGTGGCGGATGTCATCAGCGGTCATGCCTTCGGGTGGATTCTGTATATACTTGTTTCTGATTTCATCTGAACATTTTGACATAGTGTTTTCCTCCGTTTTATATATTTTATCACAGACGGAGGTGGTATGTATATATTTCATGCAGAAGAGAAAGTTGGGAGTCCTCCCATTGCCCTTTCATACATTTTGTCCAGAGAAATATGCTGATGTTTATGATAAAGCTCAAGAAAAATCATTGTCTCGCCACAGCATGGACATTTGAGAGGATCATAACCAAAAGAGGATAAAGTGCAATTGCGCCAGCGATTGAATGAAAGAATAACCTTATGTTTTTCTTTTGATATGGCAAGAGATAGCTTTTTATCACTCTCACGTGTTCTTGCATAAAGACCATAGTAGCGGATTTGTTTGAAGTGTTTTTCAGGAATGTGCATGCTTAGTCGTTCAATGAATTCCATAACAGGAATGGTTTCAACGACAAGTTTGTCATCCTCATGACGATTGTAGTGAAAAGTTACATTTTCACCGTCGTAATCGTCGATACGAGAAGTGGCAATAACAGGACGACCAAGATAACGGCCTATGTATTTAGTAACAACTTTAGGATTACACTTATTAGGTTTTGCATAGACATAGAATCCTTCTTTATGTTCGCGGTAGCATTTAGCCTTGACCAGTATAAAAGATGGCCCAAGCTTTTTCTCCATTAAGTTAAGGAGGGCTGTGCGAAAGGCGTTGCGAAGGAATGTGTAATTAAAGTGGGTTTTGGGACGCCAAATACCAGAGTTGCCAATGCCACCTTCGGAGAGAAGACAATGAATATGAGGATTCCATTTCAGGTCTCTACCAAAAGTGTGGAGAACAAGAATGAATCCAGGTGTGAATTTTTCGGCTTTATTGTCTTTGTGAAATAAGCGAAAGACAACACTTTGAACAGCTTCAAAAAGAAGATTAAGAAGTTTTCTATCTTCAAGAAAGTAATGTCTAAGTTCAGAATCAATAGTAAAAACACAGTGACGGTGCTGAGCATTGATTATCTTAAAAGACATAGAGGTAGTGCGGTCAATGGAATACTTAGTTCCACAGGTAGGACAGAAGCGACTGTGACAACGGAAAGGAACAAATTTAAGGGTACCACATTTGCCGCAACCATACATTGCCCCACCAAAAGAAGGGTCACCGCAGTTAATCATACGATTAACATTTTCAATGACCGACTTGCGAGGGTGTAAAGTATAAATCATTCTTTCATAGTTATCTTTAAATATATCCTGAAGTATGTTGCTCATAAGATTATTATGAAGGATTTGTAGCAAAAAGAAAACCCCCTAAATCCCCTCAAGATTGAGGGGTAGGGGAGTTGAAGTGTCGAAGACACTTTTTTATGCAATCAAAATGATAGGAGGTTAAGACAATGAGAGAGATTTGGAACTGGATTCAAGTGACATTTGCCGCTATTGGTGGTTGGCTTGGGTATTTCCTCGGAGGATGGGACGGATTTTTATATGCTTTACTTACTTTTGTTGTGATTGATTACATCACAGGTTTAATGTGTGCTGTGCTTGATAAAAAGCTATCCAGTGAGGTAGGCTTTCGCGGCATATTCAAGAAAGTACTCATCTTTTCACTGGTAGCAATCGGTCACATTATTGATAAAAACGTTATTGGAGATGGCTCTGTTATACGAACAGCGGTCATCTTTTTTTATCTTTCAAATGAAGGCATATCCATACTTGAAAATGCTGTTCATGTTGGTCTGCCTGTGCCACAGAAACTCAAGGATATATTAGAGCAGCTTCACAACAGAAGCGACAAGGAGGACTATAAATGAATCTACGCAAACTATTACTTACGAACAATGCCTGCTATAAAGCGGGCAAAACAATAACACCGAAGGGTATCATGATTCACTCAACGGGAGCTAACAACCCGTGGTTGAAGCGCTACGTTGGCCCAGACGATGGCTTGCTAGGAAAGAACCAGTATAACAACCATTGGAATCAAGACAAACCTGGAGGGCGTCAAGTTTGTGTTCATGCCTTTATTGGCAAATTAGCAGATGGTTCCATTGCTACCTATCAAACATTGCCTTGGAATCACCGAGGTTGGCATGCTGGAGGAGCTGCTAATAATTCCCATATTGGTTTTGAAATTTGCGAGGACGGTTTGACCGATGCCTCGTATTTTTCTGCTGTTTATAAGGAGGCTGTGGAGCTATGTGTATATCTTTGCAAACTTTATGGGTTTAGTGAAAGAGATATCATTTGTCATAGCGAAGGTTATAAACGAGGCATTGCCAGTAATCATGCAGACGTGATGCACTGGTTTCCTAAGCATGGGAAGAGTATGGACACCTTTCGAGCGGATGTAAAGAAACTATTAAGTGCCGAAAATAAACCAGCAGACACGGTGAATAAGAAATATTACCGTGTGCAGATCGGTGCTTATTCTGTTAAAGCAAATGCTGAGGCACAGCTTGCCAAAGCTAAAAAAGCAGGCTTTACGGATGCATTTATTAAGTATGATTAATCAAAAGGGCAAGTTAAAAACGGTGTTGCTTGATTTTCACAAAGTCTCTAAAATAAAGTATTAAACTATTAATTTATCTAGCCTGTGGGGGTTCTTCCCTTGCAGGCTCTTTTTTTATGCTCTGATTTAATTTAATTTTTACAAATCCTCAACTTCGACCTGTTCCCGCGGCTATTAGGTAGGAGGTGATTCTACGTGAATCAGCATGAGGATAAAAAAGTAATGAAGATCTCGGATGAGGTTATAGACAAAAGCATCGAATTAAAGAAAATGTCACAGGAGCAGCTACAGCGTGAGTTTGATTATATTCAGGCAGAGAAATTACTTAAAAAGATGCTTCAAAAAGGTTTAATAACGGAGGCAGAATTCAACAAGATAGACGCACTCAACCGCCAAACTTTCTCTCCTTTTTTAGCAGAGATAATGCCATGAAGTCGTTGATATATAAGGGTTTCAGAGGTAACATGTGACCTGCCAAGAAGGAGGTGAGAGGATGAAAAGGATAACGAAAATAGAAGGGAATATGGCCAATTCTTTTATTAAGCAAAAAACACGAGTAGTTGCCTACTGCCGTGTTTCAACAGATAGTAATGAACAGCTAGTCAGCTTGCAAGCACAAAATGCCCATTATGAGACCTACATAAAGGCGAATCCAGAATGGGAATATGCAGGCTTATATTATGACGAGGGAATCAGCGGCACGAAAAAGGAAAACCGCTCTGACCTACTTAGAATGTTATCAGACTGTGAAACTGGGAGAATTGACTTAATCATTACAAAGTCCATCAGTCGATTTGCGAGAAATACTACAGACTGCTTGGAGATGGTTCGAAAACTGATAGACCTTGGGGTTCATATCTATTTTGAGAAGGAAAACATCAATACGGGTTCAATGGAAAGTGAATTGATGCTCTCCATTTTAAGTGGGCTTGCAGAAAGTGAGTCAATTTCCATTTCTGAAAATACTAAATGGGCAATTCAAAGACGATTTCAAAACGGAACCTTTAAAATTTCCTACCCACCATATGGGTATCAAAATATTGACGGTCAGATGATAGTAAACCTCAAGCAGGCTGAAGTTGTGAAGTATATTTTTGCAGAGGTATTATCGGGCAAAGGCACACAGAAAGTTGCAAATGATCTTAATCAAAAGGGTATCCCTTCAAAAAGAGGTGGTCGTTGGGCAGCTACTACCATTCGAGGAATTCTAACCAATGAAAAATATACCGGCGATGTTATTTTGCAAAAGACTTATACTGACAGCCATTTTAACAGGCACACCAATTATGGTGAGGAAAATATGTATCTAGTAGAAAACCACCATGAAGCAATTATCAGCCATGAAGATTTTGAAGCTGTAGATGCCATTCTCAATCAAAGGGCAAAGGAAAAAGGCATCGAAAAGCGCAACAGTAAATATCTAAACCGATATTCTTTCTCTGGCAAAATTATCTGCTCGGAATGTGGCAGTACCTTTAAAAGACGGATTCATTCATCCGGTCCAAGAAAATACATTGCTTGGTGCTGCAGTAAGCATATAAGCAATATAACGGAATGTTCTATGCAGTTCATTCGAGATGAAGATATAAAGACTGCATTTGTTACGATGATGAATAAACTCATATTTGGTCAGAAGTTCATATTAAGACCACTTTTGCAGGGGTTACGTAACCAGAACAATGCAGCGAGTTTTCGTAGAATTGAAGAGTTGGAAACTAAAATTGTAAACAACATGGAGCAGAGCCAGATGCTGACGGGTTTAATGGCCAAAGGGTATCTGGAACCTGCTCTGTTTAATAAAGAAAAGAATGCACTGGAGGCAGAAAGAGAAAGGTTTCTTGCCGAAAAGGATCAACTTACTCGTTCCGTCAATGGCAATATTGCAAAGGTAGATGAGGTTGACCGTCTGCTTAAGTTTGCCACTAAGTCCAAAATGCTCACAGCTTATGAGGATGAGTTGTTTGAAGATTACGTAGAGAGGATTATTGTCTTTTCACGGGAGGAAGTCGGTTTTGAATTAAAATGTGGAATCACATTGAGGGAAAGGTTGGTGAATTAGATGGGTCACACACCCTATGGATATAGAATTGAAGATGGAAAGGCTGTTGTAGATGATATAGCAGCAGAACAAGTAAAAGAATTATTTTCAGGATACTTGGCAGGACTTTCTTTGAAGGGTGCTGCTAAAAAAGCTGGGATAGACTGCTATCATGCCACTGCAGGAAAGATGTTGCAGAACAAGCAATACCTTGGCGATGAATTCTACCCTCCAATTATTGATGAGGAGACATTTAAAAAGGCTGGGGTGGAAAAACGAAAACGAGCAGAAAAGCTCGGAAGGATATGGGAGCCTAAAGATGAACCGGAAAGGGATTACCCTGTAAAGTTCAAAGCAAAACCTCTGGTGCAAAAATATGAAGATCCATACAAGCAGGCGGAATATGCCTACAATTTGATAGAAAGCGAGGTGTAACAAGTGGCAGTGAGTAGGAATGTAACAGTCATTCCGGCAATTAAGCGAGTCGGAAATAATAAAAATAGTGAAAGCAAACCCAAAATACGAGTGGCTGCTTACTGCCGTGTTTCAACGGATAGTGAGGAGCAGGCTTCAAGTTATGAAATTCAGATAGAGCATTATACAAACTATATTAAGAAGAACAAGGAATGGGAATTGGCAGGTATTTTTGCGGATGACGGCATCACAGGTACAAATACCAAAAAGCGTGATGAATTCAACCGCATGATCGAAGAGTGCATGGCAGGAAATATTGACATGATCATTACAAAATCCATCAGCCGATTTGCGAGAAACACGTTGGACTGCCTTAAATACATTCGTCAATTAAAGGATAAAAACATCGCTGTATTCTTTGAAAAAGAGAATATCAACACCATGGATTCCAAGGGTGAAGTATTGCTAACTATCATGGCATCCCTTGCCCAACAAGAAAGCCAATCCTTAAGCCAGAACGTTAAGCTGGGTATTCAGTATCGATATCAGCAAGGTGAAGTTCAGGTCAACCACAAGCGTTTCCTTGGATACACCAAGGATGAAAACAAGCAACTAGTGATTGACCCAGAGGGTGCTGAGGTTGTTAAACGGATTTACAGGGAGTACCTAGAAGGAGCCAGCCTTTTACAGATAGCAAGAGGACTAGAAGCAGACGGGATTCTTACAGCGGCGGGAAAAGCCAAATGGAGGCCAGAAACACTGAAAAAGATACTGCAGAATGAAAAGTACATCGGTGATGCCCTTCTACAAAAAACATATACGGTTGATTTCCTTTCTAAAAAGCGAGTCAAGAATAACGGCATCGTTCCCCAATATTATGTAGAAAATAGCCACGAGCCTATCATTCCACGAGACCTTTTTATGCAGGTTCAAGAAGAGATGGTTCGAAGAGCCAACCTTCGTGGCGGGAAAGGCGGTAAAAAGAGAGTTTACAGCAGCAAGTATGCTTTATCGAGTATTGTTTACTGCGGACAGTGCGGTGATATTTACAGACGGGTACATTGGAATAACCGAGGTTACAAGTCTATTGTTTGGAGATGCGTCAGCCGCTTGGAGGAAAAAGGATCTGAATGTACTGCCCCTACCATAAACGAGGAAATATTGCAGACAGCAGTGGTCAAGGCTATTAACGAACTTTTGGCTAACAAAGAACCCTTCCTCTCAACGTTACAAAAAAACATAGCCGCCATACTTAATGAAGGAAATGATAATGCCACTGATGACATCGATAGCAAATTGGAAGAATTACAGCAGCAGCTTCTTATACAAGCAAAATCCAAGAACGACTATGAAGATGTAGCTGATAAAATTTATCGACTTCGGGAGTTAAAGCAAAATGCACTGGTTGAAAGTGCAGAGCGAGAAGGGAAAAGGCAACGCATCGCTGAGATGACGGATTTCTTAAATGAACAATCCTGCGAGTTGGAGGAATATGATGAGCAGTTAGTAAGGTGGCTTATTGAAAAGGTAACGATCCACGCTAACAGGGTTGAGGTGGAATTTAAGTCTGGAATTAGTATAGACGTTAAAAATTGAAATGAAAAGAAAAATGTTATTTGAATCTAACACCTTGCCGGAAATGCAGGGTGTTTTTCATATTACTTCTATGAGTCAATACAAATTAGTATATTAGTATTTACAAAATATAAATTAGTGGTATAATTTTCTATAGAGTAATAGCGGAGGTGTAAACTTTGAGTAAGAGCGTGACCTTTACAGTAGATGCAGATGTGTATGAAAAATTCTGCATCGCATTGAATTTAACAAATGAAACAAAAGATGCTGCAGTGGAAAGTTGTATGCGTTGGTATATTGCAAAAACTTTTGAAAAGGCATCACAAGCCTATAACCCAAAAACTGTAGCAAAACAGAATGAAGATACAAACAAGGATTTTTACGGAAAAGCAAATCAACGAATCCCAGTATGGGCTATAAAGCCGAATCAATATAACCACAAAATCATTCGTGCTTATTTTAAGGCAGTGGCTGCCACAGGTCGTGCTACCATAAATTTGATGGAGCGTTTATGCAGTGACGAAAACAACCCAGAACTGTATGTGCCCACTTTTAAGAATAATTACTCACAGATGAAGTTGGATGGACCTAAAAGTCACGGTAAAGTATTTGAGGATGACGGTGAAACGGTAACAATTTGGCACGAGGTAGAAGATACACTGATGAAATATAAATCGAGTTTTTGTAATTAAAAGGAGCAAAGAGTAAAGTAAAGGGGGTTTGACTTTGAATATAAACAAAATGAAAGATTTATCATATGATGAACTGCGTTCTTTATACAGAGAATTCTTATATAGCCAGAACATTTCAAAGTTAACAATCAATACTGCTTACACAGACACCTTCTACCTTTGGAGGAAAGGGAGCAAAGACCTGTTCTGGAATACAGTGACTGCTACTGATTTCGAGAATGAGGCGAAGAATTCCTTAATAAAGGCTCTTTCTGAGAATTCGACCGGCAATGTTAAATCACTTGTTAATAGTTACTTGTCTCATCTAAGAAGGTTCCGTTTACTCTTAGCTTCTGATGGAGCTGCCGAGCGATCAACGCCCAAGCATGAAAATACTGCTAATCGTACATATACTCGTAAGAAGAAAATGGATGTTGATGTTCCTGATCCATCAATTGAGCAGGTGGAGTTTTATCTTGCTAAGTGGGATGGCCTTGAGAACTACCACCTGCAGGAGGATGCACTTAATAAACTGTTCTTTGAGCTATGCCCGAAGAATACAGACATAATCGATGTTCTTTTGAAGGCATCAACGCTTAATGATTTTTATAGTACGAATATTTTCTCAATCTATCCAGTAGCTAAGCACATATGCGCTTTGGATATTGATGCGAGGCTTAAGGCTGGTGATGTTACTCTTGTTGGAGATATCCAGTATGTACCTATCGGTGATACAGAGAAGAGTTTTTACTCCTTTGCCACAAAGTATTGTAGCCATCACAATCCACTTGATTATCCGATTTATGACAGCTACGTCGATGAGGTACTTCGCTATTTTAGAAATCGTGATAGCTTCTCAGATTTCCAAGATGGTGATTTGAAAGACTATGTTAAATTCAAAGGTATACTGATTGATTTCCGTGCCTTCTATGGCTTGGATAAATTTAGCCTGAAGCAAATCGACCAGTATGTTTGGCAGCTCGGGAAGGATTACTTCCCGAAGAACTACGGAAAGAAAAAGAGAGGAGACAAGTATTTTGTCTTTAATCGATAAAAGGAGTGTGTTCGTATGGTAGATAATGTAATTCAAATAGTAACAGAGAAATTATCTTCTTTGCCTTGCATAGAAGGCATTGTATTAGGGGGCTCACGTGCAAGAGGCACCCATACAGAGGATTCTGATATAGATATCGGAATCTATTACAATTCAGAATCATTTGACCTGACAGCGATTAATCAAATTGCTACAGAATTGGATGATGAGAATAGAAACGACCTTGTTGTACCTCCCGGAGCGTGGGGTGATTGGGTTAATGGCGGCGGATGGTTAGTTATAAACGGGTATCATGTTGACTTGATTTTACGTGATATAAAACGGGTGGAACAAATAATCAAAGATACGGAGCAAGGAATTGTTACTGCCAATTATCAGACTGGGCATCCCCATGGTTATATAAGTGCTATGTATCGTGGAGAATTGGCGATCAGCAAGATACAATATGCTAAGAATGAAAGCTTATGCGAATTAAAAAATCAGGCAGAAATTTACCCTGGTGCTCTAAAGAAGAGCTTGATAAACTTTTTTATATTTGAAGCAGAGTTCTCTTTAATGTTTGTAAAAGCAAATGCGGGAGCAGAGGATAAATATTATATTGCAGGCCATGTTTTTCGTATTATTTCATGCTTAAATCAAGTACTATTTGCATGCAATAATGCTTATTGCATTAACGAAAAGAAAGCTATAAAACTGCTTGAAACTTTTGAATATAAACCTGAAAAATATGCCGAAAGGGTTAATCATATTTTTGAAGTACTCGGTCTTTCACTTTTTGAATGCTACGATATGACCGAGAAGCTTTATAAAGAAGTGAAAAAAATTGCAACGGAGATAAATAACTTTTTAAACGAGGGGAATTCAGATGAAAGAAAACAAATATGATGATAATATATTTTTTCAAAAATACAGTCAAATGAGTCGCTCACAGCAGGGACTAGCCGGTGCAGGAGAATGGGAAACATTGAGAAAGCTGCTGCCGGATTTTAAAGATAAGCGTGTGCTTGATTTAGGATGCGGCTATGGATGGCACTGTATTTATGCGATGGAACACGGTGCTTCTTCTGTTGTAGGTGTTGATATTTCTCATAAAATGCTCGAGGTAGCCAAAGAAAAAACACATTTTCCACAGGTTGAATATAAATGCTGTGCTATAGAAGATGTGGAATTCCCAGAGGAGAGTTTTGATGTAATATTAAGTTCACTTGCGTTTCACTATGTAGCAGATTATGAGATTTTAGTAAAAAAGATATATAGAATACTGAAGTCTGGTGGTAAGCTAGTTTTTACGGTTGAACATCCTGTTTTTACTGCCTATGGAACACAAGACTGGCATTATAACGAAAAAGGAGAAATACTGCATTTTCCGGTGGATAATTATTATTATGAGGGCAAACGGACAGCTGTGTTTTTGGGAGAAAAGGTTACAAAATATCATAGAACACTGACCACATATCTAAATACACTGCTTTCAAATGGTTTTATAATAAATCAGATTGTGGAGCCGCAGCCGCCGGAAAACATGATGGATATTCCGGGGATGCAGGATGAAATGCGCCGTCCCATGATGCTGATTGTATCGGCGAACAAAAAAGTGGATAGATAGAACTAAAACACCTATAAGGTATAAATGGAGGTAATTTATGTTTAAAGAAAAAATTATTATAGAGATGAAAGAAGTATTCAAAGAAATTCCTTTTGGCATAGAGCATACTCTCAAAGTTTTGAAAAATGCAGAAGATATAATGAAAGGAGAAAATATCGGAGAGGAAGAAAAAGAATTCATTAGTATTATTGCTATACTACATGATATTGGTGCGGTTGAAGCACAAAAAAAATACGGTTCTATTGATGGTGTCTATCAAGAAAAGGAAGGACCAGCAGTAGCGAAAGAAATATTAAAAAAGGTAGGCTATAACAAAAATATTGATAGAATATGCTTTATAATAGGCAACCATCATACTCCATCTAAAATTGATGGACTTGATTTTCAAATACAATGGGAAGCTGATTTGCTTGAAAATTTAACGGTTATGGATAAAGAAAAAGAACAGGAAAAGATAAAAAAGTGTATAGATGAAAACTTTAAAACAAACACAGGAAAAAGGATAGCTTATAATCGCTTTATTTTAGATTAGTAGTAGATTATTACAGTTATATATTTTATATCGCAAAGAAAAAATAGTAGTTAAGTTTAACCCTAGATAATAAGCAGCAAAGGAGTGCGATAAGATGATATCTAATAATACCTCCATGCCTACAACGGATGATGAGTTGCAAAAGAATACGGTTGGTGAGCTTAAGCCGCACAATGCACCGATCACTCTTGTTGAATACGATTCAAGTTGGCCTGAATTGTTTGAGCAGGAATCGAACCGGATTCATTCAGTACTCGGCAGCAAAGCGTTGCAAATAGAACATGTGGGCTCAACCTCGGTTCCTGGGCTTTGTGCAAAGCCAATCATCGATATACTGTTGGTTGTTAAGGATTCTGCTGATGAGTCATCCTACGTTCCAGTGTTGGAAGCGGCCGGATATGTGCTACAGATTCGAGAACCTGACTGGTTTGAGCATCGTTTGTTTAAAGGACCGGATACCGATATTAATCTGCATGTGTTCAGTTTGGGCACATCAGAGATTGATAGAATGTTACGCTTCCGTGATTGGTTGCGGACTAATGATACTGATCGGGACAAATATGCACAAGTCAAACGAAGCTTGGCAAAGAATAAATGGAGGCATGTCCAGCACTATGCGAATGCTAAAACATCAATAGTACAGGAAATCATGAAAAGAGCGAATAGTAATAATGCTTAAGGAGAGTGTCATGTTTTCTTGGTTTGTTATAGGAGGTTATATCAATGAAAAATACAGTAGATAATTTGTCGAAAAGTAAAGTTATTTTAATGTGCGGCCCTGCGGGAGCAGGTAAATCAACACTAGCAAAAAAATTTGAAAGTACCGGGATGACAATACTATCTTATGATGAAGAATCATTCAAACGAGGTTTGAAAGAACATCCTTTACCTCAGGAGGTTTTAGAAGATATTAAAACCTATCTTGATGAAAAACTAATTTCACTTATCATGCAAAACATTGATATTGTTCTCGATTATTCATTTTGGTCTAGAGAAATGAGAAATGAATATATTTCATTATTAAAGAAATACGACATAGAACCCAAAATCTATTATATAAAGACACCTAAGGAAGTTGTTATGGAACGTATTCGAAAAAGAAACGGAAATCATCAAAATGATATCATATTGACGGAGCAAACAGCTTCCACTTATTATGATCATTTTCAACCCCCAACTGCTGAAGAAGGTGAAGTTATAGTAGTCGAGGGATATTAATATTGTGGTTTTAGGCATGGAAATTGTACTAGATGATAAGTTTTGTCAAATTTTTTGAAAGATATACTTCCAACAAGGGGATACCAGCTTCAGGTGATATCATTATTGTCATCTCAGAGCAGATTGTTAGCGCGTATTCAGAACCTGTTAAGAAGATTTGAAGGACAACCAGAACTAGTAGATGGAGGCAGTTTTCTACTAGATCCAAACACCTATACTTTGTATAAGGACTCCCAATCATTATTGCTGTCATCTAATGAAGGGAAAATTTTATTAGCTTTAGTGGAAAATAGACCTGAAATTGTTTCTAAGTCTAGGCTGGGTGAACTTTTATGGGGAACAAACCAATATATTGATGAAAATGCACTTCAAGTAAATCTCACTCGATTACGAAAAACACTGCGGCAATTAAACCTGGATCATCAAATTGAAACAATTAGGGGTCATGGTTATCGACTCAGGAGGCAGGAGAATCAATGAAATGGATAAAGCAAATTTATGCATGTTTTAATGATTATAAATTATGGTTTCTAATTTTAATTGCTACGAATTTTCTGTTTATCTTTTTAGCTTGGTTAGCTTATCCAGAGACATTTGTGATTTTAGTAGGATTAATGATTGTTTTTATGTTAACAATGATATCTTTGTCGATTTTCATTATCATTAGAAAGCAAGTAAAAATAGACGAAGCTTTTGAAGACTTTTTGTTAGAGCCAAATGATACGAACGAAGAAAGATTATGCCAAGTATCCCCTGAGACACATTTGACGTATATCCGTAGATTAGGAAATGTTATAAGGTCCTATCAGTCTAAACTAAATGATCAAGTCATTGAGCTAACGGACTATGAAAGCTATATAGAAGGCTGGGTTCATGAAGTTAAAAAACCACTGTCACTAATGACGTTGATATTAGATAACCGTATTGATGAAATGTCACCTCTTGTTAGACGCCGAATGCTTCATGTTAGAGATCAAATGCTTGGAGACGTAGAGAAAATTTTGTATTTTGCTAGGCTTGGTGCTGCACATAAAGACTATAACTTTGAATCCATAAGCTTATTAGCATTTTGCAAAGAGACTATTAAGAATAATCAAACGCTATTAGATGAATCTGGGTTTTATATACACTTTACAGGTGAAGAAATGGAAGTTTTATCGGATCGCAAAGGTCTAACCTTTATGTTAGAACAAATAGTCGCTAATAGTACGAAATACATTACACAGAACAATGGTAGCCCTATGCTGAAATTTGAAACGAATTATGATAACGCGGCTGATGAAATTATTCTAAATATTAGTGATAATGGGCCTGGTATAGCTGAAGAAGATTTGCCATTTATTTTTGATAAAGGATTTACTGGGAGAAGAGGCGCTTATACAAGAGAAGCAACAGGTATGGGACTCTTTTTAGTAAAGAAGATGGCTTATGATTTAGCGATTCATTTGGATGTAAAATCAGAGCTTGGTTCAGGCCTGACTATATCTTTAATATTTCCAAATGTTAAAGAATAAGACATTAACCATGCCTTACTATGCCAAGGCTTAGATATTGAAATAAGGTAGAAAAAAGGGGGGGGTAAAAGTGAATAACCGATATGAGGATTATTATAAGTTATGTCTAGGTTGGTTTATTATACTATCTACTTACTTGCTGATAGATTTTATAGTTATAATAGGTGGATTTTGGAGATTGAATAATATTTTAGGGATTTTGCTACTTGTTTTGCCTTATACAGTTGGAACATTGTATTACTTACTATTTTGTAAAGGAAAAAGTAAAACTTTTTATGCATTAGGCTTATTTATCCCTACCATTGCAGAGAAAATTATAATATATTTGCTAGGTGCATATATTTATAATTTTAATATTCTAGATGTAGCAAGTGTTATGAATGGGATTGCTGATGGGAGAGAACAAATAAGGCGAGGACTTGAGAGTGTTGAAACCTATTATAATTATCTTTCCTCATTCTTTAGTTGGGGTTATGTATTTGGAGGGTTACTGTTATCTTTAGTTATGACGATATTACTAGGTAGATTTCAAAAGGGAGTAGTATCTAAGAGTTAACCAGAAGTGATACAAATCTTTTTCGGTATATGAAAGCTTATGATATTTTTTTAGAGGGGAATCTGTACTATTTTGGGCTAAGAAGTGTTACAATCAATGGGAAACCAGCAAATAAAAGAGAACATACTATTTCAGATAGACAAGTGCTGTTGGAAAATTTTTCTTTAGGTATTATTTGAATATCTTCAGGACCAAGACAAAGATCGTGTGAAAAGGGTCATTGATATTGATTTAAAGATGAAGAAGCTTGAGATTGAACAGTTGAATAAAGCTTATAACTGAGGGTAAAAAATAAAAATAAAAATAAAAATGAAAAAAGGAGAGAAAGGATATGGTTAAGAAGCAAGAAAATCAAGATATAGTGCTTACAGCCGAGGCTTTTATCGATACCCTAAAGGAGCTTAAGACGGAAAAAGAGCTCAAGAAGCTCGAGAAGTATTTCAAAGGAGAAGACAAGGAGACTCAAGCCTTAGGGGTGAAATTTGGGGATGTATTTAAAATCGCTAAAAAGTATAAGTCTATGTCTATTGAAGAAATTGAAAAGCTTCTCGAAAGCAAATACTACGAAATCCGAATGGGTGCAGTAAGCATTATGGATTATCAAGCCAAGGACAAGAAGACTACACCCGAGAAGAAAAAAGAACTCTTTGATCTCTATTTAAGAAGACATGATCGACTTAACAATTGGGATTTTGTAGATCGGGGAGCCTATAACATAATTGGAGAGTATCTGATTGATAAGGATAGAAAAATCCTATATCAGCTTGCCGAATCTGATGACCCCTGGGAGAGAAGAACGGCAATTGTCAGCACCTACGCCTTCATTAAGAAAGGACAGGTGGAGGATACCTTTAAGATTGCTGAAATTCTCTTATACGATGAACATGAACTCATCAACAAGGCTGTAGGTAGCTGGATTAGAGAAGCAGGCAAGAAGGACAGGGAGAAATTGTTGGCATTTCTAGATCAACACGGGAAGTCCATGCCCCGGGTGACCCTCCGGATGGCAATAGAAAAACTAGATCCAGAGCAAAGGGATTATTATATGAAGCTAAAACCATAGTTACAACACAAGGGGGTCACTTCAAACCGTCCCCTTGTGATCCTGGAGGGGTCCTTTTGTATTGGTAAATAGCATATAATAGTCTGACTAGTCTGGTTAAAAGGTTGGAGTTTTTCTAAAAATCGCATGTACTTGAGGATTTTGGAAGGCAAAATTACTGAATATAATCTTCCAATTTCAAATTCGGTCCCTTTGGGATTGATTTAGGTACTGATGGGGCAGTTTGTTTACAGAGATTATAGGAAATAAATTCGGATATAACTTTTTCTTATCTGGTCCAGTAATAAAATTTGCCCCTTCCTATATTTTTATCCAATTCTAAATTTTGTTACACCTACTATAGTGATAATAAAAAGTCACCATGGGAATTTTATAATAATATAGATTACCACTATGAATTCTTGGGAGATAAACTCAGTATAGGCAATTTCTGTGCAATTGCAGAGGGTGTTAAATTTATCATGAATGGAGCAAATAACAGAAAGGACGGTATTACAACATATCCGTTTAATATATTTGTAGGTGGTTGGGAAAAAGTCACACCAATAGTTGAAGAGTTTTTATTTAAGGGGGATACTGTAATTGGTAGTAATGTATGGATAGGTCAAAATGAAACCATTATACCAGGAATCAAAATTGGTGATGGTGCCATTATTTCCGCTAACTCAACGGTAGTAAAAGTGTTGAACCATCCGAAGCAGGGTTAGAGGAATTTATGAAAAAATAGGAGGGGAAATTTATGTATATAGAAAAGGTTATTAAAGAGATGAAAGAAATCTTCAAAGAAATTCCCATTGGAATTGACCATACTTTCAAGGTTTTACAAAATGCAGATGAGATAATGAAAGGTGAAAATATTGGAGCAGAAGAAAAAGAATTTATTAGTATTGTTGCTATACTACATGATATTGGTGCCGTTGAAGCACAAAAAAAATATGCTTCAATAGATGGATCTTATCAAGAAAAAGAAGGACCAGCAGTAGCACGAGGGATACTACAAAAGGTAGGCTATGACAAAAATATAGATAGAATATGCTTTATAATAGGTAATCATCATACTCCATCAAAAATTGATGGTCTTGATTTCCAAATACAATGGGAAGCAGATTTGCTTGAAAATTTGACAATTATGGATATAGAAAAAGAGCAGGCAAAGATAAAAAAATGCATAGATGATAATTTTAGAACAGTTACAGGAAAAAAGTTAGCTTACGAACGGTTTATTTTAGGTTAAATTTTTGCTATATATTAGTATTATTATATGTAGTAAAACTCCTTATAGATTGGAATTTGAACGGAGGGTTTTTACCTCATTATAGGCTTCATCGTTTTGTTTAAGTTCATCATTGCATTTGCATTCTTCAAGGTGTTTCTTCAACCAAAACCTTAAGGTTCCATTGCCCAGGTTGTATTCTCTCGTAAGACTTTTAATCCTTCTACCTTCCTCAAGATGTAGACAAATGATTTTTTCTTTTAGTTGGGGATCATACTTTTTTGTCTACATACTGTTAAGGGAGTTATGCATCGGCTTGTAATAACTATTTTTCCAGAAGAAAATTAATCATATATTCTGTTAAGCTGTTTAGAAAGTGAAAAATTGATTTATGGAAAACTTTTCAAGCAGTCTAAGGATTCTTCTATTGAGAAAGTTAAGTTTTATATATCAATGGGATTGACATTGTACTCAGAGAATATGGTGTTGAGTCCAGTCTTGTGGGATTCTTGGGATGACGGAACAAAAATGCTTTACACTTTTTTTGCAAATCTAAATGGGCCAGAGGCAGCAATCCAAAGTAAAGGTATAGGGATGCTACTGCGAAACGCTGCTAAAATAAAACCTAGTTATAATTATAGCAAGCGAAGTAAAATATATTTATTTAATCTTGTTAACTATAGACTTGCTCCCCCATACGACCATTTCTCCAAAATCAGCAAAAATCCGGTTGATTTGTTTCCCCATACGTCGGGGTCAAAAATCAACTTCTAACATCAATGCTATCAACTCGGCCCACGTGGAGACGGTAGTTCTTTTGTCCCAACAAAAACCGAGTGATAAAATTGAGGTCGATTTGGACTTGGATGAGTTGGATGTGACGTCTGCTGAGACGAAAGCGACTTATGCTGAGATTAAGGATTATGTGCTAAAGGAGCATGGATTGAAAGTTTCTAATCTGTATATTTCACAGGTAAAAAGGAAATGTGGACTTGAGGTTGGAGAGAATTTCAATTTGGCTAAGTCTGAAGATGCTAAGCAACCGAATTGTCCAGAAGAAAAGGAAAAGGCGATTCTGGAAGCATTGGAACACTTTGGGATGGTTAGCTAAGGCTGGAGGTGGAATGGATGAATTATAATTTGTATTATTATGATCCGATTCTTGATGCGGTAGTTATGAAAGATAAAGATGATAATGAACTGGTAATAGAATGTGCCAAGGCAAATGCACAAGTTGTATTTGATGAACCAGAAGATGAAGGCTATCTTGTGAGATTGGCAAGGGAAGAGCCGGCAAATTATGTGTCATATGCCTTGAAGCCTAATGGGTTACAGGGATATGTGGATGCGCTGAATGTGTTTAATTAAAGTAATGGTATTGGTGAATAGAAATTTGGTTATACAGTTGTATAAAAAGCATAAGAGCAAGAAATATGAAAAAGAAAAAATCTGATTGTGTTACCATGTTTTTAGGAGGTGAGACACATGGATAATAATACACAGATTCTTCGATTTGTAATTGAATATATTGAAGAGCATATTTCAGAGCGTATTAGCCTAGAAGAGGTGGCTAATGCGGCTGGCTATTCAAAATATCATTTACATCGTATGTTTTCAGTTGTAATAGGGATAACAATGCATCAGTATATAAAACGAAGGCAACTCACGGAAGCAGCAAAAAGGATAATTTTTTCAGATGAGCCAATCATTCAGATTGCTTTAGATGCTGGATATGATTCGCAACAGGCATTTTTGCTTGCTTTTAAAGAAATGTATAAGCTTACTCCGCAAAAATTTAGAAGGGTGCATCAGTATCGCCCACTTCAACTGAAATTTGAAATGAGTGGAAACCTTACTAATTTAAAAGGAGACAGGATTATGGATATTGAAATAGTTGAAAGAGAGGAACTTTGTTTTGTAGGGTATAAAGTAAGTACAAAAAAAGGATTTTTAGCGATTCCTAGATTATGGCACAGGCTGAACAAGGAAAAGTACAAAATAAATAATAGGACGGACGAGGATTTTATTGTTGGAATTAATGACTATTCAGGAGAAACCAATTTTGAAGAAGCTCATCCTGCATTTGATTATTATGCAGCAGTAGAAGTAAGCAAAGCAGAAAATATAGATAGAGAAATGAGCATATTTACTTTACCTCCTAGTAAGTATGTTGTGTTTATTTATAAAGGAAAGGCAAAGGATTCAATGGAACCAGTAATGGACTATATTTATAAAGAATGGTTTCCAAAGTCCAATAGTCAGCTGAATGAGCAAGCTAAGGCTGATTTTATCCGGTATGGTGAAAAAACAGATGAAAAAGGTGAAAGTCGCATTGAGGTCTGGGTTCCTGTCATTGCTTAAATTATTTAACTGATGAACTATAAAAAGGAGTGGATGCTGTTGTGATAGTAACGGTAGAAGATATGATGAGGATTGAACCATGTGATATAGCAAACGGGAATATTTTCTTACAACCGGAAGAGATTGAGAAGTTTGTCGCATGGTTATCGCTGAAGGAAAATGATATCAGATATAAGGCATTTCTCCTTCTGCAAGAACAATCAAAGATAGATAATAGTGTATATCCATTTTGGGATGTGTTTAGAAAGATGCTTAAAAATGAAAATTCTTATCAGAGAAGTCTTGGTGCAATGATGCTTGCAGAAAATGTTCAATGGGATGTTGAACTAAAAATGAGAGATACCATTTCAGAATACTTAGAACTTTTATTTGACCCCAAACCAGTTACAATTCGCCAATGTATTCAATCACTCAATGTAATTGTTCAGAAAGAAAAGATTTACAATGGGAAAATTACAGATGCTATATGCGGATTTGAAATAATGGAAATTCGTGAATCTATGCGAAAGCTAATTTTGCTTGATATTATTTATGTATTACTTGAAATTAAAAAAAGTGACAACACAAGCTTAATTAATAATTTTATATTTGAAGCATTATCTGGCGAAATATTAGATATAAAATCTAAAAAAGCAATAGAGCAACAACTTTGATTTAAAGAGTATGAATATTGCTCTATGTAGTAAAAGTATTTATAGTAAAATAAAAGGCTGGGATTGTATAAAAGATATATACATAATCATTGCAATGTTTATACTTGTATGGGGAGGATACTATGTAGGAAATTTCGGAGGATTTAGCCTTGAAAAAAATCTTGTGTTGTATTTATTGGGCTATTATGTTTTAAGTAACAGAGAAGTTTTAAATAAATTAGAGAAGTATTGGATTCTTTTAATGAGTCTATTTTTAGCTAGTTTATTTACACTCGTTATTTTATATTATAATTACTCTTATTATGAAGACTGTCTAGTTAATTTTGTGGCATGGATAGGTAGTTGTGCATTAATTGCAATTGCTATGAAGTATTTAAATAAGAGTTCAAAAATGTTAGATTATTTCAATAAGGCATCTTTCTCTATATATATTTTGCATCAATCAATTCTGGTAACAGTAGGATATTATGTTCTATTATATGTTGATGGTTTATTTTTACAGGTGGTTATCATAATGGTAGCAAGTTTTATAATGACTTTATGTCTTTATGAGATAATAAAAAGAATTCCTTGTGCTAGAGCTTTAATAGGAATCAAGTAATTATATGAGCAAACTCTCTGTAACTTAAAACAATTTAATTAACAATGATATTATTAATTACCTCGAAGTAAAGGTATATTCACTTTCACTCAATTTGCATTCAATGTAGATTGGGTGATTTTTTTGAATTTTTTATTTGTTTGAAGAAGTTTAAGGTGAAATGTTATGTCAATTGAAATTACTATTTTTTTAAAATGTGGCTGTACTTTTTACAGCCACTGGCTTTAATTTGTACAGCCAGAGAAGGACATTTTGCTTTAAAAACTTTACTATTTACAAAGGGAAGAGAGTGCAGCAGTTTCATAACTTGTTTGTGCCTTGTGCGAAACGAAAGGAATGGTAAAAATAATGAGGAAGATAAATGAAGAATTGATTAATAATGATATATTCTATTTACCATATGATAATGTAAATACTAATAAAACAGTAGATTATTTAGAAATTAACTTATCTCCTGATTTAAGAGAGAAATTATTTAATATTATAGATGATAAAATAAGTAAAGTTTTTACAGTATTTATATGATTTTTATTTAGGTATTCAGGATGTGGTAATTATGACTGTAAATGCGATGCGAAAGATATTAATAATTATTTCTCGGTTGATGTGGAGGAAAAGAGAAGTCATATTGAATTATTACAAGATATTAATAAGATATTTAGTGAACTAAATATCTATAACCTAAAGGAAGTAAGTTTTATAATTAAATATTGAGATAAAAAAATTCTTTAAAATTATTAGATCAAATATAGCTATTTCCAAGTCTACGGAACTAACAGAAATTATGGTGGAATTTGGAAATGTTAAATATAAGGAATTATAAAAAATTGTTAGTAAGATAAAAGATTTATTTATAGATGAATATTTTCCTAATAGTGGTAGAGTTAAAAGATTGAAAATTAAAATAGATTTGGGATTAAGTCAAATCAAAAACAATATAATCGTGGATTTTAAAGCATCTTCGATTAAACATTTCGACGTAGATATTGATTTAGATGATAATACTTCATTAAAAATAACTCAAGACTATATTATTATTGAATCTATTACAAAAAGTGAATTTTTAAAGGGGTTTGATCAAATGAAAAAATTATTGATTATTATTCTGCTGGGTAATGCATGAGCAAAGCATTATTGATAGTATTCTAAATCGGTTAGATATTACTGATAGTAACGTAAAGGCAATTTCACCTATTGTTGATGAGGCAAATCTAAGTCGACTTACCAACGATGTATCCAATGGCATTTGTACAATTGATGTAATTGAAAGAAGCATTGCAAGAATTGGTCTCTATCAGAGGGGAAGTTAAAGACAATAAAAATTGACACATCAAATAAACGAATAGAAAAATTGTAGAAGAAATTCAAACTTTATAAAAAAGCATATTTTGTAGATATATGGGATAGTTGTGAAGTATTCTAGTTGTAATATTTTTTAAATATGAAAGATTATGTGGAAAAATTATTGACAAAAAGTAAAAATATACAGATAATGGATATAAATATAGTAAAAACTGGAAATTACTTATAAAAGTTGTAATTTATAAGTATGAAAGGAAATGAAATGAAAAAACATATTATTATGAAAAACATAGCTAGAAATATGGTGGAGAAAAAGTTTCGAACATTTCTAATTATTTTCTCAATTATGATTTCATCCGCACTTTTTTTGTTGCCAATTCCATATCAGATACTTTTGAAACTATGTATCTCGAAAAAATCAAACAAAATTATGGGAGTTCAGAGTTAATTGCCCAGATGAATGAAACATCACAGAATCCATTCTATTCCAATGATAAATTGGATAAGTATTCTGATGAATTTGAATATAGTATAGGTGCTATACAATGTAATAGCTTTTATAATAGTAAAGATGGATATGAAAGTACACTAATATCTGGGATGGATTTAGATGAGTTCAAATCCATATATAAACTTGAATTAGAGTCAGAAAAGAACTTATCCCCATTTGAGGATAACAAGATTATTGTTAGTAACCGATTCTCAGAGAAACATAATATTAAAGTTGGAGATAATATTAATCTTGAATTAAATGGAAAAGAAAGAGAATTCAAAGTGGCGGGAGTAGCGTATCCAACGGGGCCTTTTCAAGATGTGGGTTCAATGAACTATATCCTTACACCAAAAGATAGCTTATCCAAACTATTTGGAGTAGATGGAAAGATTAATGTTACATATATCAAAATGAAAGATCAAGAAAAGAAAGCATCTATAATAGAAAAAGTGAATGATGAGTCTGATGATATTGTGTTACAAGAGATTTTTACACAAGAAGAATTAGAAAAACAGACCAGCGGTATGACGACACCATTCATGTTAATTGTAGTTATGCTATCATTCATTAGTATATTTATCATACATAGTTCTTTTAAAATTATTACAATTGATCGACTTCCAACGTTAGGAACTTTTCGAAGCGTAGGTGCTACCAGAAAACAAACTTGTGGAATGCTTATTTTTGAAAGTGTCTTTTATGGATTTATTGGAGGCATCCTAGGGTGCTTTAGTGGTGTTGTGATTCTCTATTTTATCACTGCTATGACGATGCCTGCATGGGCCACTGGAATGGAAGTAAAGATTTCAATAAATATCGTATATATGATTTTGTCATTTGCCATGGGCGTGTTGCTTTCTATTGTTAGTTCTTTAGCAGCGGCAATCAAAATCTATAGAATTCCAATCAAAAATATTGTATTTGGTATAGTTACAAATGAAAAAGACAATGGAAAATGGAAATTAATACTTGGGCTGCTTCTAGCAATCTCGGCAGCGTTATGTTTACTTATTCAAAAGCAAGATATGTTGTTATATTTAGGAACGATTAGCATGGTATTTATTATGATTTCAATTATATTGTTGGTACCAAGTATTGTGTTTTTATTTACAAAAGTATTTGGAAAATTGTATGGGTTTATATTTGGTAATGTTTCGAATATGGCAATAAAGAATGTAAGGGAAAATCGAAGTATTTTAAATAGTATTTCCTTATTAGCAATTGGAATTGCTGGAATCGTTACAGTCAATATTGTAAGTTATAGCGTAGTAGAAGAGTTAACCAATTTTTTCGCAAATAGTACTTTGTTTGAAGTTTTAGTTCGAGATGCAGCAGCTGATGCAGCATATGAGAAGCAATTAAAAGATCTAGATGGCGTTGAAGATGTGTACGGAGTGTACTATGCAAAAAATATAGGGATTCATGATTCTGATGTGAAGATTAAAGCAATCCAAGGGGTGGATAAAGATAAATTTAGAGATTTCTGGAATGTTGATATATTAGAAGATAAAAATGGTTCTATAAAGAAGTTAGATGATGAGAGGAACATTATTATTTCTATATATTTAAAGGATAAGCTTAATGTAGAAAAGGGCGATATAATCGAATTGAGTATGTCAGAGGGAATAAGAAAATATAAAGTTATTGATTTCCTCTATACACAAAATTATGCTGGTAGTTTTGCACTTATATCTGATAACAATTTAGTTCGTGATACGGGGAATAAATTCTATTCAGAATTGGATATAAAAACTAAGAAAAAGCCAAAAGATATTGCACAGACGATTAAAAGAAAATTTTCTGATAGAAAAAGTGAAGTTGTTATAATGGAAGATTATGAAAAAGAGATATTGGCTTCTAATCAGCAAATGTATTCGATGTTAAAAGCGTTTACTGGAATTACATTAGTTATTGGTATCCTAGGAATAATGAATAATTTAATTATTGGCTTTATGGAAAGAAAAAAATCATTTGCAGTACTTCGTTCAGTAGGAATGGAAAAGAGACAAATTATTAAAATGTTATTCATTGAAGCTTTTACGGGCGGATTAATTGGAGGAACGTTGGGGTCCATTGGTGGAATGATACTGATTTCCATAGTACCAACGATTATGAAAGCAATCGGTAATCCGATTGTCATTCACAATTCGATAGAAATAGTTGCAATTGCTGGCTTATCTGGAATGGTGATTACTTTGATTGCAACCATTAGTCCATCTCGAAAAGCATTTAATTTAAATATTATTGAGACGATAAAATGTGAATAAATTAGGGGGATAACATAGTGAGAACAGTTGTTGAGACAATTAACTTATGCAAAACGTTTGACATGGGAAGAAATAATAAAGTCCAAGTGTTAAAAGGAATTGATTTTAGTGTTTCGAACGGTGAATTTGTTTCTATAATGGGACCATCAGGTTCTGGAAAAAGTACGCTTCTATATTTACTAGGAGGGTTGGACAAAACAACTAGTGGGAAAATAAAAATAAATGGGAAAGAAATCTCCAGTATGAAGGATAAAGAAGAAAGTATTATGCGAAGGAGGGATATGGGTTTTATTTTTCAATTTTATAATTTGATTCCTAATTTGAACGTCGAAGAAAATATTATGTTACCACTTGTATTGGACGGAAAAAAGACTAAAAATTATCGCGACAATTTGGATGCAATTCTTGAAAGTACAGGGCTCATAGAACGAAGGCTTTATAGACCGAGTGAGTTATCAGGTGGACAACAGCAAAGAGTAGCAATTGCAAGAGCCTTAATCAATGATCCTGAGATTATTTTGGCGGATGAGCCCATTGGAAATCTTGATTCAAAAATGGGAAATGAGATTATGGAATTACTCAAAAAGATTAATATCGAAAATAAAAAAACAATTATTCAAGTTACACATTCCATTGAATCATCAAAATTTGGAGATAGAGTAGTTAATATGAAGGATGGCGAATTGTATGATTAATTCTTTGAATGAAATAAGTACGTTAGATAATGCTTTGCTTAGAGCAAGCAATCAAGAGAACAAAGGGGTTACATTTATAAAGTCTGATCAAGTAGAAAAGTTCGTAACATATAAAGAAATATGGAAGAGTGCGAGGAAATTATTGTCTGCCCTACGAATGAGAGGATTGGAAGAAGGTAATGAACTTATTTTTCAGATAGAGGATGCTGAAGTATTCGTTTACACTTTTTGGGCGTGCATTATAGGAAGGATTATTGCAGTCCCAATCACTGTGGAGAATAATAATGAACATAAGTTTAAGATGCTAAATATATGTAAGTATTTAGAACATCCCTTTCTTGCAACGGATGATCCAGATAAAATTCAGAGATTAAAAGAGTTTGATGTGGAGCTGAAATATGGCTACATGGGTTCTACCACCTTAAAAATACCGGTGTAATGGCTATTGTTTTGCCCCACGGAGTATTATTTAGAGGAAATGCAGAAGGAAAGATTCGCCAAAAACTTTTAGAAGATGGTGCAATCAATACCGTAATTGGAATGCCAGCAGGAATCTTTTACAATACAAGTATTCCTACCACTGTAATCATTCTTAAAAAGAAAGATCGTGAAAAACGTGATGTGTTATTTATTGATGCTTCAAAAGAATTTACCAAGGGCAAAGCACAAAATACAATGAATGACGAGCATTTAGACAAGATTCTTGAGGCGTATATGAAAAGAGAAACTATTGATAAATTTGCCCATTTGGCTGCTTTTGATGAAATAAAGGAAAATGACTTTAATCTTAATATTCCTCGCTATGTGGATACTTTTGAGGAAGAAGAACCAATAGATTTAGGTGAAGTTACGGCAGAGATTGCCCAAATAACAAAAGAAATAAAGAATTCGCAAGAATTATTATTAGAAATGCTTCAAAATTTAGTTGGAAATGATGAGGAATCAAAAGTAGAGTTGCAAAGTGCTATTAGTAATTTAATGGAAGAAGGCATGGAAAAGATAGCAGAGGATGGTGTGAAAAGTGAAAAATGATAGGATACCAAAGATAAGATTTAAGGAGTTTACTGACGCTTGGGAACAGCGGAAGCTTGGAGAGTGGGGATTGTTTTATTATGGACATAGCTGTCCTAAATGGTCTGTAACAGAAGAAGCAACAATACCATGCATCAGATACGGGGAGTTATATACTAAGTTTGGAACAAAAATCGATAAGGTATATTCTTATACAAATATGCCAACAGATAAGTTGAGATTTAGCAAAGGTACAGAAGTCTTAATACCTCGAGTTGGGGAAGATCCTATGGATTATAATCATTGTACATGGCTATCCGTGCCGGGTGTAGCTATTGGTGAAATGATCTCTGTTTATAACACAGAACAGAGTCCATTGTTCACTGCTACGATGTTTAATGCAACTTTACAAAAGGAATTTGCTATTAGAGTCGAAGGTGGAAGTGTTACAAATTTATATTATGAGAAACTAAAAAATATAAATGTATTATTCCCATCTTTAGCAGAACAAGAAAAAATTGCGGCATGCTTTGAACAACTCGACAACCTTATCACCCTTCATCAGCGAAAATTAGATAGGCTAAAGCAGATGAAGCAAGGATATTTGCAGCTAATGTTTCCGAGAAATGGGGAAAGTGTACCGAGATTGCGTTTTGCTAACTTTGAAGGTGAATGGGAACAGCGGAAGTTGGGAGAAATTTGTAAAGTAAACTCAGGAAGAGATTATAAACATCTAAATGAAGGGAATATTCCTGTTTATGGAACAGGTGGCTACATGCTATCTGTAGATGATAAATTATCAGATGTTGATGGTATTGGAATTGGTCGAAAAGGAACAATAGATAAACCCCAATATTTGAAAGCTCCATTTTGGACTGTCGATACTTTATTTTATATGACATCTATGCCTAATAACGACTTAAAGTTTTTATTTTCATTATCTCAAAATATTAAATGGAAAAAGATGGACGAATCAACTGGTGTTCCAAGTTTATCTAAAACTTCCATTGAAAAAATTACTTGCTCATGCCCATCTATGGAAGAACAACAAAAAATCGGAGCTTTCTTCGATCAAATAGATAAAACTATAATCTTTCAACAAGTACAGTTGGATAAGTTAAAATTACTCAAAAAGGCTTATTTGCAAAAAATGTTTACCTAAACCTCTTTTCAATTTAGAAAAAATTCTTAATAATAGATAATTGTGATTTATTCGCTAAATATTATTAGGAGGTTTTTTACATGGCAAGAAAGAAAAAAACATCACAATTATTTCATGAATATTTTGGAGAGTGGATTGAACTTTATAAGGTTGGTGCAATCCGGTCTGTTACCTTAAAAAAATATTATATGAGCAAGCAACGAATCATGGAGATAGCGCCTGACTTAAAAATCCATGATTTGACTCGGAAAACTTATCAAAAGTTACTGAACGACTATGCACTCACCCATGAAAAGCAGACAACGATGGATTTTCATCATCAGTTAAAAGGAGCAATTCTTGATGCAATTGAGGAAGGAATGATTGAACAAGATCCAACTCGAAAAGTGATTATTAAAGGTAAAATACCTAAAGAAAAGAAACCAAAATTTTTAAATCAATTCGAAGTGCAGGCTTTGCTCAAGCAATTAAATTTAACTGATGAGATTAATTGGGATTGGTTCATTTTTTTAATAGTAAAAACAGGTATGCGCTTTTCTGAGGCTTTGGCTCTTACACCTGATGATTTCGATTTTTCAACTCAAAAGATAACAATTGAAAAAACATGGAATTACAAATCTCCTGAAGGAGGATTTCAACCAACTAAAAATAAATCTTCAAAAAGGAAAATCCAGCTAGATTGGCAAACAGCGATGCATTTCTCTGCCCTTATTAAGCACATGTCAAACAAAAATCCAATTTTTGTAAAAGGACGGGTTTTTAATTCTACAGTAAACAATCGGTTGCAAACCCTTTGTAGTAAGGCAGATATTTCAAATATTACAATTCATGGTTTACGTCATACCCACGCTTCTTTACTCCTTTTTGCAGGTGTTTCCATCGCAAGCGTTGCTAGAAGATTAGGGCATTCAAGTATGTCCACAACACAGGAGACTTATTTACATATTATTCGTGAACTTGAAAATCAAGATAATGATAAGATTATGCGACACCTATCGGCGCTGATGTATTAGTTAGTACGAAAAAGGCACTTATTTTGTGCCTTTTTCGTATTATATGAACATTTTCTGTAAATAGGCCTTTTTGAGTGATTTCAGTTTATCTAACTTTGCTTGATAAAGAATAATAGTATTATCGAACTGTTTAAAAAAATTACCAATTTTAATTTGTTCTTCTTTTTCTGGAAAAAGAGTTGCAAATCTATATAGATTTTTAATTGTAATCCCAAAAACTTTCATACCTGTTCCCACTCTGCTTCCGAATCGTTTAAATTCTTCTGTATGAAGTAAATAATACAAAAATAAAGGACAAATTTCTTGAGGACGCATTGCTATTGTATGGAGACCAGCTACAACTCTATCTGTTGGTCGCTCTAGTAGAATACTTGGTTCTGCAATCCCAACATAATCTTCTGAAGCATCTGCTACAACTATATCACCTTGTTGAAGTAATTCATAAGAGCCACCTTGAATAATTGGAAGTTGTTTGTCAGACTCTATCAAATCTGCAATTTTCTTATGAATATCTCCATAATGAATATATCGATATCCAGTCGGTTCATCTGTTTCTACCTCACGGGACAGTGAATATGATTTCACGGTATCAACCAATTCCCCCAACTTACGCTGTTTCCATCCCCCCTCAAAGTTAGCAAAACGCAATCTCGGTACACTTTCCCCATTTCTCGGAAACATTAGCTGCAAATATCCTTGCTTCATCTGCTTTAGCCTATCTAATTTTCGCTGATGAAGGGTGATAAGATCATTTAGCTGCTTAAAATACTCACCTATTTTTCTTTGTTCATCTATATCTTGTGGCAATGATAATGTAGTTTCAAAGAAATCTACAGGAGCAATATTAAGCAACCCATGATTTCTGGCACCTTCTGCGGCAATTGCCTGAATCCCTTTATGCCATCTGTCAGTATCATAATATGTCACCAGAAAATCTGAGTTTGTGCTTTCTTCATTCATTATTTTGAAAACAATATAAAGCGTTGATAATACGCCATTTTTGTATCGATCCAATCTTTTTATCGCACCCCAAGGAGTATCACTTGAAGTACTCTTGTTATACGCAAATTCTCCCTTTCTAACGAGAAAATATCCGCTTACATCCTTACTCGCTATTCGCTTATCAAAAAATTCATTTTGATCTATTAGTCCATATTGAGCTGAAATTGTAAGCGGCAGTGTAGACTCAAGATCTTGATTCTTACGAGTTATTCCTTCCACGGTATCAGATAACTTACGCTGTTCCCAAGCGATAATAAATTTCTATGATGCTTATTTTACGGTTATTTCCATATCATTGAAGCAAACTTAAGACACTTCCTAAGTGATATAGCCATATATTCTGATTGAGGAAAAGGCATGACTATGATAAAATGCAGATAGAAGTTATTGATAGTCCAAAAGCTATTTTGCCATCAAAAATAGTTTTACTGCGAGTAAATCTGGTGCGGAAAATCAGATTGCACATGCAAAATATGGATATAGATTACCTAGCAGCTAGAGTTGAAAATCATGTACAGAGTTTGGATAAAAATAATAAGTGGGAGGCACTGCATTGGTACGAATGAGTTTTGAACAAGAGTTGGAAATGGAAAGGTTATTAATTAATCAGCTTACTACAAGGAATAGTGCATCAGGATATGCACAATGGGAATATAGAAAAGATTTGAATAACGAAAATAAATTATGGGATAATTTTCGTAAGATTATTACAGATAAAAACTTGAGTGTTTTAGATGGAAATCCGATTACGGATCAAGAATTTGAACAAATCAAAAACTTTGTTTCGGGATTTAATACACCTTATGATGCCGGAAAGTGGCTTGCAGGTGAAAATGGTATCTATAAAATTATCCTTACTAGAGAAGATGCCAGTCTTGGCAGGATTCCTATGATTGTAGGAAGACGTGATGCAGTTGCAGGTGGTGACACGGTATATCAAGTAGTGCATCAGGTGAAGCGAGATAAAACAATATTTGAAGACCAAGACCGTAGATTTGATGTAACTTTACTAATAAATGGATTGCCCATGATTCAAATTGAGTTGAAGAGTCGAAAGCATAGTTATATGGAAGCGTTTTACCAAATAGACAAATACATGAAAGAAGGTAAATATAGGGGGGTATTCTCTACGCTACAGATGTTTGTTATCAGTAATGGAAGTGAGTCCCGATATATAGCTTCAAGTCTCAAAATGAATTCTAAATTTTTAACAAAATGGGTGGACGAAAATAATAAGCCGGTAACGGAATATTTAGAGTTTGCTGAGGATGTATTATCCATTCCTGCTGCCCATAATATGGTGCTTCAATATTCTGTGCTGGATAGTGATAAAAAGAGTGTAATTTTGCTTCGCCCATATCAAATTCATGCTATAGAAGCTGTAAGAGAATCCAGTAAAAGGCAAGAATCAGGATATATATGGCATACAACAGGTTCGGGAAAGACGTTAACTTCTTATAAAGTTGCCAGAAACTTACTTCAAATCCCTTCAATTGAAAAAACTATATTTGTGGTGGACAGAACAGATTTAGATCAGCAGACAACAGAAGCATTTACATCATATGCAGAAAATGATGTTATTGACGTTGATGAAACAAATAATACAAATAATCTGATCGAGAGGCTTTATTCACAGGATCAAACTATGATAGTAACTACAAAGCAAAAAATTAGTGCCATGCTCAATAGGTTTGATACATGGAGAAAAGCAGATAGAAATATAAAGAAAATTGATCGTATAAGTAAGTTGAAAATAGCTTTTGTTGTTGATGAATGCCATCGTGCAGTATCACCACAGCAAAAGAGAAAAATTGAGACTTTCTTTAAATCTTCTATGTGGTACGGTTTTACAGGCACACCAATTTTTGCGGAAAACAAGAAAAAAACATTAGGAGATTTACCAGCTACTACTAAGGGGCAATATGGTGAGGAACTACATAGTTATACTGTGAAGGAAGCCATTGATGACAAGGCAGTTTTAGGCTTTCAAGTCGAATATAAGCACACATTAAGTGATGAAACGTTAGACGACATTGTGAAACAAGCTACTGGTAAGAATCCATGTGACTTGGAAGCTGATGAAAAAGAAAAATTAATTCCTTCAAGTGTGTATGAAAATCAAGAACACATGATAGAGGTAATAAAATCAATTGTAAATAAATCTCGTAAAAAGCTGGGATTTGACAATGGAGTGGGGCAAATCTATAATGCTATCATTACTACATCTTCCATCAAACAAGCACAAAAATACTATGAATTATTTAAAATGCTAAAGAATGGTGAGCTTGTTGATAAAGACGGAGGGATTGTTCAAATTGATGAAAAAACAAAAAGGGTTTTACCGGATTTCCCAAAAGTAGCAGTAACATATACTGTTTCAGAAAATGAAGAAGATAGTTCGCTAAATCAAGACAAAATGAAAGAATCAATCAAAGATTATAATGCTGAATTTGCCACTAAATGGTCTATGGAGAATATTAAAGCATACAATGCTGATATAAGTAAGAGAATGGCAAGAAAAGAGGAGCACTATCAACTTCGCTCAAATCAGTTAGATATTGTCATTGTCAGAGATCGTATGCTTACCGGGTTTGACGCACCATGCTTATCTACAGTATTTATCGATAGACCACCTCAGCAGCTATATGATATTATTCAGACATTCTCAAGAACTAATCGACTTTATGATAAGAGGAAGACTTATGGGCAGATTGTAACATTCAGAACGCCATTAATCTATAAAAAGGAAGTGGATGCTGCGTTATTGCTATATTCAAATGGTGGGGAAGATTTCGTTTTAGCACCAACCTTTGAAGAAGCCAAGGAAGAATTAAAAAAGAGTATTGATGAACTAAGAAACATTGCTGCAGAACCTAAAGATGTACAAACCTTAAAAACAAAAGAAGAAAAGAAGAGCTTTGCAAAAGCATTTCAAGAACTTGATAAATGGTTTGCTTCTATACAGGTTTATTCAGAATATAACAGTGAAATTTTGTCTGTAGAATTTCAGATTACTGAAAAAGAAATAGAAGAATATTACGGTTATTATATCAATATCCTTGAAGAATTAAAGCGAAATCGAGGTGATGGGGACGAAAGTGTTTTGGATGTTGAGTATGAATTGACATCAATTCGTATTGATGATGTGAATTATGAATACATTATATCTTTGATGCAATCCTTCATACCTATTGTCAGTGAAGCTATTTCGGTTAATAATGCATATAGTCTGCCATCAAGGGATGATACTATTATGTTAAAGTTTGCAGAAAGAGATGATTATGTTGCACAGTCGGTGAAAGAAAAAAGTCGGGAGGAAATTGATAAATACATTAATGATTTAAGTGGTCGCAATCCTCAATTAGGCAGTGTCATGATGCAGTTGTGGCTTGAGATTCAAATGAATGTAGCGAGGTTTGAGGATAAGAGCGTTCTAGATGTTTTAAATGATATGATAGAGCGAACTATTGATGATACTATTAGAAAAGTATCAGATGAATGGTTTGTGGGATATGAAGAGTTAAAGTTTTATCTAGAAAACTATAGGGAAAAACGCGATAAGCAAGTAGGAGAGACTCAGCTTACAAATTCTCAGAATTACGAGGCATATAAAAAGAGATCCTTAAATCCTTTACCAAATAAAATAAAGTACAACAAAAAACTTCGCGAAGAAATCTATCCACAGATTTTACGTGATGTGATTTTTCCGTTGAGGAATCGCCGGTAATAGATTGATGAAATTAATCACATATCATTTGCCTCTTTCATTTTCGCAGCACCGTGAATACCGATTCCAATTCTCACAGTATCTGTGACCACGGTGGTTGCTCCGATAAGGTTAACAGAGTTTACATAGATCACATGGATAAGCTAAGTAATGTAGTTGAAGTTTTGAAGAAGACAGATTGGGATACTTTCACCGCAGAAGAAAAGCTTATTACTGAAAACGTAGCTTTGCTTGTAAATCTTCTTTTCAATATGAGAAAAATTCAGCTTGTTTTGGCATCTGGTAATGAAACAGAACCTAATAAAGTGAATACAGAAGTTGTGAATAAAGCAATTTCTGACTCGGAAACGTTTCTTAATGAAAGAGGACTTGCTGGGGAATTCTAAAGTAATATTATGTCAAATACAACCGCCATGTGGGTATCTATGGATAGATAGCCGTATGGTGGTTGTCTGATAAAAAGTATATAGAAAATTGGCTTAATAATTATCCAAGAAAGATACTGGGATACAGAACTCCAAATGAGGTTAAGATAGCATAGTACTTACTATACGTAATACGATAGGAAATATCAAATAATTACCAAATATTTACACAACATTCAAATTCACAGTTTCCATTAATATGGATGAATTGTTAAAATTTGTTGACAATAGGAAAAAAAAGTATTACAATACAAAAGAAGGGTATACTTTATTGAATCATAGGGGAGAACTGAATTTTATATTTATTATGGAGATATTTGAAAGTGTTTGAATGTTCCCTTTTTGAAGACGTAGGTTGCTTATACCTATGTCTATTTTTTTATTTAATAAAATATGCCTCTGCTGGTAACAGAGACATATTTTGTGATACTATTGCAAGCTAGGCTTGATATAATATCTATTCAACAAATAAATTATATCATAAATACACCTGGCTTTCAATAGGTGTATTTTTTTTGCCTAAAAATTGAGACTACAAATGCAGGTATCCAAATATGAAAAAATAAAAATATCGTAAATGAACTAAGAGAGGGAGAGTGTATAAGGGACATGAAAGGAAAAGATTATCCAAAATATGAGCCATATCAACCCTTGGATTTAAAGGATTTAGTAAGAAATCAGGTGAGTAATAATCCAAGTCATATGGCATTTGAGTTTTATCAGAAAAAAGAATATGTAACAAAGACATATCAAGAGTTTCAGGACGACATTATTAACCTGGGAACTTTTTTCTATGCCAATCTTTTGAAAGATAGCAAGATTGCCATCATTGGAGAAAATAGTTATGAATGGATTGTTAGCTATTTTGCAACGGTGATTGGAAGCAATGTGGTAGTTCCAATTGACAAAGATCTGTCCATTCAAGAAATCTACAACATCACAGAGAATAGTGGCGTTGAAGCAATAGTATATTCGGATGATTACGGGGATGTGGCAGAGGAACTACAAACCCTTAGTACAAAGATACGATGTTATTTTAATATGAAAAATATGAATGAATACAGGGAGAAAGGACAAGGGGAAGTTCAGCAGAAGAAGACCTTTATAGACAATGAGATTGATCCTGACCAGCTATGTACAATAATCTATACTTCTGGAACAACGGGAAAACCAAAAGGGGTCATGCTTAGCAACAGAAACTTAGCATCTAATGTAGCAGGATCTTGTCAAAATGTCCTGGTTACAGAATCATCAATGCTGGTATTGCCGCTGCATCATACCTTTGCATTTACAACAAGTATATTATGTATGCTTAACTGGGGTATCCGGATTCCTATTAACTCCAGTTTAAAAAAGTTCAATTCAGATTTAAAACAGTTTAAGCCATATTGTATGTTCTTAGTTCCCATGTTTGTGGAAACTATGTATAAACGAATTTGGGAAGTTGCAAATGAAAAGAAAATCACCACAAAACTGAAGTGGGTCATTGGAATTAGTAATTGCCTGAGAAGGATTGGAATTGATATAAGAAGACTGCTATTTAAGCAAATCATAGATCAGTTTGGTGGGAATTTGGGATTGATTGTTTCAGGTGGAGCCTTCCTAGAGGGTAAGTACATAAAAGGATTCGAAGAGTTGGGAATTACCGTTTTAAACGGATATGGAATTAGTGAGTGTTCTCCTGTGGTTGCGGTGAATCGGAACCAATACTATAGTTACAAAAGTGTGGGCTTACCATTAGTAAGCAATGAAGTGAAAATAGGACCTTGCGACCAGGAGGGAAATGGTCCGATTTTAGTCAAAGGACCAAACGTAATGCTCGGTTATTATAAGGACGAACAAGCCACGAACAATGCAATCTGTGATGGATGGTTCAATACAGGAGATATTGGATATTTGGATTCAAAAGGATTTTTGTATATTACAGGCCGGGAAAAGAATCTGATTATTTTAAGCAATGGAAAGAATATTTATCCGGAAGAGATAGAGGCAGAGTTGATGAATTGTGAATGGATCCATGAAGTGATCGTGTATGGACAAGAGGATCGTTTGCATGCGGCAATCTTTTCAGAATTGGAAAATCAGGATGCAGTAAGAAAGTTTATTAATACCTATAATCATGGAAAGCCGGTATTCAAACAAATACAGAGCATCACATTCCGAGAAGAGGAATTTAAGAAGACCACAACAAAGAAAATTATAAGAAACTTTACAAAATGATCAAAGGAGAAGAAGGATGTTAGAAAAATTGACAACAATACTGCAGGACTATGTGAAGAGCAACATACCAATTTCTGAGGATGCGGCATTAGTAGCTGATCTGGGACTGGATTCACTGGATGTTTTTTCTCTGGTTACAAGGATTGAAGAGGAGTTTGAGGTAGAAGTTTCAGAAAGGGCGATTCGTAAAATGGTAGTGGTGCAGGATATTATGGACTACCTGGATAAAAATTGTTAATAGTCAATTGCGAAACTCTAAAATTTTGGTTATTTGTGATACAAATAATACAATTCCGGAGCGGAAGCTAAGGGTCAGGAGCGTTGGAGCGGAGGAATTTGTATGAGTTGTATCACAATTTAGAATATATATTAGTTTCGCAATTATCTGTAAAAACTTACTATTAAGGGGGAGAAAATATGAAATCTTTTATAAAATCATTATTAGAGGATGAAGTTAGTATAACACTGGATCAATTACTTAAACAGTATGCAAATGAAAAATCAAGGGGAATTTACTTTACTCAATACGATGGCTCTGAATTATTTGAGTCTTATGAAAAGCTTTATTTTAATGCCAAATGCATCTTAGGGGCATTACAAAAGCAGGGATTTAAACAGGGCTCTCATATTATCTTTCAGACAAACAATAATCTATTCTTTATAAGGTTGTTTTGGGGTTGTATTTTAGGAGGAATGATACCCGTTCCTTTGTCTGTGCCGCTACTTGCATCGCCTGATACGGAAGCTTTCAAAAAGCTGGTAAAAGTAAGCAAACAGTTGTCAGATGCGTGGATAATTTCTGATAAAGAAAATTTAGATATAGTTAGAGAACATTATGAAGCAAATAATTTGAAATATTTAGAGTATGAAACCTTAGCTTCGAATTTGGAAGAGGGACAATGCGTTACAGTAGATTGTGAGGATGTAGCCTATATACAATATTCGTCTGGCAGCACAGGTAATCCCAAAGGAGTAAAATTGACACATAAAAATTTAGCTTATAATTTGTCACAGATATCAGAACGTATGAAACTACAGAAAAATGATATTATGGCAAGCTGGTTACCATTGACACATGATATGGGGTTGATAGGTTATCATTTAACTCCTATATTTGTGGGAGTATCTCAATTCCTCTTAAATTCTGTTATGTTTTTAAAGAAATCCTGGTTATATTTTCAAAAATGTACACAATTAAAAGCAACGGTACTTGCAAGTCCTAATTTTGGATTAGACTGGATGATGAATACTATGAAGGGTTCCCGTTTAAATAATATTGATCTATCCAGTGTACGAAACATAATGTGCGGGGCAGAACCAATATCAATGGATACCATTAGACGATTTTATGCAAAATTTTCGCCTTATGGCTTGCGTGAGAATACGATCCATCAAGTCTATGGTATGGCAGAAGCTTGTGTGGCTGTTACAATTCCTACAGAAGGACATAATAGAAGTGTATGTATTAACCGTCATAAAGCCCGTACTGGTCAAGAAGTGGAGTATGTAGAAACGAAGGAGCCCAATGCAGCAGAGTTCGCTATAGTAGGACAACCATTAGATGGATTAGAATTAATGATTGTAGATGATGAGGACCATATCTTAGGAGAAAATTACATAGGCAATATAGTTATCAAAGGGAAAAATGTATTTGGGGGATATATGAATCAAGATAGTTCCCCTTTCAATGAGCAGGGCTTCTTCTATACGGGAGATTTGGGATTTATACGCAATGGAGAATTAATTGTAATGGGCAGGAAGAAGGATATTCTGTTTGTAAATGGTCAGAATTATTATGCCAGTGATATAGAAAATATGTTAACATTGGCGATACCACAATTGTCTCAAGTAGTTGTGTGTTATTCTCGCAGTCAATCATCTAACAAAGATGAAATTATAGTATTTGTACATGATCGGCATGATGTTAAGACATTTTTGCCACTTGCCCATCAAGTACAGAATATGGTATTAGAACGGGTAGGAATAGCTGCAGATTATGTAATACCAATAAAAACGATACCGAAAACAACAAGTGGGAAGGTGCAGCGATATCGTTTAATGGAGCAATTTGAGAATCATGAGTTTGATGAAGTTATGGCAATAGCTCCATATTCTTATCAGAGTATTGAAAAATCTACAAAGAAGTCACCATGGAACAAAACAGAGATTGAAAATCAAATCCTTGAAATTGCAAAAGATGTATTCTCTATTACTTCTTTGAAAGTAGATGATGCTATTTCTCAGATGGGAGTTAGTTCATTAACACTGATTCGTTTCCAGGATGAAATAAATCAAAGATTTCAAGTTGAAATTCCTATTGTAAGCCTGTTAAAAATGTCTACACTAGAACAAATAATTATGTTTGTTGAGGAACAACTAAAGATAGAGGATGTCAATACATCTGAATTAACAGGCAATAAAGACATGTGGTATGAGCCGTTTCCAGTAACAGAAATACAAGGAGCCTATTTAGTTGGAAGACAAAATATTATGGAAATGGGTAATGTTTCTACACATGCATATTATGAGATTGAAACAGCATTGGATATAAAACGCTTAAATGATGCGTTGAATCATGTTTTAGAACATCAGCTTATGCTGCGTACTATTTTTGATGAAACAGGATTCCAAAAAGTTCGTCGTTCTATTTCTTCTTATAATATTTGTATAGAAGATTTACAAGACTTATCTTCAGATGAGCAACAAAAACGTATATTGGAAAAAAGAAATCACAGGTCACATTTTGTTTTCCAACAAGATCATTGGCCATTATTTGAGTTGTCTGCATTTATTCTTGGTGAGAAAAGAAATTATCTTTTCCTGGATATTGATTTATTAATTGCTGATGGAGGCAGTTTATTAATTTTCATACAAGAGATAATGAATTATTATGAGAAACCGGATATGGAAATGAAACCTTTAGAATTCCAGTTTTCAGATTATGTAAGAGCATTGGAGAGTTTTCGTGAAACTTCAGCTTATCAAAGAGCTGGGGACTATTGGCAAGCCAAAATAGAAAATTTTGCATATGCACCTCAGCTGCCATTCGTTCGTGAGCCAGAAACCATAGAGAAACCTATATTTCAACGATTGGAGAAGAGTCTGACAGCTGATAAATGGAATATTGTGAAAAGCTTGGCAACTCAGCATGGCGTGACACCATCCGTATTCTTATGTACAATTTATGCAGAAATTTTGTGCAAATGGAGCAATCAATCCAGAATGGCACTTAATTTAACATTATTTAATCGACAGTCCTTTCATCCGGATGTAATGAAGTTAATTGGAGATTTTACATCAGTTTTGTTGTTAGATATTGATTTGTCTGTTCATAGAGCTTTTTGGGAGAGAGCATCTATGGTTCAAGATATATTATTTGAAGCAGTAGACCATCGTTTTTATAGTGGTGTTGATGTTATACGAAATATTGCAAGTAAAAGAGAAATGACTAGTAAAGCAATTATGCCAATTGTATTTACCAGTATGTTATTTGACAAATTGGAATTTACAGATAGTATGACAAAATGGGGCAAGATAAAATACGGAATAAGCCAGACCCCTCAAGTATTTTTAGATTTCCAGGTTACGGAAAGAGACGGACAATTATTATTGACTTGGGATTATGTAAAAGATTTGTTTGATGAAGATATGATAAATGCTATGTTTGAAACTTATCAACTTCGGTTACAGCAAGTTATAGAGAATAATTCTGCATCTGTGCCGCTGCCTTTGAAGCAGTCTGAACTGCTTCTTGATTACAATCATACACAAGGAGATTATGAAGGAGATTTACTGCAAAAATTAATAGACCAGCAATGCCAGAAGACTCCGGATGTGATTGCAGTTAAATTAGGACAGGATACATTGACCTATGGTGAATTGGCAAGAAAATCAAATCAGATAGCCCGCTATTTAGCAGAACAAAACTATCCGCACAATTCTTATATTGGAGTTTGGGCAGAGAGACGAATCGAGACAATTGTAAATACTGTGGCTATTTTAAAAGCCGGACATGCTTATATTCCTGTTAATCCGGAACATCCTCAGGAAAGAATAGAATATATCGTGGAACATAGTGATATCAAGCTGATGCTTCACCCGGATCTATATGAAAAAGAGAACCTTTCTTCCTATAACGATGGAACTTTAGAGTCGTTAGAAAACTGCCGGCAGAATAAAGCCTATGCTATTTATACGTCAGGAAGTACAGGACATCCTAAGGGAGTTGTCATCACCCATGAAGCAGTAGTGAATACATTATTGGATATTAATGAAAAATTTAAAGTAGGCAGAGAAGATAAAATCATAGCACTATCATCCATGTGCTTTGACTTATCCGTCTATGATATTTTTGGAGCGCTCATTAGCGGAGCCCAGTTAGTGTTAATTCCAGATCTTTTAGACATGGATAGTATTCATCAGATCATGTTAGAAGAAGAAATTACCATATGGAATTCTGTTCCGGCAATTATGGATATGTATATGGAAAGCACAAATCAAGACACAGTGCAGAGAGCATTTACAGAAAGCTTACGTGTTGTTATGCTGAGTGGTGACTGGATTCCTCTTGGTCTGCCGGAGAAAATCAAAACAAGGATGCCAAAAGCACAGGTAATCAGTTTAGGTGGAGCAACCGAAGGTTCCATATGGTCCATATATTTTCCAATCAAGGAAATGAAGCCGGAGTGGAAGAGTATTCCTTATGGATATCCGTTGAAAAATCAGCAAATCTATGTACTGGATGAATTTGGAGAAGAATGCCCAGTAGGAGTTCCGGGAGAACTCCATATTGGAGGAAAAGGAGTAGCCGTGGGCTATCTGGGTGAAGAAGAGAAGACGAAAGCAGCCTTTATCAAACACAGATTAGGGTACCTGTACAAAACAGGTGATTATGGTGTTATGCGTCTGGAAGGATATATAGAATTCCTTGGAAGAAGAGACAGTCAGGTTAAGATACGCGGACATCGTATTGAATTAGGAGAGATAGAGCACTGTATCAATCATTTGCCAAAAATCCGCCAGTCAGTAGTAGCAGATTATTGTGATCAACAAGGAGAAAAGCATTTGTGTGGGTATATTGTCGCTGACGAGACGGTAGAATTGACAGAAATACAGAGAGAGCTGGCAAAATACCTTCCTGATTATATGGTACCGGCACAATTAGTACAAGTAGATGAAATCCCGCTTTCTGCAAATGGTAAGGTAGATCGTAAGTTATTGCCAGACCCGGAAAAGTATTTTGAAGAAAGTAAGATGACAAGAGGATACGAGGCACCAAAGACTCAGACGGAGAAATTGGTAGTAGAGGCATTTGAACATGTACTTGGTATGGAAAGAGTAAGCGTAAACGACAATTTCTTTGATTTGGGCGGAGATTCTATTAAGGCTATCCATATTTTAAACAAGATAAGAGAAGCGGGATACGATAGCTCCATGCGAAATCTTTTGATGGAGAGAACACCAAAACTAATAGCCATGAATTTATCCGCAAAACAAGAACTTATACCTGCGGAGCAAGGAGAAATAAGTGGTGAAATTCCACTGACACCAATTCAAAACTACTTCTTCGCACAGAATATGATGTATCCTGAACATTTTAATGTATGCCAAGTGTTTAAGGTTCGTGAAAAACTAAATGCCCTGGCACTGGAAAAAGTTTTATCTGCATTAGTGCAGCATCATGATATGTTGAGAGCTACGTACAAAGATAAGAAACAGGTTATAGGAAAAGCAGACGATAAGAAATGGTATGGCTTTACAAAAATAGAATGTGAATCTAAAGAGGTTAAGGAAAAAATTAAGACAACGAAGGTAAAGATGGATTTGGAGGAAGGACCATTATTGCAGGTTGTTTTATTCTGTACGCCGGAGCAGGATTATATGCTGTTGGTGGCTCATCATATGATAATGGATGTGATTTCCTGGCGGATCTTAAGTGAAGATTTGGAGAAGGGCTACTGCCAAGCTTTGGATCAGAAAGAGATAACATTACCGGCTAAAACCGTTTCTTTTAAAGTATGGAGCGAGGGATTAGCTCATTACAGCCAGAGTGAAAAGTTAAAGAGAAGGGTAGCTTACTGGTCAGAAATAGAAAATAAATTGGTTGATGGTAAGTTAAAAGAAGATGGAGTTGATGGAGGATTCCAACCGAAGACAGCTGTTGCATGCCTCAATGCCACCATTACAGAAAAATTATTAAAAGAAAGTGCTCATGCTTATAATACAGAGATTAATGACTTACTTTTAACAGCACTGGGACGTGCGGTATACAGAGTAACAGGTCAGAAAATACTTGCTTTACAGATGGAAGGACATGGTCGTGAAGAAACAGTAGGTTCTTTTGATTTAGGCAGGACAATAGGCTGGTTCACCAGTATATATCCCGTAGTTTTAGAAGAGTTAGGTACTGATATTGCACAGGATATTCGAAATACGAAAGAGACACTACGACGTGTGCCGGCACATGGAATCGATTATGGCATCATAAAGAATGCAGACATGGTTAATTCAGAAGAAATGGATGTGGAAGCTGCACCGGATATATCATTTAATTATCTTGGAGAACTGGGAACAAAGAAAGAATCTGACAATCCATATTTCCAGTTTTCACAACTAGGTTATGGACAGGATACGGATCCTCATAACCAATTTGGACCATCCATTAACGTCATAGGTCATGTACAAGAAGGTAGTTTATCTATGACAGTAACCTGCAAGACCAGTCGCTATTCAGCTGAGAGAATTGAGCAGATAGGAAAAGCATATGAAGAAGAACTGATAGCAGTCGCAGGACATTGCTCCCATGCACAGAAGAGTGAGTCAACGGCAAGTGATTTTGGTGAGAGAGTATGGACAGATAGTGAATTTTGTTATGTGCAGGAAGCTGTCAAAATCCACGGCGGAGAAATTCAACGTATCTATCCATTGACTCCTATGCAAGAGGGAATGCTGTATGAGAAGCTTTTAGATGAATCATCTACGAAATATGTTGTTCAGCAGACGATGCGGTTGGCAGAAGTAGATGTAGAGAAGATGCACAAAGCTTTTGAGTATTTAGCAACACAGCATGATATTCTGCGTACAAAGATCTGTTATCGGGGAGTAAGTGTGCCAAGACAAGTTTTGTTGAAAGAAAGAATTCCGGAATTTAATTATATGGAAGTAGATAATGAATCCGCTTATCTTGATTTAAAGGAACAAGATGTAAAACGTGGATTTGAACTGGAAGAAGATACACTAATTCGTATGAATCTGGTAAAAATAAACAATAGTGGGTATCGGTTAATCATGACGAACCATCACATTATTCTGGATGGCTGGTGTTTACCAATTTTGCGTAAAGAATTGTTTAGTGCGTATATGGCAACAGACGACGAACGATTAAGAGTATCTGCTAAGGCTGCTTCTAATAAAATTGGACGCTATGAAAAATTTGTACATTACATCAATGAAAAAGATAAAGAGATAAGTCTTAAATATTGGGAAGACCTTCTTCAAGGATATGAGACAAGGGCTGATATTCTGCCTATAGGTCGTCCGGAAGAAACAGAAGAAGAGAGTCAGAGTCAGGAGTTTAAGTTAAGCCTGGAGGTAACCGAACAAGCAGAAGCCATATGTGCCCAGTATGATGTAACATTGAACACGCTGGTAGAGGCTTGTTGGGGAGTATTATTGGAAAAATACAATCTGACAGATGATGTGGTATATGGAAAAGTTGTATCTGGTAGAAATGCAGAGATTGAAGGTATTGAAGAGATCGTTGGTTTATTTATCAATACAATACCAGTACGTATATCCACAACAAAAGAAGACACGTTTGCTGATTTATTGAAATCATTGCAGAGCCAGGCAATTGCTGCAAATGAACACGATTTCCTTTCCTTGGCAGAAATACAGAATCGTACCGTATTAGGAAGAGATTTAATTGGAACATTATTCTTCTTTGAAGGCTATCAAGGAACAAGTATAAATATTGATGGAAACTTAAATGTGGAATCTGAATATTACCGGGAACAAATCGGATATGATTTGGGAATGACGGCATTTAAGAGTGATAGTCTTCATTTTAGAATTCTATTTAGTACAAAGGTGTATAATAAGGAAGAAATAAATATTATTGGTTCTCATTTGCAAAGACTTATGGAACAAGCAATTGCAGCACCACAGACGAAATTAAATGAATTAGATATGACAAATGAAGCAGAAGAAAAGAAAGAATTAGTACAGTTTAACGCAACGGATAGTGACTATCCAAGAGACAAGACAATTGTACAATTATTTGAAGAACAAGTAGCAAGAACTCCTGATAATACAGCAGTAGTATGTGGGGATGAGAAATTGAGTTACGCGGAACTGAATGCCCGTGCCAATAAACTTGCATTAAAGTTACGACGGGAATACCATATCCAGCCTGACGATTTTGTTGCTATTATAGCAGAAAGAAGTTTAGAGATGGTGGTGGGATTATATGCAATCCTAAAGTCAGGAGCAGCATATGTTCCAATTGACCCATTTTATCCAGAAGAACGTATCAAGTACATATTGGAAGACAGCCAGCCAAAAGCGGTTTTAATTGGTCATGGCGAATATGATATTTCCCCTGAAAAGGTTGTTGACTTGTATAGTACAAGGGATTATGAAGAAGGTGCAGAGAATCCGGAACATGTGAATACTCCTCATGATCTTATTTACCTGGTTTATACATCTGGTACAACAGGAAAACCAAAAGGGGTTATGGTAGAGCATCAGCATATAGTCAATCAGCAGATATGGACACAAAGAGAATATCCATTGCACGAGGGAGAATCCCTTTTAATGAAGACCACTTGTGTATTTGATGTTTTTGCCTGGGAAGTATTCTGGTGGATGCTGGAAGGTGGTAAACTTGTTATTTTACAACAAGGAGAAGAAAGTCAAAGTGACAAGATAATCAAGATAATTCAGGATTACAAAGTAAATGCAATCCAGTTCGTTCCTTCAATGTTCAATATGTTTTTAGAAGAATTAGATACGAGCAAAGAGAAAATAAATACCCTGCGTTATATCATTAATATTGGTGAGAAACTGAATGCAGAAAGTGTGAGACATTATAATCAATTAAGGGAAAAAGGACAAGTAAGAGCAGAGCTGCTTAATCTCTATGGTCCAGCAGAAACTACAGTGAATTCCAGTGGATATCATTGTCCAACAGACTTAAATGTAGATAAAATATTAATTGGTAAGCCTATTAGTAATACACAAATTTATATATTATCTAATGAAAAAATAGCTGGAATAGGAGTAGCAGGGGAATTATGTATTGCAGGAGAAAGTGTGTCACGTGGATACTTAAATCGTGAAGAATTGACAGCACAGAAATTTATTAAAAATCCTTTTGGTTCAGGAATGATGTACAAAACAGGTGATTTGGCACGGTGGCTGCCGGATGGAAATATCGAGTATCTTGGCCGTATAGATGATCAGGTTAAGATACGAGGTTTCAGAATCGAGCCAGGAGAAATAGAAAGTACTTTATTGAAACTTGAAGGAGTCAGTGGAGCAGCCGTTGTAGTACGACAAGACAAGCAAGGAGAAAAATATCTGTGTGCTTATGTAGTCGTTCGTACGGAAGTAGAAGAATTAGACGAAGATAAAATCAAGAGCCAATTACGCAAAAAGTTACCAGACTATATGGTTCCTTTATATATTATCCCTATTGACCGAATTCCGTTAAGTCATAATGGGAAGCTTAATAAAGGGGCACTGCCGGAACCAGAATATAAATTAAAGGAATATGTAGCACCGGCAAACAGAGAAGAGAAGTTAGTAGTTGAAGCATTTGAGAAAATCCTTGGAATAACAGAAATTAGTGTCAATGATAGCTTTTTTGACTTGGGTGGTCATTCACTCAAAGCTACATTATTGTGTAACGAATTAGGAAAGACAATCGGCATAAAACTGCAGCTTAGTGAAATATTTGCTTTAGCTACACCAAAACGTATTGGGGAGAAAATTAGAAGTTTACAACCTGATAGTTTTTCAGAAATACCGAAAATAGCTAAAGCAGAGTTCTATCCTATGAGCTCTGTTCAGAAGCGGCTTTATCTTCTAAATGAGATGGTAGGTCCTAGTATTTCCTATAACATTTCTAATGTTATAAAATATGAAAACACTCTGGATAAAGATCAGTTACAGGGAGCATTAGATAAACTCTTAGAGAGGGAAGAAATATTGAGAACCAGTTTCCATCTTATGAATGGAGAGCCAGTTCAAATGATTCAACCAGATGGGAGAGTAATATTAGATTACAAAGAAGCAGATACAGTAGATATTCAGGCTGAATATGATAATTTTGTCTGCCCATTTGATTTATCCAAAGCACCTTTGATGCGGGTTAAGCTATTACAGACACCAAAAGCTTCTTACTTGATGCTGGATATTCATCATATTATTTTTGATGGAGAAAGTCTGCCTATTATGATGAACCGGATAAGTGAGTTATATGAAGGACATACTTTACCAATGCCGCGGGTTCAGTATAAAGATTTCTCTGCTTGGCAAATTACTCAGGATATTACGAAACAGGCAGCATATTGGAAGAACGAGTTCTCAGGCGAAATACCAATACTAAATTTGAATACAGATTTTCCACGTCCTAAGAAAATGAGCTTCAAAGGTGCCGATGTACAAACTAAGATTGAAGAACCAGTTTGTATGGAAATAAAAGAATTAGCAAAGAATTATGGTGCTACAGAATTCATGATTATGTTATCAACCTTTATGCTTCTATTGAGCAAATACAGTCAACAGGAAGAAATCATAGTCGGGACCCCTGTATCAGGCAGAACCCACGTTGATACACAAGAAATGCTGGGAATGTTTGTGAACTCCTTGGCTATCAAAGGAAAAGTGAAACAAGAGGAGAGTTTTGAACAGGTATTGCTTGGAGTAAAAGAAAAATGTCTTCGTGCATACGATAATCAGGAATTTCAATATGAAGACTTGGTTGAGGCGGTAGATGTAAAGAGAGATCTATCAAGAAATCCACTATTTGATGTAATGTTTATGATGTCAGAGAGTGAAATTATGTCTGGTCTAAAGAGCATTATGAGTGGAACATGGGTACCAATGGAAGGAAAAGTAGCTAAGTTTGATCTGAATTTAATGATAATACATACATCAGAGGGTTATGTGGTTAACTTAGAGTATTGTACAGATTTATTTAAACAGGAAACCATAAAGCAAATGGTGGATGATTATGTTTCATTGCTCTCAGAAGTTGTAAAACATCCAGAGGATAGCTTGCAAAAGCTGCTTAAGAAAGAGGATGTTAAGAAAGAGGAGATAGATTCGACACAAGCAGAACTTAATAATCGTGCCAATCATTTAGCACAGGAAGTTTCAGATCTGATGCAGGCCTTGTATCAAAGAGATCAAGCTTATTGGAAGAGAAAAGTAGAGAATTTCCCACTTGCACCACAGCTGCCATTTCTTTCTGATGGGAAGGTTGTAAATAACGCAGCAGTGAAACGTTTAGAAACGAAAATTTCTGGGAAAGACTGGACAATTGTGAAAGACAAAGCTTTGGATAAAAAAATTGCACCATCCGTGGTATTGTGCACAATATATGCGGAAGTTCTATGTAAATGGAGCAATCAATCAAATATGGCCCTTAATTTGAATCTGTCTAGTAGTCAGCCTTTTCATCAGGATGGAATGCGTCTGATGGGAGATTTTGTATCAAAATTGTTGTTAGATATCGATTTATCATCTTCCAGAGAATTTTGGGAAAGGGCTTCTAAGATCCAGAATGGATTATTTGAAGCGTTAGATCACAGATTTTACAGTGGGGTTGATTTCATCCATGATCTGGCTGAAAACCGTGGTCAAGAAGATCAAGCTGTAATGCCAATTATATTTACGACTATGCTTCGGGACGAAGCAGATTCTTTCAATACCAATATGGGCAGCAGAGAAGAATTCAAATATGGAATAAGCCAGACTTCACAAGAGTTCTTAGCTCTTCAGGTTATGGATAAAGATGGAGAATTATTAATGGCTTGGGATTATGTAGAAGATTTGTTTGATGAAGATATGATAAGTGCTATGTTTGAAACTTATCAACTTCGGTTACAGCAAGTTATAGAGAATAATCCTGCATCTGTGCCGCTGCCTTTGAAACAATCTAAACTGCTTCTTGATTACAATCATACACAAGGAGATTATGAAGGAGATTTACTGCAAAAATTAATAGACCGTCAATGCCGGAAGACTCCGGATGCGATTGCAGTTAAATTAGGACAGGATACATTGACCTATGGTGAATTGGCAAGAAAATCAAATCAGATAGCCCGCTATTTAGCAGAACAAAACTATCCGCACAATTCTTATATTGGAGTTTGGGCAGAAAGACGAATCGAGACAATTGTAAATACTGTGGCTATTTTAAAAGCCGGACATGCTTATATTCCTGTTAATCCGGAACATCCTCAGGAAAGAATAGAATATATCGTGGAACATAGTGATATCAAGCTGATGCTTCACCCGGATATATATGAAAAAGAGAACCTTTCTTCCTATAACGATGGAACTTTAGAGTCGTTAGAAAACTGCCGGCAGGATAAAGCCTATGCTATTTATACGTCAGGAAGTACAGGACATCCTAAGGGAGTTGTCATCACCCATGAAGCAGTAGTGAATACATTATTAGATATTAATGAAAAATTTAAAGTAGGCAGAGAAGATAAAATCATAGCACTATCATCCATGTGCTTTGACTTATCCGTCTATGATATTTTTGGAGCGTTCATTAGCGGAGCCCAGTTAGTGTTAATTCCAGATCTTTTAGACATGGACAGCATTCATCAGATCATGCTAGAAGAAGAAATCACCATATGGAATTCTGTTCCGGCAATTATGGATATGTATATGGAAAGCACAAATCAAGACACAGTGCAGAGATCTTCAACAGAAAGCTTACGTGTTGTTATGCTGAGTGGTGACTGGATTCCTCTTGGTCTGCCAGAGAAAATCAAAACAAGGATGCCAAAAGCACAGGTAATCAGTTTAGGTGGAGCAACGGAAGGTTCCATATGGTCCATATATTTTCCAATCAAGGAAGTGAGACAAGAGTGGAAGAGTATTCCTTATGGATACCCATTGAAAAATCAACAGATCTATGTACTAGATGAATTTGGAGAAGAATGCCCGGTAGGAGTTCCGGGAGAACTCCATATTGGAGGAAAAGGAGTAGCCGCGGGCTATCTGGGTGAAGAAGAGAAGACGAGGGCATCCTTTATCAAACACAGATTAGGGTATCTGTACAAAACAGGTGATTATGGTGTTATGGGTCCGGAAGGATATATAGAATTCCTTGGAAGAAGAGACAGCCAGGTTAAGATACGAGGACACCGTATCGAATTAGGAGAGATAGAACACTGTATCAATCATTTGCCAAAAATTCGCCAGTCAGTAGTAGCAGATTATTGTGATCAACAGGGAGAAAAACATCTGTGTGGGTATATTGTTGCTGACGAGATGGTAGAATTGGCAGAAATACAGAGAGAGCTGGCAAAATACCTTCCTGATTATATGGTACCGGCACAATTAGTACAAGTAGATGAAATCCCGCTTTCTGCAAATGGTAAAGTAGATCGTAAGTTATTGCCGGACCCGGAAAAGTATTTTGAAGAAAGTAAGATGACAAGAGGATACGAGGCACCAAAGACTCAGACAGAAAATCTGGTAACAGAAGCATTTGCACAAGTACTGGGAGTAAATAGAGTTGGAATAACTGACAGCTTCTTTGATTTAGGAGGATACTCCCTTAATGTAATCCAGCTGTGTAATGAATTGGAGAAGAGTACAGGGGTAAGACTGCCGCTTAGAGAGATTTTTGATTTAGTTACACCAAAGAATATTGCAGAAAGAATTAAAAACTCAAAGGTAAGTGCGTTTGAAGAAATACCAAAAATAGCAGAAGCAGAAAGCTATTCCATAAGTTCAGCTCAAAAGAGGCTTTATCTTTTAGACCAACTAACAGGTCCTGGTACAACTTATAATATTCCTGTAGTAATAAAGCTTAAAGTTAAACCAGACGATGAGCGGCTTCAGAGAGCATTGGATCAATTATCAGAGCGTGAAGAAATTTTGCGGACAAGCTTTCATATGGTGGATGGTGAACCAATTCAAAAAATTGCCTCAAGTGCAAGAATTGTGCTGGAACACAGTAAAGTGAATACAGCAGATTCACAGTATATTCAAGACGAATATAATGATTTTGTCCAACCGTTTGACTTGTCAAAAGCACCACTGATGCGTGCACAAATGCTGGATACTCCAAATGGTTCATACTTGTTTTTAGATATTCACCATATTTTATGTGATGCAGGAAGTATGCCAATTATGCTTTACGAAATACAAGAGTTATATGAAGAAAGAAAATTGTTAACACCACGAGTACAGTATAAAGACTTTTGTGTTTGGCAGAATGCCAGAAATATTACAGAACAGGCAGCATACTGGAAGAAAGAATTTTCTGGCGATATACCAATCCTGGATTTAATGACGGATTATCCACGTCCTCAAAAGCAAAGCTTTAGAGGTGCTAATTTCCGGACACAGGCAGAAGAAAAAATTAGTATCCAGGTAAAAGAGTTAGCAAAGAAGTACGGTGCAACTGAGTTTATGGTATTGCTGTCAACCTTTATGTCATTGTTAGGAAAATACAGCCGACAGGAAGAAATCATAGTAGGAACTCCAATATCAGGACGAACCCATACTGATACACAAAACATGTTGGGAATGTTTGTAAATACTCTGGCAATCAAAGGAAATGTCTGCTCCGATGATACATTTGAGAATGTATTATCAGGTATAAAAGAGAAGTGTTTGCAGGCATACGACAACCAGGAATATCAGTTTGAAGATTTAGTTGAAGAAGTGGGAGTAAAGAGAGATTTCTCAAGAAACCCGGTATTCGATGTGATGTTTGTATTGCAGGACAATGAGAGAGAGAGTTATTCGGATAGTATTCAATTTGGAACGAGAGAATCAGTCGAAGGAAATATTTCTAAATTTGACCTGACATTAACAATGATAAGCGATTCAGAAGGCTATAAGATTGATTTTGAATATTCTACAGACTTATTCAAACCAGAAACTATCCAGTACATGGCAAAACATTTTGTAACACTACTTGAAGAAGTTGTAATGTCTCCAGAAAAGAAGATGCAGGATATTCCCCTGACAGATACGGACGAAGAAGAAAAAATATTGGGTGAGTTCAATATGACGGATGCAGAATACCCTCATAATAAGACGATTGTGCAGTTATTTGAAGAGCAGGCTGCCAGAGTACCTGATAATATAGCAATCACATTTAAAGGACAACAGCTGACCTATGCACAACTAAATGAACGTGCAAATGCCCTGGCAAGAAAACTGCGAAAGGAATATGATATTCAACCAAATGACTTTGTAGTTATCTTAACAGAAAAGTCGTTAGAGATGATGGTGGGCATATATGCTATTCTAAAGGCTGGTGCGGCTTATGTGCCGGTTGATCCATCTTATCCGGAGGAAAGAATTAATTATATCATCAATGATTGTAAACCAAAGGTAGTATTATGTGGTGCAAAAGAACCTGAAATTTACATTCCTATATTGTATCTTCATGATGAGGCAAATTATGAGATGGAATGCAGCAACCTTACCCATGTAAATCAACCAGGTGATTTGATGTATATTATTTATACTTCCGGTACGACTGGCTGGCCAAAAGGTGTTATGATTCAGCATGTAAATGTAGTGCGGTTATTTAAGAATGACAAGTTCAAGCTTGATTTATATGAAAATGATATTTGGGTACAATTCCATTCTTATTGTTTTGATGTTTCTGTTTGGGAAATATTTGGTAGCCTGTTAAATGGGGCAAAGCTTGTAATACCTTCTGAAGATACGGTAAAAGATGCCTATGCATTTGGAGAGCTGCTGCAAAAAGAAGCAGTAACAATCTTATGTCAGGTACCTTCCCCATTTTATGCATTGATCGATGCAACGACAGGACAAACAATAAATAGTTTACGGTATGTTATTCTTGCAGGAGAGGCACTTTATCCAACACGTTTGAAGAAATGGCATGAGAACAACAGGCATTGTCGTCTGGTAAATATGTACGGACCAACAGAAACCACTGTATATGCTACTTATCGTGATATTGACACTGAAGCCATCGAGAGAGGAATCAGTGACATAGGAAAGCCGCTTCCAACATTAAAGATTTATATGTTAAATGGAAATGCACTTTGTGGAATTGGAGTTCCAGGTGAGTTATGTATAACGGGTGACGGTGTATCTCAAGGATATTTGAATCGACAAACGCTGACAGACGAGAAGTTTGTAGATAACCCATTGGGAACAGGAAAGATGTACCGAACAGGAGATCTGGCACGTTGGTTACCGGATGGAAATATTGAATACATTGGACGTATGGATGACCAGGCAAAAATCAGAGGATATCGTATTGAACCCGGAGAAATAGAAAGCCGTTTATTGGAACTTGAAGGCATAAGTGAAGCTGTAGTAGTAGTTCGGGAAGACAAAGTGCAAGAGAAATATTTGTGTGCATACATAATAGCTGAGACAGAAATAGAGGAAAAGGACGTAAAAATCCACTTGAGAAAAGTATTGCCAGATTACATGGTACCTGCACACATTATTCCAATTGATGCAATTCCACTGACACGTAATGGTAAGCTTGACAGAGCGTCATTGCCGCTGCCGGAGTATAAGTCAAAGGAATATGTTACACCACGAAATGAGAATGAAATGCTGGTAGTACAGGCATTCGAGCAGATACTGGGTGTGGAAGATATAAGTATAACAGATAGTTTCTTTGAGATGGGAGGATCTTCACTGAAAGCAGTGTTACTGTGTAATGAATTGGAGAAAGCCACAGGAGTAAGGCTATCACTTAGCGATATTTTTGCTTTTGGTACTCCGGAGCAGATAGCAGAAAAAATGGGGTCTACAGAGGTCTCAACATTTGTGGCAATAGCACAAGTTTCAGCGGCTGAATACTACCCTGCAAGTGCAGCTCAAAAACGACTCTATCTTCTGGACGAGGTGACGGGACCTAACATTAACTACAACATATCGGATGTCTATGCTTATGAAGAACCGCTGGATAAAGAACGATTACAGAAAGCTTTGGATAAACTGTTGGAGCACGAAGAGATACTGCGAACTAGTTTCCAGGTTGTGGACAGTGAGCCGGTTCAAACAATTTCTCCAGACGCAAGGGTTTTATTAGACTACATCGAAGTGGATACACTGGATATACAAACGGAATATGATAAATTTGTTCAACCGTTTAATCTATCCGAAGCACCATTGATGCGTGTAAAATTAGTAAAGACAACAAATGGTTCCTACCTGTTTGTTGATATTCATCATATTATATGTGATGGAGAAAGTCTTCCAGTTATACTGCATCAAGTAAATGAATTTTATGAAAATGATGGAACTGATCGTCATTAAGAGGTGAACTTATGAATAAAAATTCTAATCGAGTCCAGTATAAAGATTTTAGTGTATGGCAGAATGTTCATGATATTACAAAACAGGAAGAATATTGGAAGAGGGAATTCGCTGGTGAAATATCCAGAGTAGATTTGAAGACGGATTTCCTCCGTCCTCAAACACAGTCTTTCAGAGGGTCCAATGTTCTGGCAAAGGTGAAAGAGCCAATAAGTTCAGGGGTTAAAAATTTAGCCCAAAAGTATGGTGCCACTGAATTTATGGTGACCCTATCTGTATTCATTTTATTATTAGGCAAATATAGCCGCCAGGAAGAAATTATCGTGGGAACAGCCGTGTCGGGTCGCGTTCATGCAGATACGAAAGGTATGTTGGGGATGTTTGTCAATACCCTGGTAATAAAGGGAAAAGTTTGTCCTGACGATACTTTTGAGCATATGCTTTTAGTTGTAAAGGAGAAGTGTCTCCAAGCATACGATAACCAGGAATATCAATTTGAAGATTTGGTTGAAGCAGTAGAGAAAAAGAGAGATTTCTCAAGAAATCCCATATTTGATTTCATGTTCGGATTGAAAGAAAAGAAAAAACCATCGGAAATGCAAGGTCTGTTGGGAGGAAAAAGTGCATTTATAAAAAGAAATGTTTCAAAGTTCGACTTATCCGTTCTGGTAGAATGTACGTCAGAAGGGTATGAAGTTGATTTTGAGTATTGTACAGATTTATTTAAACAAGAAACCATTGAATACATGGCAAAGCATTATGTAACACTACTTGAGGAAGCGGTAACACATCCGGAGAAGAAACTTAAGGATTTGCATATGATCGATGTCAATGAAGAAGAGAAGATATTAACTGATTTCAATGCAACGGATATAGAATACTCTCGGGATAAAACAGTTGTCGGCTTATTTGAAAATCAAGTAAAGAAAACAGCAGAAAATATCGCACTTAAATTTGAAGACAAAAAAATGACATATGCCCAACTGAATGAGAGAGCAAATCAGTTGGCATGTACTCTTAGGGATGCAGGAGTGGTTCCAAACGATTTGGTAGCTTTGGTTACAGAGCGCAGCATGGAGATGATTGTAGGAATATTAGCGATCATCAAGGCCGGAGGAGCATATGTGCCAATCAATCCGGAATACCCGGAAAATAGAATTAGGTATATGCTGGCGGACAGCAGACCAAAGGTTGTATTGACGTACAAGACCCAGTTGCCAGGAAAGGTAGAAACTCCAGTATTAGATTTAGAAGATGAGAATAATTATGCAAATGAAACGGACAATCTTTCACCTGTTAACAGCCCAAGTGATCTAGTATATTGTATCTACACTTCTGGTACAACTGGAAATCCAAAAGGGGTTTTAATTGAACATGGAAATGCAGTCAATATGTGGGTAACATATAAGGAAACATTTGCACTAAACCACAAGGATACGGTGTTACAATTTGCAAATATATCTTTTGACCAGGCGGTTGGTGATATTTTCCCTGCACTTTGCAATGGTGCGGCATTATGTATTGTACCAAAGCATATAACATATGATATGGAGCAACTACAAAAATATATAAGTGAAAATAATGTAACAACAGCATCATTGACGCCTAAAGTAATTGAAGGGTTGTGTGCTGAAGAATTACCGACACTTCGTTTGCTGGAGTCAGGCGGAGAAGCGGGTAACTTAGAAAGCTTAAAAGAATGGGCGAAAAGATTAAAAGTATTAAATACATATGGTCCTACAGAATCTACGGTAAATGCAACCAGCTTTAGAGTGAATCCGGACTCTGCTGCAATTACCATTGGACGTCCCATTGCAAACACAAAAGTATATCTTCTAAATGGAATGGAGTTATGTGGTATTGGAGTACCTGGCGAGTTGTGTATAGCAGGAGATGGTTTAGCAAGAGGTTATTTGAATCAGCCGGAACTGACATCTAAGAAATTTATCAAGAATCCATTCGGAGAAGGCAGACTGTACCGTACAGGAGATCTAGCACGTTGGCAGCCAGATGGAAATATAGAGTATTTAGGTCGAATGGATGAACAAGTCAAAATCCGTGGGTACAGGATAGAGTTAGGCGAAATCGAAAGTGTGTTAAGAAAACAGAGCAAAGTAGCAGATGTTGTCGTTGTCGTAAAAGAAGTTGGAAGTGATAAAATTCTCTGTGGGTACCTGATTGCAGAGAAAGGTGAAAAACTCAATATATCTGAAATTAAAGAAGCATTAAAAGAAGAATTAACGGAGTATATGGTTCCTGCCTTTATGGTGCAGATAGATGAATTGCCGCTGACCATGAATGGAAAATTGGATAAGCGTGGGTTACCAGAGCCAGATATATTAGAAAGCCTGAAATACGTACCACCAGGAAATAAAACGGAACAAGCAATTGTAGAGGTATTTGAGGAAATACTGGGAGTATCTCCAATCGGAGTAGAGGATAGTTTTTTTGAATTAGGTGGACATTCGCTAAGAGCCACAGCAGCAATTAATGCAATCGAGAAAAAAACAGGAATTCGTTTGCCGGTAAAAGAGATATTTAGTTCACCAACTCCTTCCCTGTTGGCGAAAAAGATTGAGGCAGAGGGAGAAGGCGAATACAGTCCAATACCAAAAGCGGAACAAAGAGAAACTTATCCGGCATCCTCTACGCAGAAACGATTGTTTATTCTGGACCAGATGGAAGGCAGCAGTACAGCATACAACATGCCGTCAGCATTAGAAGCAACAGGAACCCTTGATTTGGAGAAAATACAAAAAGCGGTAGATAGCCTTATCAAACGTCATGAGTCACTGCGTACAAGTTTTGGAATGAAAGAAGGAGAAACGATTCAAATCATTGCAGACGAAGTATCCTGCAAGGTGGAATATGAAGAAACCGACAGCTGCAGCGAAGCAGAAATGGAAAAATTCGTACGTCCATTTGACTTGGGAAAAGCGCCACTAATGCGTTTTAAAGTAGTAAAAGAAAGGAATCGTAACAAATATATTTTACTATTTGATATGCACCATATCATTTCCGATCATAAGACTCTGAATATATTAATCGAAGATTTCTCACGATTCTATAACGGTGAAGTATTAAAACCACTTGAAATCCAATACAAAGATTACAGTGAATGGATGGGTGGCAGGAACCTGGAGAGTCAAAGAGACTATTGGAAAGAAGTATTTAAAGAAGAGGCACCAGTTCTGGATCTGGCAACGGATTATCCGCGTCCAAAAACCCAGAGTTATAAAGGAGCACAAGTATCTACTAGATTGAGCAAGGATCAAAGAAGTGGAATAGAAAAAATAAACAAGCAAAATGGAACTACAGATTACATGACCTTACTGGCTGTATTTATGGTAGAACTGCACAAATACAGCAGGCAGCAAGATATTGTGGTAGGAACACCAATATCGGGCAGGGTGCATCAGGACACCGAGACGATCGCAGGAATGTTTGTAAATACCCTGGCAATGAGAGGATATCCAAGGGATGAAAAAACTTTCTTAGAATTTTTAGGAGAGATAAAAGAGCTTGCATTGAATGGGTATGAGAATCAAGAATATCCATTTGAAGAATTAGTAGAGGAAGTAGAAGTACGCCGTGATATGTCACGTAATCCGCTGTTTGACGTTATGTTTGCCATTCAGAATAACGAGGATACCAATCTTACGATGGATAAAACGGTGCTATCTATACTGGAGCTGGATTCTGCTGTTGCAAAGTTTGATTTAGACTTACAAGCTACGGAGTATGAAGATGGGTACATATTAAATATCGTATACTGTAGTGATTTGTTTATCAAAACTACAGTACAGGCAATGCTGGAACATTTCAAGACATTGCTGGATTCTATTATAGCTAACCCGGAAGCAAAATTGTCCGAACTAAAAATGGTCAGCGAGGAAGAACAACAAAGAATACTAACCGTTTTCAACGATACACATACGGAGTATTCACAGAATCCTACGGTAGTAGAATTGTTTGAGAAACACGCAGAACAGACACCTGAGAAGACGGTCATAGAATATGAAACGGGAGCTCTTAGTTATAAAGAGGTAAACCGTAAGGCCAATGCATTGGCATGGAAACTGATTTCGTTAGGTGTTAAGCCAAATGACAGAGTCGCCGTAATGACTTCACTGGAAGCGGAAACCATTATTGGAATTTTAGGAGTTCTAAAGAGTGGGGCTTCCTATGTACCAATTGATCCGGCGTCTCCGAAAGAACGAACAGGGCATATACTTGACGATGCAGCACCAAAAGTAATATTAGCAAAAGATAAGAGTCTGGAAGCAGAAATACCGGTCATTTCTATGAATCTTGAGGATATGGACGAGAATGGGAAAAATCCAGAGCGTACTGTTGAAAAAGACCACATTGCATATGTGATCTACACATCAGGAACCACAGGAAAGCCAAAAGGAGTGGCGGTTACACGAGGCAATTTGGAACACTACCTGTCATATGCAGATAAAACGTATCAAAAAGGCGCCTGTACTGCTGTATTAATTACAAGCTTAAGCTTCGACCTTTCCGTAACTTCGTTGTATTTACCGCTTATCAGCGGTGGATGCCTTCTGCTAAAGGGAGGAGATACTGAGGAAAGGTTAAGAGCAGCATTAAAAGATAACAGGGTGACCTTCCTTAAGCTTACTCCTTCCCATCTAAAGATGCTGGAAACTTATGCAGACGGAGTAGATTTACCGAATTTAGAAACGCTGATTGTGGGTGGAGAAGAGCTGACAACAGATACAGCATGGAAAACCCAGAAACTATTAGGAGAAGGTGTAAAGATTCATAACGAATATGGTCCTACAGAGGCTACCGTAGGATGCTGTGACTATATATATTCCAAAGAGAAAGATAAAGGTCTAAGCGTAGGAATAGGACATCCAATTTCCAATATACAGATATACATACTGAATGGTATGGAGTTATGCGGCGTAGGAATTCCCGGTGAGTTATGCATAGCAGGAGACGGAGTAGCGAAAGGATATCTGAACCAGCCTGAATTAACCGCCAGGAAGTTTGTCGACAATCCATATGGAGAGGGTAAGTTATACCGCTCCGGAGATTTGGCGAGATGGCTGCCTAACGGGGATATGGAATACCTGGGAAGAATAGATGAGCAGGTAAAAATACGGGGATTTAGAATAGAGCTGGGAGAGATAGAGAATGCTTTAAGGAATCAGCCGGGTATATCTGATGTAGCGGTTGCTGCAATGGAAGCAGGTGGTGACAAGAGTGTATGTGCATACTTGATACCGACAAATAAAGAGCGGAAACTGGATATGTCTGAAATTAAAAACGCTTTGAGAGAAGAATTACCAGAGTATATGTTACCTGGCTTTATGATGCAGATAGACGCATTGCCACTGACTCAAAATGGTAAGCTGGATGTAAAAGCACTGCCAGAACCAAATGCATTAGCGGGACAGGAATATATACCACCAAGAAGTAAAACAGAGAAAGCAATTACGGAAGTATTTGAAGAAATCTTGGGAATATCACCAGTGGGCATAGAAGACAGTTTCTTTGAACTTGGTGGACATTCGTTAAAAGCTACGGCAGCAATTAATGCAATCGAGAAAAAAACAGGAATTCGTTTGCAGATGAAAGAGATATTTAGTTCACCAACTCCTTCCCTGTTGGCGAAAAAGATTGAGGCAGAGGGAGAAGGCGAATACAGTCCAATCCCAAAAGCGGAACAAAGAGAAACTTATCCGGCATCCTCTGCACAGAAACGATTGTTTATTCTGGACCAGATGGAAGGCAGCAGTACAGCATACAACATGCCGTCAGCATTAGAAGCAACAGGAACCCTTGATTTGGAGAAAATACAAAAAGCGGTAGATAGCCTTATCAAACGTCATGAGTCACTGCGTACAAGTTTTGGAATGAAAGAAGGAGAAACGATTCAAATCATTGCAGACGAAGTATCCTGCAAGGTGGAATATGAAGAAACCGACAGCTACAGCGAAGCAGAAATGGAAAAGTTTGTGCGTCCATTTGACTTGGGAAAGGCACCGCTAATGCGTTTTAAAGTAGTAAAAGAAAGGAATCGTAACAAATATATTTTACTATTTGATATGCACCATATCATTTCCGATCATAAGACTCTGAATATATTAATCGAAGATTTCTCACGATTCTATAACGGTGAAGTATTAAAACCTCTTGAAATCCAATACAAAGATTATAGTGAATGGATGGGTGGCAGGAACCTGGAGAGTCAGAGAGACTATTGGAAAGAAGTATTTAAAGAAGAGGCACCAGTTTTGGATCTGGCGACGGATTATCCGCGTCCCAAAACCCAAAGTTACAAAGGAGCGCGTGCGTCTGTTCAGCTTAGTAAAGAGCAAAAGATCGGAATAGAAAATCTTAATAAACAAAATAAAACCACAGATTACATGACCTTACTGGCTGTATTTATGATAGAACTGCACAAATACAGCAGGCAGCAAGATATTGTGGTAGGAACACCAATATCGGGCAGGGTGCATCAGGACGCTGAGACGATCGCAGGAATGTTTGTAAATACCCTGGCAATGAGAGGATATCCAGAGGATGAAAAAACTTTCTTAGAATTTTTAGGAGAGATAAAAGAGCTTGCATTGAATGGGTATGAGAATCAAGAATACCCATTTGAAGAATTGGTAGAGGAAGTAGAAGTACGCCGTGACATGTCACGTAATCCGCTGTTTGATGTTATGTTTGCCATTCAGAATAACGAGGAAATCAATCTTACGATGGGCGAAGCCCAATTGAGTATGTTAGAAATGAATTCCAGTGACACAAAGTTTGATTTGGATTTACAAGCTACGGAGTATGAAGATGGGTATGCTTTAGATATGGTATATTGTAGAGATTTGTTTACCAAAACTACAGCACAGGCAATGCTGGAACATTTTAAGACATTGTTGGATTCCATTATAGCTAACCCGGAAGCAAAATTGTCCGAACTAAAAATGGTCAGTGAGGAAGAACAACAAAGAATACTAACTGTTTTCAACGATACACATATGGAGTATTCACAGAACCATACAGTAATAGAACTGTTCGAGCAGCACGCAGAACAGACACCTGAGAAGACGGTCATAGAATACGAAACGGGAGCACTTAGTTATAAAGAGGTGAACCGTAAGGCAAATGCATTGGCATGGAAACTGATTTCGCTGGGTGTTAAGCCAAATGACAGAGTCGCCGTAATGACTTCACTGGAAGCGGAAACCATTATTGGAATTTTAGGAGTTCTAAAGAGTGGGGCTTCCTATGTACCAATTGATCCGGCGTCTCCGAAAGAACGAACAGGGCATATACTTGACGATGCAGCACCAAAAGTAATATTAACAAGAGATACGAGTCTGGAAACAGAAATACCGGCCATTTCTATGAATCTTGAGGATATGGATGAGAATGGGAAAAATCCAGAGTGTACTGTTGAAAAAGACCATATCGCATATGTAATCTACACATCAGGAACCACAGGAAAGCCAAAAGGAGTGGCGGTTACACGTGGCAATTTGGAACATTACTTATCATATGCAGATAAAACATATCAAAAAGGCGCCTGTACTGCTGTATTAATTACAAGCTTAAGCTTCGACCTTTCAGTAACTTCATTGTATTTACCGCTTATCAGCGGTGGATGCCTTCTGCTAAAGGGAGGAGACACTGAGGAAAGGTTAAGGGCAGCATTAAAAGATAACAGGGTAACCTTCCTTAAACTCACTCCTTCTCATTTAAAGATGCTGGAAACTTATGCAGACGGGATAGATTTACCGAATTTAGAAACGCTGATTGTGGGTGGAGAAGAGCTGACAACAGATACAGCATGGAAAACCCAGAAACTATTGGGAGAAGGCGTAAAGATCCATAATGAATATGGTCCTACAGAGGCTACCGTAGGATGCTGTGACTATATATACTCCAAAGAGAAAGATAAGAGTCTAAGTGTAGGAATAGGACATCCAATTTCCAATATACAGATATACATACTGAATGGTATGGAGTTATGCGGCGTAGGAATTCCCGGTGAGCTATGCATAGCAGGAGACGGGGTAGCGAAAGGATATCTGAACCAGCCTGAATTAACCGCCAGTAAGTTCATCGACAATCCATATGGAGAGGGTAAGTTATACCGCTCCGGAGATTTGGCGAGATGGCTGCCTAACGGGGATATGGAATACCTGGGAAGAATAGATGAGCAGGTAAAAATACGGGGATTTAGAATAGAGCTGGGAGAGATAGAGAATGCTTTAAGGAATCAGCCGGGTATATCTGATGTGGCAGTTGCTGCACTGGAAGCAGGTGGCGACAAGAGTATATGTGCATACCTGATACCAACAGATAAAGAGCGGAAACTGGATATGTCTGAAATTAAAAACGCTTTGAGAGAAGAATTACCAGAGTATATGTTACCTGGCTTTATGATGCAGATAGACGCATTGCCACTGACTCAAAATGGTAAGCTGGATGTAAAAGCACTGCCGGAACCAAATGCATTAGCGGGACAGGAATATATACCACCAAGAAGTAAAACAGAGAAAGCAATTACGGAAGTATTTGAAGAAATCTTAGGAGTATCACCAGTGGGCATAGAAGACAGTTTCTTTGAACTTGGTGGAGATTCTATTAAAGCGATCAGGGTAGTTTCGAAGTTACGGGAAAAAGGTTATAAGCTTTCTTTCGCAGCATTAATATATCAACAGACACCAAGAATGATTGGTGAAAATATTCAAAAGGGAGGAGTAAGTCAAGTATATGAACAGGGAGAAATCAATGGGGAAAGTTCACTAACTCCAATACAACGAGAATTTTTCCATAAGTGTCACATGGTACCAAATCATTTTAATCAGGCCTTAATGTTAAGAAGTGATGAGCGGTTTGATATACCTGGTTTAAAGGCAGCAATTACTGAAGTCATTAAACATCATGATGCCCTGAGAAATGTATATGACGGACAACGTCAAATTACGCTGTCTACAGAGGAAAGCAAGCTATATGACTGGTACGAAAATGATTATACAAAAGTACAAGATATATCGAAAGAGATAGAATGTGCCAGCGATAAATTACAGGCAAGCATAGACCTTGCCAAAGGACCTTTGGTAAAAATAGGGCTGTTCCATTCAAACAGTGGAGATCATTTACTAATTTGTATACATCATCTGGTAATAGACGGTGTATCATGGAGAATTCTGCTGGAAGATCTATTCGGTGGATATGGACAAATACAAGAGACAGGTAAAATCACGCTGCCAAAGAAAACGGCTTCGTACAAGGAATGGGCGGATGCTTTAACACAATATGCTAAGAGTGCAGTGCTTTCAAGTGAAATAGCATACTGGGAAAATATATCAGAGAAATCAAATAGTGCTGAGACATTCAAGAGTACACAAACAGCAAGTGGTCAATACAAAAACACAGTGGTGAAAGTGGACTCTGAAACGACGCAAAAGTTGTTGTTTGAAGCAGGAAAGACATATAAAACAGAAATAAACGATTTGTTATTGGCATCGCTGACAATTGTGATAAAACGATGGAGAAACTCTAAGTACCTAACCATAGAAATGGAAGGTCACGGTAGAGAGGCAATAGATAGAGAGATAGCCATAGATCGTACAGTTGGTTGGTTTACAAGTGTATATCCTGTTATTTTGGAGACAAAAGATACGGTTGAAGAAAGTATTTTTGAGACAAAAAAAACATTGAGACAGGTTCCTAATCATGGAATCGGATATGGAGTTCTGAGATATCTTGGTGAGCAAAAAGGACTTGAGACGAGAGCAGCAATAACATTCAATTATCTTGGAGAATTGGATAACGAGATAGACAGAATTGAAGGAATATCAATGTCGGAAATGCCATTAGGAAGAAGTATGTCAGAAAAAAATTCATCAGGGATGGGATTGTCTCTAAATGGGGCTGTTTTAAATGGGCAACTTGAATTTGATATAATATATGATACTGGCTTGTATACTGACGAAGATGCTCAAACATTTGTGCTGGCATATGAAAGAGCAATTAAAGATGTTGTCGAAACGTGTTTAACCAGAAAAGGAGCAGTAAAAATACCATTAGATATACCATTTATTGATAATAACCGTGATGGCGATTTAAAGAGCATGATACAAGAACAGTTGAATTATTATGGAGATAACTATATTAAAACACATTCTATTTTAGAATGTCCTGTATTGACAGGACATGAAGATTTCTTGCGGCCAGATACAGAAATTATTACTGGAATCATAAGAATAGAAGGAACGGCAGAGAATGCTTCTTTGGCAGTCAAGAAAATAATTTCCAGGCATGGGGCATTAAGAACAAAACTGAATCAAAAAATGGGCTATTTAGAAGAATACGATTATTCAGATGAATGGGAAATTCCAGTAATGAAAGGAAACTTAGAACTATCTACAGAACAATTTAAGGAAATTGTGAATGAAATGAGTTTTCTGACAGACGGTAAGCTGTTATCTAGATTTTTAATTGTAGAAATAGATGCAGATAATTGCTTAGTACTTAGTGCAATTCATCATTTAATATGGGATGGAGTCTCACAGGATTTGTTTAAGACTATGCTTAATGAATCTTTGAACAACAGACTTAACACTCAAAATAACTATTCTTTCATAGAATATTGCAAAATGATTAAAAAGCAGGTTGATGAACTGGAAATTTCTAATAATCAAGAGGCTGAAATTGAAAAGTATATTGAAGTTGCCAAAAAGGCAGCTAACTTAGTCTCTCGACGAAACACGAAAAGGTTTACAGAAATTCATGTAAAACTAAGTGAGTTACAATATCAGAAATTTAGTGAACATCCCGTTAATACAGCAGCAGAATTTATATCAGGGCTTATGTATAGTGACTTATCTGAAGAATTAAATAATATGCCTATTTCTGTTTTGACACATAACAGAGATGAATTCAATAAGGGAATGCTGGGGCTGACTTTAAATTTAGAGTATTCAATTTATGATATGAAAAGCAAAATACAAAAACAGCTTTTATCAGCATTAGAAAAATCGAGTGTTAATCAATCTGCAATTACAGAAAAGTTGATGCTTATAGCACAAAAGTACGGTTTTAATGAAATGTTAAATAGCATTCCAATTATTAATTATCAGGGAGTCCTTGATAAGTTTGCAAGTAGAGATGACATATCATTAGAGAAAATGTTTTTACAAACAATGATTATGGAGTCTGAAGACTTTGGAGTCAGCATGCACTTCTACATTCAAAATAGCACTCTAATTGCTCGTATTACAGGTATTACAATTGAAGAAGAGCTCGTTAAGGACGTTATGAAGAATATTTAATATTGTATCTTATCCAAAGCAAATCCAGAATCCATTTCATTTTACAGACATGCTCTAAATGAGATTAGAAACAAGGAGAGGGCTTAATATGAATAAAAAAATTTCAAAAAGCATATACAAAAAGAATATAATCTTATTTGTTTTTTCATGTTTACTTGCTACGGTAACATCTATGTTGTTTATTGCACTGGCGATTATACTACAAAAATTTATTGATTATTCTATTAATAAAGATATTAACAATATCGTTGCGCTGACCACTATTTCAGGTATTTTATTACCTTCAGGTGCAGTGGGAATGTATGCAGGGTATGCTATAAAAAATTTATATACAAAAAGGGCAACATTGAACCTGAAAAATACCCTTGTTGAATATATTTTACGGTTAGATATGAGAAGTTTCAACAATGAGAGTAATGGAACCTACATATCACGATTGTCAAATGATATAACTGTAATTCAAAACGATTATATAAAAGGGACCGTGGAAATCGTTGTTCAGCTGACCATGCTTGTAGGCGGAGTGCTTATGATGTTTATCATTAATTCAATCCTTGCATTGAGTATATTACTCACTTGTATCATTCCTCTTGCGGTTTCCAGTGTATTTAATAACCGTATGCAAAAAGCACAATGTGAAGTAGCTGAGCAAAATAAAAGTTATGTATCTTTTATCAAAGATATATTATCTGGAAATCAGGTTGTTAAGAGTTTTAACATCGAAAAAGAGATTTTTGAAAGGGCAAAGGCAAAGGCCAACAAGCAGGAAAAAGCTAAAATGGTATACGAAAATCTATTGTCACTAATTATGTCACTTACTGATATTTCAACATTTCTTGTTGCCGTGGTAATATTTGTAGTTGGAACTCGGTTGCTAATGAAAGGAGACATTACGGTAGGGGAAATCATGGCTTTTATCCAGTTGCTAAATTGTGTAACAGTTCCTATTAACAGACTCATAACTGGTTTTACCAAAAGACAGGCCAGTCGAGCTTTATTAATGAATTTTAATAAAATAGGAGAAGCAAAAATTGATCAATCTCATAGAGTTGATATTCCTGAATTTAGCAATAGTATTATCTTGGAAGGACTTTCATTTAGCGTAGATGAGAAAAAAATTCTAAATGATATTAATTTTGAATTTGAATATGGAAAGTCCTATGCAATCGTAGGAACAAGTGGGAGTGGAAAGACAACCTTATTAAAGATGATCACAGGGTTTTATGATGGGTATGAAGGAAATATCAGTTACGATGGAGTTGATCTTGGGAAAATAAGTGATCAGTCAATTTTCCAGAATGTTAGCTTTATACATCAGGATTGTTTTATATTTGATGATACGATTGAACAAAATATTAAATTGTTTCGCGAATGTGAATCAGATGAATTTGAGCAGGTAATAAAGAAGAGTATGTTACAGAAATTGATTAACGACAGAGGCGGTATTGATGTATTATGTGGAGAAAATGGAATTCATTTTTCAGGTGGGGAAAAACAGAGAATTTCTATAGCAAGAGCACTCCTGAGAAAATCTCCTATATTACTTATGGATGAAGCGACTTCAGCGTTGGATAATCAAACAGCCAGGGACATTGAATGTATGTTAAGTGAAATGCAGAATATTACAAGAATCGCCATTACACATAGGATGGATGAATCTATTCTCAGTGGATATGATGAAATTGTCCTGTTGCGTAATGGAAAAATTGAAGAACACGGTACGTATCATGAATTAATGGAAGCAAAAAAAGGATTTTATGCATTGAGTATGTTGAGTAGTTATAATAGTGATTTTTCAATGGAAGTGGAATAGGTGTTATTGAAATAAGTTTTTAGACTGTTTTATGTCTGAATCAAACGAAAGGAGTGGTCATACTGATGGAACAAATAGGGGTAGTTGGATGTGGCGGAATGATCGGTGAAGTTATTTGTAAGAACTTATGTAAAGACTTTATAGTTAAGGGGGGACAGCGGCATGAACCTACAGTATTATTGAACCTCAATAATTTCAAGTGGCATTTTCTAGACCTTTTTAATTCAGATAACCTGGATGATTTTTGTGCTGGTTGTGCAATAGTGATTAATTGTGCAGGACCTGAATTTGTAATTAAAGACAGAGTTGCTCAGGCCGCTATGAAAGCGGGAGCAAAATACATTGATGTTTCCAATGCTTTATTATTGAATCAAGAGGAAAAGGCAGTGCTTAGTGCTAATGGTGTAAATTATATAGGTGCCGGTTTTTGTCCTGGTATCACAGGTCTGCTATTAAGACGAGTGCTGAATCATTTACTGGATGAAACCCAATATGTAAATTGTTATATAGGTGGTGCGGAACATTATACAAAAACATCTATCTCAGATATTTTAATGAGTGGGTATAGTGTAATTGGGAAAACAGATTCCTATTGGAAAGATAAGTCTGTTAAAATGGAAAATATAAATATGATGAAGAAAGAATTTGTGCCTGAAGTCGATGTACCTGTCTATAAGAAACCGTATTTAAGCCAGGAGATAATTGATATTCTGGAAGCCAGTTCAGTACAAGAACTTCACTGGTACAATATAGCATCCAATGATCACATCTTTCGTTTGGCAATGCAATTTTATCAAATGCAGCTTGAGTCTTCAATGGAAGAAGCAATGGCAAAAATAGACATTCATTTAGAGGATCAGCCTAAAGAGGAATGGGTAGCTTTAGTAATTGAGGCTTCAGGAGTAAAAAATGGTAAGAATGTAAAATGTAAATTGAATTTACAAATGGAAACGAGTTCAGAGCTGACGGGTATGGTAGCTGCTGAAGTTGCACGACAAGCTATTTCAAGTAATAGACCGAATGGTATATATTGGGCTTATGAAGTACTACCTTTAGATTTTATGAATCAATATACTTTTTCTAATAAACATGATTTTTATGAGGAAAAAGTATATTGAAATAAATGATAGTACATATGCTGCATTGAGTACAAGCTATACTAATTTATCAGAAGGAGCATCTTATGAGAAAGTTTTTACTTAAGCGATTGCTGTTTATCTTATTTGGAGTTGTGGCATATATACTTACAAAATATGCCCAGAATCATCAAGATTGGGCGGAACGATACAGTAGATCAGTATATCCGATGTTGTCTAATACAGTAGGATTTTTACCTTCTCTAGTAGAATTTTCTATTAGTGAATGGCTGGTGGTAGTGGTTTTGTTGTTTCTGATATTATATATTGTTTATTATGTGCGCAAGGTTATCATAAGTAAAGGTGCACGTAGGATGATAGTTTATCGTGGCGTTATGGGAACAGCCGCGATATGTAGCGTGATATATTTTTGTTTTACTGTTTTGAGTGGATTAAATTATCATAGGTATTCTTTCTTATCTTATACCGAATATCATGAGGAGAACTACAGCGAGGAGGAACTGGTGAAATTGTGTAAGTCACTTGCCCATGAAATGGGACAGGCAAGAGAAAAATCAGGTGAAGATAATGACCTTATGCTTCAAGCACCGGATGATTTTGATTATTATGCACAACAATCCGTGTTGTCGATACAAACGTTGGCAAAGAAGTATCCTATTTTGGAGCGTTCTTTATATTCCACACCAAAACCAGTGGTAATGTCAAAACTGATGTCTCGTGCAGGGATACAAGGTGTTTTTGTTCCTTTTACTTTTGAATCTGATATTAATGTGGATATGCCAGTTTTCATGATGCCTGCTGCTATGGCACATGAACTGGCACATCAGGGTGGTTTTATGCACGAGGATGAGGCAAATTTTATATCTTATCTGGCATGCAGGGAGCAGGATGATCCATTGATACTTTACAGTGGACTTTTTCTGGCGTTTGATCATTCTATATCTGTGCTAAAGAAAGTTGATTCGGATAAGGCATCGGAGATAATATCCAGTCTGTCCAAGAGGGTGCAGCATGACATGGTGCAGCGTGAGCAGTATTGGGGCAAGTATAAAGGTATTATTTCAAATATTTCAAGTATTGTTAATGATGCATATCTGAAGGCGAATAACCAGACAGACGGTTTGAATAGCTATGATAAAATGGTAAATTTATTGCTGGCAGAGCAGCGGGGGTTAGAGAAGTATAATTAATTTATTGTGGACAAAAAAGTTTTTGATAGAAGACGTGAGTATCTTGTTGGGAGAGGTGTGAGTGAAATAAGTAAAATAAAAGTATTTCCCATTCCATATGCTGGAGCATCAGTAAATGTATATTATGGATGGAAAGAACTACTACCGGATAGATATGAATTGTGTATGATTGAATTAGCTGGAAGAGGAACTCGATTTGGCGAGCCTTATTATCAGTCTGTTGATGAAGCAAGTGATGATATTGCAAAAAGAATAAGTGAACAATTAAAATATGACGATGAATATGTTATATTTGGACACAGCATGGGGGCCTTATTGACTTATGAGATATATTATAAACTTAAGCAAATAGGAATTAGAGAACCAAGGCATCTGTTTGTTTCCGGGCGAAATGCCCCACATAGTTTTAATAAGAGAGATAACATTGAAAATATGACTAATGAAAATTTTTTGCAAATGGTAGAAGAATATGGGGGAATACCAGAGGAGTTTTATATAAAAGAGATTATGGAAATTTTTCTTCCAATTTTGCGAGCAGATTTTATAATATTGGACAGGTATAAGTTTCAACCCAAAGTAGAAAAAATAAGTTGTGGAACAAGCATTTTTTATGCTGCTGATGATTTTTCCACCCATGTGGAAAAAATTAGAAAATGGACCGAAGTTATTGAAGATCATGTGAAGTTTCATAAGTTTAAGGGAGAACATTTTTTTTTAAACAGATATCCTAATGACATTGTAAATTTTATTGTTAAAGATACAGAAACAAGGGATACTGGAGCCTGAATATTCAAATGAAAAGAAAGGAATAGATATAGATATGTTATATCAATATGCCATTAATATTGGGGAAATAACTAACACTGCTCAGTTAAAAGACTTAATGAATGATTTGTCTAAAGAAAGAGTGGTCCGAGTTAATAAATACTATTTTGAAAGAGACAAGATAAGATGTATAACAGCTGAAATATTATTACGTTATATATTGCAAAAACAATTTGGATTGGAAAATAATCAAATTAAATTTCAGTATTCTCCATATGGTAAGCCTTTTTTGGCATTTGGTGAAAATATATATTTTAATTTATCACATTCAGGTGATTGGGTTGTTTGTGCGGTTGATAATTATCCAATTGGAGTAGATATAGAAAAGAATAAAGAATTACATTTACCACACCTATATAGTTTCTTTTCAAAGAAAGAAATTCAACTATTACATGATACATCTAAGGATGAGCAGACAGACTTATTTTATCGTATTTGGACTCTAAAGGAGAGTTTTGTTAAGAATATTGGTAAAGGGTTAAATTATTCATTTAATAAGTTTTATTTCGATTTTAATGACAATAAAATAAGGTTTTTTCAGAATGATATAGTTAATAATGATTTTCAGTTTATTAGTTTAAAATTAGATGAATTCCATTGGTATGCATTATGTACAAAGTGTAATCAACATGACATAACGAATAAAATGAAAATAGTTACTATAAAAGATTTTTTTGAAATTGCTAAATAAATTCTCGCATACTTGTACCATTTCATCTTCTGACTGCTCCATTGACAAAACTCGATAAAATCATATAGAGTTTCCAGCTCTATATGATTTTATTGAGTTTTTGTTTTTGTGTACTTAAATCATGATAAAGATATTTCTAAATTTATAAAAGGAGGTTTCGAATGAACTAAAAACAAAGAGAGAGAATAAGAAAATGGATTCAATAAACACTTTATATTGTAATGGATAAGGTTTAATGATAAAATAAATAATATGTCGAAAGAACTTGATTATTTACTCCTAATCCTTATAGAAGTTGTGAAGAAGCCCAGACTAAGCGAAAAACATCTTTTTAGTTAAAATCAAGTTATAGATGCAGATTGGTTACTGCTTCTGTATTAAATGGAGTAAGCAGTATTACTGTGAAAGCTGCGGTAAGCAGCAAAGCAACCTGGAAACTCTACAGTGATAAAGCTTGCAAGAAAGTAGTTTCAAACAATAAGCTTAAATTAAAGGTTGGAGCTAACACGGCATATCTGAAAGTAACTGCAGAGAATGGTAAAACTAAGGCATATACTCTAAAGATCACTCGTAAAGCAGCAGAGTATGAAACTCACATCAAGCTTGGCGTAATCGGTAAAAAGAGTTATGCAGAAACGGTTGCTAAAATATTTAAACAAGAGTATGACAGTGCTAATGTAAAGGTTCAGAAAAAAGGGAAATATTATCTGGTAACTATGGACTTTAACAATAAAACAGCAGCGAAGATTGCTTGTGAGGATATGATAAGAAGAAAGTATATTGTAAATTATTATTTTGAATAGAATAAATATAAGGAAAGGAGCTATTGCTCCATAGATTATTCATCTATGGGGCAATAGCTCCTTCTATCAGTTGCTTTTTGAAATTTATTTAAGGCTTGTTTACAAATATATAATTGTCGTTTACAAGATATAGCATCATATGGACTTAATTGACAATGTTTGGATTATTATGATATAATATGGAAAAAAGTGCAGTGGGAAATGTAAGAATATTTATAAGATAAAGATACGGGTAAAAATAAGGTTTCTTTGAAAGGAAACTTTATTAATAAAGGTGGGAGGCTATTACATATGAATTACAAGAGGGGAAGAATGCAAAAAATGATTGCTGTACTGCTAGTTATATTTTTAGCAGTTACACCAATTAATGTTACAGCAGCACAAGCAAAAGAAGGTAAATACATTGGGGATGGGTTTGAAGTGACTTTTAAAGTTACGAGCCAATGGACAGATTCATTTAATGCAGATGTGACCATTAAGAATATCGGTAATAATATAATTGATAACTGGGCAATTAGTTTTTTAATGCCCTATGAAATTACGCAGATATGGAATGGTATTGTAAAATCAAATGAGGCCGGAAGTTATGTGATTAAGAATGCAGTTTCGAATCAAGATATAGCCCCAGGGAAAAGTGTAGGGTTTGGTTTTACAGCAAAGTGTAATGGAGCGGTACATATCCCGGCGGTATATGAAATTCTCAGCTATGAAGAAGTCGTATCATCAGATAAGTATGAAATTAATTTTTTAGTAACGAGTGATTGGAAGAGTGCATTTAATGGAGAAATTAGAATAAAGAATATTTCTGATAAAACGATAGAAGATTGGAAACTACAATTCGATTTTGATGCCAATATCGAGCGTTTTTGGACTGCAGAGATACTTGAACATACCGATAATCACTATTACATAAAGAATGCAGGATATAATTCAAATATAAAGCCCGGTGATACTATAGTTCTGGGATTTAGCGGAAAGCCTGGTAATGTTAGTATAAAACCAGTTAATTATCAACTTAGTCAGATTGCTAATAATATTACAGAGCCCATAAAAGAAGTGACAGAAGAGGATTTACAGGGGATAACTTGGGATCAGATGCAGGATACTGATCAGGACGGTTTGCCTGATGAATACGAGCATGAAATTGGTACTGATTATCTTAAACCAGATTCGGATGGTGACGGATTACCAGATGGTTTTGAAGTACTATATGCTTGTACGAATCCATTGAATCCAAGTACTCTTGGAAATGGTGTGACAGATGATAAACTAGATTCGGATGAAGATGGATTAACTATGAAGGAAGAATATTTACTATCTACAGATCCATTAGAAGCTGATACGGATAATGATGGTTTGTTAGATGGGGAAGAAGTTAAAATTTATAACACACTGCCATTGGTTTATGATACGGATGGAGATGGCATTGGTGATGGAGATGAAATATTACTGGGATTAGATCCACTCAATGCAAACACTAATGGAACTCCAGATTCAGAATCCGAAACAAAACAAATTATTGAAAGCGATAACTTGACTTTAGAGCGTATTAATCAGAATAACGATAATTATCAGTTATCCTTGGAAATCAATGCAAAAGGCAGTGTAAATAGTGGATTGTTTGTACGAGAAAGTGCATATACAAATATAATTGATAGCATAAGTATTCTTGGAACAGTACCTGAAATCATTATAGAAGATACCTCTAAGCTAGATTCTATGCTTATTAAATTCAGAATAGATCAGAAGAATATATATACAGAGTATAGCAGTACAGATTTGATTGGAATTAAACGTTATAATATTTTTATGTATGATGAAGAATTAGGTTTTCTTTTACCAGTTGAGACACAATTCGATGAAGCAAATCAAACCATTTATGCAGAAGTAAATGATGCCGGAACATTTTGTGTCATGGATTTGGAAAAATGGTTCAGCAGTATGGAACTTGAGTTGACAGAATTTAGCTCAGAAGAAGCTGACATGATTAAAAATCAATCCATTGATGTATCTCCTATCATTGAAGCAGAAATTAATGGAGATACCATATCGGATCAAACAATGGAGGAATCAAATCAAATCACTGATGATAGAAAAATAAACATTGACATTGTATCGGAGGAACGTGTGGAAGATCAGGAAGCAGAACCTGAGTTAGAAAAGGAAAACCATGCAGCCAGTATGAGTTCTGATACGCCATTTTCCATGGTAAGTATGTTACCTGGTTTTAATACGACAATTGCAGATAATGAAAACTATAATAAGGATGTAATGGATATTGTATTTCTTCTTAATACGGCTGTGCAAGGGTTAACAAGCGGAGATTTTAGTAATATAAAATATAATATCAATGAGATTGGCAAACGAGCATTCTATGAATCAAAAAGTGTACGTATCTATATTATTGATCCGGATGGTAATAAATTAAAAACGATGTTCGGACAAGAATATGCAACCAATGAATGGCAATTAAATTCCATGATTGATAAAATGTTAAACAATCAACCGAAAGTACCCTATTTAAATGAACAGTTTGATACACTATTAAATGATGTACCATTTCAAACAAACTCGTCTAGGGTTGCAGTAGTCATTGGAGATGCTTATATTAACTCTTATTCCATGCTGTTTCCGCAAAAGTTGGCGGATGCGAATATCTACACTTGTGTAGTGGAGCCAAGAACACAGGTTGGCTCTTTGTATTGGAATATGGCTACCGCCACTAATGGGATTTTAGTATATGATTTTGAAGATTTTACGGATGATATTACAAAGTTCTTATATGGATTTATTCCGGATGTTCCAAACAAAAATTTTACTATTCTAACCTCTACAGGGCTAAAATCTATCACATTACGAGGTGATTTGGATACAAAGAATGGTATAGATACAGATTATGATACGTTAACCGATTGGCAAGAAGTTAACCAACCATATGTTACGGTAGCAAGTGATGGGAGGGTACTCCTGCCTACATTATCAGAGTATATATCAAGGTATGGTTTAAGAAAACCCTACTTGATAACAGCATTTGCAAGGCTTGGAAATACAATGACAACGAGAGGTATTTCGTTAAATAATGCCTTTGACGATATTCGGATTTTACCAGTATTGTCGGATCCAACCAGCAGGGATGGGGATGGAGATGGAATCTTAGACAAAGATGAGTTTAAATGGGATGGAAAGGATACTCGTTATCAAGGTGTAGACCCATTGCATAAAGATACTGTAGAAACTTTGTTTTATAAGCTGACAGATCCGAAAGGTCCAAACCGCAGCAGCTATCCATCTTATTTAGAAATAAATGATAACAATGTTACGCTGCATGTAAGGGTTATGTTCAAAGATGATGCTTCGGATGAGGCTGTCTCTGCATTTCAAACAACCTATAGTTCGACAGAACTAGAGAACCTGTCCAATAGCATTATTAACAGATTAGACAGTAATTTTACCTTTAAAGATGTTATAATGGATGGTATCAGGAGTCGTTGGGATGGCGTGTATTATGGCGGTGATTATGATTTCTATAAAGGACTAAAGGTTAACTTTTCAGTAAATATTACGGAACAAACATCCAAAGGATGGTTTGAAAAGACAATTGAAGTTAATGTAAAAAATGGAGTTTGTGGCGTTTGTAATCAAAGCGGCACTAATTGGAAAACGAATTGCAAGCGTATTATTACGATGTATACAAGCTATTGTAATAACAGCAAGCATAAGAATAAAGTAAATAGTGATTGCACTGATTATCAAAATAATCTATACACAATAGCTGCTTATGAAGGCACAACGGCCCATGAGTTTGGCCATGTATTTGGATTGAAAGATTTATATGGTGCTGCGAGTGTTAATAATGGATATGAACCAATTAGTCAAAATGAAATCAGATATAATACCAGTGCTTTTTATTTGCCAAGGGCGGAAGGTATGATGAAGTGTAATGGTAGAGCCATTAGTAATGATATTGAGATGGTCTTAATCGCATTTGAAGAAAACAAGTGGCAGTACTTTGTTCCGGCAGGAAGCAAACAAGTTATATCTTCTGTCATTAAAGAGCCTCAGAAGTATACCTTGAATGGAAATACAAGTGTACTATATGTATGGGATAGTAAAAACAAAGTATTTAAGTAATATAAGGAATGTGACCGAGGGTAATAAGTATGTTTATGAAAAAGTTTATAATCTCTTTAATAGTGCTGATTAGTATTGTTTCAATACCTTTTATCTTACAGGGTATTCGGAAAGAAGAGGATATAATGATAGAGAAGGATGAAGTGATAGAAAAGTCATGGTCAGAATTAGAAGTGTTTGCTAAGGATAATAAAAAGCAGATTACTCAAGTATCACAGATACTGTTAAAGTATAAGGATAAAATTAGCTTAGATAAAACACCATTAGATTATGAAACACTTATCATGGATGAAGATGAAACTGTAAAAGAAGATTTTAGAAGAGTATTTAAAACCGTATCATTTTCTTATGAAACAATTACTAACAAGCAGGATAGTATCGTATACTATTTTTATAATTACGAAGATGGAACATCATATGGGATTGTATATTTCGATAAAGATGGAAAAGATAAGCAGGATACTCTATCTTTTATGAAAAATTTTGGGGAAGTAATCCAGATAACCGATTCCATTTATGCTTACTATTATCGTCTAAACCATACGTAACATAGGATATTCCATGCTCACCTTTTTCGATTATAAATATAAAATTTATATAAGGAGAGAGTATCAATTAAGAATGGGGCGACTGGTTTGATTTATTTATTGCCAGCAATTTTGTATGGAAAAACTTTAACAACCTAAGTATTCAGAAGTTGTAGTGGTTGTGTGACCTAATGCATGACTTATCAGAGGTCAAATTACTAGAATTACAATTAAATGTTTAGGGTCATTCGACATGAAGAAACTAAGAAACCAGACTTTTCAGAATTGAAAAGTCTGGTTTCTTAGTTTGAAAAAATGCAAAAATAATTGATTTGAACATTATTGGACGCTGCAATAAACATCAATAAGAGCCCTTATTAATATTCCCCCATTTACTAATTTCATTTAGAATATTTTTAAGAGTCATACCTCTCTCTGTTAAAGAATATTCCACTTTTGGAGGAATTTGATGATATTCCTCTCGATGAATAATACCATCGGCTTCTAACTCTTTTAATTGATTACTTAACATCTTGTGTGTAATACCTGGCAAAACTCGTTTTATTTCACCGTATCTTTTTACTCCATCGTTTAAAAGATGCCACAATATCAGTATTTTCCATTTGCCGCCCAAAATATCTAAAGTATATTTTGCCGGGCAAATCTCAGTTAAATCCTTTTGATTAATTTCCACAATATCACCTCAATAATAGAATTTATTAGGGAAGAAACAATTTGAACAGGAGTACCGATTCATTGGTTATGATTTATACTATCATATTTAATAGTATATAACAATATAGTGCGTACTTTTCGTTTAAATGATATTGGGTATAATCTAAGTGTAAGCTATCTGTTCCTAAACAAATCAGTAAATAGATGATAATCAAGGAGGAAATTAAAATGAATGAAACAATTATGAATATCAAGAAGAGAAGGAGTACAAGAGTATTTTTACCTGAGCAAATTCCAGCGGAAGAATTAGATATAATTATTGATGCGGGACTAAGTGCGCCGAGTGGGCATAATCGACAGTCATGGCATTTTACTGTAGTTCAAAATAAAGAACTGCTGAATGAATTAAGTAATGAGACAAAACAAGTTGGAAAAAATATTGATGATGCATTTGTACAGCAACTAGCTAATAATGAGAAATTTCATGTTTTTTATGATGCACCAACAGTCGTAGTAGTGTCCGGAGACATTAATGGATTTATGCCAGAAACGGATTGTGCGGCAGCTACACAAAATATGTTGATAGCCGCAGAATCATTAGGAGTTGCTTCTTGCTGGGTGGGGTATATTACATATTTATTGTCAAGTGATAAAGGTAAAGAATATAAGAGACAACTGGGAATACCAGCGGATCATATACCATACTATGCAGTAGCCCTTGGTAAAAGCAGGACAAACCGCGGCAATGCACCTGTAAAACGTGAAAACACTGTGAATTTTATTAAGTAGTGAAAGATAAAGAAGATAAAATAGATGCCGGTAATTAGTATAGAAGGAACTAAGCTTAGTGAAGGGCAAAAAAGAAACCTTGTAAAAGAACTTACAGAAATATCTGCAAAACTTATGAACGTACCAGAACAAGCATTTGTAGTATTAATTAAAGAAAATGATCCTGAAAACATTGGCGTTGGTGGAGTATTGCTAACGGACAAGTAACAAATGGATATAGTATATGTTGTTGAATAATTATGTAATATAAGAAAGGAGTTAAAATATGGAGAATGTAAAACAAACAATTATAGATGCCTTTAATTTTAGATATGCATGTAAAAAGTATGATAAATCAAAGGTGATTTCTAAAGAGGACTTTCACTTAATCTTAGAAACAGGTAGACTTTCGCCTAGTTCATTTGGATTTGAACCATGGAAATTCCTGGTGGTGCAAGATGAAGATCTAAAAGAAAAGCTTAGGCCGATATCATGGGGAACAATTAATAGTTTTGATGGAGCCAGCCATTTTGTGATTATTTTGGCTCGAAAAAAAGTAGATACAATCTACAGCTCTGAGTATGTTGACAGTATTTTAAATGATATGTACAACCTTAACGCAATGCTTGAAGTCTATTCCAGGCAATTTTCAACTCCATATCCTGCACGTACGACCATTGGAGTATCATCGTTACCGCTAGGTGCTCAGGTTGAAATAGAAATGATTGCCCGCAGGAAAAAATGCAAAGAAAATAGAAGCGTATATCCGAAATCAACTAAAGGATGATCGAGCAGAAGATCAACTTACACTAAAAGAGAATATTAAGTATATCGACTATCTGAAAAATAATTGGAATATATTCACTGATTCACAAATAAAATGATATATAGAGGGAAAAAACATAATGAGCTGGTCAGGGATGAAATACCTGAAGAATTAGCAGATATTATGGAAGAGTTACATGGGATACGAAGAGAAATGAATAAAATGAAAGGAGATAACATTTATGTTCAAAAAAAAGAAAGTATTGAGTATACTGGTGGCGTTTGCTCTTGTTATTTCAATGCTCCCTTCCGTAAATGCCCATAATGCGAAAGCTGCGACCAACTGGTCATTGGTTTGGAGCGACGAGTTTAACGGAAGCACTTTAAATACGTCCAATTGGACGGCAGAAACAGGGACAGGAGCCTCTGGATGGGGTAATAACGAGTTACAATACTACACCAACCGGAGTGAAAATCTTTCCGTATCCGGCGGAAACCTTGTTATCACTGCCCGGAAAGAATCTTATGGGGGAATGAATTATACTTCCGCAAGAATCAAAACCCAGGGTCATTACAGTTTTACTTATGGTAAGGTAGAAGCAAGGATTAAGCTTCCTACCGGACAGGGACTCTGGCCTGCCTTCTGGATGTTAGGCTCTAATATTACATCGGTAGGTTGGCCGAAATGCGGTGAAATTGATATTATGGAACGGGTCAACAGTAATCCTTACGTTAACGGAACCGTACACTGGGATTCCAATGGGCAGGCGGATTACGGGCAGATATCAGGAACTCTTGATTTCTCACAGTATCACACATATTCCATAGAATGGGACTCCAGCTATATTAGGTGGTATGTGGACGGAACACTGTTTAATGAATTTTATATTCAGAATAATGCCGGCGGAACAGAAGAATTCCAAAAGCCATTTTTCATTCTGTTAAATCTTGCAGTAGGAGGAAATTGGCCGGGAAGTCCGAACAGCTCGACACCATTCCCATCACAGATGCTTGTGGATTATGTGAGGGTATACCAAGGACAGTCTTCATCACCTTCGATTGTAAGCGGCGGAATCTATACTCTGGCAGCTAAGTGCAGCGGGAAGGTGCTGGACGTGGCGGATGTTTCCTATAACGATGGAGCAAAGATACAGCAATGGACCAATTACAGTGCGAGTAACCAGAGGTTCCGCATTGACGATATGGGAGACGGGTACTATAAATTAACTGCCGTCCACAGTGGAAAATGTCTTGATGTCCCATACGGAGCAGCTACCGTAGGGTTGCAGCTTCAACAGTGCTATGATAATGGAAATGATGCGCAAAGATGGAGGATTGTAGATGTAGGAAACGGCTATTACAAGCTGATATCAAAAGCCACAGGTTTAGCAATGGACGTGGATCATTCCTCAACAGCAGACGGTGCAAAAGTACAGCAATGGAACGATAATGGTACGGATGCTCAGAAATGGTATCTGACAAGAGTTCAATAATCTAACAGATACATTAACAGCTCACATGACTTGATGAAGTATCAAGATTTGTGGGCTGTTTTTCTATATTTATTTAAGCAGAAGAAAAAAGTTCGTCTCGTTCTGCTTTCTCAATGTTGTATTTATTCTTTTTCAAGAGTATTATAAACGTAGTGGTTTATTAGTGCGAACCAAAGAACAGACAAGGTGAGATGACGATTATGGATAAAAAAGAACAAATTAAGATGATACAAGAAGATTTTAAGAATGCACAATCGACTTTGACAGCAATTGGAGATGAAACGCGCCAGATCATACTTCTAGTTTTAATGGAGTCCGATTGCAAAAGCGGAATGCGTGTTGGAGAAATCACGGCAAAAACACACCTTTCGCGACCTGCTGTATCACATCAATTGAAAATATTGAAGGACATAGGAATTGTAAGAATGAGAAAAGAAGGAGCTAAAAACTACTATTATATTAATGTTTCTACAAAATTAAATATATTAAAAAAACTGGTTTTAGATATTGAACATTTGATTAAAGAATTTTATGTGTGAAACTAAAAATGATTTTTCAGGAGTGGACGCAAAGATTGGTGCAAAAGTTACCATTTTAAAGAAGGTGATGAAATGAACCATGTGAATGAGAATGTTGAGGTGTGAGTAATGAATAGTACTGTAAAAATTGATATAGAAAAATGTATTGGATGTGGGCTATGTTGTAAAGACTGTCCTCACCATGTGCTTGTACTGCAAAACGGGAAAGTCACAATGCTGGCTGAAAAATGCCTTGAATGCGGTCATTGCGTTGCTATATGTCCAAAAGATGCTTTTACTATGAGCGGGTATGATATGGATGAAGTCAAAACATATGATAAAAATATCTTCGGTATTAAAAGGATCAGAAAAAAGCTTGGTCTTGCCAAAAAAGAAAATGTGGTAACCTGCCTTGCAATAGGATATCCCGATGTTAAATATATGCGGACGGTTCCCAGAAGGAAAGCTGAGATTGAATGGAGATAAAAGCAAATATAAAGGCAAATATATACGAATAATTGGAGGTAATTTTATGGGCAGTGCAATAGAAAATAGAGTTTCACGGAGAAAGTTTGAAAAGGAACCGATTACAGATTGGGAAAAAGAAAATATTATTTCTCTCATTAATCAATTAAATGAAGCATCCGGTTTAGCAATGGAATTTCTGGAGGATGGAAGCGGTGCTTTTGGGAAGTTAAGAAAAAGTTATGGGTTATTTACCAATGTACGTTCTCTTATATTGATGAAAGGCAAGAAAGATGATAAAGATTTGAAGGAAAAGATCGGATATTACGGAGAAGATTTGGTTCTTGCCATAACTGATTTAGGCCTGGGAACATGTTGGGTTGGAGGCACCTTCGATAAGGATGAAATATCTATTGATAGTGGCGAGGAACTGGCTTGTGTTGTAGTAGCAGGTAAAGTGGCGGCCCCCTCACTAACAGAAAAAATGGTGCGGTCGGCTACACATAGAAAAGTAAAGAGTATGGAAGAACGAATCATAAGCGATCAGCCTTTGCCTCAATGGGTGCAAAACGGAATGAAAGCTGTACTACTTGCTCCAAGTGCTAAAAACACACAAAAAGTAATGTTTAAGTATGAGAACAATATCTTAAGCGCTCAAATTGCGGATGACTATTCAATGGATCTGATTGATTTAGGTATTGCAAAGAAACATTTCGAGATAGGAACAATAGGAAAGTTTGAATTTGGGAATGGAGGTATCTTTCATTTAAAATAGATAATAACAGATGTTAAGCACTCAGAAAACGATAGCAACAGGAAGGTGTAAGATTAAAAAATCAATATTGCTACCTTAAACGAATAGGCTCAATTGACATCAATTCAATCAACTCGAGCCATGTGGAATCATAGTCCTATTGCAACGGAAAAACAGTTGAATTATAGAGAAAAATGAAACTCTGGAAACCCCTCGGTATGTGTTTGTGGGAACATATCGAGGGGTAAATTTTTTGAGGTGGGCTGGCGTTGACGGGATTATATTATATAATGGCTATTTTGGAAAAGTTGAATGAGACAGGATGGATGATATAAAAGAATGTAGATTAAAAGGCTGGTAAATTAAGATTAATTCGTAAAGAATTAGCATTTCTGTTATACTGGGATTAACAGGAACAGGAGGGAGTCATATGGCAAATCAGAAGTGTCAGAATGAGTACATACGAAGAATTCATAAAGTTCAGGAACATAGCAGATGCAACCAGTATAAGCTGTCGTATGGTTACCCGTGGTGGATCATTAATGATAAAGAATATATATACCATATGCGAAGGATAGAATCAAATTGATTAAAGAGTATATTGAACCAGTATTTGAAAATCGTGTATAATGAATCCCATTTTTTCTATATCAGTATATTTATCAACATAATTTCTATATCCCATATAAGGAGGATAAGTATGAAAAACTTTCAAAGAAAAGACCTAATGTTTTCGTTATGTGGTTTAAATTGCGAACTTTGTACTATGAAATTGGATAATTACTGCCCCGGTTGTGGTGGAGGTGGAGGTAATCAAGGCTGTTCTATTGCCAAGTGCAGTTTACAGCACGGAGACATTGAATACTGTTATCTATGCAATGAATATCCTTGTGCAAAATACAAAGATATAGATGAATTTGACTCTTTTATTACCCACCGCAATCAGATTAAAGATATGAAAAAAGCCCAGAAAATAGGTACAGAACAATACAATTCTGAATTAATAGAAAAAGCCGAGATACTAAAACATCTGCTCGCAAACTATAATGATGGACGCCGAAAAAGCTTTTTTAGTCTGGCTGTAAACCTTTTAGATTTGAATGACTTGAAAAATATTATAGAACAAATCAATTCTAAGACTGCATATGTGAACTTAACACTAAAAGAAAAAGCAAGTGTTGCAGTAACAGTTTTTCAAACTGCTGCAGAACCGAAAAATATTGTTTTAAAGCTTAATAAAAAGCATGCAAAGAAGTAATATATTTCGGTGAAAATATAATGTTTTTAACGGAGGTGGTCAAAGTGATTGAGATTTACTATATTGAGGATGATGAGAATATAGCGCAAGTTGTCAAAGAGTATTTGGAAGGCAAGAATTGTAGTGTTTCTATATTGCCAACGATTGCAGATGCCAAGGACGCTTTACAGAAACACGTACCAGGGATAGTTTTGGTGGATTGGAATATGCCCGATGGACAGGGAAATATGCTTTGCAAATGGATACGTTCCAAGTGGAGAGAGTTACCAATCGTTTTTCTGACAGTTCGGGATGATACCCGTGATATTGTTTTAGGCTTCCAGAATGGTGCGGATGATTATATAGTAAAACCATTTGAACTTGAAGTTTTATACTCGCGTATTCAGGCATTGCTCCGCAGGGCAGGAAATGTGTCAGAAAAATACCTTTCTTGTGGTAGTATCTCTCTTGATCAGAGTCGCATGATGGTTTTTTGCGGTGGGAAAGAAATCAATTTAAGTCAGGCGGAATATCAGCTTCTTTTGCTTTTGATGATAAACAAAGGGAAAACAGTCACAAGAGAGAGACTTCTAGAACAGATATGGGATAATAATGGAAATTATGTGAATAACAATACGCTGACTGTTACGATGAAGCGTATACGGGAAAAATTAAATCAACCCTCCTGTTTGAAAACGATACGAAGTTTTGGTTATCGTATGGAGGATTCAGTATGAACGGGAAAAAGAATATAAGAATGACAATGCTGTTTGTGCTGGCTGCCAGTTTGCTTTCAGCTTCTCTTACAGCAGTACTCCTGACAAACTATTATGGTCATGCACAATTTCAGATATTGGGAAGTGCCTGCCAGGAAATTGTGCAGAAACAGCCAGAGGCAACGGAGACCGTATTGAACACTATAAAAGAATACAAAAATTCATCAGCAGTACAATCGGGGGAAAATATCCTATTGTCTTATGGGTATCAGCAATCGGATTTTTTAGAGCCGTTACAAAGAAATATCATTTACTTCATCGGAATTGGTTTCGTTATAGGTGCCTTTCTCGTTATGGGTGCCTTTTGGTATTGGCACAGAAAAGAAATTTCTCGTATAGAGGCTTTGACCAATTATCTGGAAAAAGTAAATACCGGAGGTCCTGGTTTGCTTCTGGAGGTCTCCGAAGACGATTTTTCCAGACTAGAGGATGAGATGTACAAAACAGTAACCACCCTATACCAGACAAGAGATGCTGCGTTGGAAGCAAAAAACAATTTTGCGGATAATCTCTCTAATATTGCTCATCAACTCAAAACACCGATTACTGCAATTTCTCTTTCTACCCAAATGATGAAAGAACGTCCTTCCCAGGAATACCTGGTGCAAATACAAAAACAGTTAAATAGGCTTACACATCTTGAAGAAGCATTGCTGTTATTATCACGTATTGATGCAGGGACACTTACGTTAGAATGGGAGAAAGTCGATGTGTTCACTGTTCTTACGCTGGCTGCCGATAATTTGCAGGAACTGTTTACACAGGCAGGGGTTTCAGTTGACATTCCAGAAATGGGTGAAGCTGAGATTATTGCAGATTTGGATTGGACAATGGAAGCAATTATGAACCTTTTGAAAAACTGTATGGAGCATACTCCAACGGGAACTACGGTCCACTGTGCCTATGAGAAAAATCCTCTGTATTTACAAATACGAATATGGGATGAAGGACAGGGATTTACAAGAGAGGATATCCCTCATATTTTTGAACGTTTCTATCGTGGGAAGAATACAAAAGATGGTATTGGAATAGGGCTTCCTCTTGCAAAGGCAATTATTGAAATGCAGAATGGCATGATTAGTGCCATAAACTTGCCCAATGGAGGTGCTTGCTTTGAAATTCGTATTTATAGTCACTAAGATGTCACTTTATTATGCTATGATGAAATCGTTCAAATATGAATAGAAAAATATCATAGGAGGTTTGGAATGGAAATACTGAAATGTAGTGATATAGAAAAAGTATTTGGAAAAGGCAGCAATCAGGTTGCCGCACTGAATGGTATTGACCTTTCTGTTGAGAAGGGGGAATTTGTGGCTGTCATTGGAGCATCGGGTTCCGGCAAATCAACCCTTCTGCATATTTTGGGCAGTGTTGATAAGGCGACAAAAGGGAAGGTAATTGTAGATGGCGTTGATATTGGAAAGCTGAATGCTACCGATTCTGCTATTTTTAGAAGAAGAAAGGTTGGATTAGTTTATCAATTTTATAATTTAATTCCTACTTTGACGGTAAGAAAGAATATTCTTATACCCATGCTTCTGGATAAAAGAAAGCCGGACAAAGAGTATTTTGAGAATATTATAGGCATTTTAGGGATTGGTGATAAACTGGAGGCTTTGCCACACCAGCTTTCTGGAGGACAGCAGCAGCGTGTTGCGATTGCCCGTTCTTTGATTTATCGTCCTGCACTTTTACTTGCTGACGAGCCGACTGGAAACCTTGATCAGAAAAATTCCAAGGAGATTATTGACCTTTTAAAACTGTCCAACCGTAACCTGAAACAGACAATCTTACTAATCACCCATGATGAAAAGATTGCATTGGAGGCAGATCGTATTGTAACCATCGAGGATGGGCAGATTATCAGCGACCAGAAGCGGAGGTGAGAGCGATATGTGGAAGGATTATTCAGCAAATTATATTAAGAACAATCGTGCATCCAGCGTATCAATTATGGTAGCCGCTCTTATCTCTACTCTGTTTCTGTCTTTTCTGTGTAGTGTGTTTTACAATTCCTGGACATATGAAGTCGAACAGATTATTTTAGAGGAAGGGGATTGGCAGGGACGAATTATGGGAGACATAGGCGAGGAAGAGTTAGACGTAATTCGGAATTTTGCTAATGTGGAAAAGATTGTTGCCAATGAAAAATTGTCCCGAGAGCAGAAAATAGCAGTTGATGTTTACTTTCATGATATGAGGACAATTTTTCGGGATATGCCTCTGATTGTAGACAAACTGGGATTAGAGGAAGATGCAGTCTCATACCATTTGCTTCTTTTGTCCAGATACTTAATTCATGATCCTCAGGATAAGGAACCGCCATTGTTGATGACATTTTATCTGGCAGTGTTGGCTATAGTTTCGTTTTCCCTGGTTTTAATCATTCGAAATTCCTTTGCAGTGTCTATGCGTGCAAGAATTCATCAATTCGGTATTTTTTCCAGTATCGGAGCTACACCGAAACAAATTCGGACTTGTCTGATGCAGGAAGCTGCCGTACTGTGTACCGTGCCGATTTTACTTGGCAGTTTTCTGGGGATTATTTCTAGTGCTGGTGCGATGTGGGCGGCAAATCTTATCGCAGAGGATGTTGTTGAACGGCATGAGGCTGTTTTTCAATATCATCCACTTATATTTATGATTACTATTTCGGTCTCTGTATTGACGGTACTCTTTTCTGCATGGATGCCGGCGAGAAAATTAAGCAGACTAACGCCCCTTGAAGCCATTCGAGGTACAGATGTATTATCACTGAAAAGAAAAAGAAATCCCCAAATACTGTTCCGATTGTTCGGAATGGAAGGGGAATTGGCAGGAAATGCATTGAAAGCACAGCGAAAGGCATTACGTACCGCTTCATTATCTCTGACACTTTCTTTTTTAGGCTTTACAATGATGCTATGCTTTTTTGCTCTTACAGATATTAGTACAAGACATACTTATTTTGAAAAATATCAGGATGTATGGGATGAGATGGTGACCATAAAGGATACAAAGATAGAGGATTTTTACCTGACAGAGAAGTTGCGTGAACTGGAAGGAGTGCAGGATGTAATTGTGTATCAAAAGGCGGCATCTGCAATTTCTGTTTCAGAGGAATGGCAAAGTGATGAGTTATCTGCGCTCGGCGGTTTGGGGGCGGTTGCAGGGTCTTTTGTGTCTAAGAGTAATGATGGTCCATGGCTGGTAAAGGCTCCTGTCGTTATAATGGATGATGAGGCGTTTAAAGAGTATTGTGAACAAATCGGCATAGCATCCCGGCTGGATGGAACGGTTATTTTGAACCAAATATGGGACAGTATAAACAGCAATTTCCGGTATAAAAAATACATTCCCTATGTGAAGGAAAACAGGGAAACAATTATCTTACAGAAGACAGAAAAGGAGCAAGGAGCAGTAGAAATCCCTGTGTTTGCCTTTACCCGGCAAGTTCCGGTTTTGCGGGAGGAATACGATAATTACACATTGGTACAGTTTATTCCATTGTCTTTATGGGAAAAAATATCGGGACAGGTAGAAGGTACTGAAACTGATATCTATGTTCGAATACTGGCCAGAGATGGGGTTACACTTGCAGAATTGAATGAATTGGAAGAAAACATATCCCAGCTCGTTGGAGAAACATATGAAATAGAAAGCGAGAATCGGATTCAGGAGAAAATTACTAATAATAAAATGATAAATGGTTATAAACTGATTCTTGGTTCATTTTGTTTCTTGCTCGCACTTATTGGAATTGCCAATGTGTTTTCCAATACGCTTGGTTTCCTGCATCAGAGGAAACGGGAATTTGCCCAGTATATGTCCGTTGGACTGACGCCGGCGGGTATGCGTAAAATGTTTTCTGTTGAAGCACTGGTTATCGCAGGACGTCCACTTCTGATCACACTTCCCCTTATTGGGGCATTTGAAGTATTTGCAACTAAGGCGAGTCATTTAAAATTGATGGAAGTTCTACCAGAGTTTCCGGTGGTATCGATTTTAAGTTTCAGTCTGGTCATTTTTGGCTTTATTGCGCTGGCTTATTATATTGGAGGGAAGCGTCTTCTGCAGTGCGATTTAAGTGAGGCATTGCAAAATGACACCATGGCTTAATGCAGATATGATATCTGGGTTGCCCTTGCCTGGTGTATAGCAATAATAGTTGTTGCTTATATCTTTGCAATGAGAATCTATAAAAAATTATAACCCGTCCTTATGCTATTACCCATGTGGAGATGGTAATATTGATGTCACAAATTGAAAAATAGAAGAATAGAAAAACTGAAAAATAAAGGGATTTCAAGCCTTGATGCCTTTCAAATAAATATGAGGGGGAGTTTGGTGTTGGGAATCCCTTATTTTATAGAGATTTTTGCACACACCCTTCGTGACATGCCTGGCATTTACATAGATTGTGAGGCAGTCTCTGACAAAATGCTTATTATGCTTGTTAAGGAGTATATTGTTCTGATATACTAATTACCTCATCTCCCTCTGACACAATCCAAAATGGTGGTGTATAGTCAATAAATGAGTCTAAATGAGTAATAAAATCATCCAAACTAACCTTAGTAGGTTTTCCGTAATCACTATTGTTCCAATCAATAATCTCATACACTGCATTATCCCTAATACTATAATTTCTTGTGTCTGTTTCGGGATTGTTTATATAAAAACCATTCGTCAAATCAGTATCTATGTCAAGTTTAAGATCTTTGATCCGGTCTGGATTATCTACTGTTATCCATTCAATTGAGTCAAAATCAAAATTCATATCTTTCGTATTAAAGTTATAAATATAACCTATTTCCTTAATTGCTACATTATCAGATTCGCCTTGATTATCCTGAATCTCTGTGCTGTCATGCTTATTTTGATTTTGACAGCCACTTAGTATAAACAGAACAAAGGCAAGTGAGAGGATTAAAGTTAAACTTTTTCTGGATCCCATAGTTCATAACTCCTTTCATATTTTTGTTTCTATGAGCATTATTTGATGAGACGAAACATAGAATTTTCGCCTGACAACAGAGTATAGTCATTATTTTATATTGTATGCTCCCTAATTTAGTATAGCACACATATGCATGGAGATAAATGGAAGTGCCCATGAGGGAATAGATTTGCACATGGTTGGGCTCTGGTTCTTGTAGGCGCAGATCATTTTTCCTATAGCTTTTTTCGGATGATTTGTCTACAATATTTGAAGGAATCAATTTTCTCCTCATATCAGCTCGAGGGGGCAGTTTTTGGTTTCACAAACGCAAATGATTATAAGAGTGCCATGGAAACATTTTATCAAAAGAATGAAAAGATGATAAATACTAAATACTAGAAATATTAAATACAGTATCATAAAATGGAGAAAGAAAATGAGTAAACAAAGAGCTTTTCGATTTAAAGTATTAATTTTTACAATATTACTTCTAATTTTAGCCTTGATCATTGGTGCCTATGTTATTAAAGAAAAAGGTGGGGAAAAGACGCCAGTGAAAGAGGAGCCCAATATTACTGATCCAGTTAGTAGTGAACCATTAGAACCGGAGAATAACCAGAGTTTAAAACGTGAGGAATTAATCAAGCATACATTTTCATTAGCGAAGGAAGGTAAGGTTCCTGGAATATCCTTTATTCTTGATAATACAGAATGGAAGGAAGTTAATAAAGAGTGGGGAGAATCAAATAATATTTCCAAAACAGCGAAGGGTAGATATGAGGAGTATGAGGATCACCATGTCACCATTGGTTATGCCAATCAGATTGTTAATGATATCAGGACTTATAATCCTGAAATACGATCCATTTCTTTAGATGAAATTAAGAAAATTGGTGGAGAACCTGATACTATTCGATATTATAAGGATTCAACTTATGACCAAATCATACTTGTCTATCATGCAACTGCTTCCATTGATTTATTATGGGTTTTGCCTAAACCAACAGATAAAAACCCAAACCCTAAAGTAGATCATACATCACTCTATGCACAGATTGAAAAAGAACCAAATCAACAAGACAATCAATCTATTTCGGAAGTGATTTCAAAAATGGACTTAGAAGAAAAAATTGGGCAGATGATCCTTGCTGGGATTTCTGGAACTACAATGGATACGGATGCAAAAAAATTAATAAATCAATCCCATGTTGGAGGAATTATTTTTTATAAATATAATCTCGAAAACTCTGTACAAACAGTTCAACTTGTCAATCAAATGAAAGCTGAAAATAGTTCAAATCTACCGTTATTTCTAGGTGTTGACCAAGAGGGAGGACGTGTGACAAGGTTACCGGGCAAACTGGTTAATTTCCCTTCAAACAAGCAGATTGGAGAAATAAATAACCCAGAATTTTCATATAAAATTGGAACACTTTTAGGTATGGAATTAAAAGAATTCGGCTTAAATCTTGATTTTGCACCTGTTCTTGATATTAATAGCAATCCTAATAATCCTGTGATTGGTGATAGATCTTTTGGGAACAATACGGATATAGTAAGCGAACTGGGGACTCAAACAATGAGAGGGATACAGTCTCAAAATATAATTCCTACAATTAAACATTTTCCCGGGCATGGAGATACGTCAGTCGACTCACATCTGGAACTCCCAATTGTAAATAAAAAACTGAAAGAACTTATGAAGCTAGAGTTAATTCCGTTTGAACGTGCAATTGATCAAGGAGCAGATGTTGTTATGGTAGCTCATATCTTAATACCTGAGTTAGACAAAAATAATCCGGCTTCCATGTCAAAGATTGTGATTACAGATATTCTTAGAGAGCAACTTGATTTTACTGGGGTAATCATAACGGATGACATGACAATGGGCGCTATTGTAGAGCATTTTGATATTGGTAAAGCGGCAGTAGAATCAGTAAAGTCAGGGAGCGATATTATTTTAGTAGGGCATGACTATACTAATGTTGTAAAAATTCTCGCTTCTCTAAAAAAAGCAATTCAAGAAGGAGAAATCTCAGAGCAAAGAATTAATGAAAGTGTGGAAAGAATTATTAAATTAAAAAGAAAGTATGGTATAAAGGATGAGGAAGTTGACAGTGCAGACATAGAGAATATAAATCAATTGATCACTGATCTTCTGAATAAATATATACAATAGTTATGGCAACAGGAGGCTCGCTCCATAGCTAAATTTTAGCTATGGAGCGAGCCTCCTGTTGTTTTGCAGTTTTTTAGATTCCAAACGTTCCTTCCACCTGGATGGAATGATTCATTAATATCAGTATTTCTATTTGCCATCCCCAATATCTATAAGCTGACTGCTTTCTTCTTTTATATTATTTAAATTTAATTTACAAAATAAGCATAAATAGTATATTGACAACATTACTACTACGTGATACTATATAGTAGTAGTAAGTAATACTGAATATCGGTAATACTAGATACTAGAGAGGTGGTTAAATTGGAAAATATCACAGAAATGTTAAAGGGTGTATTGGAAGGCTGTGTCCTTGAAATCATCAGCCATGAGGAAATCTACGGTTACGAAATCACCAGGCGGTTGAATGCCCTGGGATTTTCGGACGTTGTAGATGGGACAGTTTACACCATTTTGGTGCGGCTTGAGAAGAATAAGCTCGTGGACATAGAAAAAAAACCATCCGATATGGGACCGCCGCGAAAGTTTTTCACACTCAACGATGCAGGGCGTGAGGAGCTTGGGAGGTTCTGGGATAGATGGGAGTTCGTATCATCAAAAATTAATGAGTTAAAGGAGAAAAAATAATGAATTTTTGGGAAAGAATCACAGGGAGCGACATGACTAAAGAAATGAAAGCTTTTGAATCCCGGGTAAAAAAGCTGCCGTCTGATTATCAGACTGCCTGGGAAAAAATCAATGCTAATCTATGGTCGTACTCAGATTTCACTGGCCGCAACCTTATGCCAATTCTTGACGGTGTCCTTGGTCTGCTGGAAGAAACGGCGGCGGATGGTCAGAGTGCCCAGGAGGTTTTGGGTGATGATATCAAGGGCTTCTGTTCGGCCCTGGTCGGTGAAGAAGGGGCAAAGTCTTTTCGCGACAAGTGGCGCCAGCAGCTTAACAATAATATCGCTAAAAAATTAGGTAAATAGGAGGATAAAATGAGAATACAAGATATCATCGAAGGCAAAAAAGAGTGGAGGGCCCACATGGCGCGTGTCAAAGCACTCCCACAGGATTATCAGATTGTTTATAAAGAGATTCAAAAATATCTCTTTAAGGTCGGCCCTGTAGAGCTAACTGACGGGACGGGTTTACTCTCGGGGATTATCGACCTTTTTGAAGAGGGCGCGGCCTTGGGAAAAGGCGTGTTGGAAGTGACTGGCAGTGACGTAGCGGCTTTCTGCGACGATCTAATCAAAGATTCAAAAACTTACGCTGACATCTATCAGGAATCTGTTAACCTGGAAGTTAACAAGGCCGTGAAAAAGGTCACGGATAAAACAAAGTAAAGGGATGGTAGAGTGAGTAAATACGAGTGGCTATTATGCCCGGTCTGTGGCAATAAAACAAGGGTCAAAGTACGTGAAGATACGGTACTTGAAAACTTCCCATTATTTTGCCCCAAGTGTAAACAGGAAAAGATAATCAATGTAAAACAAATGAATATATCAGTTATGAAAGAGCCAGACGCTAAGACGCAGAGCCGATAACATGTGAGTAAAATCATAGTTGTCGGCTCTTTTTTATCTGATGACTACCAGGTGTAACACTACCATTTCTAAAGTGGGAGATAACAGCTGCTACTATATTATAATTAGAGGAGGAAAAGAAAATGAAAAAAAATATCATACAAATTAAAGCTGTAAAGAAAGCTTACAAAGAGGTAGAAGTACTTAAAGGAGTAGATTTTGAAGTAGAGCAGGGAAGTATCTTTGCATTACTAGGTTCCAATGGAGCAGGAAAAACAACAATGATCAGAATTATGGCGACGTTACTGAAAGCAGATGCCAGAAGTGTTGTGATCCATGGTTATGATATTGAAAAAAAGCCAGGTGATATTAGAGGTTGTATCAGTCTTACTGGTCAGTTTGCTGCTATTGATGAAATTTTGACCGGCCGTGAAAATCTTCAGATGATAGCAAAACTTAGACATCTTAAAAATCCAAATCAAGCAGCAGATGAGTTAATTAGCCGTTTTGGCATGTCAGAGGCAGCAGACCGCAGAGTAGGTACTTACTCCGGGGGTATGAAAAGAAGAATTGATATAGCAATGAGTCTTGTGGGAAACCCAAAGATTATTTTTCTCGATGAGCCAACAACAGGCCTTGATCCCGAAGCACGTTTAGAGGTCTGGAAGATTGTAAAAGAGTTATCAGCTACAGGAACTACAGTATTCTTAACGACTCAGTATTTAGAGGAAGCAGAACAACTTGCAGATAAAATCGCTATTCTTCATGGAGGAAAAATCATTGCTCTGGATACACTGGAGGGATTGAAAAAATTATTTCCGCCTGCAAGGGTTGAATATGTGGAGAAACAACCTACATTAGAAGAAATATTCCTAACAGTCATTGGTAAAAAGGAGGAGAAATAAATGGGGTCTATGAATAAATATTTTTTCAAAGATATGAGTGTTATGTTTGGACGTTCTATGCGTCATATTTTTAGAAGTATGGATACTATTATTACTGTTAGTATCACACCAATTGCCATTATGTTGTTATTCGTTTATGTATTTGGGGGTGCAATTGAGACAGGTACAGAAAATTATATTGATTACCTTTTGCCAGGTATATTGTTAATGACTATTGGCAGTGGGATCGCATATGTAGCTTACCGCTTGTTTACAGATAAAGAACGTGGCATCTTTGAACGTTTTCACTCTATGCCTATCGCTCGTTCTACAGTATTATGGGGGCATGTATTGACTTCATTAATTTCTAATGGGATTTCTGTAGTAGTGATTATACTTGTTGCATTATTAATGGGGTTACGTCCTGCAGCAGGAATTTTAGAATGGTTAGGGGTATTTGGAATCCTGGGAATATTTACACTTGCTTTAACCTGGATTGCTGTCATTGCTGGGCTTGCTGCAAAAACACCCGATGGTGCAGGCGCATTCTCTTATCCAATCATCTTTTTACCGTTTATCAGTTCCGCCTTTGTGCCAACAGATACTATGCCTTCAGTAGTACGTGCTTTTGCAGAAAATCAGCCTGTAACACCTATCGTAGAAGCTATTCGAAATTTATTGGCAAACCAGCCGGTAGGAAATGATATCTGGGTTGCCCTTGCCTGGTGTATGGCAATTATAGTTGTTGCTTATATCTTGGCAATGAGGATCTATAAAAAATTATAACGTGTCTTTATGCTAAGTAACAGTTATCCACCCACGTGGAGATGTGCGTACTTTTGTCCCACAAAAACCCACAAACATCTCCACCGTCTTTATAAACAGGAAAATTGTCTTTAAAGGTAATTCAGCCTCATCATTTCCAAGGTAATTGCATCTTGCTCTACCGCTTTTCGGCTCTGCGTCTAGCGTCTGGCTCTTTGATAACGGTTATATTCATTTTTTGCACATTGATTAATGAATCCATTCTGTTTTTATCATTGTAACACCTCAAGCTTCTCTATACTAAAAACGAATTTTTCTATTTCAAGAGCAATGTTTTGCGGCTGATAGTAGTGAATGTAATGCCCACAATCTAAGGCGATATATTTTCCGTTCTGTAAATGTGAAATTCTTTGCCATCTGAAATGAACGATAAGTATGGAGTTGATTTTGGATAGCCTAAGTTTGCAACTTCTTTTGCATTCTTTCGACAGAACTTTACTTCATCAGGCATATTTTTTGTGAAACTATTTCGGATAAACATATATTTGTATATGCTTATTTCCTTTTCAGAAAACTGTCCGCAAGCTCTAATCGATTTCTCCGCAACTTTTGTTGTGAGCCGAAGTAGTCCAGCGTGAACCAATCGAAAGAATACGATATAAAAAAGTCATCGTAACTGCTTTCATAGGAGTGAGTTGGTCATATAAAATTGTGTCTATATCTCTTGATACTTTGGCAGTTTCACTCCAACCGTACCGCCGCCTGCCATAAATACAAGAATATCCGTTCCTTCACCTTGTTTATAAATGTGCATTTTGTGATTATTTACCGTCACCATTGTGCCCGGATATTTCACCTTTCCGTTTTCGAGTTTCCATTCCAACTCCATATGCTAATCCCTCCTATAGTGCTTGCAATAGATGCAACTTTAATAGTTAATTTTTCAAGCTAAAGAAATCGAAAAATGCTCCTTTATTTTCCATCAATTTGCCAAAGGAACCTGTTTCTGAAATCGTTCCATTCTTCATAAATATCACTTGGTCATAGTTTTCTAATAGCTCTGGATTAAGTGAGTGTGTAATGGTAATAACCGTTAATTCACTGATTTTGAGTAATTGGCTTTCGATGTCATAGGCAGTCTGCATATCCACTGCTGAAGTACCCTCGTCTAAAATCAAGATGGGCTTTCCTTGCACCAATGCACGGGCTACGGCAACTCTTTGACGCTGACCACCCGAAAGGTTATTTCCGTTTTCACCCACGGATGTGTCCAATGTTTTTTCATCACCTAAAAACATTGTTACACCACTCATATCAAGGGCTTTTTGCAAAGCAGTTGGTGCAATTTGCTTGTGCAAGCAGATATTGTTCTGAATAGATTCATCAAACATATAAACATTTTGGTGAATAACAGAGGACATTTCATTCAATTTCTCAATATCCAGGTTTCGTATATCAACACCATCATACGAAACCTCTCCGTCAAACTTTGCATAGTAGCCGCTCAGTAAATTGATGAGAGTGGTTTTTCCGCATCCGCTTTTTCCTACAACCGCATATTTTTTTCCTTTTTGAAAAGAGAAGTCAATTCCTTGTATAATTTTCCGTTCTTGCTCATAACCAAACTGCAAATCTTTTACTGCAATGTCAGTTTCAAATGTAGGACACACAGTTCCGATAAAGGCATCGTCTTTGTAATTCACTAAACTATCTAGTCGTTCAATGATAGGTTTGCTACCTTGAATTTGTGGAATACTTTGTGACAAAACTTGAATTGGAGCAACAATGGTTCCTGATACCTGTACAAGCCCCACCAATGTACCAGCGGTAATCTTGCCTGTAATAATGAGATAAGCTGATATAAATAAAATGCTACACTGCACCATAACTCCAAGTATAGTAGATAAGGCTTCCACTGCTGAAACCATCTTATCAAGTGCATATTTGGCTGTGTATACGGTATCATTTTTTTCACCAAACGCTTTTACTGTATAGCTATTCATTCGGTAAGAGCGTATCACCTCAAAGCCCGATAAAAAATCCTTGATAGCTACAGTGAAGTTAGACTGCTTTTTTGAAAAGCTATCCTGCCGATTTTGAATTGCTTTTTGAAACAAGCCTGGCAAAACAATAAGCAAAAGCATTGCCATAAATAAGCACAGCATTACCAGTGGGCTTAGGTAAAGCATCACAGCAAATGAAGTGATGAAAACAATGATATTTTGTAGACAGAGTAGTAGAGGAACAAAATAATTTTCCTCTACATTCTTTACATCATTCGTAAGTGCGGACAGGTAATCTGCAGAGTTAACTGCCCTAAAATCAGATATATTTTTCTTAAATATTCCGACAAATACAGCACTTCGCAGCATCTTTGTTACTCTGCAAATAAATTTTTTGCTAAAGATTGCGAACAACCAATAGCATATTCCTAATCCCACAAGATAAACGGTAGTTTGCAAAACGATAGAAGTAAATCGGTTCATGTCTTGAGATATGGCAACATCAATTACATCTTTTAGGATAAGTGCAACCAATGTTGAACCAACTGAAAATATAGTGCCAAATAAAATGGCGATAGCGAGTAACCCTTTTTGTTTCAAGATATATTTTTTCATTGAAATCCCCCTTTTATTCATTCTGTATGTATGTATTTGTTGAAAAATAAAACTGCCGGTTGGCAATTTTATTCTATATCTATTTCTGCCGCATTTTCAATAATTGATGAAACTATTTCATCATCTAAAATAGGAACACCCAACTTGTCGGTAATCTCCTTAATAAATACAAGCCTTTCTATACTTTCTTCTTCGGATGATGGATATATCGTTGGCAATGTCCAAAAATTCGTTAAGAAGGCAAGAAGTTGCGAAAGTAGTTTAGGATGCGTTGTTTGAATTGAGCCATCCTTCACTCCCTCCTCAATGATTTCTTGATATGATGGTGCAATTATATCTCGATTATCTTCAATAAATTTCTTTAGAAAAGCAGGGCTTTGAAGTGCCTGCACCGACATAATACTAATTTTGCGGCTGTCAGTATCCTCACTGGATTGCTGCATAAAATATTTAAGCTTTTCAAGCCCTGTTAGGTCAGTCTGCTGTTTTAGTTTTTCAAAGGGATTATTGTCTAAAAACAGTTTATCGCCTAACGCATCTAACACCTCTTCTTTGGATTTGAAATGATGGTAGAACGCTCCACGGGTCATCCCACCCATATTTTCTACAATATCCAAAATAGTGGTTTGCTCATATCCTTTTTCCAAAAATAAATGTAGTGCTGCATCTAGTATTTTTTGCACTGTTTCTTCGGGATATTTGTTTCGTGGCATAAATGCACCTCTTTTCATACATTGTGTATGTTTATAGTATAGTAGAGAAAAAACGTTTTGTCAACAGATAAATACAAAGTGTATGTAACAATCATTTCCTTAATCTGTGCTTTTACGATGTTCCTGAAGCCTACCATTTTAATCATATCAAAGGAAATTACGGCGTAAAACATATTTTGATGTCGCACTCATAGAAACTGATGTATTCGCCCTCGTTTGTCTTGTCTGGATTTTTCGCATAATCGGTACGGTCAGCAAGACAATTGGCAATGGAGTTGCCTTTATTTTGGTGTATGGAAATGAGCCTTGTGGTAGCCAAGATAATGCCTCTGCTTTTTCAACTTTACTATTAAGAGGAATCATTCCAATGCTATTTCCGAAGTCTACAGTTACGTGGATATAACTGTCTAGAGTTTTGTGGGTCTTTGGTAATACCGTTGAGACGTGTTATCTGCTATATAAGGTGAAGTGAGAATTGAATAGATATATTCCCAATTTGTATATAATTTGATAAAATGGTTATAAGTCTATCCATACTTAATATTAGGAAGGTGAATCCATGGGACATATTACAAGTAAAGATGCCTATAAGAATTTAGAGGAAAGAATCAATTGGTTTACACAAGGGACTCCGCCATCGGACAGTCTATATAAACTAGCAGAGAGAAATCCATTTGCACGGTTAAATTCCTGGTTTGAACACCAATGTAAAATAAGAGTATTTGTCCATAGGATGCATAATTAAGTTGAAATGATTCAATATAGATAAGGTTGGAATGAGGTGTGCTATGAATTTACATGATAAAGTAAGTACCGGACTAGAAGGTTTGGATCAGGTAATTGACAACCTTCGACTTGGAGATAATGTAGTTTGGCAGACGGATTCAGTTTCGGATTATAAGAAAATGGCTGACTATTTTGCAAGGAAGGCTAAGATGGATAATATGAGGCTGGTTTATATCCGCTTTGCCAGCCATGAACAGATACTGGGTGACAGCCAGGATATTAAGATTTACCATGTTGATGCAAGTAAAGGGTTTGAAAGTTTTGCTACAGAAATATACAGCCTGATTAAAAAAGAAGGCAAAAGGGTTATGTATGTTTTTGATTGTCTGACTGATTTATTAAAATACTGGCATTCGGATTTAATGATCGGTAATTTTTTCAAGGCCACCTGTCCATACCTGTATGAATTGGATACGGTAGCATATTTTGCTATCATACGAAACTTTCATACTTATAGCACAATTGCAGGTATCCGTGAAACGACCCAGCTTTTACTTGATATATATCAGGTAAATAATAAAACATATATTCATCCCCTCAAAGTATGGCAGCGTTATTCACCTACCATGTTTTTCCCCCATTTAATTCAAGATCGGGAGGCTATCTGCATCACGGCCAGTTCTGACGCCTCTGAGTTATTTACCAATATTCACCGGGGTGAAAACCGGCTTGATTATTGGAATGTCATTTTTAACAAAGCTAAAAAAGTAATGAACTTTTCACTTAAGCAGCAGGAAGAAACGAAGAAGCGCTTAATGTATATGCTTATAGGCAGTGATTCCAGAATGTTTCAGTTATGTGACCGATATTTAACTTTAAGAGATATTCTGATGATTGCATCCAGAGAAGTCGGTACCGGCTTTATTGGAGGAAAGAGTGTCGGTATGCTTTTGGCCAGAAAAATTCTGGAGATTGAAGGAAAAGATCGTTTTACATCATTATTGGAACCCCACGATTCGTTCTATATTGGGTCGGATGTTTTTTACACCTATATTGTACAGAATGGCTGGTGGAGGCTTCGTGCAAAGCAAAAGACCCAGGATGGATATTATAAATATGCACCTGAACTTAAAGATAAGCTTTTACATGGGGAGTTTCCTAAAGACATTCAAGAGCAGTTTGTTCAAATGCTGGAATATTTCGGGCAGTCTCCAATTATTATACGTTCCAGCTCCTTACTTGAAGATAATTTTGGGAATGCATTTGCGGGAAAATATGAAAGTGTTTTCTGTGTGAATCAAGGTACTCCCGAGGATCGGTATGAAGCTTTTGAGCAGGCCATTCGTATTGTTTATGCAAGCACAATGAATGAGGATGCACTGGATTACAGGATGAACAGGGGACTCTCCTATCAGGACGAGCAGATGGCCATATTGGTCCAGCGTGTTTCAGGTGATCAGTATGGAGAATACTTTTTCCCACATATTGCCGGGGTGGGAAATTCTTCCAATCTTTATGTTTGGGATGAGAGTATTGATATGAATTCAGGGATGCTTCGTCTGGTATTTGGACTTGGCACAAGGGCAGTCGACAGAACGGATGGTGATTATGCGAAGGTTGTATGTTTGGATAATCCTTTGCGAATTCCTCCGATGGCTTATGAAGATCAGAATAAATTCTCCCAGCATAGATTAGATCTCCTTTCTTTTACGGATAATGTTTTAGTAAGCAGAGACTTGGATGAGATCGTACCACTGGATTTAAAAACAGATAAGAAGTTGTTTATGAGTCCGGACCATATAACAGCAGCCTATATGCGTGAGCTGGGATATAAGGATAGGAAAATTCCTTATATTTTAGACTTCAAAAAATTGTTCACCAATACGGAGATTACCTCCGTAATGAGAGAAATGCTGGCATTATTGTCCAAGGCATATGATTACCCTGTTGATATTGAATTTACAGCTAATTTAAACAAAGACAACCTTTTCAAAATCAATCTCTTGCAATGTCGCCCATTACAAACAAAAGGCTTAGGCAATACAGTAAAAATACCGGAGTTGACAAATGATAAGGATTGCTTTTTCTCTGGAAAAGGAAATTTTATGGGGGGAAGTGTACGGCTGCCGATTGATTTTGTTGTATTTATTCCAGGGAACACATATCTGGAGCTGAATGAGCAGGGGAAATATGCTGTAGCCAGACAGATTGGCTTGATAAACAAAGAAATGAAAGGAAAAAATGTCATGTTGGTAGGTCCGGGCAGATGGGGAAGTACCACACCGTCGCTAGGTGTACCTGTGCATTTTACTGAATTGTGTAATATGACGGTCATTTGTGAGTATTCATCGAGAAAATCAGGATTTATGCCGGAGCTATCTTATGGAAGTCATTTTTTTCAAGATATCGTTGAGACAGGGATTTTTTATGTGGCCATTTTTGATGAACATAAAGATGTAATATTTAACCCTGACCGCGTTCTTAAAGAGGAGAATATGTTAAACTCTTTATTTCCCGGGAGTAAACAGTTTTCAGATGTAATCCATATTACTAAAACTGCTGGGATGGAGATATATTCTGACATTGTGACACAAGTATTCCGATGTTTTTGGCTTGACCTTTATATAAAATCATGATATTCTATTACCAATTGAAAATACCCGTGAGGGAGTAGTTAACGTAAATGTGCGTGGCAAGTCAACATACTGATCGAAAACGATCTGGCTTGTCTTAAAAAACGAGACTCATGTATAACTTTTATGGCTATACATGGTCTTTATTATTATAAAAACCCAGGTATATGCTCGTATGAGTTACACTTGGGTTTTTTCATGTGCAAATCATACTTTTAAAGGAGAATATATTATGAATTTACTGGAACTATTTATTATTGCTATTGGACTTTCTATGGATGCTTTTGCGGTAGCCGTCTGTTCAGGGCTGACCATGCGTAAAGCAACGATTAAAAAATCATTGATTGTCGGCATGTATTTTGGCCTTTTTCAAGCAATTATGCCGCTTATGGGGTATATGCTTGCCACACAGTTTGCCGATAAAATAATCGATTTTGATCACTGGATCGCATTCGTCCTACTCTGCTTTATAGGAGGTAAAATGCTTGTGGGAAGTTTTAAAAAAGAAGGATGTGCAGACAGGGAATGTCCCGCCAAAACATGCACGGACAGAGAATGTCCAGGGGGAGAGCGTCCCAATACTAAGGAAGCTTCCTTAAAACTTGCGGAAATGCTGCCTCTTGCCCTTGCTACAAGTATAGATGCACTGGCGGTAGGTGTATCATTTGCTTTTCTTCAAGTTAGTATTGTTCCGGCAGTTTTATCTATTGGGATTATCACGCTGGCTTTATCCATGCTGGGTGTAAAAATTGGCAATATATTCGGTGCAAAATTTAAATCGAAAGCCGAGCTTGTGGGCGGCATTATATTGGTTTTAATGGGGATAAAGATATTATTTGAACATATGGGAATCATCAACTTTTAATAAAAGCCGATACTTATCTTGAGCAGGAGAAAATTATAATTTCAACGTATATGGAAGGATATGTTACTGTATTTAACTGATGAGAGGATTGTTGACTATATGCTAAAATAATGATATAGTATTTTATACCCCCATGGGTATAAAGGAGGTGTTGTCATGCGACAATGTATGGATTGTGATAATCTGCACAGACGGTTAAATAAGATTATGGGACAAATCAAGGCCATTGATAAAATGGTGGAGGAGGATGTTCCATGTGAGGATGTATTAATCCAAATTAATGCAGCAAAAAGTGCCTTGCACAAAGTTGGACAGATGGTTTTGGAAGGCCATTTGAATCACTGTGTACGAGAAGGGATTGAACACGGCAATGCCGATAAAACAATTGCTGATTTTGCGAAAGCAGTAGAGCATTTTTCAAGAATGAGTTAATGAAATCCGAATTAAAAGCAGTTACTTCTAAAAAAGTAGCTGTTTTTTTATTGACTTACGATACCCCTACGGGTATAATATACGCATACCCCCATGGGTATAGAAAGGAGTGTATTGTTTGCTTAAATTTCTTAAAGATGAGGAAAAGAGAACTCTTCTTTTTTTCGGGATATCTATACCTTCCCTCATCATTAGCTTTTTTAATATTGGATCATTTCCTGTTGATCCTGCATGGATTGCCATTCTTCTCTGTGGTATTCCAATTATAAAAGGTGCCATTGCCGGGTTAGTAACAGAATTCGATATTAAAGCGGATGTTCTTGTTTCCATGGCACTGATTGCTTCCATTTTTATTGGAGAAATTTTTGCTGCCGGTGAAGTAGCTTTCATTATGGCACTTGGTGCCTATCTGGAAGAACGCACTGTAGCAAAGGCCCGTGCAGGAATTGAAAAGCTGGTTCATTTGACCCCCACTACCTCAAGAGTGGTACGAGGCAATGAAGAGCTGATTATTCCGGCAGAACAAATAAAACAGGGAGATATTCTGCGTGTGTTTGCAGGAGAAACCATTGCAGTGGATGGTACCATTCTTAAAGGCCAAACTTCCATTAATCAATCCGTCATGACGGGAGAATCCCTTCCAGTGGATAAAGGGGAGGGCGACGAAGTATTCAGCGGTACCGTCAATCAATTCGGTACCTTTGATATGCTGGCACAAAAGGTTGGAGAGGATAGTTCCTTACAGAGAATGATACGGCTGGTGGAGTCTGCTGATGCCGGGAAAGCGAAAATCGTTGGTATAGCCGATAGGTGGGCTACCTGGATTGTGGTCATTGCGCTGCTTGCAGCCGTTATTACATGGTTTGCTACGGGCGAGATCATTCGTTCTGTTACCATACTGGTTGTGTTCTGCCCCTGTGCTTTAGTGCTTGCTACCCCTACTGCCATCATGGCCGGTATTGGAAATGCATCGAAGTACGGTATCTTGATCAGGGAAGGGGATGCACTGGAAAGATTAGGAGAGGTAAAACGTATTGCCTTTGACAAAACAGGAACCCTTACCTATGGAAAACCTGCTGTGGTACAGGTATATAGTATATCCCCTGAATTGGATGGTGAGGCGTTACTGAAACTGGCTGGGACAGTGGAACTTCGTTCTGAGCATCCTCTTGGGAAAGCGATTGTGACAGAGTATAAGCAACGGTATGGAAAACGGCTGGAGCAGCCGGAGGATTTCAAACTGCTGGCCGGACGGGGCGTGTATGCCTTATATAAGGGAAAGACAGTTTATGCAGGAAACGAATCCCTGTTTGCAGAGCAGAACATTCCCCTCCCCGATGAGTTAATACAATCGGCAGAAAAAGCCAAGGTAGATGGCTGTACCACTATTTATCTTGCGCAAAACAAAAATACAGTGGGAATGATTAACCTGTCAGATACTCTGCGGCCTGATGTTCAGCAGACGGTAGAAGAAATCCATCAGACAGGAATACAGACCATTCTTTTAACTGGGGATGCTCCCCAGGCTGCTACCCATATTGCCCATATGGCAGGAATCAAGGAGACACAGTCTAACTGCCTTCCTGAAACCAAGCTGCAAGCCATTCGTACTTATCAAAAACAGAGCCAACAAGTTTGTATGGTTGGTGACGGTATTAATGATGCGCCTGCCCTAAAAGCGGCACACGTTAGTATTGCCATGGGAGGGATAGGAAGCGATATAGCAATTGATGCCGCAGATATTGTTCTTGTAGGAGATGACATTAAGGAAATCCCACACCTTTTGCAGCTATCAAAAAAGACGATGGGAACGATCCGGGTGAATCTTGCGGCTTCTATGGCGCTTAATTTTATCGCAATTGGACTTGCGGTTACCGGCATCCTGAATCCCGTTGTCGGCGCATTGGTACATAATGTGGGTTCTGTGGCGGTTATTATCAATTCTTCACTATTATTAAATTGGAGGAAATTAAAATGAAAGATTGGATGTTTTTCATACTTTTTATTATTGTTGGATTAGGAATGTTGGGTGTAGGTTTTTATTATATGCATAAGGAAAAAGATGATCCCGAATCTGTAAAGATTTACAGAGTGTTTTCAATTATAGGCGCTGTCCTGACTATAGCAGCTATATTAATGAAGTTTGTATTATAACGAATTGTACCTTGTTTTCCGAGGAATAATGATACTATATTTGATGAGGATAATGACAGTTTTGGGGAGGATACCAAAGGGTAGAAAAGCCAGGAAACAGGATAAAGAAAAGGATGGAAGAACCATAATGGGATTTATTTATAAAATGTTTAGATTTTTTATAGTAAGTGTTTATGTGAGCTTTATATAATTATTTACTATATAGGCTTATTAAACTGAGAGGATAATATTATGAAAACAATAAACCGAATCCTTATATCAAGTGTCTTTTTCGCGCTGATTTCGATTGTATCTATTCTGGGTATAATGAGCATCTTCTTTTTTAGCCTCGTCCCGGAATATGGCAAAGAGATGTTAGACCAAGACGTTTTCAAGGCTGAGGAAATATTAAGGGGCTTCGATACCGGCGATACTGAATGGAGCGTATTAAATGCCGACCTAAATCTGTACGGATACAATCTTCTGGTTACAAACGGCGATATTATAGTTTTTTTCGATTTGGAAGATTCACAAATCAAAGCAATAGAAAGCCTTAAAGGACTGAATCTTGGGGAAATTTCTTCCCTTTTTCCCAGACGATGCTATTGGCTTTGCAGCAGGAATTAGTAAGATAAGTTTAGGGAAGTTTTTTGTAATAATTCTCATTACAAGGCCTTGGGAGATATTGGCTGCATCAGCGCTGGGATCTTCACGGTTTGAAATGCCCTTATGGGGATGGGGAATGCTGGAGTCGGAGAATGTAACCCCGGAAAAGAAAGGGGAGTATTACAATATAATAAGAGGGCATATTATGATTTCCTGTCAAAAGGAGAAGAGCCAAATATCCATATACCTGCAAAACCAATTTATATCCATGTAGACAAAGATGCTTTAAAAAGAATTTTCCAGAATCTAATAAAGAATTATTTAAATCATGGGACAGGAAGTATATCTATTTCTGTAAAAGAAGAAGGAAACCAGGTCAGTATTAGTTTTAAGAATTATGCACCCGGCATAGATAGAGCAGAGACGGAGAAGCTATTCAAGCGTTTTTATACCGGGGATCAATCCAGAACGAAGAAAACTACAGGTCTGGGTTTATCAATTGTAAAAAATCTGGTTGCTAAAATGAATGGCGAAATTGAAGCGAATGTAGAGGGTTCATTTCTTATTATCAATATAACTTTTCTGATGGTTTACAATTGATTTTGATTAATGAGTTGCCGCGATTCTATGCTTATGCAAAAACAGGGCTCAACAATAAACTTTTTTAGCACTATTTCTTTGTCAGTTCACCAACTGTATATAATATAAGGAATTTGGAAACTATAATGCCCGGTAATGAGGAATAATATCTTCATATGAGCCATCTTTCATCAAAAAGCCGTAAGGAATAATGCCAAGTTTAACAAATCCAAGCCTTTCATACAGGTTAAGCGCTTGAACATTTGATTTAACTACCGCATTAAATTGCAAAATCTTAAAACCAGATTCTTTGGCTTTATTCATACAATGAGTAACAAGTTTTTCACCAATATGCTGACCACGCATACCTTTTTTTACCGCATAACTTGCGTTACATATATGTCCACATCGGCCAATGTTATTAGGATGGAGTATATACAGGCCAACAATTTCTTTGCTGTCTGTATCATAGGCGATACCAGTAAAGGATTGTTGTAAAAAGAATTCGTCTCCACTGCTTTCTGTCAATAAATCCGTTTGTGGAAAGGAAACACCATCTTGAACAACCTCATTCCAGATAGCAATTGCTTCTGTAATATCATTTTTATCGTAGGCTCTTATTTCAATATTCATATCTATCTATTCCTCCTAAAAATAACTTATTGTATAATTCTCATCCAAATAAGTTGCTCCTTACTCTTTTACAAACACATCAAATTTTTATATAACTATATCTAACAAGCTATTAGAAGTCAACCATAAGTTTACTATTTATCAAGTTTGAAACAGCCATAATGACAGAACTTGCTGCTTCAAGATAATTGATATATATTAATCATTGTGATATGCTTTATGATGCAAGGCACAAGAAAATGAGCAGAAATTTATTTGGAGTGATGATACCCATGAATTTAAATAGAAAAAATACTTTCAAAGTAATATATTCCTTTTTACTTGGACTGTTAATAGGTATATTAACGGTGATGGGACAGAAATATCTTCCCGGTTCACTAAATTCATTAGCAAACTCAGGTGCTATTTGGTTAATACCAGCATTCTTCATGGCTTTTTCTGGACAAAAAAAGCTTACGGCAGTTTTACTCTGCACGGAAACATTGCTTGTTTGCGTTATTTCCTATTATTGGATAGAATCTATAGTGAATAAGCATACTTTCGTCTTTGGAGGATACTACTTTTATCTCTGGCTTATCTGCGCTGTAATTGGAGGTATTATTTTTGGTTTAGGAGCTTATTTTCATAGACAAAAGTGTGGGCACTATTATTGGGGCGCAAGCCTGCTACCAGCTGTCTTTCTTGCAGAAGGCTTATCTGAAATAATTCATTTGTCTGGTTATATGCATATGATACCTGCCATTATTGGAAGAATTTTTATAGGACTTGCCCTATATTTTATTATATACAAGAATGACTTTTATAAAAGAAAACCACTAATATCCTTCTGTGTATTTACAGCTTTTGGTGTTGTGGGATATGAACTTCTTTTTCGGTTAACAACATAAAATCAACTCATCTGAGAAAAAGAATATATTTAGCATTATATAAGAAACAGGAGACAAGGGCATATGGAGAATACAACTACTTTAACAGAGGGAAGTATAGTAAAAACATTATTTAAACTGGCTCTTCCAATTATGGGGACCAGTTTTGTACAAATGGCTTATAACTTAATTGATATGATTTGGGTTGGTAAAATAGGGACTGGAGCCGTGGCAGCAGTTGGAACTGCTGGATTTTTAACATGGCTTGCCAATGCATTTATATTGATACCAAAGATAGGGGCAGAAGTAGGTGTAGCTCAATCTACAGGTCAAAATGACATGAAGGAAGTAAAAAAGTATGTAAAACATAGCATTCAGATGGTTATATGTCTTGCATTTATATTTGGATTCATTTTAATTGTTTTTCGAAATGGTATTATTGAATTTTTTAATCTTGGGGAAGAGGAGATTGTTCGGGCTGCAATTCAATATTTGGTTATTGTTTCCTGCGGATTTGTATTTTATTTCATTAATCCAGTATTTACTGCTATATTTAATGGTTACGGTGACAGCAAAACTCCTTTCATTATCAATTCAATTGGGCTTATTACAAATTTAATACTGGATCCTTTGCTGATTATGGGAATTGGGCCTTTTCCAAGATTAGAAGTGGCTGGTGCAGCGATAGCTACTGTAATTTCTCAAGGGATAGTTACATTCATTTTTATCATAAAAGCAAGAAAGACAAAAGTGATTTTTGGAGATATTCATCTATTTCAAAAACCAGATCTATTCCATATTCAGAAGATTACTAAGCTGGGTTTACCAACAGCACTTCAGAGTGGGCTTTTTTCAATCATCGGAATGGTACTGGCAAGAATTATTTCACAGTGGGGACCTACACCTATAGCAGTGCAAAAAGTAGGTTCACAGATTGAAGCAATATCATGGATGACTGCAGGAGGATTTCAGAGTGCAATGAGCGCCTTTGTTGGACAGAATTATGGAGCGCGAAAATGGGATAGGGTCAATAAAGGATATTATACAGGAATGATAATTGTATCCTTCATTGGAATATTTGCAAGTGCTTTATTATTCTTTGGTGCAAGACCTTTGTTTTCTATATTTATTCAAGAGGAAGAAGCCATATACTTCGGAATTCAGTATCTTAAGATATTAGGGATTTCACAGTTATTTATGTGTATTGAAATAACAACAGCAGGTGCCTTTAATGGGCTGGGTAAAACAATTCCTCCATCTATTATAGGAATCTTGTTTAATGTTCTTCGTATACCAAGTGCTCTTCTTCTGGCATCTACAAGTCTTGGACTTAATGGAATCTGGTGGGCTATTAGTATTTCCAGTGTTTTTAAAGGGATTGTATTAATGGCATGGTACATAATTTTACTTAAAAACAGATCGTACAGGTCGTCATAGTATTTATATACCAGAATAATATGGGGCTGAAAAATTAGATGTGTTCATTTTTCGTTCGTTTACCTTTCGTTCGTAATAACTTTATGTCCAGAACAATACTCCTATACAAACCTAATCTCAATAATAAACTAACTGGAAATATTATAGCAAAAAGAATTCCCTTTTTCAGATCTTTATAAAAGGCTTCAGAAACTACCCCAACAACAGTTGGTCCGGCAGAGCATCCAAGGTCTCCTGCTAATGCCAATAATGCAAACATAGCAGTTCCACCTTCAGGTATCCCTTTTGAAGCCAGGCTGAAGGTTCCCGGCCATAATATTCCAACGGATAATCCGGTAACAGCCACCCCTATAAATCCAATCACACTATTTGGAGATAAGGATGCAAGTAAATAGCATGTTATACATAAAATACCACTTATAAACATAAACTTTTCCAAGCTTATTTTTTCGCTAAATTTTGCATAGAATACTCTGGCACATCCCATGAAAATTGCAAATAAGCATGGTCCAGCCAAATCTCCCATCGTTTTGGAGGCTCCGAGCCCTGATTCAGCGAAAGCCGAAGCCCATTTGTTGGACATGCTTCAACAATAGGGCTTATTAATACTTCGATCATACCATCGCCTATGGCATAGCAAATAACCCCCAGAATAATTCCAATATAACCATTTGAGAATAGGCTTGGAAAAATTACAAACCCTATAAGACCGATAACACAAAAAATATGTGCAGCCACTACAGATATTCGGTATCCAATTTTATCTACAAATTTTGCTGCTAAAATATCGGTAAAAAGTTGAACCCCAAAATTTATCGTTATCAAAATTCCGATTTTGTCCAATGAAATTTCATATATATTTTGAAATGTTAAAAATAATAAAGGTACAAAATTGTTGATGATTGCTTGTGCAATATACCCTATATAAGAAGCATAAATTGTATGATTATAGTTTTCGCAGACTCTTATCCGTTTCATATTTCCCATATTCCTTACTAAAGTAATCGTTTTTTCTGAATAGTGACAGGCTGATTATAGCATAGATCATTATGTTATGATATACTATAAGTCGATTGTTCTACTGAAGTACATGTTGAATGTCGGTATAAAAGGTTAAAAAAGATGACAAATCATTTTAATGGAATGCAAGGAGCGAAGAACATGGGTATAAAGAGACAAAATTTATCATCAGGCAGAGTAATATTATTAATAGTTTATACAATTGCTATAATTTATTTTATGTTCTTTGGATTTGGCAGGCCGCAAATAAATGATACCCTTACAGAATATCGTTTTTCAATACTTTTTACTGGAATACCTTTATGGTTTCCCAAAAGTTTATCACTTGTTTTTTCAAAATTGTGGATTTTTAGTTTAGGAAATCTACTGGCGTTTGTACCTTTTGGTATATTAATACCCATGGTATTGAGTACTAAATATTATAAATTTATATTTATTTTTTTGATTTCTATCTTATCATTAGAAATTTTGCAAATGGTAACATATCTTGGAAGCTTTGATATAGAAGATATAATTGTAAACTCGCTGGGAGCTACAATAGGCTATTTCGCATACAAAATAGGCAATAAATCTAAATCAAGATTAAAGAAAATAATGAGTACTATAGTTTTAATTTTGATTTTTTCTTTCATGCTTATTGTTTTTGCAGAAATTTTTAATAAAGTGTTTGACTTCTAAATCCATATAAGAGATATCAAATAAGATTTCGTTGGGTTCAAGGGGGATCTTAATTTAATCAAAGAGATAAGTTTACAGTTGAAAAATCTGTACTTATCTTTTTTTGTTGATGAAAATTCAAAACTGTAATATCTGATAATATTTCTTTTATACATATTTATCTACAATTATTTCAAAATGGTACAAAATGGAATATATACATGGTATAATTCTAATAATAGGGTAAATAAGGGAGGAATAATTATATGGGATTATTTAATAGAATGAAAGAACCTATTTTTCTTAAAGAGAGCAGTAACGCTGAGTTACAATTAGAAAAGCTAAAAGCTTTAGAACCATTACTTAATCCAGATGGGCAAACAATGATAAGACAAGACATAAAATGTCTTGAATATGGAATAGCAGGAGAGAAGAATATAGCATTTGAACTGAAAAACAGCCATATGCCTATGTATATATTACATGACATATATCTGGAGGATGGGGATTTAAACGCACAGATAGATTATCTTGTATTTACGAAAAAAATGTGCTTTGTTATAGAATGTAAAAATCTCTATGGAAATATTGAAATCAATAATACAGGAGATTTTATACGCACCATGGAATTTGGTGGTAAAAAGAAAAAGGAAGGGATATATTCTCCTATCACTCAAAATCAACGCCATTTGGAATTAATGAAAAAGCTAAAAACTGACAGCAAAAATAATATATTCACTAAATTTATGACGGGAAAATATTTTGAAGATTTTAATAAATCAATTGTTGTTCTGGCGAATCCCAAGACGGTTCTTAATGCAAAATTTGCAAAAAAGGAAGTTAAGGAGAAAGTTATCCGGGCTGATCAATTAGTAAAATATATAAAGGATATGTACGAAAAGTCTAAAGAATTAGCGGATTTAGATGAAAGAATGCTAGAATGGGCTAAATCTTATTTGAATTTACATAGGGAAGTTGAAAAAGACTATACTGAAAAATACGAGCAGTATAAAATAACATCAATTAAATCTGAGAATTCTCAAGAGCCAATCATAGTAAAAGAAGGAAAGAGAAGCGCTATTGCAGATGTAGCAGCAGCTGTTGAAGATACTAATATATTTAAAGAATTAAAATTATATCGTTTGAATAAGAGCCGTGAAGAAAATATAAAACCTTATTTTATCTATAACGATAATCAATTAAAATATTTGATTTCAAAAATGCCAAGGAACAAGGAAGAATTGCAGACGGTGGCTGGATTTGGGGCGGCAAAGATAAATAAGTATGGCTATGATATTTTGAAAATCATTGAAAAATATAACAGGTAGAGAAAAGGGACATAGAAAATGATGATTTTATAGGGAGGATAACAGGATATGAAGGATATAGAAAATTACCAGTCAGGGACTGGTAAATTCAGGTTATTCAAACAGTGGAGTTTATTTGAAAGAATTTGGTTCATTTCTTTTCTTGTAATTATAATCACTACTACAGTTTATTTTTCGTTTACAGGTACTGATTATAGCAAGATAGAAAGCATACTTTTGAACTGGGTTATTTCACCAATCAGTGCAATTAGTGGGATTATCTGCGTTATACTGGCGGCAAAAGGGAAGATATCAACCTGGACTTACGGAATTGTTAACAGTATATTATATGGATATTTGGCGTATCGAACAGGCTATTATGGTGATGCCATTATCAATATAGTATATTTCCTGCCAACACAATTCATTGGATTACTATTTTGGAAGACAAGACTAAAAAATAAGAGCAAAGTAGATGTTAAAATGCGTAAGCTGACTGTAAAACAAGCAGTTTGCATCTTTATTCTGGGCCTTTTCATTTCAATTGGATTTGGTGTTTGGCTTCATTCTGTTGATAATTGGTTTACGGAAGTAATGAAACGGAATGTATCAATTTATAGTTACTTTGAGCAAGTATTTGGTTCGAAAGCTATCTTTATCGGACCAATTTTAGATTCTTCTACTGAAGTTACACAAATACTTGCACAATTATTCATGGTGCTGGCTTATGCTGAACAATGGGTATTCTGGATCATCACGAATATAATTACGATTATTATGTGGGCTGTTGTAATTGTAGCAGATCCTTCCAGCATCAGTTGGGCATTGCCGACTTTGTTTATGTGGATTGCATATTTGATCAATAGTATATATGGATGGATCATTTGGAAAAGAGGTGTAGGGCATGACGAATAAAGTTAAGAAAGTTGGGCTCTATCTTGGAAAGTTTTCCATTCTTCACTCCGGCCATCAGTTTGTGATAGATACTGCATTAAAAGAAATGGATAAGCTTATTATCCTTATTTATGATGCTCCAAGTTCGACATCTATTCCTTTAGATATTCGGTCTAAATGGATTGAGGAGATATATGCAAGTTCTCCAATTGAAGTGGTCAAGGGGTGGTGCGGTCCAGAAGATACAGGCTATTCCGATGAAGTCAAAAGGATTCAAAATGAATATATTCTGAAAATGGCCGGTGACAGAGGAATAACACACTTTTATTCCAGTGAGCCGTATGGAGAGCATGTCAGCGAAGCACTTCAATGTATAAACAGGATTGTTGATATAGAACGTAAAACTTTTTCGATAGCCGCTTCTATTATTCAGAAAAATCCATATTTGTACAAAGAATATATTCACCCTTTGGTATATCCCGACTTGATAACAAATGTCGTTTTTGTGGGAGCTCCTTCCACAGGAAAAACTACGATTGCCCAAAAGTTGTCATTGGAATATAGCACTGTATGGATGCCGGAATACGGCAGAGAATACTGGGAAGAACATCAGATTGAGAGAAGGTTGGAACCTTGGCAGCTGACTGAAATCGCAGAAATACATTTAACAAGAGAGCAAGACAAACGAATGGAAGCAAATCAATATTTATTCACGGATACAAATGCTATTACAACTTATATGTTCGCTATGGATTATCATGGATTTGCTGAAGCCAGATTAGTTGAGCTGGCAGAAGCGGCCCAAAGGCGCTATGATTTGGTATTCTTATGCGCCGATGATATTCTCTATGATGATACCTGGGACAGAAGCGGTGATGTCAACCGCCATATCTTTCAGCAGAAAATCAAATCTGACTTACTAAAAAGAAATATTCCATTTATTACTTTACAGGGATCCATTGATGAACGAATAAGAACCGTTAAAAAAGTTTTACATAGATTTAAAAAATGGACCAGTTTTGCAGATGGGCTCTTAGATATTTGAGGAGAATGAATATAACCATAGAGGGGAATAATAGCGATTAATAAAGGTCTTGAGTTAACTTTGAACTGATTATTGACGTATTAGTAACTTGGTGCAGGGGAAAAGAACATATGTTGACATTATAGATGGTAAATGTAATAATGGATTATTCTGTTTTGGAGGGGATTACTAATCAATGTAAATAAAGATGATTTATCTGGAATGCCATTGTATGTAATCATGGTACCTGAGAATGGAATGGGTATAGATCGACAGATAAAATTTAATCTGCAAGGAGATAAAATAGTATGACCCCAATAATTGAAGTTAAAAATTTCACGAAAAGATACGGTGATTTCACGGCTGTAAATGATATATCTTTTAGTGTGGAAGAAGGGACGATTTTTGCCTTTCTAGGGCCCAATGGAGCAGGAAAAAGTACAACGATAAATACATTATGTACGATTTTTGAAAAGACCTCGGGGACACTTTTCATCGATGGAAAAGATGTCACGGATCAAAAAAGTGAAGTTAGAGCAGCAATAGGAGTAGTATTTCAGGATTCAACACTGGATGCAAAAATGACCATCGAAGAAAATCTAAAGATGCACTGTGTTTTTTACCACATACCGAAAAAGGAAGTGGAAGAACGTATACAGTTTGTTTTAAAATTAGTAGATTTGTTAGGTGAAAGAAAGAAACCAGTCGGCGCTTTATCCGGTGGAATGAAACGACGTGTAGAAATTGCCCGCGGGTTAATTCACTATCCCAAAGTGTTATTTCTTGATGAACCCACGACCGGGCTTGATCCTCAAACAAGAGCTCATATATGGGAGTATATCATAAAGCTTCAGAAAGAGAGAAATATTACAATCTTTCTTACGACACATTATATGGAAGAAGCAGAAATATGTAATAAAATAGCAATCATCGATGGTGGTACCATTGTGGCTCATGATACGCCCTATGCTTTGAAAAAGATGTATACAAAAGATAAAGCCTATATCGCTACAAAAGATGAAACAAAGCTGGAACAACTGTTGGTACAATATGATCTTGAGTATGTAAAAAAGGATGGCTATTATAAGGTAGAAGCTGAAAACCTGGATCGTCTGTTACAGGTTCTTAGTATTCACAAAGAAGATATTACAAATATTGAGATTAGAAAAGGTACCTTTAATGATGTTTTTTTGGAGATAACAGGTAAAAAGATTAGGGAGGAGGATTAATATGAATACTGTACTTGCATTGTGGATAAGAGGACTAAAAGCTTTTATCAGAAATAAAACAGGGTTAATTTTTTCTTTAATATTCCCATTTTTCTTTGTTTATGTGTTTGGTGCTATTTTTAAAAATGACTTTATTGAAAATCCAATTGCCTATATGCTATCCGGCGTTATTATAACTACGGTGTTTGAAAGCTCACTTAATTTAGCTTCTTCCACTGTTGATGATATGGTAAGCGGATTTATGAAAGAGGTTCTGGTTTCTCCAGCGAAAAGGATTGCAGTTGCAATGGGACAAATATTATCGGCTGCTACTGTTTCTACCTTACAGGGAATCTTGATTTTAGTGATAGGATTATTTATTGGTATTAAGTTTACTCATTGGACCACACCGTTATATATCCTAATATCAATGATTAGCATTGGGATTGTTTTTTCAGGTGTTGGGTTATTTATGGCAACGAAGGTCCGCAACGGACAAACGTTTCAGATAGTTAAGACGGCAGTAACCATGCCTCTGACTTTCCTTTCTGGTGCCTACATTCCCTTATCAATGTTGCCGGGTACCCTTAGATATGTCGCATATATTAATCCAATGACTTACGCTACTGCATTTTTTCGTATGATTGTTTTAGAAAAAACAAATTTATCAGCAGTAGAACTTGTGAAGGAGGGACTGGCAATTGATATTAATGGATTTATAGTCACTCCGGTTATGTCTTTTGCTCTTATTTTAATCATTGGGCTGGTATTTTTATTGTTATCAACGATTTCATTCGTAAAAACAGATTTTTCCCGTCTGAACAGAAGTGCGACAGATGCCAATGCTTTATGGGGCTGATTATTCATATCATTACAGGAGCCAATTCAGGGCGTGGGTTAGAATGCAAACACATGTAAAAGAATTAAATTACCATTTGAAGGGAGAAATAAAAAATGTCGATGAAAGATATGGAAAGAATGAAAAAACTTTTAGAAGAGAAGAAATCTAAAGGCGGTTTCTTGAAAGACGAGAAAAAAATTGGTGTTGGTAAAGTTGAAAAGATGAATAAAAATATAGGAATTGGATCAACAAGAACGAAAAAAATATCACAATAGATGTGTGTATAGAGTAGTATTATTAGGTATCCTTTAATCTGCATTCAGGAATTTATTATATCTTCCATACTGGCTATTTTTGGATGTACCTGTATTTGGTCAATTATTGAATTAAAGGAACAGCGGGAAAGGGTTAATAGGGGATGGTTTCCCAAGAATCCAAAACGCATAGAAACCAAATGTGATGAAACCAATGCCTGACAATGTAAAATATCGCCATGCGGTACACTGCTATCTGGCTGATACGGAATATGGAGAGCGGATTACGGCAGCCATGGGACTTGAACTTGAAAAAGTAAAAGAATTATCAAAATTGGATAACACTGGACTGATTGAGGCAACATTAAAGCCATAAATTTGAAAAAGAGATTACTTATCATTTTGGGGTTTGCCATTCTTATGGTTGGAGCAATTGACATATTTTTGCGGGTTCTTCGGAATCCGCATTTTTGATTTTTGAGCATAGGAAAGGAGCTTTTGTTCCATAGATTTAGCATCTATTTTGCAAAAACTCCTTCCCTTGCATCTTAATAATATCATATATAACCATCAACAACAAGACTGTTTTTCTGATGAGAGTTGTGCTAGAGTTTAATAACGGTTTTGGAAGATAAACTTCCTGCCGATTTTAGATATGGGGAGGCTTTCGTAATGGGAAATAATCAGTCTGAATTAGAATATGAAATTAAAAGGTTAGAGGAAACTATATCTTTAGCAAAAAAGCAATTGAATCAAGCGAGGCAGAGAAATGAGGAGAATAAGTCAGCGATTCTTTCCGCCAAAAAAGAGTTGCGTGAAAATACAACACACTCTATTTCAGGTCTTTGGTCTTCAGATGGTTTTGAAGCGCTTGCTGAATTAAGTCAATATGTGAATCCAGTTACAGAAAAAATCGCAGACTACGAAGCGGTAGAGAACAAAATCCTACTACTGGAAAACTTAATTAAATCTCCTTATTTTGCTCGAATTGATTTTAAATTTGATGATGAGGATATGTCTGAAAAAATATATATAGGACGGTCTTCCTTAAAGAAAGACAATTCATATGAAATGTATATTTATGACTGGAGGTCACCAATAGCAAGTGTCTTTTACCGCTTTGTAACTGGGCAGGCATTTTATGATTCACCTGGCGGGAGAATAACCGGAGAGGTTGATTTAAAGCGCCAGTATGAAATAAACAACGGAGTATTGGAATATTATTTTGATGCTGACGTTCAAATTGTAGATGAAATTTTGAGAAAGCTATTGTCCCAAAATACTTCTTCCAAAATGAAAACGATTGTAGAATCCATACAGAAGGAACAGGATATTGTGATAAGAGATATGGAAAATGACTTATTGATAGTGCAAGGTGTGGCCGGAAGTGGTAAGACTTCCATAGCCCTTCATAGAGCAGCGTATCTTATGTATCAAGGTCTGTCATCTAAGCTGTCCGCTAATAATATAATAATTATTTCTCCAAACACATTATTTGAACAGTACATTTCTAATGTAATACCCGAACTTGGTGAAGATAATGTTGTATCAGTGATATTCGAAGAAATGCTTGCTTCCATATTGCAAAACGAACGTATACAGTCAAGAAATCAATTTTTAGAAAATTTAATCACAAGCTCTGGGTATCGGGATATTATTAAAAGCAGCATAGAATTCAAGACTTCACATCAATTTATGGAAATATTAAATCTGTTTATTCGGGATATACCTGATAGATGGATAGAGTTTGAGGATATCTATTATGAGGGGCAGTGTATTGTAACCAAAGAAGTGTTAAAGGAGAAAATACTAGGAAGAAATGAAACTCCTTTAGGGGTGAAATTAAAGCAATTAGAGGATTTTATAGTAGAGTCGATATATGAGTCTAAGAAAATCCGTTTAAAGAAATCAGTTAAAAAAGAAATACTGAAATTTACCGAGATTAATGTTTTAACTCTGTATAGAAAGTTATTTAATGATAGAGAATATTTTTATGATTTAGTAAAAGATTTTAAGCTTCCCGATTGTATTGAAGATATTTTAATATACACACAGGAGAATTTAAACACCAAGCTTTTATACTATGATGATGCAACTGCCCTCGCTTATTTGAATTTAAAAATAAATGGAGCCAATGAATATAAAAACATAAAGCAAGTGGTAATCGATGAAGCGCAGGATTATTATCCTCTCCATTATGAAATATTTAATTTACTGTTTGCAAATTCTCAATTTACGATTTTGGGGGATATAAACCAAACCCTTGAAAAAAAAGAAGATTTATCCCTATACGAACAAATTAGTAAAATTTTAAATAGAAAAAAATCATCCCTTGTTACAATGGATAAAAGTTTTCGCTGTACGAATGAAATATTGATGTATAGTTCGAAATTCATTAAGCAAAGTTTGGAAATAAAAAGCTTCAACCGAAAAGGGGATGAGCCGAAAATCTACACAGCATCTGACCAATTATCTCTTAACGATATGATTATTTCAGAAATTAAATTATGTTTGGAAAAAGGATATCAGTCAATCGGACTAATCTGTAAAACTGAAAAAAATGCCATTTCCTTGTTTGGGTTTTTAAAAGATAGAGTTGATGTTCAATTAATAAAAGATGAAAGTACAGCAGATTTACATGGAGTATTTATTATACCTGTATATATGTCAAAAGGGCTTGAATTTGATGCTGTTTTAATTTGCGACACTGATACCACAAATTATCATAGTGAAGATGACAAAAATTTATTATACATTGGGTGCACAAGGGCTCTCCACAGGCTCAATTTGTTCTGTAAGGGAGAGGCCAGTCCGCTGTTATAGAAAGATTTTGTTTACAATTTCCTGGGAAAAATAAAACAAGCCTTAGAGGGAGATAATAACGGTAAAGAAATAAAGGAGCTATGTTATTACAATTGACTATTTTTCTACTATGAGAGGAGATTTTACTATGAAAGATGAAAAAAGAAAATTAACGCCGGAACAACAGGAAGAGATACTTAAAATATTGAAAATCCGTTTTGAGAAAAACATGGATCGCCATAAAGAGCTTGAATGGGGTGAAGTACAAACAAAGCTGGAAAATAATCCCGAAAAGCTGTGGTCCCTTTATGAAATGGAAAGAACCGGCGGTGAGCCGGATGTAATCGTTCATGATAAAAACACTGGTGAATATATTTTTTATGATTGCTCCCCAGAAAGTCCCAAAGGCCGCAGAAGTGTTTGTTATGACCGTGAAGCACTGGAGTCGAGGAAGGAACACAAACCACAAAACAATGCTGTTGATATGGCTTCCGATATGGGTATTGAGCTTTTAACAGAAGAAGAATACCGGGAGATGCAGAAGATTGGGCACTTTGATATGAAAACATCGAGTTGGGTAAAAACACCTGAGAATATTAGAAAACTGGGAGGGGCCATCTTCTGTGATCGTCGTTATGATACGGTCTTTGTATATCACAATGGAGCAGAATCCTACTATGGTGCCAGAGGTTTCCGTGGCCTGCTAAGGGTTTAATTTCAAAGGGGCTTTTGTAAAATATATTTTTCTGGAACTTAGAAGAACTTTATATTTCTCGAAATTTGTGCTCCGTCGCGCGAAAGACAGCGGCATTCTCTATCTTGCCGCTTTTCGCACATACATCGCACAAATTATCTACGAAATATAAAGTTCTTCTTATATACAGAGAATCTTATATTTTTGCAAAAGCCCCTTTTAGAATTACTGATTACTCATTACCGAGTAAAAAAATTATGCTGAATACTTACAATTAGGTTGGAAACAATAATCCTAGGAGGTGTTCACATTATGGTATCACGTAAATCAGTCATAACTTTTGGTATGGTAGCAATCCCAATTGCTATGCATACCACCACCCAGGATAATGATATTCATTTCAATCAGCTGCATAAAGAAGACAACAGCCGCATTCGATATAAGAAGACCTGTGCCCATTGTGGTAAAGAGATCAAGGGGGGAGATATTGTAAAGGGATTCGAGTATGATGAAGACAAATATGTTGTTGTAACAGATGATGAGATTGAAAAGATCAAGACGGAAAAAGAAAAGTCTATTCAGATTCTGCACTTTGCCCAATTGAATCAAATTTCCCCAGTCTACTATGAGAAAACTTATCAGGCCGTACCCGAGGCAGGGGGTGAAAAACCTTTTGAATTGCTTCGTGCCGCGCTGATGGGAGAACAGAAGATAGCCATAGGCAAAACAGTTATGGGAACCAATGACACATTGATGGCAATTATCCCCAGAGAAGAAGGCATCCTAATTTCTACCATGTACTATGCAGATGATATCAAAGAGTTACAAAAACAGTATAATAAGCCTGAAGTATCCGAGCAGGAACTGAATATGGCAAGAACGCTGATCAATTCTATGGATACGCCTTTTGATCCTTCAAAATACAAAGATGAATACCAGACCAGACTCCGTGGCCTCATCGAGACAAAAGTTTCCGGAAAGGAGATTGTTGCTACGGAACCTGACAGTACCGGCAAAGTCATCGACCTCATGGAGGCCTTGAAAGCCAGCGTCGAGAAAGCGAAGAAAGACAAGGAAACTGCATGATTTTATGAATGAAAGACTAAACAAGTACAATCAGAAAAGGAATTTTGAAAAGACTTTAGAACCGGAAGGTAAAACAGAAATTTCTAAAGAAGGTCTGAGATTTGTCGTCCAGCATCATATGGCCCGTAGAGAACACTATGATCTGCGCCTGGAATGGAAAGGAGCTCTTTTAAGTTGGGCGGTGCCTAAGGGTCCTTCCTATGATACCCGTGATAAGAGGCTTGCGGTACGGGTGGAGGACCACCCACTGGAATACAGAAACTTTGAAGGAACAATTACTGAAGGAGAATACGGCGGCGGAGTAATCATGCTCTGGGATGAAGGCTTCTGGGAACCTTCTGGAAATGTGGAAGAAGGACTTCAAAAAGGTGAGCTGAAGCTTGTCCTGAGAGGGAGACGGCTGAAAGGAAAATGGGCTTTGATCCGGTGGAAAGAGAAATCCGGAGAAACGAGGGATAACTGGCTTTTGCTGAAAGAAAAAGATGAGTATGTGAAAACTGACGATGGGATATCTGAACTTATCACCAGTATCAGGACCGGACGTACCATGAAGGAAATCGAAGGAGGGGAAGAGGAAAAAATTATGAGGAACCCCTTTGACAGAGCAGATGTACAGCTTGCCCAATTGGCCAATAAGATTCCTGAGGGAGAGGAATGGCTCTATGAATTGAAATACGACGGTTACAGGATCGTGGCTTTTGTAGAAGGAAACAGTGTCCGGTTAATGACCAGGAACGGCAATGATTATACAAATCGATTTCCTACCGTTGCGTCCTCTCTCATGGATCATGCTGCAGGAAGACCAATGGTGTTAGATGGTGAAATAGCAATTACGGACTCATCGGGTAAGACGGATTTTCAGGCACTGCAAAACTACATGAAAAATCCAAAGGTTCAAAATCCTACCTATATCATCTTTGATCTCCTTGCATTGGATGGTGTGGACCTTCGGAAGGAGACTCTGACCTACAGAAAAGAAAAGCTTGAAATTTTGATGAAAGATGCCCCAAAAGACCTTTACTACAGCCGTTATGTCAAGGGAAATGGGAAAGAAAGTTTTGCTGCCGCCTGTGAGGCAGGTACAGAAGGCATAGTAGGTAAAAAAGCAGATTCCATTTATAGTGGGACAAGGAACGGTGACTGGATCAAACTAAAATGCGATAAAAGACAGGAATTTGTTATTGGAGGATATACCCTTACCGACAAAAAAGTAAGTGGGGTAAGTTCACTCCTTCTTGGTGTTTATGAAGGTGAGGATTTGGTCTACACCGGACGTGCCGGCACCGGTATAAGTAAAGATGACGGGGAGATGCTTGAGAAAAAATTTGAAAACCTAAAAAGGACGGATACCCCTTTCAAACTCTCGCCAAAGCCCAGGGCAAAGGAAAAAATCACATGGCTTGAACCGGAATTGGTGGCAGAAATTAAATTTGCCCAATGGACCAAAGATAATCTATTAAGGCAGGCAAGTTTTAAAGGTATGCGAATAGATAAGGATCCTAAGGATATAAAAAAAGAAAAGGGATCAGAGGAAACACAGACTCTTCCATCCGACGGAGAAATGGAGAAACCAGTGGAAGTGAATGCAAATAGTATCATGATCCAAGGAATAAAGATTACAAACCCCGATAAGGTGATGTTTCATGAACCTGAAATCACAAAGGAAGATGTGATCCGGTATTATGAAAAAGCTGCTGAACACATGCTCCCATATGTGAGTCACAGGATTTTAAGTGCTGTACGCTGTCCCAAGGGAATATCCCAGGCATGCTTTTTTAAGAAACATCCTGGTCCGGATAGCAAAGGTATTATCACAATACCTGTTACCAACGGAAACGGAGAAATGGAGGATTACTTTTATATCGAGAACATATCCGGGCTCATATATGAAGTACAAATGGGTACACTGGAATTTCATATCTGGGGAAGCTGTGTGGACGAACTTGAAAAGCCCGATATGATGGTTTTTGATCTGGATCCCGATGAAGGAATGGAATTAAGCCGTGTGCGCCAGGGAGTGAGAGATATACAGAGTATTCTTGGTGAACTTTCATTGAACTCGTATCTTAAGACCAGCGGTGGTAAAGGATACCATGTGGTCGTTCCTTTAAAGCCCGTTGTGACCTGGAATGTATTTCACGATTTTGCAAAACGGGTTGCCGAAGTTATGGAGCAGAAATGGCCTGACCGTTATACAAGTAATGTAAGAAAAGCTAAGCGTACAGATAAGATATTTATTGACTGGATTCGAAACGGCAGAGGCGCTACAAGCATTGCCCCCTATTCCATAAGAGCGAGAAAAGGAGCAAAAGTATCCATGCCCATCTCATGGGATGAACTTGATACGATTGCTCCTGACGGTATCAATATGGAAGATGCTATTTTAAGGATTAGTGGTAATGACCCTTGGCAGGACTTTTTTAAGAATAATCAAATGCTTCGATGATTTTAGAATATAACTCATTCTGAAAAAACGAGGGTATCCCTGAATAGAATAGGGATTTAACAGTCTTAATCCAAAAAGGGTGGCCATTCCACCCTTTTATCACCCTGACTTTTCATTACAAGATAACCTTCAAAAATAAAGTGACTGTCACTAATGAAAGCAGCGTTGTTACAGATACAATCACAGCAGCGTAATCCTTCTCCTTATTATATTGTTCAGCCAGTATAGAAGTCATAGCTGAGGCAGGCATGGCAGCCATGATAATTACTGTATTTATAGATTTTGATGATTCATCTATCAATATGGAGAAAAAATAAATGATCATAGGTATGATAATTAATTTTGTGACTATCCCGTAATAAATGGTCCAGTCTTTAACATAATTTTTGATTTTGACTTCAGAAAGTATAGTTCCAATAATTAGCATGGATAATGTACCAGTGATAGAGCCGATGTTTCTGACACTGGATAATATTACTCCTGGTAGCTGAATCCCTGATATCATAATCATCAGTCCTAAACATACTGCTATAATTGAAGGGTTTAGAAGAATCTTTCTAATTTCCAACCCAAGCTCTTTTTTATTAAAGTCTCCTTTATATAAAATAATTCCATATGTCCAAACTAAAATAACAAAAAACATATTAAATATAGATCCATATACAATTCCCTCAGATCCATAGATGGAGTTCAGTATAGGAAAGCCAACATACCCTGTATTAACGAAGACATTAGCAAAATGCAGGATTATTTTTTTGTCATTTTTGATTGGCAATAATAATAGATGAGAGGCTGCTACCATAATTATATAAGCAGCAATACTATAGTATAATGTTTTTATAACGTTTGTTTTAATTGACTCATCATATGTAAAGAGAAACGAAGCGAAAATCATAAATGGTAACGCTATCTGGATCAATATATCAATTAATCCTTTATTTATCTGTGCAGTAATGATTTTTTTTCTATTTCCATAAACTCCGACTAATATTATGAAGAATAGTGTAAAAACGCTTTCAGTAATAACAGATAAATTCATATGGCTATCCCCCCATGGAAGTATTAACCATTTTATGTGAGAGGGTTATTATTGTTACAAGGTAGATTATATTTACAATGTAATTTATATTTCATATTAAATTTATGATTTCCCTTTAATCTGCTTCAATAATTTGCTTCGAAGTATCTGTTCATATATGAGATTGAAAGCGATTCCGACTGCAACCAGCACCCCGCCTTTAAAGGTTGCTTCTGTAAATCCACTCTTTGTGAACATATCAATTGCGATTCCGGTAAATACCTGACCAACAAAAGTCAAAAGTGTTAATCGAAATGCCGGTACTCTTGGAACTGTTATGTTACTCAACAATACAGTGGAGACACCAAGTATTCCTCCTAAATATATCCATGGATTGGGTGAAAATGTATTGGCAATGAAAGGGGGATGATTTCTTTCAAATACTACTGTGATTGCAACTGCAATTGGAAGCCCTACAGCATGGTTCATGAATGAACTTTGTAGTTCTCCAATGTATCCTGACAGTCGGGCATTAACTGTACGGGAAAGGACTACTGTGATTCCGGAACAGATAGAGAGGAGTAGTGCGTATAGAGCGGCATCCATTGGATCATTAAGCATTACAAGAATCCCGGCAAAGGAAAAAACAAGTCCGGGAATAGATGACTTTCGAAAAGGATGCTTTTTCATACCAAAAAGACCCAGACAGTCAATCAATAATGAAGCTATAGTCTGCCCAAACAGCCCTAAAGCTACGATACTTGTCAGACTGATTTTCCCATAAGCAAAATTATTAAAAACTGTTGTCAAAACACCAATTGCCCCACCCAGATACAACCAGAGAGGCTGGCCTTTCTTTCGGGAAATTCTTTTCTTTGCTGCCTTGCATAGTAAGAATGCAAATACAACACCTACCACATGAATAATTATAGCTGCGGTAAAATTGCCGTATTGCAGTGTAAGCCTGCCGTTGAGCGCAACCATTATGGCAATGACTAATCCTGTTAATAAAGATAATATATTATACATATTATCACCTCCGTTAAGTCATTATATAACACAAATTGACATCCCCATAGGACATATGTCATACTGGATGCATTATATATTGTATCAGCTGGAGGAAAATAAATGCAAAAAAGTCCTTTAAAAAAAGAACATCTTAATAAATTAACAGAGTATGGCATAAACAACATGGCTCTGGATGCCTGCACATGTTTGCACTTTAAAGCCGGGGAAACCATTTTACAGGAAGGAATGCCAATTACACAACTTATGATTGTTATAACAGGAAAGGCTAAAGTTTGTTCTACCGGGAAAAATGGGAAAGATTTAGTTTTGTGCTACTACATTTCCGATGGAATTATAGGTGATATTGAGTTGATGACAAATACCTATGTTGCTGCAACCAACATGATAGCCATAACTGATTTTGAATGTATTGCATTACCTTATCAAAAATATGTCATAGAATTAAAAAGCAATCTTGCTTTTTTAAACAGAATTGGGAGTGAACTTTCTGCCAAGCTGTTGCGAAGCTCAAAAAATTATGTGTATACTGCTCTGTATTCAGGAGAAGAACGTCTATGTTCATATATTTTACAGACATCACATGATGATATCTTTGATGATATATTGACAGATGTATCCTGTTCAACAGGCATGAGTTACAGGCATATGTTTCGATTGCTGAACCAGCTCTGTAACGACGGACTGCTGAATAAAAGAGACAAGGGGTATCTTATTGTTGATCGGGACGAATTGATTCGCAGGGCCGCAGAGTTTTTATAAAAAGATAATATTATGGTTTTGACATTCTAATATGAGTTTGGAATTCAGAAATAAATTTATAAATAAGGATCGGTATGGTTTAGATAACTAAAAGGGTGGTAACTCCACCCTTTTATTATTTTCTTTTCATTTAAAGTGATTTTCTTAAAGATACCTGTCAATTTACGGCTTACATACAGAACATGGATCATAGTATTTTTTTGCTTCGCTTAAAGAAATGGAGATCTTAGATTGACGTAAATATCTGCAGCTGCCTTTATGATATTTGGAACCGGTTTTTGTTACATAAACGGTTGTTTCTTTCTTTTTCGTATCAGATGCAGTCGAAGTTGAAGCTTTAACTCCAAGGGACTTTAGCAAGGTTTTATTGACTGTTCCGGTAACTTTTAAATCTTTATCTTTTTGATAATCCTTAATGGCAGCTTTCGTTTTTTTGCCCATGATGCCATCAGGGGTACCGCAGTCATAACCTAATTTATTCAGTGCTTTTTGTACATTTTTAATAGTCGCTTTGTTGTAAGTTGCCGCTTGTACTGTAGATACAACGGGTATATTAGCAATAGGTGCAGCAGTAGGTGTAACAATGAAGGATAAACTTATAACGAGCAGTGCTTTCGCTAAAAACTTTTTAATCTTTTGCATTTGCATTCTCCTTACATATTTATATTTTGATTTATAACTATATTATAAATCAAATGGAAAATAATGCAAGTTAATATAGAGATATATTCTATATAACAGTTGTTTAGTTCTTATGAATGTTTATTTCTAAATTCAAAAGGTGTCAGACCCGTGTTTTTTTTGAAAACCAGATTAAAGTAAGTGACATTGTTAAAACCAACTTTATATGCGATTTCAATTATTTTATTATCAGTTTCAATTAATAGTTTCTTTGCTTCTTTCATTCTTATGAAATGAATATATTCAATAAATGTAACTCCCATATTTTTTGAAAAAAGGCGGCTTAAGTATTGAGAATTCACAAAAAACAGATCAGATATATGGGTTAATTTAATATCTGTATTATAAAATTGTTCAATATATTCAACTGTTTGTTGAATGAGCCAATGTCTGTTATTAATATGAGTGGCTGGGCGTTTTCCCTGAAATAAATCTTTGTTTGCATCTAAAATTAAGTGAATGCAGCCACTTATAATATCAGCCATTTTAATATAATCATCTAATCTGCTTATGGATATGTTTTCTAACTCATTAATCAAATCACTTAAATGCGATTTACTGTGTGTTATGCCCGAAGCATATTGTATCTGCCGGATCGTTTTTTCTGTATCTTCTTCAATCAAAATATTACCAATATATACGATGCAAAATAGACTATCATTTATAAATACTGGCGTAACTATCTCTGTAATGCCTAAATAACATTTCCCTATAAATTGGCACTTTTCATTCATAGCTTTGTTTATGGATAGATATTTGTTTCTCATACAAAGTGCCAAGCCTTTTTTGGTCATTTTTGCTTCATTGCAGAATTTACAATAATGTACTTTATTTGCTGGCTGGACAATTAATGCCGGATCTTGCTGATATGTACCTGTTAAATAGTGTATAGAGATATGTATTTTCTTTGAATAGGAAAGTATATCAATTAGATTTTGTAATTCGAATTTATTATTCATATATGAAATCCCCCAGGAACTATTTATATATAAGTTATATGAAAGAGTATAATAAGTCAATATATTAGAAATTAAAGTCAAAATACTTCAAGATTTTACTGGAAGAAAGTGTATATAATTATGCTATATCAAAAATTATTATGTTATATATAAAGGAGAATGATGTGATGCGACATTTAAATGCAGATATTGCAATTATCGGAGGCAGTACAGGTGGAGTAGCAGCGGCTATTGCAGCACTGCGAATGGGATGCAGTGTAATTCTGACAGAAGAAACAGATTGGATTGGGGGTCAGCTTACGAGCCAGGGAGTGCCTCCAGATGAGCATCAATATATTGAAAAAACAGGCTGTACTAAAAGTTATCGTGAGTTTAGGGAAAAAGTCAGAAAATATTATCGAAGCAATTTTGCATTAACTTTGAGTGCAGAAAATGCAGAATATTTTAACCCGGGTAATGCTGCTGTGGGGAAGTTAAGTGTTGATCCAAGGGTAACAGTATCAGTTTTGGAAGAGATGTTAATGCCTTATATCTTTTCTGGTAAACTCCAATTATTAAAAAATTGTTTCTTAATGAAAGCAGATGTTAATGGGGATAAGATTGATAGTGTTTTTCTTGAACATCATTTATCAGGAGAACTTTACTGCCTGACGGCTGACTATTTTCTCGATGGCACGGATTGCGGAGATCTTTTGCACCATTGCCAGGCAGAGCATGTAATGGGATCAGAGTCACAGGCAGATACAGATGAACCCCATGCATTGCCAGGTGAAGCAGATCCATATGATATGCAGTCAGTATCTCATTGTTTTGCAGTGGACTATATTGAAGGTGGCGATTTTACAATCGATAAACCAGAAACGTATGATTACTGGAAAAGATATAAGGCTGATTATTGGCCTGATATGCAGCTGAGTATGACAACCCCTCATCACATAACACATGAACCGTTAAAGTGGTCACTATTTGGAGAAAATGGTGGCCGGGATATGTTCCAGTATAGAAGAATATTGGATAAAACATTATTTTTGCCGGGAACTTATCATAGTGATATTACGATTATCAATGTACCCCAAACTGATTATTTTGAAGGTGTGATTTTCAATGTACCAGATGCGGCCTGGCATTTAAAAGCGGCGAAGCAGCTGAGCTTGTCATTTCTTTATTGGCTTCAGACAGAAGCACCAACTATGACGGGTACTCCTGGCCATAAGGGATTGAGACTTAGGAAAGATGTAATGGGAACGGAAGATGGATTAGCAAAAGCTGTTTATGTAAGAGAATCAAGAAGAATTAAGGCTGAATTCACAATCTTGGAGCAGCATGTTGCTACAGATTCCAGAAAGGATGGAAAGGCTGCACAATTTGAAGATTCTGTTGGAATTGGCCTGTATCGAATTGATTTGCATCCTAGCACAGGTGGCAGAAATTACATTGATATAGGTTGTCTGCCATTTCAAATCCCTCTGGGAGCTTTCATTCCTGTACGTATGGAAAATATGCTTCCTGCATGTAAAAATATAGGAACTACTCATATTACAAACGGCTGTTATCGATTACACCCTGTGGAATGGAATATTGGTGAGGCAGCAGGTGCACTGGCAGCTTTCTGCATTAAAAATAAATATAAACCTCGAGAAGTATATTATACAAGTACAAAAAGAATGGATTTCCAGATGGATTTAAAAAGGCTTGGTATTGATCTGGCATGGAAATTATAAAAAATTACATTAACCGAATCGGTTACAAGTGATAATTAAAGATGGACAAAGAATACGGGTAAATGGGACGGAAGGATATGCAGAAATTCTGTAACAGATAGGATATCCTCATTCTGGAAAAATAAATTAAGTAAGATAGAGAAACTCTGCTGAAATATAGTCAGCAGAGTTTTTATGATGTGCCACATGATTTGAAAGAATTGAAACAGTCCTTTTATACCTAAAAATTTTTTGATTATTATAGACAGTTGAACATTTATATAGTATTATTAGTGCAATAAGTATAACTTGTAATACAAATGTAACTTGATTATAATAGCAATATATAAAAGGAGATATTAAGAAATGAAAGATAACAATATAGGTAAATCGAAAGAAAAGTTAGAAGGAAAATTCATGAGTTCCGTTAAAGTTGGTCCCAAAGGCCAAATTGTTATTCCTAAGGAGGCACGGGAATTATTCAATATTCAGCCTGGAGATACACTTATTCTGCTTGCGGATGTTGAACGTGGCATAGCTATTCAAAGGTTTGAAATGTTTCAAAAATTTTCAGATCAGGTATTTGGCAAGGAAGAAATTTAAGTTTTAACATCATCTAAGTCATGACAAAGAATATTTAGGAGGCTATTATGAGCAAAATAGTATTTTTCTGTATTCCTGCGTATGGTCATACAAATCCAACAATACCAGTGGTTCAGGAATTGACAAAAAGAGGACATGAAGTTTGGTACTACTCTTTTGATATGTTTCGGGAAAGAATTGAGTCTGCCGGAGCAAAGTTTATTCGTTGCGATGAATATTTGCCCGAACTACGTCCTGAAGATGAAAAAAAGGTAGGGAAAGATTTTGCAGCATTAATTGAAATGGTGGCGGATACTACAATTAATTTAGATAAGAAGGTGTGCCAGGAATTACAAGAATTTAAGCCGGATTGCATTGTATCCGATTCTGTATGTTTCTGGGGAAAACTGTTTGCCGGGAAATTAAATGTTCAGTATATATGTTCAACCACAACATTCGCATTTAATCAATATACAGCAAAATTAATGAAGCCTGGTATTGGAGAATTGATTCGAAGTATTGTTGGAATGCCCCGTATCAATAAAAAAATGGAGCTTTTGAAAGCAAGTGGCTATAAAGTCAAGAATTTTATATCTATCATCCAGAATGATAATGAAACAAATACTATAGTATACACATCTAAAGAGTTTCAGCCTATGTCAGAAACATTCTCAGATAAATATGCGTTTGTAGGACCATCTGTAGCGGATACGGAAACGGGCGAACCAAAAGGTGAAAGCAGAACAGTTTATATATCCTTAGGTACTGTACTGAATAAGAATAATGAATTTTATAAAAATTGCATCAAAGCATTAAAGGATTATAATGTAAATGTGATCATGTCCGTGGGTGAAAAAACAGATATTTTTGATTTTGGGGAAATACCTGCTAATTTTCAAATAGAACATAAAGTAGATCAAATTAAAGTACTGAAAAAATCTGATGTGTTCCTTACACATTGTGGTATGAATAGTGTAAACGAAAGTTTGTACAATAGTGTACCTATGGTGTTATTTCCACAACATAGCGAACAGGCACTGGTGGCAGAGAGGACAGCCGAACTGGGTGCGGGACTAATGCTTAAAGGAAATAAACCTAATCATATAAAAAATGCCATTGAGCAGATATTAAATGATGATACCTATAAAGAAAGTGCGAATAAAATATCCATAAGTTTTAAAATTGCCGGAGGCGCAAAAAAGGCAGCAGATACGATTCTAATGGTCATAAATAATAGTGTATAGACAGTACTGCTGCATTTCCAATGATTCATACCTATACTACGCCCCAATTAGTTTCATATATGATAAAATAGAAATAAAAAGATTATATTTCCGACGGAAAGGAGTGGTGATGCAATGAATGAAAAAATTCTGGTGATAGAGGATGAAAAAAAGATAGCAGATGCAATTACTTATGCATTAAAAAGGGAAGGCTATATTGCAGAAGCTGTTTATCATGGAGAAACCGCCATGAAAAAAGTAGAGGAATTTCATCCGGATGCCATTATTTTAGATGTTATGCTTCCCGGTCTGGACGGATATGAAATTCTTAAGAAGCTCCAGGATAAAGGACGGATAGGAGTTATCATGGTAACTGCAAAAGAGGATATTGTCAACAAAATACTGGGACTTGAACTAGGGGCAGATGACTATATAACAAAGCCTTTTGATATGAGAGAGCTGCTTGCCCGGTTAAAATCCCTGCTGCGCAGGATGCAGAAAGCCGAACAGAAGGAGGAGCCTGCTAAGGTTATTCTGGGAGGAATCGTACTTTATATAAGTAAACGAACAGCTTTTGCAGGAAACAGACCACTGGATTTGACACCGAAAGAATATGACCTGCTGGCTCTTTTATTGTCTGATCCTGACCGGGTCTATACAAGGGAGCAGCTTCTTGATCTGATATGGGGAATGGATTATATCGGAGGTACACGCACTGTAGATATTCATGTCCAGCGGATCAGGAAGAAGCTTGGAGAGGAATTTGACAATATAATTCAAACAGTTTACGGGATTGGCTATAAAGCCTCAGGAGGCAGAAGTGAAAATTAGCATAAAAATAAAATTCAGCCTGTTTCTTGCTGTTTTGCTGCTTCTTGTGGTCTCCTTCTTAAGTCTTCTGGTTTTACGAGGTATAAAAAATAACCAGCAAAATCAGTATGAACAGTATTTAGCCGGGCAGGCAAAGACAGCAAATACGTATTTTATTCAGAGCATTTTATCGGAAGAGAACAAGGTACCCCAGACCTTTCTGTCAGTAAAAGGACAGGAATTTGCCAGAGAATTGGAATTGATTACTGGTTTATCCCTGGTTTTATATGACAGACAGGGAGAACTGGTCAGTAAAAAAGTGACGGATACAGAGTCGGACAATATAAAGAAAACGTTGGATTATGCACGAAATAATAAGACTGCGTACCTGACGGAAGGAGATTCCCTATACTATCTGGCTCCCTTAATCATTGGAAATGAGCAGGTAGGTGTCGTACAATTTTACTATTCTCTATCAGGGCATCAGGAATTTTATAACAATATCAGGCGGCTGTTTATCTATATAGGGGCAGGTTTATTTATTTTGAGTTTCTTTCTTGGCAATATATATTATAATTCCTTTGCTGCAGGCATAATAAAGCTTAATGACATGGTGGATAAGATACGGGGAGGTCATTATGAAACCACCGTATTAAAACGAAGGGATGAAATCGGTACGTTAAGTCAGGGAATTCATGAAATGAGCGGGCAGATCATGAGGACCATACAGGGGATGGAAGCCGAACAGAATAAACTTAAGCTCGCCGTTGATAAATTATCGCTTCTTGATAAACAGCAGAAGGAATTTATCGGAAATGTAACCCACGAGTTTAAGACACCATTGACATCAATTAAGGCATATATTGACTTATTGGAAATGTATCCGGACGACGAAGAGCTTTTACAGACTTCCATTGCCAATATTAAAAGTGAAACCGGACGTTTATATGAAATGGTAGATAAGGTACTGCAGTTATCTGCCCTGGAAAAATATGATTTTGAATTAAAATTTGAAAAACTGCCAGTCAAACAGGCAACAGAGTCGGTATTAAACAGCTTAAAAGGCAGGATGGATAAGTTTGGAATCGAACTTAATACTGAGCTGAATGAAGCCTATATAGAAGGGGATAAAGACAGTTTAACGATCGTACTGATCAATCTTTTGGACAATGCCATTAAATATAATAAAACAAATGGAACTATTTTTGTCAGAACCTATATATCGTTTCAACAGGTGTATATTGAAATATCCGATACCGGTATTGGTATTCCGGCAAAACTGATTCATAAAGTATTTGAACCTTTTTATACAGTTGATAAAAACAGGGCAAGAGAGAATGGAGGGGCCGGTTTAGGGTTGTCACTTGCCAGAAAACATGCAGAATTAATGGGAGGCACCATTGCTTTGTTAAATACCGGGATGGAAGGAACCAGTTTCAGAGTCACCTTTCCGGCTGTCCTGAATTAAGCATACAGTATAAGGTCAGGCAGTCCCTATGGCACGAAGTGTCAATATTACAGGCGCTTGTGCATATGATATCATTGTTTACATTTTAGATACAATTGTTTACAGGATATTTATAATTGTATATTATGTGGAAACAAATTCTTGATAATCTATATATCAAGGAGGTGAATTATATGAAGAAGATGCAAATAGCAAAAATATTATGTGTCCTGATCTTATTAATAACTGCTACAGGCTGCAGTGGAGAAAGGGAAAAGGATAAAGTAACCACACAGGAACCTGGAGGTTCCATAACAATCATTGATAAGGCTGGTAATGAAACAGGTGATCCTGGTGTCTCCATAGTCAGGATTGATACCTATGAAAATCTGGAAATCTCTGATTGGATGGATTCGGATACTGTGATTGTTTCAAAGGAAAATGAGTCCCTGGGGAAAATGAGTCTGGAAGAATTATCGGATTCTTACCCAAGAAGCCTGTACCAATATCATCTTGGCACTAAGGAGTATAAGCTGTTAAAAGAAGAGGAAGAACTTAATCTGGGTGGGGCAAAGCTATCACCTGATAAGAAAAACCTGTTATATTATGGTAACAGCCTGGGAGATCCGTCATATTATCTGCTTAATATTGAGAACTTGAAAAGTTTCGGTATTTCAAGTGAATCCATGGGAAATGTAGGGAGTGCAAAATGGGCTGATAAAGATACAGTTATTGGGGCCGGATATATGAATGGCGCCTATTATGCTACTATAGAAGGACAGATCACTTCTTTGGAAGAACTGGACCAAAAGGCTGTATTTATTATTGAGCAGATAAAAGATATGGTTTATTATAACACTACCGACGATACTACTCTTATGGCTCTCAATCTGACTGACAAGAAAATGGCGAGTCTTGGTTTGAACGATGTGTTTGGAGTATATCCTTCTCCCGATGAAAATCAGATGCTGGTTTTACAGTACAAAGGATCAAAACAAGTTCTGTTACTTTGTGACAGAGATGGAAGCAATGCCAAAACCATCGCCGAAGGAATTGAGCTTGGGGGAGTATCCTGGTCTTCTGACCAGCGGATGATTGCTTACAGCATGAAGGGAGAGGGAAGCGGTACTTCCGTTGGCAGTTTGTATGTTTATGATATGTTAACCGGCAAATCCACCCAGATTGCAGTAGATACCGGAAATGTAAATACCTGCTGGAGTCCGTCAGGGGAAGAACTTATCTTTTCCCAGTGGGATGGAAAACAGTATAACAGCAGTATTGTTTATTTAGAATATTCTCTGGAGAAATAGAATATAATTTTTATGCCAAGGGGATGTCCAGGCTCAAACGACATCCTCTTTGGCTTTTCAAGGATTATAGGCCCATTTGTGGCCTGTATATAGATTGGGGGTATTAGTATAAATAAATTTAATAGTATCAAAACCAATAGATTATTCATCCGAACACTTGGGATGCAAGATAGGGATGATTTTTTCAGATATCGTTCCATGCCGGAGATTTTTAAATATCAATCATGGCAGCCGAAGGATATAGGCGAAATTGAAGAGTTCATTAAAGAAAATATAGAGATTTGTCCTAATACAAGTAATACATGGATGCAATTAGCCATATGTCTGGAGGATGGACAACTTATAGGTGATATGGGTATTCATTTTATGGAGGATGACTATCAGGTGGAAATAGGTTATACACTTTCTACTGAATTTCAAGGAAATGGATATGCCAGAGAAGCTGTGAGTGCAATCATTGATTATTTGTTTTATGAACTCAAAAAGCATAGAATTACCGCATCAGTGGATCCTGACAATACAAAATCCATAAAACTTCTTGAAAAAGTTGGTTTTAGAAAAGAAGCACATTTTATTAAAAGCTTCAGGATGAATAATCAGTGGTATGATGATTGTGTATATGCAGTATTGGCTGATGAATGGAATAGTCCTGTTACCAAAAACATGGTATAATTCTATTTAAGAGTTATAAAGAGGATTCTCTTATTAGGGCTAAAATTGGAGCGAAAGAAATTCTAAATAGTTTAATAAATGGAATGAAAGATTCAAAGGGTACTAAAGCTTTAAAGAAACATGAAATGAATACAATCATAAAAGAATAGGAGTGATCAGGTTGAGTCAGACGATTGTAAATGTGGGTCTTATCGGGTATGGTTTCGGTGGTCAGGTTTTTCATGGACCTATATTGACCAGTGTTCCAGGTTTCAATCTTTATATGGTGTATGAAACCAAACATGCAAATATTGAGCTAATTAAAAAAAGACATCCTGATGCAAAAGTGGTTTCGGATGTCAATGAAATTTTTGAAAGTAAGGATATTCATCTTGTTATCGTAGCTACACCCAATATTGTTCATTTTAGTTATGCTAAAAAAGCAATGGAGAACGGCAAAAATGTTTTGGTAGAAAAACCATTCACCTGCACGAGTAAAGAAGCGGATGAGCTGATTGCCATTAGCAGGAAGACAAATAAGCTTTTGACCGTGAACCACAACCGACGCTGGGACAGTGATTTCAGAACGGTAGAAAAGATAATAAAAAATAATTTGTTAGGCGAAATTATTGAATATGAAGCTCATTATGACAGATTCAAACCGGAAACCGGAGATAACTGGAGGTTTCAAAAAGCATCCCCGGCCGGAGGAACTTTGTACGATCTGGGCTCCCATTTAATAGATCAGGCCCAGCATTTATTCGGTCTGCCGGAAGAGATATTTGGTTACGTTGATGTCCAGAGAGAGAAATCTGAGGTCGTGGACAGTTTTGAAGTAATATTAAAATATCAGGATCTTAAAGTTACATTGAAGTCAGGCATGATCGTTCGGGAACCGGCTCCACACTTCTGCCTCAATGGCAGAAAAGGCTCATTTGTAAAGTATGGGATGGATGTTCAGGAAGAAGAACTGATTCTCGGAAAAGTGCCGGATGAATGTGAAGACTGGGGCAGGGAGCCAGAAGCCATTCATGGGAAAATCAATACGGAAATGGGCGGAGTCCATATTACAGGAACAGTAGAAAGTGAAGCCGGTGATTACCGCGAACTCTACCGGAATATATATCAGGCGCTCACAGGTAACGAAGAACTTGCCGTAACGGCACAGCAGGCCCGCAATACCATACGGATCATTGAGCTTGCAGAGCAGAGCAGTAAAGAGAAACGATGGGTGAGATTTGAATAGGTATTATTGAAAAAGCAAAAAAGGATGATCTGGCAATAACAACGGATATTACCCTTAATGGACATCAGTTATTCCATTATGCATTTGATGGTACAAGTCCGGACAACGACCAATGGATCATTCGAAAAAACAGAGTTGTCAATCGGTTCCATAAAAGCTCCTATCACGTGGGAATCGAATTACAGGAATCCGGCAAGACGATGGAGGAAAGCAGTCTGCTAAGTTCTTTTGAATATGCCGCCCATGGGGGAGCATTTCCAATCATCATTAAAAATGTTGGTGTGGTAGGTACTATTACAGTATCCGGTCTTGCACAAGAAGATGATCATGCATTAGTGTTGGCTGTTATCAAGGAATTTTTAGGACTGTAATATTAATTTATTAATAAAGTGATATATTCTCAGACCGTCACAACCGTGGCGGTCATGATTTTATACAATACCACCTTTTATATTGTCGAAAAGTAGTATATATGTTTGACATATGGAAAAAAATCAAATAAAATAGTAATGTGGTTTACCTTTATTTACCTTAATTAGAAAAATATACTTAAAGAAGAAGGAGCTTATTTTATGGAGAGACCAAAGATTAAAATTACACGATTATTAGCATTATTAGCTCTATGCTGTACACTACTGGCAGGAAATCTTTTTATACCAGGTAAGATAGCAGAGGCGGCAGCCAAAAAAACAACTATAAGTGCAACTACAATGACAATACCTGTTGGTAAAATGGGTAATAAGGTTTATTGGAACCAAAATTCCTGGGAACTTAGCAATGCACAGAAGCTTGCTGTAAAAAATCCGGTAAAAGGAGCAACTTATCAATATACATCCAGCAATACGAAGGTTGCTAAAATCGCTAAAAATGGAGGCTATTTAACAGGCCTTAAGGCTGGAAGTGCTACAATAACCTGCACACAGACTTATAAGAATAAAAAGACCACAGTAGGCAAGTGTAAGGTTACTGTAAAAAATGCTGCTTTATCCGTAAGTAGTTATGGTAATCAATTTGCTGTGGGAAATGGTGGATTTAATCTTGCAGACTATTATAGTGCTCTGGATTCTTTATTTACAATAACATATCGTAATCCAAATGCCACTTATACTTTGACATCAAGCAATGCAGATTTTTCTATTAAAGAAGTAAAATATGATGCCTCAAAAGTAAAAGATGTTACAGATAATAAAGAGTATCAGGATGTACTTAAAAGTTTTATCGGAAGCCGTTACCTATATGGATATCAGTTCACAGCTAAAAAGGCTGGTACTTATACGGTTACAGTAAAAGAAACTTATAATAAGAAAACAAAAACTTTGGGCAATTTTAAAGTAGAAATAAAAGATACCAGTATTTCTGAATCTACAAAAGAGTTATATGTAGGTGATTATCTGGGAGCATTTAACCTACTTGATTATGCCAAAGAAAATACAAAGTACTATTTTGATGTAAAGGATACCAGTGTATTAAGCTTGAATCAAGATGGAAGTGACTTAAGCTTTTATGCAAATAAGGCTGGTACTACAGAAGTTACAATAAGGGAAGGATCCGAACAGGGAACTCTTATAGGAACTGTCACTATTACAGTAATTGAGGAGTCTTCTTATGACTATGATGATTTCGACGATTACGATGAATGGATGTAGATAATTTTTTGAAAATATAAATTCCTGGAATACTACAGGTAAACTCACCATTGAGTGTAAAAACCACCAGTGACATGCAAGGATGCGGTTAAATAGCGATAGTATTTCTAATCATGGAATGAAAAAAGTAATTAGGGAGCTGCCCCAAATAATCTGACCCTCGAAAGTCAGATAAAAATATCAACTAAGCAGCTATTAAGGACTGAATCCTGTATTGTGCAGGGTTCAGTCCTTTTAGTTTGCCATCTCAGATTACAAAATGGTATCTCATCTTACAATTAACGTTGAATGAAATCTGAAGTTCCACATCCTGGTATTAGAATTATGTGCACCCCAAAATTCCACAATCCCAGTATTTTCAAGGCTTTATTAAGC
>NZ_RJVG01000008.1 GCF_003752155.1 Mobilisporobacter senegalensis | reverse complement strand
TAAAGTTTACTGTTTTTAGGTTGTGTCCAATTTTCATTGAACACGGTTCGTATTGAATAAATTCAATTACTGAAATTCATTTTTAACTCAGCCCGAAGGCTTTGTCTTTTTAGAATTTTCAGGGTTGTTTCACTGTTTAGTTATCAATGTTCTTTTGTTGTGACTCGTTGTCAGCAACTTTTATATCCTATCATGTTTATCATTTCTTGTCAACAACTTTTTTGAATTTTTCAAATAATTTATTTTTATCTAATCATTTAACAAAATCCGCTCTGTTGTCAAGCAACTTATTTATATTAACATAAATTATAGTTGCTGTCAATGCTATTTTCGAACTTTTTCAAATTGTTTATTCAATTTAATCATTTCTTCGAATGCGACTTGGTTATTGTAACAAAAATAACTCTAACTGTCAACCTTAATATATATTTTTTTCGACACAATTTTCCCAAAGAAAAAACATCTATAATAATTTGCATAGATGTTTTAGTATCTAATCATTATATATAGAGAATATTCTTCTCCTATACTAATTTCCCCGAATATCCTTCTGCCTTTGCTGCGATTTCAGCAATAGATATCACCGCATTCTTAACATTATCCGTAACATCTCTTTGAAAAGCAATTTCATGTTCCATATTTCTCGATACATCATTAGATTTTAAGGACGCTTCAAGTATCTGGTTAAACACATCTTCCATTTCTTTCGTTACAGAGTCCTGCTCTTTCATAATATTAAATAATTGCTCTATATCTTTTCCCATATTGGTACTAAATGCATGCACAGATGCCACCGTCTCTGCGATTTCTTTAGAAGATTTGGCTGACTGCTCTGCCAGGTTACGTACCTCTCCTGCTACAACTGCAAAACCTTTTCCTTGTTCTCCGGCTCTGGCTGCTTCTATAGATGCATTTAAAGAAAGCATATTAGTTTTATTAGAAATACCTGCAATTATATTAGCAAATCCACTAATCATTGCTGTTAACTGCTCCATTTGCCTTATATTATCAGTCACAGAGCTAGCCACTTTATTAAGTATCTCAATTTTTGCCGTTAATATTTCTATATTTTTCTTACCTTCTTTTACAAGATTAAGGGCAGTATCTGAACTGTTAATTGCATCAAATGCATTTTTCTCTACTTTAAGTTGAGATTCGTCTAATTGTTCAATTACACCCTTCGCATTTCGTGCAAACTCACCCTGTTCTTTGGCAACTGCAATCATTTCTCTGCTTATCTTAATCAAATTGTCTTCTGTTTGAATCTTTTCTCTTTCATCATCATGGTCTACAACATACTCATCCATTTTATTTCCCCCTTAGATTATATTAATTGCTTCTCGTATATTTCTAACTCCCACAAGCTTTATCTTACTATCCTTAATTACCTCTTTATTCGCCTGTGGCAGGATACATACTTCAAATCCCATCTTAGCAGCCTCAATGACACGTTGTTCTGCTTGATTGACTGCTCTAACTTCTCCAGTAAGACCAACTTCCCCAAATACAATTGTCTTACTGTCAACCGCTCTGTTTTTATAACTGGAAATAAGAGAGATTACTATACCAAGGTCAAGTGCCGGCTCATTTATCTTCATACCACCTGCAACATTTATATACGCATCACAACTGGACATCTGAATACCCAGCCTTTTTTCAATTACAGCCATTAAGAGATTTACTCTGTTATAGTCAGTTCCTGCTGCTGTACGCCTTGGCATATTGAAGTTTGTCTGACAAACCAATGCTTGCACTTCTACCAGGATTGGCCTTGTCCCCTCTATAGAACAAGCTACAATAGAACCAGATTCTCCTTCTGGTTTTCCTTGTAACATATATTCTGAAGGATTTAACACCTCTACCAGCCCGGAACTTCTCATTTCAAATACACCAATTTCATTAGTAGATCCAAAACGATTTTTTACACCTCTTAAAATTCGATAAGAGGCTTGATTTTCTCCCTCAAAATAAAGCACAGTATCCACCATATGTTCTAAAACCCTCGGTCCAGCTACAACACCTTCTTTGGTAACATGTCCCACAATAAATATACTTACCCCAAGACCTTTTGCCAGGTGCATTAACGTTCCTGTTGTTTCACGGACCTGACTTACACTACCTGGAGCAGAACCAATTTCTTCTTTATACATAGTCTGTATTGAGTCAATAATAACTACTTCAGGTGATAGTTTTTTGATTGTTTCTTCTATAATATCCAGATTGGTTTCACTAAGAAGTAATAATTCTCCTGTAAATGCACCTAATCTTTCTGCTCTCATCTTTATCTGCTTTAGAGATTCCTCACCTGAAATGTAAAGAATACTATGCTGTTTCTCTACCAGATTCTTGCACATTTGTAATAATAGCGTTGACTTTCCGATGCCCGGATCTCCTCCAACTAAAACTAAAGAACCAATAACAATTCCGCCTCCAAGTACTCTGTCGAATTCTTCAATTCCCGTTTGAATCCTTTGATCTTCTGATGTAGTTACATTTGATAACTTCGTTGGTTCACTTGCCTGTAATCGTACATTGCCACCGGAAAAAGATTTTGATTTTTTGATCACAGGTTCTTCTACAAAAGAATCCCACTGTTTACAACCTGGACACTGTCCAAGCCATTTTCCCGATTCGAATCCGCACTCCTTGCAAAAATATACCGTTTTGCTTTTTGCCATATTTCCCCCTAATTCATATATGTATCAAAAAGGGACTGTCGCAAAACACATTTTACAACAGTCCCTTAAAGAATTTATCTTCTTGTTAAGCGGTTATGCCTTTATAACTTTAATTTTTGATTTTCTTTCTGTACTAAGTTCAACACTAAGAACAAGTTTACCTCCAAGATTCGTTTTCATCTTGCCGATATTTGTGTCATTAATGAATATTTTATACTCTTTCTCCGCTTCAAGTTCTAAGGTGACTTGTGTATCTTCAGGACCTTCTACTACAAAACTTACTTCTTTATCTGTAATATCAAGGTTGAAGACAGACGTTCCTGGGACTGATTCATATACAAACATTCCATTTTTCTCTAATTTAGTAATTTCCTTGAAAGTTTTTACTTTATATAAATCACCGTTGTGTTCGAAATCAGAAACCTTTGATTTTTTCTCTAAGCTATAATTTCCAAAGCTTAATGTCCCGTTGTCTTCCTTACGTATTAATTCTTGTATAACAGTCATCTTAGACTCCTCCTAATTTTAATATAACTACGATATAATTCCATGGGTAAGCCCTTATAATTCAGTAATTTTTAATAGTTTACTCATACTATATTATATACTACTTTCATGTTAATTTCTAGTGCATTATGCATATTAACAATTATTTTATATTTTTTTGGATTTTCTTATCGAAAATGTTAACTCTTGGTCTTTTAGCTTAACTGTTACATTATCCCCCTGCCTTATGTTAGAAGCCAATATCTCTTCTGCAAGTTTATCTTCAATTTTCGTTTGAAGTGATCTTCTAAGAGGCCTTGCACCATATTTTTGATCATATCCCGCTTTAGCAATATGAGCAATTGCCTCATCAGATACTTTTAATGTAATGTTCATCTGGCTCTTGATTCTCTTGGCAATTGTAGCAATCATAATACTTACGATTTGTTTAATATTCTCTTCTGTTAAAGAATGGAAGACTATAATTTCATCAATACGATTAATGAATTCCGGCTTGAAGATACGTTTTACTTCTTCCATAACACCATTCTTCATTCTCTTATAGCTCTCATTTTCGTCCTGAGCAGTTACAAAACCTAAAGTTTTAGGTGATATGATACTTTCAGCACCTGCATTAGACGTCATAATGATGATTGTATTTTTAAAGCTTACTTTTCTTCCCTGAGAATCTGTTATATGCCCGTCATCAAGTACCTGTAAAAGGATATTGAATACATCCGGATGTGCTTTCTCAATTTCGTCAAATAGTATCACGGAATAAGGATTTTGTCTCACTTTCTCACTTAACTGACCACCTTCATCATAACCTACATAGCCTGGAGGAGAGCCAATTAATTTTGACACACTGTGCTTTTCCATGTATTCAGACATATCTACCCGTATCATGGAACTCTCATTTCCAAACATTGCTTCAGCCAATGCTTTGGACAACTCAGTTTTCCCCACACCCGTTGGCCCAAGGAACAGGAATGAGCCAATCGGACGATTTGGATCTTTTAAACCTACTCTGCCTCTTCGAATCGCCTTTGCCACAGCAACCACTGCTTCTTCCTGCCCAACTACCCTTTCGTGAAGAATCTCTTCAAGTTTTTGCAGCCTCTGGCTCTCTTCTTCCTCCAATCTCTTTACTGGAATCTTAGTCCAGCTGGAAATAATATCAGCAATTTCTGCTTCTCCTACAATATATTCATGGATACTGTCTTTTTTCTCTTTATTTAATTTTAATCTATGAATCTTTTTCTGAATTTTTTCTTGTTCTTCTTTAATTTCTCTAACTTTATCAAATAATTGATTGATTATTGCTTCTTCTTTTTCTTTATCCAGATCTTTATATTCCAGCTCTAATTTTTTTATATTTGGCATAGAAGAAAATGTACTTAATCTGACTTTAGAAGCAGCTTCATCAATAACATCGATTGCTTTATCCGGCAAATATCTATCATTAATATATCTGCTTGTAAGTTTTACTGCCGCATCCAGGGCATCATCTGTTATCTCTACATTGTGATGCTTCTCATAACGTTCTCTAAGCCCTTTAAGAATCAATAGAGTCTCGTCTGTAGTTGGTTCCTCTACTACAACAGGCTGGAATCTCCTCTCAAGCGCAGCATCTTTTTCAATATATTTACGATATTCTTCTCTTGTAGTTGCTCCAATTAATTGAAGTTCTCCTCTTGATAAAGCTGGCTTTAAAATATTTGAAGCATCAATTGCTCCCTCTGCACCACCAGCTCCAATGATAGTATGAATCTCATCAATAAAAAGTAGAACATTGCCATCATTCATTACTTCATGAATTACTTTCTTTATTCTTTCTTCAAACTCTCCTCGATATTTTGATCCCGCAACCATGCCGGATAAATCAAGAGTAATGACTCTTTTATCTTTCATGGCTTCTGGAGCATTTCCATCAACGATCATTTGAGCAAGTCCTTCCGCAATTGCAGTTTTACCCACGCCTGGTTCACCAATGAGACAAGGATTATTTTTTGTTCGTCTGCTGATTATCTGAATTACTCTCTGAATTTCATTTTCACGTCCGATTACAGGATCCAGTTTGCCTTCTCTGGCATAATTTGTAAGATCTCTACTGAATTGATCCAGGGTTGGAGTTGTTGATTTCGCTTTTTGTTTCCCTTTTACTGCTAAATATTCATTCTTAGCAGCACTAGGATCTCCACCAATACCGGCAATTAAATCTACATACAATTTTTGAAGGTTAACTCCGATTGTGTTTAATAGGCGTACAGCAATACAATCGGATTCTTTCATTAAAGCGATTAATATATGTTCTGTTCCAACGGAACTTGATTTCATACGTAATGCTTCTTTATGGCTCTGCTCTATTACTTTCTTAGCTCTTGGTGTAAAACTATCTATTTCAATCAATTTTACCTTTGATTTTGGAGCGATCAGTTGATTTACCAGTTCGATTATATTATCTTTTTCCACTCCATTTTCCTCTAATACACGTTTTGCGACCCCGTTGCCGCATAACAGACCTAATAGAAGATGTTCTGTTCCAATATAACTATGTTTTAATTTATAAGCTACTTCCGCAGCTGAGTTTAAAGCTTCTTTGGCACTCTCTGTGAACTTCTCATTCATGATTAGCCCTCCTGACTTTTAATTCAATAATATCATTCTATAAACCATTATCCGATTCATATTCCATAAAAATCTTGTCCACGATCTCATGAGCTTCCTTACAGGAAATATTCCTGCAAATTGCTTTTGCAAGAATGACTTTCATCTCATTCGTCATTTCCATAATAGCCTTATATTTATCAGCATCTATTGAAATCACAGCACCTTTTCTTCGGTCAAGTTTAACATAACCTTCCTGTTTTAATATAGTATAGGCTTTATTTACTGTATGCATATTAATGCCTATATCTTCTGCCAGATCTCTTACTGATGGCAAATTATCACCTTCTCTGATTTGAGAATTAGCTATTCCAATGATAATCTGATTTCTAAGTTGTATATAGATAGCTTCATCACTATTAAAATCTATTCGAATGATCAAGCTTATCACCTCCCAACAAATACCGTTATATCTGTTATATGATTAGTATAACAAATATAAACTCAATGTCAATATGTCAATTCTAACATATCTTTCATTTTCCTCCAACCTTATTACTTTAAATAATATTAATAGTATGTTCTTAAAATGTCCATTCTATTGTCAAGAGTATAGAAAGTTTATCCTTCCAAATAAAAGCAGGTGCCAAAGAATTTTGGCACCTGAATATTATTCTAAATCATTTTCTTTAAATCCTTTTGATTTTAAATATAATTTTATAATTCCAAGAATCAATAAAATACAAACTGCACTTAATACTGCAATAATAATTGAAAGCTGAGTTAATTTTGCGTTATATTCATCAAAAGTTACACCATCCTCTGTATTATTTACGTCTGTGATCAGCGGTCCGGTGTATCGCTGCATTGTCTGTTCCACACGATCATACTGGTAGTAACCTGATTCTCCGTCTTCATTCATTGCATATATTAAAAGGAAATCATTTTCTAAATCATCTGCCTTTGTATATGCAGTAACATTTACTCCATAAAGTATTAATTTTGTTTTGGAGTATCCGGCTGGTACTTGTTCATCCTCAGGAACATCAATGATTTCATAACGATATTTGTTTTCAATGAATGTTTTGCCATCTTCTGAAGTTATTTTAAAATTATCTTTTGAATCATCTGCATTTGGTTCATCTTCTGTGGCAGCAGCTTTTTTATCTACATAGATTATATAGTCTTTTGTATCTCCAGATTCTGCTTTCACAGTTAAAGTCACCGTATTTTTGCCTTCTGCAAGATCATTATTTCCCTGTACTTTAACACTTGCATTAGAGTCTTTTGCAGTCCCACTGATAATTAAACTTGAAACATCACTATCTACTTCTGTGGAATACTCATAGACATATGGATCAAATTTAGGTGTTAATGTGCCAGGACTAATTTTCAAATCCGAAAGATTTGTTTCTGTACTCACTCTTTTTGTTGTTTTCACATTGATGGAAATTTGGTTACTGGATACAGACATCTCTTTTCCTTCTTCATAATTGTATACAAACGGTGTTTCACTTAATTTTATTTCACCAACTCCAACTTCTTTTGCTTTAAATTTCATACTATATTTTTTCTTGGTATCACCATCTGTATCACTTGTTTCAGCAACGCGAAGGACTCCATCTCCTCCACTAATAAAGCTGCCTGACTCTATAAATTCAAGAATATCTGCATCATAGGAGATATATCCTTCAAACTCACCAATTGCTTCCTCTGCTTCTAAAGTTAATGATACGGTAATATTATTCCCTTTTGTTACCACCGTGCTATTTGTAGAAAATTTAATAGTTGCACTTGCAGCATGGGCTGTAATCCCATTCATATTAAAAATCAAATTTATAACCAGGATTAAGATCAATCCTAAATATATACATCTTTTCTTCATATCCATACTCCTTTCTCTTTCTTTAATTAAGAGGCTGTTTCAAAAATTGAACTCTTTCTGAAACAGCCTCTATCTAATTCAAGTATGCACTTATTCCTATTGCACACTCATATCTCTTACAATATTGATCGTATATTGTCTAACGGCTTGGTTTTCAGCAGTAACTGTAATCGTTACTGGATTGTTACCTATAGAAAGTGGTACATAACCAGTCCCACTTACACTCGCCTTTGTACTAACTGCTGCTGCTGAAACATTAACACCTTCGATTTTACCAGGTACGATCAAACTATAAAGGGTACCTTCTAAATCTTCAATCTTAAACGTTGGAGTTAATTTATAACCATCCACGGATAAGGATTTCAACCAGTTGTTAGGATTCAATGCTGTCGCAGGTTGTGGGCAGACATTCTCTGGCATATTAATATATACAGGAATCTTAAATACAATTGGAATATCGGTCATTGCACTATATCCAGCATAAGTTTTTGCAGATTCAGCCCTTGCCGCTTCTACATTTGCCATATATTGGTGAGAATGGGTAGAGACCGGAGTAACATTAAATTTTTGGAGATATACTGTATTTTGTCCCCTGTTGATGTAAGAAGCACCTATAAAATTAGACCCCCCTACAATTGATTTGAATGGACTATCCCATGGAATCATATATAATGCATTGGTGGCCGCGTTACCAGACCCATTCTTTGCATAATTTAAACCATTGGCAACAGCACCTCCTGGCACTGTACTATGGGTAGCTCCTATATTAAAGAAGTTGTAGTAGCCTTCGTAGCCTGAGACTTTCCCGGTGACAGATGAACTTAATGTAGTTCTTCCTGTTACAACTTCCTGTTTTACTCTTGTCGCCAGATGATACGGGCTTACCATTGAAACTTCTGCTGCTTTTATAAATGTATCACCATAGGTTGTTGCTATCTCTTCTGCTGCATCATTGATATATGTATAGGATGTTCCATACAATGCCGTATTTAATAAAATATTCTCAACGCCCTCTTTTGTCTGATACGCTTTTTGATAACTTAGCAGTTCAAATTGGAAGATTTCACTTGATGTCAGGAAGTTTCTTGGATCCATATAATATTCAATTGCTTCCTTAGATGCTGTTACCCAGGTAGACCCATCATAAGGGATAAACTGATCCGTTTTCCAATTATATGCACCTGTTGCAAGAGATTTCCATGCTATATTTTTTGAATTGGTTATTAAGTTCTTACCAATCTTATTCTGATTAGCAATTACCGTCTCCCAATCCAGTCCTGTCTGATAAGCTTCAAATTGCCAATAAGGATGTTCTGCATGTAAAGCCCGTAAATAAGGTTTATAGCTCTCAGGAAAACCTTGATTTATCATTGCTGCTTCAAATTCTGCATCACTTAAAATAGGGGGATTCCCTGTATTATCACCATCATTTGGTATCTCCGGGATTGTAGTGCCGGGATTTTCTGGAACATTTGGAGTTTCAACAATTCTTATATAATCTCCTGATACATAACCATCATACGTTGCATTTCCATATTTAAATGAAACTTCATACCACAATGTAGAACCAATTGCTATCTCTGACTTTATTGTAACTTCATGCCCAGAACTCAATGAAATAGGTTGATTTGCTGCATCATAAACTTGTGCATAACTTGTTCCTGATCCGGATCGGACTCTTAAAGAACTTGCTGTAACTTTTCCTATTTTAACGGTATCATTATTATCCACTGGTTTTTCTGGTGTAGTTTCATTATCCTCTGGTTTTGGAGTATTATCGACCGGTTCCTTCACTTCTTCCTTCTTCTTGAAAATAACATCCATAGCTTTAATATAGCCGGTTGTTGTTTTACCAGAATATTTAAATGTTACTTTAAACCATTTCACACCACTTGTCATATATTCACTGATAACAGCTAATTCAGTGCCCGGTTTTAAGGAGACTGTTTTACCACTTACTTTTAAGTAGGATTTCTTATCACTTGCTCCGGTTCTGATACTTATATTCTTTTTGCTGTTAACTGCAGCTGGAATTTTAGTAGTTGCTATTTTTATATAATCACTTAAGACATACCCCTTAACTGTTTTTTTATCAAATTTAAAGGAAATATAATACCATTTCTCATTACTTACAATAACTTCTTTTATAATAGTAATTTTTGTTTTATTCTTAATAGCAACATTTTTACTTCCAGACTTTAATTGAGGACCTGTCCTACTCGCCTTTGTTCTTACATTTAAGCTTGTTGCGTTTACAATACCCGGAACAGAATAATTAGAAGCACTTGTTACATAGGATGCTGTAGAAGTATCTTCTTGTGTCTTCACACTGGTAGTACCTTTAAATTTTGTATCAATTGCTTTGATATAGCCGCTTCTTGTTTTACCTTCAAATTTAAACGATACTTTATACCATTTTGCTCCTCCCGCAGTTACTTCACCTGTAATATATAAAGTTGTGGTTTTTAATGCTACGATTGTATTTCCTACTTTAAGATAAGGCTTATTGTCTCCGGCACCTGTCCTGATTTGAATCTTTGAATTACTATTAACTAACGCTGGTACTTTTGATGATAAAGATAACTTTATGTAATCACTGGAAACATACCCTTTTATTGTAGTGCCATTCCATTTGGCTGAAATATAATACCACTTTTCCCCGTCAACAATCACTTCTTTTAAAATTGTTACTTTTGTATTTTTAATAAGGCTTACATATTTGCCACTAATCTTTAATTGAGCACCTGTCTTATCTGCTTTCGATCTTACTTTCAAACTCGATGCAGTAACTATTCCTGGAATAGAAACTCCTGTTGACGCCGTTATTGCAGAAGCTTGTACTATATTATTTCTTTGTAATGGGGTAATAGATGGGAATGCCATAACGAAACACATTAACATCGTAAATAATATATGATTCCTTTTCTTCATTCATTGTCTCCTTTCAATGATGTCGATGATATATGTCAGAATGAGCATATAATACTTATATTTAGACAGTTTCTCTGGTTTTATGGTATCATAAAGTCTAATAATAAGCAATCATAGTATATCAAATACAATAACCAAATTTTATGGCATTTCTATGGCATAAAGTGAAACTTAATTCAGATGTGGTTTAAATCACATCTGAATTTTAGCTTCACTTATCTAGGGACAAAAAAGACAATTAGGTAAATATTTCTACCTAATTGCCTAAATACCAATCCTATATTTCTTCGATTGCCTTACCTATATCATTTCTTTTATATTTATTTTGGAACCGGACTAATTCTGCAGCTTTATAAGCATTATCCCTGGCATCTTTTAAAGTAGTACCTTTCGCTGTAACCCCAAGCACCCGGCCTCCATTTGTTACAACTCCTTCGCTGCTTCTTTTCGTACCAGCATGGAATATATAAAAATCATCCCTGTCTTTAAATTGATCAAGTCCTTCTATCAGAAAGCCTTTTTCATAATGCCCAGGATACCCTTGGGAAGCCAATACCACACATACTGCTGCATTATCTTCAAATTCCAGATTGATCCTATCTAAAGTTCCATCAATACAAGCCTCAAATACTTCCACTATGTCATTCTTCATACGAGGTAGTACAACTTGAGTCTCAGGATCTCCAAACCTGGCATTATATTCCAAAACCCTTGGTCCTTTCTCTGTCAGCATTAAACCAAAGAATAAGATTCCTATAAATTCTCTTCCTTCTGCTTTCATTGCATCAAGTGTTGCCTGATAAATATATCTTTCACAAAAGCCTTTTATCTTATCCGTATAAAAAGGACTTGGTGAAAATGTACCCATACCCCCAGTATTAAGTCCTTTATCCCCATCTTCTGCACGTTTATGATCTTGTGCTGAAGTCATTGTCTTGATTGTTTTACCATCACAAAAGGCAAGAACAGAAACTTCTCTTCCAGTCATAAATTCTTCAATTACCAATTTATCACCGGCAGAGCCAAACTGTTTCTCAAGCATAATTGCTTTTACTCCTGCCATTGCTTCTTCCTTCTTATAACATATTAAAACACCTTTTCCAAGAGCCAGACCATCTGCTTTTAAAACAATTGGATAACTACATTGTTCCAAATATGCATAAGCGTCTTCTGCCTTATCAAATGTTTCGTAAGCCGCAGTTGGTATATTATATTTTTTCATTAAATCTTTTGAAAATGATTTAGAACCTTCTATAATTGCAGCATTCTTTCTTGGTCCAAATACTCTGAGGCCTCTTTCTTCAAATACATCCACAATACCTGCAACAAGAGGATCATCCGGACCAATTATAGTCAGGTCAATTTTATTATTGTCAGCAAAATCTGCAAGACTTATAAAATCTGTGACAGGAATATCTATACACTCTGCATATTCTTCAATACCACCGTTTCCAGGAGCACAGAAGATTTCTTCTACCTTTTCGCTTCTGGCAACTTTCCATGCAATAGCATGTTCCCTGCCGCCACTTCCAACGATTAATACTTTCATGGGTTCCTCCTTATCGTTTCTATCTCTTTTCTCTTACAATGTTGTCAATAACTGCTATTTTATTATTTGCAATTAGATTGATTGCTTCCGGAAGTATACTCCACTCAGCCTGTTTCATTACTCTCTCCTGAAGAATTTCAGGAGTATCATTTTCTAAAACCTCTACTGCTTTTTGAAGTATGATTGGACCTGTATCTGTTCCTTCATCTACAAAATGTACTGTTGCACCAGTCACTTTGTTTCCTCTGAAAAGTACAGCTTCGTGAACCTTTAATCCATAATACCCCTCGCCGCAAAAAGAAGGAATTAACGATGGATGAACATTTACAATTTTACTATGATACTTTTTTACAACTATTTCTGGAATGATAACTAAATAACCGGCTAAAACAATTAAATCAACCTGATAAAAATCAAGTACTTTTAATAATTCTTTAGAGAACTCTTCTCGATTTTTGAATTCCTTTGGTATAATGCATTCTGCTTTAATATTATGAAGAGCTGCCCTTTCCAGAGCATATACATTTCTTTTACTACTGATTACTACCTCAATCTTCGCGTTGGTTATGCCTCCATCTTCTATTCTATCAATAATCGCCTGAAGATTCGTCCCACCACCAGACACTAATACTGCCATCTTTAACATATTGTTACACCTTTATCACCAGTCTTTAATTCACCTACAATATAAGGGATTTCCCCAGTAATGCGTATCAGATCCATCGCTTTATCCACATCTTCCGGTTTCACTGCAATCATCATGCCAATTCCCATATTATAAGTGTTATACATCATTTCTTCTTTAATATCACCATCTTTAGATAACATTTTAAAAATAGCAGGTATTTCATAACTATCCTTACGTATAAATGCATGAATACCTTCTGGAAGCATTCTTGGAATATTTTCATAGAAACCTCCACCAGTGATATGGCTGCATGCCTTTATTGTTATTCCTCCATCTTTTAAAGATTTTAATGCATTTACATATATCTTAGTAGGAGTTAATAATACTTCTCCCAGTGTTGAGCCAAGTGATTCATAATAAGTTTCAAGAACTTCTTTTTTCATATTAAATACTTTACGAACTAAAGAATAACCATTACTATGAATTCCAGAGGACGCCATTCCAATTAATACATCACCATTTTTTACATTTTCCCCTGTTATAAGGTTCTTTTGATCAACTATACCCACTGCAAAGCCCGCCAGATCATACTCATCTTCCGGATAGAAACCAGGCATTTCCGCAGTTTCTCCTCCAATAAGAGCCGCACCTGATTGTTTACATCCATTTGCAACACCATTAACGATTGTTGCTATCTTTTCAGGTTCATTTTTACCGCAGGCAATATAATCAAGGAAGAATAATGGTTCGCCTCCTGCACATGCGATATCATTTACACACATAGCCACGCAGTCAATACCAATGGTATCATGCTTGTCTAAAATGAATGCAAGTTTAAGCTTTGTTCCTACACCATCTGTACCAGAAACTAAAGTTGGGTTCTCCATATCTTTGAAACGGGTAAGGGAAAAAGCACCGGAAAAACCACCGATTCCTGTCAAAACTTCTGGCCTTAAAGTACCTTTAATATGTGTTTTCATAAGTTCAACAGCCTTATAACCAGCTTCAATATCTACTCCTGCATTCTTATAATCCATTGTATTTCCTCCTGTTGAATGTTCATTTATCATATATGTCCATTTATTAGAAACATCATAATTTTATCATATCTCAAAGTTTTTGTCTTAAAATTGCTTCTATTTATTTCTAATATAATTTATAAGCTTAATTAATATTATCTCCCTTATATATTAGTTGTGTTTATTATATTAAAAAAGCACCTAATGGTGCCTTTTTAATTTACTTGATTTCTCCCCTGATGTTTTGATATATACAATCTTTCATCTGCTTTTCGCAACAAATTACTTAAGTCCTTCTCATCTGAGTGACAGGATACTCCAATACTCACCGTAATCTTAAAGTCAACATCATTCACTTTAAAATTACTTGCTTCAATCTTTTGACATAGCCTATCCGCCATGTTTTTGCCTTCTTCTAAATCCGTATCTAATAATATTATCGCGAATTCATCTCCACCCCAGCGGAAGCATGAATCGCTGCTTCTGGTGTTTTCATGAATAATGTCAGCTATAAATTTAATTGCTTTATCACCAATAAGATGACCAAAAGAATCATTAATTAATTTAAAATAATCTATATCAATTAACATAATGCAAAAAGTATTATCAGTATCATGTTTATTAGAATAGATGTTAATGGTTTCTTCCAGCACTTCGTAAAAACATCTTTGATTAAATAATTCCGATAGCCCATCTACATAGGATTTCTTCTGCAGTTTTAAGTTTGCTTTCTCCAGTTCCTTATTTAAGCGTGCAAGCTCATCCTGAGCAAACTTCAATGAAGTAATGTCTCTTGAAGTCCCCCAGATTCCCATGATTTCACCGCTTTCATCATATAAAGGATATTTAGATGCATGAAACCATACGATCTCCCCATCTTTTCTGATCCACTTTTCAAGTTTTCCTATTAAAGGTTTACCTGTTTTCATGATTCTTTGTTCATCTTTAAAAGATTCTATTGCAAATTCTTCAGGAAAAAAATCAAAATCACTTTTCCCCACCAATTCTTTCGGATTCTCAAAACCAAACTGGATCGCATGGGCTTTACTATTTAATATAAACTTTAAATTCTTATCTTTAAAGTATATTGTATCATCCGAACCATTCATAATTATATCTAATAGTAGAGCATCCCTTTGCAGCTCCTTAGTATAAATGCTTTTCCTGTCATTGGTATGAAATAAATTATGAGACCTTTTTAACCAATTTAGTTTCATTTTTCCTCCACTCTAACTATGAAAGAGAAGAAATAACATATGCCTCTGTTATTCTAAACATCTTGTTATGTTAATTATATACCAAAAAGGGATTTTTTTCAATTAGATTGTAATAATAAAGTTATCAAATGTCACTTTTTATCGATTTTTGTCTTCTTCTATATTAACATTAATTCCTCTATGTTCTACAGAAGTTGAAAATACAATCTGAGTGCTCGTTCTGCCAAATTTTTGCAACTGTCCGATAAAAGTATCTAGTTCAATTGTATTCGGGAAAGCAACTTTTAGAAGCATAGAGTAATGCCCGGTAACACAATTACATTCAATCACATGGGGGCATTCATCTACAAATGGATAAAATTCTGATTTCTGCACAGGCTCCATCTCAAGGTTAATAAATGCAGTAATATGATAACCAAGCTTTAACGGATTAACAGCAGCATGATATCCGGTAATGATTCCCTCTTTCTCTAAGCGTTCAATACGTGCTGAAACAGCAGGTGATGATAAAAAAACTTTTCCCGCAATCACCTTTAGTGGAGTTCTTGCATTCTCCTGTAAAATAGTAACAATCTGCTTATCAATATTATCCATGACAATATCCCCCTTTAATTATTATGTACGATAGCCTATATAGCAAAAGAGCTACAAACGTCTAAAAGTTTGTAGCTTCTCTGCTCACATATATTTTACGTAGTATACACTTTTAAGCTACAAATGTCAATCACTTTGTTACAGTTCAGCCATGCAGAAAGTATTGTACAAATTGTACGTGGGTGCTTGCACACTAAGAGCAATTTGTACAATACTTTCTATATGGCGCTCTGCCCAAGCGAGATGTAGCATAGCGAAATCGAGCTTATGGCTGAACTGTAGCGAGAACTTAATACCCAAACTGCACGTGGGTGCTTGCACACTAAGGGCAGTTTGTATAATACTTTCTATATGGCGCTCTGCCCAAGCGAGATGTAGCATAGCGAAATCGAGCTTATGGCTGAACTGTAGCGAGAACTTAATGCTCAAATTGCACGTGGGTGCTTGCACACTAAGGGCAATTTGTACTTGACAAACTTCTTAAATTATAGCATAGTGTTCCCAAATGGTGATATTAGTTTTTAATATTAAATTTATAGAAAAGAGGCCTTTTATGGAATTAATTGAACAATTAACCGCCTTTGGACTTACAAGACAGGAAGCAACCATTTATATAACCTTACAAACAGATGGTGAATTAACTGGATATGAAGTTGCTAAATTAACGGGAATCTCCAGATCAAATACCTACACTGCCCTGGCTGGTCTGGTAGATAAAGGGGCTGCCTATGCTATGGAAGGAACTGTTACTAAATATACTCCTGTGAAATTTGAAGAATTCAGTAGTAATTTCATTCGAAAATTAGAGATGATACAAAAAGAAATAATACTAAAACTTCCTGCCAGAAAAAAAGAAACGGATGGCTATATAACAATTAAAGGAGACCAGCATATTTTAAACAAACTGAAAAATATGTTATTAGAAGCAGAGTACCGTATTTATACTTCCGTTCCCATGGATATATTAAAACTTATTGAAGAGGATCTAATAACCTTAATTAATCGAAATATCAAAGTGGTGATATTAACAGACCAACCTTACAACTTAGATGGTGCAATTATATATTATACAAAGAATATCACAAATCAGATCCGGTTAATTGTTGACTCTATTAAAGTATTAACAGGAGAAATAGAAGAAATGCAGGATTCTACCTGCCTTTATTCTAAAAATCGTAATCTTGTCAACATATTCAAAGAAATGCTTCAAAATGAAATTACACTGATAGAACTTACTAAAACAAACTAGTATAGAAAAAAGATCTGCTTAAAATAAGCAGACCTTTTTCTATATCCTTAATTTTAATATCAACCTTATTTAAAATTTTCTAAATCTAATGTAATAAAATAATCTTCTGGTGTTTCTGCACGTCTTATTAACTGAGTTTCTCCATTTTCCTTTAATAAAACCTCAGCAGATCTTAATTTCCCATTGTAATTGTAACCCATAGAGAAACCATGAGCTCCTGTATCATGAATCACAAGGTAATCTCCCATATCAATCTTAGGCAGCATACGATTAATTGCAAATTTATCATTATTTTCACATAATCCACCTGTTACATCATACTTATAATCAAGAGGCTTATCTTCTTTTCCTAAAACTGTAATATGATGATAAGAGCCATACATAGCGGGTCTCATTAAATTAGCTGCACATGCATCCAATCCAATATATTCTTTATAGGTATGTTTTTCATGAATTGCCTGAGTTACTAAACAGCCATATGGAGCTAATACAAATCTTCCAAGCTCGGTATATATTGCAACATCACTCATACCAGCTGGTACTAATACTTCTTCAAATGCCTGTCTTACACCTTCTCCGATTGCCAAAATATCATTTGGTTCTTCCTCTGGTCTATATGGGATTCCGACTCCTCCAGATAAATTTATAAATGCAATATGAACACCCGTCTCTTCTTTTAACTCTACTGCTGTTTCAAAAAGAATCTTTGCCAATGCAGGATAATACTCTTCTGTTACTGTATTACTGGCCAAAAATGCGTGAATCCCAAAATGTTTTACCCCTTTTTCTTTTAATTTTAAAAACCCTTCTCTTAATTGTTCACGGGTAAAACCATATTTTGCTTCTTGTGGTGAATCCATAATCTGATTTTCAAGTATAAAATCACCACCAGGATTATATCTGCAACTTATAGTTTCTGGAAAATCTGCAATTTTTTCAAAGAAATCAATGTGAGTAATGTCATCAAAGTTAATGATCGATCCTAATTTTACCGCCAATTCAAAATCTTCTCTTGGGGTCACATTGGAGGAAAACATAATATCATCTCCTACTAATCCAACTGCCTCTGATAACAATAACTCTGTATAAGAAGAGCAATCTGCTCCTACTCCTTCTTCTTTTAAAATTTGCATTATATATGGATTTGGTGTGGCTTTAATTGCAAAATACTCTTTATATCCTTTATTCCAGGAAAATGCCTGTTTTAATTTACGGACATTCTCACGAATTCCTTTTTCATCATATAGGTGAAAAGGTGTTGGATATTTTTTAACCATATCCCTAACTTGTTCTAAAGTTACGAATGTTTTCTTTTCCATATTAGTCACTCCTTATTTAATACGTCCTATTGTTTCGACAATATATCATAATTTCAAAGGCATGTCAATAGATTTTCACAAAATAGTGTTCCTATTAAGATATACTATCAATAAGTATCAAATATTTTTTTAACGATAGAAATTTTATGAGCTAATATAAAAAATAGAGAGATGGATGAAAAATTCATCCATCTCTCTGTGAAATCAGGCTTTTACAAATTTAAGGATCATAGTATTTCTACTTAGATACACCATAACGATAGCTTCGATACAATGTATCAATACTATCAATAAAGAAGGCAAGTGCAAAAACTCCTACAAAAAAATTTGTAAAGTTATTCCAGATTGATTGTATAGAAATGTCGGCTCCAAAACCATAAAGGGAGGTTATCTGAGCTACAAAATTAGGATTCCAAATTTCATGCCTTGAAAAGATAATAATCGTAAGAATCAAAGAAATAATATCTAGTGATATTGTCGCGACTGCTACCCTTGTAGTATATCTTCCTTCGATTAATTTAATAATTTCTCTCAAAATGCCCAGCCCAAAGCAAATAAGAAATAAAGGGAGCACTTTCTCTAAAACTACTAAGTTAAAAACCGGAATTGTAGTAGTTATTTCTCCAATCCGAATCACTCCCATGAGCTGTGGCGCAAAGGTAAATAAAATGGCAACGAATATTGTAAATATAATTCCACTGATGGGTACCCCTTTGGGAATACTTGCTTTCTTGCTGGGAACTTCCGGCAGTTCATTAATAATCCAATCATCTGTAATCTCATCTAATTTAATCCCTCTATATTCTATAAAAGCAAAAATAAAGGTAACCCATACACAGGCCGATGATATTCCTGATATAAGACCTCCTATCCAATGGGCGAAATAATTCCATGGATTCCCTTGATTTGCGGTAAAACCCTCAACAATAGACGCAATTGTCATACCTAGGACCACTGCAAATATAACAATTTTCAGCACCATGATATACAAATGAAAATATTGGGGTCCTATTAAATATTTTTTATGGTCCATATATTTCTCAGATAATTCCCTTGGATGACCTAACTCTTTTAAGACTAACTCAATATCTTTCTTTGCAGGCTCTTTGTCTCCGACATGTTCTTCTAACATATCATAAATCAGAGTCTTTAATTCTTCCTCAATATCATTTCTTGAATTTGCCGGCAAATCCTTTGTAACCGCATATACATACCTTGCTATGATATCATTCTTATCAACTTCATTATTACTTTTCGATTGTTTCATTCATTTCTACCTCCCCATTCAATAATTTGTTCATACTATCTACAATGTTCTCCCAATGTTTCTTAAGTTCCTGATACACTTCTGCACCTAACTGAGTTCTTACATAATATTTTCTGGGCTTGGTACCACTGGTTTCCCATTCACTTTTTAATAATCCTTGCTTCTCCAAACGCCTTAACAATGGATATAATGTATTTGCCTCTACTGTTATCTTCTTATCACTTAAGTTTTGTACTAATGCATATCCGTACATTGGATTTTCCATCTGACTTAAAACACTGAGCACAATTGTTCCACGCCTTAATTCTAAAATCAAACCACCTAACAGTTCATCTCGTTCACTCACATTATCACCTCTTTATCATATTATAATGTGTGTCACACAGTATTGTCAATATAAATTAATATTAATTTTAAAATAATATTAATTTGCTATTTCCCTTATACAATGGAGTAAAAAATAGTTCAGGGAGAAGAATATATCATCTGCTTATATTCTTCTCCCTGAACTATTAAATTAAAAATAAATCTTTCTATCTTGATCTCAGACTCAAATGTATATACAATCATATCCACTTGAATCACATTAACAAAAATAATAAAGATAAACATTCGAGACTTTATTTTAAATATTCTTCATAACCAATCTCTTCAAGTCTCTTTGCTTTCTCAAGAACGGTTTCATTAAGGTTATCCTCATATTTCTTAATTCTTTCACGTAAGCTTAAGTCTGTCACCCCTAGAATTTTTGCCGCCAGAAGTCCGGCATTTAAAGCCCCATTAATCGCAACCGTTGCAACCGGAATTCCCGGCGGCATCTGACAGATTGAATAAAGAGAATCAATCCCCCCAAGAGCCTTGGTTTGAACCGGTACCCCGATTACTGGTAGAACTGTCATGGCTGCTGTCATTCCCGGAAGATGAGCAGCTCCGCCAGCTCCTGCTATAATTATATCAATGCCACGTTCTTCTGCAGTTTTTGCATATTCATATAGTCTGTCCGGAGTTCTGTGGGCAGATACAATTGTTAATTCATAGTTCACCCCCAGCTCATCCAATATCTTAGCTGCATTGCTCATTACCGGAAGATCTGAATCACTTCCCATAATTATTCCAACTTTACCCATTCTTATCCTGCCTTTCATTTATCAACTTCTTTGTTTATTCAAATTCTATGGAGAAAATACTCTAAAAAGAAATTCTTGAATAGGCATAACGTACTGCTTCCAATGCTTCCTGAGTGGTATATGCAGTTGCGGTAATATGGCCCATTTTTCTTCCAATAGCTACTTTCTCCTTACCGTAGATATGGATTTTTACATGCTCATTCTGATATGCTTCTTCCACACCTTTTACAACAGCATCTCCATTGGTTTTTCCAATTAGATTCTTCATTGCCGTAGGGCGAATTAAGCTGGTATCTCCAAGCGGCAATCCAAGGATTGCTCTGATATGATTCTCGTATTGAGAGGTATAGCAGCCTTCAATGGTATAATGTCCTGAATTGTGAGGTCTGGGCGCAATCTCATTTACCAGAACATGTCCATCTTTTGTTATAAATAGTTCAATACAAAACATTCCATAGCCGCTAAATGCTTCAATTGCTTTTTGGGCAACCTTCATAGCCTCATTTCTGGTTGATTCTTTAATACTGGCTGGTACTATAGTTTCATCTAAGATACTATTTACATGAATATTCTCTGCTACCGGAAATACTCTGATTTCGCCGCTGGTACTGCGACATACCAGTACAGATACTTCTTTCTCAAATGCAATAAATTCTTCAACCATCAAAGGTAATTTACCTCTGCCCAAAGCTTCAAATGCTTTTGTAACATCCTCTTTTGTTTTAATAACTGCATTTCCTTTACCATCATATCCTCCGGTGCAGGTTTTAAGAATCATCGGATACCCAAACCTCTCCCCTGCCTGTTCAATATCAGAAATATTCTTCACCTCTGCAAAATCAGGAATAGCAATTTCATGCTTTTGAAGCCAGATATTCTGTTCATATTTATTTTGAATATGAAGTAAAGTTTCACTTGATGGATATACCTTATGACCATTGGCCTCTAAAATTTGAAGTGCTTTTACATTGATATGTTCAAATTCAAAGGTAACTACATCAACTTTTTCTGCTAATTCCTTGATTGCTTCCAAATCATCAAATCCTGCAATGATATGTTCGTCAGCAATACTATCTGCAGGACAATTCTTGACTGGATCCAATATCACAAAATAAGGATCCAACCTTTTTCCATCAAGAATCATCATCTTACCAAGTTGTCCGCCACCTACGATACCTATCTTAGTCATATTGTCCCTCCTGCTGTTGCTTTCATTCTTTTCCTTTGTATTCCATCAATCAAGTATCTTATAATTTAGGCATTTTCAAATACTTCATTCAATCTCTCAGTTCCTGTTAACACAAATTTTCCATCTTTAATAATCACGGTTTTATCTCCATTATGATTATATACTGAGATTTCTCCAAGCTCATCATAAGGTATGGTAATATCTGTATGACAGTTAAAATATGCTTTTTCAATCTCTGTTTTTCTGAGAATGGAGCATTCATTATCCTTTGCTACGATTTCTTTTCCATCCGGGTTATAAATTTTATTTTCTTCACTCATTCGATAACAAGTATCTCCTACCGCAAAATGGGGACCTGTTTTTTCTGCAATAAGGATCGGTAATTTATCAGCAATATCATATTTTCTTGCCATAACATATGCCGTAGTATTGGTACCAATTGCAAATTCTCCAAGTGGCAGTGTATCCCGGTTATACATTAGATTTTCTTTTACAAAGTTCCTATTTGCTTCTTCATCCCCAAAATTACCGCAGGTATACTCTTTTATCTTGCCATCTTCAAAAGTTAAATATAATTCTTTATATTCCAGTTCATTTAAATATACTTTACTTACATGTAATATGCCATTGGTACCAGTTAACATTGGAGAAGTAAATACTTCCCCTACAGGTATGTTTACATCTGCAAGACAATTCTCAAAATTTGATTCCTTCTCTGGGTTCTGCAGTTCATGGAGCTTTACTTTAATATCTGTCATATTTTTACCACTTCCTAAAATATGAACGTATTCTCCCTGATCCAATGCGTCGATAATGGACTGCTGAATCTCTTTATACATTTGATAATCTAATGTATTAATCTTTACTGTTTCGTTAAAGATTTCTTCAAAGTACTCTCCAATTTCAGGAATTGGATATGCAATGATCGTAAAACTATATTCACTGCTCTTTATATAGTCTTCAATAATCAAGCTTGCATCTCTACGATAATTTACGGCTAATTTCTGTTGTTTATCCTCTAACTTTGCAGCCTCTGGTTTGTTAATTGGCGCAAATGGTCTCTCACCAAATGTCTCCATAACAGCCGGTCCTGCATATCCCTTAGCAAGTTCCTTATATTCATCATAAGCTTTACGCAAATAAACTAACTTTTGTTCTGTAAATGCTTTATCAAGGTAAATTGCATCATCAAATCTATGATCATAATCATACTGTTTATTTGGACTTGTTGAATAATAACCGATCTTATGATGTTGATTCTTATGAATACTGGCCACTGCTGCACGATATATGACTGGCTTTAAATTCAGCCTTTCAAATTCTTTAATAGCTACACGGACGATTCGTTCAAACCCCACCGAATATCGAATATTAACCGTCGTTTTTTTACTAAGATCGATCCTGGCAAGTTCAAATCCTTTCCTAAAACCCTCTACATAAGTTTTTGCCATTGCTTCAATTGCACTCTCGTCAAGATTATTAAGATAAGTCGCAATAGCAATTTCATTTTCCGTAATATATTCACCGAAGGAATAAAGATATCTTAAATCTGTTAAATCTTCATTCATAATAATATCTGTCGCAAAACTCAGCTCAGGATCAAGAGCTTCTCTTATACGATATTTTACAGTAATCTCACTATAATCACTTACAAAATAATAGATTGCAGATTTTACATCTTTGTAAGTATGTTCGTTTTCTTCTTCAAAATAATTATATATTTCAACAAACAATTCCAGATAGATGGTAATATCAAATAATCTGCTTTCATATGCATATGGAATCATTCCACGAATCTCAGCATATAAAAAAGACAATAATTTAGCATATTTCTCTCCTAATGTCTTCATCGAATATTCTGGATTAGCATAACTTACATTGTAATTTTCTAAAATAATATCTTCATAAAGGCTTTCATTTAAAACTTTTAGTTCATTCATTGATTTCTTGGCTAACTGGCTGCTTTCAACCATTTCTACAAGCTCTTTTATCTGTAGAATAAAGGAGGCCACTTTTTCAAAATAATCTTTGAAAGGTTCTTTTACACTATCCTCATTTATAATATCAGCAACACGGTTCATGGCAAGTTCATAACGTTCTTTTATCTCTTCGTTCTGTTCTTTAAACAATATTTTATAATCCATAACTAATTTAGTGAGCACATTTTAGAACCCACTAAGTTTCACTTCCTTTCATCTCTTCCAATTTTAAAATAAAAGATTTCCCATGATATCTAATCTGGTCAACCAATTATCTAATATTAAGAGTATACCATATTTTAACTGATTATTTTAGATGTATTATCTACTTTTTATTTTTCTTTCCAGTTCTTCTATTGTCATTATCTGGGCATATCTTCCATCCCATATCTTGTCATTATAAAATTCATATAGTTCTTGTCCTGTTAAAAATTGATTATCATATGTAGTATTCGTTTCTTTGGGAATAATTATTTCATAACCGTATTCAAATGCAACTTTGATTGATGTATCCATACAGTATTCTGTCTGCATTCCAGTTATAATAAGTCTTTTAATATTCTTTGATTCCAGATACTCTTTTAATTTTGTTTCTTTAAAAGCACTATTAAATTTTTTCTCGAATATTTTCTCATCGCCCATAGGCCTCAGGGTCTTATCAATCTGCCATCCTTTTGTACCATATTCCAGTTCATCATCAGCCCCGCCATCATGGCGGATATAGATAACTTCCAATGAATTATCTCTGCATAGAGTAATAATATGTTCTATATTCTTTAGGACACTATTAATATTATAAGGATTGTCTTGAACTAAAGCGTTTTGCATATCTATGACTAATAACGCTGTATCTTCCATATTCTCACCTCAAAAATGATAATCATAGTAATAAATAAAACATTATACCATAGCCACTAAATTCGAAAACACCTCATTAAATGGCTAGGTATATATTCTCACTAAGCTGGAAAATACCTCGCTAAGTGTTCATATTATACCATAAACGTGACATCTCTAAAAGTTAAAAACTTTAATTGTATTTATTAGAAAAATTCAATAAAAAGCTGTTCTGGTTATTAAGAAATCTTAACTTCCAGAACAGCCAATCAATAATATCTTATTAAATTATCAAGTAAAACTTAATCTGACGGTGTAAAATTCTGCAATCCGTAGCCATATGGGAATAGTGGATTTCCGTAGGTTGTCGGCACTGGTAGATCATTCGCAATATAGTTTCTTATTTCTTCACGTTCAGAAGCCGTAGCTCCAAGATCATACGGTAAATCCCATTGTTCAAGCATATTTGAGATACTATCCGTTCCTACTTGATTCACAGACCTTGGAAGCTGGAATGGTAACTTTCCTTTAGGCAGGTAATCTCCAAATATTAATTGTGATGTAGCCAGTCCTCCCCCATTTCCTGGCCTATAAGCCACTATTACAGCAGAGCACTTATCCAATATGTCTGTTAAAACATAAGGCCTTGGCATTACAATGACAGCTATCACTGGTATTCCACGTCTATTAAAATCATCTATCACTGCAACTTGATCATCAGGAAAAGTTAACCTTTTATCAGCCCATTCAGTACCATGAGTGTAGCTCTTTTCACCAATAACAACTACTGCTGCTTTTGCTGTACCAGCATTATTAAGTACAACGTTCACACCTGAACCTGCTCTATCCTTAATTCCTTGATAATAAGATTTTGCCTGGGTATTATCATGGTAAATTGATTGCCATATAACATTTGCAATATTATCAGTGGCGCGATCATCACTAGTAGCTCTTGGGCCTGCTACCACAAGAGTATCACCACTGTTAACCTTCAATGGAAGAATACCGTTATTTTTTAAAAGTGTGAGGGATTGACGTGCCGCTTCATTTACAATTTCCTGACTCTGAGGGCTATGCCATATAGTAGTCGGATAATCTGGATCCCCATATGGGTTCTCCAACATTCCCATTCTAATTTTTGTATTCAGTATTGCTCGTACAGCTTCATTAATTCTATCCCAACCAACGGAATTAATTAACGCATTGAAATCCGTTCCCGTAGATGGAGCTCCTCCCATTACATCACTACCTGCACTGATACATTTCACAGAAGTATTGGTATCTGCTGCCAGCCAATCAGTCATAATTACACCTTTAAATCCAATTACATTTCTTAAATAATCAAGAGTTGGCTTACTAGATCCTGCACCCTCTCCAGTAGGATCTAAGTATGGAGCTGAACTATATCCTGGCATAATAGAACTGCAATTTGCATCCATTGCTGCATACCAAGTCTTCATATGGTATTTAATCGTTGTACTATCATAAGTTAGTGCTCCTTCACCACCAGCGCCTTGGCTAGGCCAATGTTTCACCGTAATCAAGATTGATTTGGGATTTAACTCCGGACCTCCTTGCATTCCAGCAACCATTGCCCGCACCATTGCTGCTGCATAATCTGCATTTTCACCACACCCTTCTTGAAAGCGAGGGTAAAGTACCTTCGTATCAACTTCTGCTAAAGGGGAAAGAGTACCGGTAAATCCGAATGCCTTTTGTTCTCTGCGCTGAAGATCTCCACATTGATAAGTTAGACCAAGATTTCTAGTTGCTGCCAAACCAAGTTGAGTTGGAAAAACTGTCTTCCAACCATGAATTTTATCACCAGTAAAACTAACTGGGATACCAAGCCTGGATTGTCTTGCTACTTTTAATTGGGCATCTCTGATAAAGTTTTCAGTTCCATAGGAAAAAACATAGCCAGCCATTGTATTGAAGTTGGCAATGTCCTCGGCTGAGAAAAACATTTGATTTATTTTTTCTTCATTTGTCATTCTTGACATAAGATCATTGATACGTGTATCCACTGTATTATGCCAATCTTCATAAGGTTCAATTGTACCATTTTTGTTTAAATCACGGCAGCCATTTACAATATTGATACCATCATCTACTTGTTCTAAATATGGGAGATAAATACTGAATTGACCAATGTTGGATGGCATCTTATTTCCAGAGGCATCAACCGCCACAACATACCATTTGTATGTCCATCTATCCACTAATGATGGTGCAACACATTTGGTATCAGTTACTTCTGTAACCTTGGTATATCTGTCTAAAAGATTTCCTGATACAGTCCAATCATAATCTGTTTGAGTCTTATTAATCCATACTTCGTATTTTACCGCCCCTTCCTTTGATTCCCAAGTTAAGGCAGGTGTTCGTGTATCAGTTATCATCCTGCCGTTAATAGGCGAGAGCACTTTCAAAGATATAATATTATATTTTCCACTTGCTATTTCAGAGTTTCTCATCCCTGCTTTTATGGCAATAGCCTTTATTTCAGTTGATTTTGTCACAAGAATAGGCTCTGTATAAGTTGGAGAGGTTTCTGTAGGTATTGATCCATCTATGGTATATTTTATAGTTGCACCTGATTCACATTGAATACCCACTCTTTGTTGAGTTTTATAATCCCCAGGTTCCACTGTAAATGTAGGTTTTTCTAACTTAGGAGCTGTTGGAGCATACACCTCAAAGTCAAACAAAGAATATCCATATGGTGTATTTCTGATAGTACCATACATTCTTACATACCTTGCTGTAACACCATTAAAGGAGATATTCTCTACTCCTCCCTTACCATTTGACTGTTTATATACCTCTTTCCATTCATTAGCATCTGTAGAAACCTGTATTGCATATTCTTTTCCACTTGCTGTTTCCCAATTGAATTTTATCTGACCTACTAACCTGTTTTGCCCAAGGTCAACATAGATCCATTGAGGATCTGAGAAATCAGACTCCCAACGTGTTCCGCTATCGTTGTCAAAAGCAAGATTTGGATTCCCCGAAGATGCCCTTCCTGACTTATTCAATGCATAATTTTCAAATTCTGAACCAATGTTGTAGATTGCCGTTGCCACGGCTGAATCTGACAATCCTTCCTTCATTGCAATAGCTTTGATAGTGGTTGTTTTTGTCACATTGATTGCTCCTGTATATGTTTGGGATGCAACCGTTGGTATAGAGCCATCTGTGGTATATTTAATGGTTGCTCCTTCTGTGGTACAACTTATTGTAATATTTTGTGGTGTACTATAATTTCCACCATTCGGTGTAAATATTGGAGTTTCCACTGCTTGAGCATCTGTAACATCTACATTTATCACTGTATCTTTATGAACTGTAAAGGTTAACGGATTACTTTTTACCCCATTACCGCTGGCATCCCTAGTACGAAATTCTACCGTTTTCTTATCTACCATATAGTAGACACCTATTGTTACCGTATCACCAACGTTATATCTCATAGTTTGATTAATCGTAGTATTTTGTGATTTTAGTGTAGTTGCTCCATTTAAGTCCCCTGGGCTAAGGGACATCTCAAGATATTGAACATATGGTCCAGTAACCTGCACATCTACCTCTTTTTGAGTAGAATCTGGATTTAATAAGATTAACCGAAACCAGTTAATATTCCATCCATTGGTAGCCCCTCTTATGCGTAAGGTCTGAGTTCCAGAATTTAAGTGTACTGAAGCATTAATTGTATTCCAATTTTGCCATCCCCCTGTATTTGGGATTTCTACTTTTGTTAATTCTGTTGCGCCTTGCAAAAATTGAAGTTTAGTTGATGAATATGGGCTAGATACATTAAATTCAATGCTATAGGTTCCTGCCATTGGGATATTCACTATATAATCCATCCAGTCCCCTTCATCTATGTAACCAACATTTAGACCTCCATCTGAACATGCCTCTGTTTGTACATTACTCATATCCGAATAATCTTCTGCCTCTATCTTTATTGGATCAACCGTTTCTGCCTTTCCTGGCACGCAATAGAAAAATATGTTCATTATCATTGCAACTATTAATAGAATTGACATTATTCTACGTTTGCTTTTTATCATATTATTATCCTCCTTACTCTCTGATGAAACTTGTACCAATATGTAAAACATTGTATTCGCTAATAGTTATGTCCATCCTGGTGCTAAAATCTTATAATACTCACTTTTAATTATATAGCTTACATCACCGCCTCATTATATACTAGTTGCTGTTAATACATTCCCTTTCTATTTGATGCAAATGTTTTCTATTTTATTATGTTCTTACATATTTTGTCAATCAAGTGCGATTATTTTATTTACTTCTTCTTTTTTTAGCATAATTCTTTTTCAAGACAAAAGACCCATTCATATTTTTTTAAAATATGAATGGGTCTTCTAAATTCTTTATTAAATTAATTGATTAATTACCAGATACCCTGAGCTGTCATAGCTGTTGCTACTTTCTCAAAGCCTGCAATATTAGCACCTGTAACATAGTTGCCAGGAACATTATAACGATCAGCTGCATCTGAAAGATTATGGAAGATGTTAACCATGATCTGCTGTAATTTAGCATCAACTTCTTCAAATGTCCAGCTAAGTCTTTCGCTGTTCTGTGTCATTTCGAGAGCAGAAGTAGCGACACCACCAGCATTAGCAGCTTTACCTGGTGCAAATAATACACCATTCTTTTGTAAATATTCTGTTGCTTCCAGAGTTGTTGGCATATTAGCTCCTTCCGCAACTGCGAAACACCCATTTGCCACTAATTGTTTTGCATCATCAAGATCTAATTCATTTTGTGTTGCACATGGAAGTGCAATATCACATTTTACGCTCCATACGCCTTTACCTTCTGTGTATTTTGCATTTGGTCTATAATTTAAGTAATCTTTAATTCTACCGCGTTTTACTTCTTTGATTTCTTTCACTGCAGCTACATCAATTCCTTCCGGATCATATATCCAACCATTAGAATCGCTTAATGTCACAACCTTAGCACCAAGTTGATGTGCTTTTTGAGTTGCATAGATTGCTACATTACCAGAGCCGGAAATTGCTACCACTTTACCTTTAATGTCATTGTTATTACATTTTAACATTTCTTCAGTAAGATATAATAAACCATAACCAGTTGCTTCCGTTCTTGCTAAAGAACCACCATATGTTAATCCTTTTCCTGTAAGTACACCTTCATATAGACCGGTAATCTTCTTGTATTGGCCATACATATAACCGATTTCTCTTCCACCAACACCTATATCACCGGCTGGAACATCAACATCTGCACCAATGTATTTATAAAGTTCTGTAATAAAGCTTTGACAGAATGCCATAACTTCTCGATCAGATTTACCCTTAGGATCAAAATCAGAACCACCTTTACCACCACCGATTGGTAATCCGGTAAGTGAATTCTTAAAGATTTGTTCAAATCCTAAAAATTTAATAATACCAGTATATACTGATGGATGGAAACGTAAGCCACCTTTGTATGGTCCAATTGCATTATTAAATTGTACCCTGTATCCTATGTTTACCTGAACATTACCTTTGTCATCAACCCAAGGTACTTTAAATTTAAATAATCTGTCTGGCTCCACTAATCTTTCAAGTAAAGCTTCTCTTCTATAAGTTTCTTCATTGGCATCAATAACAGGTCTTAAAGATTCTAGTACTTCTTTTACTGCTTGGATGAATTCAGGTTCACTTGAATTCTTTTTCACGACTAAATCAATTACTTCATCAACATATCCCATAATTAATCTCCTTATCTTGTATTTTCGCATTAATCAACTTTTGGTGGAATTTGCGTAATTCCAGCCAAGAAAAGGTGTATTATTCATGTAAATGTATAAAACATATAAAAAAGCATCATTTTTTTGCATAAAAAACACACAAAAATGACGCCTTTGCCTTTTCAAATTTATTATAATACAAAATAATAAAAATGCAAGAAAAATTTAATATTTTAACGTATTAACATGTCAAAACTTTATTTTGTTTATTAATCTATTCTATCCACAAGGGGAACCGAAATGTATAATGGTAAATCCCTCTTTGTGAAAATATGAATCCCCATAAGAATTTACACCTCTTTAATAACTATTTTTAGATTTATCTTGACAAACATCCTTTTCTCCATATACAATAAGAACACTTAATTGAATGAATTTCAAATAATCATTTAATTTATAAAAACATAACACAATATTATGTTTTGAAATAAAAGGGAGTAGCTTACATCTAAACAGATGTAATACAAAATCGTCAATACGAAGATTCTTAAATATATTTATAGAATATCCGGTTTGTATTTAATGAAGCGAGACTTTTATTGCAACTAATTTATTGCAATAAAGGCACTCGCTTTTTTTGCGTGTTTATTTATGAAATGTGATAGTGCATATCAGTTATCCTCTGAATATTTCTCTCACTTTTTACAAACAATTGCATAAAAGCTTTCCTTTATTGCCAGGCATAGGAGGAACATATGAACCATACTTATACTAAATCAAAAGAAATCTTACTAAAGGAACTGGAAACGAACATTCAAGGTCTTAACGAGACAGATGTGAAAGAACGATTAAGCAAATATGGCTTAAATGAATTAATTGAAGGAAAACGAAAGAGTCCTTTTTTAGTATTTCTAGATCAATTTAAAGATTTCCTTGTTATTATTCTTATACTTGCAGCAACCATCTCTGCATTCCTGGGGGATCTTGAGAGCACTCTCGTCATTGCCCTTGTTATAATCCTGAATGCTGTCTTAGGCACTGTGCAGCATATAAAAGCGGAAAATTCCCTTAATAGTTTAAAAGATTTATCTTCTCCCACAGCTAAAGTAATACGGGATGGAACTATGAAAGAACTCCCATCTAAAGAAGTAACCGTTGGAGATATGGTGATACTGGATGCCGGAGATTTTGTTTGTGCTGATGGAAGAATTATAGAAAATGCAAGTTTACAGGTGAATGAAAGTGCATTAACAGGAGAAAGTGTCAGTTCAGAAAAAGAAGATATCACTCTTTTAGAAGAAGTTGGAGTGGGTGACCGCAAAAACATGGTATTCGCAGGATGCTTTGTTACCTACGGCCGTGGTAGTTTCGTTGTAACTGAAATAGGTATGAATACTGAAATAGGAAAAGTAGCTGCATTATTAAAAAATACCTCTGAGAAAAAAACACCACTTCAAGTGAATTTAGATCAATTTGGCAAAAAACTTTCTGTTATCATTCTTATTATTTGTACTTTATTATTCGGTATAAACATTTTTCGTGGAGATGCAATCGTAGATTCCTTCATGTTTGCTGTTGCGTTAGCTGTTGCTGCAATTCCAGAAGCGCTAAGTTCTATCGTAACAATTGTACTTTCTTTTGGAACAAGAAAAATGGCAAATGAAAATGCAATTATACGTAAATTACACGCAGTTGAAGGCCTTGGAAGTGTATCTATTGTATGTTCCGATAAAACCGGAACGCTGACACAGAACAAAATGACTGTAAAAAAATACTGTGTTAATCATGAAATAATAGAACCGGAACAATTTAATACAAATCATCCGCTTCAACTAAGATTACTCAAATTCAGTTTATTATGTAGTGACGCAATGAATAAAACAGAGGATGGGCAGGAAAAACGTGAAATCGGTGATCCCACAGAACTCGCACTCCTTAACTTTGCAGATAAATATGGTTATCATGCCATAGACGTTCGAAAAGAATATCCAAGATTAGCAGAAGTTCCATTTGATTCTGATAGAAAGTTAATGTCTACAGTACACAAAATAGATGGAAGATTTTACATTATAACAAAAGGTGCCGTAGATGTATTAAGTAAGCGTATAACAACAATTGCAACAAATTCCGGTACTGCACTAATTACAGCAGAAGATTTATCAGACATCGAAAGCCAGAATATGATTTTTTCCAAAGAAGGTCTTAGGGTCTTAGCTTTCGCTTACAAAGAAATCACTTCCTATTCTGACATTAGTGAAGAAAGTGAATATGACTTTACCTATCTTGGCCTTATTGCAATGATGGATCCTCCAAGAGAAGAATCCAGACAGGCCGTTTCTGATTGTATAAAAGCTGGGATCCGACCAATTATGATAACAGGGGATCACAAAATAACTGCTGCTGCAATTGCCAAACAAATCGGTATTCTATCTGATGATGAAGAAGCAGTGGATGGCACTGCGTTAGATAACTTATCTGATATTGAATTACGAGATTATGTAGAAAAAATATCTGTATATGCCAGAGTGTCACCAGAGCACAAAATTAGAATTGTACGGGCATGGCAGGAAAAAGGAAACATTGTTGCAATGACAGGTGATGGTGTAAATGACGCTCCTGCCTTAAAACAGGCGGATATTGGTGTCGCTATGGGTATAACCGGCAGCGAAGTAGCCAAAGATGCTGCTTCCATGATTTTAACAGATGATAATTTTGCTACTATAATAAAAGCGATTGAAAACGGAAGAAACATATATACGAATATAAAAAATGCTATTAAATTTTTATTATCAGGTAATACTGCTGCAATCTTAACCGTATTATATGCTTCTTTCCTGGCTTTACCTGTACCATTTGTACCGGTCCATTTACTATTTATAAATTTACTCACGGATAGTATGCCTGCCATAGCCCTTGGGTTAGAAGCACATAATCCTGATGTAATGACAGACAAACCCAGATCTAAGAATGAATCTATCTTAACAAAAGATTTTCTTTTTGATATTTTATTAGAGGGGGCTATCATTTGTACTACTACACTGATTGCATATCATATAGGTCTTTCACAGGGCAGCGTAACACTTGGAAGTACCATGGCTTTTGGTACAATGTGTCTGGGCAGATTAGTGCATGGCTTTAACTCCAAGACAAAAGAACCTATCCTTTTCACAAAACGTTTCTTTAATAACAAATACCTGTGCGGTGCATTCTTAATAGGCTTCTTATTACTAAATACAGTTTTATTATTACCAATACTACAACCAATTTTTGAGGTAACAACATTAACAAAAGGATTATTATTCATAGTATACGGATTATCTTTATGTAATTTAATTATCATTCAAACGGTAAAGTATATTCGATTAAAATTATCATAATCCATTAATAGTTTCCCTTATGACCTAAGAATAGCTGTTATACCAGTAAAAGATTGAGTATAAATTAGATAATTGTATAAAATAAGTATAATAATCAGCCTTGCCACATCACATAGAAAAGCTGGGGTAAACTAAATAGTAATTTCAAATGTTTTTCGTTCAGATACATTGTACGACCTGATTTGTACGTGAATAGGAGATATTTTTTTGTCTCATAGTCACGCACAAATCAGGTTGGACTGTGGAGCTGACGAAAAACATGAAATACTATTTGGTCTAACCCCAGCTTTCAACAAATTAAAAAGGCAAGGCGTCATAATTGAGCCTTACCTTAATTTCTACTTAATATGAGCAACACTATAAGCCGAGTTCTGTATTAGATGATCATCTATCTGGTCCTAATGTTGCCATTAGGCTCTAGCGACCTACCCTAAAGCACGACGGGCAGCCGTATCGCTTTAAATTCGGTCTTGCTTCGGAGTGGGGTTTACATATGCCCTTCTTGTTACCAAGAAGGCGGTGGGCTCTTACTCCACCATTCCACCCTTACCAGTATAACTGGCGGTATATTTCTATTGCACTAGCCTTGGAGTCGCCTCCACCGGACGTTATCCGGCACCCTGCCCTATGAAGCTCGGACTTTCCTCACCTATGACCTTTCGGTACTTATAGGCGCGACCATCTGTGCTACTCACATCGGATATTCTAACATCTTTTTTTATACTTGTAAACGGTTTTTCACTGGAAGTTAACTCAAACCTTAAAACTAAATGACAATTTAAATATCAAACTTTAAAGCAGCTTCCACCAACAAATTCTCTTAGAATTGAATTTTTAGGGATTTCTTCACTGCTTACCCCAATGAAATAATCTAAAAATTTTAAAATCCGTTTTGCTTCTATATATTCTGGGGCTTCCCTATCAATTCCAAAAAGTGCCGGTTCAATATATTGTTTTAAAATAGCCAGTTCATAAATAAGTGCAGAGTTAAACATTACATCTGCATCTTCCTGAAAAGGAAAGATATTTTGTTCTTCTCCTCTTCGAACAGACGGCCACATAGCTATAGTTTCTTTTGCTGAAGTTCCTCTGGTTCTGGCATCTCTTACAATTCTTCGAATCAGTCTGCCATCCGTGGAAGGAATGCGGTTATGTTCATCAATATTAATTTGGGTAAGGGCACTAATATAAATTTTAAATTTGCTTTCTCTTGGCAGTGAATAAGATAATTCATCATTTAACCCATGAATCCCTTCAATTACAAGGATGTCATCATCCCCCAAAGTCATATAATTTCCTTTGTATTCTCTTTTTCCTGTTTTAAAATTATAATATGGGATATCAACTGTCTTTTTATTTAATAAATCTGTCATATCCTTATTAAAGCCTGCTAAATCAATAGCATGAAGAGATTCATAATTAGGGCTGCCATTTTCATCTAATGGGGTCTGATCCCTATTCACAAAATAATTATCTACTGCAATGGGATGAGGTTTCAACCCAAGGGTTTTTAATTGGATAGACAACCTATGAGAGAATGTGGTCTTACCCGAGGAGGACGGACCTGCGATCATAATAAATTTTTTATTACCTGCATTTTTAATTTGAGAAGCAATATCAGCGATCATCTTCTCGTGAAAAGCTTCCTGAACCAGGATCAGATCACTGATTTCCCCTCTGGCAATCACATCATTGAGTGCTCCAACCGTTTCAATTTCCATCAGTTTTCCCCAATTATTTGATTGTTTTAATGTTTGAAATAATTTAGCCTGTGGTTTAAATTCTCCCAATTCATTTGGTTTCTTTTTTGTAGGCAATAATAGAATGAATCCATCTCCATATAAAAATAAATCATAGTGTTTTAGCATTCCCGTACTGGGTGGCATATAACCATAGAAATAGTCTTGGAATTTGCCTAAAGTATATATATTTGCCTTAGATACACGCCTGTATTTAAATAACTTTTGTTTATCGTACATTCCATAATTTTCGAATAATTTAATTGCATCATTGGTGCCTATACTTTTCTTTAGGAATGGTAAATCATTATCAATCAATTCATCCATTCTGTCTTTCACTTTTTGAATGACTTCTTCCGTAAGTGGAACTTTCCCTTTATAGTCGCAGTATAATCCAGGTCCTAAAGAATATTCTACTAATATATTACTGATATTTTCTCTTCCCAAGACATCATAAAAAGCCTTTAACATAACTAAAGTCATACCACGTACATAAGTTTTATGCCCGGCATCATCTGAAGTTGTCATAAAACTTATCTCACAATCAAAATCTACTGATTTAAACAGTTCCCTTAACCTATGATTTTGCACTGCTAAAATAATATCATCTGCATGATCATCTTGATATTCTTTACTAATCTCCAGAAAAGTAATTCCTTTTTTATATTCTTTTTTAACTCCATTAATCACTACTTTTACGTTTTCTTCCATTCAGGCCTCCTTATAAATATCTCTATCCATATAGAATATCCAAAGCTTAACATTCTATAATCTATCTGATAATATCAATTTCTAACAAATTGAAAATGGGCTTTTTTCATAAGCAGATAATATCTTAACAGTTTCCCTGGTAAAATGACTGGCTATATAGTCACTTAAATATTGATTCATATACTGTGTCATGATGTGTTCTGTTCCAAAATGCCCTGCATCTATAATACACAATCCTTGTTCTGCTGCATCTATTGCACTATGATGATCAATATCTCCTGCAATCAAAACATCCACCTTATTCATTAATGCCGGTTTTATTAAACTTTTCCCTGCTCCTGGACTAATTGCAACCCTTGATACTTCTTTCTGCTTCTCTCCCACAATGCGTACATACTCTGTGTGGAACTTCTCTTTCACAAAAAGGGCACATTGTTCCAACGTCATAGTTTCTTCTAGGGTTCCTATACGTCCTATACCAAATTCCATATCTTGTTCTTCTAATTCAAGGATTTTTAAATTTGATAATTTTAATCTCTCTGCTGCTTCCTCTGCCATAGCTGTTGCATCAAAATTCGTATGCATTGCATAATATGCCATATCACTTCGGATTAAATCAATGATTCTCCTACCAATAAAGTTATCATAAGTAATTCGCTTCATTGGTGAGTAAATCAAAGGGTGATGAGTAATCAACATATCCACATCCCCATCGATCCCTTGTTTAATTACATCCTGTGTAGGATCAAGTGCTATCATAATGGTCTTGATATCTTTCTCCTTATCACCAACTAATAGGCCCACATTATCCCAATCTTTGGCTAGTTTCGGAGGTGCCAGTTCTTCTATGATTCTAATGATATCTTTACATTTCATAATATTCTAAACCTTCTTTAATATATTCTATATCTTTTATAATTTCATCAATTCTTTCTTTTGCCTTAAGGGAATCACTATTATTAAGTTCTTTTATCAATTCATTATCCACTTTAAGACCTTCTTGCAAAAATTGTTTTAATATGAGATTCCGTTTTTCTAAAAGAACCTTACCAAAGCGGTAGTGTATCTCCTTCTCATATGCATCTTGGCTCAAACCACTTGCTTTTCTTGCCTTTATTACTGTATAGTATTTATTCTCATCAATAAGCATATCTTCATCCACAATTTGGAATCCAATCCCTTCCAGAAGTCTTCGAACTAAAAAGATTTCAGATTGGGGCTGGAGGATTAATTCCTGACAGGAATCAACCACTTTTTTACTATCCGTTAATATTTTAACCATTAATGCCCCGCCCATTCCTGCTATAAGTAAGGTATCCACTTCATCCGGCTGGATCTGCTTTGCTCCATCCGATAATCTTGTCTCAATTAATTCTTCCAGACCATAATGAACAATATTCTCTCTGGCTTTCTTTAAAGGCCCCTTATTCACATCTAAGGCAATTACTCTGGATGCAATCTTATTCTCCACTAAATATATAGACACATAAGCATGATCACAACCAATATCAGCCACCCTGTTCCCCTTACTCACCATGTCTGCTACTACTTTTAAACGATAGGATAACTGCATAATAAATCTCCATTCTTATAAAGTGAAACTTAATTCAGATTCGGTTCTAACCACATCTGATTTTCGTTGAATTTATCCAGGAACATGACAGCTGTTATCTCTCAATTTAAAAATCGGAGCGTTACAGCTACCTGTCATTAGATAAATCATATATAAATTTTTCAAACTCATCCACAGGCATAGGTCTGGCAAAATAATATCCCTGGGCCAAGTCACATCCAATAGAAGCCAGATATTCTGCCTGTTCTTTTGTTTCAACGCCTTCTGATAGTACAACCATACCTAACTCTTTAGACATTTTAATTACATTGGCAAGAACTATACTCTCTTTTGTTGATATCTTATCCTGATCAAAGAAATCTTTATCTAATTTTAAAACATCCATCTTTAAATGCCTTAATAAATTAAGAGAGGAATAACCAGATCCAAAATCGTCAATTGATAAATGAAATCCAATTTTCTTAAGATTATTAAGAACTTCAATTAGCGGTGCCTTATCACTTAGGAAGATACCCTCTGTAATCTCTAATTCTACCATTTCTGGTGGAATATTATATCGATTTATAAGGTTTTTCATTTTTGTCACGAATTCTTTTTCACTAATATGAGCTCTGGAAATATTTACTGAGATTGGAATCATCTTATGACCTTGCCTTGCCCATTCACGCATTTTTGCAAATACACTTTCATAAACATAAAAATCAACTTGATTAATAAACCCGTTCTTTTCAAAAATAGGTATAAATTCATTTGGCGGGATCACATTATCTTCACTGATTTTCCAACGTACTAAAGCCTCAGCTCCTACAATTTTATTCGTTCTAAGATCGATTTTGGGTTGGAAATAAACCACAAATTCCTTATTGTTCAGAGCTGCGACCATCCTGCTTTCTACCTGCTTTTCCTGCATCACTTTCCTATGAATCTTATCATCATAATTTGCAAGAATACTTCGGTGGGAACCTTTAATTGATTTTCTAGCAATATTGGCTTTATCAATCGCAGCAGCAATTTCATGGTCTTCATGATCTATAATATACATTCCCCCTGCAATAACTACATGTAAGTCACTATATCTCGCCTGTAAATAATTAATTGCATTATTAAAAATTCGATTTGCTCTGGATAATACATTATTATAACTATCATATTCTAACATCATAATAAATTTATCCGCATAGGAACGACAGAATAATTCCCCTGGCCTTAATCTTGATGATATGATATCAACAAGAGTGATCAACATACGATTCCCCTCCTGATATCCTAATGTGCTGTTAATATTCTTAAATTTATCAATATCAATGGTCAATAAAGCATATTTTGTTTTCTCAGATAATAATTGATTTGCCTCTTTTTCAAATCTTGATAAAGAAGGAAGCCCGGTTAAATCATCCTTTCCTTGAATTGTCTCAATGATATCTGTCACTTCTGCTGCACAAATCAAAATACCTTCTTGTCCACCTATTTTAATTTTTGTTGCAGTAGACTTTAATCTAAGATTCTTCTTTCGATTATAAAAATCAACTGCATTTCTCTCTTTGCCATTTGACAATCCTAAAATTGGGCAGTTTTCGCAGGGTTTACCTTCATCAGTAAATATTTCATAACAGATATCTCCCTTCCTGGCATTGGGATATATTTCTGTTGTGCTTTCATTTACTGTCATTAATTCAAAGGTATTAGGTTGTACTACATAAGAAAGAAGATTCTGATTTTTGGATATCTCTTTCAATACTATTTTATTTTCATTTAATTGTTCTTTTTTATGAAAACCAATTACAAAAGAGCCAATGATTCTAGATATAGTGATTAAATTATCAAGTTCTTTTTTCTTCCATGTATGTATCTTTTCACATATTTCACATCCAACAATTCCTCTGAATTGTCCTTCTTCCAAAATAGAGCAATGAAGCACAGATTTCACTTTTTTCTTTGACAAATACTCATATGTGGGTTCTGACTGATATTTTATATTGGATATATCATTACTATAGAATACACCATCTTCATTAAATAACTCTTCATACCCTTCAAATTCATATGGATAGATAGGTTCACTTATCACCTTCGAACTTAATATATTCTCTAAGGACCATTCATAAGTATATTCAAGACAATTACCTTCCGACAGTTCTGCCACATAAATACGGCTTAATTTATACTCCTGTCCTATCATTGACAGTACCAAACGCATTGTACCCTTAAAATCTTCCGAAAAATATAATAAATTAAAAAAAGGAATTGCGGATTCGTTCATATTATGAACTTCTGTTACAATATGCTCATCTCTTGTTTCATAATTATTAAACAGTTTTTTACTATTCAATATACTGATATTGGTTTCTCTTTCATCAAATATTTGATAACAGGCTTTCCCACTGTTCTTCGCCTGATATAGTGCGATATCAGCCCGTTTAAACAATTCCTTATAGTTGGTTCCATGTTTTGGTGCTAAAGCAATACCAATGCTGCATGAAGTCACTAATTTCTTATCCCTGTCCGTGTATATTCTATCAAAAATTCTTTGTATCTCTTCCGTTTTTTGAATTATTGTTTCACTATAGCATTTCCCGCTAATATAAACAACAAATTCATCTCCTCCAACACGACCAATTACATCTGTGCTGCGAAATACTTTACGGAGTTGAGAAGAAACATCCCTTAATACAGAGTCTCCAAATAAATGTCCCAAATTGTCATTAATCCCCTTGAAATTATCAAAATCAATTAATAATAAGATACCTTGATAATCTAAACCCTCAATTTTCAAAAACTTATTTACAAGTCGTTCTGTGGTTTCTTTATTATAAAGGGTTGTTAATGGATCTCTTTCAGATCGTTCTTTTAATTTTTCTTTTTCTTTTTTTTGTACATCTATATTAGATATTTTGCCAATTACTTTTAATGGATTATTATGTTCATCAAATAAAGTATGGCCTTTTATTTGTAACCATTGATATGCATTGTTATCATCTATAAATCTTATATCAAGTTTCAGTCTGTCTACACCCATATCTAACTCATTACAAAATTCATAGAAACGATCCAGATCTTCTTCATGAATCATTGAAAGCAATTTTTCATTATATCTAAAATTCCTTATAACATCAAAATCCTTTAGTATCTCTCCATAGCTGTCAAATTTATATAATGTTTTTGATGTAATATGATATTCAAAAAGAACACATTCTGATAGCATTGCTGCTATCTTATACCGTTCACTTTCCAATTCAAAATTATCTATCATAGAACCTCTCCCTATATACATTATAACGCTTTCTCATGCTAGTACATCTAATGCTATAAATCATAACTAAAGATAAAGGAACAAGATTTCTATTTTTTATGGTTCCAAATAATCCTTTAATTTACGGCTCCGACTTGGATGTCTAAGTTTTCTAAGGGCTTTGGCTTCAATTTGACGAATTCTTTCTCTTGTTACCTGAAATTCCTTACCAACTTCCTCGAGAGTGCGTGCTCTGCCATCGTCCAGTCCAAATCTTAGACGAAGTACTTTTTGTTCTCTGTCTGTTAAAGTTCCTAGAACATCTACCAGTTGTTCTTTTAACAAAGTAAATGCAGCAGCTTCCGCAGGCAATGGTATATTATCATCCTGTATAAAGTCACCAAGATGACTATCTTCTTCTTCTCCAATAGGAGTTTCAAGAGATACTGGTTCCTGTGATATTTTTTGTATTTCTCTTACACGTTCCACAGGCATATTCATCTCTTCTGCAATTTCTTCAGGGAATGGTTCCCTGCCTAATTCCTGCAATAGTTGTCTCTGTACACGAATTAATTTATTAATCGTTTCAACCATATGGACAGGAATACGTATCGTACGGGCTTGGTCAGCAATCGCTCTTGTGATTGCTTGTCTAATCCACCAGGTAGCATAGGTACTGAATTTAAAACCTTTCCCATAATCAAATTTCTCTACTGCTTTAATTAAACCTAAATTGCCTTCCTGAATTAGATCAAGGAATAACATACCACGTCCAACATAACGTTTTGCTATACTTACAACGAGTCGTAAGTTCGCTTCTGCTAATTTCTTCTTAGCATCAATATCTCCCTCTTCCATCCTTCTTGCCAGGACAATTTCTTCTTCAGCACTTAAAAGAGGTACTTTACCAATCTCTTTTAAATACATCCTAACAGGATCTTCAATGCTAATCCCTTCTGGAACAGAAAGATCAATGGATTCTAAATCTTCTTCCTCTTCATCTAAGATAATATCTTCATCTACATCATCTTCATCCTCTGGAATATGAAGTACATCCACACCATTAGTTTCCAGATATTCATATATTTTTTCATATTGCCCAATATCTAAATCAACATCTCCAAAAAAATCATTAATTTCCTGAAGTTCTAGAACATTTTTCCTCTTCCTGGCATAAATCAGCAATTCACCTAATTTTTCGGAAAACTTTAGCATATTTTCGTCCATAGCAATCCATCCTTTTCCTAATCTCTTAATATTTTATCCATCCTTTAAAGAAATATGCAATTTCTGTAACTTGGCCTGTTCCTTAATAATCTGCTGTAATTCATTTAGATCCTTTACATTCTTGCTTGCGTCATCTAAACTGTATTTCTTAATACGAAGTATTGTCTCATTTAATGCTTTTTCCTTATCAGGTAAACTTATTTCTTCACGGAAACCAGAATTAAATAAAGATGCCACTTCATTCTGCTCTTCTTTACTTTCAAATTGATTTATAATCTTAGCAGGGGTAACTGTTCCTGTATTTTCAAACTGTTTATATAACATATCCGCAACTTTATAGTATAATGGATCCAAAAAATCATTTGGTGTAATAACAGACTTCACTTTTGAAAATAAATTTAAATCACTGGTTATCCATGTAAGGAGTATCTTCATAGATTCTTTTACGCTGTCTTCTGGATATCTTTTCTTCTTCCTCACATCAAAAGTCTCATTATTCTCTATTATTTCACCGGCGATCAATCTGGCCCCATAGCGGTTTACTAATTTTCTTAAATTATCAAATCCAATATTATAACGGTTTGCAATCGCTTCTATATAATTATTTCTTTCAATTTCTTCTGTAAATACTAATAATTTTTTCCCAATTTCATTATAGAATTTTGTTTTATGCTCTGGATCAGATAAATCATAGTTCTTCTCTAATACATCTATTTCAAAATAGAAACTGTTCCTTGCCTCCTCAATTCTCTTTTGAAATTCTTCTGCCCCCAATGCCTTTATAAATTCATCCGGGTCTTTATATGGTCTCATGTCAATTACTTTTGTAGATAACCCTGCTGCTTTAAGTATTGGAATCGCACGAAGGGCAGCTTTGGTTCCGGCTTCATCACTATCATAAGTAATAAGTACCTCATCCGTATAGCGTTTTAACAGGTTTGCCTGTAAACCGGTAAATGCTGTTCCAAGAGATGCCACAGCATTAGTAAATCCAGCCTGATGGAGAGCGATTACATCCATATATCCTTCACAGATGAGAATATTCTTCTTTCTGGAAATCCTTGCAAAATTTAACCCATACAAATTACGGCTTTTATCAAATAATTTTGTTTCTGGAGAATTTAAATATTTGGGTAATCCATCTCCCATTACACGGCCGCCAAAACCGATGACTTTATTATTCACATCCATGATTGGAAACATGACACGATTCCAGAATTTATCAAAAACACCCTTTTTCTCGTCCATAGTAATAAGTCCTGATTCTTTTAACGTAGAATCATCATAGCCTAATCCTCTAAGGTACCGATATAAGTCATCACTAAATTTATTGGAATATCCAAGTCCAAACTGCTTTATTGTTTCTTCTGATAATTGTCTGTTTTGTAAATAATCTAAAGCAATTTTTCCTCCTGGGGTTTTTAATTGATAATAGAAATATTTTGCTGCTTCTTTATTAATATCTAATAATTTACTTTTTAAATCCGCCTGTCTTCTTGCTTCAATAGAATACTCTTCTTCTGGAAGCTGTATCCCGGCCCTGCCTGCCAAAAATTTTAGTGCTTCCACAAAAGTGTAGTTCTCATATTCCATGATAAAAGTAAAGGTATTCCCTCCAACGCCGCAACCAAAGCAATGATACATCTGCTTTGACTGACTTACGGAAAACGAGGGAGATTTTTCACTATGAAAAGGGCATAAGCCCATATGATTGCTTCCTTTTTTTTGTAGCTTTATATAACTGGATATCACATCTACGATATCATTTCTTTGTCTGATTTCTTCCACTAAATCTTCTGAATAAAACATTTTTAATCCCCCGTAACCTAAAAGTTACCTAATGCTGTTGATAATAAATAATAGAATATCTTAATATATACTCCAAGAGGATGGTATTACAATTTCTTTATACTTGGCAATTGCATAGCGGTCTGTCATTCCTGCTATATAATCACATACGACTCTCTCTAAAGATTCCCCTTTTTTATCAATTAAATGTATATATTCTTCTGGTAGTAACTCTATATGATGCTTATAATGTTCAAATAACTGTATCAATAAATTCTCTGCTTTCTTTTCCTGGCCTTTTGCTCTTGGATTACTATATACACTTGTAAACATGAATTTTCTTAGGTTCAGCATCGCTTTCTCAATTTCAGGAGACATGCTGATTTCATTTTTACCCTCGCTTTGAATGACAATGTCATGAATTAATGTATCCAGTCTTTCTCTTGGACTGTGACCTAATACATCCGTATATTCTTTTGGTATCTCTTCTTCGGTAATAATATGTCCACGAATTGCGTCATCGATATCATGATTAATATATGCTATTTTATCAGACAAGCGAACAATCTTTCCTTCTAAGGTATTTGGCTTTCCAACCGTCTGATGATTCAATATCCCATCTCTGACTTCTTTTGTTAGATTCAGTCCTTCTCCATGTTTCTCCAAAAATTCTACAACTCTTATACTTTGTTTATGATGCTCAAATCCTTCAGAACATATACTATTTAATGCACGCTCTCCAGCATGTCCAAAAGGCGTATGCCCTAAATCATGACCCAGAGCAATTGCTTCGGTTAAATCTTCATTTAAACGCAGTGCTCTGGCTATCGTTCTTGCATTCTGAGACACTTCTAAAGTATGAGTTAATCTTGTCCTGTAATGATCTCCTTCTGGTGCAAGAAATACCTGGGTCTTATGTTTTAACCTGCGAAACGATTTACAATGCAAAATCCTGTCACGATCTCTTTGGTAAATGGGACGAATATCACAAGGAGATTCATAGACATCCCTGCCTAAGGAATTGTCACTAAAAGAGGCGTATATACAATAATTCTGATGTTCTCTCAACTCTTGCTTTTCCCTAAGACTTAATCCTTTTTCTTCATCAATAATTTCTTCAATTTTATTGAGTTCATTAATGATAGCCTGTCTATCTTTGTTATTCATCCTTATCCCCCACTTCCCTAAAAAAATAGCCTGCTGTTATTATCTTATTACACACAGACAGGCTATTTCCTTTTTTTATTTTTTATGTTATTATTTTCGGCATTTTGTAGCGGATGGACAATCATCACGACCACAATTACAGAACTTTCCCTTTTTCATATCTTTTGCTTTTTTATATATTATAAATCCTGTATAAAGTACAATCAGAACAACAATGATTATTTCTGCCATAATATAAATCCCCCAATCTGATAAATTAGAGTTGTAATCAGCCATGCAACCACTAATGGGAATACAATTCCAAATGCCGTCCATTTTGCTGACTTTAACTCTTTCTTCATAGTAGCTACAGCCGCTAAGCAAGGAGTATAAAGAAGGGAAAATATCATAAGGGCATATGCATTTAATGCTGTAAATCCATCATTAGCCAGAAGTTCCAACAGGCTGTTCATACCGGAAATACTTGTTACATTATTAATTCCATATAATACACTAATGCTTGATACTACAACTTCTTTTGCAGCAAATCCAGAGATTAAAGCAACTCCTATCTGCCACAAGCCAAGTCCCGCTGGTTTAAGAATTGGTACTAATAATTTACCAATCATGGCACCAAAACTATCTCCCATATTATCTACCAGCCCAGTCATGCCAATATTGAGTATGAACCAAACAGCAATGGATGCTATAAAGATGGTAGTACCTGCTTTGATCAAATAATCTTTCACTTTTTCCCAAACATAGATCCCAATACTTCTGGCATTTGGTGCTTTATATTCCGGCAGTTCTATCAATAAAGAGATATTCTCCTTTTTTTCACCAATTTTACTCATGATAAAAGCTACCATGATAGCCATTATCAGACCAATGAGATACATGGAATAAGCTGCCATCATGGCATGAGCCCCAAAGAACATCTGGGAAAACAGTACATAAATTGGAAGTTTTGCACTGCATGACATAAATGGTGTGATTAGAATTGTCTTTCTTCGGTCTCTTTCATTTTCTAATGTTCTGGAAGCCATAATAGCCGGCACGCTACAACCAAAGCCCAATAACATGGGAATGAAGGCTTTCCCAGACAGCCCGATCTTACCCATGATCCCATCCATCACATATGCCACCCGTGACATATAACCACTGTCTTCCAGGATAGCCAAAGCAAGAAATAATATAAATATATTTGGGAGAAATGATAAAATTCCACCAACACCTGCTATAATACCATCAATAATCAAAGATGTAACAAATTGACTGGCATTTATCATGCTCAAACCATTTGATACGGTGTCTGATATAAGCCCAAGAGCAATATCAAAACCTCCTTTTAAGAAATCCCCCACCGTAAATGTTAAGTAGAATACAAAAGCCATAATTCCAAGGAAAATTGGAATACCAAGGAAACGGTTTGTCAGGATTTTATCTATCTTGTCTGTTTTCTCTTCTTTCGTAGCTTTGTTAACCAGGACTTCATCAATTATTTCTTCGATAAAGTCATATTTCTGATTAATAATATCTGTTTCATAACTTCTATCAATAATATCGGATAGATCCATTGGATACTTCTTCATGACCTCTTCATCATATTCTAAGAACTTAATAGCATGCCAGCGAACATTTTCCATATCTTTAAATTTCTCTTTTATTCTTAAAGAAATGGTATTAATTTTTTCTTCTATCTCATCATTATAAACTACTACATATTCTTTATGATGCTCTTTCACATGATGGGAAGCCGCATGCATTAGGATATCCAATCCACTCTTTTTTCTTGCAGACACTGGAATAACAGGAATACCTAACATTTCAGGAAGTCTGTGAAGATCAATCTCCATCCCTCTTTCCTCTACAATATCCATCATATTTAAAGCCATAATCACCGGTTTGCCTAACTCGATCAGTTGAAGTGTAAGGTAGAGATTTCTCTCTAGAGATGATGCATCAACAATATTAATGATAACATCTACCCCTTCTTCCAGAATGAACTTTCTGGTGACCTTTTCTTCAATAGAGTAGGAAGTTAAACTATAGATACCCGGGGTATCTATTAATTTATAAATATGATTATGATATCTTGCTGCTCCTTCTTTACGTTCCACCGTAACACCTGGCCAATTTGCAACCTTTAATTTAGCTCCCGTATATGCATTAAAAAGCGTTGTTTTACCACAGTTGGGATTACCTACAAAGCCTATACGTAATTCATCAGACATCTATAATTCCTCCTTAAGGGCTATAGAATCTGCAATCTGTCTTCCTATTGCTAATCTGGTACCTCTTACCTTAAAGATTATTGAGCCATTCTCTTTCTTGTTAAGAATCGTAACCTTCGTACCATCCGTTAACCCTAATGCCTCAAGTCTCCTTTTGGTTATTTGTTCCAAATCAATTTCTTTTACCGTATATGTATTTCCAACCGTACCTTTTAAGAGTGTCATATTCATTCCGTCCTTTGTCTAATTGATAATAATTATCATTACCTTCTAACATTATACGACAGGAAAATATCACTGTCAATAATGAAAGACATATTATTGATTTCATATATCATAAACGTACACCTCTGTCCGCCTCTGGCATATAAGATCAACAATATGTCTTTATTTTAATCTCTTTAAGAATTCCTTCTATCACGTCTTGAATATACGCATCCACAAAAATCCTGACGATATAGATCATATTCCTTTGATAGTTCAACGGAACGTTTATATCCATTTTTCTTTTTAAAATCCGAATTGAGATAGGAAACTTTATAAATTACAGATAATTCATCTCCAATCCCGTTTAACTTTGCTGCATCCTTCATCGGACTAATAGACAGGCTCGTTGTAAAATAATCAAACTGTAATTCTTCAGCTATTTTAGCTGCTTCTTCCAATCGAAGTTTATAACAGGAATAACAACGTTCTCCCCCTTCTGGTAACTGTTCCTTGCCCTTAGCCATAGCGTAAAATTTATCCGGTTCATATATTCCTTCCATAAATTTTACCGGATATTTGGTATTCATTTTCCGGATAAGCATCTTTTGTTCTTCTACCCTTCTATCATACTCCTCCTTTGGAGATATATTAGGATTATAATAGAAAATAGTAATATGAAAATAGTTGGACAAGTACTCTATGCAATAGCTGCTGCATGGTGCACAACAGCTATGCAATAGCAGAGTCGGAACTGTTCCGCTCTTTTCCAGTCCTTCAATCAATTTATCCAATTCTTTTTGATAATTTATATTCATTTTGATTCCTTCTAACAAATGATTACTGTATCAAAGTCTCTCATAACAAATAGTATTTGACACTCTAATCCTATAATATTTTTAACGGGTAATTAGGGTATCACCCATACTTACTATAAGTGATACCCTAATCATTATATACTAATTTTCAATTTATTACATCATGAAATTTACCTAAAAAAGCTTTTGTTCTTTCATTTGCTGAGTTAAATAATTCTTCTGGAGTCGTATCTTCAACAATAACTCCCTCGTCCATAAAAATCATACGGTTAGAAATCTCTCTGGCAAATGACATTTCATGGGTTACGATCACCATAGTCATATTAAGGCTTTTTAAGGAACGTATTACTTTCAAAACTTCTCCTGTTAATTCCGGATCCAGGGCTGAGGTCGGTTCATCAAAGAAAAGTATCTTAGGATTTAATGCTAATGCCCTTGCGATAGATACTCTTTGGGATTGTCCTCCCGATAGCTGATATGGAAAACTCTCTGCTTTGTCGGTTAGACCTAATTTGTCCAGCAGCTCATATGCCTTCGCTTCTGCTTCTGTTCTGGAGATTCCGGCTACATGAATAGGTGCTTCTGTAATATTTCTTAATACATTATAATGTGGGAACAAATTAAAATTCTGGAAAACCAGTCCCGTTTTCATTCTTATTTGCTTTAATACAGGTGATTCTGCATATTTTACTTTATCATTTTCGGTAGATACCATAGTATCCCCATCAACAGTAATCTCTCCAGAGTCAATTAATTCAAGCCGGTTCAAACAGCGAAGTAACGTGGATTTGCCAGAACCGGAAGACCCTATGATAGAGACAATCTCTCCACTGGTGACTGAAAGTGAGATATCTTTTAATACCCGGAGGTTATCAAAACTTTTTTGTAAATTCTTTACGCTTAACACACTCATTTTGCTGCCTCCTATCGATAATAACTCATCTTCTTTTCTGCAAATTCAAAACCTTTGGACACAATAATATTCATTGCAAGATAGAACGCACCAGCCATTACTAATGGCATGGTAGAAGCAGATTGTGACATAGTATCTGTGGCTAATTGGTATAATTCTGCAACTCCTATTACAGATACCAGTGCTGTATCTTTCACTAAAGTCATAAACTCATTTCCCATAGGAGGTAAAATTCTTTTGATAACTTGCGGTAGAATAATCTTTATAAAGGTCTGGCTTTTATTAAATCCAAGTACTTTAGCTGCCTCATATTGTCCTTTTGGCATGGATTCAATACCACCACGGTAAATTTCTGCAAAATATGCAGCATAATTAATGGAACATGTCAGTATTGCTGCATGGAACCTTGGAAGAGTCGTTCCAATCACATAATAAGGAAAGTAAAAGAAGAAGAATAGTTGTAAAATAAGGGGAGTACCTCTCATAATAAGCAAATATAATTTCACAGGTTCTCTTATAATCGCCCACTTTGACATCCTTCCAAAACAAGCCAGCAATCCCAGGGGAAGGGAAAACAGTAATGTTAAAAAGAAAATTTTACCCACCATAGCCGATGCTGTAATCATATATTGTAATAATTTTAATATTGCCTCTGGTGACATATCTTACCCTCTTATTCTACAATTGTAAGGTCTTTTCCAACCCATTTTTCACTGATTTCGGCTAATAATCCTTCTTTTGCCATATCTTTTAAATGTTTATTTACTTCTTCTGTTAAAGCATTCTCACCTTTTCTAAAGCCGATTACATACTCTTCTTCAGAAAGAGTAGTATCAAGAACTTTATATGTACCCTGCTCTTTTTCCACATAATAGCGAGCAACCACTTCATCCATCACGACTGCATCAGAACCACCTACTTTAAGGTCCATAAGTGCCTGAACATTATCATCTACTTTAATCAATTCTTTTAAAGAATTCTTGAATTCTTCATTTTGATCCATTGCATCTGATGCTGTTGAAGCATTTTGAAGCACTACTGTTTTGCCGGCAAGATCCTCTAATGTATTGATTCCACTATCTGTTAAGACTATAGCCACTTGTGTATTCTTCATATAAGGAATACTAAGGGCCATCTTTGATTCTCTGTCAGCGTTCTTTGTAAAGCCATTCCAAATACAATCAATATGCTTTGTTGCCAATTCTTGTTCTTTTGCATCCCAGCTAATTGGAGTGAGCTCTAATTCCACTCCAATTCTATTGGCTACTTCTTTTGCCACATCAATATCAAAACCAACGATTTCCTGGTCATCATTCTTAAATCCCATTGGTGGAAATGCATCATCTAACCCTAATACTAAGCTTCCTTTGTCCTTTATATCCTGTAAAGAGGTATCTGCTTTATTGGCATCACTCTTACCACATCCCATTAGTAGTATAGCCATCATTAAAATCAATACTGATATTTTGGTCATTTTTTTCATAATCATTTCCTCCATTTTTGTTAACATAGTTCAAGTGCCCATGCTTACATGCTCATTTGAATCTCAAGTCAAAGTGGAAAGACTATCTTTATCTCATTCACTCTGTCTTGTTATCAATTTACCATGCTAAACTAGCCATTGATATACTAACATACGAACCATATCTATGTCAATACAAATTCTATCCCATTATTTTATGTGAATGATGGAAAATACGGGGTTTCATACAAAGAAAAAGGTGATCAATATGAGTTATCCACCCATATTGATCACCTTTTTATACTATCTTGATACAAAGTATACATATTGTCCACTTGTACTTAATACACTTTGCCTGTTACCAAGCTGGCTTACTGTTACTTTAGCATTATCCTCCAATGTATATTCAGGAACTTGGATAGTAGAGTTATCCACAAATTCTGACTCAACTAATTTACCATCCACATAAATAGAACTATAAGTGGTAAAATTCTTTCCATGAACTTTTACATTCTCTCCATCCTGCTCCACTAAAGTTATTACAATATCATCAATTCCCATTTTTATATCGGTACGTTCAAATGGATTGGTCTGACCATAAACATATCTTTTTCCATAAAGCATATCATATTGTAATATTTTTAGATTCTTATTATATTTCTTAGAACCCATATTTCTTTGGTGATATTTAATCAATGTTCCATTATCAATTCCTAATTTACTAAAAATAGATGCACTTAACTGATATGCCTGGAGATTTCTATCTTCCTTCGGTAAGTCGAAATTATTCCATATAATATATTCTGTCTTATATATGGACTTGCTCTCTAAGTCTTTCTGATCGATTCCCAAACTTGGTAAATGATCTCCATACAAAACTAGAACTGTATCTTCTTTATAATTAGATAATTGATTTACCAGATCTGCAATAAATTGATCCATTTCATGTATCTGATTTACATAATATTCAAAGGCATGCTTTTCACCTTCGTTATCAATTCCAGAGACTGTAATCGTCTGGTTCTCATCTACAATAGTGTCAGGGTAATTGCCATGCCCCTGGACTGAAATTGTATAGATCAAATCTTTTTCTTCCGTTTTATCTAATATTTTAGTAATTTCTTCTGTCAGCACATCATCTTTCGCCCAGCCGATTGGATTCATAGTAACATTTTTCATATATTCAATGGATGTAAATGATTCAAATCCAAGTCTTGAAAACACCTTATTTCTTCCATAGAAATTACCATTATTATTGTGTATTGCATGTGCCTTGTATCCCAGGTCTTTCAGATCATATGCAACACTCTCACATGTAGTTTCTTTCATGATACTTTTATAAGGGTATTCTCCTGGTCCAAAAAAGTCCATATTCATTCCAGTAATTACTTCAAACTCTGTATTACAAGTTCCCGCACCCACAACAGGTACGCTAAGGTAACCGGATGTATACTCTTCCTTTAATTTTCTGAAATTAGGTATTGGATCTTCCGATAATGAGATACCTTTCACTAGATCCGGATCAAAGAATGATTCTAACTGAACATAAATTATATTTGGCGTTCTTGTTTTTGTGCCTTCTTTGATTGCCAAAGGTGCCTTTGCATCTTTCAATTTTTTTGTTGCAGCCTTTTGTACTGCATAATTACTATAATCCGGGGGCATATTAATACCTCTGTCAACAAAGGTTACAGTGAAACAATAAGGAACTCCATATTGTTTATATGCAAGTGCAATATTGCCAAAATATCTTGATAACATGCCGGATGCCAATGCGGATTTTGTTAAGAAATAAAAACCAACGACACATAAAATAACCATGACAAGATTCCGTCTCAGCTTAATCTTTTCTTTATGTTTTGGTGCAACGATAAAGACAAATACAAATAATGATAATACAATAATTACAGATATATAAAGAAGAATCTGCTGGGAAAGTGATAGATATTTCCCCATGATTGTAAAAGCTGATCCTATTAATGTAAAATCAACTACTGTAAATGGAGTTACACGATATCCCAGCATAATACCATTGGTAATCCCGATTGCCAACCAAAATGTTGATATTACAACAATAGCAAAGGTCCTTCTTTTTACTAAAAATACAAAACATAATGAAAGAAAAATCAGAGTCATATTATAGAGAAATACTTTTGTATGATCTGTCATATATAAAATGCTGGCTGAGAACGTCTTTCTTCCACATATCTCCATGATAAAATTAATCATGAATGCTATCAATATATTAATTGTCAATTGGCAGAATATAATCTTCTTAAATATCTCGCTCGTTTTCTTCTGTATCATCTCAACTCACCTAACTTTATTATTGTTTCAAGCCTCTTTTAATATTCATCTCACGATTACCAACTATAATCCTTCCACTTTAGAAATGAGAGAATTACCGTTGCTAGATCCTGGATAAGTTCAGCTAAAATTCAGATGTGGTTTTAACCACATCTGAATTAAGTTTCACTTTATATTGTAGTTATCAATGATATAATATAGCACTTTTAATTATCGAAGTAAATAGTAAAAATATTAAGAATTTCTGACAATTTTTATACAGTTCAGTCATACAGAAAAATTGAGCTTATGGCGGGACTATAAACTAATTGCTATCAAACTTCTGAACTAATATTTACAAGATTTCGTAACCATTTTTTCTGTTTATAACGCCATAAGCCTAAAAAGAATTTATATATTTCTTCTAGCATTACTAAACCATAAACATAGTAAATTGGTAAATCAAAAAATAATCCACCAAGGAATGCTAATGGTATCCCTATGATCCACACTCCGGAACAATCTAAGAACAAAGCGAATTTCGTATCTCCACCACTTCTTAAAATTCCAACAATATTAACATAGTTGAACATTTTAAAAGGCATATACAATATAAACGCAAGAAAACACCTGCTAATTGCAACTGCAACTTCATCACTTACCGAGAAGATTCCGATGACTGGCCAGCGTATTACAAAGCAAACAACCATCATGATCAAAGTAAAAGTAAATTGTAAGAAAATAAAATTGGAAGCATATCTATCTGCTCTTTTTAATTCATTGGCACCCATTTCATTTCCTAATATAACTGCAGTTGCAGCACTGATTCCCTGGAAAATTACCATTAATACCTGTTCTACTGTCTGCGTAATCGTAATGGAAGCCACTGCTGCATCACCCATTCTTCCATATACTAGTGAATAAATTGTCACTCCTAAGCCCCACATAAATTCATTGGCAATGACTGGTGATACCGTAGTGAAATATTTTTTAATAAATTCATTATTAAATGTAAACATTTCTTTGGGATGTGCCGCAGCTGCTCCCTTTTTCCTGTATACAATAAATAATAAAGCAGAGGTTTCAACAATTCTGGCAATTAAGGTTGCAAGAGCAGCTCCTGCTGCACCTAATTCCGGCGCTCCAAATTTACCAAAGATTAATATGTAATTAAGAATTACATTTACAAAAATAGCTATTATGGTAATTATCACCGGAGTCTTAACTTCATTCACTCCACGAAGCAGCGTTACATATGCATTCGTAATTGCGGTCAATGGATAACTAATTGCAACAATGAGTAAATAAGAAGCACCGATCTCTATTGTATTTGTATCCGGAGTAAATATTCTCATCACTGCCGTTGGTGAAATAATGGCCGGTATTAAAAAAAGAAAGGAAGCACCAACACCTATTAGAAGCGACATACCTAATACTCTTCTGATGTTGGCGATATCTCTTTTTCCCCAATATTGTGCGGTCAGGATGCTGGAGCCGCTAACAACTCCAAATAGTAATAGGGAAAACACAAAAAACACCTTATTTGCTAATCCTACCCCGGATATTGTTGTCTCTCCTAATTGTCCAATCATTACTGTATCAACTAAATTTAATGTTGTATTTAATAACCCTTGTAAAGCAACTGGAATTGTAATTGCGATTGTTTTATGAATAAAAGCCTTATCCTCTGCTATAGTCTTCATTCGTTTTGATATTGTTATCATATAGTTCTTTCTCCTACCTGTTCGTGGGATCTTATGTCCGATTATTCTGGTATAAAACTATCAAAGATAAAATATTTGAAATTTTTTTGACTTTCTACTAAAGCCTCCTGGGATTTAATCGTCCATGCAAAAGCATGTGCTTTATAAACTTTAGTACATATCCAAAATGATAATTTTTTACCGTGAATATAATGATACGCTATAAAGTCAGGCTTCGCAAGGAAATTTAATAATAAATTCTGCAGGAGAAAAAATTGAAACTTATTCCCTTTTTCTTTGTCCTTAAAATAATCCGTAGATAGTTGCCCTCTTAATATATTAGGATGCTTCTTTTTATACCATATTAATCCCAGAGGATTAAAAGATTCAATACAATAAACTCCTCTGTATTTCCTTAAAATTTCATCTGTTTTCTCACAAGTATCCTTTGGATTATATGGAATCTTTAATTCAATAATAAGCGGCACCCTTCCATGAATTAAATCAAGTGCCTCTCTTAGAAGAGGAATTCTTTCCTTTGATCGAAATAATTTTAATTCTTTTAATTCCTCATATGTTAATTCTTTCACCTTTTTATTCACCCCACAAACCCGCTTTAATGAATAGTCGTGGAATACAACTGGTATTCTGTCTTTTGTCAATTGAACATCCAGCTCTATCCCATATCCTTTTATCGCTGCCAATTCAAAAGCTTTTAAAGAGTTTTCAGGAGCATCGGAGAAATTATCATGGAATCCCCTATGTGCATAATATTGCCCCTTAAAGGGCGCAATATCCGGTCTATTCAGCATTCGCGGCATAATTGCTAATAAATAAAGAATAACAATTACTATGAACCCTCCAATAAAATAAAAAATCATACTTAACCTCCATGTCAATCGTCAATATCAAAATTTTCTAAAACCGTTTTCTTTATGGGTTTTACATCCCCATGTTTTACAAAAAACATAGTAGAAAAAGACATTACGGAGAAAACCACCGCATAAGGAAATAAGGTTCTATAGGAGATGTGTTCTAAAAAGAATCCGGAAAGTATTGGTGTGACAGTTTGAGCTGCCATGGAAAAGGTATAATACAAACCTGTATATTTTCCAACATCAGCCCCCTTACTCATCTCCACCACCATTGGATAGGAATTGACATTAATCGATGCCCAGCCAATTCCTGTAAGAGCAAATACAATATTGATCAATGGAGAATAATTGGTAAATAAACTACCGGCTATGTAAGATATGGTGATTAATATAATACCTGTTAATATTGTCTTTTTCCTTCCAATCCTGCTGGAAATAATGCCTATTGGAATATATGATATAATAGCGGCTCCTGTGGCCACCAATAAGTTATTTGCATAGCTTCCACCATGTAAGCCCCAGACTTCTCCTGCATATCTGGAAAATGCTGTTGTAACTGCATTATATGCAGTGAACCACAAAAATATGGATAGCAATAATAAAATTAAGCTTTTTTTCACATCAGCGTTTAAATCCTGATTTTCATCATTATCCAATTCTTCTATTTTTTCAATATTATCTGAATCACTTAATGCCATTTCACTAAGCAGCTTCTTTTCCCTGATTGTTAAAACAAGGACTATCACTGCTGTTACCATTAATAATCCAATGGATATGTACACCGGCAGATAATCCGGACGCACTTCATTATTCACTAATAATTTAATCATGATAAGTGTATAGATACCACCTGCTGCTCCCATTAGGTTAATGATTGCATTTGCTTTACTTCTTAATGGTTTAGGAGTTAAATCAGGCATTAATGCTACTGCCGGAGAACGATAAGATCCCATTCCAATTAATAAGATAAACAGGGCCCCAACAAACAATATAAAGTTATTCCCTTTATCTGCAACCGGAAGAATTATCATAAATATGACAGAAATTAATGTTCCTATAATAATGAAAGGAGTTCGCTTTCCCAATGAAGTATTAGTTTTGTCACTGAGTGCTCCAAAGATAGGAAGCAGGAATATAGCTAGAACATTATCCAGTGCCATTACCGTACCGGTTACCGTCTCTTTCAATCCGAAAGTATTCTTTAGAATTAGTGGAATAACATTATCATATAGCTGCCAAAATGCACAAATTGATAGAAATGCAAGACCCATAAAAAAAGTACGTGTATAATTTAGCTTCATCCCTATACTCCTCCAACCTATAATTTTTTAACCATTTACAAGCAAATGAAATTGCTTATAAAAGCAGTATATCATAAAGTAAAACTTAATTCATCCATGGTTTAAGTCATAGATGAATTTTAATTAAACTTATCTGTCAAAGAGATCAGAAAGCCATTATGAACAATTAGTCAATTGCGAAATTCTAAAACTTTGGTTATTTGTGATACAAAAAATACAATTCCGGAGCGGAAGTTAAGCGGATGGAGCGTTGGAGCGGAGGAATTTGTATGAGTTGTATCACAAATTTAGAATATTTATTAGTTTCGCAATTACCTGATTATGAATAATATAAGAAGATCTATATTCTCTCAATAATGTACTTTTTGAGGAGAGCATAGATCTTCTTATATTGTATAAGTTAACTTTTAAGTTTCACTTAATGTTATATAATATATATAATATTCCATAAATCAGAGGTTGATGAATTAAATAAATGAATAAGGTATGCCTTCCAATAACAGAAAGTGACTTAGAATGTTCCTTATAAGCTATTGCCGGCAAATTACCTCTCCTAATATATCGTCCCAGAAAAGTACCCGCAAATAAAAGGAAAATCCACGGAATTAATGGATAATAATCTGCTGAGTATACTCCCTCCACCGGAAAACCGATGGGATAAAAAATTTTATAATTCTTAATCTGTTCCGGCAAGGTTACTGGTATTTTAGCTATTATCCCAATATACCCCTCATAAAGATGATATGTTGAAAAATATAAATATATTGATCCTATGATACCTGGCAATATAGGAACTTTTGCTAATATATATCTTAAGAGAGTATATATCAATATGGATATACCAAAGAAATGAAGGATTCCAAATACAATCAATTCTGATGGTATAAAGAGTGCCGTTATTACAGTAAGAATCATTCCAATTCCAAATATCTTTAATCCACGCTTTCCATTATTCCTTGAAAATTCACAGGATATACCTGATATTACAATCAGTGTTCCTGTCATTGTATTGCGAAGTATGTTCATCCATGGGCTATACATCCAATCAATGCTTCCTACCCAGAATATTTGGGATACATCATAAAGCAAGTGATATAAAACCACATATATTATTAATATTCCTCGAATTTCATCAATCAGATGTACTCTTTTTTTATAACCGTCTCCCATGTTCATACCACCTATTATTATCTCTTCCAATTTTCGAATATAACTTTATTTTCATCTAAAAATGCCTTTGAGATTAGAATTTCTGAATCTGTAATATCTTTTACATCTTCATTGATAGGAACAGGGTTGCATCCACCTTTTATTAACTCTACCTCATCCGCAGTAAATTGATTCCCACAGTTTTGACAAACCAGCTTATCCCCCTCCTGCTCATAATATGCAAGTCCAGATCCAAAACAGACCTGACATGTATTAAATGCAGTTCTAATAGAACCATCAGATGCCTTAATTGCAATTACTTCCATATTAAGTCCATCATTATCATAACTATAAAAAGTAGCATCTTCTGTTATGTCAGAAAGAGGTATGGCCATATTCCCATCTTCATTTAATGTCACTTTAACTACATTGTCAACAGGATTTTGAATACTATTATCTGATACAACACTTTTAGGATCAGGTTTCTTATTTTTATCAGGTAAAAAATTAACAAGTACAGCTATCAGTGCAATCCCCATTGCAGCATACATTAAATTATTATTCTTCTTATTTCTTGATTTTTTCTCCATAATTATCTCCCTTTATTAATTATTTTTGTGAACATAACTCAAAGTTGACAGATTTCTTTCAGCCTTATTTTACTATAGATTATAATTATGAATTTATTATGGAGATTTAAAAATTATTTGGAAGGCTTACAAGAAAAGTGCTTCCTTTTCCCAGTACACTCGTGACAGAAATTTTACCATTATGAGCATCTATAATTGCTTTTACTACTGCTAAACCAATCCCACTGCCGCCAGTAGAACTGGAACGTGATTTATCTGTTCGATACAGATGTTCAAAAATCAATGGGAGTTCCTCTTGTGCCATCCCTATTCCCGTATCTTCTATAATAAGTTCTGTTTTCTCTTTATCCTGATTAATCTGAATGATTATTTTTCCATAATCATTGGAATATTTAATTCCATTAGAAATAAGATTTATCAGCACCTGGCCTATCTTATCCTTATCTGCATATATCATACTTGATTTGCCAAGAATTATTAAATCAATCTTTTTCTCTAATAATAAAGAATCAAAATTCATAGTTATCTGGTGAATCAATTCCAATAAATCAAACTTTTCCTTGGTTAAAATTAAATTCTCATCTTCAATTGCAACCAATTTGTCAATATCACCAATCATTCTGGTGAGCCGTAAAATTTCTTCGTTACAGCTTTCCAGTCTTTCTTTTGTTGGCTCCCAGATTCCATCAATCATAGCCTCCAGATTGGACCTAAGGGAAGCTAATGGAGTTCTTATTTCATGGGCGTAATTTCTAGCTAAATTTTTTCTTATGATACTTTGACGTTCCAAGGTCGTGGCTAGACTATTTACACTTTGAATCATCGTTGATAGTTCCAATGTATTGGTTGATATATCTATCAGATGTTTATATTTTCCCTGTTCCATTTCATGTGTCTGATCAATTATTCTATGAATTGGCCTTGTTATTCTACTTGCCATTAAAAAGCCCAAACATATGGCGATGAACAATGCAGCTATGGCACCAAATAAAAACACCTGATTCATGATTTTTAGAAACTGCACTTCACTGTCACCAAAATAAAATGGGCCATAATGTCCTAAATTAATAGTTCCTAATACGGTTTCACTATCTTTAATTAAAAAGTTCGTCTCAACATATTTCCCATCAAAATTAGGATATATACTCTTCATATTATTTTCTATATTATGAAGCATCGTACCGCAGCTTGCATTGTCTACCAGATCCATGCACCAGATCATATTCCCAGAAGTATTATAGATTCGAAGTATAAATCCCTTTTCCAATGCCATATCACCGATATTTATCAAAGTTTCATTGGAAGGAATCCCTTCTGCCTGTTTAAATGCCTTTACTACCTGTTCTGAAATAAGCCTTGCATTTTCATTTTGATTTTTCTTCACGTAATATTCAAATTGATTATTAATCATATACCTGGCCGCAAATAAAAGAGAGAATACCAGGAATAATGAGATTAAAACGTATGAAATTGTCAGCTTTACTTTCAGGCTTATCTTCATGGTATTCCTCCTAAATTCCCTATCCTTCAAATTTATAGCCAATTCCTCTCACAGTTACTATATATTTGGGATTAGAACTATTATCCTCAATCTTACTTCTTAAATTCTTGATATGGGAATCTATTGTTCTCTCAAATCCTTCAAAATCAAATCCCAGTGCAACTTCAATTAACTCATCCCTTGTAAATACTTTATTGGGATACTTTACTAATACAGATAATATTCTAAACTCATTTGGAGTTAAGTTAATTTCCTTACCACTCTTTTGGACCTTTAATTTTGTTAAATCAATGATTAAATCATCATTATTCCAGTTCATTATACTAAATAATGGTGAAATTCCCTCTGAGCAGCGGCGAAGCAGACTCTGAACTCTTACGACCAGCTCTCTTGGGCTAAAGGGTTTTGTCAGGTAATCATCTGCCCCAATGTGAAAACCAGTTATTTTATCATCTTCGTTTACTTTGGCTGTAAGCATTATAATTGGTACCCGGGATTTTCTACGAATCATTCTGCATACCTCTTCCCCTGAAATCTTAGGTAACATAAGATCAAGTATTACTAAATCCGGATAATATTTTTCAAATTGTATTAGAGCATCCTCTCCATCTGATGCTGTGATCACCTCATAATTACTATTTTCCAGGTAAGCCTTTACTGCCTCTACTATTTTTTGTTCATCATCCACAATCAATATTTTCTGTTTTTTATCACTCATAAGTCCCTCACAAATTTTTACATAAGCAAATCCGTTATTTTTGAATTTTGATCTGCATTAATATATTATCTATAATTAATATATCTCTTTATTCCATCCTACCAGAAAATTATGAAGATAATATGAAGAGATATAAAAAATCGGAAAACATTATACACAAGTTTTCCGATTTTTATCGTATATATTAACACATCTTTCTATATATTAGCACTTAATTAATTTACTGTGAAATAAGCTTGTCTTTTTCAAGAATGTGATTTACTAACCAATCATTTAAAAAGTTTAATAAATCTAAAATAGCACCCTCCTGATTTTCATCAATCTTATCAAGGTCAAATTCATTCAATTTTTCAACAAACGCATTATGCTCTATTTTCTGGGTAAATAATCTCTTATACTGGATACTCTCCATATAAGCCTCTTCATCAGCAAAATGCTTTATAGCATAAGCTTTTAATTCTTTAAGAATTTCAATAATATGGTCATATTTATCTGCCACATATTCATCCTGATACAAATCCATGGCAGTTTGAGCGATTCGAAACAATTCTCTGTGCTCATCATCAATTAACTCAATTCCTGTTAAAAACTCATCTTTCATTTCAAACATATCTTATTTCTCCCTTCATTCGTATTAAACATATCCGTTTATTTCACTCTCTGACATTTGTGTGTTAATTCTACACTATTTACCAAACGAATGCAAGAGATTCCTATATTATTCCTATTAAAAAGGCCCTTTGCTTTCGCAAAGGACCTTCCTATATATAATACTATATTATTATTCAGCTAATGATGAATACATAAAGAATTTAAATCCAAGTGGTGATGTATAGAATCCTTCTAACTTATCTGATTTTAAGTAAAGATCAGTATAGTAATAGATAGGGATGATTGGCATTTCTTCACCCAAGATTTTTTCAGCATCATGCATTGCCTGATATCTCACTTCTCTATCTGTAGATGTTTGAACAGTCTTAATTAATGCATCATATTCTGCATTAGACCATTGAGCATCATTATTTCCACCGCCTGTTACCCACATATCAAGGAATGAAATAGGATCATTGTAATCTGCTAACCAACCATGACGAGCAACTTGATAATTTCCTTCTTTTCTTGTATCAATAAATACATTCCAGTCTTGAGAAGAAATTGTTACATTAAGTCCTAAGTTTTCAGCCCACATATTTTGTACAGCTTCCATAATATTTTCATGACCTGGATTAGCCATTAATTCGATTGTTGGGAAACCTTTTCCATCAGCATAACCAGCTTCTGCAAGAAGTTGTTTTGCTTTTGCTACATTACCTTCGTAATCATTTACATCATACCAAGGTTCTGCAGTATCATGGAATTCTTTTTCAATATCAGTATCAGAAAGACCTGTTGCAACAAATGTATCTGCTGGTTGTTGGCCACCCTTAGCTACTGATTCAACAATATAATTTCTATCAAGAGCTAATGCAAGTGCCTGACGAACTTTCACATCTTTAAATTCTTCTTTTTCTACATTAAGACATAAGAAATAAGTTCCTAATTGTCCTTCAATATATAGGCCATTATCTGTCATAGCTTCGATATTTTCACTTGGAAGATCATCACCAAATACAATTTCATTGTTCTTGAATGCTGTAAGAATTGTATTTTGATCATCCATTAATACAAAATTAATTGCATCTGGACCTAATTTAGATACATCATAATAGTTTTCATTTTTTACAAATACCATTTTAGCCTGGTGTTCCCAAGTATCTAATACATATGGTCCATTTCCGATATAAGTTTCTGGTTCTGTAGCCCAAGTATCTGGGTTAGCACTGACAATATCCTCTCTTACCGGGTAAGTTGTTGGGAATGCTGCGATTTCTAAGAAATAAGTTGTAGGTGTTGCTAATGTAACTTCAAATGTTTTTTCATCAACTGCTTTCACACCTAACTCGCTAGGATCTTTTTCACCAGCCATAACTTCATATGCATTTAAAACTGGTCCAAGCATATAGTTATATTCAGATGCTGTAGCAGGATCTACTGCTCTTCTCCAGGCATATTCAAAGTCTGAAGCTTTCACGGCTTCTCCATCAGACCATTTCGCGTCATCACGAAGAGTAAAGGTATATACTAATTGATCATCACTTATTTTTACATCAGCTGCCTGACCATTTACTACTTCACCTTTATCATTTAATTTCATTAATCCTTCAAATGCATGATTGATTAAAGTACCACCATCAACAGCAGTATTTAATGCAGGATCAATTGTATTTGGCTCTGGGCCAACATGTACATTAAGTTCTAATTTGTCGCCAGAAGCTCCCTCTTCTTTTTTGCCGCCACATGCAGTTAAAGCTGTAGTAATGACCATTACTAATAACATTAACACGGCAAGACGTTTTGTTACGTTTGTCTTTTTCATAATCTTCCTCCTTTTTTATTGAGTCTTCCTAATTTAAGAAGCTCTAATTTTATTTAATAATTTCTATTATATAAGATAACCTTATATTGAAATTTTAAATCACATTTAAAAAGAACATTCTATTAATTATTAATATTTTCAAGATTATGACAGGCTACATAATGCTCAGTGCCATATTCCCTAAATATTGGTTTTTCCTTCGCACAAATGTCCGTCGCATACGGACACCTGGTCCTAAAAGTACATCCACTAGGTGGATTTAATGGACTTGGTATATCTCCATTTAAGACAATACGCTCTCTGCTTCTGCTTGTCTTAGGATCCGCAACCGGAATTGCTGAAAGCAATGTTTTAGTGTATGGATGCAATGGATTTTTGTATAATTCCTGACTTGTTGTTAATTCTACCAGATGTCCCAGGTACATAACACCAATACGATTACTGATATGTTTTACAATTGATAAATCATGTGCTATAAAAAGGTATGTAAATCCTTTTTCCGCCTGTAAATCTTCCAGCATGTTTACTACCTGTGCCTGAATAGATACATCTAATGCAGATACCGGTTCATCACAAACAATAAATTCAGGTTCTACTGCTAATGCTCTAGCAATCCCAATTCTTTGTCTTTGTCCGCCAGAGAACTCGTGTGCAAATCGATTGGCATGTTCTGCATTTAATCCTACCGTTTCAAGTAATTTATAAATCTTTTCTTTTCTTTCTTCTTTTGTTTTATACATCTTATGAATGTCCAGCGGCTCACCGACAATATCGCCAACGGTCATTCTTGGATCTAGAGATGCATATGGATCTTGAAAGATAATCTGCATTTTTCTTCTATATGGCAGCATATCTTCTTTCGTAATATCTTTTCCATCATAGATAATCTGACCTTCTGTTGGTTCATGCAGTCTTAATATGGTTCTTCCAAATGTTGTCTTACCACAGCCACTTTCACCTACAAGACCTAATGTTTCACCTTTTTTTATAAACAGACTGACATCATCTACTGCTTTTACATTATTTGTTTTAAATAACCCTTCCTTGATTGGGAAATATTTCTTTAGACCTTTGATCTCAATCAGGTTATCACTCTTTAATTGTTCTGCCATTACTTCCCACTCTCCTTATCAAATTCTTCTTTCACATTCAGCCAGCAAAGAGAATCGTGATTCTCTCCAACATGACATAGAGGAGGTTTCTTGGTCAAACAAATTTTCATAGCATGTTCGCATCTAGGTGCAAAGGCACAGCCTTGTGGAGGATTAATCAAGTCTACCGGAGTACCTTCAATCGGAATTAAACGTTCATGCTCTTCTGCATTTAGTTTTGGAATTGATTTTAATAATCCCCATGTATAAGGATGTTTTGGATCATAGAAGATATCATCAATACTTCCACTTTCTACTATATTACCTGCATACATTACTGCAACCTTGTCACAAATCTCAGATACAACTCCTAAATCATGAGTAATAAAGATGATTGACATATTAATTTTGTCTTTCAATTCCTTCATAAGCTCAATAATCTGTGCCTGAATTGTAACATCTAAAGCAGTTGTAGGCTCATCAGCTATCAATAATTTTGGATTACAGGCTAAAGCCATTGCAATCATAACGCGCTGTCTCATACCACCGGAGAATTCATGGGGATATTGATGCATTCTCTTCTCAGGCTGGTTGATACCAACAAGTTTAAATAATTCAATAATTCTCTCTTCTCTTTGTTGCTTATTTAAATCAGTATGTTTTCTTAAAGATTCATCAATTTGATTTCCTACCGTATAGACCGGATTTAAGGATGTCATTGGATCCTGGAAAATCATACTTACGTCTTTTCCTCTGATTTGAGCCATTTCTTTCTCTGGCATTGTTGTTATATCTTTCCCGTCAAAAGTAATGGAACCACCTATAATTTTACCTGGATCAGGAATAATTCCCATTAAACCATAGGATGATACGGATTTACCACTACCTGACTCTCCTACGATTCCCATTACTTCACCATGTTTTAATTCATAAGTAACGCCTCGAACTGCCTTAACCTCTCCCGCATAAGTAAAGAAAGACACTTCGAAATCATTTACATTAAGTAATGATTTATTATTTAATTCTGCCATAACAATGTCCTCCTTCGTTATTTCATCTTTGGATCCAGTGCATCACGAAGACCATCACCAAATAAGTTAAAAGCTAAGATAATAATACTAATCGTAATTGCCGGGAACAGCAAACGATATGGATAAGACGAAATACCATTTAAAGCATCTGAAGCCAGGGAACCTAAACTTGCAAGGGGTTTATTTACACCAATTCCCAAGAAACTTAAATATGCTTCTGTAAAGATTGCTGAAGGAATTTGAAGCATGGTGGTTACAACTAATTGTCCAACACAGTTTGGTAATAAATGTTTTTTAATTAATCTTGCATTGTTAGACCCTAACGCTCTTGCTGCATTTACATATTCCATCTCTTTTAATTGCAATACCTGACCACGTACAATCCTCGCCATACCAACCCAGTAAAGAAGAGCGTATACGATGAACATAGCTATAATACCAGGTCCTAAAACTTGTAATCCTCCGAGGGCTTTCCCAGAGTCAAACGCTGCTGTCAATGGATCATTTAATACAATACTTAAAAGTATAATAACTAACATATCCGGAAGTGAGTAAATAACTTCCACGATTCTCATCATAACTGCATCTGCCGTTCCGCCGAGCAGTCCTGATATTGCTCCATATATAGAACCAATCACTAATACAAGTAATGCTGCTCCAATACCGATAAGAAGTGAAATTCTGGCTCCGATCATAGTTCTGACCAATAAATCACGTCCCAAATTATCCGTTCCAAATGGATGTTTGAAACATGGAGTAAGATTTTCATCTCCTCTGATTTGTTGACTATAACTATATGGGCTAAGATATGGTCCCACAATTGCAAATAATAAAATAAGGATAATAATTACTAAAGAAACCATTGCTATCTTATTCTGTTTTAATCTTCTCCATGCATCCTTCCAAAAACTGGTATTTTCCCCCATGGTTACTAATTCATTTTTTTCTCTATTGGAAGCAGGTGCAAAATCATCTGCGGTCACTTCTATTTGAGTACTAAATAATTTTTTATTATTTAAAATCACGATTTTGCTCCTTTCTATTCATTTAAATTAATTCTTGGATCAACTACTTTGTATAATATGTCACATACAAGGTTCATAATAATAATAAGAGCTGCTAAGAAAATCGTTGTACCCATAATTATATTATAATCCCTGGCATCTATTGCTTTAATAAAATAACGTCCTAAACCAGGTATATTAAAAACTTTTTCAACAACGAATCCACCTGTTAATGTATATGCTACAAGTGGTCCAAGATATGTAATAACAGGAATCAGCGAATTACGCATTGCATGTTTAAAAGTTACCACAAAATCTGACATACCTTTGGCTTTGGCAGTTCTAATATAGTCCTGTCCCATTGCTTCAAGCATACTGGAACGAAGCAATCTTGCAATATAACACATTGGGTAAAATCCTAATGTAAATACTGGTAAGATATAACTAGCCGGTTCATCCAATCCATATGTTGGAAGCCACTTTAAACTTAGTGCAAATATTAACATCGATGTAGTCGCAATAACAAATCCTGGTATTGCAATACCTGCCGTTGACATTACACGGATTACGTTATCCTGCCACTTATTCCTACGAAGTGCAGCGATACATCCTAATGGTATACCAAAAGCCATAGCAAACAATATAGCAAATCCTCCCAGTTTTGCTGAAATTGGGAATGAATCTTCTATAATTCTTGCTACCGACACATTTTTTCTAAGTTTATAGCTAATTCCAAGGTCCCCTTTTAATAATTGACCTATGTATTTCTGATATTGAACGTATATTGGTTTATCTAAACCATACTTTTCATTCAATGCAGCTTCTGCAATCTCATTGGTCTTCTCTGAAGTGAACGGGCTACCTGGAACTAATTTCATCAAGAAAAACGTAATGGTTGCAGCTATAAATACCGTAAAAATGGCCGCAACAATCCTCTTTATCATGTACTTTGCCATGAAATTCAACCTACTTTCTTACATTTTTAAACTACTTGTTTACTTTACAACTTTAAACAAATGCCATTATAATCATACATTGTTTCCTACAATTTTGTCAATATAAATAAGTAACAATAGAGGCATTTATTAGATATATTAATATATTTAGGAAAATCTAACATATTTTTGTAATTATTAAAATTATTTATTCAATTTCCTTAATTACTCTCGCAGAAATGAAAAAAGCCATAAGACAGGAATTGAAATCCACTCCCTTATGGCTATTTATTAATTCTATTAATATACTTATGCCATTATAACAATAAATCTTATTTATTACAATAGTTTTTTTCTGAATATAATAATCTTAAATAATGATTTGCTTCTCTTAATACATGATCTGCTAATAATGGTAATATTATTGATTGAATTTCACAGCAATCAATTCCTTTTGTTCCTGCTTCTTTAAAATCACGCAGCTGTACTGTTTTACGAATGGTTTCGTTGGTGATGCTCTCAATTGTTTCATCTGTCATGTCCTTGGCTGCTTCTAAAAGACATGCAAATTCTTTTGCAAATTCATTGGAAGTATCGATAAGTTCGTTTTCTGTTGGATCTAACAATCCACGAATAAACAATGCATGTTCCATCATAATTTGGTTCCAGAACAATTCAACTTGCTTCATACTTTGACTTTCTATATCTTTCCCGTTCTCTAATGCTATAATATAGGAACGATAAAGTTTTGCTTCTCTTGTTATATGTTTTATTAATAGAGGATAATTAAATGTGTACATATCACATGACAATACTTTACGTAGTATTTCCTCTTTTAAATGGATCAGGCCGTCTAATAACCTGATTGCTTCCCGATTGATCCTTCGTACTCTTCTGGTGATATCCGAAGTGATACGGGATACCCTTTCACATCTTAGTCCCTGTTCCAATCTGGTAATTTCTGTATTGATTGGAATACCCGATAATTTTTCTGTGTGTTTTTCTGTACTGCAAGTAAATTCTGTAACAATTTCACCTGAATCTAAAATATCGCATCTTACAATTCCATCACTTAATTGTACCACATCAAACAAAAGTTTTTCAAACTGTCTTCTATAGTTATCTGCCTCTTTTATGAAGTTTTCGTCTTTTTGTACAAAGCCTGCTTCTAAGAATAACGAATGTTCTTTCATAATTCTGGCAAAGAACAAATGTAATTCTAATGACAAAACAACATACTTCTGCATAACAAATCCTTTACTTTTTTATTATACTATATGCAATCTTTTGATTATTGATATCATCAGATAAAAATATAGGAATGAAAGGATTTACCTTCATTCCTATACTTTATTAAATATATTAAACTCTTATAACCATATAAAATATAATTATAGTAATTTCTTTAATTCATCTGCAACATGTTGAACCTGAGTTCCAACAATAACTTGAACACTGGTTCTGCTTGGTCTGATAACGCCGGCTACACCTGCAGATTTAATTTTCTTTTCATTTACCACTGTGTAATCTTTTACTTCAATACGAAGTCTTGTAATACAGTTGTCAACGGAAGCAATATTATCTTTACCACCAAGGCCTTCTAGAATTGTAGCTGCAACTTGTGCATAGTCACTGTAAGAAATTGTAGTATGTAATTCTTCTTCAGTAACATCATCATCTTCCCTACCTGGAGTTTTAAGATTAAATTTAGTGATTACAAAACGGAAAATACCATAATAAGCAACTGCAAATCCTAAACCAACTGGAAGTAATAATAATGGATTTTGAGCCATTGGAGCTTTAAAACTTAAAACGAAGTCAACTAGACCTGCACTAAAGTTAAAACCTGCTCTGGCTGGTAATAAAGCAACGATAAATACAGAGATACCTGTTAAAATTGCATGTACTAAGTATAGTCCAGGAGCTAAGAACATGAATGCGAATTCTAATGGTTCTGTAACACCTGTAAAGAATGAACACAAAGCTGCTGCTCCTAATAAACCTGCTGCGATTTTTTTCTTATTAGATTTTGCAGTATGATACATTGCTAATGCTGCAGCAGGTAAACCAAACATCATAACTGGGAAGAAACCAGCCATATACATACCAGTTGTACCTAATGTACCTTCACCTGACCAGAAGTTACCTAAGTCATTAATACCTGCAACATCAAACCAGAATACTGAATTTAATGCATGGTGAAGACCAACTGGAATTAATAATCTGTTTAAGAATGCGTAGATACCGGCACCGATTGCTCCTGTGCTTGTAATCGCTGTACCAAATGAAACTAATGCGCCGAAAATAACTGGCCATACGAAGAATAAAACAACACTTACTAATACGGAAGCACCTGCTGTTACAATTGCTACACATCTCTTACCACTAAAGAATGCCAACGCATCCGGTAATTTTGTATTTTTGAATTTATTGTAGCAAGAAGCACCAATAAGACCTGAAAGAATACCAATAAATTGATTTGCGATCTTACCAAAAGCAGGATCTGCTGCTTCTTGTCCTGTAAACATTGCAACTGCACCACTTGATAATAAAGTGGTAATCATTAACCAGGAAACAAGACCTGCAAGAGCAGCTGTTCCATCGTTATCTTTCGCCATACCAACAGCTACACCAATTGCAAACAGAATTGCCATATTATCGATTAAAGCTCCACCGGCTTTAATTAAGAATGCAGATAATACATTGTTAGCACCCCAGCCAGTTGGATCGATCCAATAACCAATACCCATAAGGATACCAGCCACTGGTAAACATGCTACAGGTAACATTAAAGATTTACCTAATCTTTGAAGATATTTCATCATAATAAAACTTCCCCTTTCTTTCGCGCTGCTACCTTTGTGTAGCTACACGCAAGTACCAAATTATAAATTGGATTTTAAAAATTCTGCGACCGTCTTTGCTGCTTCTTCCTCATCCGGGCCATTAAAAATAACTGTTATTTCTTCTCCTTGTTTGACCCCAAGTCCCATAACTCCTATAATGCGTTTTGCATCCACTTCTTTTGTGTCCTTCTTGATGTTGATGGTACAGGTAAATTTACCAGCTTCTTTAATTAAAAGCCCAGCAGGTCTTGCATGGATACCCATCTCATCCTTGATGACATACTTTATTTCTCTCATGTTGCCCTCCTTCCATTATAGAATGCTTTTGTAACTATATAAAAATATAAATATTAGAAAAAATTTCTATATATTTATAATTTCATCTAATTCTTTTACTGCTTTTCCTGTGATTGTCTGCAATTCCGGAAAATTGTCTGAATTACAGATAACAACAGGTGTAATAACTTCATATCCTGCTTCCTTGATCTTAGGAATATCAAACTCTACCAATAAATCCCCAGCTTTTACTCTGTCATCCGCTTTTACATAGGACTTAAAATGCTCTCCTTTTAAGTTCACAGTATCTAACCCAATATGGATTAAAATCTCAGCTCCAGTATCCGTTGTTATAGTAACTGCATGTTTTGTATCAAACATTATAGTAACCACTCCGTTTGCAGGTGCTACCACTCTTCCTCTGTTGGGCCTGATAGCAACTCCTTTTCCTAAAATTCCTGTTGCAAAGGTAGGATCACTTACTTCACTGAGCGGACATACCTCTCCTTCCACCGGTGCTAAAATTACATTCTTTTTACTGCCTAGTCCAAATGCTTCCTTTAATTTATTAAACATAGTTCCTCCTTAATTAATCCTTTTGATTGTCTCTTAATTATCTGCTAATAAAACTCGCCTTATGTGTACTGTTAAGTACGTTAATTCTTCTTCTGTAATATTGTGACCAAAATGCTCTTTAATATAATCTGCAATATTCTGGGCACATTTATATTCTTCAGTATATAATCTTTCAATCATTTCTTTAAAATCTTTATCTTTATTATCTAATAACTCTTTCTTCACCATTCTTTGAGTGAGGAATTTTAAATGAGTGATAAATCTTTCATAATGTATGGATTCTTCATCAAGCTCTATTTCAAAGTAATCTTTTACTATCTGTAGAATTTCGGGAATACACCTTGTTATATTAATCGCTTCACCCATCACTGTATCATATTCGGCATTTACAATATGCAGAGCAACAGATGCCACTTCATCAACAGGAAGGTTCACACCCAATTCCTTTCTTATTAAAGCTACCGCATACTCACCAATTAAATATTCCTGGCGATAAAAATTTTTCACCTCCCACAATAATGGATTTTGAAACATCATGCCTTGATTGAAACGTTCTACAGCAAAATTAATATGATCTGTTAATGTAATATATATGTTTTGGTTTAATTTCTTATTTAAAACCCTTTTCGCATATTCTACAATATCACTAGATACTTGTATGTGCTCTAATGGCATCGTTGTTAATAATTCTTTAAATTTATCTACTGAACTTTGGCTATCCATGTAGAAAATCTTTTCAATCTTCTCTTTTTTAATTATATTTCCTGCTTTGGCCTTAAAACCAATTCCTTTGCCCATCACAACAACTTCACGATTGCTTTCATCCCTTGCACTTACCACATTATTATTGATTACTTTCTCAATTTGCATTATTACACCTCAAAATATAAAGTGAAACTTGATTCAGGTGTGGTTTTTACCACATCTGAATCTTAGCCCCTCTTATCTAGGGACGTAGCAACTGTTATCTCCCACTTTAGAAGTGGGAGTGTTACAGTTGGTAGTCATCAGATACTGATTGATAAGGTCCTTTTGGGCATAAAAAAGACCAAATCTTACAAGACAAAATCTTTAAATATTGCCCTACAAAATTTGGTCTTGCCTGCATCCCAGTAACAATCCAAGTAATTATTTATTTCTAATTCTTTCTCATTTTAACAACGTTTATACTAATTGTCAATAGATTTTTTAGATATTTTTTATACTTATTTTATAATTCAGGTGCAAAATTAGTGATTATTAGATATATTTTTTCATATTTTAGGGATTTAAATCACTTTTTAGCTTATCGCGTAAAACCATCTGCAAGATACCACCATGGCGATAATAATCAATATCGATTATGGAATCAAAACGAACCCTGCAATTAAATTTTGTAATGTTTCCATTTAAACTTGCTGTAACCAGAACTTTATCAAAAGGTTTTACTGATTCATCAATATCAACACTTAAAATTTCTTCACCAGTCAATCCTAAGCTCTCAGGAGTATCACCATCTATAAATTGGAGAGGCAGAATCCCCATCATTACAAGGTTAGAGCGATGAATACGTTCATAACTTTCTGCGATTACTATCTTAATTCCAAGAAGGCTGGGACCTTTTGCCGCCCAGTCTCTGGAAGAACCCATGCCATAATCTTTACCAGAAAGGATTGCTAAACCTGTATTATTTTCTTTATATTTCATGCAGGCATCATAGATTGGCATTACCTCATTTTCAGGCCAATAAGTTGTATATCCGCCGTCAATACCTGGTGCCAGCTGGTTACGGATCCGTATATTAGCAAAAGTTCCTCTCATCATGATTTCATGATTTCCCCTCCTGGATCCATACGTATTGAAATTTTCAGGATTGATGCCATGTTCCATTAAATATTTACCTGCCGGGGTATTCTTTCCTATGGAGCCTGCTGGTGAAATATGGTCTGTAGTAATAGAATCACCGAACTTTCCTACCACCCTTATCCCTGATATTGGTTTTATTTTACCAGGTTCTTTGGACATATGGGCAAAGAAAGTAGGATTTTGTATATATGTTGATTCTCTGTCAAATTCATATAATTCATTTTTTTCAACCTTTATTGAGTTCCACAGGGAATTATCTTCATAAACTGTTTTATATTCATTTTTGAATAATTCCGGCTTCACACTTTTAATAACTTCTCTGGAAATCTCGTTTGATGAAGGCCATATATCTTTCAGATACACTGGCTCTTTAGAATCATTCACGCCTAATGGTTCCTTCAGCAAATCAATATTCATGGTTCCTGCAATTGCATATGCTACAACTAAAATAGGGGATGCCAGATAATTTGCTTTTACTAATTGATGTATACGGCCTTCAAAATTACGATTTCCTGATAATATTGAAGTAACTAATAAATCATTTTCTATAATTTCTTTTGAGATTTCCGGTAATAAAGGTCCCGAATTACCAATGCAAGTGGTGCAGCCATAACCAACAATATGAAAACCTAGATGTTCTAAATATTCCAGCAGCCCTGCCTCTTTCAAATATCCCGTTACTACTTTTGAACCTGGTGCCAAAGAAGTTTTTACATGAGCTGGCACTTTCAGACCTTTTAGAACTGCATTTCTGGCAAGCAGACCCGCTCCTATCATAACCGTTGGATTAGAGGTATTTGTACAGGATGTAATAGCTGCTATGGCAATGGAACCTGTTCTCATAGTACTGCTTCTTCCATCCGGCAATTGAATGGTAACCTCTTTTTCAAACTCTTCCTCGGAAAGCCCATGTCCCTGATTACCAAGAGCTGTTGTAACAGACTTAACAAATTCTTTTTTCATCCTGCTTAGAGGAATCAAGTCCTGAGGCCGCTTTGGTCCTGATAAAGAGGTTTCAATCTCATTTAAGTCTATTTCAATAATCTCACTATAGTTTGGTTCCTCTTGATTTTTATCATAGAACATATAATTTTCTTTAAGATACTTCTCTACCAGACTAATATGCTCCTTCGAACGTCCCGTTAATTCCAGGTAATTAAGAGTTTCTTCATCCACTGGAAAGAAACCACAAGTTGCACCGTATTCAGGTGCCATATTGGCTACTGTTGCCCTATCTGCCAATGATAATTGGTTTACTCCCTCTCCAAAATATTCTATGAATTTACCTACCACTCCTCTGCCACGCAATACTTTTGTAATATGAAGAGCAAGATCCGTAGCATTCACACCTGTATTTAAAGAACCTGTAATACGGACTCCTATCACTTCGGGGATCGGGAAATAGGATGGTTGTCCAAGCATACCGGCTTCCGCTTCAATTCCTCCAACACCCCACCCTAATACACCAAGACCATTGATCATGGTAGTATGAGAATCTGTTCCTACTAATGTATCAGGATATATAACTGTTCTATCTTTTTCTGACTTCTCTATTACTACTTTTGCCAGATATTCTAAATTTACCTGATGGACAATGCCTGTCGCAGGAGGAACTACGTTGAAATTGGCAAATACTTCTTTTGCCCAGTTTAAGAACTGATATCGTTCCATGTTTCTTTCAAATTCAATCTTTATATTATCCTTTAAGGCATTCTTAGAAATATATTCATCCACTTGAACTGAGTGATCGATAACAAGGTCCACTGGAACTTCCGGATTTATTTTATTAATATTTCCATTTACCTTTTCCATTGCCAGACGCATTGATGCTAAATCCACAACAGCAGGAACTCCCGTAAAATCTTGCAATATTACTCTTGCCGGTTTAAATGGCACCTCTGCTTCCAGGTTTTCAAAGTTATTCCAATTTGCCAGGTTACGAATATGTTCCTCTGTAATAATGTAATTATCACATTGCCTTAGCACAGATTCTAACAGTATCCGAATTGAATATGGAAGATGTTTTATATCATAACCTTCTTCTTGTAAAGAAAGTATACTATAGTAATCATAAATTCGATTATCTATTTGTAATTGTTTAAGAGCTTTTCCTTTTATTCCCTGATACATAAAAATTACCACCCTTTCCGATTGAATTATTGAAATCTTATCATTTCCATAACAAATCGGCAAGGGGGGTAATTTTAAATTTTTGCTTTCATCTTGTGAAAGTATATTTTTTAGGTAATTGGGAAACTCCAAAATTTTGGTCATTTGTGATACAAATAATACAATTCCGGAGCGGAAGTTAAGCGGAAGGAGCGTTGGAGCGAAGGAATTTGTATGAATTGTATCACAAATTTAGAATACTTATTAGTTTCCCAATTACCTCTTCTGCTATTTCTTTCTTGCTTCTGTTTTAATGGCTTTAAGGTGTTTCATGACATCATTCTCACCTTTGCCCAAATAGTCGTGTAACCTTTCATACTCTTTGTATAATCTATCATACATTAAAACATTTTCTTTGATTGGTTTATAATATTCTTCTTCCACTTTTCCCATTACTTTTGCTGCATCTACAATAGAATCATATCCGCCTTTTTCTTTTCCTGCCGCAACAGCTGCAAACATAGCAGCTCCTAATGCCGGGGTCTGGTCTGATGAAGAAATACGAATTTCACGATTTGTTACATCTGAATATATTTGCATCATTAATTTATTCTTCTTCGAGATACCGCCACAAGCAAAGAGTTCATTTATTGCCACTCCTGTCTTTTCAAAAGTATCTATGATCATCTTAGTGCCATAGGCTGTAGCTTCGATCAAAGCTCTATAGATTTCTTCCGGTTTTGTTAAAAGCGTACATCCTAATATCATTCCTGTAAGGTCAGCATCTACCAGCACAGAACGATTGCCATTCCACCAATCAAGTGCAATTAAACCACTCTCTCCCACTTTTAATTTACCGGCCTTTTCTGTTAGATATTGATGGATATTCTGGCCTGCAGCTTTGGCAGCATCATAATATTCTTTTGATACACAATTCTCTACAAACCACTCGAAATGATCCCCTACACAGGCCTGGCCTGCTTCGTAGCCAAAGTATCCCGGAATTACACCATCTTCCACAACGCCGCACATACCCGGTACAATTACCTCTTTATCATTTAACATGATATGGCAGGTTGATGTTCCCATAATCATTAGCATCTTTCCTGGTTCTGTAATCCCCACTGCCGGCACTGCTACGTGGGCATCAATATTCGGGATTCCCACTGATGTTCCAGGCATAAGTCCAACTTTTTCTGCCATTTCCTTTGTTAATTCTCCAGCTTTTCCTCCAAGGGGATAAATATCAGCATTTAATTTATCTTCCACTACATTCTCAAGCCTTGGATCCAATGCTTTGAAAAATTCTTTGGAAGGAAAACCTTCCTGCTTATGCCACATATCTTTATATCCGGCTGTACAGCTGTTTCTTCTTTCTTCTCCTGTAAGCATCATAGTAATCCAATCTGCTGCTTCCATAAAACGGTCTGCTGTCTCATATATTTCCGGTGCTTCATCTAAAATCTGCATCAATTTTGGAATCATCCATTCTGAAGAAATCTTCCCACCATATCTGGCTAAGAATTTCTCACCTCTTTCCTTAGCAATTTTGTTCAACTTGTTTGCCTGTGACTGGGCAGCATGATGCTTCCATAATTTCAGCCAGGCATGTGGTTCCCCTTTTAAATCTTCATGAAACATTAATGGCAGACCATCTTTATCAATTGGAAGAATCGTACAAGCAGTAAAATCCACCGATATACCGATCACATCTTCTGCTCTTACTCCTGATATCCTTAATACCTCAGGTATTGTAGTCTCAACCACTTCTAAATAGTCCCCTGGATGTTCTAATGCCCAGTCATGACCTAATTTAATATTACTATCTGGTAAATATTCATCAATTACTCCGTGAGTATATTCTTTTACAGCCTGAGCAACAATATCTCCTGTTGAAACATCTACTAAAACTGCCCTTCCTGATTGTGTGCCATAATCTAATCCAATTGAATATTTTTTATTTTCCATAATGTAGCCGCCTTTCTATAAGTTCACCATTATTACTTCTTAAATATTAATACTACTTCTTTCATTTTAGCTAAAAAGAGTGATGGTTATCTTCATATAGATAGCCACCACTCTAATTCCAGATACTCATGTGGCAAGTGTCTGCTTATTATTTATATTAATTACTGAGAGGGCAAAATTTATGTTGTTTTACTTTAGATATATATAAATTTGAATTATTTTCTTCCTTATATGTTTTTACTCTACTACTACACCTTTTTGTAATAATACATTGGCATAAAGAGCTTTTTCACTTGTTGCTATAATCGCATAAGCTTCTTTCGCTTTATCATAAAATTTGAAACGTTCAATATTACCTACGCATTTCTCACCACGTCCATCATATTTACTTACGATTTCTTTGTAAGTATTCCATATTGGAGTTTCTACCTTATCTCCGGGTACAACTTCCATAAGACTCACTGGTTCTTCTACATAACTATCAAGAGGAAAAACTTTTAATATTGCTTCTAAAATTTCTGGAACACCGTGTCCATCCAGACGTAATACTTTTCCATTCTTACCCATTGATTCTGCCGGAAAATTGCCGTCTGCAATTACAATTGTATCGCTATGTCCCATCTCACATAAAACTTTTAATAATTCTGGTGATAATATTTGGGGTATTCCTTTTAACATAAAAACTCTCCTTTTTATCTTTTTAGCAGAATGGCTCTGCAGATTGCTCTGCAAAGCCAAATCTATATACAATCACTCTTCTGCCATATTGATTTTATTCGTATAATAATGGAGCAATATCTTCATTTTCAATGTTTTCTGCATTGTAGAATTGACAGCCTGTATCCACGTCAGTTACTGCTTCACCTTTTGCTGCAGCTACAGCAAGTTTAACAGCGTTGTATCCAATAGAGATTGGATCCTGAGTAATTGAACCATAGAATACACCTGATTTGATTGCATCGATTTGAAGAGCACCGGAATCAAATCCGATAGCGATAACTTTATCAGTACCAAGTTTATTCATACCTTCATTTGCATTGATGATACATTTAGATGCAAATTCATTTGAACCATAGATACCTACTAAATCTGCTTTGTTAAGTAAAGTTAAAGCTTCTGTTTTACCAGCATTATCTGATACTTCTGAAGGAATTCTTACTTCAATGACAACTTTAGCACCATCAACTTTTCTGTTATATTTATCATGTCCTTCTACAGTTGATTTATCTTCGCCAATTAATGATGACATTTTTTCAACAAAACCTGCTGTACGTTTTGTGATTGAATCTGAATTTGCTTCTTGAGCTACAACACCGATTCTTACAGTTTCTGCAGGATCAGTTACTTTATCTTTGATTGCTTCATACATTTTTTCAGCTGCTAATTCTCCAGCTTTGTAGTTATCAGTTGCAGCATTTGCTACTACAGATCCTTCCGGAGCACCAGGAACACCTGAATCAAATCCTACAATTGGAATACCTTTAGATTGAGCATTGGAAATTGCATCTACTGCTGCACTTGTATCAAGAGCTGCTAAAGCGATAGCGCTTGGTCCTTTATTGATTGCATTATTAAGTTGTTCTACTTGTTCTGCAATTGCACTTTCATTTGCTGGTCCAACGAAGTTAGTTGTTACACCAAATTCTTCAGCTGCTTTTTCAGTTCCTTTTAAAACTGCCTGCCAGAAATCATGTTGAAAACCTTTTGCAATAATTTCAACAGTTAAATTCTCGCTATTACCAGTATCTGTTTCAGTTGTTGTTTCAGTACCAGTGTTTTCAGTGTTTTCCGGAGTAACCTCTTCCTTCTTTCCACATCCTGTTAACATCATACCTGCAACTAATACAGTTGCAATCCCCATCGCTACTACCTTTTTTAGTTTCATAAAATATTTCCTCCTTTATTCTTATGAACATTTATTTTTATACCCTGTATCCAGGATTATAAACTAAGTTAATTTTTACTTGATTTTGCTCTGTTACGAACATCAGCATAAACAGCCAGAATAATTACAAAACCTGTTATAAATAATTGATAATGTGGTTGGAGTCCAATAAATGGAAGACCTACTTTTAAAATACTCATGATGAATACACCAATGATTGTTCCTGCAATAGAACCAACGCCACCTGCAAGTGATGTTCCACCAATAACTACACCTGCAATTGCATCCATTTCAAAACCATTACCTGAACCAGGTTGAACAGTAGAATAAATTGCTATATAAGAAATTGCTGCCAAACCAGCGAATGTACCACTGATTACATAAGCAAGTGTTTCCCATTTTACAACATTTACACCTGAAAGTCGTGTGGCTTCTTTATTACTTCCTAATGCTAAGATATATCTGCCCGGTCTTGTTTTATTTAAGAAAATAGCCATAGCTATTGCTAATACCATTAAAATAATGAAACCTGTTGGAAAGCCTGTTTCCATATTACCAATGGGACCTGTACGGAATAATGATTTATACCATCCATCTTCTGCTGTACGAAGCGGATATGTAATACTCTTCGTCTTTGTAACAATTGAGCCAAACCCTCTTGTAATCATCATTGTACCTAAAGTTGCGATAAACGCTGGTAATTTGAATTTAGAAACTAATATACCATTTATGAATCCAAATAATGCACCAATTAATATAATGCAGATTAAAACAAGTGCAAGTGGTAATCCTTTTTCGTAAAGAACACCGCCAATTAATGAGGAACAAATTAAAACCGTTCCTATGGATAAATCAATACCCCCGGTAATAATTACGAATGTCACACCGATTGCCATAAATCCTATATAATAGGATGAATCGAAAATACTGATTAAAGTATTAGAAGTTCTGAATGAACTGCTAAAGACTGCAAAAAATACATAAATAAATACTAAAGCTAATATTGCAATTAATTTTTGTGTACCCATATTCTTAAATACACGTTTTAATGAATTGTTTCCCATTTTTAAATCCTCCTACTATTTTCTCAATGTTGCAGAATGCATAATCTTTTCTTGATTTGCTTCTTCAATTGAAAATTCTCCAGCTATTCTTCCTTCACACATAACAATGACTCTGTCACTCATTCTTAGAACCTCTGTTAATTCGGAAGATATCATTATGATTGATTTTCCCTCTTTTACCAGTTCATTCATAAGTGAATATATTTCACTTTTAGCACCAACATCAATACCTCTTGTTGGTTCGTCAAAGATGAGTATTTCACTATCTCTTATCAACCATTTTGCAATAACTACTTTTTGCTGATTACCACCGGATAAATTCATTACATATTGATCTACAGAAGGTGTTTTTGTTTTTAATAATTCCACATATTTTTTAGAATCTTTCTTTACTTTTTTATCATTGATAAAAATACCGGAACTATAATTCTCCAGGTTTGCCATTACTGAGTTGTCGGCAACCGTTTTTTGAACAATTACTCCATAACGTTTTCTATCTTCTGAAAGATATCCAATACCAGCATTAACGGCATCCATAGGATTATTAATTGTAACTTCTTTTCCATTAACAAAAATTTGTCCACTTTCTTTAGGATCCGCTCCAAAGATCGCTCTTGCAGTTTCCGTTCTTCCTGCACCCATTAATCCTGAAAAGCCAAGTATTTCACCTTTTTTAAGTTCAAAACTTACATCACGGACCATTTTTCCTGCATTTAAGTTTTTAACACTTAATACAACCGGTGCATCTGCCGGTACATTACTTGTTTGCTTTGGATCTTCATAGATAACACGTCCTACCATCATGCTGATGATATCATCTTTCGTGCATTCTTCTGTAATTAAAGTTCCAACATATTCACCATCACGCATTACTGTAACCCTGTCAGTAATCTGTTTTATTTCATCCATTCTATGTGATATATAAACAATACCGATACCTTTATTTCTTAAATCCCTGATTATTTTAAATAATTCAGTAATCTCTGTTTCTGTTAATGCAGCTGTTGGCTCATCAAATACAATTACTTTTGCATCTGTTGAAATTGCTTTTGCTATTTCCACCATTTGCTGTCTGCCGACAGTAAGATTCCCCATTATTTCTTTTGGATCAATATCAATATTGATTTTCTTAAACAGTAATTTTGCCTGTTCATTATTTGCTCTATCATTAATGAACTTACCTTTCATATTTTCTTTACCTATGAAAAGATTTTGAGCAACTGTAAGATGGTTCATCATGTTAAGTTCCTGATGAACAATAACAATACCTGCGTCCTGTGCTTCTCTTGGATTTTTAAATTCTACTTCTTTCTCATCAAACTTTATGGAACCATTGTCTTTACTATAGATACCTGTAAGGATTTTCATTAAAGTAGATTTTCCGGCACCATTTTCGCCCATCAGCGCATGTACTTCGCCAGCTTTCACCTCAAGCTTAGCCTGCTTTAAAGCGCTTACTCCAGCAAAAGACTTATCAATTCCTTCCATAGAGATTAGTGTCCTAGACATCTGTTTTCACCTTCCACTTTCTAATATGGATCTGAGAAATGCCTCAAATCCTGTATCAACTATCGTATGTACATTATAAGATAGGCTTTGTTCAATTTTAATAGATTATCTTACGTGAAAAGGTTAAAATATTACTTTTCGTAATATTTTAACCTTTTTGTCATGTGGGATTTGTATATTGTGACCAATAACTAAAAATAATAGTGTATGATTAATCCATAAAGAGACCGTTTGTCTCTGTTGGATAATCATACACTATTTTGAAAACATAAAATGTGATAAACTTCACTAACGTGATAAGGATGCCCCACAAGTATTTATTCAAATGGAAATAATAATTTCTGATTTAAACTGGAATACATGTTGTCTTTGGTAATAAGAGTAGAACCGGAATCAATTTCCTTCTCTACACGTTCCCCTTTAATGAGTTTTACTGCACTCTCTACCCCAAGATATCCCATATTAAAAGATTTTTGTATTACAATTGCCTCATAAATACCTTCTTCCAGATATTTAATCTGTTCCCTGGCGTTATCAAATCCAATTATTTTGACGGTTCCACCCAGTCCTAACTCTTTAACTGCTTTTCCAGCTCCTACGGAAGAATATTGGTTTAATCCTGCTAATACTGTTATTTTAGGGTTTTTTTGAAGCATTTCTTTCGTCTGCTGTTCTGCCTTATCATAATCTGAATCACAATATACAATTTCTGCAATTCTATCCTGATCATCAGATAGGCCCATTCGAATACCTGCTTCCCGATCAATCGCACTTGAAGTTCCTTTTACAAAACTTATAATTCCTATCTGATCTTCGTTTTGCAGCAGCCTTTTCATCACAGCACCCATTCGGATTCCTGCTTTATAATTATCCGTAGATATGGTAGTATCAGCAATATCATCCTTAACTTCACAATCAATTAGAACAAGCTTAATTCCATTTTCTACTATCTTCTTTGCACTTTCATTAGTTTTTTCATAATCAGCAGCTGCAAGAACAATAGCATCCGGTTTTTGTTTAATCGCTTCTTCTATTAACTGATTCTGTTTTATATAGTCTTCTTCCACATCTGGCCCGCTAATGGATAATTCAACTCCAAATTCAGAAGCAGCCAAATTGGCACCATCCATAATAGAATTCCAAAATCCATTTGTCTCATCCATAATCTTTGTAATACAGATTATCTTATAAGCTTTTTGGGGTTTCATCTGATTACTATAAAAGAGAAACAGGATTCCTATTACAAATACTAATATAATCAACTTCTTACTATATGTTTTCATCTTATTCATCCTGTATCGCACCTTCCCCCTTTGGAATTACAATGCTTACCGTAGTTCCTGCATTAATCCTGCTCTCATAGAACAGACCATAATCTTCCCCATAATAAAGTTTTAATCTGCGATTTACATTTTCAATGGCAACACCATTACTTTTCTCTGATTTTTCTTTTTTATCAAATAGATGATTTAATGTTTCTTCATCCATTCCTACTCCGTTATCAATGACCTGAAGTATGATATCATCTCCGGCTTCATATCCTAAAATCTTAATTGTTCCCTTTGTTTCTCTGTATTTAATTCCATGATATATGGCATTTTCTACAAGTGGCTGTAAGGTAAGCTTGACGATCTGATACCAATGAATGGAAGGGTCTACATCAATTTCAAAGTTAAGCTGATCTCTATAACGCATTTTTTGTATTGTAAGATAGCTTCTCACATATCCCACTTCTTTATCGATCGTTACAAATTCTTCTTCATTACTAATACTCTGTCTTAAAAGTTTCGCTAATGAGGAGGTCATAATAACAACTTCTTTATTGTTGCCCCCCTCAGCCATCCATACAATAGAATCCAGAGTATTGTACAGGAAATGAGGATTGATTTGTGACTGCAATGCCCTGAGTTCTAACTTATATTTTTGTTTTTGATGTTTCATCTTATCATGCATTAAATTTTGGATTTCATCAGTCATTATATTAAAAGAACGATAGAGCATGCCGATTTCACTATCACCCAGATCCTGCAGTGCTATCCCCTCAAAATTACCTTTTTCTACTTCTTTCATGGACTTACGTAATTCCGTGATTGGTTTTGTAAGTTGATCAGAAAAAATAAATGCAACGATCACTGCGGCTAACAGTAATAATAATACACTTAAGAAATATGTCTTCTGGGTTTTTTCTTTATTCGTAACTAACTCATCAATATTAGCCACACCAACCACGGTCCAGCCTGTCTTTTCTGAAGTTGACATAGAATAGAGCTTTGTTTCATCATCTACCGTTGTAATAAAATGATCATCTTCACAGGCCCGGATTTCTGATATCTTTTCTCTCTTCAAACCTGTATAGATCAATTGCTGTTTTGGATGATAGATAACCTCTCCCTTTTCATCAAGCAAGAATATATATCCTTTATTGCCCATATTTATATTCTGGCAAAGATTTGTGATAGAACTATAATTTAAATCAACAAGTAAAGCTCCAAGAACTTCACCTGTATCTTTTGTCCTAATAGCTTTACTTAAAGTTACCACCCATTTATAGTCATCATAAATAAGATTTTGAACATGAGAAGAAGAGAGCACTCTGCGTCCGTCTGATCTGACTGCTTTTACATACCAATCCATTTTTTTTACATCAACATTGGGGTTTATAATCTGATTTCCACGATTTAAAATCATTTTATCATTTTCCCCGTAAATCCCTATATTATAGATGTCTTCCCTCATATTCAATATGGTTTCAAACTGGGACAATACTCTATTTCTAAGAATTTCTTCTCTATTATAATCCAATTTATTCCCATTTAGATATTCTCTGATATCCATATTAGAAACCACCATAGTGGATATATTCTCCATGTAACTGATATAAACATCAATATCATTATTCACTTGTCCAATCAGTTGTTTTGTATACTCAGTAGAATTCTCAAGTACTGCTTCTTCTGTTACCTGAATAGATATCCCTAAATATACGAACAAAGCAAACAGGATTAAAACAGAAAAGAAGAAAATCATATTCATTCGAATACGTTTGAAAGGAAGGGGCAAAAAGTTATTCTTTTTACGATTCATAACTATTCACGCCTTCTTTCTTTGGCATATTCTTTCGGTGTCATTCCTGTATATTTTTTAAATGTAATTGCAAAATAATGAGGATCACTAAAGCCTACCCTTTCTGCGATCTCGTATATCTTCATAGAGGTATTTGCCAATAATTCCATTGATTTATTCATACGTTTCTTAGTCAAAGCTTCTATAAATGTTTCTCCGGTATAATTTTTAAAGATCGTACTAAAGTAACTGGTGCTGATTGCAAGATCATTGCAGATGGATTGCAGGGTCAATTCTGGATTGGCATAATTCTTATCTATATACTCCACTGCAAGGATTGCCTGTTTTTTGCCTGAGCCTTCTCTTTGTTCAGACAACAATTCACCAATATAGAGGCAATAATTACCCATGACCATATCAATGTCATCCAAAGTTTCTTCACCATATAATCTCTGTAATATTTCCTCCTGTTTCTCCTCCAGATTTTCTTTTAATACATTGGCATTTTCTAAAAGATGATTTACTGAAACAATTAAATTTTGTAATACAGCGTATACTCTGCTTTGGGAAATCAGGTACTTTCTGGATAACTCTTTCATTTCTGCTAAGATCTCATTAATCTCATTAGCACTATTGATCTTAATTGCTGTAACTAATCTTTTAATCTCCTCATTAAAATCATAGTTTTTGGAAGTTCTATTTGCAAAATCCCGGATATCCAGAATACGATTGACTCCATATAAAAATCTATAATGTAAAGCTGTAATTGCACTCTCATAGGACCTGCTTATTTTCCCAAGAGCGGTTACTTTCTTTCCAATACCTATCGTAATGCCTAAACCAAAGTTACGCTCTACAATCCCTCTGCACTCTTCAAATATCTTTTGAAATTGCTGTCTGTGTTCCTCTTCTGATTCGGTCCCTGATAAAATCACTGTATTATTATTTAAATCCTGAAAAACAATATTATTCGCACTTGCTGCAAGCATTTCTTCTAAAATATTAAAGATAATAAAGGCTGGCAAGTCTTTCTTTGCTTCCGGCATCATAAGGAGAAATTCCTCTGTTTTTTCAACCATGACAATTGCTCCGGTATAATACTTACCCTCTATACTGATATTTAGCTCTTTTAATTTTAGTTGAATATCTTCCTCTAATTCTTCCTTACGAATTCCATTCACCATTTGATTTAAATATCTTGTTCTTAATATAGGAAGGTTTTTAATATAAGCAACCTCCAGCTTCTTCATACTATCTTTTTTAATTTTCTCTTCAAATAAGGTCTTCCTGACATTTAATAAAACTTCACTAAGCTCTGCCATTGTTACAGGCTTTAGAACATATTCTGCCACTCTGTATTTTACAGCTTTTTTCGCATATTCAAATTCATTATAACCACTAATAATAATTACTCTTGAATCGGGATAACTTTCAAATACAAATTTAGATAATTCCAAGCCATCAACAAAAGGCATGCAAATATCAGTAATGACTAAATCAACTCTATTCTCTTTCAGAAACTCCATGGCTTCTTTCCCATTTTTACATGCTCCAATTAATTCATAGCCTAATTCTTCCCATGCCATATTAGAACTAATTGCTTCCCTTACTAAAGCTTCGTCATCAACTAGTAATACCGTATACATTATGGCTCCTCCCAAACAACTTTTATCTTGTCCAATCGCTCCAAATTCCAACAAATACCACGTTGATTCGTGTTGTTTTCATTTGTTTTAATAGTAGTCTATCATCATTTATAATCTCAGTCAAGGACAGCAGTGTGTGTCAGGAAAGAGCATAGATCTTCTTGTAGTTATAAGACCAGAAATGGGACAGTCTCTTTTTATTATTTCCTATGTACAGAAAAATTATATTTTTCATAATTATTTAGATTTTCATGAATCCCTCTTCCATCTGTCTGGTCAAGTAATTCATTTCGATTCCTCATTGTGACAGGACCTGTTATCCTGCTTGCCGGTCCATTCATACATCCTCCAACGCAAGCCATACCTTCAATAATATCTTCCGGTAATTTCCCACTCTTTAAGATCATCAATGCTTTCTTGCATTCATCGGCTCCATTGCACTGACGCACCTTATAGTCCTCACTATTTAATCCTTCTTCCTCAATCGCCTGAACTACTGCTTTTGTCACTCCACCCGAACTGGCAAATTGTTTTCCATAAATACTTGCCTGCTGAAGATATCTTTCTTCCGTATTGAGGTTTATCTCAAATGCTTCAAACAGTACATCCAGCTCTTCAAAGGTCAATGCATAGTCTGCACTGTCTTGAGTGACACTCTCAAGTACTTCACCTTTCTTGGCAATACAAGGTCCAATGAAAACTACAACAGCATCTGGATGAGCTGATTTTATAAGCCTTGCAGTTACAGTCATTGGAGATACTGTTGTGGAAACACAATCTATGACTGTTGGGAAATGTTTCTTTATCATATTAACAAATGCCGGACAGCAGGATGTAGTCATCTTATGCCCATCTTCTTTGGCTCTTATAAGTTCTCTTGCTTCATTCACAGCAACAATATCTGCACCTATTGCTGCTTCATACATATCCACAAACCCTAATTTCTTTATTCCTTCTCTGAGGGCTCCAATGGATATTCCTTTCCCGAACTGTCCTTCAATCGCAGGTGCTACTTCTGCATACACGGGAATTCCTGTTTGTATCAGTTTAATTACATCCACCATAAAAGAACGGTCTGAAATTGCGCCAAAAGGACAGTCTTTAATACAGGACCCACAATTAATACACCTTTCTTCATTAATAATGACAATATTATTTTCATCCATTGATATGGCATCTACCGGACAGCTTCTTTTACAAGGTCTCATAAGATCTGCAATTGCATTATATGGACAGGCTTGTGCGCAGGCTCCGCATTCCTTACATATGGATGCTTCTATGTATGCTCTGTCTTTTGTCATGGATATGGCATCAAATTTACATGCCTGCTGACATTTTTTGCTCATACATTTTTGACAATTATCAGTAACAACATATCTCGCAATAGGACATCCTTCGCATGCACTGCTGATTACCTGAACAATGTTTTTATTTTCCTTTGTTGGACTTGGCGATTTTCCTTGTGCCAAGCGGACTCTTTGACTAATAATTTCTCTCTCTTTATAGATACAGCATCTAAAATTAGATTGGGGCCCTTCAATCATTTGATATGGCAATTTATCAACATCACTAAGGTTATTATTTTTCGCAAGTTTAGCAACTTCTAATAACACTTCATGTTTTATATTACTTAAATTATAATTCTTCTCTAGCATTTTTATCTCCTTATTGATATTTATTTAACTATTAAAATTATGCAAAAAAATAAGACTATTTCACTCTTGTTAACACTTCATTTTTAAAAAATTCTTCTGTGGTAGAAGGGGTTACAGAATATATTTGATCTTCTATCTTTACACAAACTCCCTTCACACACTGGTTCAGGCAAAAGGAACCTTCCATTTCTACTTTATTTTGAAGTCCATTTCTTTCTACTAATTCTTCTAAATTGCGAATCACTTCCCTGGAACCTTTTAAATGACATGAACTTCCGATACATATGGTAATCGTCATAATTGACCTCCTTATATTGATTTTTGTTAATTTTTTAACGTTAATAAAAATTCTATCACACATAATAAAAAAAGCCAATATCTGAATTGTATTTATTCAGATACTGGCTTTCTGTAAAACTATATTATTCTATATTTAAAATTGCTTCTTTCTCTTTGATATCCCCTGTTGCAAAAGGACTGACTGCTTTGTAGCTATCTGTATTTGTAATGATGATAGGTGTAATTAAACGATAACCTTTCTCTTTGATTTTATCCATATCAAATTCTACTAATAAATCACCGACTTTAACTTTGTCACCATCTTTCACATGAGTCGTATAGTGTTTCCCATTTAACTGAACTGTATCCATTCCCACATGAATCAATATTTCAGCACCGCTATCAGATGTGATGACAATTGCATGTTTTGTTTCAAATACAGTTGAAACAGTCCCATCTACCGGAGATACTGCACGGCCTTTCATAGGTTCTATTGCAATACCCTTCCCTAACATACCTGCCGAGAACACACCATCATTCACGTCCTCTAATGTTACGATTCTACCTTCTATTGGAGCATGAATGACTTCTTTATTATCATTAACCATATTGGAATCTTCTGAATCTTCTTCATGATGGCCTTCTGCAAGATAATCTTCTAAATTTGATTTAATGACCGTAACACGCGGTCCATAGATTACCTGAATGCCATTCCCCTTTTTCACGACTCCTGCAGCGCCGCTTTGTTTTAATATATCATCTTTTACTTTATCTGGATTATTCACAGTAACACGAAGTCTGGTTGCACAACAATCTACATCGCTAATATTTTGGCTTCCCCCTAAACCTTTTACGATCAATGGAGATACTTCATCTGCTCCATTGTCACCCTTTACGGCTTTTGCTTCTTTTGCTGCATTTACATCAGCTCTTGTATAAAGTTTTACATCCTGATCATCCTCTTCACGGCCGGGTGTCTTAAAATCAAATTTCATAATTAAAAATTTGAATAAGAAATAATACACGGCAAAGTATACGATACCCACTAATACAATATTAAGCCAATTTGTTTTATCATTGCCTTGTAAAATACCAAATAAGAACATATCAATAAAACCGCCTGAGAAAGTCATCCCAACACCAACATTTAGCATATGCATTATCATATATGCCGCTCCTGCAAATACACAATGAATTACATAAAGGATTGGTGCTACAAAAAGAAATGTAAATTCAATCGGTTCAGTGATACCTGTTAACATGGAGGTAAGTGCCGCTGATAGTAATAAACCACCAACGATTTTTCTTTTATTGGTTTTTGCACAGTGGTACATTGCCAATGCAGCTCCTGGTAGTCCAAATATCATAAGAGGAAATTTACCGGACATAAATCTTGTTGCTTCCACATTAAAGTGTTCAATACCTGTAGCTCCTAATTCGGCAAAAAAGATATTTTGAGCACCTTCGATTAACTGACCTCCAACTTGTGCAGTCCCGCCAACTGCTGTTTGCCAGAAAGGTAAGTAAAATACATGGTGTAGGCCAAATGGTATGAGCGCTCTTTCCATAATACCATAAATCATTGTTCCACCGTAACCTGAGTTACGGACCAAATCCCCTACAGAGTAGATACCTGTTTGTACCGGCGGCCAAATATAGAACATTAAGATTCCTACAATCATGTACACTATTGCTGAAACAATAGGAACGAACCTTGTACCACCAAAGAACGATAAGACTTGTGGCAGTACTATCTTATAATAACGGTTGTGTAATGCGGCTACCCCAAGACCAACAATAATACCTCCAAAAACGCCCATTTGCAATGAAGTGATACCAAGTACCGAGGCTGAAGAACCGGCAAGCATGGATTCTGTACCACCGCTGATAGTGATCATGGCACCAATGGATGCATGCATAATAAAGAATGCAATTGCACCGGCTAAGGCTGCAACTTCCTTTTCTCTTTTTGCCATGCCAATTGCTACACCAATCGCAAAAATTAATGGTAAATTGCCAAAAACAATGTCACCTGCTGCTTTTAATACAGTAAGCAATGCATAGATAAAAGTTCCAGGACCCATTACTTTTGTTAAATTATAAGTTTCCAGCATTGTTTCATTGGTAAAAGAACCACCAACTCCCAAAAATAAACCTGCAATAGGCAATATTGCAATAGGTAACATGAATGATCTACCTACACGCTGTAATACACCAAATATCTTATCTTTCATTTTATTTACCTCCATGATATATTATTTTGCATAAAAAAAGACCCAATTATTCCTAATTAGGTCTTGCCTGAATAACCAGTCACAATCCACTTTATTCAAAAGATATTCTTTTTAAATGTAAGGTTAAAAACATCATCTCTTCGCCAGTCAACTCCTGATGATACTTGTCTTTTACATAATTTTGTATTAGTTCTGCACATTTATAATCTTTACTATAATTCGTTTTTATAATTTTTTGCAGATGAAAATCATTATCCTTCACTTTTTTATTATGATATATTCTCTGTCCAAAATATTTCAGGTGAGTAATAAATCTTGAAAAATGCAGGGAATCTTCATCAAATTCTATCTTGTAGTAATTCTTGGTTATTTCCAGGATATCCTGAATCAGGTTTGTTATCTGCACCATCTCATTCATATTAGTATCTAACTCAGAGTTTACAATATGAAGTGCGATAAAGCCCGCTTCATCTTCTTTTAATGTTACACCTAATTTTTCTTTCACAATGTCTAATGCCTGCAACCCCATCTTAAATTCAAGAGGATAAAACTTTTTAATTTCCCACAAAATTGCATTGGCATATTCTTGATCCATACGCTGTCTTTCTATTGCAAAATTAAGGTGGTCTGTCAAAGTAATATAGATATTGTCATTTAATTGCTTTCCCAGATCTTTCTTGATCTTTTCGATAATCTCCGTGCAAACTTCTACATGAATAAGAGGAATATCAGCAACCAGGCTCTGTAACTTGCTAAGTGCTATTTGAGATGTCATGCTATAAATTTTCTCAATTTTATCTTCTGCTGCAAGATCATTGGCTTTCTTGCCAAATCCTATTCCAGGACCTCTAAGTATTACCTCTTCTCCCTTTTCATTCACAGAACATATAAAGTTGTTATTAATTACTTTTGTAATCTTATACATTCTATCCCTCTCATTCTGCAAAACAATTCTATGAATTAAATCAATTCTATGAATTAAGTCAATTCTATGAATCAAATTTTACCGGATATCTTCTGTTTTGTTTACGCGTCTAACAATTGGAAGTATCACTGTATCTGATGCTTTCGACCATATAGCGCCTTGTGGATATATAGCGCCAAGCAATATATTGCCTTACAATATATTGCCTTACAATATATTGCCTTATAATATATTGCCTTACAATATATTGCCTTATAATATATTGCCTTACAATATATTGCTCGCCTTACAGACTTTAGAAGCCCTTCGTGCTTCTAAAGTTCGTGGGCAGTCGCCCACTATCAGTATAACTAAACTGGAACCTTTATGTAAACATAGGTTCCGGTTTAGTTATACTGCTGATCGGCTCGTTGCCATCACGAAAAAAAAGACCATACTTGTAATAATTGCTACTACTAAGTTGGTCTTGCCTGCATCATCAGTCACAATCCATTTCTTTGACTTACCCGTGCAATTTTATCATTATAAATTTATAAAGTCAATACTTTTTATATTTAATCTAAAATTATTGTAAATGGCCCGTCATTTAAAAGTTCAACCTGCATATCTCCACCAAAAACGCCTTTCTCTACTACTTCAATATGCTTTTTACATTCACTGATAATATATTCGTAAAGTTCATTGGCTAATTCCGGCTTCCCGGCATTTATAAAGGAAGGACGGTTTCCTTTCCTGCAATCTGCATACAAAGTAAATTGAGATATTAATAAAAGTTCTCCTTTAACATCTTTTAAAGCAAGATTAGTTTTCCCATTCTCATCTTCAAAGATACGTAAATGAATCATTTTATTGATCAGACGGTCTGCTTCTTCTTTGGTATCTTCTGCTCCTACACCAATGAATACTAAAAAGCCTTTATTGATCTTTCCTGCCACCGTATTCTCAACTGTTACCTTAGCATGGGTTACCCTTTGTATTACAAATTTCATGATATATTTCTCTCCTTAATATTATTAACAAACTTCATTTTCCAATATATTATCGACAAAAAAGCGTTTTATATTAAGAAGGGTAGTATCTGCGATATTATGAAGCGCCTCATTTGTCAGAAACGCCTGATGGGAAGAGACAATTACATTGGGCATGGAAATAATTCTTGACAGCACATCATCCTGTATGATCTTATAAGACATATCCTCATAGAAAAGTTCGGTTTCTTCCTCATATACATCCAATGCCGCACCACCGATTTTTTCATCTTTAATTGCATTTAATAAATCTTCTGTATCTATGAGTGCACCTCTGGAAGTATTAATAATATAAACTCCATCTTTCATCTTATCCATTGATTTGGAATTGATCATATGCAGCGTATCCTTTGTCAAAGGGCAGTGAAGGGATATAATATCCGATTCTTTACATAATTCATTAAAGTCAACATACTGAATCCCTGATTCTTTATCAGGATATGGATCATAAGCAATTACCTTAAGTCCGAACCCCTTACATATATCTATAAAAACTTTTCCTATTTTACCTGTTCCTATCACTCCCATGGTTTTTCCATAAAGATCAAATCCAACCAGCCCATTGAGGCTGAAGTTAAAATCCCTTGTTCTAATATATGCCTTATGTGTCTTTCGATTTAATGTTAATAATAATGCTATCGCATGTTCAGCAACTGCATATGGTGAATAAGCCGGTACTCTCACCACATGTATCTTGCCTTTTGCCGCTTTAAAATCAACATTATTGTATCCTGCACAACGCATGGCAATCATCTTCACTCCATTGTTATAAAGAATATCAATTGTTTTACTATCAATGGTATCATTTACAAAAGCAACCACTGCATCATAACCATTCGATAAAACTGCGGTCTTATGATTCAACTTGGACTCCAGGTAATCTATCTCAAAATCATAATTTTTGCTTAATTCTTCAAAATAGATTTTATCGTAAGGTTTTGTATCATAGAAACATATTTTAACCATGTTCTGACCTCCAATTTATATAGCTATAATAATTCTTTTATTCTTTCCTCAATATTAAAGATATCTTCCGTTGGTTCATATCTTTCCACAACATTGCCTTCACGATCAATTAGGAATTTAGTAAAGTTCCATTTAATACTTGGTTTGTTTTTATAATCCGGATCTGCCTCAGACAACATCTTATCTAAAACAGGTGTTAATTTATGGCCTTCATCAAATCCTGCGAAACCTTTCTCATTTACAAGATATTTAAAAAGGGGATGGGCATTCTCTCCATTTACCTCTATTTTTGAAAATGTTGGGAAACTGACACCATAATTGGCATCACAAAAGGAAGCTATTTCTTCATCTGATCCTGGTGCCTGATTTCCAAATTGATTACATGGAAAGTCTAAAATTACAAATCCATCATTGGCATACTTTTCATATAAATCCTGAAGAGCATCATACTGTGGTGTAAATCCACACTGAGTTGCGGAATTAATAATAAGTACAACGTCTCCTTTATATTGGTCTAAGACTATTTCCTCATCAAATCTATTTTTTGCTTTAAATTCATAAATATTCATAATCTTTTCTCCTCTCTTGAATTTCATTCTATTTTAGTCTGATTTGCATTAATGTACATAATAATTATTTAATACTTTCATTATGTACCGGTTCACGTTTTTTACTCCTATTAAGTGGAACTTAATTAAGATACAGTTCCTTTTAATTGTTTACAATTTAATTTTAAACAATTAAATTGTAAATGTCAATCCTTTTTCTTGACTTTTCTTAATTAATTGGTTACTATTTAATTGCATGAAATACAATGAAAGGATTCCACATTTTATGAAGTCGTCAAAAAAACAAAATTTTAATCAGGAGAATATGAATTATAATTTAGAAAATATATTAACACTTGATAATCAGCTATGTTTTGCTCTTTATGTCAGCTCCAAAGAGATTATCAGAAAATATAAACCAATTCTTGATCCTCTTGGACTTACTTATACCGGATATATCACCTTACTTGCTCTATGGGAAAAAGATCAGGTTACTGTAAAGGAGCTGGGGAAACGGCTTTATCTGGATTCAGGTACATTGACCCCTCTTCTGAAAAAATTGGAGGCTCTTGATTATATTAAGAGAATTCGAAGCAGTAATGATGAGCGGAATGTATATATTAAATTAACTCAAAAAGGAATAGATCTGAAAAAAGAAGCAATTCATATTCCAGAAGATTTACTTTGTTCAACAAATATAAATACTCAAAATATCAGGCAGCTTCTGTCTTATCTCCATGAATTTATGGGAGATATTAATAAATCAGATAAAACTTAATAGATAAGATGAATTAAAAATACAAAAGAAAGAGCAAGTAATAGAGATGTCTGTTTACTTGCTCTTTCTTTCATATTTATGAAAACAATAATACATTCATAGCCATCACTGCCATACCTATAATAAAACCATAAACAGCAGTATAATGTTCCCCATGGATTTCTGCTGAAGGTAATAATTCATCAATAGATATATAAACCATGATTCCTGCCACCGTTGCCAGGATAATACCAAGGGTTGTCGCATTAAGAAAATTGTATAATAAAAAATATCCAATCAATGCGCCTAACGGTTCCGTTAACCCAGAGTAAAAGGAATAAGAGAACGCTTTTCTTTTACTTCCGGTAGCATAATATATTGGAGAAAACACCATGATACCCTCTGGAATATTGTGTATCGCAATAGAGATTCCAATACTGGCTCCTAATGCAGGATTTTTTAAACTTGTCATAAAACTTACCAAGCCTTCCGGGAAATTATGCAATGCCACTACCAAAACGGTAAATAATCCAGTTCTTAGCATTTTAAAATCTTTGACTCCAATGGAATTTTTCGCCTTTTTTAATATGATATTATTCCCTGATCCATCCGGTAACAAATCACTTGGAATGAGACGGTCAATGATGGCAATTAATGCAATACCGCCAAAAAAAGCTATTATTGTAAATCCGTAACCTTTTGTAAAACCATACGTATGTATTAACACCTTACTTGCTTCCGGGAACATTTCGATCGTAGAAACATACATCATCACTCCGGCAGAAAATCCCAGTGTGCCAGCTAGAAATTTATGATCCATCCGCTTTATGAATAAAGTCAATAAACTTCCCATGCCGGTAGCCATTCCTGCGAATAAAGTGATTCCAAATGCAAATAAAAAATTATAATTGTTTATGATTTACACCTACTTTATATCCGTTATTTTACTAATATTCATACCAGGCTAAAATCATACCAGAATTAAGGTTTCCTCTTATTCAGTCTTATTCTCTTCTATATATTTTTCCATAATATCTGCTGCCATCCCGACCAGTTCTACACAAGGCCTTTTTTGATAATATTCCTTTGTCCGTTGTTCCGGAACAGGGTCGTTTTTTTTATCAGTAAGATTTAGAAGTTCCCTGCAGATTATGGATTGATTCTTATCCTGAAATTCTTTCGCAAGATACTGAATTCTTTTATAATGCTCCGTTTTATTTTCAAAGTCTTTCGGATCAGAATAACCATATATCAAACCTGCCACTAAAAACATACCGCTGACTGCACCACATACTTCTCTTAATCTGCCCATTCCTCCTCCAAAGGAAGAAGCTAATTTTAATGCTGTATCTGTATCCATTCCATATTCATTGCTAAATGCCAGGAATACCGATTGGGAACAGTTATAACCTTCTTTAAAGAATTTCATTGCCTTTTCACCATGGGAGCTGCATCCCGGTCTTTTCTCTTCATTTACTTGTTCTAATTTATATTTCATATTTATTCCCTCTTTATAAGAAGAAACATAAGAATATTCATCTACTCTTACGTTTCTCCATTTTTATACTCATAGTCCTAATTTTTCTATATTCTCTTTAATGACATTTACTGAATTGTCAAATCGTTCCGTTTCTTCCTCTGTTAAATGTAATTCTACAATATCTACAACTCCATATCGGTTTAAAATAGCCGGAACACCACAAAATACATCCTTTACTCCATATTCACCATCTAAATATGTTGACACTGGTATTGCCTTATATTCATCCCTTAAGATAGCAGAAATGATTCCTGTTGCCACACTGGCAATTCCATATTGGGTATTTCCCTTTTTACCAAGTACATCAAAGCCTGCTTTTCTGGTGGACTCTTCTATCTTCTTTAAATCTAAATCACTGTATTCTGGATTATCTCTTATGATTTCCATTAGATTTTTACCGCTGACTCTTACGTGGCTCCAGGGAACCGTCAACGAATCTCCATGTTCTCCAAAAACAAATGCTTCTACATTTCTTGGATCAATATTTAAAATTTCACCAATATGCTGTTTTAGCCGGGCAGTCTCTAAAGCAGTACCAGTTCCAATCACCTGACTCTTTGGAAGCCCTGACAGATGATGAACAAGATACGATATAATGTCAACAGGATTTGATACTACTACGATGATTCCGTCAAAGCCGCTTTCCATAATATTAGGCACAATGGATTTAATAATGTTTGCTGTTTTGTCCATCATCTGCAGGCGGTCCAATTCTCCACTATAAGGTGCAGAGGCTGTAATCACAACAATTTCAGCATCCTTGCAATCCATATAATTTCCTGCTGTGATCTTAGTATTTCTTCCACAATATTCTATCCCATGTTGTAAATCCATTGCTTCTCCAGATGCCTTTACTTCATTAATATCAATTAAAGTAATCTCTGCACATACTTCCTGCAATACAAGGCTATAGGCAATCGTTGTACCGACCACTCCTGCTCCGATAATTGCAACTTTGTTTCTGCTAATTCTCATGATCCACCTCTTTTTATTATTTTTAAAAATATAAATTACTCTTTCATTCTATTGTATTAATATCGCCAAATTATTACACTATCATTCCAGAATTTGAGATACTTATATCATAACTAAATAAACAGAAATTTTCTAGTTATATTATTTAGAAACTTATCAAAAATAATGAATCATAAACCTCATCTAATATAATCAACTTTAGTGATATAATTATTTAATAATTGCAAGTCATTTCATGGAACATAATTCAAAGAGCAAGAGTTTTTAATAACAGTTCTAATAATACTCTTGCTCTTTGTTCAGTCTTGTGTATTAAATTCAACCATATTGCTGCGAAAACGCTTTGGTAAATTATTTCGTTGCAACCTGTAATTTTTTCGTTCCTCTATTCCAATGGTATCAAAAAATGTTTGCCAAAGAGCACGAAATTCTTCTTCCTCAGGGGATAAATTACTTAACTTATCCACATCCAGTTCATTGGCATAGGTAAAAATCCACGGATAACCACTTCTATGAACAATTGCTGATTTTCTCTTTTCATCATATATGATGAAATTCTCATTATTCAGACGATCCGAAAAATGCGGAGCGATCAGCCGTAATATATCATTCTTAGGATTTATCTTAGAGAACAGTATATGATTCTTACTTTCTGTAAATCGAATAAATCCTAAAAAATGATGTGTCTCATAGAATACATTCCGATTCATATTGAACATCTTGATCACTGTATCATTGCTGTGAAGGTTTATTACTTTTGAACCAATGTGAAAGCCTAGTATAAGGAAACGATAGATCACATCTCCTTTATTCTTTTCATGGGACCAGGCCGCCTTACATACCATGTCAAAAGCTTCTTCTGAAATTTTCTCCTTTATGGATCTTGCCACTTTTCTTATCTTTTCTTCATCCGGTCCCACATCAATATATTCAGAGAATAGTTCTAATTCCATTTCTTCCCCCTGGACCTGAATTCTTACATTGTCATGTCCATATCTGCTATCCCAGGCATCATAGATGGCAGTAAAAATTCCATCAACACTATCTTCACACATAAAAATCTTCTTAGTGATCATAAGGACATACTCCTAACATTCATGATACCGTTCATTGAACTAAACTTAACATCATCAAATAAAGATAATTGTTTATAAGAATTGCTTCCATCAATACCTAATGGTAGTTTTTCTTTTAAACTAATCAATTGATTGGTAATATAGTTCTCTTCAACCTTTACTGGATATAGCATCTTGCCATTACAAGTTATAAAGTATAATGCTCTCTTTAAAACAACTCCTATTTTCTTTAGATCATCAAATTTAAGGTTGGCAAGCTGCCTTGCTTTTACTATCCTCTGGGCTGACTTCACTCCGATTCCAGGAACACGAAGTAAAGTGAAATAATCCGCTTTATTTATCTCCACTGGAAATTGTCCTAGATTTCCTAATGCCCAATTGCATTTTGGATCAAGGAAGACATTAAAATTGGGTCTCTCTTTAGAAAGTAATTCTGATGCCTGAAATCCATAAAACCGCAGTAACCAATCCGCCTGATATAATCTATGTTCTCTTAGTAAGGGAGGCCCATCAGGCAGAGCAGGCAATAAACTGTCTTGATTCAAACTAATATATGCAGAGTAGAATACTCTTTTTAAATCAAATTTCTGATATAGTGCTTCAGCTACTGAAATAATTTCATAGTCACTTTCAGGTGTAGCTCCAATGATCATCTGGGTACTCTGGCCTGCTGGAACAAAACCTCTATTAACAGATGGTGGTTTCACAAGACCAAAGGACGCAGAGGAATTTCTGGCAATGATATTTATATTCTCTGATTCTTCTTGAGTTTGTAAACCTCCAGAGTATTTCTGTGGCAATTGAATTAAGCTATTATTTTTAGTCTCATGAATACTATTATTCTTTGGAAGATTCCTATTATTATTCTGTTTTATACCATAGAAATTAGATCCGCTCAGAGCTTCTTGAGTCACTTGGTATGCTGACTTACCAGCCATCTCATCCCTGCCAAGCTGGATCTGCTTCATTGGCCTTAAAATAGTCTTACGTGTTTTATGAGGAGCTAATGTCCTTAATCCTTCCGTAGTAGGAAGTTCCAGATTCACACTCATACGGTCTGCATACCACCCAGTCATCTCAACCAGAGTTGGATCTGCGCCCGGGATAGCTTTACAATGAATATATCCATTAAAATGATATACTTCCCTAAGCATCTTAAGAGTCTGGCAGATCAATTCCATGGTATAATTGGGACTATTCAGTACTCCGGAACTTAAGAACAGACCTTCAATATAATTTCTTCGATAGAATTCCATGGTCAAAGAACATACCTCTTCCGGAGTAAAGGATGCCCTGACAATATCATTGGAAGCGCGATTCAGACAATATTTACAATCAAAGATACATTCATTGGTAAATAGTATCTTAAGTAAAGAGATACATCTTCCATCACTGGAGAAACTATGACATATGCCTGCTGCTATGGAGTTCCCCATACTTCCCGGTGTTCCTTTACGATCCACTCCACTTGAAGTGCAGGCTACATCATATTTCGCTGCATCTGATAAAATCTCTAATTTTCTTTCAAGAGACATATTCTCATCATAAATCACATTCATTTTGCCATCCCTTTCCCTGAACATATGTTTGCTTTTATTTTATCATTAAGTCAATAACAAATCAAGGAATTTTTAGAACATTTGTTTGTGATTTTATTGGAAAATTATATTTAGCTTACCATCTATATATTTTGCACCAGTAATATCTTTATTCTTTAGTTTATCCGGTAATATAAATTTTCTTCTCTCATTTTTAATAATAATGAACAGTTCATTCCCTTTTTGAAAAACATCCAGATCTTTTTTATCAAAGAATGGAATGTCTATTATAAAACAATCATTGTCTTCCATCTTAGCAACCGCAAAAATTTTTCCCTGAAATAATATATTAAAAGGATTTACATTTTCATAAAGTTTATCCCCTGCTATTTGTAAACACTTTAACGTCCTTAATTCATTTTTTAAAAATTCAAGATAAAAGATTGGTAATCCGGTAAAGCTTTCTTTTATATCAAGAAGGGATTCTTTCTGGTTTTGTACCCATTTATTAAAATATCCGGAAAGAGAGCTTTGGGGATAAATTTTATTCACTATAATAGCATCCACATTATAATCATATAAATGAAGATATGCGAAATTACGTTTTGCTTCTTTTACCACGATTTTTTCTGGAGTGGTTACGATACGAATGCTTACCACCTCTTTATTTCCCAGAAGTTCTCTTAATCCCAGTAATTTTTCATGTAAGATTTCTATTTCATCAAAGATACTATCTTTTGGCATTGGTATTTTCATTAACTTTTCTACTGCCGGACCTGCCACTTTTACTGCTTTACGCTTCATTGGTATCAGCTTGCTTATCCAGTCACCAAACATTTCAGGATATTTAAGCAGTGCCAGGGTTTCTCCTGTAGGGGCACAATCTACGATTAATACATCATAAATATTCTTATCATAGATATCTTTTATCTTAAGCAAGGAGGTTAATTCTTCAAATCCGGGAAAAACTAATAATTCTTCTACTTCTATACTTTCTCCACTTCTGGAAGTTAAAAGCTTCTTCATATATTCTTTCAGATTTCCCCATGCATTCTCGCACTCCCTTACCCCATCAATCTCCATAGCATATAAATTATCTGCTACTTTTGTTGGTTCATAGGTTAATCTATGGTCTATGGAATCTCCAAGACTATGTGCCTGGTCTGTACTTATAATTAATACTTTTTTACCTGAGCCGGCAATCTTACAGGCAGTTGCTGCCGCTACACTGGTTTTCCCAACTCCGCCTTTTCCTGTATATAGAATAATGCGCATATCTTTCACCTCCTAAACTAATCAATCTCTACTTTTTGCACTTTAGTTTTTGTTTCTTCACTATCTTTCTGAGCCCTAGTATCTGTGAAGCCGGATAAAATACATTCTTTTAATACATCAATAATATTATTCTCCAGTTCATTTATATGATCTGCCATCTTTTCAGGCATAATCTCTTTCAGAGCTTCATACTCCATTTTTTTTGCCTGAATCATTTTTGTTACAAATTCGTGATTCATATTAGTTTTCCTCCTTTTGCTCTACAAATTGAATTCTAAGTATACTTTCCTCAAGTTTTGCGGAGGATACCTCATAATTGCGAAAAATACCTGGCAGTGGAATACATCGCTTGAAATTACCAATGCGCAGAATAATCTCTTTTCCTGTTTCATATATTTCAATCTCTTCTTTACTTAGGCAGGGTAAATTTACAGATAGCAGATATCCCTCTGTATTTTTTTCATACACTTCATTTGGAATAATATTTTTTATTTCAAATAAATTATCATCGTTAAAAACATCCAGAACTAAACGGTCAATAGCCTGCATTCCGTTAATATCAATGTCATACCATTTAATAAACCCAATAGGAATATTACCAAAGATATTTTTCAATTCATTTATATACTTCTCCTGCAAAAGTATCCACTCATCAAAGAATGTGTTATCAATGTCTTTTGGCAGGATGCGATTAATAAAAAGCCCATCTACATTATAGTTATATAAATTTAAATACATATAATTTCTCTTTGTCTCTTCTACCACCATCTTCTCCGGTATGGCTACCAGACGAATACTGGCGATATCCTTATTTTTAAATAGTTCCTGCAGTCCGGTCAGCTTAACATATAGTTTCTCCATGTCGTTCATTGCCTTTGTATCAGGCAGTTCAATTTTATAGAACTTCTTTCCTACCGGTCTAAGCACTTTCATGGCTACTTTCCCAATTGGAAAGAATTTTTCAACATACCAGGAGAATAGTTCAGGGAACTTAAGAAGGGACAATGTTTCTCCTGTAGGAGCACAATCCACGATAATGACCTCATACCAGTTACTTTCGTATAGTTCTTGAATCTTAAGGAGTGAAAATAACTCTTCCATACCAGGAAACATTTCGAATCCACTCAGATTCCCATCTCCATCATCCAGTTCCATATCTGGTATCATCTTCTTTATTGACGTGAGTAAATCAGTAAAATCATGTTCCATTTCGTAATTAGGATCAATCTCAAGTCCATACAATCTTTCTTCAATTTTAGTTATTTCCTTTCCAATAGGTACCTCAAACAGATCACTTAAATTGTGTGCCATATCGGCACTTACAATTAATGTTTCTTTTCCCATAAGAGCTGCTTTTCTTGCATGAGCTGCAGCCACGCTGGTTTTCCCAACTCCACCTTTTCCTGTGAATATTATGATCCTGCCCATTCCAATCCTTCTTTCTATATTTATTCTTCCACCGAATAGTTCACTGTTCGAACTATTTGTTCTAAAGATAGAGAAATGTACTGAAACATTTCTCTATCCTACTCGATTGTAATCCTTTTTACCTTTTTAATGGAACGTTGTTCCTTTTCCACTAATGTATTATCTTTAAGAATATCAAAAACTTTATTGATAATATGAATCATATTATCTAATTCCTCATCGGAAAGTTTTGATACTACCATCTGAAAATAATGCTCTAGTTCTTTTAACTGCTCTTTCACAAATTGTTTTCCAGAAGAACTCATAGTCACATATACAATTCTTTTATCATTCTTGTCTCTTTCCCTTTGAATCACTTCCCGTTTTTCCAGACGACTTACAATACCTGTCACTGTGTTAAGAGGAACACTCAGGTAATCTGCTATCTCTGTCATGTTTACCTGACCTTTTCTATAGATAAGAAAAAGAGCAAATGCCTCATTTTTAGAATAATCTAAAAAGGTTGGATTCCACTGTTCCGGAAAGAATAATAATTTACATTGATCAACGAACTGAAAAATGATTTCTTCTAATGGCTTATCTTTTATATTCATAATATCAACTCCATCAATACTTCGTCGCTCGAAGTACCTTAATGTTAATCTTATTTGATATAATTGTCAAGTAGATTTATTTAATCTTCTCTGATGGAGTCTAATCTTTTATTATCTTTTTTCTCGTAATTCTCTGTTCCCTGTAATTCATAAACTACAACCGCAACCCCTCTTTTAATATTTTTAAACATCTTTTTTGCTGCATCCGGCGGCATGTTAATACAACCGTGGGAACCTTTTGTCAAATAGATATCCTTACCGAATTCATTCCGCCATGGTGCATCATGCAAACCGATATTTCCATTAAAAGGCATCCAGTATTTCACAGGAGTTGAATAATCTTCTCCATTTAAAGTAGCATCATTTTCTTTATATTGAATTGGATAAGTGCCTGTAGGAGTTCCATAATTTCTAGAAATATTACCGGATACAAAATCCGTTTCTAAAATACGCTTTCCTTCTTTATAGAAAAATAAGTGCTGGGCAGTTAAATTTATTTCAACATAAGTATCACCGATATCATCTTCTCCATATTGACTTGCTGTTTGAAAATATGCAGGCTCTTTTACTTCCTGTTTTCCTGCCAGAATCAATTCTGTTAATTCATTTGCTTCTTGTCCTCTATTTAACCACCATCCATAATCTCCTCCGCTGACTTTTATGGTTTCACCATATGAAGTCTTAAAAGTACGAACTCTTCCAAAAGAATTATAATTCTTCCCTATATGATCAACAAACTCCTTCACACCATCTTTATTTAGATGTACTACATATTTCTTATCTATAGAAATCCACTCACTGATCCGTTTGCCATCTACGACTTCCGTATCTTCCCCAAATTCATATGTTATTTTAGCACTTACTAATTTATTCATATCCTCCAGTGCTTTTAGCAATTTTGGATTTTTAGAATCCACCTTTGGTTCTTCATAACAACCTTCCTTATCCAAGGAAAGCACTGGCTCTAACTGGAAAACAGCCTCTTTGATTTTTTCGTATAATTTATCCTTTTTAACCTTGGCTCCTTGCTCTTCAGGTACTATTTCATATCCATTTTCCCCGTATTGGGAAATATGAGCATTTACAGGTTTTATTGTATTTTCCTTCGTCAAACATATTAATTGGTTAAATCGCTCTTTCAGCAGTGATTCATCATATTCAATCATAGTATTTACTTCTAATTCACGAGACTTTATCAGATATACCGGCCACGCGAAACCATCTTGTTCATTTAATAATTCTCCAAGCATTCCATCAAAAACGGCATATAATTCAAAATCTCCACCATATATCTGCTCCGATTTATTATTTCTCTCTTCTAAAGTTAAGATATAGGAATTTACCTGTTTATTAATGGCAATTTCAACCTGCTTCACAGTCATATTAGAGGCATTGACGCCATTAATCATTGTATTATTATAAAAATGTTTATTATAATAAATAGATAACAGAAAATATAATATCAATAATGGCAGTAAAAGACCGGCACCACCATAAATCAATACTTCTTTCCTTTTATGTTTTTTGTCTTTATTATCTTCATTATTGTAATCTGATGTTTTATTGATCATAATTGTCCTCCAAACCAAATAAAATCATGTACTTTCTTTTTATTTGGCGTAAACTGCAAATATAAAAAAGTTTTCACTCCTACTATCTTATAATGCAATTGATACCTTGAAAATATACAATATATTGTATCATATATGGGCTTAAATTATAAAACAATTTGATTACATAATCATTAAATCATTATTACATATAGTTACAAATTAAATATCATGTTTAAATATTATCGACATTTCACTTCCAGTATTTCTTTTAATGCACTTTTACTGCTGCTGTGGCTTCGAACTGTTTCAAAATTGTTTCTTTCTGCTTCACATAAAGCGCATCGAACCATCTTATGGGAGACTGTATTTGTAAATAATATCAGTAAATCAGGGCTGCCTATTTGATCTTTTAAATTTCCAGACATTTGTGTGAATATTTTTGCCTTACATTTATAATCTTTACAAATTTTTTTATATTCACACACCATTCGGTCGTGTCCTCCAATGATAACTACACTCATAATTACATTTCCTTTCTTTGTCCAAAATCTGTAGATAATTACATTTATAATATTTTCCAATTCTTTGTATTAAATAAGGTGTTGTAAATCAAGTAGATTTTTACAACACCCCTAGATCTTATTGCTCTGCCAGGGCTTTCCCAAGGTCATTGCAATTTTTTATTGCCTCATCATCAGGACTTTCTAATGTAATGAGACCTTGACCGTTTAAAATAACCGCTCCAGCTTTTTTCATACGTTCTTCCCAATCGCGCATCCATTCTCCATCACCCCAGCCATAAGATCCAAACAAAGCTATCTTTTTCCCTGAGACAAAAGTTTCAACTTCTGACACAAATGGTTCCATCTCTGCTTCTTCTAATACTTCATCACCCATAGAAGGACAACCTAGCGCAAACACAGATGCTGCTTTTAAATCATCCATGGATACTTTTGAAATTTCAATCACTTCTGCCTGTTTCCCTGCTAATTGAATCCCTTCTCCAATCGCCTCTGCCATTGCCTGTGTATTTCCGGTTTGTGACCAATAAGCTACAATTATTTTATCCATATTACTTCCTCCTTAAATTCTATTACTTTTTAATATTAAAAATATCTATATGATTCATGCCTGATTCCGACTAAGAGACCGCTACTAACTGATTCCGGTTCCGTAATGGATTCAAGTGATATTCATTCAAAATTCTTTGTATGCTCACTCCCTGTGAAACTAAAGATGTAACAATTTCTTTTGCATAATTATATTTTTTAAAGGTTTCTATGGCTTCTTCTAAGTTACTATATACTTTCCAATAGCCAATATACAGAAAATTTCTCCCTTCATTCTCAATAAATCCAATTACATCTTCTACTGGATATCCTAGTAAGAGTCCAAGCTCATGGGGAAAATCCCCCTTCTCTTTCAGATAGGTTGAATATCTTGAAGCAAATTCCTCTAAAATATATTCTAACTCCATACTTTCATATCCTGCATATATGAGATAATTTTGTATCTGAGGTTCATTTATGTACTTGACTAAATCTTCTTGTTTATATAAGAGAAATGTATTCCTCTCATCTATACCTGCTAAAAATTTCATGCTGATAACGGAACCTTCAAACAGACCATATATATTCTCTTTATAATCAACGGACGTAATCAACAAATTGGAAATTTTAATTCCTGTCAGTAACGGTGCGCATTGTCTTGCAATCTTCATATTAAGTTCTTTATTGTTTGTGCTTCCTAATGAATATCCATTTAAATACATAGATACCTCCTGTCTTTGTGGTTAGCCATTGCTAACTTTCATATATAATAACCTACAATTCCTTTATTATCAAGGCTCTTAAAGACTAATTTTTATCAATAAAGGCCACTGATATTTATTATCAACTACTATTTCTTTAAAAACTCTTTAATTCCCATATAAGTCTCCTGACTTATAATATGCTCCATCCGGCAGGCATCTTCTTCCGCAGTTTCTTCCGATACATTAGCAACTTTCATTAAGAATGAAGTAAGTATCCTATGCCTTTCATAAACGCTTTCTGCCTTATCTCTTCCTTTTTCAGTTAATTCTAAAAATCCATCTTCATCAACCGTAATATATCCATCTTCTTTTAAAAGTCCAACTGCACGGCTTACACTTGGTTTACTGAAATTCAATTCCCTCACCACATCGATAGATCTTACATTTCCCAATCTTTCTTTTAATACTAAGATGGTCTCCAGATAATTCTCTCCTGATTCATACATAATACATTCTCCTATTCCTGCGTCAAAAACGCGGTTAGCTTACGCTAACTATATTTATCTTAACATAAATTTATATAAAAATCAATTCTCTATTTATATACTAATCAATAAAAGATGCATTTTTAGGAATGGTATGGAATTTCTTCTTAAATGCTCTTAAGAAAGTAGTATAATTCTTGAATCCACTTTGAAAGCAGGCATCTGTTATAGAACTCCCATTTTGAACAAGGTTCTTCGCAAGTAATAAACGTTTTTCTGTTATATAATTGCCGATAGTATATCCTGTTTCTTCTTTAAAAAAATGCATCAGATAATAACGATTCAAATAAAACTGGGAAGATAACTTATCAATGGATAGTTCTTCCGTAAGATGTTCGTTAATATATTCAATAATTGGAATTAATTTTGTATTCCCGTTTACAGAATCTAAGTAATTGATATGATTGGATATTGCAGTCCTGTTTAATTGAATCATAAACTCCAAAAACAAGATTTTTTGATAAAGTTCATTGGCATATTCATTATCATTAAACGAATGTTCCAGTTCCTGACATACCTGATAGAGCTTGCTTTTATCAATGGAATGAATTCTAAGTACATTTGAATGTTCTTTCTTCGCTCTCTCAAAGCAATAATTTAAGTCATAATCTTCTTGTTTATATTTATTTAAAAACTGAGTAGACACATATATAATGATTCTTTCATAATCTGTATTATCAATGATACTTGGTCTATGAATTTCTCCTGCATTCACAAGAACAACATCATAAGGCTTAAGGGAATAATTCTTCCCTTCAATGGAATAATTTATATTTCCACTGATAAATATAATTATTTTGTTGAAATCATGATAGTGGAAATCAAATTCTTTCTTTTTGCTGTCAATAATATGAAACATTTCAAAATCATTATTTAAATAACCGATTTTTTCAACATCACCCATATATAACCTCCGGATTTATTATATCATGAACAAGTTCATGATCACTTAATATTAATAATATAATTATACAGCATTATTCGCAAGATTCATAGCATTATACTACTTTAATTATTAAATAATGTTGTATAAAATATAATTAGAAAGAGTTAGGGAGGGTTTTTATGCAACTTACAGGTGTTTGGCTACCAATAGTTACTCCATTTAAAGATGAAAAAATAGATTATAAATCCTATAAAAGACTAATCGATCATTATTCAACCAAAGGGATAAGTGGATTTATTCCATTAGGTACTACAGGGGAAGTACCTGTGCTAAACGATTATGAATTTCAAGAAATGATAGAAAAAACTTTAGATTATAACGAAAAGAAACTTCCTGTCTATGTGGGAGTGGGCGGAAATTATACCGCAAAAGTAATTGAAAAATTAAAAATTGCTGAAAAATATGATATTCAAGGTATCTTATCCGTCTGTCCTTATTATAATAAACCTAACCAGGAAGGTATTTACAGTCACTTTAACAGTATTGCACAATCAACAGATTTAAATATCATCATATATAATATCCCATATCGTACTGGGGTCAATATACAAAACGACACCATTCACAGACTTGCAGAAATTAAAAATATTGTAGGTTTAAAAGATGCATGTGGAGATATCAAACAGACAATGGCTCTGCTTATGGATCCTCCAAAGGATTTCTCCATCCTGACTGGGGAAGATATCTTCTTCTATCTGACACTGACACTGGGCGGCCAGGGAGGTATACTGGCATCTTCCCATCTTAAAACAGAACTCTTTATAGACGTTTATAATAAAGTAAAAGAAAACAATACAAAAGCAGCACTGGAAACCTGGAAGCAGCTATATGATTTTATACCTCTTTTATTCAAAGAACCTAATCCGGCTCCAATTAAATATTGTTTAAAGAAATTAGGGTTATTGGATTCTGCTGAACTACGACTTCCATTAATGGAGGCTTCTAAGGAATTAGGAGAAAAACTTGATCGTATCATATAAAAATTAGTTAACTATTGTCTGACTATATAATATAAAAGGACTGGGACTTCGCTAAATATGCGATGTCCCAGTCCTTTCATACTATTCAATGCTATTTAGAATATCTAAAATTGCCTTTTCCATTTCTTTCAGCTTAGAATCAGCTGTTTCCCTAGTATCAGCCTTCGTATAAATATATAATTTAATCTTTGGCTCTGTTCCAGATGGTCTTAAAGTATACCAGCATCCGTCATCGAATTTATATTCAATTGCATCGGTTTTCTCTATCGTGGTCTTACTTTTTTCACCTGACGCCAAATTGATTACTTCAGAACTTTCGTAATCTGTAATCCACACAAGATTTGAGCTTCCAATAGCTTTAGGGTTCTTCATACGATATTCCGTCATCATTCTTTTAATACGTTCCTGACCTTCTATTCCTTCTAAGACAATTGATATTGTATTCTCTCGATAATATCCATATTGTTCATATAGATCATTTAATACATCAATCAAAGTTTTACCAAGCTTTTTATAATATCCAGCCATTTCTGTTAAAATAAGAGTTGCTGAAACACCATCTTTATCACGTAAATAACTTCCTACATTATATCCGATACTTTCTTCGTACCCGAAAATATAAGTATATTCTCCTGTTTTATCCCATTCATTAGGCAAAGCACAGATGTTCTTAAAGCCGGTTAGAACATTGAACATCTTTACATTATAGGATTTAGCAATCGCACTTCCCATTTCACCAGTTACTATGGATTTGACCATCGCTGGATTATCAGGCAGACAGTTCTTTTCTGCCATAGATGTTAGCAGGTAATTAATTATTAAAACTCCTACTTGGTTTCCATTCAGCGCCTCAATTTTTCCATGATGAACCACTTCAACAGCAAGTCTGTCACAATCCGGATCTGTTGCAATTAAAACCTCTCCTCCTACCTCAAGGGCAAGTTGTTCCCCAAGGGCAAAGGCAGCATGATCTTCTGGGTTAGGATAATCAATGGTTGGAAAGGTTCCATCCGGATTTTCCTGTTCTTTTACTATATGAATGTTTGTATAACCCATTCTCTTTAGGACAGTACGAACCGGAATATTTCCTGCGCCATTTAAAGGGGTATAAATAATACAGATATCTTTATCTACTTCTTCCCTTAGGGAAACAGACATTGTTTTCTCGTAGAAGCTTTCATCTACTTCTTTATTGATTGTAATTAGCAATCCTTGTTCTTCTGCTTCTGAACTTGACAAATAGGTATCCTCTTCAAAAAGATCCATTTTTGCTATTTCTTCTAAAACCTGGTCTGCAATATCAGACTTAATCTGTGAGCCCTCCTGCCAATAAACTTTATATCCATTATATATTTTTGGATTATGACTGGCAGTTATATTAATACCTGCTGCACATTGATAATATCTCACTGCGTAAGATAATTCAGGCGTAGGTCTTAGTGAATCAAATAAATAAACTTTGATACCCATACTTGCAAGTATTCTGGCACACATACTGGCGAATTCCGGTGACATGATACGACAGTCATGAGCAATGGCAACACCTTTTTTAGCAAATTCTTCTCCCTGCTTTTGTATTACCTTTCCCAATGCCTTTGTCGCTCTTCCTACAACATATTTATTCATGCGGTTTGTACCCGCACCAAGGATTCCCCGTAAACCGGCTGTACCAAAAGACAAATCGCAATAGAATCTGTCCCGGATTTTTGCTTCATCTCCTTTGATATCTTCCAGTTCTTTTTTTAAATCAGCATCTATATCTCCATTTTGTATCCATTTTTCATATTCCTTCATATAGTCATTCATTATTTCACCTCGTATTTATTACAAATTAAGACCTTTATTAGTATTATCTGTAATTAATATTATACTCATAAATTTGAGAATGACAATACTATTCCTCCCTTAACCGCTCTACGATGCTATATTTCCTTACATAACGGTATGCTATGGATGGAACAAAAAAAACAATTGCCAGGAATACCGGTATAGTTTCTAAAAATGGCATCAAGGTAAACTGATAATTAAAACTTTCTGCCACGTTATTAAGAGCCCGCACTGCTGTAAGTGACAGAAAACTTCCTCCCGCCAAACTAATGGCAGCAGTGAATAAGATGTAATAGATACCTTCAAACAGTAACAGTTTTTTCAACTGGTCATTGGACAGTCCGATACTCTGAAGCATTGCAAATTCTCGCTTTCTTGATATTACACTGGTCAGCATGGTATTAATAAAATTAAGGATTCCCACAATGGCTATCACAAAGGCCAAAGCACAACCTATCAGAGTCAGGCCATTTACCATAGAAGCAAAATCATCCCTCAGGCTTTCTTTTGTCTGATAAGCCATACCAGGATCCGTCTGTGTTGTATAGGAATCCAGGAATTCAGTAAAAGCGGCTTCTTTCTCATCTTCAACCTGAAAGCTGGCAGCAAATGCTTCTGCCAATCCATCCATTTTTAACAATTCATTCTTAGATAAGATTGTTGTTAGAGCATTAAGAGAAAACCTTTTTTCTGTCATACCATAAGGAATATCCGCTACTGCCATAACTTCATATTTCTTCTGTCCGGTATAAATTAATTCCTGGGCGATTACATTTCCTTTATCATCCTTTATATCTTTATATTCCGGATTGGCACCAGTAAAATTAAGTGTAATGATATCACCGGGATGATAATAAGAATCTGCCTCATATAATAAAGGAGCTACTATTACATAATTTCCCGTCCGGAATTTTTCCAGATCCAGTGTACCTTCCAGTAATCTTAAATTCTTTAATAACACTTCGTCATAGGCATACCGCTGCTCTGAAATTGGCCTGTTATCCTTTAAAGTTTCTTCCAGTCTCATATCTCTGGCATCCAGTTTTTCTTCTTTGTAAAGTCTGGCAAACTGCTCATATCCCTCTTCTGTCAGAGTGTGGTCCATGGCACCTTTATTATGGTACAATAAATTTCCTTCCTCGACTCCATCCTGATGTAATGCATTCTGATAGAATTCCTCTGAGAGTTTTAAATCAGGTCTATAATTAATCATGCTGGAAGAGAAGATCATAGCATCGCCGGTTAGCATACTTTCCAGATATTCATCTAGGCTGAAACTTTTTGTGAGAGTAACAATTTCCGTCAAAAGAATTACACTTAAGGACAAAGAGAGAATTACGATCCCTGTTTTCTTCTTATTTCTGGCCAGATTGGTAAGAGCCATTCTGGATATTTTAGCACCTCTTGTAGTCCTCTTATTCTTAACCTTCATCTTAATGTCCCCTGTATATTTCAATGCCTCTATAGGGGATACGCTTCCAGCAATCCTGCTGGGTTTACGGCAGCTGATCCATACGGTGAAAAGGGAAAAGATTGTCCCGAAGAGAAATATGCAGGGATTTCCTTTCAAAACAAAACCGGTTACACTTATACCACCTGATAAATGTAAAATAACCGGCATAAATATTTTGCCAACCAGGAACCCCAAAAGCAGTCCTATGGGAATGCCCACCAGAGATAATACCATGGCCTGCCTGATTACCAGGGTCTTAATCTGCTTTTTAGTCGTACCGATTGTTTTCAATAAACCATAAAAGCGGATATCATTGAGTATGGATATATGAAATATGTTATATATGATCAGAAATCCCGTTAACACCATTACCAGGAACACAACTGCCAGCATGACCGCAGAAACCATATCAATGTCAGAAGCCTGCTCCGTCATATATGCCCAGTTAATTCCTATATGGGAATCATCCAGTTTCAGCCCGCTGTCAGCTAATACCTCCATCATATTCTTCTCAATATGCATAGAATTTTTAAACATGATATTAACCTGATAAAGGCCTGCTCCACTCCGATTGAGAGACTCTTCATTCTCTTTTCGTATTTCTTCGTCAGTCATTCCTTTTTTTAACTCATTTAGATATTCCTCTGAAACATATGCGGTACTTGCTCCTATTACCGGATCTCCCTGGTACCATCCTGAGAGTATGAATTGCTTATTATATTCTTTCCCTAAAAAATCAAACTCCAGAGCAACTTCTTCTCCAACTTTTCGTGGAATTTGCAGAAGATCAAGTGCAATGGTGTCCAATACAATTTCATTCTTTTTCTCCGGTAGTTTTCCGTCTTCTAATTTCATAAAACCGAATTTCAGATTATACGGCTGCACATAACGAATCTCCGTTTGTCTTTTCTCAAATTCTTTATTTGCTGCAATTCCTATAAAAACATCGTATCCGTAATCCTTAACCAGAGGATTCGCCGTCAGTATCTCATATTCCACCCGGGTAACTGATTTAAACCCTCCGTGTGCCTTTGTCCCGATCTGACGCATGGTCTGCTCCTCTGTCATCTGCAGCATGCCACTCCCAAGAGTAAAAAGGGCCGTAAAAAGCAAAGAAGTAAGGCCGATTGCCACCACTGCAAACAGGTTGCGCATACGGTTGTTCTTAAGACTTCTTCCGGATAATTTATGAATAATTTTTTTATTATTATTTTTCATATCTTACTCCTATCTGCGTGTTCTGCCACGCGTATAAATACTTATTCCTTATCTTCTTTCTATAATCCTGCCATCTTCGATATGTATGATTCTATCACAAAGCTGAGCCAACGCTTCATTATGTGTTATCATAACAATGGTCTGATTAAATTTCCGGCCGGTAGTTTTTAATAATCCCACCACTTCTGAAGAAGTCTTTGAATCCAGATTTCCCGTAGGTTCATCTGCCAGGATTATGGAAGGTTTTGCTGCCAGTGCCCTGGCTATTGCGACTCTCTGCTGCTGTCCTCCGGAAAGCTGATTTGGCTTATTGTATCTTTTATCCCCGATTCCCAGGGTTTTTAAAATATCTTCTACAAAGTCCGTATCAATATGGCTTCCATCCAGTTCCAAAGGCAGAACCACATTTTCATATACATTGATGATTGGGAGCAGATTATAATTTTGGAATACAAATCCGATATTCCGTCTTCGGAAAATAGTTAATTCATTCTCATTAAAATCAGAAAGCTCTTTATCTCTTACGGCAACATAGCCGCTGGTAGGGTAATCCAGTCCTCCCAGCATATGAAGTAAAGTTGATTTTCCGCTGCCGCTTGTCCCAACAATGGCTACAAATTCCCCCTCATATATTTCTATATCCACTCCATCTAATGCCTTCACTAAGTTGGGGGCTGTTCCATAATATTTTTTTAAATTCTTTGTTTTTAAAATGCACATAATACTCCTCCTTTATATTCTACTGCACATAATCCTTGGTTTTTAATGTTACTGGCTAAAGTGTACCAAAAATTTCTTACACCCTGATGACACTCCCAAAAAAAGTTCTTACAATTTTGTAAGAACCTGATAGCTGTATTATTTACTGTTTTGCAAAAAAACTGAAAATACACTTCCTCTTCCAACAGTAGAATCTACTGTTATATATCCACCTTCCTTTGCCAATATCAACTGAGCCAGATACAGTCCAAGTCCACTCCCTTCTGTTTCCCTGACTTGTTTCCCACGATAAAACCTCTTGAATATCTGGCTAAACTCCTCTTTAGAAATTCCTATTCCTTCATCTATTATCATAATCTTCGTATAAATTTCCATGGGCACTACCCTTACCAGTATTTTTGAATATTCTTTGGAATACTTAATTGCATTTTCAAAAATATTAACAAAGACCTCTTTTGTCCATTTCCTGCTATGTATCAGCTTACAGTCAGTAAAGTCTTCTACTTCAATCTCCATACGTTTTCTAGCTGTTGACCCATATACCAGACTGATACTTTCAGAAAGGGTTTCCCTTAATTCAATTGGAGCCGCATCGAACTCTATAATTCCAACTTCCAGTCTGGATATTTGTATGAGCATTTTGGTAAGCCATTCCATTTTGCTGTTCTGCTCGCTAACCTTCTTTATAAATTCCTGCTGTTCCTCTCTTGTCAGTCTTTCATCTTTTAATAATTCTATATACATGGACAGATTCGCCAGAGGAGTTTTCAACTGATGTGACAAGTCCGACAGCAAGGTTGCAACTTCATTCTTTTCTAACTTTGCACAATTCTTTTCATGCTCTGCACGTTCTATGACTGTCCTTAACTGCATCGTAATCTTAGATTCCCTTGTTTCAGCCACCTCTTTATCCAAATCTATATTTCCTGACAAACAGTTATTAATAATTTGACTTATTTTTTTTAATGTTCTATTTATGTAAATTCGGCTTACAAGTAATATTAATCCACAAAATAATGCCGCCAGCAAAACTACAATCCAAATTAGTTCCATACTGCCCTCCAATCCTACTGCATCAATTACTCTTCGCACCAGAGATATCCCATTCCATGTATTGTTTTAATATATTTCGGTTCAGATGGGTTATCTTCGATTTTTTTACGCAGCCTTCGGATATTTACAGGTAATGTATTTTCATCTACAAAATTTCGTTCTTTATCCCAAATGTCAGCCAGAATCTGCTCTTTTAACATTACCTGGTTTTTGTTCTCCATAAGAAAACAGAGTATCTTATATTCCGTAACACTGCAATCCACTTCATCTGTGGCCTTAAAAACTTTCATCGTCTTTTTGTTAATCCGGATATCCTTTGAGGTCAAAATCTCATTCTCTTCTTTCCTGGATTTCCTTCTTAGAACTGCATTTACTCTGGCATTTAATACAGATAGTGAAAATGGTTTTGCAATATAATCATCTGCCCCTGAATTCAATCCATTTACTTCATCGATCTCTAAATCCCTTGCTGTCAGTATGATAATAGGCATATCTGATTTTTCCCTAAGTTCCTTACATAACATAAGACCATCACCATCTGGCAGGTTCAGATCCATGATAACGAATTCAAAAGCCTGATTCTGTAATACTTTCCTTGCTTCATGAAGGCTATATGATTTTAAAACCCGGTATCCTTCTTTCTCATAAAAAAACGCAATGCCTCTATTTAGATCTTTGTCATCTTCTAATATTAATATTTGTTTCATCTGATCCTCTCCATAAAAATCAGTAGCCTATAAATTTTTAACATTATAATTTTCCATCACATGCTTTCTATTTCCTACAATTGTTCTCTCTTCGATTATAGAATAATATTGTAACATATTATACCATATAAATTTCATTATCAACCATATCTTGTAAATAACATTTATAAAAATATAACCTATTCAAAATATCTAAATATAATGAATAGGTTATATCATTAATCATTAATAAAATTTAATTTTATCAGGGATTATTATAAGAAGTACCTTTAATTTTTATAGCTATAACTATTAATTGATTTTAAAATTCCTTTTTCAAACCAAAGATAGGTAAATTTATTTTTTATTTCATATCCCCATTGTTCATAGGAAACTCCTCCAACATTGAATTTACTTACATAATCGGAAGAACCCCATGTTGTCTGCAGTACCTGTTTTTTTGTCATACCAATTGTAGGTTTTAATGCCAGATATACTTTTGAATTAGAGGAATATCGTTTTTGCTTGAATTTATTATATAAGGTAACTGTTACCTTTTGTCCTGGAACGGGATTTTTAACAGTAATTTTAAAGGTTTGCTTCTTAGCGGTTTTCAATACCTTTTTATAAGACTTACTTCCTATTTTTATTACAAGATAGTCTCCTTTGATACCTCCAGTCACTGAACCTGTTATTTTAGACGTATTTTTCAAAATTTCATCGTTAATAACTACTCCGCAGGATGGTCCAACTACAGTAATGTCTTTTGAATTGAAATATCCGGTATCTGAAGTACATTCTACTGTAATTTTTGTATTTATTTTCTGTGCCGGGATTTTTATTTTAAAATTCCCTTTGGAATCCGCTTGTCCCTGATATTTTTTATTTGACGCAGCCACCTGTATCTCTAGATTTGGTTCTGTTTTCCCTGTTATATATGTTGAGTTATAAGATACTTTATCTACTTTTAATTGGGGCGGACAATTAGCAATTTCAAATGTCTTTTCTGAAGTACGCCCTCCGCATCTATCAGTAACCAATATCGTTACTTTTGTACCAAAATCCTGTTTAGGATAAGTAACGGTAAAATTATGACCCGATACTGTTCCATCGTATGTTTTATCTCCAATTTTTGCAGCGACCGTAAAAATAGTTTCCTCTTTAATGATACCATACCGGTCATATGTAGTATCAGACTTAGTTGTTCCGGTAATCTGCGTTTGTTGAACATCCTTATCCTCTACAGTAATATTATAATTAATGTAGTAATCCATGGTATAAGTTTCACTGGCTGATCCTCCGTTTCCATCTGTTATGTCAACTGTGATTTTTGTCCCATATTTTTGCAAAGGATATTTCACTGTAAAGGTATAACCACGTTCACTTTTGTTTATCATTCCATCATATACGGTTCCGTTAATTGTGGCTGTAACTTTTAAATCAGCATAGGCGCCTTGACTATCATCTGTAGTTAAATAAAAAAAGGAACCAGTTAAATATTCCGGATAAATTCTGTCATTATTTTTATCTTGAAAGACAATATCCCCACCTGCGCTGGCTTTTACCTTTGGTATAAAACCTTTGCCGTATTACTAAAATCTATCTCCAGTTTTTAATCATATCAACAATATCACTGGCTTTAGGAGGACAGCCTTTTACATAACTGCCACAACCTGCAGTACAGTTTCCCACACCTGGTCCACTTAAAGTTTTCCCTTTATAGCCTTGTCCGATCTTTATTTTCTCATCTTTGATTCCCCCTGTTTTATCAAGCGCATAGATAAGTGCCGCATAGCAGGCGGAACAGGCACTGTCTGCTTCTATATACCCACTTAATCTTTTCACAGCACTGCTATGCTGTGTTATCGTCTTTGGACGATTCTCTGAATTTAGTTCTAATATATCTGTATCAATATCTGCATATTTACCTGCTCCATAATTTTTAGCAATTCGCAGGTATCCAATATCATCCGGTCCAAACCCCATTAGCTGGGCACCGTAAGAATCCAGCAATACAGGATCAAAACCAAGTATGATACGATTTGCTGTAACAGGATTTCCTCCTTCTTCAAAGGACAAGTCACCGCAGACAGAATCAATAATGTTTAATGATGGGCGAAGGACTGTACCTAGAACTGCTATGGGATTGTCAAGTCCCATCGTATGGAACCGTCTTTTTTCACTGTCTGGTATACAGCCTTTCAAATTCTTCAGGCAGCATGTCATTCCAGTCTGACAGTGTCCCTTAAGAACAGGCACATTGATCAGATAATCCACATTCAAGGCACTTTCACATACATTTAACAACACATTTTTATTTTTAATCTTCACAACCTTATCTTCCTTGGTATCAAGAAGTTTTACCCCATATTTTTCAGCCAGATCAGTATACCCGCAATTTTTAAAGGCTCGCTTCGTATTATCACCAATCCATGAACCTTCAAGTATAGTAATGTCATGAATCCCAAAAGCCTGTAAATATTTTATGATACCTTCCACTATTTCAGGATGGGTGGTAGCTCCGTCGTCCGCAGAACGTGATACGACCAGATTGGGTTTAATACCTACCTTCATAGTTGGATCCAGTTTATCTGCAACTTTTGCTGCATCCATCAATTCAAAGGTCATTTCCTGCAAATCAATACCATAGTTTATATAAATATCTGCCATATTAAACACCCCTTTTATCTAAATATTAACCATATATTGTTATAATCTATTTTATTACATAAAGTTTGTTTTTTCCATAAAAAAGAGAGTAGTTTTATCTACTCTTCTTCCTGATCCTATATTTCTGGCTCTGTATATGTACTGATATGATTTCTAATTGATATAATACAAACACATCAGATTATGTCACCTTGTATCTCCATACATAATTACTTTTTCGCATCTTCTGCTTTACTTATTTTCCATATACATAATCCATAAATTATTAAAATTCCTACCTGAATTGCAAGTATAATCAGTGCCATTGCATCAAGAGCATCTCCTGTGATACTGGCAATATAATCATGAGCAGCATGCCAGATAATGACTCCCCAGAGACTTTTGGTTATACTCACAATTTCAGCAAGTACAAATCCTACTAAAAACGCAAAAATCATCTGCAAAACAAGATATAATGGCTCTTTCCCATTTAGTACATTGATAAGATGAAGAACTCCAAATATGATAGAAGACCAAAGGATTGCTCTCTTTTTCCCTTTTGGTTCCAAAATCTTTAATGCAAGTCCTCTAAAATAAATTTCTTCATTGAAGCCAATTGCGATTGTAAAAAAGGCTAATATTATATATTGAACTGACGTAATCTCAGAGCTAAATCCTACCACAGCTAATGGAAGAATCTCTAAAGCTACTAAAGGAGCATACCACCATATTTTACTGATAGTTCCTTTTTCCCTTGTTCTAAATCCATAATCTCCAAGTTTAAATTGTGAATTCTTCATTATAACAATTCCAATAATAATTGAAATCATCAGGAAAATTGTAGTTACAATCATTTGATCATCACTATCTAATCCTATAATCTGAGGAACTGCTGCTCCTAATGCTGTTAAAAAAGTACATAATAGTCCGATAAGAAATGATCCAATATATGGATGATCCTTTACATAAGATTTTTTCATAAACTTTGTTCCTCCTCTTTTTTCAGCTTCATCAATAATCCCATAAACGAATTATTTAATAATCGTCTATTTTCTTCATCACTAAATCGACAGCTATTAGTAGCAATCATTGATGCGATGCCATGTGTTGTAAGCCATATACCTGTATATAACTCTCTGGCAGACTTTTTGCCAAGTCCGGTCCTTTGGCAGATCATGTCCAGCACTTCATCATCTCCCTCTGTTGTCCCTGCAATATCCATTATGCCTTGCTCCCGAAATGCATCCGACATAAATAATAATTTAAACAGGTTTTTCTCATCCTTTGCAAAATTAATATAGGCAAGTCCCATATTTAGAAACCCGTCCTCTCCATGTTCTACGGCATTTAACATTTGCTGATTATAAATATGCTCGACCATTTTATAAATTTCAGTTTTAAGTCCCTCCATAGAATGATATCCCCGGAATATAGGATGCACAGAACAGCCCATTTTCCTGGCCAGATTACGGGCATTTAGATTTTCAATTCCTTTTTCCCGAACTATATTAATTGCTGTATTAATAATCTCTTCTTTTGTGACCTTTTCTTTCGGTGGCATATTGGTCAACCTCCTATAAACTTTATATATAACATATGTTACCTAACGACTGTTACCTATTGTATTCCATAAACTCATTATTGTCAATAGATAAATAAAAAATAGGGAACTTAACTTACGTCCCCTACTTTTTATTATAATTACATATAATCATTTATTATTCGATTTAACTTATTGCCATTTTATCAAAAAGCTTTTATTCCAATCCCTTCCTCTTTCAACGTTCTATGGATCATTTTAACAAATTCCAGAGCTTTCTCTCCATCTCCATGAACACATACGGAATCTGCCTTTATTTCAATTTCCCTGCCATGAATTGATTTGACTTTCCCTTTCTTTATCATATCGATCACCCGGCTTATTGCCACTTCTTCCTCTTCTATAACTGCCCCCGGCCTGCTTCTTGGGACCAGGCTTCCATCATCCTCATATGCCCGGTCTGCAAAAATTTCCTGCTTAAAAGTAATCCCAACCATTTTCGCCGCCTTTTCCATCTGGCTGTTACTAAGCCCCAATAAGATAACATTGGAATCAATAGATGCAATCCCTTCACAAATTGCACAGGATAACTTATAATCCTGTGCTGCCATATTATAGAAAGCACCATGAGGTTTTACATGATATAATGGTATTCCTGCAGCGAGACAAAACCCTTTTAAGGCCCCCATCTGATACATTGTATAGGTCCTTGCTTCCTCAAATGAAAGGCTCATATTTCTTCGTCCAAAACCAAGTAAATCCGGAAATCCAGTATGGGCGCCAATATGTACATTATTTGCTTTTGCATTTTGCACTGTCTTCTCAATAATGACCGGATCAGATGCATGATACCCGCAGGCAATATTTGCAGATGATATATATGGAAGTATATCTTCGTCCATACCAAGGGTATATCTTCCAAAACTTTCCCCTAAATCGCAGTTTAAATCTATCTGATACATTTATCCACTCCCTTAAAATTTCAATTCCACATTCTTTACATCGGTAATAAACATATGCCCTGGTGCATGTGTAATAGCAAATGGTGGTCTTGATGCCATAAGTGCTGCCTGAGGCGTAACTCCACAAGGCCAGAATACCGGTATTTCATCTTCTTTTATCGTCACCGGGTCTCCAAAATCAGGCCTGTCAATTCTTTTTATCCCAATTACTTCCGGACTTCCAATATGTATGGGTGCACCATGTACTTTAGGCATTCCTGCGGTAACTGAAACTGCTCTTGGCACATCTTTAAATGGAATAGGCCTCATGCTTACCACCACATTACCAGAAAATATACCCGCTTTTTCACAGGGAATATTCGTCATATACATAGGAACATTACACTGCTCCTCAATATGCCTCACTGTTATATTTGCCTCAAGAAGTTCCTCCTCAAAAGAAAAACTGCATCCAATCAAAAAACTTATAAAATCAGGTCTCCAAAATTTTTCAATATCTGTATATTCGCCGGTTAATTCTCCATATTCATAAACTCTGTATTTGGGAAGATCAGTAGCAATATCCCCATCCCCAGCCATATATCTAACCATTCTCTCACCTTCATCCATAACTTCCAGTATAGGACATGCCTTAGGATTTCTCTGAGCAAACAACAGAAAGTCATAGGCAAGCTCTTTTGGCAGGATTACCAGATTGGCCTGGGCATAACCGCCGCACATACCTGCTGTAGGAGTTGTGATTTCACCTTTTCTGATAAGCCTTCTGACTTCAAGAGGACTATAAGTTCTGTACTCCATAGCATTTACCTCCGTTATACCGCCTTGTACCTGTTTATTATCATAATCGATTTATTCTTTTTTGAAATTTTATTGTATTCTTACAATATTTCTTATAAATCTTATGTGCTTCCGCAAGTGTTATACTTTGAAATCTAATTTCATCTCCCGGTTTGCATTGGGCAATGATTGGAATATCTGAAGAAATCACTGTACCGATTTTTGCATAACCACCTGTTGTTTGTCTGTCAGAAAGCATAATAATTGGCTGTCCATTGGACGAAACCTGAATGGAACCCAAGGAAATTCCGTCAGATATAATATCTGTAGGCTGCTTACTGGAAATAACCGGACCAGTAAGTTTACAAGCCATCCTGTTAGAATCATTGGTCAGTTTGTAAATACTTGTTTGAAAAGTATCAATCCCTTCCTTGGTGAAATAATCGTCCTGAGGCCCCATCACTACTCTGATAGTTCCTGGCAGAGTATCTGCCTCTCTTTGTTTATAAATACGTTTTTCCATTCCTGACATATTTTTTACGGGTTTCATAAATAATATTTCATCATTTGCTTTCAAGGGCCTTCCATAAAATCCACCAATGGTACAATTCATATTGGTGGATTTACTGCCAAAGCATTCTGTAATATCAAGACCTCCCGAAAAAGAAATATAGCTTCGGCATCCGGCTGCTGCAAATCCCAGTGTCAAATTCTCTCCGGCCCTCACAATGATAGCTGTATTCATAGGAATGTCTTTGTCATCCACTTTAGGATTCATATTTGCACCTGTAACAGCAACCACATTATCTCTGGTGAAATGAATTGTGGGCCCAAAGAGAGTACATTCTAACACACCTTCTCCCATTTTGTTTCCGACTAAAATATTAGCAACTTCCATAGCCCCAGCATCTACCGCTCCTGATGGCGGGATTCCTATTTCACCATATCCTGTTCTTCCATAATCCTGTATGGTGGTCAATGCTCCTGGAGATATTATCTGAATACTCATATTAATCACCCTCCATGATTATTTTGCACTGATACTTTCCCTCCTGAATCAGTTGCTCGATATCCACAAATTCATTTTCATTAATAGGTCGAAAATGAATATAGTCCCCTGCCTGATAAAAAGTTGGATCTTTTCGTTCACTGTCATAAAGCTTTAATGGTGTTCTTCCGATAAGCCTCCATCCACCTGGAGAAGAGATTGGATAAACACCTGTCTGTTCACCGCCTATTCCAACAGAACCTGCGGGTATCGTTGTTCTTGGATTAGGTAATCTTGGACACTCTAACCTCTTATCAAGTCCTCCCAAATAAGGAAATCCGGGTAAAAATCCTAACATATAAATTAAATAATCCACACCGGAATGGATTGTTATTACTTCCGTTTCACTCATCCCCACATGTCTGGCAACATCCACCAGATCTTCACCGTACTGACCCCCGTAACATACTGGAATTTCAATAATTCTCTTTGTCTTTGCTTTTGCATCCCCATTCTCCACTGAAAAAGATTTAATATATTTACAAAGTTTTTTATATTTAATTTTTGAAGGATCATAATATACCAATAAGGAACGAAAGGTAGGCACTGTCTCCACAATTCCTGTTATTTTCTTCTCTCTAAGGCTTTGATTCAACTGTCTGACCTTATTATTACAAACCATACTGATTTCATTTCCAAATTCTACAACGAGTGATAAATCCCCTGCCGGTAATATACGAATTTCAGACATGGTTCCCTCCATTCTACCGCTATTGGCGGTGCATATTCTCTTTACCCCTTATTCTGAAAAAATCCTTTTGCTAAAACATTTTCATACCAGTGATCTGATTTCCCCTCATACTTAATTGCATATCCTGCACACTGGCGCATAAGTTCCACAATATTCACATTCATTTTTGTATTGAATCCATCAATTCCCGGAATGAGGGAACCTGTCATATCTACTATCCCGCTTCTTGTTGCAACACGCATTACTTCCATTTCCATATCTCCCTTATGAAAAATATTCAGATCTTTTTTAAGATATGCGATTGCAGCCATTAATCCATAACATCCCCAATCAGATACGGTTGCTGTAATAATATTGTCAGCCTTCGTTGCTGCCAAAATACCCCCATGACAATCACATTTACACTGATTTTTTGCTGCATAAGGAACATATTTTTTGATATGCTCTCCTATCGTCCCCATTCCCATCTCATTTCCTAGATCCCCAATTGCAATATTTAAAACACCTCTATCTTTTAACTTCCTAAATAAAATATCTGTTTTTGCTTCAAGTACGGTTACATTCACACCAACTGCATTATGATACTCCCCACACTCATTTGCTCCCGGTGCCTCAATCGCAATTACTGCCTTGGGCAGTACCTTTGAAATAATCTGCTCTGCCTGTTCTTCTGCCATATTCTGATCTTTCGTAAAAGGAATGACTCCCATGGAAATTGGAAACTCACTTACTTTATCCAAATCTTCATAGCAATGAAGCCCAACAACACTTGCACATTTCTTTACAGCCTCAATATTATCCTGGGGGCAGATAATAACCGGGTTAGCATCAAATCCATGAACTATGGAACGAGCCAGCAGCATTGAACTTACGATCCCATCCATCTCCGGTGCTTTATGAGGAAGCAAGATAAATCCTGTAATAATGAATACAAAATCACCTGATTTTACATTCTCGACTAGTTTCTTCGCCGAATGCATAGTAAGGGGTTCTCCTGTATACGCCCTGCTTCCCCCATACAAAATACGGCAGACCCCATAACCTCTGGGGTCTAAGTTCATAAGTGAATCCAGGTTTTCCCCAATGTTATATATTGTCAGTTCCTCATTAGACATGGAATGTTATTCCTCCTTTTGCTTAGTGGCAATCAAATATTCATCCATAAGTGCCTCTTGCAATTTATGAAGAAGTTCCGGTGCTTTTCCTCCCACCGTCTGTCCATCTATTTTACAAGCTGACAGACAGAAATTACTTGAAGAACTTACAATCACCTCGTCCGCCTCCATCATGTCATTTACAGTAAAAATTGTTTCATCTACCGGAATCCCTAGTTTTTTACTCATTCTGATCAAATGAGCTCTTCCAATACCCGGCAGAATATAATGATCTGCCGGAGGTGTTATAAATTTACCATCTTTAATGATATGTACATTACTATGGGCACACTCTGTTACTCTGTCCCCACGATGGAAAACAACCTCATCACAACCAGCAAATGCAGCTTTTTGTGCAGCCATAACATTAGGTATTAAATTAAGTGTCTTTATATTGCAATGCAAAAATCTTGTGTCCTCTACCGTAATAAGTTTTAACAGCTTTTTAGGATCACCAATTTGCGTCGGTCTTATCATGATCCATAATTTTGCCTTCTCATCAGGAAATGCATGACTTCTGGGTGCCACCGCCCTGGTCACCTGCCAGTAGACAAAAAGCTGATCACCATCTACATTGCGAACCATTTCTTTTAAAATTTCTTTCAGTTCATCCTTTGTGTGAGGAATTTTTATTTCCAGTAATCCTGCACTGTTATAAAATCGTTCAATATGTTCCTCCAAATTAAATATAATATGATTGCCTGCGCAAGTAGCATCATACACTCCATCGCCGTAATAATGGACTCTGTCATCGAATGGTACCATCATATTTTCGATTAAATCATATTTACCATCATAGTAACCTAAATTTTTCATTTTTCTACTCCTGATTTTTGTATTTTATTTACTATTCTCCATTCTAAACGAAACGTAATTTTTAATCAACTCAACTGTCTTCTTATATCCAAGTCTGCCTGTATTAATACATAAATCATAATTTTCAGGTTCCCTCCATTTTTTACCTGTATGATAACTATAGTACTCGCTCCTGAATTTATTGGTTTTTGCAATACGTCTTTTTGCTTCTTTCCTGCCGCAGACAAGTCTCTCCATCTCATGCTGTATACAAACTTCTTCATCCGCTGTAAGAAAGATAGAAATCATATTTTTTGTGTCTTTTAGAATATGGTCACCACATCTGCCAATTACAATATAAGACTGTATCTGGGCAAGCTCCTTAAGGACTTTTGCCTGATAATTGAAAAGATTAATATCTGAGGTGAAATTATCACTTTCCGGAGGAATTAGCTCTCCATTGTAAATTTTTTTTGAAACACGATATAAAATTGTATTTTTTACTGCTTCATCTGCATTATAAAACAAAGCTTCATCAATTCCACTGTCTTCCGAAGCCATCTGCAAAAGTTTTCTATCATATAAAGCAATCTGATATTCATCTGCCAACATGTTGCTAATGGTTGTTGCACCACTGCCACAGGTTCTCGTGATAGCAATTACAAAATGTTCCATACTATTTCCCTCCATATTATTTTTCTTGACTATTGTCCCAGATAAGCCTTACGGATTCTGTCATCTTCAAATAAGTCACTGGCTTTCCCACTAATGGTAATATTACCTGTTTCCAATACATAAGCTCTGTCTGCTATACTAAGAGCCATTTTTGCATTCTGCTCCACCAGTAATATTGTGATTCCTATTTCATGGCAATATTTAATAATACTAAAAATCTCTTTTACTAGTATGGGAGAGAGTCCCATAGAAGGTTCATCAAGCAACAGTATTTTAGGTTCTCCCATTAAAGCCCTGCCCATGGCAAGCATTTGCTGTTCACCTCCTGATAAGGTTCCAGCTAATTGCTTATATCTTTCCTTTAATCTTGGAAAACGTTCGAAAACTTTTTCTATATTTTTCCCCATATCATATTTATCTTTTTTCTTGGAATATGCACCCATCTCCAGATTTTCCATAACTGTCATATCTCTGAAAATATGCCTTCCTTCCGGAACATGGCAGATTCCATATTTGATTAATTTACTGGCATCTGTTGTACACAAATCCAGGTCATCATAGGTCATTGTTCCGCTTTTTGCATCTTTCAGTCCGGTGACTGTATGTAAAATTGTGGTTTTTCCTGCACCATTTGCACCAATCAGCGAGACAATCTCACCATCTTTGACCTCTAAGCTTGCATTGTGAATGGCATGTACAGCACCATATGAAACATTCAAATCTTTAATTGATAACATACGTACTCTTCCTCCTATTCATCCTCTTTTCCAAGATACGCCTCAATCACCTTCGGGTTATTTGCAATCTCTGCCGGTGTACCAAATGCAATCGTTACCCCATAATCTATGACCTGGATCTTCTCACATATTTTCATGACCAGGCTCATGTCATGTTCAATAAGCAGTACAGAGATATTGAATTTGGTGCGTATCACATTAATGATATCCAGTAGTTCTGCTGTTTCAGTAGGATTCATACCTGCGGCGGGTTCATCTAATAATAATAATTTCATGCCGGTTGCAAGAGCCCTTGCAATCTCCAGTCTTCTTTGTTGTCCATAGGGCAGGTTCTCTGCTATAAAATCAGCTTTATCTCCAAGATTTACTACTTCAAGAAGTTCTTTTGCTTTTATGTTTACCTCTGATTCTTCCTTCCAATAACTTGGCAGGCGGAAAATTGCAGAACCAAGAGAATATTTCATGCTCATATTCATGGCAACCTTTACATTTTCCAGGGCTGTCATCTTTTTGAAGAGACGTATATTTTGAAAAGTTCTTGCAATACCTGCCTGTACCATCTGATGTGTCTTTTTCCCATTCATTTTCTCACCATTTAGAAAAATTGCACCTTCTGTAGGCTCATATACCCCGGTCAGCAAATTGAATACTGTGGTTTTTCCTGCACCATTGGGACCAATCAAACCATACAGTTCACTTTTCCCTATTTCAATATTGAAATCATTTACTGCCTTAAGTCCTCCAAAAGCAATTCCTAAATGGGCTACTTTTAATACTGATTGCTCTGCCTTATTCATCTGCTGCTCCTCCTTTCCCTTTTTCTTTCTTATGAAATAATCTGGAAAGTGCACCTGTTAATGAGAATTCATAAGTTCCAAAAATCCCGCTTGGCTTGAATATCATAACCAATAGTAATACAACAGAATATGCAAGCATACGGTAATTAGAAAAATCTCTCATTAGCTCAGGTAATGCTGATAAGAAGATAGCTCCCATAATTGAACCAGTTAATGACCCTGTACCACCGATAATAACCTCTGTTAAGAATTCTGCAGAATACATAAAGCTAAAGTTCGTAGGTATCATAGCTGTCATATAATGAGCATACATTGCCCCGGCTACTCCCGCAAAAAAAGCAGAAATCGTAAATGTCAATACTTTATAAAAAGTAACATTGATTCCGCTTGCAGCAGAAGCTATGTAATCTTCACGGATAGCAATCACCGTTCGTCCAAATCTCGAGCGGACATACATATACATAAATGTTACACAAATTACCATGACCCAGAAACACCATGAAAATTTAGAAAGTTTTGTGATACCGCTCATTGTCCTTCCCCCGCCGGTAATGGCAAAGTTAGTAAATGCAACTCTAATGATTTCTGCAAATGCAATAGTAACAATTGCAAGATAATCCCCCCGAAGTCTTAGTGCCGGTATCCCTACTAAAGTTCCTGTAATTGCCGCTGCAAAACCACCTACGATTAAAGCGATTACAAAAAGTATAATATCTGGGATTCCCTTATCCACGAGCATATTTGTTATGATTGCCGAACTATAAGCCCCCACGGACATAAAACCTGCATGGCCAAGAGAAAATTCTCCCATGAATCCTGTTAATAAGTTAAGGGATGCTACCATAATAATCGTATAACATGCCGTTGTGAGAATCCCCTTGACATAGTTGGTACTGGTTCCTAATATCCCAGAATTAAAAAGTATCATTAATAAGGAGAATAGTATGCAGATTCCTATAAAATTAATTATGTAGGCCCATTTTTTATTTTGTATTTTATTCATTTTACCACCTACACCTTCTCGCCAATATTTTTACCAAGAATACCAGTTGGTTTTACAATTAAAACGATGATCAAGAGGCTATATGTAATGGCTTCATACCAACTTGGTGCCACATATACTTTAACCAATATCTCAACTAAACCAACGATCAACCCACCGATCATAGCTCCCGGAATACTGCCGATACCGCCAAGAACAGCTGCAATAAAGGCTTTTAGTCCCATCATGCTCCCCATGTCCGTAGTGGCTCTTGGATAGGTACTGCAATACATAAGTGCTGCTACAGCTGCCAGTGCGGAACCAATTGCAAACGTAATCGTAATAATATTATTTACTTTAATCCCCATTAATGTAGCCGCCTGTTTATCTTGGGGAACAGCTCTCATTCCTTTTCCCAGTTTTGTATACTTAACAAATAATTGAAGGGCAATCATGATAACAAGACCGATTCCGAGGGTAATTAAATACTTTACCTGCAATTTTGCTCCAAGAAAATTAAGAGCCGGGAGATTAAAAATAGCAGTTACTGATTTAGGATTTGCCCCAAATACTACCATTGCTAAATTCTCCAGGAAAAGACTCATTGCAAGCGCAGTGATCAATGCTGTCATGGAACCGGCTTTTCGTACTGGTCTATAAGCAATAACTTCAACTGAGACTCCAACAATAATACAAACTCCAATTGCAATGAACACTGCCATCCACGGCGGCATACCCGTTCTGATCATCAATGGTATCGTATAGAACAAGGTATAACTCCCAACCATGATAAAATCACCATGTGCAAAGTTAATCATACGGATTATCCCATAGACCATAGTATAACCAAGAGCAATTAATGCATAGATTGCTCCCTGATTCAAACCATTAACTAAACTTTGAATAAATAATGCCATGCCAACACCTATCTTTCTGAATATATTTATAACATACGACACAGAAATTCCTCCTGTGCCGTAGTATTTTATATACACTATTCAATCAACAAAAGTTCATGGTTCTAAAGTCTGTAACCACTTAACCTTACCATTTTCATATGTATTAATTACCACATTCTTCACTGCGTTACGATTCTCATCCATTGTAAAAGTACCACCAACTCCGGTAAATGTCATGCCGGTCATACCTTTTACCAGAGAAGCTGTATCCGTTCCGCCACCATTTTTAGCTGCTTCTACTAACATATACATTGCATCGTAATAAAGTGCCGCACAGGCATTTAATGTATCTGTACCGTAATTTTCAGTATATTTTGAAACAAACGCCTGGACAGCTGGTGCAGTATCTTCTGATGAATAATGATTTGTAAAATAACAATTTTCAAAATATGTTTCAAGGCCGGTTGTATCTGTACCATCCCAGCCGTCACCACCCATGATGACACCTTCATACCCGGCATCTCTTATCTGCTGTATAATCAATGGAACTGTATCAAGAAAAGCAGGATAAAATACAAAATCTGCACCTGAGGCAACTGCCTGTGAAGCCTGAGCTGTAAAGTCTGTATCCTTTGTTGTACATTCACCGGTATATACGATCTCAATGCCATTTGCCGTAGCATTCTCAACAAATGCATCCTTAAGTCCATTAGAGTAATCATCATCTTTTGCATAAATAATTGCTGCTTTTTTAACTCCCTGCTCCTTTGCAAATTGTGCCGCCATCTTACCTTGATATGGATCTATGAAACAATCTCTAAATATGGTAGGTCCAACTTCCGTTACTTTTTTGTTTGTTGCCCCTGCAGCAAGTAATAGCATTTCCTGCTCTGTAGCAAGTTCAGCCATAGGCAATGTTACTGATGAGAAGAATGCCCCGACAATTGCTTCCGGCTTTTCAGGCTCCAAACTATTATAAGCATTCACAGCTTGTTTGGAATCCCCCGCATCATCTACTACCTTACCGCCATTTACAATCTCAATTTTAATCTCGCTGTCGCTGGAATTGATTTCTTCTGCTGCCATGGCAATGGCATTCTGTGCACCTTGACCATAAACAGCGCTGCCGCCTGTGAGTGTGGAAATAACACCGATACGTACAATGTTGTCTTCTTCACCTGTCCCTGTCTGAGAAGTAGTTTCAGTACCGGCTGTATTCGATGAACTCTCCGAGTCGTTTGTACTACCGCATCCTCCTAATAAAGTTCCAACCATTACACTTACAAGTATTAAAGATAATAACTTTTTTCTCATAAATTCTCCTCCTTTAAATTTTAATATAAAAAGGCTTCAGCCCTTATTAACGATTATCGTTCAATAAATCATTAATATGGGTTGAAACCTCTTCGTTTCCATCTCGTCTTCAACTATCTTAAAATAAGATATGCTGAACCTGGATGTTAAACATTCAATCATTTGAAAGTCAGATTTGAATATCAATTATGGTTGATACTATAGCACCCCCATTTAAAGAATGCAAGTAAAAAATATAAAATATACATTTGAAAGAAATATAAATTTTAAACTTTAAAAAATGATGGAATTTCTCTTTTATTTTAAAATTATTTAATTTATGTCCTGGTAATATTGCTGACCTTAGGGCTAAGATTTTATCATCTCAATAAAGGTTACGACGTCTGAATCCTATGGAAATATCCTTATTTCTACTCTTATTCTTTGTAAAAGCCCGAAGTCTGGCTATATTAATTCTTCCCCAATATCCTCATATAATAGTAATAACAAGAATACAGGCTTGGAATGGCAACCCATGCAATAATTCCCCATTTTGCAAATTCTTCAGTATCAACCAACAATCCACCAATCAGGATAATTATCACTATTGGAAAAGTTAAGTACCCTACTATCCGATGAGCTATTTTCCATGTTTTTTCATCCCGAATTGTCCACGGCAACCTCAATCCCATATACCTGTTGTACGGAAGTTTGGGAGCAATGTTTCCTATACCAATCATAACAACAATAATAATTGTAAATTTCATAATACTTTGATTCTCTTTAATAAGCGGTAACTCCGATGACCAATTTATGATTCCAAAACAGAATGCTACTAATACCATTGAGAACACATTCATTCTTCTCATAGTCTTAACTTTAGGATTATCTATAGATAAATTTGCAATTTTAGGTGTATAAACATGGAATATAATCAAAAGAACAAATATGAAGATTCCTATCATATAAAGTATTATGTTGGTATTAGGTGCCATGAATCCACCTATCACGATAATTAATGACAAAATGCAAATTACTAATTCATATACACTATAATTTTTATTCATTATCTATCTTGCTCCTTTTTAAAAAATGTCATAAAATTACTGATGGACTCTTGCAGTACGGATAAATTTATTGAATATATTACATACAAACCTACCTTTTCAGAAGATACCAGCTCTGCTTCTCTCAGAATATCTAAATGCTTTGTTATTGCTGGTTTCGACATATTAAAATTTTCTGAAATTTCGCCTGCTGTCATATCTTTTTCACTAAGTAGTTTAAGAATTTCTCTTCTTGTCGAGTCTCCTAAGGCTTTAAATACGTTCACCACACCAGCCCTCCTTATTTAACTATTTAGTTAAATAGTATCATTGCATTAATATCTTGTCAACCATAAAATGTTAATATTATCACTTTCTAAATGTACTCAATTCATTTTGGCTAAGTACAAAATTAATTTATAAGCATAATAAAAACACCCTACCATTTCATATGATAGGGTGCTGTACTTTATATTTTTGTTATTCTTTATACAGTCTGAGTCAAGTCAAACCATTGAAAAGCGTTGAAATTTCAACTATTTCTTACTTATTCAACACTGCCTGTGCTGCTGCAGTTCAGTGGTGAGCAATGAATTTGGAAGTACATTAAAATTAACATTTTAAGTATGACTTTTTTAGTAGTCAATAAGCCGACCGTTATCATTCCATTGCCCATACATTTTATTATATTTTGTATTTTTAATAAATTTATCTAATTTATTATCAAACAACTCTTGATTATTCTTATAACTTTGTATTGAATCAATTCGGATCCTTTTGTAAAGTTCTGGGAAACTACAGAATTTTTCATAAACAATCTCCTCCTCTTTCAGCCTTTGCTCAATGGATTTATCTATTTGAAATGAATCATAGTTCATCTCAGGAAGTACTTTTCTACCTTCATCTGTCATTAGTCCTAATTTTTCAAGACGACGGACACGTTCTTTGTTTAATTCCGTCCATGAACTATTTTTACTTCTTGGGGATAGTCGCTGGGCTAATATTTTATCTGATATTTTCTTTTTGATTCCGTCAATCCATCCATAACACAAGGCTTCCTCTACTGCATCCAAATATAACAATGTACCAGTGGTAGGTTTTATACTAACCATAATCCAACAAGATTTTTCAATATTACAATTTTCTTGTAACCAGTTTCTTAAGTCTCCTCTTGTGCAAATTATAAGTAATTTCTCATTTTCATAAACCAAGTTTTGTTCTCCTTATAGGATTCTTTGCATCTGTAAAAATATATACATTGAATTTGAAGTAATATTCTTCGTTATCTACAATAAAAAAGTGGTAATAATCCATGTCCATGTTACCACTCTTTTATTATAGAAGTTTGTCAATCACCTAATCTACCTCTTAGAACAAATAGCTATGATTTACTCATAATTACACTGTCAAGAAACTTGTCTGCATCACTATTAAACTTCCATGTAATCCCAAACTTATCAACTAGCATCCCAAAGCAAGAAGACCATGGCATATTAGATAAAGGCATAATGACATAACCTTCCACTGATAAATTAGTAAAATACTTTTCCAGTAGTTGCTTGTCATCAATAATGATACTAATAAGCATATTATTACCTTTAATCACCTCGCCTGTCATCTGTTTCATAGACGGTAAGGTATCTGACATCATAATTTTTCCACTAGCGAATTCTAGCGAAGACTCCATAATCATATTCAATTCATCTTCTGGTAATGGGTAGTTTGGGTCTTGTGGAAAATCCTTAAACATTACTTTTTTAACATTATTTGATTCAAATGCCCTCGAATAAAAATCAATTGCTTGTGTAGCATTTCCATCAAAATTTAAATATGCTATAACTGACATGTTAAAACCTCCTTCTTGTTATATACACAATTATAAGATATAATAGGTGACACTATATATGTCACCTATTATATCTTATAATATTTTTTATATATTCTGAATATAATAACTCTTTTTATAAACATTTAGGAGAATAAGGTTGGAAGAAAATATTAATTATAGGGAGGATGCCACGCGTGATTCTTTCAACCTATTTATTTGTGGCAGTACCGCAAGACCGCTTGCGGTATGCAGTGGGTGTAAATATGGATAAAATTGAGAGATTGATTTCTATAGTTATGATATTACTTCAAAAAGATATTGTCTCGGCCAAGGTACTTTCAAATTTATTTAGCGTATCCAAGAGAACGATACTTCGTGATATGGAAACTCTAAGCTATACTAATATTCCGATATATTCAATTAATGGAGTTAATGGGGGTTACGGTATTATGGACGAATATAAACTAGATAAACGTCTTTTAAGTAGCAATGACTTACAGAATATATTAACTGCCTTAAGTGGCTTAGAACAAATATTGGTTAGCAACGAAGTAGAGACAACTATTAATAAAATTCAATCAATGGTCAATTCAAATTCTATAGAGAATACCATTCAATTGTCATTCTATGATTGGAGCGGTCGAGCAGAGATACTCCAAATTTGTTATAAGTGCCAAGAAGCAATAATGAATAACAAGTTGGTATCATTTTCTTATATAGATAAAAACGGTAGTGAAACAAACAGAATCGTAGAGCCATATCAACTTCATTTTAGCGAAATGAGTTGGTATTTGAAAGGTTATTGCTTAGATCGAATGAGCTATCGAACATTTAAATTATCCAGAACCGATAAACTTAGTATTGATAAAAAATCATTTATACCTAGAGATTATTTAGCATACCAAGAATCAGAAAAAAGGCATAGTGTACAAAATGTAACAGTTAAGGCATTGATTTCTCCAAGTATAAAGGATCACTTTATCGAGAGATATGGACGAATGAGTGTTGAGTACTATAGCCCTGAATCTTACTTAGCAACAATATGTGTTCCTGAAGACGATATTGGCTACCAATTTATAGCTGGATTTGGTACAAATCTAGAAATTATAGAGCCCAAGTCATATGCTGAGAATTTTCTGCACTTTTTATCTAAAATAGTTGAAAAGTACGATCTGCAATATAAAAAATAAACTATTTTTTATACACCCGTTTCTTAATATGCAGAAGTAGTTCAACCTTCAAGCAACTCAGGCTGCAGGAATAATGAAAAAGAGGACTTTCGTCCTCTTTTTCATTTATTAGGTTATATTATTATTTATTATTAAGAACTGCCTGTGCTGCTGCTAATCTAGCGATTGGCACACGGAATGGTGAGCAAGATACATAGTTAAGGCCAATATTGTGGCAGAATTCAACAGTTGATGGATCTCCACCGTGCTCTCCACAGATACCAAGCTTAATTTCTGGTCTTGTCTTACGTCCTTTTTCAGCTGCCATCTTAACAAGTTGACCAACACCTTCTTGATCAAGTCTTGCAAATGGATCTGATTCATAAATCTTATTGGTATAATATGCATCTAAGAATTTACCAGCATCATCACGAGAGAATCCAAATGTCATCTGAGTTAAATCGTTTGTACCAAATGAGAAGAATTCAGCTTCTTCTGCAATTTCGTCAGCAAGGATTGCAGCACGTGGGATTTCGATCATTGTACCAATATGGTATGAAATGTCAGATCCTTTTTCTGCTTTTACTTTCTCTGCTGTTTCAACAACAACATCCTTTACAAATTGTAATTCACGTTTTTCTCCAACAAGTGGGATCATGATTTCAGGAACGATATCAAATCCTTTTTCATTCTTTACTTCAATTGCTGCTTCCATAACGGCTCTTGTCTGCATTGCTGCAATTTCAGGATAAGTTACGGCAAGACGGCAACCTCTGTGTCCCATCATAGGGTTGAATTCATGTAATGAATCACAAGTAGCTTTTACTTCTTCTACAGTAAGACCCATATCTTTTGCAAGTGCAACGATATCAGCTTCTTCTGTTGGAACGAATTCATGTAGAGGTGGATCTAAGAAACGGATTGTAACTGGTCTTCCTTCCATAACTTCGTAGATACCTTTAAAGTCAGCCTTTTGGAAAGGAATTAATTCTTCAAGAGCTGCCTCTCTTGCTTCAACTGTCTTTGAAAGGATCATCTTTCTAATCTTTGGAATTCTATCTTCGTTAAAGAACATATGCTCTGTACGGCAAAGACCAATACCTTCCGCACCAAATTTTACTGCATTCGCAGCATCTTCTGGAGTATCTGCATTTGTTCTTACTTTTAATGTTCTGATTTCATCAGCCCAAGTCATAATTCTATCAAAGTTACCGCTAATAGATGCCTCTACTGTTGGCATATCTCCAAGATAGATTTTACCTGTTGAACCATCAAGTGAGATATAATCTCCTTCTTTGATAGTTTCACCACCAAGTGTAAACACTTTAGCTTCTTCGTTAATATTGATTTCACCGCATCCAGATACACAAGCAGTACCCATACCACGAGCAACTACGGCAGCGTGAGAAGTCATACCACCACGTACTGTTAAGATACCTTCAGCTGCATGCATACCTTCGATATCTTCTGGTGAGGTTTCAAGACGAACAAGGATGACTCTTTCGCCTTTTTCATGATTATTTTTAGCATCATTAGCTGTAAAGTATACTTTACCAGCTGCCGCTCCTGGAGAAGCTGGAAGCGCACTACCAATTGGTGTTGCTGCTTTAAGAGCTGCCTGATCAAATGCTGGGTGTAATAATTGATCTAATGATTTTGCATCAATTCTGGAAACTGCTGTTTCTTTTGAAATCTTTCCTTCATCTACTAAATCACAAGCGATTTGAAGAGCCGCTGGGCCTGTTCTCTTACCATTACGAGTTTGTAAGAAGTAAAGTTTTCCTTCTTGAATAGTGAATTCCATATCTTGCATATCAGCGTAGTGATTTTCAAGCTTAGTTGCGATTTCCATGAATTCTTTATAGCATTCTGGCATATCTTGTTCAAGTCTGGTGATAGGAAGTGGAGTTCTGATACCAGCAACAACATCTTCACCTTGAGCATTGATTAAATATTCACCATAGATTTTAGCTTCACCTGTAGATGGGTTACGAGTAAATGCAACACCAGTACCTGATGTTTCACCCATGTTACCAAATACCATTGCCTGAACGTTAACAGCTGTTCCCCAGTCTCCAGGGATATCGTTCATTCTTCTGTAGTAGATGGCACGAGGGTTGTCCCATGAACGGAATACTGCTGTAACTGCTTCAATTAATTGAACTTTTGGATCTTGTGGGAATTCATCTCCCATTTTTTCTTTATATATTGCTTTATATCTAGCAATTACTTCTTTTAAATCATCTGCTGTTAAGTCTGTATCAAATTTAGCGCCTTTTTCTTCTTTGATTTCATCTAAGATACCTTCGAAGAAAGTTTTGCTCATTTCCATAACAACATCAGAGAACATTTGGATAAATCTTCTATATGAGTCATATGCAAATCTTGGATTACCAGTTTTCTTAGCAAATCCTTCAACCGCGATATCATTAAGACCTAAGTTAAGGATTGTGTCCATCATACCAGGCATGGAAGCTCTAGCTCCTGAACGAACTGATACTAATAATGGATCTTCTGTGTCACCGAATTTCTTACCTTGGATTTTTTCTAATTCTGCAATTGCATCAAAGATTTGACCTTGAATTTCATCCGTGATTTTTTTTCCACTATTATAATAGTCTGTACAAGCCTCAGTTGTAACAGTAAAACCTTGAGGGATTGGAAGTCCTAAGTTAGTCATTTCTGCTAAGTTAGCACCTTTTCCGCCAAGAAGGTTTTTCATATCAGCTTTTCCTTCTTTAAACAAATATACCCATTTTGCCATTTTGAATCATTACCTCCTAAGAATTTGAATTTATTTCATTATTATAGAACTTCCTAATAATTCTATATAATTGATATAATAATGCTATCATGCCCACAATTAATTGATATTACTACTTGTCCGCATGAATAGTCACCAATAAACATTATAGCATAACCTTTCCAATTAAGGAAACATTTTTTTAATATTTGTTGGTTTTTTTCATATACATTAACTCTATTTACATTTTGTGTAAACTATTTATGGCAGTTCAGCCATAAGCTCGATTTCCCTTTGCTACATGGCTGAACTTTAATTAAAATTCAAATTTTTTCTCAAAATATCCTTTTAAATCAGTGATTTTAATACGCTCCTGTTCCATTGTATCTCTGTCACGGACAGTTACAGCACCATCTGTTTCAGATTCAAAATCATATGTGATACAGAAAGGTGTACCAATTTCATCCTGTCTTCTGTAACGTTTTCCAATGTTACCTCTGTCATCATATTCACAGTTATATAATTTACTTAAATCAGTAAAGATTTTTTCAGCACCTTCTGCTAATTTTTTAGATAAAGGAAGTACTCCAATCTTAACTGGCGCTAATGCTGGATGGAAACGAAGTACAGTACGAATATCTCCTTCACCAATTTCTTCTTCATCATATGCTCCACAAAGGAATGCTAATGTAACACGATCTGCTCCAAGAGATGGCTCAATAACATATGGTATATATCTTTCTTTCTTTTCATCATCAAAATAACTCATATCTTCTTTAGATACATTCTGATGCTGAGTTAAGTCATAGTCTGTTCTATCTGCAATTCCCCATAATTCGCCCCAACCAAATGGGAATAAGAATTCAATATCAGTAGTTGCTTTACTATAAAACGATAATTCTGCAGCGTCATGGTCACGCACTCTCATCTCTTCTTCTTTCATACCGAGTCTCTTTAACCAGTCAATACAGAACTGTTTCCAATAAGCAAACCATTCAAGATCTGTATCTGGTTCACAGAAAAATTCAAGTTCCATTTGTTCAAATTCTCTTGTACGGAAAGTGAAGTTACCAGGAGTGATTTCATTGCGGAAAGATTTACCAATCTGACCGATACCAAATGGGATCTTCTTTCTTGATGTTCTTTGAACATTTTTAAAATTAACAAAAATACCTTGTGCAGTCTCAGGTCTTAAATAAACTGTATTTTTAGCATCTTCTGTAACTCCCTGGAATGTCTTAAACATAAGATTGAATTGACGAATATCCGTAAAATTATGTTTTCCACAAGTAGGGCACTCAATATTCTTTTCTTCGATATATTTTGCCATATCTTCATGTGACCATGCATCTACAGAACCTTCCACTGTAATATTGTTCTCAGCCATATAATCTTCTATGATCTTATCGGCACGAAACCTTTCATGACATTCTTTACAATCCATAAGAGGATCAGAAAAGCTTCCAAGATGACCAGAAGCTACCCAGGTCTGTGGATTCATAAGAATTGCACAGTCAACACCTACATTGTAAGGATTTTCCTGTATAAATTTTGACCACCATGCTTTTTTAACATTATTTTTTAATTCCACTCCCAGATTTCCATAATCCCAGGTATTTGCAAGACCTCCATAGATTTCGGAACCTGGGTATACAAATCCTCTTGCTTTTGCAAGTGCAACAATTTTATCCATTGATTTTTCCATGTTTCTTTCCTCACATTATCTTATATATTTTTGTTAATATGACTCAAAGTGATATGCATGCATATCCATTTGAGCCTCAAATCAAGATTGAAAGGTACTTTCAGCCTTAACTATATTCTATGGTTTTATTACTACAACAGAGATTCCTTCTGTAGATTGTACAGCCTTATCATTCAGAAGAACAGAATTAGCATAATATTTTACTTTTCCTTCTACTCTTATATCTAAAGGCTCACTAAGTATGATCACCCTGCACTTTTCATCTATTAACGCTTCTTCTTTTGATACCTTTGTACCGTCTTTCGCACTAACAAATTCATCGGGAATATTTTCATGGTCCATAGCCTCTCTGGTTGTTATGTATTCTGCTCCTACATTATTAAATAGAGCATAATTTTCAATATTGGAAAAGTTTAAAATCACTCTGGCTATATTATCTTTAATTTCAAAAAATTTCATACTAACTGCATCTTTTGTCTTTGTCTGATTATATTCGCTTATCTCTTCATCTACAAAGTTCTTAAATTCTTCCTCACTATAATAAGATTTATCAAAATCTCCTACCATGGCAGATTGAATTCCACCATTCCCTTTTATAAGCACGGTGTTCACTTTAATATCATCTGCAGCTAAATTCTCATTCCCATTACAACTAGTAAGTATGAACAATGATATCATTAAGAGTATGTACAAGACATATCTTTTCATAAGATGCCCTCCAGTTTTCTTGGTTTCCAGTTTCTTATTATTGTAACATAAACCTAATTATTTTCAACAACGAAATTTAAGCATCTCTAAAGATTTGAACTCTTTGTCAACATAAACTTTTTTAAATTGTTTTAAACACAAACGTAATTCATTCAATACTTCATCCGTAACCATAAAAGTATATAACTTTTCTATGGAAGAAGTAATGATATATTGCATCGTATAAATAGTTGAACCGCTTACCTTAATATAATCACTATATTTTCTCACACAATCAGAACACAAAAGACCTCCGTTCGCTGCCCTAAAATGATAATAACTCGCTGTATTTTTACATTGAACACATTCAAAAACTTGAGGTGTCTCTCCACTTAAGGAAAGTATTTTTAGCTCATATATGTATCGTATTAATTCGAACGAAATTGATTTCTTAACTAACGCCCGCAGTGTCTGATACAATAATTTTAAAATATCAGTTTCATTGGTATTTTCCGTTGTGAGATATTCAGCCATCTCAAGGAAATAGAATCCAAAACTGACAGCTTCAAGATCCTCTCGCAGCTCTATAAAGAAATTAGAAATATCTGCTGAAATAAGATTATAAGCAGTCCTGCCTTCATATAAAGTATATTCGCCAAAGGAAAAGGGCTGGGTACATGCAAGTAAGGCGCTATTTTGTTTTCTAGCGCCTTTTGCAAATGCAGTAATTTTGCCCCGTTCTCTTGTTAAAATAACTAGCCTTTTATCATAATCTCCAACTGGCATAGTCGTTAGAACCAAACCAGTCACCTTCACTTGTGTTACCACTTTGCCCGCCTTCTTCTACATATGTAGCATGACCCTCTTCCTTAGTACATGCTACAAAATTAAGATAATCACTGATACTTCCTGTCTTCTCAAATTGTTTCCACATATTTTCTTGTTTCATCTGATAAGCCCCCTTAAAAGTATTTTGTACTTTTAGGATGTCCAAATGACAGATTCATATACTGATAAGAATATCCTATTTATTTTTTTCATCCTATCCTTGACAAAATAATTTTTAAGGTTCTTTAAAGAAAGATTAATCCATTTCATTTTTATTAAATCCATAATTTCTTAAGAAAAAGTCACTATCTCTCCAATCTTTTTTTACCTTTACCCACAACTGAAGATTTACATGTAAATCTAATAGATTTTCAATTTCTTTTCTCGCATTGCTGCCGATCTTTTTTAACATGGCACCTTGTTTTCCAATAATAATTCCTTTATGAGAGTCTCTTTCGCATATAATAGTAGCATCAATATCCATCATTTTACCATGATTTCTTTCCTTCATACTTTCAATAGATACCGCGATGCCATGAGGAATCTCATCATTTAATAAACGTAAGGCCTTCTCTCTTATCAGTTCCGATACAATTTGACGTTCTGGCTGATCTGTAATGGTATCTTCATCAAAAAACATAGGACCGGCTGGCAAATATTTAAATATTTCTCCAATCAGATTTTCCTTGTTCTCACCTTTTGCCGCAGATACTGGTATGATTGCAGTAAAATCATGAACATCTTTATATGCATTGATGAAATTTAAAATCTCTTCTTTTTTTACGGTATCTATTTTATTAATGACTAATATGACAGGGGTTTTAACTTTCGTTAATTGCTCTGCGATATGCTTTTCTCCTGCTCCAATAAAAGTGCTTGGCTCTACTAACCAAAGAACCACATCTACTTCATTCAACGTTCTCTCAGCCACATTTACCATATATTCTCCAAGTTTATTCTTTGCTTTATGAATACCAGGTGTATCTAAGAATATAATCTGCCCTTCTTCGCTGGTATAAACTGTCTGGATTCTATTCCTTGTGGTTTGTGGTTTGTTAGAGGTAATTGCTATCTTTTGGCCGATAATCTGATTCATAAGTGTTGATTTTCCTACATTCGGTCGGCCAATTAAGGTAACAAAACCTGATTTGTATTCTTTCTTCATATATCTCCTTTATTTTAATATATTACATTAAATTCTTAACTTCCATAAAGAGATCTTTATTCTCTTCTATTTTTTGTTCATTTCCTATAACACAGATATTACCTGCATCAATAATAGATTTCACGATTCCCGATAAAGCACGGATACTTTCAACATCAGCACTTAAAATCTGATCCCGTTCTTTTTGCAGCTGAGTTTCTGTAATTCCTGAAAGATAAGCAGAAAGCGAAACAGTTCCTTTCGCTGAAGGGGTCAGTGGAGTATCTATACCACTAATTGTACCAATAATATATTTGGTCATATCTCTTTCATCTGCATTAAAGTTCTTCACATATTGTTCTGTTTTTGCATAAATATCATTTGTCTCTCGAAGGTTTGGATCACGATAAGATACAAAATATCCATTCCCTGTATATCCAAAACCGCTCATACATCCATAAGCTCCACCTTTTACTCTGAGGTTGATCCATAGATAATCATAGTTTAAGATAACTCTTAATACTTTTAATGCGCCTGTATACTCATATCCTGCCCGGATAAAGTTCCCGCTTCTTGCCACATATTGAACCTGGCTTGAAGTTTTAAATCCTTCATTCAGCATTTTAGGTCTGATTTCATTTATATATTTCTCTACTGGCTGTGTGCTCAGCTGTTCTGCAAATGGTGTGATCTGATTCACCAATGCCTCATATCCTTCTTCATCAGCAGTATAACTAATAAGAAGATTCTCTTTTCTAAAGATACAAGTCACTAATTCTTCAAGATTTTGAATTACCTCTGTCTTCTTAGCTTCAAAATTAATGATTAAATCGTCAATAAAACGATAAAAACTGATTCCACTGGTAAGTTCATCAAAATAAGCACTTGGTGAATAATAGGACGTGGATCTGCTGGCTGCAATCAGATGTCCTGATGAATTCATCTTCATCTGTAACCTTGAGCGCACTTCTGACAGAATTTCAAGCAGGCGCTTCTCATCTTTTAGATTTGTTTCATGAATCATTTCATTTATTAATTCAAATGTTGAAGGTAATTCCTCATACAAAGCTTTTGCTTTTATTTCAAACATTCCGGTAAATTCACCTAATTTACCATATTGGCTATACGTACTTACAGTTGAATGAATACCTCCGGTATGAATATTCACTTCATTAGAAAAATCCAGAAAACTGTGTTTATTCGTATCCACATAACCAAGCATAGTAGATAGAAGTCCAAGATAAGAAAATTTATCCTGAGGAATATTTTTTACATTAAATAATAATTTAATATAGCCTATCCCGTTGGTAAATACATTATGATGCAGAACCTTGATACCAGCTTCTTCTTTTTCCTCATTATAAATTGGTCTGGCTTTCTTTTCAATATCTTCACGGTTTAATAAAGGAATTTTCTCAATATCCTCTTTGCTTGAAGGTTCTTCCTGATATTTCTTAAGGTTCTTCGTGTCTTCAATCAGTGCAAGTAATTCTTCTTTAGATAGACTTGCTTTGTAATCTGATAATTTCTTTTTCACATCTTCTTCTTTTCTCGTAGTAAGGCCTGGTTTTGGCTTGACTACGACTAAAGAAGCATGAGGATTCTCTAAAATATATTCTTTGATCAAATCTTCAAAATATCTGGTTCCTACTTGATTCTTCAGGAAAGCAAAGGTTTCATTGGCTCTGATATGAATAAATGGTTTCCCATCATCATACAGCCAGCTGTCAAGTATCTGAATTCCATACATAAGACCTTTTGGATATGCTCCGAAATCTGCTTCTCTATATTTAAATTCAAAATAATTGATTGCTGCTTTTAATCCTTTAGGATCAATCCCTTTTGAAATAATTTCATCTAATGTAGCTTTAATTACCTGTAAGAATCTTTCCTTTTTATCTTCATCCGTATTTTTTGCAATAATCGCAAGACATGGCTGTAATATTCCATTATCAAAGCTGCTTATAATATCCTGCCCTATTCCGGCATCAAGCAAGGCTTGCTTTAATGGTGCTCCCGGAGCATCCAGAAGTACATAATCAAGAACCTGGAATGCCAGATATAGTTCTCTCTCTAAACTTGTTCCCATGGAAACATTATAACTTAAATATGTTTTTTCTTCGCCAGATTCACCTTCTGCTATGGAATAATATTCTGTAACTTCATTTACCTTTACAAATGGAGGCTGTTTATGAATCGCAGAATCAATCGTAATCTTATCAAAATTCATAAGATACTCTTTATCAATCCAATTTAACTTTTCTTCAATATCAACATCTCCATATAAGTATATATAACTATTGGTTGGATGATAATATTTTCTGTGGAAATCAAGATAATCCTCATAAGTTAAGTCTGGGATAAAGTCAGGATTGCCTCCTGATTCTGTTCCATATGCAGTATCCGGGTATAAAGAGTGTTGAATCAATCGGTAAAGTAATTGTTCCGGAGAAGAAAAAGCACCTTTCATCTCATTGTAAACAACACCATTATATTTAATTTCACCATCTAAATCTTCTAATTCATAATGCCAGCCTTCCTGCTTAAAGATTTCTTCTCTTTTATAAATATTAGGGTAAAAAACCGCATCTAAATAAACTTCCATAAGGTTCTTGAAATCTTTCTCGTTATAGCTTGCTACCGGGTAAATTGTCTTATCCGGATAAGTCATTGCATTTAAAAATGTATTTAGTGAGCCCTTCACTAGTTCTACGAAAGGATCTTTTGCTGGAAATTTCTTAGATCCACAAAGAACAGAATGTTCAATAATATGAGCTACACCAGTAGAATCTGCCGGTGGTGTGCGAAAACCAATGGAGAATACTTTGTTATCATCATCATTAGATAGTACGATTACTCTCGCACCTGTTTTCTTATGATTAAAAACAAGACCCAGACTCTTTAATTCTTCTAAATTCTCTTCCATAACCAGCTCATATGCCGGTATATCTGTCAATTCTTTACTGCTATTTATATTCTTAGACACGATACAAAACCTCCTATTATTCAAATTGTTTACTAATATCCTATTTTCCCCTTTTTCAGGTTATCTATGTACATTAGTGTTACTTAATTACAAATTGATGGAATTATCTTCTATTATAATTGATTCTAGGTAGGTAGGCAAGAAATATTGCAGAAACCAGAACATCGGCAAATAGAAAAATAACTGCTTCAGGCATGAGCCTGATAAGCAGTTATTTTAAATTAATTATAAATGAACAACATTATCCTGAAATGGGTTCCGGATTAATGTTTAAAATGTCTCATTCCTGTGAATACCATTGCAATTCCATATTCATTACATTTCCTGATAGAGTCTTCATCGCGAATAGACCCACCCGGCTGGATAATTGCTGTAATTCCCGCTCTATATGCAGCCTCCACACAATCATCAAATGGGAAGAATGCATCAGAAGCTAATACACAGCCTTTTGCTGCATCCGGTCCGATTAGTTCTGCCGCATGATCAAAACACTGATTTGCAGCCCAGATACGGTTTACCTGACCAGGACCGATACCTACTGTCTGCTTATCTTTTGCAATTGCAATACCATTGGATTTTACAAATTTAACAACTCTCCATGCAAATTTCATATCCTCTAACTCTTTTTCTGTTGGAACTCTGTCTGTAACAACTTTAAGATCCCCTTCATCCATCAGCTTACTATCAATTGTCTGTACGATTAAGCCTCCATTTACTTTCTTAAGATCATAAGCATTTTCGTCTTGAGGAATTTCAATCCCTGGTAATTCTAACACTCTGAGATTCTTTTTAGAACGTAATATAGCAAGAGCCTCTTCTTCATAGCCTGGAGCTACGATTACTTCTAAGAAAATTTCAGCCATTTCTTTTGCCACTGCTGCAGTAACTTCTCTATTTACAACTACTATGCCGCCAAAGATGGAGACTTTATCTGCCTGAAACGCTTTATTCCATGCCTTATAGATATCTTCATCACTTCCAACTCCACATGGATTTCCATGTTTGCATGCAACAACAGTTGGTTCATTAAATTCTTTTAATAACTCAAGGGCACCATTGGTATCATTGATATTGTTAAAGGATAATTCTTTTCCATTTAGCTGTATCCCATCTGTAAGAGAGCCCGTCTTCTTACCAATTTCACGATAGAATGCTGCCTTCTGGTGAGGATTTTCCCCATATCTCATATCCTGAATCTTCTCGAAAGTCATCGTTAATGTTTCCGGAAGTTCATGATCCCCTCTTTCTTTCTTGAGATAATCTGCAATCATTGTGTCATAATTAGAAGTATGCATAAATACTTTCTGCATTAAATAGAATTTGGTATCCAGAGAAATCTGTTTGTTTCCCTTTAATTCCTGAAGGATTTTTTCGTAATCTCCTGGATCTACTACTACAGCAACATCTTGATAATTTTTGGCAGCAGAGCGAAGCATAGTTGGGCCTCCAATATCTATATTCTCAACAGCCTCATCTCTTGTCACTCCATCTTTTAGTATTGTTGCTTTAAATGGATATAGATTAACTATAACGATATCAATTGTCTCAATATTTAAATCTTCTAATTGTTTCATATGCTCTGGCTTACTTCTCATTGCAAGAAGACCGGCATGTACAATCGGATGCAATGTTTTAACCCGACCGTCAAGACATTCCGGAAAACCAGTTAATTCTGAGATCTCAATTGCCGGTATCCCGGATTCTTTTAATTTATTATAGGTACCACCTGTTGAAATAATCTCAATTCCAAGCTCTGTAAATTCTTTTGCCAACTCTACAATACCTGTTTTGTCAGATACACTAATTAATGCTCTCATTTTATTCTCCTTCTAAAATAAATATCATTTAGGTAATTGCGAAACTATTAAGTTTTCTAAATTTGCAAAATAGTTAATACAAATTCCTCCGCTCCAACGCTCCTTCCGCTTAGCTTCCGCTCTGGAATTGTATTAATTGTTTTACAAATAAATATAATTTTAGAGTTTCGCAATTGTCTACAAACTTCCGAGCAGACTTTAGAAAACTTCGTTTTCTAAAGTTCGTGGGCAGTCGCTCCGCTTTTTTGATATCTTCCGAGCAGACTTTAGAAAACTCCGTTTTCTAAAGTTCGTGGGCAGTCGCTCCGCTTTTCGATAACTTCCGAGCAGACTTTAGAAAACTTCGTTTTCTAAAGTTCGTGGGCAGTCGCTCCGCTTTTCGATAACTTCCGAGCAGACTTTAGAAAACTTCGTTTTCTAAAGTTCGTGGGCAGTCGCCCACTATCAGGATAATTAAGCCCGAACCCTCATATAAATATGAGGGTCGGCTTAAATTATCCTGCTGCTCGGCTCATTGCCTGCACGAAAATGACCGCCTGGGTAACCCAAAAAACGGTTTGCCCAGGCGGTCGGCTTATAATATCTGTACTCCCTATGGGTTATCCCATTTATCCGCCAGTTGTACAGATTTGATACTTGTAGTCTACTATAAGTTTTTCATTAAATCAATAGATTAATTATTGTTTCTTATTATTTTTTATTATATATTTTATTAATACTTTAAATAATATATCTGCAGTAGGTAACAAATATACTGTCAATCCCATTGTTTTTAATAAGGTAAGCGAATCTCAAAAGTAGTTCCTTTATTTTCTTCACTATCCACTCTGATTCTTCCCCCATAAAGCTCAACAATGTGTTTGACAATAGATAGCCCAAGTCCGGTTCCACCCTGTTTCCTTGCACGCCCTTTATCTACTCTGTAAAAGCGCTCAAATATCCTGGATAAATGCTCGCCCGCCATACCAATACCAGTATCACTTACACGTAATAACAATTTATTATTTTCTTCTTTACATTCAACCTTTATTGTACCTTGTTCCGTATATTTGATCGCATTATCCACTAAATTAATCATTAACTGTTTCATTCTGTCTGGATTACAAGAATACGGTCTCACATAGGAATCCTGCTCATAAATCAACTCTACGTTCTCTGTGATCTTTGGTCTTAGCAGCTCAATTACCTCTCCAATTGTTTTATCTACCCGGCAGGTCATTAATTCTTTATCTTTCTTAGATTCAATCTCTGAAAGTAACAGGATATCCTGTATCAGGCTAAATAGACGTTCCGCCTCTACATCAATTATGTCGAGGAATTTGTGAGCCACTGCCTTATCCTCTATTGCTCCATTCTTCAAAGTATCTATAAATCCACGTATGGAAGTCAAAGGTGTCTTTAGCTCGTGGGTAACATTAGATACAAAATCACTCCTCATATTTTCTAACTTTCGTATCTGTGTAATATCATCAAGAATTAAAAGTATACCTATGGATTGCCCTGCTGAAAGACTTATTGGTGTTGCTGTTACTTTAATAATTTTATTTATGCTTACATTTAAAATGCCTTCCCTTACTTCCGTCTCATTACTTTGTTTTACTCCTTCAAGCACATCAAAGATCACCGAGCTGCGAACAATACTATATAATGATTTCCCATTTAAATCCTCTTCTTTTGCTTCTGTGATGTCCATGAAAGATCGATTATGAAAAAGAATCAGGCTGCCATCATCAATTGCGACTACTCCACTGGCCATACTGCTAAGCATTGCTTCAAGTTCAGTATTTCTTTGAGTTAACGCAGATATTGTTGTTCTAAGATTCTTCGTCATGGAATTAAATGCACCTGCAAGGATTCCTATCTGGTCTGTTTCATCAGTATATATCTTTATATTATAATCACCTTCTGAAATTTTCTCTGCGGCGTTTGTAATCTCATTAATTGGTTTTGCTAATATCCTGGAGTAAAAAAATGCAGCGATACAGACGATAACAAGAGATAAAAAAGTAGTAGTGGCTATAGCTTTAATTAAATTCTCATCTAAAGTTGCAATTTCATCCAAAGGAACTGAGATACGGAGTACTCCTTTAAATTCATCTGTATTTACAGGAACTGCGCTATAAGAATAATCCTGGCCCATAGTTTGGGAATATCTGTTTACAACGACACTTTCTCCATTTAATGCTTTGGCTACTTCTTCTCTGGTCGCATGATTTTCCAGGGATTCCTGGGTAGTATCTCCAACCACATTCCCAAGGGAGTCTATTAAAGTAATTCGAATATCATATTTTTTCGAATATTCCATAATAAAATCATTGTAGGCTGCTTTTCCCTCAAAGTTTTCCTTCTCAAAGGTATCCGCTAAGATCTGAGCCTGCATTATATAGTAATCCTGGCCCTGCTGATCAATAAATTCATATCCTCTGCTCCAAAAAGATGTAATGGATATGAGAAGTACCAAAGTAATAATGATAAGATATGATAGAAATAATTTTTTTTGCATACTTCATCCCTCTCTCCTAGCTAAATTTGTAGCCAACACCTCTTACAGTCTTAATATAGATTGGGTTATTATCATCTTCTTCAATCTTTTTCCGAAGATTTCGAATATGCACATCTACAGTTCTTGTTTCACCAAGATAATCATATCCCCAGATTTTCTCTAATAAAGTGTCTCTGGAAAATACAATCCCTCGATTTTCTGCCAGCAAATAAAGCAACTCAAATTCTTTTAGGGATAATTCAATATCTGCATCATTTACCTGTACTGTTCTTCTTATCTTATTAATGGTGATATGATCAATAGTGATTTTCTCTTCTTTTTCTTCACTTTTAGAACTAAGTGGCCCTTCCGTTCTTCTAAGTACCGCCCGAATTCGTGCCAGAAGTTCAAGTACACCAAATGGCTTTGCCAGGTAATCATCTGCTCCCACTTCAAGACCAACAACTTTACTGATTTCATCAGATTTTGCAGTTAATAATATTACCGGCAGCTTCTTATAATTGCGATGAGACCTTATATTACGTAAAACTTCAATACCGTCAATACCAGGAAGCATTATGTCCAATATTGCAAGATCAATTTCATTTTTTTCAAGTAATTCTAATGCCTCTTCTCCTGTTTCAGCTGTAATTACTTTGTAACCCTCATTACTTAAGTTATAATTTATTAATTCTAAAATATGGACTTCATCATCTAGTACCAGTATTGTCTTTACACTCATATCCTCACCTTCTCTTTCTTAGAAAAATAAATTTACTAACTTAATACTAAATCCCCCGTCACAATAAATGTAATCCACTCAGCAATATTTGTTGCATGATCTGCCATTCTCTCAAGATATTTAATGATCATAAGATAATCTACACATTGTGGAATAACATCTTTATTGACCTGCATCATGGAAATCAAATCATCACGGATCACATTAAAATATTCATCTACTTCATCATCTGAGGCAATTACATTATTAGCCTTCTTTAAATCTGCCGTTACAAAGCTGTCAATGGTATCTATTACCATCTTCTTCATTGCAGTAACCATTTTATCCAAATTTTCAGGAGCTTTTGCTTTTGGTTTCTTATTAAGATCTATAATATATTCTGAGATATCAGCGCAATGATCTGCCATTCTTTCAATATCCGTAATTATCTTCATGATGGAAGTGATTTTTCTTAAGTCAGATGCTATTGGTTGCTGTTTTGCGATGATATTAATACAATCCCTTTCAATATTCTGTTCTAACAAATCGATTTCATCATCACGAATAATAATTTTTTTTGCCAATTCCACGTCAATATTCTCAAGCGCCAGAATCGTATCATTCATGGATTGTTCAACTATACTTCCCATCTTAATCACATTATTGTGTAATTGCTCTAATTCCTGTATAAAAACCTGTCTTGTCATGAATACCTCTCCTATCTTTAAAATTTTTCATTGTTTTATATAACACTATTTTAGACCATTTGATTCATTAATATTTCTATTTATATAATAATACTATATATTTAAAGAATCAACCAAAACGGCCTGTAATATAATCTTCTGTCTTTTTATCCACAGGGTTATTAAAGATCTGATGAGTATCCCCATATTCGATCATTTCCCCTAATAGGAAAAATGCTGTTTTATCTGATATTCTACTGGCTTGCTGCATATTATGAGTAACAATGATAATAGTATAATCTTTCTTTAATTCTACTGCCAGATCTTCAATCTTTAAAGTTGAGATTGGATCCAGGGCAGAAGTCGGTTCATCCATAAGAATTACTTCCGGTTCTACTGCAAGGGTTCTGGCAATACAGACTCTCTGCTGTTGACCACCGGATACTGCAAGGGCACTTTTCTTTAATTTATCTTTTACTTCATCCCAGATTGCAGCCTGTCTCAGACTCTTTTCTACTATTTCATCCAGTTGATTTTTCTTTTTAATCCCATGAATTCTGGGACCATAAGCTACATTATCATAGATACTCATTGGAAACGGATTCGGTTGCTGAAATACCATTCCCACACGTGATCTTAGCTTAATCACATCAATATCACTATAGATATCTACTCCGTCAAGATATATATTTCCACCAATCTGCACATTCTCTACTAAATCATTCATTCGGTTCAAAGTTTTTAAAAATGTGGATTTACCACATCCGGAAGGTCCAATAAAAGCAGTAATTTCATTTTCTTTTATCTCCATATTGATCTTCTTTAAAGCCTGGAAGCTGCCATAAAATAAATCTAAATCATTTACTGAAAATTTTGATACTGTATCGTTCACTTGTCTCACCTCTTTATTTATTTCCCTGTTTTGCTAAAAAATGTTTTGTAATTGTCTTTGATATAATATTTAAAACAATAATTAAAACCAATAACACAATAGCGATAGAGCTTGCTCCACTTAAATCACCGGATTCTTTTATTAACCAATATAATTTTGTTGTTAATGTTGCGGCTGCAGCTTCATTTCCTGTAAAAGCCGTTGGTATCTGGGCAACAGTACCTGCTGTCAATAATAACGCTGCGGATTCCCCTACAATACGCCCAATACTTAATATAATTGCTACCAGAATACCTGGTAAAGCATTTGGAAGTACTACTTTATAATTGGTCTGAAGTTTTGTGGCACCAAGTCCAAGGGAAGATTGCCGGTAAGTTGCCGGTATTGCTTTTAATGCTTCTTCTGTTGTTGATATTATTGTTGGTAAAAGTATAATACTGAGTGTCAATGCACCAGCAAGGATTGAATATTGCATCTGTAACATTTGAACAAATACTAACATACCAAATAAACCATAGATGATTGATGGTATTCCTGCCAGATTCTGAATTGCAAAACGGATTATATTCAATAACCGCCCTGCTTTTGCATATTCATTCAGATAAATTGCAGCCAGAATACCGATTGGTGCTGATATTAAAAGAGATAATAGTATAATATATATTGTAGACACCAGCATAGGGATGATACCCCCACCTGGACGAACTACCTTTAACTTCATTGTTTCATTCCCATTCTCTAAAGCTGTCGCTGCTTCTTCTATGGTGATATTCTCAAATATTGTTGTATCTGCTTTTGTAATAATATCTCCCTTTTTGATTGGATAAGAATCATTTTTAAGATTAACAGCTTCTTTCACTGGAGACTCTGACTCAATCTCTGTAATATATACTTTGTTCTTTTCATCTAAATCAATAGTAATCCCAAGTGACGATATATATCCATCTTTCGTGTTATTATCTACAGATTCCTCTTTTACGACTTTTACAAAAGTGGTCTTAGAATCCCACATTCGGGTCAGAAAATTTAAATTAATTCCCGGTAATCCCTTATATAATACAAATCCTAAGATAACCACTAATACTAATACGGTGAATGCAGTTGAAAAATAAATCAGCCCCTGTAAAATTCCATCTTTCATTTTTCTTGAATCCATTATTTTTCACCCGCCTTATTTGTAATTTTAATAAGTGTAATATTTACTACCATTATAAATATGAATAATACCACCCCGGTAGCAAATAACATCTCCTGATGTCTTCCAGATGCATATCCCATTTCCATAGAGATATTAGAAGTTAAAGGTCTGATTTTGTCGAATATACTGCTTGGAATGCCCCCGATTGGATTACCTGCAATCATCATTACTGCCATTGTTTCACCAATAGCTCTGCCTATCCCTAATACAGTTGCTGAAAGTATACCTGATTTTGCAGCAGGCAATACTGCCTGAAATATAGTCTGAGTCTTAGATGCGCCAAGCCCCAAGGATGCCTCACGATATGATTTTGGTACTGCTTTGATTGAAGCCTCTGTTAAATTTATAATTGTTGGTAATATCATAACAGTCAACACGCATATTACTGCCAACAAAGATTCTCCTTGCGGTCTTGGAGATATTTTATTAACTAAAGGCACAATAACACCTACACCAAAAGCTCCATAGATAACGGACGGAATGCCTGCCAATAATTCAATGGCAGGCTTTATAGTTTTCACTAATCCTTTTGGTGCAATTTCTGCAATATATACAGCAGTCAGTATACCGATCGGAACTCCAAAGATAATCGCTCCTATGGTAGCAAATACTGAGCCAACTATCATATAGAAAATTCCAAAGATATCATTTCCGGGATCCCATTTTGTTCCTGTAATAAATGCGCCAAAGCTATATGAATTGTCTCCCAGGAAAGGAGTTAATCCTTTCCAGAAGACAAATGCTATAATTGCTATTACACTTATTACACTGGCCATGGCACATAGTAAGAATATAGTTTCAATAATTTTTTCTACAATGTCTCTTACCCTATTCGGCTTCATTCTCACTTCAGCCATATCTGTATGAGCTTGTTTATCTATTACATTCTTGTTATTTTCCATACTCTTTCCATGCCCCTATCATGTTTAGTTTATTTTAATTCCGCCATGCGCTTCAACATACGCTTGTGCATCATCTGTTTTTGTAAATTCAACGAATGCTTTTGCTTCTGGGGTTAAGCTTTCTGCCTTATATGCGAATAAGAAAGGTCTTGATAATTTATAATCACCAGCTTTTGCATTCTCTGCATTTGCTTCTACTCCGCCTACAGTAAGCGCTTTTACTGTTTCATCAATAAATGAGAAAGATACATAACCTATTGAATTTTCATTTCCTGCTACACCAGTCTGAACATTACCGTTACCTTCTACTACAGTAGCCCCTTCTGATAATCCGCCGGCATCTTCTAATTTGATCAATTCTTCAAATGCACCTCTGGTACCAGATGCACCTTCTCTTGAAACTACAACGATTTCTGAATCTTTACCTCCAAGGTCTTTCCAGTTCGTTATCTGTCCACTATATATTTTTGCTAAATCTTCTAAAGAAATATCTGCTATCTCATTTGATGGATGTACTACTACAGCAATACCATCATAAGCAAATGCATCAGCAGTTAATCCCTGGCTGGTTTCTTCTTCTTTTAATTCTCTAGAGGATGCACCAAGTGAATTTACACCATCAATTGCATCTTGAATTCCTGCTGAAGAGCCAGTACCAGTATAATTAATTTTAACATCTGGATTTATTGCCTGGAATTCATCAATCATATCTAAAAGAATTTTTTCTACTGAAGTTGAACCTGTAATAACTACTGTTCCTGATAATCCTTCTGAATCACTATTTGTATCTTCACTAGCTTCTTCTGTTGTATTTCCCTGTTCTTCAGTCTTAGTTTCTTCATCTGCGGCTGTATCATTTCCTTTAGAACCACAAGCTGTAAATGCTAAAGTCATCGTTGCAATTAAACCAAAAGCTAATAATTTTTTCAATTTCATGTTCTTTCCTCCATTTTTTGAGTTATACATGTTGACTGTATAAGTTCTCCTCTATTTTTCTTTTTACAATAAACAATTTACACCCTGTTTGTTAAACCAGTATTTTTCCAATGTAAAGCTTATGTAAAGTGAATAAGAATGTGAATATCCAGAATTTATTTGGTAAAAATATATCTTTACCTTCTATAAGGACTAAGTTATCATTTCATATAGAAATATAATGTGTTATATTATAAATAATATGCACTTAACATCTTTGTAAAGAGAAACCGGGTGCCAGTAAAACCAGAAAGGATGAGGGTTTATATGAAGAAACAGAATTATTTAAAATGGGATGAATATTTTATGGGTATTGCACTTTTATCTGCTGAGAGAAGTAAAGATCCTAATACAAGTGTTGGGGCTTGTATTGTCAGTGAAGATAATAAGATTTTATCCCTGGGTTACAACGGAATGCCTATTGGCTGTTCTGATGATGAATATCCTTGGGAGAGGGAGGGCGATCCCCTAGATACGAAATATCTCTATGTATGCCATGCAGAGATGAATGCGATCCTTAATTATACCGGTACGAATATGAGAAATTCTAAAGTATATGTTACACTATTCCCATGTAATGAATGTTCCAAAGCATTAATTCAGAAAGGAATTAAAGAGATCATATATATGGAAGATAAATATGCGGATCAAGATTCTGTAAAAGCTTCAAAAAGAATGCTCGATTCTGCAGGTGTGAAGTATCGCATGTATCAGCCAATACATAAGACAATCACATTATCGTTATAAACATAAAAGCACTCTTAACTCTATGAATTTCATAAAAGTTAAGAGTGCTTCTTTAATTATCAACCTTCATTTTCAAATAAGGTGCATTAAGATATGTCTTATGCTTTATTATTTTCTATATAAATAAACACATCTCTTCTAAAATTATCCCATTTTTCTTCATGTTCAACAAAATATTTAGGGCAGTTTTTTCCTGTTACATCATAATGCCTTAAAATAGCCTCATATTCCAAATTATATTCGCAGACCAAGTATGCCACCAGTCTGACTAAAGAATTATAGCTTTCCTGATTGAACTTTCCTGTTTCATCAGGATGGCAAACTTCAATTGAAATCGTATCTTCATTTCTTTCATTGGATGCATATGCAATCTCACTGGTCGGAATACATTGTACGATATCTCCATTTAATCCTATAACAAAATGGCTGCTCACTTTTGTAATCCCCGAGTTTTTTAAATTCTCAAAATAATTTCTATTCTGTAATGCATCTGTTCCTGGATTGGCTGTGTAGTGTACCACTACTCCCTTTATCTTTTCAAGCTCAGTCTGTGGTCTGGAAAATTCATTTGGTGTAAGCAGTTGTACATTTAGATTAAGATCCCCCGGATAATTTCCTTTTAAAACAGTACCTTTTGACACCGTATAAATGGACTTTTCTTTCTTCCAAAAATTTGTATGAAATATTGCTCCTAATATACATAATACTGTAATTATTACAATCAATAGAACGCTTATTATAATAAGTAACTTAATTCTCTTTCTGGCTCTCCATTCTTTCTTTGTTAACCTTCTACCCATATACTTTCTCCCAAATTTCTCAAAAAGGGCTGCCGGGAAACGACAGCCCTAGATAAAACATAATTATTCGTCTACACTATAGTTTGGTGCTTCTTTCGTAATATGAATGTCATGTGGATGACTTTCTTTTAAAGATGCAGCTGAAATCTTAACAAATCTACCCGATTCTTTTAATGATTCAATACTTGCTGTTCCACAATAACCCATACCGGATCTTAAACCACCAATTAATTGGAACACGGTATCTTCTACCGTTCCTTTGTAGGCAACACGTCCTTCAACTCCTTCAGGCACTAATTTCTTAGCATCTGTCTGGAAATACCTGTCTTTACTGCCGTTTTCCATAGCTGCAATAGATCCCATACCACGGTATACTTTGTATTTTCTACCCTGGAATAATTCAAAGGTTCCCGGACTTTCATCGCAGCCTGCAAATATACTGCCCATCATACACACATTGGCTCCGGCAGCAATTGCTTTTGTCATATCTCCTGAGTATTTAATCCCTCCGTCTGCGATAATAGGAATACCATATTCATTTGCCACTTCGTAAGAGTCCATAATTGCAGTAACTTGGGGTACACCAATACCTGCCACTACTCTGGTTGTACAGATAGAACCAGGTCCAATACCAACTTTTACAGCATCTACACCTGCTTCGATAAGGGACTTCGCTGCTTCTCCTGTTGCTACATTACCTGCAATTACCTGTAGCTTTGGATATTTCTCTTTGATGATTTTTACCGTATTAACAACATTTAGAGAGTGTCCATGAGCAGAGTCAATGACTACTGCATCGACTTTGGCTTCTACTAACGCATCCACTCTTTCCAAAATATTATTTGTAATTCCTACTGCAGCGGCACAAAGAAGTCTTCCTTGTGCATCTTTTGCTGATAAAGGATATTTTATTTGTTTTTCAATGTCTTTTATTGTGATAAGTCCTTTTAAATTGCCTTTCTTATCTACAATCGGTAATTTTTCTACTCTTGCTCTTGCCAGTATTTTCTTTGCTTCGTTTAAAGTAATTCCTACAGGTGCAGTGATTAATCCTTCGGAAGTCATACATTCCTTAATCTTCTTTGAAAAATCTTCTTCAAACTTAAGATCACGGTTTGTAATAATACCAACGAGTTTTTTACCCTCTGTAATTGGTACACCTGATATTCTATACTTTGCCATAAGGTTATTTGCATCTTCTAGAGTATGTTCAGGTGATAAATAAAATGGGTCCGTAATGACACCATTCTCAGAACGTTTTACCTTGTCAACTTCCTCTGCCTGAGCCTCTATTGACATGTTCTTATGAATAACGCCAATTCCACCTTGTCTTGCCATTGCAATTGCCATTCTATGTTCCGTAACTGTGTCCATTCCTGCACTCATCATCGGAATATTTAATTTAATTGTTTTGGTAAGGTTTGTTGTTAAATCAACTTTGTTCGGAGTTACTTCCGAGTAAGCTGGTACCAACAGCACATCGTCAAATGTAATTCCATCGCCGATTATTGTTCCCATCCTAGATATCCTCTCTTTCTTTAAGTACGCTTGTTTTAAAATCATAATTTTAAAAAGTATAACCAATATTAATTGCATTGTCAACCATGAACCAATGGAAATTTCAATTTATCTCTAAGACGCCTTGCCCTTTATGTATCACAGGAATAGGTTAGGGCATATTTACTTTTCTCATACTTAAGGATTTTAGTGTTTCTAATACTTGTTTGATGACTTAAAACATCTCGGCAAAAAACCAACTCGCTTCGCTCAAACAGAATTTTTTGCCGAGATTGTCGCCCTCTAACAAGTAATAAGAAACACACAAATCCTTAAAGACTCGAAAATTGAATATGCCCTGCTCTATTCCATGAAGATATTGAGGCAAGGCTGTTCATTGGAAAAGTGACTTAGATCTCATTAAATACAACTTACGCTTACTAGTAACCTTGGTTTTATATTAAATTTGTTATTTATTAATTCCACTCCTCAAATATTGTTAAAGACAGGTACTTATGATAATATATGCTAAAGTTATGAACAATAGTTATTATAAATACACAGAGGGATAAAAGTGAAAAAAACGCTACTGGCTTGGAGGATGAACTATGAACTTAACAAAATATATCGGTGAGCAATTTGGGAAACCTACCGGAATTGGCGGGCGATTATCAACTTTTATTATGAACCGGATGAACCAAAAGCAGTATAAGAGCGTTATCAAGGCTATAGGTTCTAATCCACAGGAAAAGATATTAGATGTGGGTTTTGGAAATGGATACCTGATCAATAAATTGGCGAAACATAGTCAAAGTCAGTTTTATGGGATTGAAATCTCTGAAGATATGGTTGAACTTGCAAGAAAACGGAATCATAAGTTTATTCAAGGGAACAGGATGCATCTGGAAAAAGGAAATGTTTTAAATATGGATTACAGGAATGATTTCTTTGATGGGGTGTATACAGTTAATACCATATATTTTTGGTCAGATATAGATAGAGGATTATCAGAAATTAAAAGAGTATTAAAACCGGGCGGATTATTTGTAAATGCTATATATTCTAAAGAATTCTTAGATAAATTAAAATACACTGATTATGGTTTTTCAAAATATACCCCAACAGAAATTGAGGAAGCTGCACTACGAAATGAATTGAAGATTGTTAATGCTATTGAAATAAAACCTAATTTGTCATATTGTTTTATATTGCAAAAATGAAAAACATTTGTGAAATAGAGAAATCATTTGGGTGGAATCCGACTGAGGCTTGTGAAGAACATACCCTCAGGAAGGAAAGGCAGCACAAATGATTTCTCTATCCATAAAGCTTTATAACTTGTAAAGACAAAGTGTCTGTTAACTAATAAGTGACAACCTTTCTTGGGGATTTCAGTTTCATACATTCGATCATTTTTTCACTTGGTTCAAAAATAACCTGAATGTTCTGACCTTCTGTCTTATTCTTTACTCTTCCAATAATTGTATATGTTCTTGCATTAGAATCCAGAGAGGAATAATTTTTCTTTGGAAGGTTGCTGTTCTTATAAGAATCAAGGGAATGAGAATTTGTTGGCGCTACAATCTCAATTTGATCCAAATCCATTTTAAGCATTGTCTTTCTCTTTGCTTTTCCCATTATTTTATCAAAATCAATTTGTCCATCACAAAAAACATATTCATATTCAACACTTAATCTTGGAAAAAATATAAATGCTATGATTAAAGCCGCTGCGGGTAAAACCACTAAAAATGTTGATAATCCACTTATAAAAAAAGAAACAATGATAAATGCTATCATTCCCACTCTTGCAGCAATAGACTTTGCATTTTCCCTTCTCTTTACACCAGCTTCTGCATATAACTCGCTCATATATCATCCTCCTATAGTCAATTTCCTTTCTACATTATACAAAAGAATTCTTAAGAATAAAAGCTTTTTCCCAAATAATAAATAAGGTGAAGGTCATCTTGAACCTTCACCTTAAAAATTTCATTAATATAATACTATTTTGGAATTATTTAGTGATTACATCATGCCCATTCCCGGGTTGCCAGCTGGCATAGCTGGTTCGTTTGATTTTATATTAGCTACAACAGATTCTGTAGTTAAAAATGTTGATGCAACACTAGTAGCATTTTGAAGAGCACTTCTGGTTACTTTTGCAGGATCTAAGATACCAGCTGTAACCATATCAACATATTCTTCTTTTAACGCATCAAAACCGTATCCTAATTTTTGATCTCTTACTTTACTAATAATAACAGAACCTTCTAAACCTGCATTTGCTGCTATATGGAATAATGGAGATTCTAATGCTTTTAAAATTATGTTGGCACCAGTTTTTTCATCTCCTTCAAGCTCTGCTGCTAATTTTGCTACTTCTTTAGAAGCATGAATGTAAGCAGAACCACCACCTGCTACGATACCTTCTTCTACACCGGCTCTGGCTGCTGCAAGAGCATCTTCTAAACGAAGTTTGCTTTCTTTCATTTCTGTTTCAGTTGCTGCACCCACACGAATTACAGCTACACCACCAGCAAGTTTAGCAAGTCTTTCTTGTAATTTTTCTCTATCAAAATCAGAAGTTGTTTCAACTATTTGAGTTTTAATCTGATTGATTCTTGCATCAATTTCTTCTTTACTTCCTTCACCATCTACAATGATAGTATTTTCTTTTTCAACACGAACAGATTTTGCACGTCCTAGTTGGTCAAGAGTAGCTTCTTTTAAGTCTAAGCCCAGTTCTTCTGTAATTACAGTACCACCTGTTAAGATTGCAATGTCTTGTAACATAGCTTTTCTTCTATCGCCATATCCAGGTGCTTTCACAGCGACAACATTAAATGTACCTCTTAATTTATTAAGGATTAATGTAGTTAGTGCTTCTCCTTCTACATCCTCTGCAATAATTAATAATTTAGCACTTGTTTGAACTATTTGTTCAAGAATTGGAAGAATTTCCTGAATGTTAGAAATCTTCTTATCAGTAATTAAAATATATGGGTTGTCAAGTTCTGCAACCATCTTATCCATATCAGTAGCCATATATGCTGATACATAGCCTCTGTCAAATTGCATACCTTCTACTAAGTCTAATTCAGTTAACATTGTCTTAGATTCTTCGATTGTAATAACGCCATCGTTAGATACTTTTTCCATAGCATCTGCAACTAATTGTCCTACTACGTCATCACCAGCAGAAATTGCCGCAACTCTTGCAATCTGCTCTTTTCCATTTAATTTAGAACTCATCTTACCAATAGACTCAACTGCTACTTCCGTTGCTTTCTTCATACCTTTTCTTAAGATAATTGGATTTGCACCAGCTGCTAAATTTTTAATACCTTCATTAATCATAGCTTGTGCTAATACAGTTGCAGTTGTTGTACCATCACCGGCAACATCATTTGTCTTTGTTGCTACTTCTTTTACTAATTGAGCACCCATATTTTCAAATGCATCTTCTAATTCAATTTCCTTTGCAATTGTAACACCATCATTTGTAATAAGTGGTGCACCAAATGATTTATCTAATACAACATTTCTTCCTTTTGGTCCTAATGTTACTCTCACTGTATCTGCTAGTTGATTCACACCAGATTCAAGTGCTGCTCTGGCTTCAGCTCCATATTTAATTTGTTTCGCCATTGTATCTGCCTCCTAATATCATTCTTTTTATACTATTTTTATTTTCTTTCAAAATTAAACTATTCTACTATTGCAACAATATCGCTTTGTTTAACAACGATAAATTCATCTTCACCTAATTTAACCTCTGTTCCAGCATATTTTGAATAGATTACCTTGTCTCCAACTTTAACCTGCATAGTTACTTCTTTTCCATCCACTATGCCACCTGGTCCAACTGCGATAACTTCAGCTTGTTGTGGTTTTTCTTTCGCTTGACCTGGTAATACGATACCTGATTTTGTTGTTTCTTCTGCTTCTAATTGTTTTAATACTACCCTATCACCTAATGGTACTAATTTCATGTTGTAATCCTCCTTATAATTTTATTTCTCTTTATATTTTATGAAGTTATTAGCACTCATATGAATTGAGTGCTAACTGATAGAATATATATTAGTGAATTTGCCTTTAATATGCAAATTTTAAATTCCTCTAATTTGAAGTGATTTCAAATTAAATATATAATTTACTCTTGTTTTCTCTTGTTTTCTCTCTTTTTCTCTGAGTTGTTGTAATCATCCTAAGATTCCAACTATTATAAAATGCAAACGTTACGGTAATATATACATCAACCTTGTTAATTATGACACATTTTTCATCTTATTATCCCTGGCATAATAAAATAGATATTGCTGGGCAAAGCCTGCATATTCTCCAAAGTGTTCCTTTGCAAATTCTTTAATAATATCTTTCTTTGTTTCTTCGTGAAAATAAAGATTTTCCATGACTCTTTTTATCCATACATCAACAGGAAATGACTCACTTCTTGAAAGTCCAAAAAGCATAACACAGTTTGCTATCTTTTCTCCTACTCCTTTGATCGACGTTAAAATTTCCAATACTTTTTCTGTACTTTGATTCATTAGCTTATCCCTTGTAACTCTGCCTTCCAAGACGGACCGGCAGGCATTTACAAGATAAGGTGCACGAAATCCCGCTTTACAGTCGCGGAATTCTTCTTCACTTACTTTGCTTAAGCGTTCTACCGTAGGGAAACTATAATATTCCTTTCCACACATCTCGCCTATTTTTTCACCGTACCGATTAGATATTAATTCTACGATTTGTTTAATATGAGGTATCTGCTTGTTCTGTGAAATAATAAATGTAATAAGCATCTCAAAAAAATCCTGATTCAGAATATGAACCCCCGATTTACTATGAATTGCTTCTTGTAATACCTTATCTTTCTTTAGCAGACTTTTCTTGATCAATCCATAATCTCTGTTCAAATCAAAATATTCTTTCCAGATTAAATTAAAGTCTTCTAAACCAGTATCATAAAAGATAATATCATCTTCTTTTTGCTCAATATGCAGTATTCTCCCTTTGGCCACAAGAATATAATCATCTTCACATATTTTATCAAATCGAAAACATTGGCCGCATTCTAAAGTCTGACCAATATTAAAATCTCTCAAACCCTGAACAATAATATTTCCATTTTTCTCAATTATCTTCATAACTCTCTCCTAATGTGATTCCAATTTACATTTTCTATTATATATGACCTCTCCCCAATTAGAAAGTGTTATTTCATGTTAGCGGTTTGATGGCATCACAAAACCATCTATCAAATAAAATGATACCTTTTGATTTACTCCAAAAGCAATGATATAATAGTTCTAGTGTATTTTACAAATGAGATATTCGAGAGGAAATTGGAAGATGAAAGAACAATTATATACTATCCCTGTAAATGATGCCTTTGATAAAGATACAGAATGCCCCCTTTGTTCCATGAGGGAAACACTTGAAGAGGAGGCAATTGCATATACCTTGGGACCAAGTTATATGGAAGAAGATGTGAGAGCTGTCACAGATGAAAAAGGATTTTGTCCGGAACATCTTAAGATGCTATACAATAATCAGAATCGATTAGGATTGGCACTAATATTAAATACTCATTTGAATAAAATCAATAGAGATATTGAACATTTAATGAAGTCCCAGCCTAAAATATCTTCATCCTCTATATTTAAAAAGAAGGCAGCTAATAATGAGATCGCTGACTATGTGGATAAATTAAAAACGTCCTGTTTTATCTGTGATAAGATAAATGATACCTTCAATCATTATATAAAAACTATCTATCATTTATATAAAACAGATCCAAACTTCTCCAAAAAGTTTCGTGATACTAAAGGATTTTGTATCGACCATTATAGCTTACTTTATAAAAACGCACCAAACTATTTTCATGGAAAATACCTGGATGATTTTATAGCAGAACTTAATTCCCTTTATATGAATAATATGAAAAGAGTGAATGAAGATTTAGAATGGTTCATTAACAAATTCGATTATCGATATGGGGACGAACCCTGGAAAGAAGCAAAAGATGCAATTCCCAGAACAATGTTAAAAACAAATAGTATTAATTTATAAATTTAAGATAGATAAAAATAGAGTTATTATTCCACTCTCAGATTATGTGAGTGGAATAATAACTCTATTTATGTTCATTTGGTATTAAGATAATACCCCTTGATTATTCAATATTAAGTTCCGATAGTCTCTATAATCCACAAGTTTTCCTTGATAGATTTTCTTGAGTTTTGGACAAATTCTTATATCAAAAGGTCTGACCAAAGCACTGCTCTTATTAAATAATTTAATCCCACTCTTCTCCAATATATGTGCAACAAATTGAGAGCAGAAATATCGATTCTTTGAATTGATTGGTTTATGAATCATAACGCCAACAATTCCAAGAAAATTATAAGAATATTTATCACGATTACGTTTAAAGACTTCAACTTCAGATTTTAATCTGTCATACTGTTCCTGTGTTACCTTAAGGCTATACACGCAGCAAGTAGTCTCTGTACATGCTCCAAACACACCTGAATTAATATCTTCTTCTACAAATCCAGTAATAAACGGATTTTTAGGTCTTAGCCTTGCGAAACTATACATTTCTTCTAAGTCTTCATCAAATGCAATAGATGCATGGGCATATGGTTCTTTTGTATAGAGTTTAATCAATCTTGCAAAATATGTCCTGGTTTGCGATAGCATAATATAGATTTCCCGGTCCTCAGGTAATTGTTCTTTTTCTTTGCTATTCGCTCTATTCTTAAAGTAATGGTTTTTCCTACTTTTTGAAGCCATCCTTATACTCTCTCCTATAAATCCCTTTTTTTCCCTTAATTCTATTTTTTCGCATTTTGAATTAATTCTTTAATATCTCTTGCCTTTGATTTTATTCTCTCATTAGCATCTTTTGAAATTAAAACTCTTGATATCCATCTGCTGGATTCGTCTAATTTACCACAGCGCCTTGCCAAATCGGCTACCAAATAAGTTGTAGTAATTTCATCCATTCCACACATTGGGAAAAGTTCCTTCTCAAAAGCAGACATAAATCCTTCATATGCCTTATTAGTAAATTCTAATTCTTCTTTTGCTAAAGCTTTCTTTACTTCATCGTAATTCGGTGTATCCGCTGGTAATGATTCTGATTTACCACGAAGTAACCAGGCTAATTTAAGACAAGTGTATGCTCTCTCGCTTATTTTACCTTTTTTCACAATAGTATTAACTAATGCAAGTTTATGTCTTGCAATTGCATCATCATAAGATAAGATATCACCTTCTTCAGTTAACCCTTTGAAATTTGTTGATATCTGCGCTTTAATCAATTTTGCCTGAGCGGCAGTCATATAATTAAAGAAACGATTTAAGGCACTATATCCACATTTTGGGCAGACAATAGCATCATACTTTAATGAATCAAGAAGATGATATTTGGGTCTTAAATCTGTATCTGCTGATAATAATTTAACTTTACCAGTTTTAACTGTTTTAGATTTAAATTCTTCTTCACATACCGGACAATTAAATGTCTTTTCAAATATGAAATCTGCTTCATTAAACTTTGGCTTTTCTTTTTGTGTACTACTCGTTTTCTTTTCTGCACTTTCTTCAACACTATAAATATCCATATTAGATAATTTACCCAGACCAAAATCTTCCAATCCAGAAAATATGTTTCCCATCTTGCTTCCTCCTTAAACTGGTTTGTAAGAACTCTTTAATGAAACAATTCTATTAAATACCAGATGCTCCTCATTTGAATCTTTAGAATCTATACAAAAATATCCGCTTCTTAAAAACTGGTAACTATCATGTGCCTTACTTCCATCAAAGCTTGGTTCAACATAACATTCTTTTAAAATGGTGAGTGAATTTGGATTTAAATTAAGACTGCCATCCTCATTATAAACACCTTTTTCTTCATCAACGATATTCTCATATAATCTAACTTCTGCATTTTTTGCATGTGGCGCGCTTACCCAGTGAATGGTACCTTTTACTTTGCGCCCTGTAAATCCGGATCCGCTCTTTGTTTCCGGATCATAAGTGCAGTGAATCTCAACTACTTTTCCTGTCTCATCCGTAATATACTCTTCACACTTCACAAAATATGCATGCATTAAACGGACTTCGTTTCCTGGAAATAATCTAAAGTATTTCTTAGGTGGTTCTATCATAAAGTCTTCTCTCTCTATATATAGTTCACGACTAAAAGGAACCTTTCTGACTCCCATTTCTTCATTCTCCTGATTATTTGGAACTTCAAGATATTCTACTTGATCTTCAGGATAATTGGTGATAACCAATTTGATCGGATCTAAGATTGCCATCATTCTTGGCTTCTTCAATTTCAAATCTTCACGAATACAATATTCAAGCATCGCATAATCTACTGAACTATTACTTTTGGATACACCGCACAATTCCATAAACATGCGAATGGATTCCGGTGTAAAGCCTCTTCTTCTCAGAGCACTGATAGATACAAGCCTTGGGTCATCCCATCCATCTACAATGCCATCTTCTACTAACTTTTTAATATATCTTTTACCAGTGATTACATTTGTTAAATATAACTTGGCAAATTCAATCTGCTTTGGTGGATTCGGATATTCTAATTCATTCACGACCCAATCATACAATGGCCTGTGATCTTCAAATTCAAGAGTACAGATAGAATGAGTAATCCCTTCAATTGCATCCTCAATTGGATGAGCAAAATCATACATTGGATAAATACACCACTTATCCCCTGTGTTATGATGTGTCATTCTTGCAATACGGTAAATAATTGGATCTCTCATATTTATATTTGGTGAGCTCATATCAATTTTTGCCCGAAGAACTTTGGAACCGTCTTCAAATTCACCACTCTTCATAGCCTCAAACAATGCAAGATTCTCTTCAACAGTTCTATCCCTGTAAGGACTATTCTTTCCAGGCTCTTTTAAGGTACCACGGTATTCTTTTATTTCATCAGCAGTCAAATCACATACAAAAGCTTTTCCTTTTTTAATTAACTTAACGGCTGCTTCATACATTTGATCAAAGTAATTTGAAGCGAAAAATAATCTATCTTCAAAATCTCCACCAATCCATTTTACATCTTCAATAATAGATTCAACAAATTCAGTTTTTTCTTTGGTAGGATTTGTATCATCAAATCTTAAATTAAACTTTCCACCATATTTTTTTGATAATCCATAATTTAATAATATAGATTTAGCATGTCCAATATGAAGATATCCGTTTGGTTCTGGTGGAAATCTTGTCATAATACTACTACAATGACCTTCTTCTATATCTTTTTCGATAATTTGTTCTATAAAATTTTTTGAAACTATTTCTTTTTCGCTTGAAACATTATCCATATCTATATGTTTCCTCCTTAAGTCACAAATTCTAGACAGAATACGCCTGTTATTCCTGTACATATGATATTATAATACCACATATTTTTCTAATATAAAAGCCTTAAATATCAAAAGGGCTTATCCCAAGAGATAAGCCCTAAAATCATATCTATTATTACCAAAAATAGTGATCCCCAATCTTAACACCTGATGGATAACTACTCGCTAAAGATCTTGTATATCTGGTAAAGTACTCGCGACCACCAACATAATTTTTGCCTTCCAGTGCTGCTTTGGCTGCCTTAATACAGTCCTTTTCCTGTGCTGAATCAAAATCATTATAGTTGTTTAAAGCACGTTCAAATGAACCATTACGTACTACAGAGAATTGATTCGGTGCATAAATAACATCACGGATTTTCTCAGCTGTTATCTTCTTAGAACCTACTCTGTTAAGTACTACATTCGCTACTGCAACTTTACCTTTGTATGGTTGATTTCCCGCTTCTGTATATATTAAAGCCGCTAAATACTTCACTTGTTTATTATATTCTGCAGTTTGTTTCTTCTTAAGTGCTGCTTTCTTTGCAGCTGTTTTTTTCTCTGCCGCAGCTTTTGCCTTGGCTTCTTCTTCTGCCTTCTTCTCTTCCGCTGCTTTTTCTGCTGCTTCTTTCTCTGCTGCAATCTTTTCTTCTTCTGTCAAAGTTACTTCTGTATTCGTATCTGTTGTTTCTGTATCAGTCGCTTCTAATGCTGTTTCCGTTGTAGTTGTAATAGTACTGTCAACTACGGTTTCTGTTTCTGTGGTTTCTGCAGCCAGCGCTCTTATATCAGCTGAACCCAAAAGCAATACTCCTGCCAGAAAACCAATTAAAAGTTTCTTTGTTTTCATAATTAATCTCCTTATATAACCTTAGTTCTATTGGTTATCTTTGGTAGTTCTTTTAATGAAATATTACAAATTAGATATTTTTCATAAAATCAGTAACATTTTGTTAACAATTACTTAATAAGTATAACATAATAATCCAAAAAATCAAGTCTTTTTAATCTTTATTTATATCTTGGCTATCTCCTCATTATCATAATATGCTAAATTTTACGTGTTATTCACTAGTTACAGTCTTTTTTTTCATTTTATTTTTGTGCAGAATGCATATTGTAATTTATTAATAAATTATTTCATTCATATATCATATAAAGTGAAACTTAATTCTTGTGTAATTTATATTACATTGGGTTTGTATGGAAAAGGCCAGATAATAATAAATAATAATTTCTCTGGATGATTTATATTTAGATTATGACACCTGATATTTGACAGATTTTAGATATAGTGTTAGAGTACAGAATAATTCGTTATGAGAGTAATAGGACCATATATTTATATGATATTAATATAATTGATAGGAGGCTGCTATGGATGTAAATATATTATTATTTGATAATTTTGAAACTTTAGATGTTTTTGGACCTGTTGAAATTCTTGGAAGTGTGAAAGAATATGATCTGCACTATTATTCTCAAAATGGTGGAGAGATTGTCAGCGCTCAAAATGCAACCATATTGACTAAAAATATCACATCTGCATCCAGGGATGGAATTTTAGTTGTACCTGGAGGGAAAGGTACAAGAGTATTAATAAATGATTTGTCTTTTATTAATCTTTTAAAAGAGTATGCAGAACAAGCCCGTTATTGTCTGTCAATATGTACGGGCTCCGCCCTGTTAGCTAAAACAGGTCTTCTTGACTGTAAAAAAGCAACTTCTAATAAAAAGGCCTTTGAATGGGTAAGATCAATTAATTCACATGTTAATTGGATCAGAAGAGCCAGATGGGTTGCGGATGGCAAGTTTTATACTTCGTCCGGTGTCTCCGCCGGGATGGATATGACATTGGGATTTATTAAAGATCGTTTCAATAGACAATATGCAGAAGAAATAGCCACTCATATAGAATATATCTGGAATTCAGATTGTACTGCCGATTTATTTGGACAATTGGGAAACTATTAAGTTTTTTAAATTTGTAAAATAATTTTAGAGTTTCCCAACTGTCTATAGGTTAATCACTATTGATTACCTATTTTATCCTATTATTCAATCTTATTATTTACTTACGCCAGAACTAATAATCGATATATTACCTTCTAATGTATAGTCACCAAATCCATTTGGCAGAATGAAATGGTCACCTTTTTTAATTGGAGTATGATTGATCATTCCTTCTCCTTCCAATACACTCATAATTAAAAAAGGACTGGTGTTTCTAAAAATCTGAATACCTGCAATATCTACTTTATCTACAAAATAATACTCACAGGTTACTAATTCTTCTTTCGTATAGTACATTTCTTTTGTAATTTTTCTTTGAAGGTCTTTTTCTACGAATGGGGCCCTGATTACATCAATGCTTTTCTCAATATGAAGTTCTCTGGGTACTCCATTGCTTAAACGGTCATAATCATATAAACGGTATGTGATATCACTGTTTTGTTGTGTTTCAAGAATCAGAGTCCCTGCTGTAATTGCATGAACAGTACCTGGTTCAATCTGAAAGAAATCCCCTTTCTTGATTGGCACCTTTCTAATAAGTTTATTCCACTCTTTTTTATCGATCATCTGCTTTAATTCTTCCTTATCTTTTGCATTATGACCAATAATCAGATTGGCGTCCTCATTACAATCCAGGATATACCAGCATTCTGTCTTGCCAAGGGATCCATTCTCATTCTTTTTGGCATAACTATCATCTGGATGGACTTGAATACTTAAATCATCTTTGGCATCAATAATTTTTACCAATAAAGGAAATCTGTCACCCTCAATATTTCCAAATAATTCTCTGTGATTTGTCCATAAGCTGCTTAGTCTTTCTCCTTTAAAAGTGCCATTTGCAATACTGCAATCACCATTTTTATGAGCACTGACTGCCCAGCATTCCCCTGTTTTGTCACTTGGAATGTCATAATTATATTCCAAGGCAAGGCGGTCTCCACCCCATATCATCTCTACAAATATTGGATTTAAAAATAATATTTCTTTTTCTTTATTCATAATAATATTTTCTCCATTCTCTTTTATTACTTTTTGATACCAGTACGCAGAATCCTTCCAGGTCCTTTCCAGGGTGGTATAGTCTACATAAATCAATCCAAAGCGTTTATCATATCCTTCATTCCATTCAAAGTTATCCATAAAGGACCATTCAAAATACCCGGCAATATTAATACCATCTTCAATTGCTTTTTTCACTCCATATAAATATCTATGTAAAAAATCAATGCGATTAGGATCATGAACACGACCATCCACAGATTTCACATCATGACAAGCCATTCCATTTTCAGTGATATAAAGGGGTAGCTTATATCTTTCCACTAAAAATTTTGCTCCCCAGTAGATACACTCAGGGGTAACCGGCCAGCCAGTTGATGTCTTCGGAAAACCAATATATCGATTTACAAATTTAATCTCTTTATTCAGTCCAGAATATACCATTGCTCCATTATATATGTTTTCTCCCATGAAATCCAATGGTTGTGAAATTAATTTCATATCTTCCTTTGTTATATCCGGAAGATATTTTTTATATTTCTTAAGTCCTTCTTCGGGGTAATTCCCAAGAAAAACCGGATCACTAAACCAGGAAACATTCCATGTCCAATTTGACATATCATCAGGTAATGAAAATAATTGCTCCCTCGCAGCATTAATATCTTCTTCACGATCTGTAGCAGGATAAAACATAGGTCCTGTAGGTGCATATCCTATTTCAATATCTTTTTTGGCATGTTCTCTTAAGGCAATTACTGCTTTTCCATGAGCTCTTAATGCGTTATGTATGATCTGAAAGGTATCTTTTATCTGAATTTTAAGTCCCGGAGCATGATTGCCCTGTAAATATCCAAGGCCAACAAAACATTGTGGCTCATTTAACGTAATAAAATATTTTACCCGGTCAGAAAATTCTTCTGCAACAACAGCTGCATATTCAGCAAACCAGTCAATAATTTCTTCGTTTAACCATCCACCTTTTTTATGTAATTCATACGGTAATTCCCAATGATAAAGTGTTATATAGGGAATAATATCATTTTTAATTAATTCATTAATTATATTATTATAAAAATCAATCCCTTTTTGATTCTTATAACCAGTACCATTTGGTAATATTCTTGCCCAATTAAGTGAAAAACGGTAACCTTTCACTCCCATTTCTTTCATGGCTTTAATGTCTTCTTTATATCTATGATAATGATCACAGGCAATATCTCCGGTATGGTCATCAAATATCTTACCTTCCTCCCGACAGAAGACATCCCAGATATTTAAACCTTTCCCATCTTCATAAGAGCCTCCCTCTATCTGATAGGACGAAGTAGCAACTCCCCATATAAATTCTTTGCTAAAACTCATACTTTCCTCCAATCGATATAAAATCACTTTAGTACCTGATTGTGCATATTCCAGTTTAATAATATCTTTATTTTACAGAAAATACAAGTGGTGATCTTTTGCCCATAACAATAATGTAACCATCGCATATAATGTAGTGATTTATATTTAAGAAGGTAGATAAGGTGATAGAAGATAATTTTATTGAAATTAGTGAACTGCGTCGGAGACCACAAGATACAAATCGGATTATGGATATGATCAACCAGGAATTTAGAGATTATTTTGATGAATTGCAAAGAAGCGGAGTCAGACGAGTAGTTGCATACAGTATATTTTCAGGTATAGTATCTTATGTATTAAGGAATGAAAGAAACTATACAGGATCTATCGATGAAAAGACTCAGGATCTACTTAATGATTTATGGGAAGATAATGGGGTATTCTTCAGTCTTTTAAGAAATTTCAGAATACCAAATAACCGGATCAATCAAATATTCAGGGACATCATTAGTTTCACACTAAGAAATATCAGAAATGATTATGATGATGATGAGCTTGAAACAGGATGGAGTAATTGGGAAGACCTTGGGGGTATCTTAACATCGGCTCCCGCTGTTTCTTCCTGGGAAGAGAATCGGCTCGATGTTTTTGCAAGAGGTCAAAACCGTGCTCTCTGGCACATATGGTGGGATGGTTCTAGATGGAGTGATTGGGAAGACCTTGGGGGCATTCTTATAACATCTCCTACGGCTGTATCCTGGGGACCTAATCGTATTGATGTATTCGGTGTAGGGGAAAATCAAGCTTTATGGCACAAATGGTGGGATGGTTCCAGATGGAGCAATTGGGAGGATTTAGGCGGTGTTTTAACATATGCACCCGCAGTTGCTTCATGGCAAAACAATCGATTAGATGTATTTGGTATCGGGCAAAATCAATCCCTTTGGCATAAATGGTGGGATGGTTCTGAATGGAGCGACTGGGAAGATTTAGGCGGCGTATTAACTTCTCCACCTGCCGCAGTTTCCTGGGGACCAGATAGAATAGATATATTTGCAAGAGGACGCAATCAAAGTTTGTGGCAAAAATACTGGGATGGAGTTCGCTGGAGCCCTTGGAGCGACGTTGGTGGCGGTACCATCACTTCTGGTCCTGCTGCTGCCTCAACCGGAAGAAATCGTCTTGAAATATTCGCAAGAGACGATGATAATGAGCTGATCTTTCGATCCTGGACCGGATCCAGATGGACTTCTTGGGAAGATCTTGACGGTATAATCACTTCTGAACCTGCTGCTATATCCTGGGGTGGAGATCGACTGGACGTTTTTGCAAGAGGCCAGAACAATCATCTATGGCACATTTGGAGACCGTAACTTCTAATCTCCTTTTAAATGTAAAAACACCATACTTAGGGATTATCACGCTCGTTCCCTGCTGATGCAAATATTGCAGGGGCAGATACAGGATATGATTTTAGTTCTTCATATCCTGTATCTGCCCCTTATATATTAACCATGTTGTTTTATCTTACAGCTATTACAGTATCTTCCGCTTTTGATTTTTGCACCGCAACTTACGCATTCAAACCAGGCATCTTTTGAATCTTCTGAAAACTCCAGTCTGTCTTCCCGAATCCAATCAAGAAGTTTCATTGGAGAGATTCCATTTTCTTCGGAAATCTGCACTATCGTTGCTTTTGGATAATGCATAATATAATCTTTTACCTGTTCATATTTTTCTTCATCCTCTGTAAATACAGGTTTTATTCTTGAAACTTTTTCACTATTCTCTTTTGTTATTTCATCTTTTGAAGTTGATTTAATACACTCCGGACATAACTTCGGTCCATGTACATAATTAAAAAGTCTTCTGCAATTTTTACAAACTTGTACTTCCATCCAGCATCTCCCTTGTGTATGATTTTAGAAATAATGCATCTACCAATATAAGTATAGATAAACATATTATAGCAAAAAAATTATTTAATTAGAAGAGTCTTTTTTCACTAAAATAAATCTATATATTCTCCTTCAATATCAGAATTTGTTCTGTTTTGTAAATGCTTATTTTACTAACTTTTATTATTAATTTTATTTGTATTATTTGACAAATTAGAGCTTTCAGAAGGCTTTTAGGACTATTGTAGAATTCAAAAATGATTCTGCTGCAAGTATTTTTTATGTGACTTTAATACTATTCTTTAGTCCCATTCTTGATTCAATCCTTTTATAAAGTTAATATGTGAATTTTGCATATGATTTAAGCCTCATTAAGCCATTAGGAGTTAACCAATATTTATATCCTCCTTTATCCATTGGTTTCGCCTTCTTTCATAAAAAAAGAACCATTGTTAATGGTTCCGTAATGTTTATATTTTATTGTTTAGATTTTTTTTAAAAGGGGTAAAACTATTGCTGATACAACCATTATTATGGTGCCTTCAATTATATCAATTGCACTCTGCAAAATCTCTTTTAATAAATCTTCCACCTTAATCTTCACCTACCAATAGTGTTTTCTTTATTATTCACAAGATTACAATATTAAATACGATTAGGTTATAAAAATATTAATAGCACTCAGCACTGGTAGTCTTGTGTCCATAGAATTTTAATAGAACAACTACGTTATACGGTCTGATATTTTGAGAATGATCTGTTGTTTTATTTGTTGTTTAATTAAAATATGCTTTTAACGTCTATAAGCCTTAAATCAATGTTGAAGGCTTTAATTATTATTATTTTACATAGTTTATAAATCTGCATATTATAACATTTAATCTTTCAGTATATATAATGTTTTTATTCTTTAGATATTTTTATTACAATATTTTATCTCATTGTTTTATTTATTTATTACTTATAGGAGACACTTTTCCTTTGTAATTATAAATTCACTACTTACTGCAAGGATACGTGTTGCAAATCATGCTACTTTTCCCTTTATTGCTTTCTTTGCTTGTTTAAAAAAATAAGCACTATACCTGTATTTAATAAAATAAAAGGTAAGTTATTAAGAAAACAATCACTAAGAATTATTGTTATGATAGCTCCTCCTAATTTATTCAATTGTTAAAAGATGTTCTATTTTACTATTTTATATTTTTTAGTGACTTTTTATAATAATAGTCACCATAATAAATATATTTTTCTTTATTCAATTTTTAAACATAATATTTATTATAATCCTTATCATATTTTTTTAATTTTTTCTTTACATTTTTTTCAATTTGTTTTTTACTTAATGAATAATTATCTTCAATACTTTGAAATGAATGTTTTATCAATGTAAAAAACAAGATGATTAATATAAAACCAAGAAGCAAGTCCGGCAGAGTAAAGTCATTTACCGTGCCACTAATTAAAGTCTCTATAATTATCAAAACCTTAAAAACTATAAATAATCCTCCAAATATGCATGCAAAACTTTGTATGAACGACACAATTCTATACATTTTATCCAATATATTGCTCATAATATTATTACCTGTGGGATAGCTCCATATATAATCTACCATTAATATCTTATGTAATTCAACTTTTTTATTATATTTAACTAAGTAGAAAATATATTTAGGTATAAAATAGCATTTTTGTGTATAATTTTTTTTTATATATTTAACAGCGTTTAATGTATTATTATTTTTATAATCACAAACATATGGAACCAATAATAACTCAAAATAATCTTCTGCCATTTTTTCATTTTTCTTATACCCATTGTTAAAATATGTTGCAATAATTGCAACAATCCCTGATATAACACCAATTAATTCATACGTATCTTTACTTTGCATAATCTCCCTCCATAAATATAATCATACAAAATATTCCATAAAAATTCAACACCAAGTTTAAAAAAGCACCCTGAAGGATGCTTCTAAATTACAAAGAACTATTTTATAGTCAATATGCGTATAACGACAAATAAAATGATTAGTGATGCTAACCATAAAATGCTATACAATCTTCCAATATGTTTAAGATAAGTACAATCCTCAATATGTGGCTTATCTTCATTAAAAATCTTGGTTAATTCAGCTATGCTTAAAATATCATTATAATAATTTTTTTGTCTGTCATAGTTCTTTTTAAATCTTTTATACAAAGATATATATTCATATAAAGATAATATAAAATAAATAAACGAAATTACAATGAATGCATTTGATATAGTTGCAATATCCTTTGTAAATATATTTTCAATTTTTCCGGTTGATATTGTGTTCATAATAATAGTAGATGCAAAAAAAGTTATGTATGCAATAAAGTTATTTCGAATTTTATTTGAAAATGATTCAGCTGTTTCTGCTGTCTTTTGTGACATATCATTTAATAAAGTAACTACATTGTTTTTTACTTCGATATACTTATCGAAGTTTTCTTTAAGATAAATATCATAGCAAGCATTTATAGAAGTAAATAAGTCATCCTTTAAACAAAATATATTATAATTGTTAATATGTATAGATAATATATTTCTGGCTAAACCAATTTTGTCAGTTATATGTGAATCGCTATAAACCCAATTATATATTTTGAAATATTGATTTACTGCTAAGTGTTCAATTTTATAATGTTTTTTTAAATCAATGCTGCCAAAAATGGTTTTATAACCATTTAATTTATAATCTATTTTATGTTCATATTTATTATACTCTATTAAATTAGTCAAGTAACAAAAGGAAATAATAATCGATAATTTATCAAACCATTTATTATAATCATCTCTATTAGATCTTTTTACTAAATAAAAATAATCTGGAATTAATTTAAAATTATTATATCCAACAAAATTTACAATTTCTCTACTATTACTTAAGATTTCATCAAATTTACTAATCCTGCAACATCTTCTATTCTTTACATCAAAATAAAAATTGAATTTTTGAGTATAAAAATTAATATTATCGTTTATAAGATTAAAGTTGATAACGGTATTATTATTTTCTAGTGATGAGATCAAGTTATTTAAATCATCAATTGATAAACTATCTAGATAATTTATAAAAAGTTTTAAATAATATATTGATATAGCATCTGAAGATTCACTTTTGTTTATTGTTATATTACAATTATATATATCTCCCTCTTCAAAAAGTATATCTTTATGGTATGTTATTAGATCTATAAATTTATTAATAAAATCTGACCTGTCAAGATCATAAGATGTAATTGTTTCCGGTTCTGCATTATTAATATGCATTGAAAAACAAATATGATCCCTGTATGGTAACTCACTTAATAAATAATCCAGATCTGCATATGCTGATAAAATAACATCTGTTGCTTCTATAGCTATTTTATATGAGTAAATACTTTCACTTTGATTTTTTATTTTATAATTTAAAAACATCTTATCTAAAAAATCTTTTATTTCAAACATATTTACCCCCTCATGATTAGCTATTTAAAGGCATTATACACCTCTTCATTATCTGTTTCAATCTTTAAATACATCTTATTTTCCTCTTCAAAAGCTTGTATTTTACTTTTAAAGTCAGCACTACTGTTATTAATATTTATTTCAACAAATTCATTTACCCTTAAAATTGATTTTGCTTTAATTTGATCCCTTATAATATCAAATTGCGTATCAATTTTTTTATTAAGAAATGTTTTTTGGATTCTATTTTTAATATTATTTATATTTGTTTCATCTAGAACTTCTGGAGTATATGTTCCAAAAACATAATCTATCATATTATCATAATCAAATATAGGCTGTGTTTTATAATATGATATTAATTGATTTCTAAAATTATAATAATCCTTTGGAGCAGATTTTTTTATTGTAGATAAACTTTTTTCTATTAAATCAAATGAATTCTTAGTTGATATTTCATTAGTTGTACATTCTTCTAATTCTAAGAAATCTTTATACCAATAAGCCGCATTTGATGATGAAGTATCAGAAACCCATATATCTTCAATCTCTTTGTTCTCATTAAATTTAAATAAACAATTCTTCAATGCTTTACTTGTATAGGGCAAACCTTCTTTTTTTAATAAATCTACAAAATCTAAAAATGAACCAAGTTCAACTTTTGAGATAAGGCAATAATAATCATCATTTGATTTAAAAAGACATTGAATTAAGCTTCCTTCTCTTATATTTCTTGGTAATGCCTTTATTTTTCTTTGAGCATCCTGTTCCTTTTTTAGAAGTCTATTAGCTATGATATCCATCTCTTCTTGATCTAAATGTTCGTTTAACAAAGCCTTCATAATTGTCGTGACTACTTCAGTATTATTACTAGATGTTTTATAGCGTTTGTATCTGTTACTATTTTTAATTTCTAGTGTTAATGTTTTGATATAATCATCTACTACATCGTTATCACTAATATCTCTGCGTTCGACATTATCATCCTTTGTATTAATTGCATGTAAAGTTGTAAAAAGTGGCTCAAAATCCATTTAACTTCCCCCTAATATTATTATTTTACCACATTATACATCCATAAATAATGTTAATCAATACCAAAAGGGAAAATTATGTTAATTTATGTCATATAATGATTATACGAACATTTGTTCTTTTTGTCAATAGGTTTATTAGAACTTTTATTCCCTTCACTTCTACAGACTGTACCTTCTGGAAAATTTAGTTGACTTGCAATCTCAACTAACTTCATACCCTTTTTAAATAATTCGTATGCTTGATTATATCTTTTATCAGGTGCTCCTTGCCAAGCCTCACCTCTATTCGTGTTGTTTTAGGTATATAAAAAGCCTACAACATAGGTCGTAGACTTAACTTTATTTAGTAACAATTATATTTATATTTTATTATTTGTGTTATTTATTGCATATTAGCATGGCCAGGAAGTTTATCTTCCCGGTTTTACATTAGAGAATTTATCCTAATGCAAGAAAAATTTAAATATCTTACATAAAGAAATAAATCTGCGAATGCATTTCCTTAATTTAGCCATGCTAATTCACCTCCGTATTGAATTGAGAATATTTTATCATTTATAAATTCAATATTCAATATGAAACTTATTCCATTTTATGCCTTATAGTATAAATACCCCGATGCTCTTAAAATACAATTTAATAAACGTTATATAAAACTATAACTTAATATGAATAATATAAAACTATTAGTCCAATAATATTATTGTAGGTAACATTATCGGACAAGTAGTTTTAGTCCTTGATTATGGCTTTCTGTAATATCGATTGATTAAATCTATAACTCTTTCTGTAGATACAATCAATGATTCTACGATATACAGGAAAATAATTATTTCATGCATACTAGAGCCCTCCTTTCTTTCAAGGATAGTTCTAGTATTTGCATATGTGCTTCTTTTTTATTCATGCAATACTAAAAAGGCACTCATTATAAGAGCGCCTTCATCATTACAATTTATTTTTCAATTCTTCAATATTCTTATTTAATCTTTCAAGTTGTTTCATTATTGTCCAGTTTTGAGTAACCATGAGCGATACGTATATGTCTGCTGAAGGAACCAAGTATGACTCTACTTTTAAAATACTTTTCTTTAAAAGTTCTAAATCATTTTCATTTAATTCGTTTAATTGATATTCATTAATGTAGTCCTGTATCTTTTCACGATCTTTCTCTGGTGTTTCTCTAAATAGTCCCATTTGTATCCCCCTTAAATTTTCTTGTATCCATTATATACCATTAATTTTTATGTTTCAATAAGCTTGTATTAAATAATACTAAAAAGCATTTCATGCAAAGTCAAAATTATTTTCTTAAGAGAATAATTTATAGTGGAAATCCATTAATTATTACCATAAAACTATAATTTCAAACTTTTCTTGTATCTCTCTCGTTACTCTTGATCGTCTCAGCTTTCTTAATGCTTTACTCTCCCATTGTCTAACTGCTTCTTTGGTGATCCCTAATTCTTGTCCTGTAGTATTAAATGACAATGATTTTTTAAACCTAGCATTTATTAATTTATTCTCTATATAATTAGTTTCACGTTCTACAATCTTCCATAGTCCAGTTTTTAAGCAGTCACCAAATAGTCACCGAACATCAAAAAAAACACTCAACTACGAGTGCTTTTCCTATTCGCAAAATCTATCAAACCCTTAATTTTACTCACTATTTTATTAAGCTACCGACGGGAATCGAACCCGTGACCTCAACACTACCAATGTTGCGCGCTACCTACTGTGCCACGGCAGCATATTAGAGAAATTTATCTTTCTCTTAATATCTGATTTAATTTCGCCTTGATTCTTTGAAGGGCATTATCAATTGATTTGGGTTCTTTTTCAAGTTCCTCGGCTATCTGAGTATAACTTAATCCACCAAGATACATTTGCAAAACCTGCTGCTCAAAACTACTAAGGCGCTTACCAAGTTCATATTGTATCATACTGGTATTCTCTTTGTCAATAAGCATTTCCTCTGGATTTAATTCATTATCCTGAATGATTAAGTCAACCATGGAAAACTTGTCTTCATATTCACGATTGTCTCCATGAATAGGGGTATAAAAGGATATATAATTGTTTAATGGAATATTCTTTTTACGGTTGGAGGCTTTAATCGCATTATACATTTGTCTGGATACGCATAAATCGGCAAAGTTTCGAAAGGAATTATCCTTATCCTCTTTATAATCACGAATTGCTTTATAAAGTCCTATCATACCTTCCTGAATCAGGTCATCTTTATCTCCACCCATAAGGAACAAAGTTCTGGCTTTTTGACGGACAAGATATTTATACTTCTCCATGAGATAATCAACTGCCTGTTTATCTCCCTTATGCATTCTTTCGAAAATATCAGAATCTGACATATCATGAAATTCTTCAGAATATATCATATCATTCACCCCCGTTACTTTGAATCATCTAGCCGCATCTTCTCTAGTAGCTCTGCCATCTCATCTGATAAATTATCAATCAGACTATTTCTTTTGTTGCTTACTTTCTTTTTATATGTTTCTTCAATGCTTTTCTCAACTGCCCTGATTTCAGCTTTTAATTCTCTTGCAGTAACTCTGGTTGCTCCTTTTCCAAGGATAATCACTTGCTCAAGTGCATCTGAAGTAGCCACCCTTATATTATAGCTTCTTCCCATCTGCTGTACAACTGTCTCTATGAATTGATCTGCTGAGATAGCTTCTTTTGTATATACAATATCAATATTATTATAATGATAGATGCTGCCTGGATTACCTCTGAATTTATGCCCATCAAATACAAGGATAACCTCATTCTTCTTAAATCCCTGATAATTACACAGTATATCAGCAAGTTTTACCCTGGCTGCTTCAAGATTGTCATCTGCTAAATCCCGAAGATCCTCCCAGGCAAATATTATATTATAGCCATCTACAAGCAGATATTCCTTCGCCAAATTAATTCATCCTTTGTCTAACAATCTCGTAAGATAAAATACCCATGGCTACTGATGCATTTAGTGAATCAATATCACCTGCCATAGGAATCTTTGCAATAAAATCACATTTTTCCTTCACTAACCTGGATACACCTTCTCCTTCACTTCCCACAACTAAACCAATGGGACCTTTCAGGTCAAGTTTGTACATTACTTCTCCATCCATATCTGCACATACAAACCAGAGTCCATGTTCTTTCAATTCTTCAATGGTAGATGTAAGGTTCGTTACTTTTGCAACAGGAGTATAGTTAATTGCCCCGGCAGATACCTTCGCAACAGTTGCTGTTAATCCAACTGCTCTTCTCTTAGGAATGATGATACCGTGAGCACCAGCCTGATTCGCTGTCCGGATCATTGCTCCAAGATTATGGGGGTCCTCAATGCTATCCAATATAATAATAAATGGAGGTTCATTCTTCTCTTTTGCTAAATTTAAAATATCCTCCACCTGTGCATATTCATATGCTGCTGCATAGGCAATTACACCCTGGTGCTTCCCAGTTTCAGAAATTTGGTCAAGCCTTTCTTTTTTGACGAAAGAGATAATAGTATCTCCCTTTTTTGCTTCCCTTAGAATGGATTTTATTGGTCCATCCTGGCATCCATCCAGAATAAATACACGATCAATTGTTTTCCCTGCACGAAATGCCTCAAGGACTGGGTTTCTTCCCTCTATTGTAAATTCTTCGTATCTCATTTTATTCTCCTACTCTGTTTACTCTTTTTTGTTCAGCCCCATGCTAATAAGCTCTAATAGCCTTGGTAACTGGTCTGTTAAATATAAATATCCCATCAGAGCTTCAAACCCAGTAGCCGATCGATAATCTGATATACTTGCATTTTTTGCAGAAGTATATGATTTGGCATTTCTACCTCTCTTATAAATCGAAAGTTCTTCCTCGGTTAATTCTGGTTCAATACGATGAAATAATTCCATTTGTGCCGATGCCTTTACCATACTGCTCGCGGATTTGTGAAGCTTATTCACTGGAGCATTGCCACGCTTTACTATCATAGTCCGAATCACCAGATCATAGATACTATCCCCAATATAGGCCAATGTTAAAGGGGAATATGTTTTAATATCTGTAAATGGTAATTTAAATTGTTCATTTATTAAACCAATAAAACTATTTACGCTCTCTTCCATTTTACCCCTTCTCTGGTATCTTCTAAAACAATACCTTTTTCTAATAAAAGATTGCGGATTTCATCTGCTTTTGCAAAGTCTTTATTCTTTCTGGCATTCTGTCTATCTTCTATTAATTTCTCTATATCATCATCAAGTAATTCTTCTTGTTTTTCTGTAATGATACCCAGTACATTACATAATTTACTGATTAATTCTAAAGTTGTTTCAATCACACTTAAAGAATTCTCTGAAGTAAGATTGGTATTCGCTGCTTTTACAATTTCAAAAATTGCTGAAATTGCATCTGCTGTATTAAAATCATCTTCCATTGCAGCATCAAATTTACCATTCAATCCTTTTATAATATCAAGAAATTCCTGTTCTTCCTTAGTGATTGTTTTGTTTGCAGCACTTCCTGATATAAACTTAAGATTATCTACTGCAGTTAAGATTCTGTCTAATCCATTTTTAGAAGCTTCCATCAAATCCCTGCTAAAATTAACCGGGCTTCTATAATGTGCACTAAGCATAAAGAAACGCAATACCTGAAGAGAATATTTCTCACCAATCTCTCTGACGGTAAAGAAATTCCCCTCTGATTTTGACATCTTCTTATTATCAATATTTAAAAAGCCATTGTGTAACCAATATTTTGTGAAATCTTTTCCATTGGCTGCTTCGCTTTGAGCAATTTCATTTTCATGATGAGGAAAAATTAAATCTTCTCCACCGGCATGAATATCAATTTGATCTCCAAGATATTTTTTGCTCATAACAGAACATTCAATATGCCACCCAGGACGCCCTTCTCCCCATGGGGACTTCCATGCAGGTTCTCCCTGTTTCTTTGGTTTCCATAAAACAAAGTCCATGGAATCTTCTTTTTCATCATTTACAGCAATACGAATACCTGCTTCCAGATCATCTATATTCTTCTTTGACAATTTACCATAACCATCAAAACTTCTTGTACGGAAGTAAACCGATCCATTCTTTGCATATGCATGTCCTCTATCAATCAGCGCCTGAATCATCTCAATCATTCCATCAATTTCTTCTGTTGCCTTTGGGTGAGTTGTTGCTGGTTTCACATTGAGATCTTCCATATCTTTCTTTGCTTCTTTAATAAAACGTTCAGAAATCTCAGAGGCTTCCACTCCCTCTTCATTGGCTTTCTTAATTATCTTATCATCCACATCTGTAAAATTAGATACATAATTTACGTCATAACCTTTATATTCAAAATAACGTCTAACGGTATCAAAAACAATCATAGGTCTGGCGTTACCAATATGAATGTAATTGTATACCGTTGGACCACATACATACATACGCACTTTGCCCTCTTCTATCGGTACAAATTCTTCTTTCTTCTTAGTCAGTGTATTATATAATTTCATTGGACTCCTCCTATTTTTCAAGTTTTTTTAATCTTTCGCATGCTTCTTTTAATTGTTTTTTCAGCATTTCATTATCTGACTGTAATCTGGATAAATCATTAAGAACTGGATCTGGAAAATGAATTTGATCCAAATCTTCAGTAGGTATGCGAACATTATCTCTTTTCACCACTCTGCCTGGTACACCAACAACTGTTGAGTTTGGGGGAACTTCAGATAATACAACAGATCCCGCACCAATTTTTGAATTCTCACCAACAGTAAATGAACCTAATACTTTTGCACCTGCACTGATCATAACATTGTTCTCTATCGTGGGATGTCTTTTCCCTTGTTCTTTCCCGGTACCGCCAAGTGTAACTCCTTGATAAAGAGTTACATTATCACCAACAATCGCTGTTTCACCAATTACAACTCCATGTCCGTGATCTATGAATAAACCTTTTCCAATCGTCGCACCAGGATGTATCTCAATTCCTGTTTTTCTGACAGTCCTTTGTGAATACCATCTTGCTAAAAAGTAATGTCCGTTCTTATATAATTTATGTGCAATTCTATGTCTTATAATTGCTTTAAAACTTGGATATAAAAATACCTCCAGGGGTGTTTTAATTGCTGCATCCCTGTCTTTTATAATCTGCATCTCTTCCTTAATATATCTTATTATACCCATGATTTCAACCTCCATTATTATAAGAATTCCAGACAGTAAAGTCCCATCTATCCCAAAATATTTTTGTGGTATGGAATATAGTTTCATAATATGTAAAAAAACTCCGTCTCAATATTAGAGACGAAGTTAACCGTGGTTCCACTCTACTTAGTATTCTTCCATCCCATTCTTCCTTAGGTATGAATACTTTCTTTCATACAGATAACGGCTGCAACCGGATTTTGCTACTCTTTCTTCACAAAATCAGCTCCTAGATGCACTTCATTCTTCTTCCCATAAAGAATGCTTTCAGACGGCGACATTCTCTCTCTGATATCTTCCAAAGAATTACTCTTCTATTCATTGCTATTTATATATGTTCTTATTTTCTAATATATTCTATGCATTAATGTGTTATTTGTCAATATCACTTCAAGATATTAATCTTGCAATCACAAATCTGCCTGCATCTTCACTGGAATTTGTATCACAATCCTTTATAAATTCATTATAAACTATACTATTTCATTTAGAAATATTTTATGAAAGAATTTTATATTTTTTAATTTTTCTAATACATCATTAGATAAATTCTGCTCTAACTCCGTTATCTTCTTATGCCCCATAAAGATTTCAGTAAAATTACCAATATCAAGGACTATTTCAGGTATTTTATCTGTCGAACTTATTTCACAAAAATAACTTTCACCAATTTTATTCTGAAAATTAAACTCCCATATATTATGGTTTCCATCTAATATGGGATCCTCAATCTTAATTATAATGGATAATGGTTCTTTTGCAGTTATGCCCTTCATAAATTTTGGAACATTTACAATACGGGCCATTATAATAGGTTTTGTTTCTCCATTAAAATGAAAATCATCAAGAACTGACTCATCCATAAACTCACTTTCAAGAAATGTAATCTCTAAATTATCTTTCACTTCATCTGTATTTTTATCATTTTTGATTGAGTCTTTCTTATCAGTCCACTTTGCAGCAATTGCCTTCACAACTGTTTCTACTATTTGTCTGGTATATTTCTTTCTAATGACCGACTCTGTTATCTCAGCATAATTTCCTTCTAACATATAGGAAACGCAGCCAATGATTCTTTTGTCATTATAAACAATCAATACATTGCCGCCGGCACTCTCCATGTCTGCCTGAAGTCTTTTATAGTAATGTTCATCCCGCTTTGCAAAGATTTCCTGTGTCTTATCTAATACTTTATTTACGAAACTAATCAGACGCGTTATCTCTTTTGAATTGCTGCTGTCCAAAACCTTTATATAAATATCAGACTGGTCTATTTTATCCTGATATTCCTTATTCCCCAGTCCACGAATAGCTGCCGCCTGAACATCACTTTCTTTTTCCTCTGACCAAACAGATGCATTATCTTTATTTATGGTTATTTTTCTTCTTTGTTGTTCATAAATATATCGGAAATCAAATGGAAGATAGATTTTGTCACTTGCCGGCATCAGCCAGGTAAATTCATGACCTTCCTCATACATATCCTCAAGAGCCTTTGTCAGAAGTTTTCTCATAAGCCCTTGTTTACGATATTCCGGTCTTGTAGCTACGCCAACAATATAATTTGTTTGTATCTCTTTTCCTGACAGTATAAGAGGATAAGGATTTAAATGAATCATAGAAGTCATAGCTTCATCACTATACAATGATAGTATCTGATTTTCTTTTAATCTCCAGGCAAAATAATTATCCATATATTCTCTGGTATCGCCAAAACAAAGTTTCCATAAATCATATGAGTCTTTTTGTTGTTTTTCAGTATAAACTTTTTCATAACTCATAACCTTTGATTTCTTTTCCTCCATAGTTTTCCTCCAAACCAGTAATATCAGATAAAAATCATTTTAATTTATCCACTCTTTTAAAGAATACATCTCAAAATGGTATACTAACGTTTACAGCATCCACTGCAGGAAGAACAATTCTTTTCTACAGTCATTATATCATCATAAATATAATTACCCACAGAATTGAGCATACAAATCGCCTGTGCTGAAATTCCCTCTCCAGTTCCCGTAAAGCCCAGCCCTTCTTCTGTTGTTGCCTTAATATTTATTTGATTTTCTTTAATCCGTAAAGTCTTTGCAATATTTTTCACCATCTCTGGTATGTACGGTGCAAGTTTCGGATTTTGAGCAATGACTGTTGCATCTATATTTTCAATAAAGAACATTTCCTTTGCAAGAAGGTTTTTTACTTCTTTTAATAGTTCAATGCTGGATGCTCCTTTATACTTTGGATCTGAATCCGGGAAATGCTTACCGATATCTCCCAAAGCTGCACCTCCCAGTAATGCATCCATGATCGCATGAACTAAAACATCTGCATCTGAATGTCCTAATAATCCTCTTTCATATGGTATTTTAATCCCACCAAGGATTAAATCTCTATCTTTTACTAATTTATGGACATCATATCCCATTCCAACTCTCATAAAATTTCTCCTTTCTATGACTGCTCTCATTTTATAGTATATGTTAACTGTAATTAATTCTTTATATATCAAAAAATGCACATCATGATACTAGAAAGTCCGTTCATGTATGTGCATCCTGAAGTAGCGGAAAAGGGATTTGAACCCATGACACCACGGGTATGAACCGTGTGCTCTAGCCAACTGAGCTATTCCGCCATATAATATTATTATGGACAATTTATAACTTCTCATACTTATTGCTTAAAAAAGTCCATAAAAAATGGGACCTACAGGGCTCGAACCTGTGACCCTCTGCTTGTAAGGCAGATGCTCTCCCAGCTGAGCTAAGATCCCATGGTTAACATTAAATTATTTATCTATTTAAATCAGTAAGTACTATGATAGTATATTTAGAAATACGGGATTTGTCAAGTATAAATTATTTTTAATTTTATTGACTCTGATTGATTTTTGATAAAGTCCTTATATACCATTTTTAATTATGTCCCATTTATATATTTATATGGTATGATAAATCCTCACTATAAGAAAGA
>NZ_RJVG01000007.1 GCF_003752155.1 Mobilisporobacter senegalensis | reverse complement strand
GGGTTTTATAAAAAGTCCACAGTGTTACTATTAATTATAACAAAATTGAGAAAGGAGCGTATTGATGTATTTCAGTATAAATACATCATACAAGGTTTTTATGATAGATAAGAAAACAGCAATATATAATTGTGGAAAGGAATTATTTAGTTCTAATGGATTTAAGGATACAAACATTTCTGATATTACGAAGAAAGCTGGAGTTGGAGTAGGAACATTTTATAATTATTATGATTCAAAAGAAAAACTTTTTATGGAAATATTTTTGGATGAGAATGTAGAACTGAAAAAAAATATGATGGTGTCCATTGACCTTGAGGATGAACCTGGGAAGTTAATTAAAGAAATACTAAAGTTTAATCTTAATGGCATGAATTCAAATCCTATTCTGAAACAATGGTACAACAAAGATGTATTCAATAAGATAGAGCAATTATATAGGGAAGAGAATGGGATAAATTCAGTTCATTTTTTATATGATAATTTTATTGATATCATTGAGAAATGGCAGCTTGAGGGGAAGATGAGGAAAGACATTGCTCCTGATTTTATTATGACCATCTTCTTTTCGATCATTAATATGGATACCCATAAAGAGGAAATAGGGATTGAATATTTTCCGGAAATCCTGGATTATCTGACGGAGTTTGTAATGAAAGGTTTAGCGATATAAGGAGGTTGCCATTGTTAAAGAATGTAGAGGCTCAATCCTGCTATTATGGTATGGATACGGTTATTACCAGTAAGGCGTATGGCAGATATGCCAAAAGAGCCCTGAAAGCAGCCGCCAAGGAAGCCTTAAGGTTGGAGAAACTGTTAAGCCGCTTTATACCTGAAAGTGATATAAGCAGAATAAACAGATCAGCAGGGTTGAACTGGGAACAGATCAGTGATGACACTTTAGAGGTATTATCTCAAGCCGGTAAATTATCAAATTACAGTAAAGGTCTATTAGATATCACCATCGCACCTTTGGTTGACTTATGGAGAGCGGGTAAAGATACATTAGAGATTCCTGATGATTTAAGGATAAAGCAGCTTCTGCCCCTGGTAGATCATAAGGGTTTGGAATTGAATTTCCATGGAAAAGCAGCAATACTCCATAAAACCGGGCAGGCGATTGATTTAGGAGGGATAGGAAAAGGGTATGCAGGTGATAAGCTGTTAAAACTTTATAAGAAATATGATATCTCATCGGCTTTTGTCAATATTGGAGGAAATGTGCTTACCTTAGGAAGGAAGCCGGATGGTTCCAAGTGGCAGGTAGGAATCAGCCATCCCAGAGAGGAGAATCATTTGATTGGAACTGTTGAAGCAGCAGATAAAGCAGTAGTTACCTCAGGAGATTATCAGCGCTATTTTAAAGATTCCCAGGGCAAAAGACAACATCATATCCTGGATCCGTCCACTGGTTATCCGGCAGAATCAGGGTTAGTAAGTGTAACTATAGTTTCGGATAGTTCAACTGCAGCTGATGGGTTATCTACAGTATTGTTCGTGGCAGGAAAGGAACAGGGGATTGAACTCTTAAAGAATGTTCCCAATACGGAAGCAATTTTTATAGATACAGACTTGGTGGTCCATATAACAGCAGGTTTAACAGATTGTTTTCATGCAGTCAGAGATATAAAGGTAAAGGTCTTAAATTAATTATGAAGGGAAGATAAAATGAAAAAGAAAGGAAAGATTAAAATGGTTATTTTAGGAATTGTGATTTTCTTGGTTGTTGGTATGGGAGGAGCATTATTATTTACTGAAGGAGAAAGACGGGAAGGTAAAAATCTGCCTATTGATAATGTTGACTTTAAAAGGCTTGATGATGGCACCTATATTGGGGAATATGAAGGCGGGAAATATAAATGGAGAGCCAATAAAGCGAAAGTAACCATAAAATCAAATAAGATCACGGACATAGAAATAATAGAAGATAAAGTGAGCAATACAACTGAGATTAAAAATAAATTATTTCAAAGGGTAATTGAAAAACAATCCCTCCAGGTCGATACTATCAGTGGTGCTACAATTACTTCAAAAGCTTATCTTAAATCTATTGAAAATGCTCTTAAAAAGACAAAAGAGAAATAGATATCGTGGATTGTAGTATCATCTTAATTTTAAATGAATAGATAAACAAAAGAACGCTTGTGAAAAGGCGTTCTTTTGTTGTTATAATTGGAATTAACGGTGGACTAGATTAGTCTTGATGTATGGGATATAATTAGTTAAAATGAATATAATTCACTAATTATTAGGAGCGGTATCAGGGTTAAAGAAATTTTTTCAGTGTAATGATAAATAAAATTAAGGATAATAAGGAGGAAACACATGGGAGAGAACAGTATTGGACAAAAGTCTTATATAAAAGTAATCGATTACATAAAAAAACAAATACGAATTGGTGAGCTAAGGATTGGATCCAAATTACCTGCGGAAAGAGAATTATCTGAAATCCTTGGGGTAAGCCGCAATTCTGTACGTGAGGCAATTCGAACACTGGATATTATGGGGGTTATCTCAAGTCAGCAGGGAGCAGGTAATTATCTGTCAGGTAATTTTGAAAATAACATGGTAGAAACTATGTCAATGATGTTTTTATTAGATCAGATCGATTACAGGCAAATCAGCCAATTACGCCGTGGTTTAGAGTTACAGGCTTTAATCATTGCAATTGATAATATAACTGAGCCGGAAATTATCCAACTGGAGAAAATAATCTTACAGTTAGAGCATGAGTCAGAAGAAAACAATGTCATATTAGATAAAAGACTTCACTATAATATAGCCCTTGCATCAAAAAATACTTTAATTATTAATATTTTACAGGCACTATCAGAGATTATTGATCAGTTTATTGTTGATTTAAGAAGAGAAATCTTAAGTACGGCTGATAGTAAAAGCAGACTTATGGAAGCTCATATAGATATGGTAAAAAGTTTAGTCAATAAGGATAAAAAACTTGCTTATGAAGCAATTAACAAACATTTTGGTACAATTGACGAAAAAATATTAAAAAATGATATCAAAACTAGCATATGATTCACATTTTCGTCATATCATACAAAGGTCTTGTTAAAAAAGTGTCATTTATTGACGGTTTGGTGAAAGGAAAGTATAATAAAATTACAAATTGGTCCTACCAATCGAAGAAAAGGTTGGAGGAACGATGGGGTGTTGCACTAGGAGAGATGCAACTCCCTTCTTTTTACCTGAACTGGTCCTACCAATTTTCTGAATCACGTGACAGGCATTTGGAATGGAACTCTAACAAAAAACCGTGCAGAGCACGTAGATGGGAGCCAACTATGAATATGACTTTACTGTTTGTCTTAGCTTTACTGCCAATTATCTGGCTGATCGTTGCATTGACAGCTTTGAAAATTCCTGGTTTTAAAGCCTGTTCCATAGCACTGGGTATTGCATATGTTTTGGCAGTTGCCGTATGGAAGATGCCGCTATTTGACAGTATCACAGCAATTGCTGAAGGAGCCGCATTAGCTTTATGGCCAATTATCATTGTAATCATAGCTGCTATATTTACTTACAATGTATGTGTAGCAACAGGACAAATGGAAGTAATTAAAAAAATGTTAGCAAGTGTCACGAAAGATAAAAGAGTCTTAGTATTAATCATCGCATGGGGCTTTGGAGGCTTCATGGAAGGTATGGCAGGATTCGGAACTGCAGTTGCAATTCCTGCAAGTATGTTATGGGGCTTAGGCTTTGATCCGGTATTCGCTGCAATTGTATGTCTGATCGCCAATGCAACCCCTACAGCATTTGGATCCATTGGAATTCCTACAACGACTTTGGCAAAAATAACAGGGCTAAATGTAATTGGTCTATCAACGAATACAGTTATTTTACTTATTCCACTAATTATTTTAACACCGTTTATTTTAGTATATTTAACTGGCAAATCAAAAAAAGCGTTAAAGGGAGTAGGGATCATTACACTGATCTCAGGATTGTCCTTCATAATTCCAGAATATTTGGTTGCTAAGTTTCTGGGAGCAGAACTTCCGGTTGTTATTGGCTCTGTATGTTCTATGTTGTGTACAGTCTTAGCAGCTAAAGTATTCGGTAAAGGTGATATTAACAAAGAATATTGTCTGGAAGCGAACAACAACAATCATTCAGTAACGAAAAAAGAGGCATTTGTAGCTTGGAGTCCGTTTATTTTAATCTTCATTTTCCTTTTAGCAACGTCTAAATTAATTGGTCCATTTAATGACTTATTATCTACGGTAAAGACTTCTGTTAATATTTACACGGGAAAAGATGCAGCTGCTTATACTTTTTCATGGCTGGCAACACCGGGTCTTTGGATTATTCTTGCAGCTTTTATAGGTGGAAAAATCCAAGGTGCAAATATGAAGGAAATGTTTGTGATTTTTTATAAGACAATTATTCAGATGATGAAGACAGTTATAACAATTATAGCAATTATGGCCACTGCAAAATTAATGGGTTATAGTGGAATGATTGCATCCATATCACTTATGTTTGTAACAGTTACCGGTTCATTTTATCCATTCTTTGCACCACTACTGGGTTCCATTGGTACCTTTGTAACAGGAAGTGGAACATCTGCCAGTGTATTATTTGGTGGATTACAGGCAGAAACATCAACTGCTCTGAATTTAAATCAGGCATGGATCGCGGCTTCTAATACAGCAGGAGCAATTACAGCAAAAATGATTTCACCACAAAGTATTGCAGTAGCAGTTGCAGCAGTTAGTTTACAAGGAAAGGAAAGCGTATTATTAAAAGGTACTTTTAAATATTATCTTCTTTTCTTAAGCATAGTAGGTATATTTACTTATATCGGAGCACAATTTTTAGTTTAATTATTTGATAATAATCGTGATATCACGAAAGGGAGGATTATATGAATATTTTAGTATGTATTAAACAAGTTCCTGACAGTAATAAGGTTGAAGTAGATCCAGTAACTGGGGTACTTAAAAGGAACGGTGTGGAATCAAAAATGAATCCATATGACCTGTATGCAATTGAAACAGCACTTAGATTAAAAGAAAAAATGGGAGGGGAAGTATCCGTAGTATCTATGGGACCTCCTCAGGCAGCAGGAATCATTAGAGAAGCATTTGCAATGGGGGTAGATAAAGGAGCTTTAATATCAGATCGTAAATTTGGTGGAGCTGATGTTTTAGCAACAAGTTATACTATTTCTCAGGGTATTAAAATATTAGGGGGCTTTGACTTAATTCTTTGCGGTAAGCAGACCATTGACGGTGATACTGCCCAGGTTGGGCCAGAAATATCAGAATGGCTTGATATACCTTGTGTTTCTAATGTTTCAAAAATCGTGGAAGTAGAAAATGAATCTATTATAGTAGAAATGGATATGACGGATGATATAGAGATTACCAGAGTACAATTTCCTTGCCTTCTTTCCGTTGATAAAGATATCTTTATTCCAAGACTGCCTTCCTATGTGAAGAAACAAGAAACAAAGGATCGTGAAATTACTATGATAAGTTTAAATGAATTAGAAGATAAAGATGAGATGCATTATGGATTAAATGGTTCGCCAACTCAAGTGCAGCGTATTTTCCCACCAGAAGTGAATACTCATCAGGAGATGTGGAATGGAGACGGTACAGAACTAACGGATCAATTAATGAAAAAACTTCAAGAATTGAAATTTGCATAGGAGGATAGAATTATGGCAAAGTTGGTAATTAATCAATCAAAAGTTGGAGATATAAAAGAGATAATAAGTATCTGTCCTTTTGGAGCAATGGAAGAAAAGGATGGAGAGCTTCAGATAAATGCAGCCTGTAAGATGTGTAAGCTATGTGTGAAAAAAGGTCCGGAAGGTGCAATCGAATATGTGGAAGAAGAAGTAGCATCTGTAAATAAAGAGGAATGGAAAGGAATTGCAGTCTATGTAGACCATATAGACGGCATAATCCATCCAGTTACTTATGAACTTATTGGTAAGGCCAAAGAATTAGCAGGGAAAATAAATCATCCGGTTTATGCTATTATGATGGGCAGTAATATTACGAATCAATGTCATGAATTACTTCATTATGATGTAGACAAAGTATTTGTATATGATTATGAAGAATTAGATCGTTTTAAAATGGAGCCGTATACTGCAGTATTTGAAAATTTTGTAGCTAATATTAAACCAACAGCAATACTAGTTGGTGCCACAAGTGTAGGTCGCCAATTAGCACCACGTTTATCTGCAAGATTAAAGACAGGACTTACTGCAGATTGTACGATACTGGATATCAATGAGAATACAGATTTAGTTCAGATTCGTCCAGCCTTTGGCGGAAACATTATGGCACAGATCTTAACTCCAAATCATAGACCACAGATGGCAACGGTCCGCTATAAAGTTATGGATGCTCCAAAGAGAAAAGAAAATGAATCAGGAGAAATTATTGAATGCAGGATTGAGACTGATAAATTAAACAGTAAGGTAGATGTAATTGATATCATTGCCAAAGAAAAAGAACAATTCATTGAAGCATCTGAAGTATTAGTGGTCGTTGGCCGTGGTGTAAAGAAAGAAGAAGATATCCAGATGATTCAGGAATTGGCAGATTTATTAGATGGTCAGCTTGCATGTACCAGACCTGTGATGGAAGCCGGCTGGTTAGAAGCAAAACGTCAGGTAGGACTTAGTGGAAGAACAGTAAGGCCAAAATTAATCATCACCATAGGGGTATCCGGTTCTGTTCAATTCACTGCAGGTATGAATAATTCAGAACATATTATCGCAATTAATAAGGATGAAAATGCACCGATTTTCAAAACGGCACATTATGGTCTGGTGGGAGATTTATACGAAATCATTCCAAATTTAATCAATCAAATTAAAGTTAGCAAGGGGGCATAAGAGATGACTTATAAAAGATTAGATGAAGGCGATTTAAAATATATTGGCAGTATCATTAATGATTCCGAAAGAATTCTTTATGGGGAAAATATTAATGAAGAATATAGCCATGATGAATTAAGTGATACTAAAAGTTATCCGGATGTAGTGGTAAAGGTCATATCTACGGAAGAAGTTTCTAAAATAATGAAATATGCCTATGATAATAATATTCCGGTTACTCCTCGTGGTTCAGGAACAGGACTTGTTGGATCCTCTGTAGCAATGGAACATGGAATCATGCTTGATACCAGTTTAATGAATCGTTTTATTGAATTAGATGAAGATAACCTCACCATTACTGTAGAGCCTGGTGTATTATTAATGGAACTTGCTGCTTATGTTCAGGAAAGAGACTTATTCTATCCACCGGATCCAGGTGAAAAATCTGCAACCATTGGCGGTAATATCAGCACAAATGCAGGTGGCATGAGAGCTGTAAAATATGGAGTTACAAGAGATTATGTACGTGGGCTTGAAGTAGTGCTGCCAGATGGTAAAGTGGTTGAATTTGGTGGTAAAGTAGTGAAGAACAGTACCGGGTATGCAATGAAGGATTTAATGGTTGGTTCCGAAGGAACTCTTGGAATTATAACGAAAGCTATCTTAAAGTTATTACCATTACCTAAAAAAGCAATCAGTTTATTGATTCCGTTTCCTAGTTTAGAAAAAGCAATTGGGACTGTTCCACTTATTATTAAATCCAAGTCCATTCCTACAGCCATTGAATTTATGCAGAGAGAAGTTATCATCGATGCAGAAAAATATCTGGGTAAGAAATTCCCTGATAATAGTGCAGATGCATATCTATTACTCAAATTTGATGGAAATTCAACAGAAGAAATTGAAAATGCCTATGATAGTGTAGCTAAGATCTGTTTGGAACAGGGAGCAATTGATATTCTTATTTCAGATACCAATGAAAGAGAAGAATCCATCTGGAAAGCAAGAGGTGCATTCCTTGAAGCAATCAAAGGTTCTACAACTTATATGGATGAAGTAGATGTTGTTGTTCCCAGAAGTTCAGTAAATGAAATGGTTGAATACATCCATAGTTTATATAAAGAAGTGAATATAAGGATCAAGAGTTTCGGTCATGCGGGAGATGGTAATTTACATGCTTACGTATTAAAAGATGATTTAAGTGAAGAAGAATGGGAGAAGAGAATGAAAGCTGCCATGGATAAAATCTATGGTAAAGCCAGAGAGTTACATGGGCAGGTTTCTGGTGAACATGGTATCGGTTATGCAAAGAAATCTTACCTGATGGAATCTATGGATCCTGCAACTGTTGAAATTATGAGAGGTATTAAGAACGCATTTGATCCAAAGAATATTCTAAATCCTCATAAAGTATGTCAATTGTAAAAAGAAACAAAGGAAAATATTATATTTAAAGTTCAGGCTGGATTATAGCCACGAGTTCTCGTGGCTATAATCCAGATTTTTTATATTTACCCGGGCAAACTCTTTGTTCTATATCCAACAGGTTACAGTTCAGCCCTAAGCAAAGTTGTCGTAAGAATTTCTTAATAAAAATATATGGAAATCATTAGAATTCATAATTTTTAATCTGCTACAATGAAATAGACATCAGATAAAATTGTGAATAGGAGTAGTACTTATGAATGAAAAAATACTAATTGTCGAAGATGAGTGTGAAATAGCTGATTTAATTTCCCTATATTTACAAAATGAAAATTATACTGTATATAAATTCTATAATGCAAAAGAAGCTTTGGAATGCATTGATAATACATCCCTTGATCTGGCTATCTTAGACGTTATGCTTCCGGATATCAATGGGTTTACTATCTGTAAAAAGATTCGTAAAGATCACAATTATCCTATTATCATGTTAACTGCGAAAGAAGAAGAGATTGATAAAATCACCGGCCTTACTTTGGGAGCAGATGATTATATGACAAAGCCATTTCACCCACTTGAATTAGTTGCAAGGGTAAAAGCGCAACTACGCAGATATAAAAAATATAATACACCCCAGGAGCAGGAAGAGCAGATCATATATCATTCAGGCCTGGTTATTAATATAAGTACCCATGAATGTTATCTGAATGAAAAACTTTTATCACTTACCCCAACAGAATTTGCAATATTACGTATTTTATGTGAGCAGAAAGGTAATGTAGTCAGTGCAGAGTCATTGTTTCATCAAATCTGGGGAGATGAATATTTTTCTAAAAGTAATAATACCATATTTGTTCATATTAGACATTTAAGAGAGAAGATGAATGATTCTATTGATGACCCTAAATATATTAAAACCGTATGGGGAGTGGGGTATAAAATTGAGAAGTAAGTTAGGTAATAAACAATATGCAAAGATCATACGAAGATTATATTTTCAGATGCTTGCTGTTTTTTTGTTTGCCATGATTATTGGGATCGGAATTCGTACCGTTGGAAGAGGATATATTGGTAACTGGATTTTAAGTATTATACAGGATCAAAGTAATCTAAACTGGTATGAATCGGCATATATTTATCAAATTTATATACGAAATAATATTGAAATAATTGTTATGGTTACTATTCTTTTCTTTTTTGCAATTCTCTTTCGTATTTCTTTAGTATGGTTTACTAAATATTTTGATGAGATCGTTTATGGAGTGAATCAATTAGTACAAGAAAATGAAGAGAAAATTATATTATCACCAGAACTTGATTTTTTTGAAGAGAAATTAAATCAGGTAAAAGACAAATTATTGGAGAGAAAATTAAAATCCATGGAAGCAGAAAAAAGAAAGAATGAATTAGTGGTATATTTAGCACATGATATAAAAACCCCATTAACATCTGTGATAGGGTATTTAAATTTACTTGATGAAATACCGGATATGCCATGTGAGCAGAAAGAAAAATATATTAATATCACATTAAAGAAAGCAACTCATTTAAATATGCTTATAAATGAGTTTTTTGATATAACTCAGTATAATGTTCAGAATATAACTCTGGATATGGTACAAATCGATTTATATTATATGTTAGTGCAAATGGCAGATGAATTTTATCCCAATCTGGTTCCCCAAGGGAAGAAAATAATAATTAATGCTGATGAGGATTTAATAGTTTATGGGGATCCTAACAAATTGGCCAGAGTTTTTAATAATATCATTAAAAATGCCATAGCTTACAGCTACGAAAATAGTAACATTGAGGTTGTTGCGAAAGTACAGGAAGATAATATAATGATTACATTTATAAATAATGGAAGCACAATTCCTAAAGAACATATAAATTCTATTTTCAGGAAATTTTATCGTGTGGATGGTTCACGTTCCACAGCTACCGGAGGTGCTGGATTAGGACTTGCAATCGCAAAAGAAATCGTAATATTGCATGGGGGAAATATTACGGTTGAAAGTGAAAATTCAATTACAAAATTCATAGTATCACTTCCTGTCAGTCAAAATCATGATGTTCTTTAGAATTTCTTAATATCTTAACAAATCTATATTAAAGTTTTACCTATTTTCTTTTGATATGATACGTATGTCAGAAGAAAATAGGTTTTTTGTTAAACAGGAGGTTTGTTATATGAGGTTATTAGTAGATTCATTCAATTATCTTTTACCAGGATGTATAGTATCCATTTGCTATTTAATCATATATGAAATGATAATTAAAATGAAAAAAGAGAGAGTAACATGGTGGTATCGTATTCTATTATTATCATTTGGTATATACTTAACCATTATTCTTTCATCCACCATATCACCAGTTTACGGTTTCTCATTGGGGGTGCCAGATTTTCAAAATATCAATTTGAAACCTTTTAAAGTTTTAGATACCTTATCATCAAATTCGATTAATTTCTTTGGAAATATAATAATGTTTATTCCCTATGGTAGTTTTCTTGTTTTATTAGGGAAAAAATTTCGAAAGGTTCATATTACTGTTTTCTCAGGGATAAAATTATCACTATTCTTGGAAATAGTACAACTATTTGAGGATAGAGGAACAGATATCGATGATTTAATTTTAAATGGATTTGGGACACTTTGCGGGTATATTATCGGTATATTGGTAATATCAGTTTTTCCAGCTATTTTCTTAAACATCAGACCGGTAATGAGAGAAAGTGGAAAGCTGGTAAGAAAAGATATTAATCATAATTATTTTATAATTATAATTGTTATTTCAGTATTTTTAATCGGGTTTAAGGAAATAAAAACTTTTGAAGATAGAATTGATAATATGCAAAAAACAGATTTTTCATCTCCAAAAGCAATTGAGTTGGAACCGGCACCAAAGAAGAATATAGCTAATTTAGATGTTAATGTAAACGCTCCTAATGTGTATTTATTTGATGTTGAAAATGAAGTTGTTCTATATGAAAAGGAAAGTAATGCAAAAATTGCTCCGGCAAGTACAACTAAAATGCTAACAGCGATAACAGTCTTAGATTATTGTGAATTGAATGAAGAAGCGGAAGTGGGGCAGGAAATTTATCTGATTGCAAATGATGCCTCAAAAGCATGGCTATCCGTGGGGGATAAATTAACAATAAAACAATTATTAGATGCCCTTCTATTACCATCTGGGAACGATGCTGCTTATTCTTTAGCAGTTTATACAGGAAGAAAAATATCGGGAGATTACAATTTGTCGATACAAGATTCTATCAATTTATTTATTTCCACCATGAATAAAAAGGCCGTGAGCATAGGAGCAACACATTCGAATTTTTCCAGCCCTGATGGTTATGATGCTAACGGTCAGTATACAACTGCGTATGATTTATCACGTATAGGAGAAGAATTTATAGGAAACTCAACACTAAAAGAAATTGCTTCCAGTATACGGATTAGCGATAAGTGGCCTAACGGAAAAGAGATTACTTACAAAAATACAAATGAATTAATTAATCCTGAAAGTCCATATTATTATAAGAATGTAATAGGGTTAAAAACCGGTTCGTCCGGTAATGCAGGAGATTGTCTTGTATCAGCTGCTAATATTAATAATAAATTGTATATTTGTGTATTAATGGGGAGCACTTCAAAAGAAGACAAGTGGCTGGATAGTATAAAGTTATATAATTCTATTCACTAATATTTTGCCAAAGGTCAATATACATCTTTAGATTATAAAAATTTAATAAATAATGGGCTAAACAATCATTGACCAGTAACCTTTTCCATGTTATTATAACTGTTATCTTTTCATAAAAGAATAATAGTTATAATTGGCACAATTTTAGGAAAATGGTAACATTTTCATGAGGTCAAATGGATGCATAAGAAAACAATTAAATATATAAAAAAGAATAAAAAACTAATAACAATTACCATTTTTTCTTTATTAACCTGTATTATATCTGCATATGTGAATCATATTTATAACGCAGATTCTTTATATACATGCTTATTTTATATTCCTGTTGTTATGACTGGATTATGGTATTATCAATATACCATTCATTTATCTATATTTTTTACTCTTTATATTAATTTTCTTGATTTTATATCCAAAGATGGTATGAATATTGATCAGATATTAAGAGGATTAAGTATGATCACAGGAGCAATTGTGCTTTACTGCTTAAGAAAAACTCTTAATAAGAAAAATGAAGAATTAAATATAAGTAAGAACCTTCTGCTTCATGAGAAAGAGTTGCTAAGTACTATGTTATTATCTATTGGTGACGGTGTTATCAGTACAGATAAAAAAGGGAATATAATCTTTTTAAACGAAGCAGCGAAGGAACTGACTGGTTGGATCAAGGAAAGTGCAATCGGACGTTCTATCAATGATGTTTTTCATGTCATTGATGAAAATACCAGAGAGAAACCAGTGGATCTGTTAAGTGAAGGACTAAAAACAAGTAAAAATATTGAAGCAGCCAAGGATAATATTTTAGTATCAAAAAATGGGAAAGAAATATATATTGATGTAAGTATTTCACCTCTATATGATAATGAAGATCATATTAACGGTATTGTTATAGTTTTTCGTGATATTACAGAGGTTCAGGTACAAATCAATGAAATAGAGTACTTAAGTTTTCATGATCCACTGACCGGGTTAGGAAATCGAAGATATTTAGAAAAGAATTTGCTGAAATTTAACAAGGAAGAAAGTCTGCCCTTAGCTGTCATCATGGGAGATGTCAATGGTTTAAAACCCACAAACGATACATTTGGACATAATAAAGGAGACAATCTGTTAGAAGAAGTGGCGAAAGTGCTAAGAGCTGCTTGCCGTGTTGATGATATTATATGCCGATATGGTGGAGATGAATTTATTATATTACTACCTAAAACGAATGAATCAGAGGTAGTTAAGATTGTAAAGAGGATAAGAGAGGCATTCTCGAATGTAAAAATAGGACCAATTGATGTGTCCATGTCATTAGGGTGGTCTGTAAAAAATAATATATCTGAAGATATTCAAGAAACCATAAAAGTAGCAGAAAATTATATGTATAAAAATAAATTCTTTGAAAGTCCTAATATCCGGGGCAATATTGTACATAATATCATGAACACATTAAAGGAAAATTCCATTATAGAAGGAGGACATTCGGAGAGAACGGGAGAAAGTGGTGTAAAGATAGCAAGAGCTTTAAACCAAAGTGAAGAAGAATTAGAAAAATATCGAACAGCTTGTTTACTGCATGATATCGGGAAAATTGCTATTGATAAAGAAATCATAACAAAAAAGACAAAGTTAACAGAGGAAGAATGGGTCACTATCAAACGTCATCCTGAAATTGGATATCGGATTTTGAATGCTGTTCCAGAATATGCGGAGATATCAGAATATATTTTAGCACATCATGAAAGATGGGATGGCAAGGGATATCCCAAAGGGTTGAAAGGAGAAGAAATACCATATATATCAAGAATTATATCGCTATGTGATTCTTATGATGCAATGATATCAGACAGACCGTATCGTAAAGGGATGAGCGAAGATGAAGCGGTTGATGAAATAAAAAAATGTGCCGGGACTCAATTTGATCCTGATATTGCAAAGTTATTTGTGGAAGAAGTATTGGGTAAAAAATGGGAATAATGATGAATGATAGGGACGGCTATTTAACAGCAGGAGGTATTTATGGGGAAATTATATGAATTTGAAGCTGAAATTAAGAAAGTACCAGATATCAACGGGGCTTATGTGGAGATACCATTTGATGTAAAAGCAGAGTTTGGAAAAGGAAGAGTGCCAGTAACTGCAACTTTTGACGGAGAACCGTATACAGGAAGCCTGGTACGAATGGGAACACCTTGTCATATTATTGGTATCAGAAAAGACATTCGACAGAAGATAGGAAAACAACCAGGAGATGTAATCAAGGTGACACTAAAAGAAAGAGAAATCCATAAGTAATTATTAAAAGTGAATAAGTGAGACTTATCAATGTAAAATAAACGGCACCTAAAATATTAGAGTAAAATCTAAGATTTTAGGTGTTTTTTGCGTTAGATTCTTTTACATAATTTTATTTTATTGTTAAAAGATATTGACTACATAATTTATCAGGCTTATAATATGACCAAATAGTCACATGACTTTAAAGTCATATCATTATAAATTAGGAGGAGACAAGAGAACATGCCTAAAGATACATTTATTAATTTACCAATAGAAAAACAAGAAAAAGTAATGCGCTCTGCCATTAATGAGTTTATAAAAAATGGTTTCGAAAAAGCCAATGTTGGGAATATTGCTAACATTGCAGGTATTGCAAAGGGGAGCATCTATCAGTATTTTGAGAATAAGAAAGAACTATTTCTATATTCAGTAAAATGGTCCATAGATCTATTGCTTAACAAATTTGGGAAGAACCTGGTGCTGCATGATAAAGAGATGGATATTTTTGATTTCTTTTATCATACATCAAAAAATTCTATGGAACAGATAAGAGAAGAACGAGAAATCACTATTTTTATTCAGGACGTTTTTCTTGGGAAATATGATAACTTAACGAATGAATCCATGTCTTATATTACAAATATTTCTGAAGAATATCTTTTAAATATAATTAACGTTGGAAAAGAGAATGGTTCTGTCAGAAAAGACATAGACGATCACCTTCTTATACTGTTTATTACCGGAGTATCTTTTAAGATAAAAGAATATCTGATGAATAAAGCCAGAAACCAGGGTGAAGACATTATTGATGAGGATTATGAGCAATATGAAAAGGAAATCAACGCTTTAATCGAACTTTTAAAGCATGGCATGGGAGGAAAATAAATGTTTATTAAAGTAGAAAACCTGACGAAAAGTTATAAAACAGGTGAAGTAACAACAACGGTTTTAAAAGGAGTGGCTATGGAACTTCACAAGGGGGAAATAGGAGTGATTCTGGGTCCATCTGGTTCTGGAAAATCTACGTTACTTAATATTATTGGTGGAATTGATCGAAGTGATTCTGGTACGGTAATTGTAGATAATATAAAAGTTACAAAATTAACGGATGATGAACTTACAGATTATCGAAGGGATTTTATTGGATTTATCTTTCAATTTTATAATCTTATTCCTAATCTTACTGTTGGAGAAAATATTGAAGTGGTGGCAAATATAAGCAAATCACCATTCTCTATTGATGAGGTTTTAGAGGCAGTGGGCTTACTGGATAAAAAGAACCGTTTTCCGAAAGAGTTAAGCGGTGGAGAACAGCAAAGAGTCTCCATTGCAAGAGCAGTAGTAAAAAATCCAAGGCTGTTATTATGTGATGAACCAACAGGTGCACTTGATTTTGCATCCTCCAGAGAAATATTAAAACTTCTTCAGAATATTAACAAAAGATTTGGAACTACGATTTTAATGATCACACATAACTCAGCAATCAGCGGAATGGCTGGTCAGGTATACCGGGTACGAAGTGGTGAGATCGTAGAAAGAATAATGAATGAAACGATTATACCTGCAGAAAGGATTGAGTGGTAATGATTATACCTGCAGAAAGGATTGAGTGGTAATGATTATCCATAAAAAGATTAAAAGGTCTATGTTAGAAAATAAGTCCCAATATTTTGGCGCGTTTGCTCTTATTGTGATTAGCTGTCTTTTCTTTACCATGTTTAATCTGCTTTCCTATAACCTGGAAAATATAAAGAACTCTTTTGGAGATAAATATATTCAGGAAGATGCGAACTTAATCACTGACAAGAAATTAAGTAACATATCAGACCTTGAAACAAAATTCAATATGATAATAGAAGAAGGGAAGTCCTTTGATTATTCAGTTTCAGAGGATAAAGTTTTAAGAATTTTTAGTGAAAATACAAAAGTCAATATTCCTGCAATTACCACAGGCAAACCTTTAAGCAGTAATAATATTCTCATTGATCCTGCCTATGGCAAAGCAAATAACCTAAAGATAGGTGATACCATAAATATTAACGGTAAGCCGTTTACTATTTATGGTTTTATGTCACTTCCAAACTATATATATCCTCTTAAATCAGAAGGAGATTTATTGGTAGATTCCCATAATTTTGGCATAGCAGTAGTGAGCAAAGATGATTTTAATGGATTGAATGATGGAGCCAGTTTTTATCAAGTCAAGTTTAATCAGACCAGTGAGGATTTATCAAGTAAGATTTCTAAATTTAAAGATCTCTTACATAGCGATAATATTACTATTTTAAACTGGATGAATTCCTCTGCCAATATGAGGATCACCATGGTAGATACAAAGCTAAAAGGTATTAATTAGGTCAGTTCCATTATGCCCCTTGCAATACTTCTATTAACTTGCATACTGACCGGTATCGTGATATGGCGGATGATAAAGAGAGAGTCTGTAATTATTGGAACCTTATATGCTTTGGGCTATAATAAAAAGCAAATTCAAAATCATTATTTAAGATATCCGCTTACCATAGCTGTAGCAGGTGGAATTCTAGGAACTATATCCGGACTGTTTACATTAAAACCTATGATTCAGGTCATGATTTCTTATTTTAATATGCCAGTAGGTAATATTATATTGGAAGGAAAATATATTATTTTAAGTATTTTGCTCCCTATAGTGTTTCTGATTACAGCTGGATATTTAGTAGTTAGAAAAGCACTGAAAAGTTCTCCGCTAGAACTTATGAGAAATGGAAAAGAAAGTAGTAAAGTTGGATTCCTTGAGAAGAATTTGAAGCTGGATAGGTTTAAATTTAAAACAAAGTTTAAGATAAGGGAACAGCTTAGAAGTATACCAAGAAGTGGATTTTTAATACTAGGTGTGGCTTTAGCTACTATGTTACTGCTCATAGGATTTGTATCAAAGAGTTCATTAGATTATTTGATGGCAGAAGGTTTTGAAGAGGCTTTTAAATATAAGTATCAATATGTATTTAATTCACTACAGCAAGGAACACCTGAACAGGGAGAGGCTTTTTCGGAAGCTATTTTTACCTTAAAGTCAAATAAAGAGATAAATGTGGGAGCTTATGGAGTAAGTACAGACTCAAGATATATTACTTTTAAAGATCAATCAGGAAATAATTTAAGTACAGATCAGGTTATACTAACAAGACCATTAGCGGATAAGCTGAAAGCAAAACCGAAGGATACCATTCAGATTGTGAATAGGGTTGATATGCAGGAATATAGTGTGACGATTGATAGTATCGCAGAATCCTATGTTGGAAATTACATTTATATGTCATTGGATCAATTTAATAATATGCTAAATTATCCGGAGGGATGCTATTTTGGATTATGGAGTTCTAAAGAGTTGAACATTCCAGAAGAACAATTATTAGCTTCACTTACAGTGGAGGATATTAAGAATGCATTCACTTCAATGACGCAGCCTATTAAGGTAACAGTAGGTACCATGGCATTTCTTTCATTTATTATTGGGTTAATTGTCATATATGTTGTAACTTCCATGATAATAGAAGAGAATAAAGAGAATATATCTCTTATGAAAATTCTGGGATATCGGAAGAAAGAAGTATATTCCATGGTTTTAAACAGTTCTACGGTATTGGTTATTATAGGATACCTTTTAGGAATACCGTTACTTATGAGTTCACTTGAAGCTATGTTTCAGTCTCTGACAAAGGAGATGAGTATTTCACTGCCAATAAAGATTGATTTCATTTACTTAATAATTGGTTTTGCAATTATCTATTTAACATATGAGATTTCAAAAGCTATTAGTAAAAGAAAAGTAAACAGGATTTCTATGAATGAAGTTATAAAATCCAGAATAGAATAGATAAAGAAGGTCGAAAAATTCTTAAGGAATTTTTCGACCTTCTTTACGCCATTCAGAGAATTCTGCAGTAGCCGTAAATAGAACATCAGAAGAGGAATTTAAGGCAGTTTCAAAGGAATCTTGTAATACGCCTATAATGAATCCTACACCAACAACTTTTATTGCAATTTCATTTGGAATTCCAAATAAACTGCAAGCAAGGGGTATCAATAATAGAGAACCTCCAGCAACACCAGAGGCACCGGCTGCACTAATAGCTGAAAGTACACTGAGAATCAAGGCAGTGGCAATATCTACTTGAATCTCAAGGGTATTTACTGCCGCAAGTGTTAAGACAGATATAGTGACTGCTGCCCCCGCCATATTCACAGTTGCTCCTAAAGGAATTGAGACAGAATAAGTATCTTTGTCTAAGCCAAGTCTTTCACATAGACTCATATTAACAGGAATATTTGCTGCTGAACTACGAGTAAAGAATGCAGTGATGCCGCTGTCTTTCAAGCATTTTAATACAAGGGGATATGGATTTTTACGTATATAAAGATAAACAATAATTGGATTTACAGCTAAAGCCACAAAAAGCATACAGCCGATTAATAATATCAATAATTTTCCATAACTTAGCAGGGATTCGAGTCCATTAGTCGCAATAGATTCAAATACAAGACCCATGATCCCTAAAGGAGCCAGACTAATTACCCACCGAACGATTGTTGAAGTTGCATCAGAAAAATCAGATATCATTTTTTTTGTAGATTCTGGTGCAGATTTTAAGGCAGCACCAAGAAGTATTGACCATGATAAAATACCAATGTAGTTAGCATTAAATAGAGCCTTGATTGGATTATCCACGATATTTAATAATAATGATGCTAAAACTTCTGTAATACCACCAGGAGGTGAAACACCTTCAGCACTGGCAGAAAGTGTTAAACTGACAGGAAAGATAAAACTCGCTACAACTGCAACAAACCCTGCAAAAAAGGTTCCTAAAAGATAAAGTATTATAATCGATTTCATATTTGTATGCTGGCCATGCTTATGTTGGGATATGGCAGACATAACGAGAAAAAAGACAAGGATGGGAGCAATTGCCTTTAGTGCACTGACAAATAAAGTTCCTAGTATAGTGATGGGTCTTGCTACATCAGGCAGGGTGATTGCCAGCACTATCCCAATAATTAATCCAATAATAATCTGTTGTACTAAGCTTATTCTTTTCCAGGTTTTTAACAAATTGCTCATAATTTGATACCAGTCTCAAGGAAAAATACTTGCATTTTCATTTGAGACGCAAACACAAGGGATGAAGGATATGTGTTTGCATATAATCCTTTCTTACATTTTTCTTTCACTCTTTTTCTCCCAGTCAAGTGAAATCATTTCTTTCAAAAATTAAGATATCCTTTAGTATTTCAAATAAAATAAATATCTATACATGTCCAAATAAGCAATTTAGAGGGGGAAATGTACAGAAAATATTGTTTGTTTTTATCACCTATATTACAATTAATTTATTATCAGGTGAAATGCCAGAATTAATTGTAGTATAAACTATATAAAAGATAAGGAGGTTTCTAATAAGTTTAACGTTAAACTACATGGGAGGTGATTTCTAAAACATATTATAGGGTTTATCAGGATTAGTATTTTTGCAACTTATGAATCAGTAAATAATATTGGAGGTGTAATTTATGAAAGATGGTTTCAAAAGGTTTTCACATGTTTTGTTAGGATTAGTCTTAATTGCTACTCAAATTTTTGCATCTATGCCAACTGTCTATGCAGCAGAATCTTCTAATCTGGCATTAGGAAAAACTATCACAGCAAATAATCATACCCAGGTTTATGCAGCAACAAATGCCAATGATGGTAATATAAATACATATTGGGAAGGTGGGGCAAACGCATATCCTAATACTCTTACCACTGACCTTGGAAGTACACAATCGATTAATAAAGTTGTATTGAAACTGAATAGATCCTGGGAAACAAGAACCCAGACTTTATCAGTATTATCAAGTACAGATAATGTTAATTATTCAACTTGTGCAACATCAGATACATATACTTTTAGTCCTTCCAGCGGTAACACGGTTACCATTAATTTTACAGAAGGAAATGCAAGATATATAAGGCTGAACTTTACAGCCAATAGTCAGGCTACTGGTGGACAAGTTGCAGAATTTGAAGTTTATGGTAAATCAGACCCCCAAGGAATTCCAGACCTTATAGTAGCAGATATATCCTGGAGCCCGGCAAATCCTGAGGCAGGAAATCCAGTAACCTTTAGTGCTACAATTAAAAACGAGGGAACAGGAGCTACACCTGCAGGAACAATTAATGGAGTTAGTTTTTTAGTGGATGGAACACAAGTGTCATGGTCGGATAATAATACAGGTTCCATAGCACCAGGTAGTTCTGTTACTGTAACAGCCAATGGAGGGCCAGGTGGTTCTGCATGGACTGGGATCTCAGGCAATCATACCGTGATCGCATGGGTTGATGATGTAAACAGAATATCTGAAACCAATGAAAATAATAATCAAACATCTAAAGTAATTAATATCGGTGGAAATAACGAGAATCCAAACGGTGCAATTGATTTGGCGATTACAGATATTACATCTACTCCTGCTTCGCCACTAACAGGAAATAATGTTATTTTCAGTGCAGTAGTTAAAAATCAGGGAGATAAAGCAACACCGGCTGGAACAATTATTGGAGTAAGCTTTTCTGTTGATGGGAAACAAGTTAGCTGGTCGGATAATACTACTTCCTCATTACCAGCAGGAGCAGCTGTGACAGTGACAGCTAACGGAGGACCAAATGGAACAGCTCATTGGACGGCTGCAACAGGTAACCATACAATACTGGCCTGGGTAGATGATGTTAATAGAATATCTGAATCCAATGAAAATAATAACCAGTATACAGAGAACCTGGCAGTAACTACAGCACCAATGCCTGATTTAGTTGTTACTAATGTAACCTATTCCCCTGCTGCAATCATATCAGGAGATAAGGTGGATTTCACAGCAACAATAAAGAATCAGGGAACATTACCAGGTGCTCCGGGGGTGGTTGCATTTGCAGTAGATGGAACAGTAGTATCTACTACTTCAAATAATACAATCCCACTGGCAGTTGGTGCTACCACAACAGTAACTGGATCATGGACAGCTACAACAGTAGGATCACATTCGATTACCGTTACCGTTGATAATGCCAATACCACCAATGAGGGCAATGAAACAAATAATACCACCAGTTTAAGTCTGTCTGTTACTCCAAAAGATGGTGTGGATTTCATCGTAAAAGATATTACATGGTCACCAGCCTATGTGGTTGCTGGTAACTCAGTTACTTTTAGTGCAACAATACAAAATCAAGGTACCAAAGCAGGTGTACCGGGAGTAGTTGCATTCCAGATAGATGGTTCACAGGTAGCTGCATCTGCAGATAGTAACTCAACAGTACAACCAGGCTCCACATTTATGGTAAATTCCACCAGAACATGGAATGCAGTAAGTGGAGCCCATACGGTAAAAGCTATTGTAGATTATAACAATAAAACAGCAGAAACCGATGAAACCAATAACAGTTTAGAAAGGAATTTATCTGTAAGCAGTGGGAACCGTGGAGCAACCATGCCTTACGCAAGATACGAATCTGAAGATGCTTCTATTGGTGGTGGGGCCATCTTAAGAGAAGCTCCTGATTTTAATTATGCACTTACCGCTTCTGAAGCTTCTAACCAGAAATATGTAGCACTCCCAGCGAATGGCTCCTATGTAGAATGGACCATTGACAAGGGTGGAGCAGGAGTGAATATGAGATTTACCATGCCAGACTCTAGTGATGGAATGGGTCGCAACGGCTCTCTTGACTGCTATGTGAATGGAACGAAAGTTTCAACAATTTCCCTGTCATCCTATTGGTCATGGCAGTATTTCACAGGAGATCAGCCACAAGATGCACCAAATGGAGGACAAGCTGCATTCCGATTTGATGAAGTACACTGGAAATTAAATACACCTCTTAAAGCAGGGGATAGATTAAGAATCCAGAAGACGAATGGTGACAGCTTGGAATACGGTGTTGACTTTGTAGAAGTGGAACCTGTTCCATCTGCCATATCGCAACCTGCGAATTCACTTTCAGTTACATCTTATGGTGCTACACCGGATGATAATACGGATGATTTAAATGCATTTAGTGCTTGTGTTAATGCGGCAGCTTCTTCTGGCAAAACGGTTTATATCCCTGCCGGTAAGTTTAATTTAGGCGGAATGTGGACCATTAATGCAAATAATATCATAATTACTGGTGCAGGTATGTGGTATACGAACCTCCAATTTACTTCTCCAAATGCAGCAAGCGGAGGTATTTCTTTTAGAATTACCGGTACAGTAGACTTTAGTAATGTATATATTAATTCGATGCTTCGTTCCCGCCATGGGCAGCAGGCGATCTATAAATGTTTTATGGATAATTTCGGAACAAATTCAAAGATTCATGATTTCTGGGAAGAACATTTTGAATGTGGTTTCTGGGTAGGAGATTATGCCCATACTCCAGCCATTCCGGCAGATAATCTATTAATTGAAAATGGACGTATTAGGAATAATCTGGCTGATGGGGTGAATTTCTGCCAGGGTACAAAGAATTCTACAGTTCGTAATTGCAGTGTCAGAAATAATGGGGATGATGGATTAGCTATGTGGCCTGACAGTACTATGGGGGCACCAATGGAAGTGAATAACTCATTTATGTATAACACCATCGAGAATAACTGGCGCGCTGCTGCAATTGCAATTTTTGGGGGTTCCGGACACAAAGCACAATACAATTATATCAAGGATTGCTTTATGGGCTCTGGTATCCGATTAAATACGGTATTCCCAGGTTACCATTTTGAAAATAATGCAGGAATCCTTTTCTCAGATACTACAATCATTAATTCAGGAACAAGTAAAGACTGTTACAATGGAGAACGTGGAGCCATTGACTTAGAAGCCTCGAATACAAGTATCAGGAATATTACATTTGAGAATATTGATATCATAGATTCTCAAAGGGATGCAATTCAATTTGGATATGGCGGAGGATTTAGTAATATTCTATTTAAAAATATTAATATTAATGGAACGGGTAAAGATGCAATTACCACTTCAAGATTTTCACAGCCACATCTGGGAGAAGCAATTTATACTTATACAAGTAACGGATCGGCAACTTTTATTAATCTGACAACAAGTAACATTGAAGCACCTGAAAAATATTTAATTATGAACGGATTTAATATTATGTTTCAATGATATATATAATTTATTAAAATGATAATCAATTTTGTAAACAGGGATGCTATAAAGTATCCCTGTTTAGTTTAATTTTTAGCATTTATGTATAAAATGAACATATACTGTTAAAAAAAATAGTAGGTTACGAAATGAATGATGAAGAAAGATATAAAATCATAGATAATAATTATGCAGACTTACTCATTGATGAACGTATAATTAATGACATACAAACTATTTATACGGATGCTTCTTTTAATAGAATCAATCAAAGATATTCTATTGCTTATATACCTGCTGAAGATTTAAGCTCAAATATTATTTATAGCTTTGGTTATGAAATCATCCCTAAATGTTATGGCTTAATGTCTATTACCGGTTATGAATCTCTGGAGAGAGCTCAATTAAATTATACACCTGATATAGATTATACCGGAGAAGGAGTATTGGTTGGATTTATTGATACTGGAATTGATTATATGAATCCTGCATTTCAATATGAGGATAATTCCTCAAGGATTGTATCAATATGGGACCAGACAATAGAAAGTGAAAATGAATACCCAGAGGGATTTTATTATGGTACTGAATATAGAAGAGAACAGATAGACACAGCTTTAAGAAATAGCAATCCACTTTCAATTGTGCCTAGTATAGATGAAATAGGACATGGAACCAGGTTGGCTGGGATAGCTGGTGGATCATATAATTCAGATAATGGGTTTATAGGTGTGTCTCCAAATGTTGAATTTGCTGTTGTTAAATTAAAGCCAGCAAAAGCATATTTAAAGGATTTTTTCTTTATACCAGAAGATGCCTTATGTTATCAAGAAAATGATATTATGCTTGGAATCAATTATTTGGTACAAATCGCAAGGGAGTTGAAACGCCCTATTGCTATTTGCTTAGGGCTTGGTTCTTCTCAGGGCGCTCATCATGGAGATGGTATATTTAATAATTTCTTATCCGATATGGGGAATCAGATTGGTATCTCTTTTATAGTAGCAGCAGGCAATGAGGGAGCCATGGGTCGTCATTATTTCGGAGAAATTACACCAACGATTGGCTATAATGATGTAGAATTAAATATTGGTAATGAAATAGGTTTTTTTATGGAATTCTGGGGAAATGGACCCAACTTGTTCAGCGTTGATATTTTCTCACCAACAGGTGAATTCATAGGGCGTGTACCCACTTTTCTTGTGCAAAGAACTACGATTCAATTTGAATATATTAATACAATTTTAAATGTTGATAATACACTATCCGAGTCATCACTGGGTGATCAGTTCATTCTTTTCCGATTTAGAAATCCACAAAGTGGTACTTGGCGATTTAGAGTTTATGGAGTTGGTGACATTCTATCAAGTTTTCATATTTGGCTACCTATTAATGATTGGATTTCACAAGATACTTATTTTGTTGATTCAAACCCTTACACAACGATTACGGCACCAGGGAATGAAGCAACTGTATTAACTGTGACTGCATATGATAGTGAAAGTTTAAACTTATATTATAATGCCAGTAAAGGATTTACGAAAAATAATCGACCAAAACCAGATATAGCAGCTCCAGGTGTCAATATATTGGCTCCTATCATTAATAATCAATATGCTTGGAGTACGGGCACAAGCGTTGCGGCTGCCTATACTACAGGTATAGTAGCTATGCTTTTTGAATGGGGAATCATCAGAGAAAATTATCCTTCAATATCTAGCGCAAAAATAAGAATAATGCTAGCTAGTGGAGCCTACAGATTCCCTGACATTTTATATCCTAATCCAGATTGGGGATTTGGTATTTTGGATTTTAACAATTCGATTATAGTAGCTAGAAGAGAATAAAAGAGAAAAGATAAGATTTCTTTAATATAACTCACATTATGAAATATACAGAATAATATGAGATAAGAATATTTTATGGAGGTAGTATCTTGGGATACTATATTAGTATAGAGGAAGATGTTAAAATTTATGTAGAAGATTTAAATCCGGGATGTAATAATGTAATTTTATTTTTACATGGATGGCCAGGAAGTCACGAATTGTTTGAGTATCAATTTAATCAGCTTCCCAAATTAGGATTTCGTTGTATTGGATTGGATCAAAGAGGATTTGGTAAGTCAGATAAACCCTATTCGGGTTACGATTACGACAGATTATCAGATGATGTTAGAGCAGTCATTGAAGTTCTACAACTAAAGAACATTACTTTGGTAGGTCATTCAACAGGGGGAGCAATTGCAGTTCGATATATGGCAAGACATAGAGGATATGGTGTATCAAAGCTTGTACTTTGTGCAGCTGCGGCACCTAGTTTAATTCAACGCCCATATTTCCCTTATGGAATAAAGAGAGAAGATGTAGAAAATATTATTAATGGAACATATACGGATCGCCCGGCAATGTTACAGAATTTCGGCAATATGTTCTTCTACCAATATATTACAGAGGGGCTGTCCAAGTGGTTCTTTCGCTTGGGTTTACAAGCAGCTTCCTGGTCCACAGCAGCTGTTGCAAAAACATGGTTAGGAGAAGAAAAATTATTTGATGATATGTGTGAAATTAAAGTGCCTACTTTAATTCTCCATGGCATACATGATAAAGTCTGCTTATTCTCACTAGGCAAGGCATTAAATCAAGGAATAAGAAATTCAAAACTCATTCCATTTGAGTTTAGTGGACATGGTTTATTCTATGATGAACAGGATAAATTTAACAAAGAGTTGGTTGAATTTATCAAATGAATACCGACTAAGAGGGACTAAAATTCAGATGTGGTTCAAACCACATCTGAATTAAATTTTACCTGATGAAACAGGAATTAAATATATTTATGTTATAGGAGTTCTAATCAGGTTGTTTACAAGAGTCCTTTAAGTCCGGATAATACTGTATGGACCAATCTTCAATTTCTTTGATAATCCTAGTAATATCCTTACCTTTATCTGTAAGTGAATACTCTACTTTCGGTGGGATTTCCGCATAAATATTCTTGATAATCAATCCATCTTGTTCTAATTCTTTCAGTTTGTCATTCAATACTTTCTGACTGATTCCCTTAACAGTCCGCTGTAGTTCAAGAAAGCGGATGGGACCTTTATAAAGATGGCAAAGTATGACTGCTTTCCATTTTCCTCTTATAAATTCAACTCCAAAATCCAGTAAACATATATATTTTTTATTATTATAATCAATCATATTTTGATCCTCCAGGTTAAGCAAAATCAAACTATCTGCTTTTAGGCATTATTTTTATCAACCCGCTAGTAATCATATTAAATAATTTTATTATTAAAGTCAATCTTAATATGAAAATGCTAGATAAGGTATCTTACCAAACAGTAAGGTGACTTACTAAAAAGTGCGTACTTGTTTCTTAAATATATGAATCATATAATGAACTTATAATAAAAATGGAGGAATGAAATATGAAAGTAGTAGCATTTAACGGAAGCCCAAGAAAGAATGGAAATACATATGAAGCAATTAAAGTAGTAGCAGAAGAATTAGGAAAAGACAATATTGAAGTAGAAATCATTCATGTAGGTAATAAATTAATTCAAGGGTGTCTGGCATGTGGTGGGTGTGCAAGATCAATGGATGAAAAATGTTCAAATAGCAAAGACCCCGTAAATGAATGGATTCAAAAGATGAAAGAAGCGGATGGAATTATCCTTGGCGCTCCTACCCACTATTCTGCGATTCCAGGAACCATGAAATCATTCCTGGATCGTGCCTTCTATGTGGCATCTGTAAACAAGGGGTTATTCCGGCACAAAGTAGGGGCTAGTGTTGTTGCAGTAAGAAGATCAGGAGGTGTTCCAACCTTTGACCAATTAAATAATTTCCTTAATTATTCAGAAATGCTCATGCCAACATCCAATTACTGGAATGTAGCTTATGGAGCAGCTCCAGGGGAAACAGCCCAGGATGATGAAGGTATGCAGATTATGCGTGTCCTTGGAAAAAACATGGCATGGTTATTAGAACTTGTCAAAAACGGAAAAGATAAAGTAAAAGAAAATGAAAGAGAAAATAAAACATTCATGAATTTTATCAGATAATGTTAAGCCTTGCTTAAGTTGATAACTTAAGCAGGGCTGTTTTTATCTATAAAAAACACATCTTAACGGGAAAGAATTTGAGATGTAAAAAAACCCCAATTAAACTCGGGGCCGTACTAATACAGTATGGTATCATACCACCTATTATAAGTCTAGTATTTTTTTGATTTGCTGATAGACTTGGGTAAGGAAGGAGTGATATTTCATGAATAAAATAGAACAACAAGAGAAGATATATCTTAAGGAAGTTAGAAAGAAACTTGAATGTGCATATAAAAAAGTCCATATGCAGATTATCAATACAGCAAGTGACGTCAGCAATGTTAAAAAGTATATATGGGAGAATATTGCAGAATTAGATTTTGCTGAAAAAGCAGCGAATCGAATAGCAGTCACTGAGGCAATCGAATTTGGAGAGAAGGCAAAAAAGGAAAGAGAGAGGTTGCTAAAATCAAAGAAATCCCCGTATTTTGGAAGAATCGATTTTAAATGCAGACAGGAAGAAGATAATAAGGATGGGACAAAATATTATATAGGAATTCATTCTTTTTCTGAGAATCAATATGCAGAACCACTTATTTATGATTGGAGAGCACCTGTATCCAGTATGTTTTATGACTTTGAATTGGGACAGGCATTTTATGAGGCACCCATTGGCAGAATCGATGGTGAGATAATAAGAAAGCGCCAATACAGGATAAAAGACGGAAAGCTGGAATATATGTTAGAAAGTTCCTTAAATATTGGAGATGAAGTGCTGCAGAAAGAATTAAGCCAGTCTACGGATGAAAAAATGAAGAATATTGTGGCAACGATTCAGAGAGAACAAAATATAATTATTCGTGATGAAGATACCAATATCATGATTATCCAGGGGGTCGCCGGTTCTGGTAAAAGTTCCATAGCAATGCACAGAGTTGCCTTTTTATTATACAGATTCAAAGAGGAGATAACCTCAGATGATATTATGATTATTTCACCCAATAAGGTATTTGCTGATTATATCTCTGGTGTGCTGCCTGAATTAGGGGAGGAGAATATCCCAGAGATGGAGTTTGAAGAACTTGCAGGAGAGATATTAGGAGATAAAATAGTTTTTCAAACTTTTGCAGAGCAGGTAGAGGAGATTTTGCAAGGGAATGATCCAGATAATGTGAAAAGAATCAAGGAAAAGTCGGAAATTGCTTTTTTAGAGAAACTCGATAAGTATTTAAATATTTTAGAAACAGAATTTTTTCAGGGGAAGGATTTAGAATGTAGTGGATATATCGTGAAAAAGGATGAGATAGAATCTCGTTTTGCTGGAAGTAAGAGTGTGCCGATCTTAAAAAGAATTGACAAATTGATAAATGATCTGATTTACAAGATAAAATCTATGATTCGGGAAGAAGAAGGGATATGGAAGGCGAGTTTTGGAACCAGTATAAGAAGACAAATAGAGGAAATGTTTCCTTTTAAGAATTCATTACAGATTTATCAGAATTTTTTTCAATATATTGAATTAGAACATTTGTACAAGAAAAAGAAGAAACTAGAATATTGTGATGTATTTCCTCTTATATATGTCATGCTCCATGTGGAAGGAATGGAAATGAAGTATGGTTACGTTCGCCATCTATTAATTGATGAAATGCAGGATTATACACCAGTCCAATATGGGGTTATTAAGAGATTGTTTCAATGTAAATTAACGATCATGGGGGATAGATACCAAAATGTTAATCCTCATAGTTCTACATCAATGGAAAAAATCAGTTATATATTTCCTGATGGGAAATGTGTGGAATTAAAGAGAAGTTATCGCTCTACCTATGAGATCGTGGAGTTTTCCAGAAAGATTCAGCCATGGATCAGTGTTCTACCAGTAGAACGGCATGGGGAAAAGGTATCAGTAACCGGTTTTCAAACAAGGAAAGAAGAGATTGAATTTTTAAAAAAGAAAGTAAAGGAAGAAAAAGGGAGAGAAAAAGTATCTATAGCAATTCTGTGTAAAAGCCAGCATCAGGCAAATGACCTATACCATCTTTTAGGAGGGGTAAATACAGCAATTAAGCTACTTGGCTTCTCGGATAAGGAATTTATTGAGGGTATCATCATTACTTCTATTCATATGGCGAAGGGGCTTGAATTTGATGAAGTTATCATTCCACAAGTGAACAAAGAAAATTATTATACGGAAATGGACCGTAATCTGCTTTATGTTGCTTGTACGAGGGCAATGCATAAATTAAAAATTACTTATGAAAATGATCTATCGGAGTTTATTTCTGATTCCTTCATTGACTTTATATAATATTTATGATAATATTCTAAATTAGTAAATAAGTAATTTAGTAATTTGATTATTTTTAGTATTAAAATTTGTTGCTTTTAAAATATTAAATAATAAATATAGGAAAGATTCACATAAATATCAATTCAGAAATCTTATATAAGATATTAAGGAGGAATTATAATGAAAATCCCAACTTCCCTAAAACATAAGCCAGTAGTGGTTGTTGAAAATTATGAAAATGTAGACGGAAGACAAGCCTATAAATCAGATGCCAAGGGCCTCTCCCTTGGACTTGCCCAATGGAATGATCGCGGAAAAGTTGATATTTCTGCTAAAGTTTGGCGTTATACAGGAGAAAAATGGTCCCGTCAATCAGAGGAATTGCCTATGCATAGAATCATTGACATGGCAATTTTAATCTGTAAGGGAAAACAGCATTTTCAAGATGCATATCGGTATCCAAAACTTTACGATGAGAATAATACGGTAATAGACAGGGTTGGATTGCAGGGAGATGCAATGACAGTAGAAATAGATACGGATAATCCAATGATTGATGAAGATATTAAATTATTTTCAGAAGCCTTAAGCCGTGATGATGAATTAATGGCAGAGAGATTACATGTACTTGCAAATCTTTTAATTGAGATGGGCTACGGACACCGCAGATAATTTGAAGAAAAAAGGTTGTTATACATAACGTATAACACCCTTTTTTTGTTAATAGAAAAGTCAACCTTGTTCGAGCATCTCGTCCTATATGAACAATAATGAGTTGTTACAGTTCAGCCATAAAGTGAGAAGTCGCTTCTTCAATTAGTAATTTACTAAATTACTAATTGACAAAACAAACAGTTAGTGATATTATCTGGTGTATTAATACTAATTTACTAAATTACTGAATTACTAATCGAATATTAATGATACTAAATGAAAGATATAAAACAGACAGTATTAGAAGCATAAGTTAATTAAGGAGTAAAAGTGATGAATCAAATGAATAATAGAAGAATAAGTAACAAGTCTTTAGGAGAATTCCGGCTGACTCTTTCCCGCACATTAACAGCAGATGAAAAAGCCTGTGTAATAAAGCTTCCATCCTCCCATCGAATTACAGAAGAAGAAATACGTATCTGTAAAGAAATAAAGAATAATTGGCATAATCCAGAAATGAAGGTTTCTAACATTCTCATAGAGGGAGACGCCGGTTCCGGAAAAACGGAGGTCGCTAAGGCAATGTCTGCCCATTTAGGAATACCTTATACGAAAATCACTTGTTTTGCAGATATGGACAAATCAGATGTGCTTGGCTCTATACTGCCTGTGATCGATGATAAGGAAACAGGGGAACAACCTGCATACCGATTTTATCCATCTGAAATTATCCGGGCATTTCGCAATGGCTACCTGCTGGAAATACAAGAGCCAACAGTGATTCGTGATGCAGCAGTTTTAATGGTTCTCAACTCTGCCTTAGAGTTGGATGGCAGTATTAACCTGCCAACGGAAGTGGTCCACAGACACCCAGATTTTATTGTTGTAATAACAACGAACCGAAATTATACCGGCTGCAGACCGCTTAATGAAGCATTAAGGGATAGAATCCAACATGCGGAGAAGATGGATCTGCCAGCCAAAGAAGTTATGATAGAACGAACCATTGGAAAAACGAATTATAGTAATATAAAGGTATTAAACATTTTAGCAGACATAATTGTCCTTTTAGACAAAACAGCAAAGGCAAATGGAATAAAAGGTGTGGCAGGCATGCGCTCTCTTTTATATTGGGCAAATTCAATTGGGAATGGGGAAGATATATATCACTCTCTTTATCAAAAAGTAATATATAAAATTACTACAGATGAAGAAGAAATTAAGATTTTAGAAGAAGGATTAGCAACTAAGGATTTAATAAAGAGTCTTGAGGACGTTACACAGGAAATACAAAAAGAAGCAGAAGATAAAAAAAAACAGAATTCTGAATCGATAGAAATCCGGACATGGGGAAATATTGAAAACTTTAATATAGACAGGGATAGGGAATTAGACGACAAAGCAATCGCCCTTAGAAGATCAGCCAATAGTGAAGAGAGTACAGCTGAACTTTTGGAGACCTCTGGAGGTATGGAAAGTTCAGATTCAGGAGAATATGGCTCGCCTCAATACCACCAGGCAAATCCAGAGAATAAGAAAGGGATAAAGAAGCAAAAAGAGAATGAAAAACAAAAGGAACAAGAATTTCGAAAGGAATTAAATCATTTTGCCAGGGAACTTGCAAAAAAGTCTGTCCATAAGGGAGTAAAAATCCTTGTCCATCGTCCTGAATATAATCCTGAATATGAACTGGAATACAAGAAAGTAAGGAATGAACTAATGCCGGTTGTAAGGGAGATTGCCAGAAAAACATTGCCTTTACTAGAGCATGAAGTCACCAATGATTTTACACGAAATCATTATTATGGCAGTAAATTTCAAGCAGACCATGTTGTTTATCAGGATTTTAGGAATTTTTCTAAAAAGCGTCCTCCCTCAGAAGAACCTTCTCTTGTAGTTGGTTTACGAATAGATGAATCAGCATCCATGTCAGCGTTTGGCAGACTGGAGGCAGCAAAACGGGCAGTAATAGCTGTATATGAATTTTGCGAAATATGTGATATTCCTGTTTTGATATATGGGGATACGGCAGATGTCTCTAAACTTGAACAAATGTCTGTTTTTGCTTATGCAGACTATGAGAAAAAAGACCCATCTGATCCATATCGCTTCATGGGGATCCGTGGCAGAAGCAATAATCGAGACGGTATGGCTCTAAAAATTATTGCAGAGCGCTTAATTACTTCTAACAGAAGGACGAAGCTGCTTATTAGTATAAGTGATGGCCAGCCAAAAGCGATGAAAGATTATACTGGTAAAACAGCGATTTTAGATATGCAAAGTACAATTGCTGAATACGAACGGAAAGGTATCACATTTCTTGCAGCTGCAATAGGTCAGGATAAGGATATTATCAGTGATATTTATGGAAATGAAAGGTTTTTAGATATTACTGATTTGAAAGAGTTTCCCACAAAATTAGTACAAATCATAGCCAGATATTTATAACCTGGAAATACACAGCAAATTAAGTTTCATTTAATGAAAGGAGTTAACAATGGATAAGCAAAGACGTAAGGAATTAATAGAGCAGTATAAGGAGATAAAAGTATATATGGGAGTCATTAAGATTACCAATACAATAAATGGTAAAGTATTCATAACTACTTATCCTAATTTGAAGAACCGCTGGTTCACCCTCAGGATGCAGTTAAATATGGGAAGACATGCAAATTTTGAGCTACAAAAAGATTGGAATGAACTTGGTGAAGAAGGATTTATTTATGAGGTAATTGAGGAAAAAGAGGTGAAAGAAGATACAGATACAAAATGGGAGCTAAAGCAAATGGAAGAAAACTGGTTGGAGAAATTACAACCCTATGGTGAAAAAGGATATCATAAAATGAAACCTGATTCAGATATGATTTGAATTATAGCTGAATTATGATAAAATATATCTAATATTCATGCTATGTCAGAACGATAAAATGGAGGATAAAATATGGATGAGAAGAAAATCAATTCAATTGAAGAATATATTCTGGAGTTTCCACCAGAAATTCAGGAGATCTTGAATAAGGTAAGACAAGTTATTAAAGAGGCTGCACCTGAGGCACAGGAGAAGATAAGCTGGGCTATGCCGACCTTCGTGCTTTACGGAAATCTTGTACATTTTGCAGCCTATAAAAATCATATTGGCTTTTATCCGGCTCCCAGTGGAATCGAAGCTTTTGAACATGAATTGTCTGAATATAAAGGAGCGAAAGGTTCTGTACAATTTCCCCTTAATAAGCCAATTCCTTATGAATTAATAAAAAAGATTGTTGAATTTAGAGTAGACGAGAATAAGAAACTGGCAGAAGAAAAGTTAGAAGCAAAAAAGAAGAAAAAATAAAGGAAAAATTCATTCCGTTAAATAGTATTAAATTTCTATATTGGCGAAAACTAGGTGTATATACTTTATTATTTTAAGAAAGGAGTAGATAATACAGCCTGTTTTCGCTGTTTTATTTATATTATTATGTTTTCACCAAAAAGAATTATATTTGAAAAAGATGTACTAGAGCATGATATGGCTAAGGAAATCTATCATAAGTTTCAGGATGAGAGAAAGATAGAAATTATAAATTTAACATCAAATAAATTAAAACAGCATATTCCCGGAGAGGATCTATCTGCCCAGTACAAAGAGGGTAAGAAAACATTAGTGATTGGGGCAAAGAAAAGTTTAAAATTCCAGACATGCAAACCTTCTGCCCATTATCAGCTGCCTTTAGTCTCTGGATGTATGGGACAGTGCCAATACTGTTATCTAAATACTATGCTGGGAGACAAACCTTTTATAAAGGTTCATGCAAACATTGATGAAATCCTTAATCAGGCTGAGAAATATATTGAAGAAAGGATACCTGAGATTACAATTTTTGAAGGGGCTGCCACATCTGATCCGGTTCCCGTTGAGCCTTACACTCATTCCTTAGAGAAAGCAATAGTATTCTTTGGAGAAAATCCATATGGAAGATTTCGTTTTGTAACAAAATATAATGATGTAGATACCTTATTAAATCTGGAACATAATGGTCATACAGAGATTCGTTTTAGTATTAATACTTCTTCTATTATTGATGAATATGAACATGGAACTGCATCCCGGGATAAAAGAATTGAAGCTGGTATAAAGGTTGCAAAGGCAGGATATCCTATAGGATTTCTGATAGCACCTGTATTTATTTATCCTGATTGGAAAGAAGAATATCATGATTTATTATTGAATTTAAGTAATAAACTTACAGACGATTTAAAATATCCGGTAACATTCGAAGTGATATCCCATCGTTATACGACAATAGCGAAAAACAGAATTCTTCAAGTTTTTCCAGAAACGAAATTACCTATGAATGAGGAAGAACGTAAATTTAAATATGGACAGTTTGGATATGGAAAATATGTTTATCCAAAGGAAATCATAGAAGAGATAAAACAATTTTTCACAAAAGAGATTGAAAGATTATTTTCAAATAAAGAGGTGAAATATATTATTTAGAAGTTTTTGGAAGTAAAAAAATTTTTATATTTATCTTTTGGAGTACTGTTTAAAGCGATTAGCAAAACCAGAAGAAGAAATTTCAGCAACTGATTTTTATCAACTGATCTTTGATAGTATGGATAAAAAGATGGAGTCATATCGCAAATATGGTGAATGTTTGGGGCAGCATTTTCATGTGAATGATGACTGGATCATTGTGGAACCAGTTGATAAAGATAATAACCCGATAGGAGATGGGGAAAGAGCAGATAAATGGCTGCTTACAAATCTATCAAATTTTACTCAGCCGTTCATTCGATATGAGATAACCGACAGGATCATATTGCATAAGGAAGGGTGTGAATGTGGGAATCTATCTCCTTGGATCGAGATAGAGGGAAGAACGGATGAGATTTTAATTTTTAAACATATAAGTGATCAAAAGGATGTTAAATTAGCGCCCCTTGCTTTCTATGCCATATTAAAAGAAGTTCATGAAATAAAGCAGTTCCAATTAGTATTACATGAAAATAATAAATTGGAGCTTAGGTTAATTGGAGATAATAAATTATTAAGTTTTGAAAAGGCAAAAGATAAATTAGAAAAATATTTATTACAAAATGAAGTATCCCCAGAAATTTATTTGTCGGACCTTGAACCGAGGAGGCATCCCCAGAGCGGAAAGTTTAAACATGTATATAAGGAATTTTAAAATAATAATAATCCGGGTATCGTATGATCTTACGACACCCGGATTATTATTATTGGGATTATAATTTTTTATTAAAGTAAAATATAAAAATTATATAAGAGAATAAAAATAGCATTGTTACTCCCCAAAAGCAGTAAAAAACAGCTTTACTGTATAAACCGGCTACCAGCATACCAACATAAGAAAAGACAAGTACCATGATTGAAGCACACCTCATTGCTTTTTGCTGTATGAAAATATTTCTTTCATCCTGGCTGTATAAACGGCTTTTCTTAAGTGCAGATTCATCTTTTAACAATTTTTTATTCTTAATAATTAATGCGATACTAACTCCTATGAGACCGGACCCTATTCCATTATATACTCCACTCATAAAATCATCTTTAGATATGATATTTGTCAGTTCATTGATAATGGCAAATGCAAAAGTTACAATACCTAAAATCATAATGAATATAAATACTTTTATTTTTTGTTTTATTACCTTTTTATATTCTTCATTTGTTGCTGCTTTCGTATTGGTTAATAAATTTACCAGCATATATTTTCCTCCTCTAAATCAAAAATGAAAATCTCTTCAATGGACATATTAAAAAATTGTGCAATCTTATGTGCAAGTATTAGAGAAGCATTGTACTTGCCATTTTCCAGCGAAATAATGGTCTGTCTGGTTACTTCTACCGCATCGGCCAAATCACTTTGGGTTATTTTTTTCGCCTTTCTTAATTCCTGTATCCGATTTTGCAAATAATCACATCCTTAATAAATATTGTATAGTTCACTTTACATTTATAGTATAGTACCCTTTACATAAAATATCAAGTGCATTTTACATTTTTAATTTAAATTCAGATAGCTTGACAGTAATTAGAAAAGATGATAAGATTTGAACGAACGGTCAAAAAAATAAGGAGTAAATTATGTATAAAGGAAATAAAAATTATGAAGTGAAAGATTCTATTTTAAAAGCATCTGAAAAATTATTCGCTGAAAACGGATATGATGGCACCAGTATTTCTCAAATAGCCAAAGAAGCAGATATTACGAAATCATTATTATATTATTATTTTGAAAGTAAGGACAAAATCTTAGAAGAATTGTTCTCAAATTATCTGGCCTCAACAATGGAAGAAAAAAATAAGATTATTTCAAGTGATCTTACGGAAGATGAAAAGATCAAGAAATCTATGGAAAGTGGATTTTCATTTTTATTTAATAATAAAAATATCATTCGTATCCTTTTATTAGAAATGCTAAAAGATAACGAAAGAAAAAGAAATTTAATGAATATAATAGAAACCATATCACCGGAAAATATATTCCATTTGGAGTCCTTTAAAGAAAAAAAAGAAAATTTAGAGCAGTTTGAATCGTTTGCTTTTTTCTTTGGATTGGCTCCTATTATCAGTTACATGCTTTTGGGTGACATGTGGATTAAAAATAATAATATAAGTGAGGAAGATTTTCGGAGTCAGTTCATTTCTATGGCTTCCAATGCATTTTCTAACTATTTGACAGGTTTTGATCATGATATTTTAAAGTCTATTCATGAATCACTCGATAAAGGTTTAAAAAAACTATTATAAAAATAGTTTTTTTAATATATAAGTTTGACCAATCGTTCAAAAATAAAAGGAGGATATGATTATGAAACAATTTAAAGATAAAATTGCAATAGTTACTGGTGGAGGAGCAGGAATTGGAAGATCTATCTGTGAAGAGATGGCAAACGCAGGAGCAAAGGTTATAGTTGCAGATATTAATGAAGAGAATGGAAAAAAGGTAGCAGAGGGAATTGAAAAGAATGGGGGAAAAGCAGAATATAAACGTGTGGATGTATCTTCAGAAATCGAAGTAAAAAAGCTTATAGAAGAAATTGAAACGGGATATGGCCGTATAGATTATATATTCAATAATGCAGGTATTGCAATTGGAGGAGATGCAAGAGATATTAAGCTGGAACAGTGGAAAAAAGTAATGGATATTAATTATTATGGTGTTTTATATGGATCTCTTTATGCATATCAGGTTATGGCAAAGCAGGGATTTGGACATATTATTAATACATCGTCTGCAACAGGTTTAATGCCACAGCCAGGAAATTCTCCATATTGTGCAAGTAAGCATGCTGTGATTGGCTTATCTTTATCCTTACGTTATGAAGGAGCTGATTTAGGAGTAAAGGTCAGTGCAATATGTCCAGGGCATGTTCAAACAGATATCTATAGAAATATGGAAGTAGCAAAAGTCCCAAATGAAAAAATGGTTGCAAGTTTACCAGTAAAGGCCATGGATACCAAAGAAGCTACCTCAATTATATTAAATGGGATCATAAAGAATAAAGATATTATCATTTTTCCAAAGAATGTGGCCTTTGCATGGCGATTAAACCGTTTCTTTCCCGGGTTATTAGATAAAGCCTGGTTAGAAAAAATCAGAAACATTCGTAAATTAAGACAAGAAAATTAATTTTATTTACGAATGTAGTTGTATTTTTCGGAGACAATATCTATTAGGAGGCGATATTGTGAATGGAAATGCAGAATTGCTAAATTTTATATTCCAAAACTCTCAAATGGGAGTAAACACTATTAATCAACTATTAGATATTGTTGAAGATACTAATTTCAAGAAGCATCTTAGGGACCAATTAAATGAATATCAAGAGATCAATCAACTGGCTATGGGCAAATTAAATGAAAATGGTTACGATGAGAAGGGTATCAGTGCTCTGGAAAAGCTTAGAACGTATATGATGATAAATATCCAGACCTTAACGGATAAATCTACTTCACATATAGCCGAGATGTTGATTATAGGAAGCAATATGGGGATTATAGATGCAATTAAAAATCTCAAAAAATATAAGGATGGCCAAAATGATATTGTCGGGCTAATGGATAGATTGCTTAAGTTTGAAGAAAATAATATGAAAGAACTAAAGCAATTTCTATAGTTTGCCTTATAGGAAAAATATTGGAGGTATTCATATGACAGATAATAAGATGAAAAGTACAAAGAATAAGAAAAAGGAAGATGGCACATTTCATTCCAAACACATTAAACATGATCCACAGGCAGAAAGTGCCAGAGCCGTATTTGGGAAAGATAATGAGACTGGTGAAATGAGAAAGGATAAATGGTCTTCTGCTGAATATAGTGAAAAATAAATTATTTATTTAAAAAAGGTATCCTGGGGTATAACCTCAGGATACCTTTCTTTCATTTACAGGTTCAACTTTAATAGTCTTATCTGCTTTCGTATTCACTATCAGTCCAAATTAATAGTAATATATTATTCCATTGAATTATCGCTGCCTTGTGCAAAATCAAGTATTTCTGAAGTTGAGAGAGCCATGCCGTTCTCCATTTCATCCAAACCATCATCCCGATGGACCAGGTTGTCTAATGGAGCTTCGCTTTTTGCCGGTTCAGGACAAAAATCACCATTCCTGCCAACAATACGCTCACCTGTGAACGGAGAGAAGGTACCTTTTTTTAAGTCATGTTTTTCAATAATATCTTTCTCAATTGGTATATTACCTGATTTTGTTTCAATATATAAATCTTTCATAGAACCTCCCTATTCATTTTGAATCATCAATCTGTCTATATAAAATATTTTTATTGCTAAACATTATATATCTCTCCTTTTTCTTAAGATATATATATTTTTTGCAATATTCAGCAGAATATTCCCAACAAAAATACGCAGATTTATAATATGAGCTATAAAAAATAGTAATATTTCAGTGTATTTTTAAAAATATTTATTGCTATACGATGATTTGTCGATTACAATAAAAATTGTGTGATTAAACTTATGAATAAAAACGTGGAGGTTTTATACAAATGAAGATTACCGATATCTTTCTTTTACTTGGGGGATTAGCCTTATTTTTATATGGTATGCATATAATGGGGGAAGGACTTGAATTAGTAGCAGGCAATCAATTAAAGAGGATTTTAGAAAAACTGACTACCAACCGTTTTATGGGGATGCTGGTCGGCTTGGTTACTACTGCAATTATTCAGAGCTCATCTGCAACAACAGTAATGCTGGTTGGTTTTGTGAATGCTAAGTTAATGAACTTAACTCAGGCGGTAGGGGTGATTATGGGTGCCAATATTGGTACAACCGTAACCGCTCAGTTGATTGCTTTGGATATTAAATTAATAGCGCCAGTTATTGCATTTCTTGGTATCATCTTTGTTTTATTCTCCAAAAAGAAGAAAACAAATTATATCGGTCAAATTTTGGTGGGCCTGGGGATGTTATTTATCGGTATGGGATCTATGAGTGATGCCATGTCACCTCTACGTGATATACCAGAATTCAGACAATTTATGACTAATTTTAGCAATCCATTCATGGGAATTTTAGCAGGTACTGTTTTTACCAGTCTTATTCAAAGTTCTTCTGCTAGCGTTGGTATATTGCAAGCACTGGCGGCACAGGGACTGCTTGGTATTGATGGCGCTATGTATGTTGTATTTGGGCAGAATATTGGTACATGTATTACATCATTGCTTTCTTCCATAGGTACTAATAAAAATGCAAAAAGAGTAGCAACTTGTCATGTGTTATTTAACGTTATTGGAACAATCATATTTGTCGTTGTGAGCTTTATGCTGCCTTTGGACGAATGGATGATTGCATTAGCACCAGGTGATGTAGTGAAACAAATAGCAAATCTTCATACGGTCTTTAATTTATCTGTAACACTTCTTTTATTACCTTTTAGCAACCAATTGGCTAAATTATCTACTTTAATAATTAAAGGAGAAGATAGTGTAGAAGATGGAATGAAACTTGAATTTATTGAAACAGGGAAATTCTTAGACTCTAATATTTCCATTGCTAATGTAGAAGCTGAGCTTAACCGTATGATAAGTTTATCAAAAAATAATCTGGAATTAGCTATGTCTGAATTCAATAATCCTGATAAGAATATGTTAGGAAAAGTTAATTATCAGGAAGAGATCATAAACTTCCTGCATAGAGAAATTATAAAAAGTATAGTAAAGACAAATTCAATGCCTTTGGCAGAAAGTTCAGCGGCACAATTAAATCATTTTTATATTATAACCAACAATTTAGAGAGAATTGCAGACCACACCCAAAATATAGCAGAACATGTTCAACATTGTCAGGAACGTAAATTTATCTTCTCATCAAAAGGACTGGAGGAGCTAAATCTAATGAAAAAAACAGTTCTAAATATGTTTGGTATAGCAATGGATAAGAATTTAACACATGGCGAAAGACATGAAAAAGTCTATATGTTAGAAGAGCAGGTCGATAATTATACGACTAAGTTTAAAGAAAATCATATTGACAGAATGGCAAAAGGTGATTGTGATTTTGAAACTGGTATCGTATATGATGAGATGTTAACAGATTTAGAACGTATTGCAGACCATTTAATGAATATTGCTGAGGCATAAGAGTATTATACTTGAAATAAAAAAGAGACTGTTCCATTTCCAGTCTCTTTTTTATTTTAGGATTTGAAGAGTAATTTACAATTCATCCTCTGGCAATTCACAACCATTTTTATGGATGGATTCCGTACCCGCAGCAACAGCTGTTTCGTAATACCATACTTTATGATCTATCTTTTTTTTATAACGTTCTAATTCAGCAATCTGTTTTTCTACATGCCTTTGATGTTCTTTAAATAATTCAAGACGTTTTTTTAAGGATGAATCACCTTGCATACACCACCCAATAAAATCACGAATTTCTTTTATGGGCATACCAGTGTTTTTAAGACAAGTGATGACCCCTAACCATTCAAAATCATCATCTTTAAATTTCCGGATTCCAGTAGGAGTACGATCTACAAAAGGCATGAGACCTTCTTTATCATAATATCTTAATGTATATGTTGTTAATCCTGTTTTTTCTGCTACCTGACTAATAGTATATGTCATATTTGCCTCCTAAGCTAAGGAAAATCAAGTCAGCTTGATTTATTTTTTATTTAAAGGAAGCTTCCATAATTTTTAGGGCATCTGCATCAGAAATATCCACTGGATCGACTTCAAATAAACCACCCATAGTATCTCTTGCTTTTGCTACATATTGTGGAAGTTCTTCTCTTCGTATATTATAATCGGACATTTTTAAATCTGCAACCCCGCATGCACGTTGTAGATCAGTCAGGGCATCTACAAAGTCCATTGGTCTTGCAGCATTTTCTTTCCCCATTGCCTTCGCCATTGCTATCATTTTATCATCACATGCACCACTATGAACAAAATGTTCATAATAAGCTTTACTTATCATAATAAGACCGGCACCGTGTGGTAATTTAGGCTGATAAGCGCTCATGGCATGTTCCATAGAATGTTCAGAAGTACACCCTGATGTGGTTTCTACAATACCAGCCAGAGTGTTTCCTAAGGCTATTTTTGCTCTTGCATCTTCATCATTTCCATCTTTCACAGCTTTTGCCAGGTTTCTTCCGATTAATTCAATTGCTTTTAACGCAAACATATCACTTACTTCATTTGCATAACGATTAATATAACCTTCCGTGCTATGGAATAGGGCATCAAATCCCTGATAAGCAGTAAGATCATCAGGTACTGTCAGCATTAAATCAGGATCAACAATAGAGAGGTAAGGAAAAGTATCATCATAACCGAACCCGATTTTTTCCATGGTTTCCTCTTTGGTGGTTACAGTCCAGGGATCTGCTTCTGTACCAGTACCGGCAGTCGTAGTGATTGCAACAATAGGAAGAGGTTTGTTTGGAACAGGCTGCCCTTTTCCAGTTCCCCCAGAGATATAATCCCAGTAATCACCTGGATTCGTAGCCATAACTGCAATTGCTTTTGCAGAATCGATACTGCTTCCTCCTCCAAGGCCAAGGATGAAATCACAGCCATTTTCCCTGGCACATGCAGCACCCTCCATTACATGGCTTTTGATTGGATTTGGTAATATTTTATCAAATACAATATGTTCTATGTTGGCTTTATCCAGTTCTTTTTCCACACGTTCAAGATAGCCGTTGGATCTGGTGGATTTACCGGAAGATATAACGATAAGAGCCTTCCTGCCCGGGAGTTTTTGCTCATGTAAATTGTTTAATTGTCCTTTTCCAAAAAGGATTCTTGTTGGCATGTAATAATTAAATTGATTCATAAAAACCTCCTTATTCATTTCATGATATTATTTGATAACTGCCATCTGTAACGCTCTAGTTTCTAAAAGGAGAGTGTCACAGCTATAAGTGAAGCCCTAAATTCAGTTGTGGTTCAAACTTCATCTGAATTCAGTTTCACTGGATATATCATAACAGTTAGAGTGAACTCTAAGTCAATATATAAATATAACTTTTATAATGTTTTTGCAAATTGGTTTGTTCTACCCATTTTATATGCCAGTTTAATCATTTCCTGTTCCTCTGAATTCATTTCCCGACCATACATTTTTTCAAATTGCTTTATTAGTCCATAAAAATCAATGGTTATTTTTTTAGGTCTTGGTTTTATTGGCACAAAGTTTGGATCATAACGATTTGGCAAGATCAATGGGTGATATACTTTTTTGAATATTTCTGCGGTGTAATAGGCATCAGAAAGGGCATCATGAAATTTATAAGTTGTTGGTATATCCAGAATTGATACTGCATTTTCCAAACTTAACAGTTCTTTTTTAGAAATACCAACATGTAGAGAAGTAAAGGGTTGTATATTAATATACCTATCAGGTACATTTTTATGATCTATTTGATGATAGGAGATGTTACGATAGAGTTCCTTCATATCCGAAGTTCCCCAGGTACAAAGAATACATTCTTCCTGTCCAATAAAATCAAGGAATTCTTTAAATACTACAGGGAATGATTTCTCTTTTTCCAGCTCCTTCATAGTTATACCGGTTAATTCAGTAATAAATCCGGCAATATTAGTATAAATGACCGGTTTTATTAAGTGATTGAATGTAGCAATTGTCTTGTAATCAATATCCAGTTTTAATGCACCTATTTGTATGATTTCAAAAGGGAACCGTGATTTATCTTTATAATATTCCTTCAAAGAAGTAATATCCTGATTAAACTCTAAGTCAAATACTATATAATTCATCATATACCTCGTATGGCAGTTTTTTCTATTCTTATTAGTATAATCTATAATCTTTAATTATATTATTACTTTGGAAAGAGTGTAAAAACATATTATATTAATTAATTTAAAGTGTTATAATAAATGAAACTGGGTAATTGGGAAACTAAGAATATTCAAAGCTTTGGAGTTTCCCAATTACCTGATGAATGAATCAAATAAAAGGAGAATTAATATGAATTTTTGCTGGATTACATTAAGAGTGGCTGATATGGAAGAGTCTTTGAAATTTTATCATGAGATATTAGGATTACCCATTTGTACAAGACATGGAGGACCTGATATGGAAATAGTAATGTTAGGAGAAGAAGATAAACCTAAAATTGAATTACTATATGATAGAAATAGCGAAGTCCCTATTAATGCAAAAGGATTATCTATTGGTATTGAAGTAGAGTCTCTAGATGAAACATTGAATTATGTAAAGGAAAAGGGGATTTCAATATATAGGGAGCCATTCTCTCCCAATCCCCACGTCAGGTTTTTCTTTATCAAAGATCCAAATGGTATAGAAGTTCAATTAGTGGAAAATAAGTAAGAAAGTGACCAAAAGAAGCGGTTTGCCGCTTCTTTTGGTCATTTTTCTGCCCTCAGTAACATTTCTGGAATATCTTTATTACCATTGCTTTGCTCAAAATCTCCACGCAACATTTTTAATACAATTCTTTCATTGTTAATCTCTTCTGAGGTGCGAATACCAGCTTTTCGCAGGAAAGGAACGGAAGGACACCATCCCATTAAAGCATTCTGCAGAAGAAATAATCCAATGACAGCGGTAGCCAGAAACCAGCATTTTCTTGTTTTTAATCCAAGCAAAGAACACATAAGAATACAAAAGCCAGCTTTTGCTTCCTGGACTCTTTCAGAATCCCATTCATAATCCAGTTTTTTGATACGTTCTGATATTAATTCCTTACTACAGTCCTTATAAAGATTTAAGCATTGTATCGTTTTATTTCTGATACATGCATTTACATTAGGACTGGTAGACTGGGCAACTCTCTTTGTAGTAGCAGCAAGTATACTGTTGATCATAATTACATATCACTTCCTTTAATGTATTTTTTATGTATTATTTCTAAAAATTTCTTTTTCATACGTTAAAAATAAAATCAATTAAGCCGACTTAATGCAGACATTGTTATTTAATGAAAATATTGTTATTATGAAAGTAATCAATAATTATAAAAATTTGTAGTTTTTTAAAAATCAGGAGATATAATATGAAAAAAACAATTGGTATATTAGCCCATGTAGATGCAGGTAAAACTACATTTTCTGAACAATTACTTTATCATACGGGAAGTATAAGAAATCTTGGAAGAGTGGATAATAAAACCTCATTTTTTGATACGGATACGATAGAACAGAACAGAGGGATCACTATATTTGCTGATCAGGGAGTATTTACATATAAAGGGGATACCTATTACTTGATTGATACCCCTGGACATGTGGATTTCTCCGGAGAAACGGAACGTGTTATATCTTCCTTGGATTATGCTGTTTTATTAATTAGTGGAAGCTCAGGAGTACAAGCTCATACGACAACTTTATTCCGATTATTGAAGGCTTATAAAATACCAGCATTTTTCTTTATTAATAAATGTGATGTAGAAGGTTTCTCTCTGGAGAATATTCTATGGGATATCCAAGATAAGTTAACAAAAGATTGCCTTCATCTGTATAGTTTGGATTTGGATCAAATAGCGATTGCTGAATTTGTGGCAGAACGGGATGAAACTTTTATGGTAAGTTATCTTGATAATAATTATACAAAATCTGCTTTGCAAAAGACCTTGATTGAACTTGTAAAAAAGCAGGAATGTTTTCCTGTCACATGCGGGTCAGCGTTAAAAAATATTGGCATTGATCTTTTTATGGAATTATTCTCTAGTCTATCCCATACTGATTATGAAGAACAAATAAGAAATACTTTTTCTGGAAGAATATTTAAAATTCGTCATGATGATAGTGGAAACCGGTTGACTTTTGTGAAAGCTTATTCGGGGAAATTACAAGTGAAAGATGAATTTATATTTGAAAGAGATGGAGAAACTTATAAGGAAAAAGTAAATGAAATTCGAATTTATAATGGAAGTAAATTTGAGAGATCAAATATCATTGCAGCAGGAGATATTTTTGCAGTTGCAGGTTTAAAAACTCCAACTTGTGGATCTATATTAGAAACCGGAAATGTATGGAGTAATATGAATGAGAAATATTATTTGACATCAGCCCTGCAGTCCAGAATAAAAATACTGGACAGTACAGATATAACGAAATGTTTAGAAAAGATTCGCTTATTGGAGGCAGAAGATCCTATGTTGTCTGTATCCTTGCAGGAAGAGAATAAGGATATATTGGTCCAGGTCATGGGGAAAATCCAGCTGGAAGTATTAGAAGAAACTATTCATAAGAGGTTCGGCATCCTGGTTTCTTTTGAAAAGCCACAGGTGCAATATAAAGAAACAATTAAATCTGCTGTGATTGGTTACGGGCATTTTGAACCATTAAGACATTATGCAGAAGTTCAATTAAGATTAGAACCTAATCCCAGGGGTATAGGAATGACATTTGCAAGTGAATGCCATGTAGATAATCTGGCATTAAACTATCAACACCTCATTGAAACACATATATTTGAAAAAGAACATAAAGGTATTTTAACAGGATCTTCCATTACAGATATAAATATCGTTCTTCAGGATGGACGTGCCCATATAAAACATACGGAGGGCGGAGATTTTAGGGAAGCTACCTACCGGGCAATCAGGCAGGGATTAGAAGAGGCCCGGTAGAAACCTTTGTGGACTACAGTGTTACACTTATTTCATTCACCAAAGGGAAAGGAAGCATAAGTTTTATGTTTGACGGCTATGATATTTGTGAGAATGAGAAAGAAGTCATTGAGCAGATTGGATATGAGAAAGAAAAAGATACGGTGAATACTTCCTGGTCTGTATTTTGTGCAAAGGGAACGTCCTTTACAGTGCCCTGGTATGAAGCAGAAAATTATATGCATACCATTTAAATATATGTGCATGATACTCTATCATACAGAATTTAAATTGAGAAAACATGAGAACAATAAAATTATAAAGAAATCAGGGATTTAATGAGTGAGAAAAAACAATTACTAAAATCAATATTTATATCAACCTTTTATCTAAGTGCCTTTACGTTTGGCGGTGGTTATGTAATCATTACTTTGATGAAGAAGAAATTCGTGGATGAACTAAAATGGATCGATGAAAATGAGATGCTAAATGAGACTGCTATCGCTCAATCGGCACCAGGGCCGATCGCAGTGAATCTATCCATATTATTAGGATATAAATTGGCCGGAATATTAGGAGCAGCGGTATCCATACTTGGTACGATCCTTCCTCCATTAATCATTCTTTCGATCCTTTCTTTATTTTATACAGCTTTTCGTGATAACATCATAGTAAATGCAGTCTTAAAAGGGATGCAGGCAGGTGTGGCTGCAATAATAGCAGATGTGGTTCTTCAAATGGGGCAGGATATTAGGAAAGAAAAGAATATATTATCGATATTTATCATGATTGGAGCATTTATAGCTACTTATTTACTAAATATAAATGTGATGTATATCATTCTTGGATGTATCTTTATTGGGATTATGAAAGTTTTACTTCAAAAGAGGAGGAGAACAGGGAATGATATATCTTGAATTATTTTTTAGTTTTTTTCAGGTAGGTCTCTTTAGTATTGGTGGTGGATATGCTGCATTACCATTGATTCAAGATCAGGTTGTACAAAATCATGGATGGCTTACCATAGCAGAATTTACTGATCTGATTACCATATCCCAGATGACGCCAGGACCCATTGCTATCAATTCAGCCACATTTGTAGGGATAAGAATTGCAGGATTACCAGGAGCCATTACTGCGACCTTAGGGTGCATCCTGCCGTCTTGTATCATAGTTTCCATATTAGCATATATATACTTTAAATATCCGGACATTCCTCTAATGAAAGAAGTACTGGGTATATTACGTCCAGCTATTGTGGCATTAATTGCATCTGCCGGACTTGAAATTTTAATCGTATCTTTTTGGAATGAAAATGGATTTAGTCTTGAAATCAGTAAATTAGATTTTATATCTGTAGGAGTATTCATATTAGGAATATTTTTATTACGTAAATTCAAAATGAATCCTATCTCTGTAATGGCCATTTCCGGAATTATTGGAGGAGGTTTACATTTAATTATGTAGTTAAGAGAGCTGTTTGAAATGAACCAATAAGGCGGTCATTCTAAACAGCTCTTTTTATCAGGATATTTTTCTCGATCTTTTAAAATACCATAAACAAACGATGATAACACATAAAACTCCAAGTATTGCGTAAGTAATATGAGAATATACATCCATATAATTAAGGATGGTGCCCCATGATTCCCCTAATGCTGCACCGGCAAAAATGAGTAATGTATTCCAGATGAAAGTGCCTAAAGTAGTGTAAAGCAGAAACAAATTAAATTTCATATTTGCCATACCGGCAGGAATAGAAATCAGGCTGCGAATTAAAGGAATCATTCTGCAAAAGAAGATTGTTCGATACCCATATTTTTGAAACCAGGAATCTGCTTTTTCAATATCACTTACTTTAATTCGTAGAATATGCCCCCAGCGATTTATTATTTTTTCTAACATCTCAACGTTAAATATACGACCAATACCATAAAGTATGACAGCACCGGCAACAGATCCTGCCGTGGCATATAAAATTACTCCCAGGACAGTCATTTCCGTTGTGGTAGTCATAAAACCACTGAAGGTAAGTATGACCTCAGAGGGGATAGGTGGAAAGATATTCTCTATCATAATTAAAAGGAATGTTCCAAGATAACCAAAGCGTTCCATTAAATTTATAATCCAATTTTCCATAATATATTCCTCACAATCTTATATAATTAGCGGTCATTATTTGTTTTCTTTGATATAATTGAATCCAGTAGTTTATAAAGAAAGAATGAGCCGGTAAATCCAATACAATATGAAATCAGCATAAATTGTATAGCTGAAAAAAGAAAAGGGCTTTGTTTTAATATCATTGGCATAAATTCTAATAGAGTGGCCACAGTGATACTTAGTAAACTATATCCTATTAAATAGTAGTGAATCGGCAGATTAAAAAGGCTGCTGTTCTTGGATAATGAAGTAAATTCCTGGACTCTAAATTGATTAATTGCAGTTTGAATTGATTCTTCTTTGGTTTTGCCTTGTGATATGAGATCGGAAGAATAGTCTTCTAAATAACCTTTCAATTCTAGTTTTTCTTCTTTACTTATTAAAAGATTTTCAACATAAGTGTCAATATTATCGTATTTTTTATAATTTGCACTTATTTTAATATGGGCAATGTAATTTAAGATACTCCAAACTGTGGCAGAAATAATGGTAAAGCCATAGGTCATCCATTGATATGCCAATGAAATATTGGTATGATTTTTATCGTAATATAATGAAAAAATAAAGGCGCACATGGATATTAATAGCAGCCATGGGTATCTTATATCTGTAAGATTAAATAATTTTTTTAAAGTTGTATTCATAACATCCTCCTAAATGAATTTTTCAACGATTTGGACAGTTTCCTTCCAGTCATGGATAGAATTAATCAGAACATCTTTTCCTTGGTCCGTGATCTTATAATATTTTCTCCTTCCCCCATTGGATTCGTCGCCCCAATAAGAAGTGATCGCATCTTGTTTTTCCAATCTTTTTAAAGATAAATATAGAGTTGCTTCCAGAATCTCAAAAGCTCCTTCTGTTTTAAGCTTTATGGTCCTGGAAATCTCATATCCGTAATTATCCTTTTCCTTTAAAACACTAAGGATAAGAATATCAATGGTACCTTTTAACATTTCTTTATTCAAATTTGTCCCTCCTTTAAGTACTTAAAAATATTAAGTACTTTGTATAAATGAGTATATATTAAATTACTTAATAATGCAAGGTAATTTTAAAAAAAATAAAAAATTATTTAAAATACCTGTTGACATTCACGTTACGTCAAGGTGTATATTGATTATGCAAGGAGGGAAACACATGGAATATACAGTGCAAAAGCTAGGAAAACTGGCAGGAGTCAGTACCAGAACATTAAGATATTATGATGAAATAGGAATTCTTAAGCCGGCAAGAATCAATTCATCAGGATATCGGATCTATGGTCAGCATGAAGTGAATAGGTTACAACAAATATTGTTCTATAGGGAATTAGGTGTAAATCTGGAAAGTATAAAAGATATTATGACTTCGCCGAATTTTAATGGAGCAGAAGCACTTAGAGAACATCGTGAAAAACTCCTGGAAAAAAGAGAACAAATCAATATCTTAATTGCTAATGTGGAAAAAACAATAGCAGAGACAGAAGGGAGAACGAATATGAGTAATAAAGAAAAATTCGAAGGCTTTAAGAAGAAAATGATAGATGACAATGAGAAGAAATATGGTAAAGAGATCAGAGACAAATATGGTGAGGAAACTGTAGAAAAATCCAATGCGAAACTTATGAACATGACAGAAGAAGAATATCAAAAGATGGAAGAAGTCAGTAAGGAATTACATGAAACTCTAAAAGAAGCTTTTGCAACGGGAGATCCCGCAGGGAAACTGGCACAAAAAGCAGCCAGACTGCATCACGAATGGTTGGGATTTACATGGCCTGCTTATAGCAAAGAGGCTCACGCCGGCCTTGCCCAGATGTATGTGGATGATGAAAGATTTACTGCATATTATGATAAAGAACAGCCTGGAACAGCAGAATTCTTAAGAGATGCAATCTATATTTATACTGGAATGAATAAATAAAATTTATATTATTTCAAATGTAAAGGATGAGGTATTTTATGATACCTCATCCTTTTTTCGTTCAGTTTTATAAAATATTTACCACTTATGGTTTTGAAATATTTTTAAGAGCATCTTCTGCATTATCTTGTAAAACAGGCTCCAGTGAGATGTCCCCTAAGGCGACAATTCCAACAAGGCTGTCATTCTCTACAATTGGCAGACGGCGAATCTGTTTTTCGCCCATAATTTTTACCGCATCATTTACATTCATTTCAGGACTTCCAATTACAAGGTCTTTTGACATGACATCCCGAACCCTCTGATGAGGACTCTGACCTTCTGCAACGGATCTTAAAGCAATATCCCGATCAGTTACAACACCTATTAATTTATCTTCATTACAAACAGGAATACAACCGCAATCACAACTTTTCATTAGTTCTGCGGCTTTCTCAACAGTATCGTGTTCATTTACCCAAGTAATATTTTTAGACATTATATCTCGTACTATCATAAAATCACCTCCAAAAATAGAATGCCCATAGTTTAAAAATTTTATGTTGCTAAAAGTTAGTTGATAAATCCAGGATATTTTTTTTATTAATTAATATACTATTTTGTGAATATATGAGTAAAAGAGGTATTTTTGTGAATATAAATGAAATTTCAATAACAAATATAAAAGAGATGTATGAACAAAATAAAATATCCGTTCAGGAACTTGTTGATGAATATCTTAATAATATTACTTATTATGACCAAGGAGAAAACAAATTAAATAGTGTTTTAGAAATTAATCCGGATATAACGGATATTGCCAGGTATCTGGAAGAACACAAATCAGAATATACAAGTCCATTGTATGGAGTACCTATATTAATAAAAGATAATATTGATACAGGAGATAAAATGCATACTTCTGCAGGAGCATTAGCACTGGCTGATCTTAAAGCCAGTAAAGATGCAGATGTAGTGAAGGTACTTCGAGAAAAAGGTGCTGTTATCCTCGGAAAAACCAATATGACAGAATTGGCTAATTATATGACAAAAGGAATGCCGCCTGGTTACAGTTCCAGAGGAGGTATGGTAGCTTCTCCGTATAATAAGACAAAATCCCCCTCTGGATCCAGTACAGGCTCTGCAGTTTCTGTAACTGCAAATTTATGTGGGGCATCTTTAGGTACAGATACCTCGGGTTCTATTATTTCACCTGCAATTGCCAATGGAATTGTTGGATTTTGCCCATCCGCCGGGATACTTAGTACCAATGGAATTCTACCTGTCAGCTTTACGCTGGATACAGTAGGTCCAATGACACGTACGATTATGGATTCTATTCTATTATTTTCAGAGCTTACCAATATAAAAATACAGCCCAAGGAAGGAAACTTAAAAAATTGGGTTATAGGTATAGATGACAACTCCCTTAATAACCTTACTGGGGAAGAAGAGAAGAAATCATTAAATATCTTAAAGGAATTAGAAAATCTGGGAGGTAAAATAGTGAGGATAAAATTACCCACTGTACCAAAAAATAATTTAAAGGGTATTGGTAAATATGAGTTCAAATATTCATTGAATAGATATTTTGAAAATGTGAGGAAGGAGTTTCCTATTCGTTCTTTAAGGGATATTATAAAATTTAATAATGCTCATGGGGAGAAAGCATTGAAATATGGTCAGACACTTTTATTGGAAGCAGAGGAAAAGACGAAAGGTGACTTAAGTGAAACTGAATACAAAGAGTTATTAATGGACCGGGAAGAGAAAAAAAGAATAATGAAGGAACTCTTGGATGGAATAGATATTTGTATACTGTTTCAGGAAAATCTCATTTTGCAATATACTGGATTACCGATTCTGTCAATACCACATGGATTATATAATGATGGAATGCCCTATGGAATCATAGTAACTGCCCAAAATGATCAGAAATTATTACAATACGGTTATAAATTGGAGGAATTGATAGGCTATAGAGTGCCACCTAAATTATAAAAAATGGAAATTCATCCCAATGTGATATATTTTAATTTTTCAATTAATATATTACTACAGTAGTAAATATGAAAGGTATTGACAAATGGATATTCCTTTGAATCTAGTCCCTAATCCTACGGATGAGCAAAGACATGAAATGTTAAGAGAATCTTTATCTGCTGTTGGTAGATCGGAAGATTATGAGAATATTATTAATGCACTAAGACCACCGGATGATATAAAATTTATTGCTCCGCTTGGAGAATTACGTGGAATCCGTATCGGCATCATTGGAGGTGGTCTTGCAGGTTTAACCGCAGCCTATGAATTAAGAAAACTTGGTGCTCAAATTACAATTCATGAAGCAAATATGGAGAGAATAGGCGGGAGAGTTTATACTCATTATTTTGATAGTGAAAGAAAATATTATGGAGAATTTGGCGCAATGAGGTTTCCTGTTTCTCATGAAACTACATGGCATTATATTAATTTATTCAATCTGGGGACTCGTTCTTTGACGTCTCCAAGACGTAATAATTTCTATTATGTACATAATACAAGATTAAGAACGACAGAATCTGTTCAAGATATATTATATCCTTTATTTAATTTAACAGAGAGAGAGAGAAATACTCCGTGGCCGGAATTGCATGATTATGCATTTAATTATATATTAGAACAGATGGCTCCGAATGTAAGGCTGGAGTTATTAAGTATTCTTACCGTATACTCTCAGGAAATTGAAGCACTGATGTATATGTCCATCAGGGAAGCTCTTGAGTATCTGGATTTAAGTCAGGAAGCTATCAGTTTGATCTCTGGAATAAATTCTCCCAATGGCGCTACATTGGATATAAGTTATGATGAGGTCCTTCAGCAGGAATATACGATGGATTTCATAAATACCTATCAAATGGATGGAGGCAATACTAATTTACCTTTAGCATTTTATAATTCTTTTACTGCAGAAGATTTAGAGCAATACTATAGTATTCCAACGGACATGTTGGGAACGGTGGAATACAGGGCAGGGCATTATGTGAATGGAATTTTTAAAACAAACAATGGAAAAGTTACGTTAAGATATAATACTGAGCCAAATGGAAAAGACACCCTGGAGGTATATGATTATATAATATGCTGTATCCCGTTTTCTTCGTTAAGAACTGTGGAAATCAAACCATATTTTAGTAATATTAAAATGCAGTCTATTTTAGAATTAAATTATATCAATGCAATGAAAACAAATTTTCTTTGTAATCAGCGTTTTTGGGAAATGGATACGCCATTTGGCAATATGATCGGAGGAATCTCATTTACGGATTTACCTATTCAATCTATCATTTATCCACCAGACCATAATTTATGTATGTGGGAAGGAGCATGTTCGCCAGAAGAGCCGGGAGTATTACTTGCATCATATAATTTAAACCAGAATGCAAACAGGGTAGCTAATATGGAAGAAGTGAGGCGGTTTGAGTTCATAAAGCAGAATGTGGAGGAAGTACATGGTCTGCCTAGGGGATATTTAAATTCTATTATTGCTGATTATAAGACAGTTGCATGGTATAATGAACCATATTTAAGAGGAGCCTTGGCATATACATTACCAGGGCAAAAACGGACTTTTGCCTATATTATGAAACAACCGGAATTTGAACAGAGAGTTTATTTTGCAGGAGAACATATATCCAATAAGCATGGCTGGATGCAGGGGTCTTTACAGACAGGGAAGGCTGCAGCTAATGAGTTGGCGCTATATCACTATACTCGTTTTCGACGATGAATCCAGACCAATAAGGGGGCTGTTGCAAAATACAGTTGTCTGAAATTAGAAGACTTTTATATTTCTAGAAATTTGTGCTCCGTCGCGCGAAAGGCAGCGGCATTCTCTATCTTGCCGCTTTTCGCACATACATCGCACAAATTATCTATGAAATATAAAGGTCTTCTTACTATACAGATGTTCTTATATTTTGCAACAGTCACTTTATTTTTCACTTTACATTACGTAATGTGTAATGTTATAATATATGTAATGTAAATAGTATATAATAGATACGGAGGAATATTGTGAAAGTCATTAAACTTAATACGAAGGAAAAATTGAATATATATATGAATCCTACCCGTCAGCAAATACTGCGTCAATTAAACCTTTCTAATACTCCAATGACTCCCAAGATGTTAGCCGATAAATTACAGATCTCTGCATCCGGAGTACAACATCATATAAAGAAGCTATTAGCTATCGATGTAATTGAATTGGATCATCAAGAGATGATCCGCGGAATCAAAGCCAGCTATTACAGACCTGCCCTTGTAACGGTTCAGATAGGTTTGGAATATGAGGATGAGAGTGGATCACAAAGAGAAGTTTTAATACAGGATTCCATAGCAAGAGTGTATGATGGATTTAGAACTTCAATGAAAGAACGGCTTGATGCTACAGAAGAGAAAAATTATCAGCATATAAAAAAATGGGGAGACATTATGACAGGAGTAATTCACCTTAATGAGAAAGAATCCGATGAATTAATAGATCTGATAACAGAATATATTGATAGCCATCAAAAACCATCCCCAAAGACCTCTTCCTGGGAATATGCGGTCATACTTTACAACACAGGAAGGGGAGGAAATGGATAAAATACAACAAATAATTCTGTTTACTAATAGTTTCACATTGGGATTATTAGTACCGCTCCACAATTTGATTCTCTTGGAAAAAGGGGCAGATATACAAACATTACCGATTTTATTGATTGTCTATTCAATTACTTTATTAAGTTTTGAATTACCTAGTGGTATATGTGCCGATTTACTTGGCCGAAAAGTGGTTTTTTTAATTTCCTGTTTTCTTCAATTTATATCTTTTTTATGTATATTATTAGCCACAAATTTTTCCTATTTAGTTCTTGCAATGATTTTTAATGGTTTAGGCCGTGCATTTGCTTCGGGAAGCCTGGATGCCTTGTTTATAGATCAGACTCTTAAGAAACAAGGGGATGGACATTTATCTAAAATTACTACCCGCATTGCATTATTAGAAGGATGGGGGCTTGCTTTTGGCGGTATTATGGGAGGATTTATTGCCCAGATAAGTGGTGATTATATTGCCAGTATTATTGCAAAATTATTATTTTTGACTATCTTATTTCTGTTATGCCTAATGATTGTAAAGGAAGACGGGAGTAAAGAAATGAAACAAAGAATACCATTACGGGAACATTTAAAAAAGGGAGGAGCAATGGTTCATTCTTCTTCTAAATTCAAACTGATCTTAGGGGGAGTTTTTTTATCTGGATTTATGATAATGACTGTAGAAACATACTGGCAGCCAGCATTTAGAGAATTATATATTACTAATAATGGCACCTGGCTTTTAGGAATCATAACTTTTTTCGGGTTTATGGCAATTACAATTGGAAATACTATTTCTAATATTTTATTAATTAAATTTAAAAACAAGTGGTGGAAGATATATAATATCTGTCGTTTCAATCTTGGTGCCTGCATTATATTATTTGGTATTTCACAAAATGAAGTTAAATTTGTATTTTGGTATGTTGCTGTTTATATGTTGTTTGGTACCAGTAATGTAGTAGAAAGTACTTTAATTAATAAGATAGTACCAGGTAATTTAAGAGCAAGTATCCTTTCATTAAATTCATTGATTTTTCAACTGGGTGCAATGTGTGCATCTGTATTTTCAAGTTTCTCAATTACATATTTGAAATTTTCCGGAATATGGATCATAGCAGGAATATTCATAATTGGTTATGCTATAACAGTAATGATTGCTGCCATGAAGCAAAATTCAGTAAAATGTGATAATTAGTTTTTATTAAAGAAAATTTTAAAATAAAAATTTACATAAACAATAGAGTAACTCTAAATTACATTTGAATAATAAAAATAATCCTGCTAATACTAAATACAAAGTTTAACTTAATTAGGAGGAATATTATGAAAATTAAAAGATTGTTTTTATTAACGTTATTAATTTCATCTTTATTTGCATTTGTAGGATGTAATAATAAGGATGGCACTACTCCAGATACGAACGAAGATACCACTGAAGATACGGATGATGCTACGGATGATACCACCGATGATGTTGCTGATGATACTACCGATGATGCAAATGATGAAGAAACAGATGCAACAACAACAGCTTCTATCGTAAATAAAGAAGAAGATTTTGAGAAAGCGCTGGGAACTGATGGAACCTGGATCATATGTGCTTTAAAAGATTTAAGCTTTAATAAAGATCTTGTTCTTGAAGGAGATTTTAAGAATAATAAAGATGAGATTCAACGTAAAATAGCCCTTTACACCCAGGATGAAGATCGGACAGTAACCAATAGATTTACATTAACTGCTCCTAAATTAACAATTAAAAGTCCAGCAGCAAGTATCCAGCATGGAACATTTAAGGGCGATTTATATGTTGAGACCAAAGATTTTCAATTAGTTGATGCAACAGTGGATGGTAACATTTATTTCAACAGTGATGATGCAAAAACTGGTTTCAAAATGGATGCAGAATCAAAGGTAACAGGAAAACAAGAAGTACAAAAATAATTATCTGATTAATCATCGTAATTGACAGAATAAAAAGAAGGGACTACGAACGAAGTAATGAAACGTAGCCCCTTCTTTGACTATAATAATTAATAGATACTTAAGTTTCCAGAATCAACTACTTTAATCGCAGAACCGGTAGGGTCCAGTTTTAATAATTCATCGATCTCACTGTCACTTGCGGATACAATACCTACTTCAATATAGTTTTTATCTTCCATAATTCCCGAAGAAGAGATGAAAGAGAATTCTCCATTTTGCATTTTTTCACTGATTTTGTTTTGAATCTCAGTTAAGTAATTATAGGAATGAATTGCCTTTTGGAATATTATATCTGTACTGGAAGCAATTTTTCTGATTTCATCCTTATTTGTAGCAGAATCATCAGTCAATAATACTACAACTTTTCCATTATCATTTAAATATACACCTGCATAATAATCAGGATATCCATTTGTATTTACCCATTCAAGGATTTTTGAGGCGGCCTCTCCTTCCATATTCTGATCTATGATCTTATTACTATAATCAGCGCTTATATCAATTTCAGCAGTTTTTATCAGCCAGCTATTAAAATTATCTTCCAGTTTGTCAAAGAAAGCATAGCCTCCCTGAGTTAAATACTTGTTCAATGGATTATAATTTAATACTAAAGTTTCTCCGGATGATGTAAGAATTTGTACTGTTCTTTCTTTAAATTCATCCCCCGGAACAAATTGATAGCCACTATCTTCAATCTGTTTTGAAAATTCCTCTTCTTTTAATGATTTCATCGTTAATAATTGATTATAGAACATTTCTATATCTGCATCTGTCAATAAGATATCTTTTATTGATTCATCAGGATTAGATGATTTTACAATAACTTCTTTTATATCATCTGGATTCTGAATTCCATAAATTGATAAAATATCGGAAAATCCATAGTTTCCATCTTCCCCTGTGAATCGGAAGAATTGATATAGTTCATCGTTGATCAGAATATAGACCAGATCATTTCTATCTGCAATTTGATATACTTTCATTCCATCTGTAGTCTCTGTTAATAACTTCCCTTTTGTTGTTGAAAAATCCAATGATTTTGCTTCATTTTCAGTTAAAAGTTTATACTCAGCCTGGTGATTATTCAATGTAAAATTTTTGACATAAAGTGCATTTAATTCATTTATACTTGAATCTGTGTTTACGTTATTTGGAATATTTGCGGGGGCCTTGATAAATATGTTATTCACTGCAATAAGACAAAGGATTGCAGCTAAAGCACCTGCAACAGGAATAAATCTTTTCATCAATATCCTCTCTTTTTTTGAATTTTTATTTTCACAATACCTTATTACTTCTTCTTCAAAATTAGTGTTGAATCTTATATGATCCATACTTTTTTTATAAATATCTTTTTTCATATTACCATTCTCCTTTTAACTCTTGTTTTAGTAATGCTCTTCCCCGCTGTAACTGGGTCCGGATCGTTGAAGACCTCTTTCCCAATGTCAAAGCAATTTCTTCTGCTGAATACCCCTCATAATAGTATAGATGGATTACAAGCCGGTATTTTGCCGGCAAATTCATAACTGCTCCAAGCACGCTGCTCTCTTCTTTTGGCAAGTAGCTTAATTCTTCATCTAATGGAACGTTCTTTCGAAATATAGAAGAGCTTAAATAGTTTTTTGCTTTGTTTATAGTAGATCTTATCAACCATGCTTTTCTATGTTCTTCACTGGTAAAATCCGGATTCTTTTCAAATACCTTTACAAAAACATCTTGTACGATATCCTCTGCATCCGCTGTATTTTTAACATAGGTGAAGGCAATCTTTAACAGCATATTGGAATAGGTCTTAATAAGTTGTTCTAATGGGTTTATGGCGCCATTATATACCATGTTCATTCCCCCTTTCACTAATAATACAAATTAAAAGAATGAAATGTCTCAAATGAAAAAATAAAATTTAATTATTTATAATAGTATTTCCTATATTCTGGCTACAGTATTTAGAAATACTTAAATACTGTAAATGCAATAATTAAAAATCAAATTGGATAGCACGAAAAGTCAACATAAATTGTCGAATAATTCAAAATAATATCGCAAAGAAATTTAATTATTATTTGACTTGGTTTATAATTGACTATACAATATAAGTATTGAGGTCAAGCGGCAATACAAGTTTTGAAGGAAGCGCCGCTGGTCATCTGATAAATTTCTATAGAAGGAAGTGATCTAATGGGAGATAAAAATCCAAAAAAGGCACCAAAAAAGAAACAGACATCCAATAAGACATCTACTCAGAATACAACTACGAATTCAGCTAAAAAACAAAAATAAATTAAAATTCCCTCGATTATTATAATTTCGAGGGAATTTTTATCGTCATACACCAGGCAGATTCGATGGAATATATTTTCTCAATTTAGGAATAATATTTAAAAATATTATCGATAAGGGAAATAGGAACGATTATGGAGAATAAAAACAAAGGGAAACATTCGAAAGGTTTGTCAGCTTGGCAGCTAACGATGATGGCATTAGGGACTGTAATAGGTGGTTCTTTTTTTCTGGGCTCATCTGTAGCTATCAGAGCAGCAGGCCCCTCCATTTTATTATCTTTTATTATTGGAGGAGTATTAGTTTATTTTATCCTTTATGCCTTGTCTGAGATGACAGTACACAACCCGACAGCAGGATCTTTTCGAACTTATGCAACAGAGGCATATGGTCCTGGTGTGGGATTTGTCGTAGGATGGGTATACTGGACGGGTATGGTATTAGCCATGTCAAGTGAGGCAACAGCGGTTTCTATATTGATACGTCAATGGTCTCCGGGAATATCAATTGCAGTCCTGGGAAGTTTCATTATAGTCGGAGTAACGCTGCTTAATTTATTAGGTGCAGATAAACTAAGTAAATTGGAAAGTGGTCTGGCGGCTGTAAAAATATTGGCAATTTTTATATTCATTATAATAGCCATACTATTGATCACTGGAGGTATTCCCGGAACCAAAGGAATAGGAGCAGGCGAATTATCAAACCGTTCTTTCATTCCAGGAGGGATTGGAGGAATTGCAGGGAGTATGCTTCTTGTTATGTTTTCTTATGCAGGTTTTGAAGTGATCGGATTGGCAGCATCCGAAACAGATAATCCATCGGAAACAGTACCTAAAGCAATTCGATATACTGTTTTTTGTCTTGTTGGATTCTATGTTTTGTCAATTGGTTTATTACTTCCCCTCATTCCAACAGCAACACTTACAGATGATACAAGCCCAATGGTAGCAGCTTTAAACCGTTGGGGAATGGGGTGGGCCGGAACAGCAATTAACATTGTATTAATCACAGCGATTCTTTCTACTATGCTGGCAGCTATGTTTGGGCTGGGAAGAATGATGCGGTCTTTGGCAGAAGTGGGACAGGCTCCTGTATGGTTAAAGGAGAAAACGGATATTCCGTTTAGGGGGATTTTATTTTCAGGATTTGCAATGCTTTTAGCTCTTGGATTTGGGTTATTGCTTCCTGAGGTTTATATTTTCTTAATTAGTTCAGGTGGATTTTCTCTTTTATTTGCTTATACAGTAATTGTTGCCACCCATATCAGGTATCGTAAAAAGAATGGATTCCCTTCAGATGGAAAGTGCCAGATGTGCGGCTATCCTTATACATCTCTCATTGTTTTAATATGCTTACTGATATCAATTTTTTCCATGCCATTAGTTCCCGGTCAGAGTTCTGGCTTTATAGCAGGAATTGTTATGACGGGAATATATGGGGTCATCTATCTTATTTTGAGATACAGGACAGCTCATAAGGAGAAAATGCAAGGACTTTATAAGCAAAATAGAGAACAGTTATCCATGGAGATTTCAGATGAACTTACAAAGAGAGAGAAAGAGAAAAGTTAGTTGAATTTATTTAAGGGAAATTTTGCATTTAAATTATATGAATGGACATATTAAAAAAGAATAAATGATAAACGGAGGTTATTATGGCAGAGACAATTTTAGAAAAACTTGAGGGACGTGTAAGTTATCACGATTCAGTAGAAGAAATGCTTATTCGTATTAAAAAGGACGGACTTTCCAGTGTATTTTCCAGATGGGAAGATCAGGAGAAGATTCGATGTAAGTTTTGTTTGGAAGGGCTTAGTTGTCAGCTATGTACTCAAGGGCCCTGCAGAATCAGCGAGAAGGCACAAGCTTTTAAAGGAGTCTGTGGTATTGGACCGGATGCCATGGCAATGAGAAACCTGCTTATGCGAAATATTATGGGTGCGGCAACCTATGCCCATCATGCATACGAAGCCTTTCGAACATTAAAAGCTACCGGTGAAGGGAAGACAACTTTTAAAATAACAGATGAGGACAAACTAAAATGGATGTGTGAACAAACAGGTATTGATACAAAGCAGAGTATTAATCAGATGGCGATACAATTAGCAGAACTCCTTGACAGAGAGATGAAAATTAATCCGGATCAGGAAAGTGTCATGGTTAAAGCGTTTGCCCCTAAGAAAAGGATTCCATTATGGAAGGATCTGCACATAAATCCTTCTGGTGTTCAACATGAAGTAGAACTTTCCATCGCAAGTTGTTTGACCAATGTGGATGGTGATTATGTATCCTTAGCAAAAAAAGCACTGCGATTGGGATTGTCTACAATCTATACTGCACAAATTGGATTAGAAATGACTCAGGATATCCTGTTTGGAACTCCAATGCCTCATGAAGTAGATGTTGATCTGGGTATTATGGACCCCGATTATGTAAATATTGCTTTTAATGGACATCAGCCATGGATCGGTGTAGCAACTTTACAAAAAGCCAAAATGAAGGAATATCAGGATTTAGCCAGACAGGCAGGAGCAAAGGGAATCCATATTGTAGGTTCCATTGAAACTGGTCAGGAGATGCTTCAAAGATTTGAAGTGGATGATGTATTTGTTGGATTGATGGGTAACTGGTTAGCTATAGAGCCATTCCTTGCAACCGGTACTGTGGATGCCCTTGTCATGGAGGAAAACTGTTCTCCGCCGGCAATTGATCAATATGCGGAAAAATATCAAGTTGCTCTTGTTAGTGTAAGTACAATTATTGGGGTACCGGGTGCAGATCATGAGATGCCATATTATCCGGGGAAAGCTGAAGAGATGGCAGAACAGTGCATTAATATTGCAATAGAAAATTTTAAGAAGAGACATGATAATATAAAACCAATGGTTCCAAAACACAAGAGAAAGGCGATTGCCGGATTTTCAACAGAAGCTGTTTTAAAGGCAATAGGAAATGATCTTAATAATTTAGTGGATGTTATTGCAAGCGGACAGATCAAAGGAGTGGTAGCATTAGCAAATTGCAGTACACTTCGCAATGGCCCCCAGGATTGGAATACAGTGAATCTTACGAAGCAGCTGATAAAAAAGGACATACTTGTAGTTGCCGGCGGATGTGGTAACCATGGTTTAGAAGTTGCGGGCATGTGCAGTCTGGATGCAGCCAATGAAGCTGGTGAAGGGCTAAAAGGAGTATGTAAAGCACTTGGAATTCCACCGGTATTGAGCTTTGGTACTTGTACAGACACAGGTAGGATATCAATGTTAGTTACAGCATTAGCAGATCATTTGGATGTAGATATTTCAGATTTACCAATTGCTGTGACAGCTCCGGAATGGATGGAACAAAAAGCTACCATAGACGGTATCTTTGCAGTTGCATATGGAGCATATACCCATCTGTCGCCAACACCGTTTATCACAGGTGCACCTGATCTGGTAAAACTTGTGACAGAGGATGTGGAAAGTCTTACGGGAGGGAAAATTGCCCTTGGAGATGATCCGGTGCAGGTAGCAAATGATATAGAAGCCCATATCTTAAAGAAGAGGCAGAAGATGGGATTAAGTTAATCTGATTATTGGACTGCTTCTTTCAGTAAATAGAGGCTGTTGCATTTCTAATCCTATTATTATAACAAAGGCTATGATCTCCCTTTACACAGTGGATTACAGGGAAAGCATAGCCTTTGCTTATTATTCGTAATAGTTTTACAACAGCCTTATTTTTATTTCAACATCAAATAAGTTCCGCGTTATGCGGCTTTTTTACCCTTTATAATATCTTTTTGATTCGCTGAGATATCTTTTCCTTCAATTAAGACATTTTTACTATTAAAGTTCAGCTTACCATGTTCTTTGATATATTGAATTAATACATCACGAATTGGTATATTTGTGTTATTTACCTCAATTGCTTTGGAAAAATCATAATTATCGCCATTTTCAGCCATAAAATCATTGGTTGCAACAGAATAATATTCATCCATCATAAGTAAACTGCCATCCATTAATTTTATGGAATTTACCTTTTGACCATATGGTTTTCCAGGATTATAAAATACTTTGATACCTGAATATTGAATCCAACCGATTTCTTTATTCTCAATACCATGTTCAAATAGTTTTTTAATATCGGAACCTTTCATTTCTAAGGTTACAATTGTATTATCAAATGGCATTAAGCTGTACATTGTTCCAATTGTGATATTACCTTTTTCCACAGGAATGCGAATCCCTCCACCGTTGGTGATACCAATCTGTGCCCTGCCTGCCTGTCTCATTACTTCGGCAACCCATTCTCCAAGTTCAGAAACATTGGTAAATCTGTCATGAGGGTATTCTTTTTCTGCCTGACCAATTACAACATCCAGTTCTTTTCCTACTTGCTTTTTATATTCCTCTACCATTTGAATAACTTGTGGATTACCTTTATTGGTTTCATTCATGCTGCCAATAGGTAGTAATTCCATATCTATACCAGCTAAGTCATTACCATTCATATTTAAAGTGATAACGCCTAAATCTCTTCCGTTTTTGCCGCTTTGAATGATAGGTGTTCCATTGACCTCACCTTTTACCAGCAAATGAGTGTGTGCAGATATAATTAAATCAAAATCAGTTATCCTTTTGGCAAGATCAGCTGCTTCTCCAGTAATTGTTCCTTTGGAATCCTGGGCAGAACCTAAATGGGTTAAAGCTACAATTACATCTGCTCCTTCTGCTTTTACCTGGCTAATATATTGAGGTGCAATTTCAGCAGGATCTTTAAATTCTAATCCGGCTACATTAGATGGTTTTGTTTTAAATGCAGTTTCAGGAGTAGCAAATCCAATAAATGCGATTTTAATGCCATTTATTTTTTTTATTGCATAAGGCTTTGCCCATGCAACAGGTGTGTTTGTATTAGCATCATATATATTTGCCGCTAAGAAAGCAAAATCATTACCATTTTCCCATGCTTCAATTCTTTCTCTACCCCAATCAAATTCATGATTTCCAATTGCAGAGAATTCAACATTTGCTATTTTCAAAAAATCATTGATTGGAGCTCCATATAAAATGTTAGAGATAGCAGTGCCTTGATAGTTATCACCAGCTGAAACGGCAATTGTATTTGGATTAATCATTCTATATAAATCAATTCTTCCAGCTAAATTTGCAACCCCAGCTTCTTTTGCCGTACTTTCCACATTACCATGTAGATCATTAAAGGTTAGAATTCTTATTTTTCCTTTTTCTTCGTTACGAAGTTTATTTAAATCATCAATAGTAATTGATCTCACATTTGGTGTTCTTCCGTCTAAAGATACAGGTATGGATATTCTTCCCAAATCAATATAAGCTGATAATTCTTTTCTATCAGTCTCGGACCAATCCATTCCGATGAGTTTCCAATTGTTTTCTATAAAATTAGTAATTTTTTTATTTTTACTAATATAGTCTACAATTAATTCTCTAATTCGGCCCTTATCACCAAGCACTTCATCAGACTTATATATAACTTTAATATCATCACCAAACATTGGTTTTAGTGTTGTAGAATAGCGATAATTATTTACGGCCAATTTGAAAACATCATTATCTTTAACAGCTGTACCATCCGCTTTTGTTGGATTTACAATTCTGGATGAGGCAAAATGTAAATGAGGGCTTCCTGATTTTACGGTATCTGTTGGTACTACTGGTTTAGAGATATCAATAGTATAGTTTATACCACTGAACATATCATAGTTATAACCTCTAATGCTCTCATTAAAAGATACTGTTAAATCTCCAGGTTTGTATGTATTATAATATTGTGCGGACCATTCCATGTAATTCTTTAACTGTGCTCCGGTAATTTCCACTACATAGAGTGTATTATCATATTTATAGATCTTAGCAGCATCTGCCTTGCTTAAAGTTCCCATTTTTACATTAGCATCCGTTCTAAATCCAGCAGCAGATGAAATATCAGCTTTTCCATATTCTTTTTGTACTTTATTAATGAAAGAAATTAACGCGGTAGGTTGAATCTGAATCGTTGGAATTCCTGGAATGGCATCTTCTGGAACTAAGTCACCGTTTATCAATTGTCCAATTTTACTATTTGCATCATCAACCGCTTTTTGATGAAAAGGTGCCAGCTTCTTTGACAGTGTTTCATCCTGTTCATATACTTTGCCGGTTTTTGTATCATTCATAAGAATGAGCTCACTATTTTTAGAGACTACTTTATATCCAGAAGAGGATTTTTTTAAAGAAATTTCAATTTTGGATAAGGCCTGACCATTAGAACCAGGTTCTGTAACTAAAACTCCATTTATAATCTGGCTCGGTATTTGAGAGTGAGCATGGCCTGCTATGACAGCAGTCAATTCCGGAACTTCATTGGCAAGATCAGTGATTCCGGAACCGGTAACACCGTACTCGGAATCAATTCCCATATGCTCCACTGCAATAAAGACATCAACTTTCCCTTTTAAGGCTTTTACAATCTCTTTTGTTTCAGTAACAGGATCTGTGACTTTCCAGCCTTTTAAATTCTGTTCATCCCATTTTACGATATTTGGAGTCACCATACCGATCAATGCTACTTTTACTCCATTTTTATTAATTATTTTATAATTTTTACCAAGAGGAGTTCCATCAGGACGATAGACATTTCCGCAAAGAACAGCAGCTTTACTTTGTTTTAGGATGTGATCAAGATCAGGTAAATAGTTAAATTCGTGATTCCCTAATGTCCAGGTATCATATTTAAGCTCATTCATGGCAACGATCATCGGATGAGCTTTATCCGTTAAAAACAGTTCAGAAGAATTATCCTGTATGGTATCACCATTATCTACAAGAATAGTATTTGGATGTAACTTTCTTTGTTCTTTAATGGCAGTAGCCAGCTGTGCCAGACTTCCAGTAGTTGTAGCTTCATTGGATGCATATTCGTAAGAAATAAATCTCCCATGCAGATCGCTGGTTGCCAATATCTGTAATTCAACCATATTTTTATCTTTTGTCGAAATGGATTTTGCAGTCGTAGTGACCTGTGGTGTAAGCATAGCGAGTATTATTGCCATACTTAACAAGCGAGATAAAAACCTTTTCCCCATTTTTTTGTAATTCATAAAATCCCTCCCATAAATGTAAGATATTTACATTATAACTCTAAAAGTATGTTTTGTAAATTATGTCTTGCATATGACGTAACGTAATGTGATAAGATAAATAAGAAGAGAGGTGTAAAATATGAAAGAAGAACGTTATTTCGTGGGAGAAATAGCCAAAACTACAGGTCTTACGGTACGAACTCTACAACATTATGATAATATCGGATTACTTCCTGTATCAGGAAGAACAGAGAGTGGAAAGAGATATTATACCAAAGAGGATCTTATTAGTCTGGAGCAGATTATTTTCTATAAGATGCTAGACTTTTCTTTAGATGAAATAAAAAAGAAATTAATTGATGGGCCAACAGAAATTGAATTAAAAGAAATATTAGAGCAGCAGGAATACTTATTATTACGTAAGATTGAACAGCTGAATACTTCTTTTGCAACAATAGATGCTTCGATTAAAGTAATTGAGGCGGGAAGACAGCCTCCTTTTCATGTTTTATTGAAATTTATTAAAACCCTTCCAGGGGATGACATATTTGAATGGGCACCATCAAAAGTATCCAAAGAGCAGCAGGAAGTAATGTCTGGACAAATGAAAGATCTGTACGATGTGCAAAAATTTTATCACAAGTGGAAATCTTTACTGATTGAGGCGACGGCGCTGCTTCATTCGGATATTTCCCCATCCTCCAGGGAAGGTCAGGAACTGGCAGGGCAGTGGTGGGACATGTTAATATATATCAGCGGCGGTGATGTTACGAAACTGGAACAGATTGACCAATCAGGAGCTATGAACGAAGAGATGCTGGTGGGAGAAAAGAAGATGTTAGAAGAGGCCAATGATTTTATTCAAAGAGCATTTGATATATATTCTAAAAATAATAATATTCAGCTTAAGGAGATTAAAACCAATGATTGAGATTAAGCAGTTAACAAAAAAATATACGGATAAAGTGGCTGTGGATAATCTTACCCTTGATATTCATTCTGGTGTTGTAACTGGTTTTCTTGGGCCGAATGGGGCAGGGAAATCAACGACGATGCGAATGATCTTAGGGTTGATCGATCCCACGAAAGGTTATGTATTTATAGATAAAAAGCCATATTGTAAATTGGATAATCCTATAAATAAAATTGGAGCCCTTATTGATGCAGATGCAGTAAATCCAAGATTTAGTGCAAGACAGCATCTTACATTTATGGCAACAGCAGCTAATTTATCCAAAGCCAGGGTAGAGGAGATGATATTTCTTACAGGCTTAGAAAAAGCTGGGGATAAACCAATCAAAGAATATTCTTTTGGGATGAGACAACGTTTGGGAATAGCAGGTGCATTGATTGGAGATCCGGATACGATAATACTTGACGAGCCTTTCAACGGTCTGGATGTAGATGGAATCAAATGGCTGCGTAAACTAACTATGGATTTAGCTTTAAGAGGAAAGGCGGTTTTGGTATCCAGCCATCTAATGGGTGAAGTACAAGAAATCGCAGGAAGAGTGATTGTATTAGCCAGAGGTCAATTAATTGCAGACATGGATATGAAAGAAATGAATCAACGAAGTTTAAGTGGGTACGTTCAAGTGAAGACAAACAGGGCACAAGAATTAAGAAGAGCACTGGAAAGCAAAGGAGCTGACGTGATTTCAAATGGGAAAGATGATATACAAGTTAGAAATATGGAAATAAAAAAGATAGGAGAAATTGCTTTTGTAAATAATATTCCATTATATGAGTTATCTAAATATCAGCCAACTTTGGAACAATTATATACGGAACTGACCAAGGGAAGAGAAGATTATTCTTCCAATAATACGAAAAAGAAAAGGGAGGAGAAATAATATGATTTCTCAAATTAAAGCAGAATGGAAGAAGTTGATGTTTATGAACTTCACTAAAATATATTTGCTGATCCTGATGATTTCCAGTTTACTCTTAGGAATCACTTTTTCGCTGACAACTAATATGACTCAAGGGAGAGCACTGAATGAACTTCCAAACATAGATGTTATCACAGCCAATCTGTTAGGAATTGATGTTGGCGCCATTATGTTATTAGTGTTTACAGCTATAATAATATCTTCAGAATTTTCAACAAAGTTCATTCATGTGGTTTTAGCAGTAACGCCTCAAAGAGGGAAAGTATTTTTTGCAAAATTAGCAGCTTTTGGGATATTTTCTACCTGTGTCAGCTTAATCATTACGTCATTAACATTTAGTTGCGGACAGTTCATTCTTTATATAAATGGAAGGGATATGGTATCACTTGCCGATGGGAATATTATAAGATTACTTGCAGGCTGCATGGCCATGCCGATTTTTTATTGTTTGATCACAGTCTGTTTTACCTTTCTTTTTCGAAATAGTGCCTTAAGTATTACCTGTTCTCTTGGCATAATGATTTTACCGGCTTTTATATCATGGTTTGATGAAAAAATACAAATGGTATTGCTGCCATTATTACCCCGTGCTGCTCTTCATAGCTTATCAGGTATCAGTGAACTGGGAACGGAATCAATCAGTATTATAAGAAGTACGATTTCACTATTAATATGGCTATCCACACTATATATGTTTGCTTTATGGAATTTTAAAAGGAAAGATATAATTTGACAAAAAATAATCCGGTGATTATAATAAGCACCGGATTATTTTTTCTGTAAAGAGCATTTCTTCCGGTTATAGAGATACATAAAACATGCATAATACCTGGAAAAAACGAATAATATATAGTAAGTAATGGGTAGGAGACTGTCACTAATTAATTATGAATTCTATTAGAGAAAGGTTCGTGTTAAAGATGAAATTAAAAAACTCTCTATTTTTAATAATTTTATTATCTGTTACTGTTTTTAGCAGTGTATTTTTATTAGAAGCTTGCGGAAAAAAAGAAAAGCAGGAAGCAGATACAGAAAAAGTAACAGAAGAAAAAGCGGATGATAAAAAAAGTGATGAAATGGAAGACAAAGAGAAGAAGGATTCCAGTCAGAGCAGTGATAATGATGAAACCATAATAAAAGATCTTATTACTCAATTTGGGAGTAAGTTACAGAATGTATCGTTATTAGCAGATAAAAAAGAAATCAAAAAAAGTATGGAAGAAAATTATAAAGATTTTGTAACGGAAGAATTGCTTGAAAAGTGGATAAATGAGCCAGTTAATGCACCTGGCAGATTAACTTCCAGTCCATGGCCAGACCGTATAGAAATAAAAGAAATAAAGAAGCTAAAAGAGGATTCCTATCAAGTAAAAGGAGAAATCATTGAAATTACAAGTGGAGAGAAGGATAAAAATGAAGCAGCTTCCAAGAGATCCATTGCATTGATACTCAAAAAAGAAGATAACCACTGGCTTATTGATGATGTTACTTTAGGGGCATTTGAAAATTCCAATGAGATTATTTATGAGAATAAAGAATATGGATTCCGCTTCCGCTTACCTAAGACTTGGAAAGGCTATAAGATCGTGATGGATAAATGGGAAGGGAAGCCGATAGAAGAAACAGAAAATGCTGATTTGGCTGAAAGCGGGCCAATTATTTCTATCAGACATCCAAAATGGACCAAGGAAGAAGAAAGACAGGATATTCCGATTATGGTATTTACTCATGAGCAATGGGATGCCTTACAAAAGGAACAATTCCATATTGGAGCAGCTCCTATGAATCCAAGTGAACTTGGCCGCAATTCAATGTATGTTTTTGCATTGCCTGCACGTTATAATTATGCTTTTCCAACAGGTTATGAAGAAGTGGAAGAGATATTAGAGAGTAAACCTCTGGAACCTGCAAAAGATTTAAAAAAGGCGAAATAATTATTATAGAACAAGGAGTTGCTGCATAGTTTTGCAGCAGCTCCTTCTTAAATCAGAGCTGAATATATAAGAATTTTTAGAAAATAAATTCAACGGAAACAAAAGCATCAATTTGTTTTATTCCAGGTTCTATAGGGGTGGAAGCAATTTCTCTTAAAAAATACTGTTGTGAACGAGGCATAGGTGATGAACTATTTTCAACAATGCGAATAGGAATTGGATCAAAAGGGGTATCAAGTTGTCTTGCGATGGATTTTGCTTTTCGCATAGCATCCATAATGGCAAGATTTAAGGCTTGCTGATAAAACATAGATGGATCGTCAACTTCAAAAGAGATGAAATCTACCACATTAGCTCCATTATTTACAGCAGTATCAATCACAAATCCAGCATTATCTAAATCATTTATCTGTATTTCTAATATATTACGGACAATATATCCTTTATCGACCCTGATACCATCCTCAAATTCATAGTTTTTATCAATAACATATTGAAAAGTCCGGATGTTTGTAATTCCTAATTCAGTTAATGCCTGAATGACATTTTCACTTAATTCTGCATTTTCTGACTGTATTGCTTCAATATTTTCTCCTATTGTCTGTACTCCCAGACGTATCACTGCAGTATTAGGATTGGTTGTAACATGCCCTTGCCCATTTAAGGTCATGGTATTGTACTGAAGGTGCTCCGTTTTCGTTTCTGCCATACTAAAATAAACTCCAAAAACTCTATTTACTTAATTATATAAATGAAGTTATGAAATCATGCAGAAAAATCAAATAGTTCTCTCTATTTACTCATATTATGTTACAATGGATAGCATATATTAAAACAGAGAGGTAAATATAAATGAAATTAAAATATATCCTTATACTCAGTGGCATTTTACTTACACTCAGTAGTTGTAATAAGGTAAAGAATAGCAATTACATGGATTTAGTTGTAAAAGAAAATGGTCCAAGTATTTTTGTTGCTACAGATTTACATTATCTCTCCCGGGAACTTACAGATAATAGCGCAGCTTTTCGGGAGTTTATTAAAGGGGGAGATGGTAAGATGGTGGAGTATACACCAGATATTACAGATGCCTTAATTGATGAAGTGATAAAGGCACATCCAAGGGCTTTGATCCTAAGCGGAGATTTAACTTTTAACGGGGAGAAGAAAAGCCATAAAGAATTATCTGAGAAATTAAAAACTGTGAAGAAGGCCGGTATTCATGTTCTTGTAATACCTGGTAATCATGATATATTAAATCCGCATTCCTATCAGTATAAAGGAAATAAGGTCTATACAACGACCAATATAACGCCGGAGGATTTTAAAAGCATATATGAGGATATGGGATATAAGGATGCATTAGATTCAGATCCTGATTCACTTAGTTATTTATATGAGATAGCAGATGATCTATGGGTGATTATGCTGGATGCCAATAAAGACATGGGATATGCAATTGACTCCGGCAGGATATCTGACACATCCTTTGCATGGATACGGCAGTGCTTAGAAAAAGCAAAGAAGGAAGGAGCAACTGTGATTTCTGTTACCCATCAGAATCTATTGTCACATAATGAATTATTTACAAGCAGATATACTATCCTAAATGGAATTGAATTAACTAAACTTTTAGAAGAATATCAGGTTAAATTAAATCTAAGCGGTCATATGCATATTCAGGACATTCAAAAATCTGAGAATGAGAATGGAATTTATGATATTGTAACAAGTTCACTGGCAGTATACCCAAATCATTATGGTATTGTCCATATTAGTCCTGACAGAAAAATTACATATCAAAGCCAAAATGTTAACGTAAATGAATATGCCAGGAATAACCATAGTAAAGACGAAAACCTGTTAAATTTTGACAATTATGGAAGGCAGTTCTTTTTTGACAGCAGTTATGAAAAAATATATCATTCCCTGGAAGAGGCTGATATCACAGAAGATAAACAAAAAGCAATGGCAGAATATGCAGCAGACATAAATATAAAATATTTTAGTGGAGCTTTGAAGGATACTTTGAAAGAAGATCTAGGTAAAGTAGAATATGATTATTGGATGGAGGAAGGCAAAGATACATTTTTTGGGACTTATCTAAAAAGTATATTAAATCAGAAAAGTGAAGATGAAAATAAGGTAATCTTAAAATAGCAGACAATATTAAATAAGGTACTGTTGCAAAATACAGTTTTTTGAACTTAGAAGAACTTTATATTTCTCGAAATTTGTGCTCCATCGCGCGAAAGGCAGCGGCATTCTCTATCTTGCCGCTTTTCGCACATACATCGCACAAATTATTTACGAAATATAAAGGTTCTTCTTATATATAAAGATTCTTATATTTTTGCAACAGCCCTTAGACAGGTGCATATAAAAATTTATCAGTTATATGTGCATTCTCCGATTAAATTCATTTTTAATATTTTCGCCTTGAAATATAATAATGGCACAGGTAAAGATGATACTTACTGTTACACATAGAATAGATGGATAAATGGTGGAGATCCAATCAAATAAAATAAATCCAACCGGGATAATTCCAAACAGACCATCCAGCAAAAAATATAAAATATAATCTCTTACACCAAGCTTCATAATTTTTGCAGTGATATACATGATCAACATGGCCAGTACTAATGTAATAGGTATTACATAATTGATAGACCATCCACGCCATTTGGTTTCATAATCCCAGAAGATGGATAGAGCAGATACAATCGTTACCTGCCACATGATTGTTTTAGGAATATTATGTTTTTTCTTCATTACCGCAATTAAACTTAACCACATGCTAACCAGTCCAAAAACTACAAAGACAGGCCAGTTTATATGGGATGGGAAAACTCTGTTAAATACAAAGCTTATAACAATTGAAATGATAGAAATAAAAAGTATGATCCGGATAACAAGATGCCCTTCAAAAGTCAAAGGTATTTCAGGATATGCCAGATCCAGATCATCACTATATTCTCTTCCTGTTAAAAGATTCATACATAACGGGCATGTTTCTCTTTTTCCCCTAACATGAACCTGACAATGCTTACAATATTGCATAAGTTATTCCTTTCTTATAAATTAGAAGTAATTTCTACAGAACTTCCTTTCTTTGATAAAAATTGAAAGAAGATTCTTTGAATATCTGTTTCTATAAATGGTGAAGTAAAACTTATTGCTAATTTATCCCCATAGGAACACATACAGATCTGAGGCCTTCGTGCGCTTGTACAAAAACTGAATTGTTGTATATAATTTTCGAATTCCTCGGGCATTGTGATCCTTCCCAGGTTTGAAATAGCAGCGCTGATTCCTCTGTCCTTTAATAAATTTACAAATTTTAAGGAATAGTCTTTTAAGGGTAAGGGAATCAGTCTGGTAAAAAAGTTTTTCTCAAGAGACATAAACTGTTCTAAACGATCATTCAACTGGGCTGTGGTAAGCTCTTTCTGAAAAAGTTCGGTTACTCTTAACACAATATCTTTAAATTCTACATTATCGTCCGAAGTAAGATATCCTACATTCATTGTACTAAAAAAGTTCCTTGCACTGACGGATTCAAAATATTGACGTAAGTTAATCGGGACTGATAAAATAATAGGAAACCGGCGATTCCTGAAGGGCATTCTTTTATAAATCGAGTAGATAAATAGTGAAGTTATATAAATAGTTAAAGTTGTATTATATTCATGAGCCTGCCTAAGTACTTCTTGGACTGGCAGGATTCCTTCAATTAATTTCATCCGGTATTCATCGTTTCTTATTCCACGAATAGAATAGGCTTTTATATTTTTTCCTTTTTTTCTGACTCTATTTTTCTTTTTCCTGCCAAAATGGATTCCAAAACTATCATCCATCTTTTCGCTTATTGATGCAATATAATTAAAATCAGGCTTTTTCTCTGAAAAATCTTCCTTATATTTATTCGTCAGATAATGATACACCAAGGTTTGAAGAAACCATAAAGCTCCTGTCCCATCAGAGAGAGCATGAAAAATTTCCAGGTTTATTCTGTGTTTATAATAAGAGACCCGAAATAATAAATTTTTTTTATCGCTATAATAAACAGGAGCACAAATTGGGGTTGCTTCTATAGTAACAACAGGTTTTATATCACTTTCTTCAAAATAATACCAAAATACCCCTCTTCTTAATATGGATTGATATAATGGGAAGCTTTTTATTGTGATATCCAACGATTCCTGCAGTATGACAGGATCTATTTCTTCTGTTAGTTCACATGCCAAACGGAATACTTTTGTATCCTTTTCATTGCAAAGGGATGGAAATATCTTGGAGGCATTATCTAGTTTTGTCCATTCAACCCTTTTTCGATGTTTCATTTGTATTCCCCTTTTCATATAAAAATTGATTCATAATTTTATAACATCTGATAATAGGTTCCTTATTATGAGGTAATGATAAAAAGCCATGAAGAGCTTTCTTTATTACATATATTTTCGTATCATTTCCAGATTTTTTAAGACGTCTTCCAAAAGCGATTCCTTCATCCCGTAACAGGTCGTATTCCCCCGTGATTATTAGTGTCTTTGGCTGGTTTGACAGATCGGATGCTAATAATGGTGCAATATAAGGGTGATTTCTATTTTGTTCAGTACCAACGTACATATCCAGATAATCCTGAATTCTTTTCATGGTAAAAAAGTAATCTGTTCCATTTTCATTAACAGATGGGAAAGGTGAATTTTCACTATAATCATTATAGGTAGTGGGATATAGTAAAATTTGCTTCGGGGGCAAAAATTCACCGAAATCCCTTGCCATTAAGGAAACAGCTGCCGCCAGATTACCACCGGCACTATCACCAATTAAGGTGATATCTTTGGACTGACAGTGAAATAGATCAGGATTTAAACAGATTTCTTTAGCAACCAGATAGCAATCAGTTAAACCGGATGGGAAAGGGTGTTCTGGTGCTAATCTGTATTCCACGGATATTACTGTATGTCCGGTCTGGTGAGCCATATAATCGCATATTCTTGTATAAGTTTTGATATTTCCCGTTACCCATCCTCCTCCATGAAAAAAGAGCAAGATTTTCTTTTCTTTTTTTCTTTTTGGTTGAAATATACGGATTGGTATTGTTCGTCCGTTCACAGGAAAATCATAATCCAATATATAACTTAAATGTTTATGGCATGGATTCATAGCAATTATGATTTTACGATATATTTTATAATATTTTTTTAAATGGCTAAAAGGATGGGATAGAAATTTTAAGATAGCTTTTTTCATACGATTCATTTATTTTGTCTTCTTTCTTTTCATCTTTATCCGATGACGACCAGCTGTAATGCTCCCTATTTTGGAATAGGAGATAACGTCTCTGAATTAAATTTCACTCTATAATAGATTGAAACCGATTCCTATTGTTTATTCATAAATATTTTATTAAATTATTAAAAGATGAAAAATTTCATTCATATGGATAAAATAATGGTATAATACTCCCGAGGGAAATTTTGCTTGCAAGGATAAAATTTCCTACGAGACCATAAACGCTTTATGTTTATGGTATGGCAATAAAACAATTTTAGAAATAAAAATGGAGGCAGAAGATGTATAGTTTCAGAAACGATTATAGTGAAGGTGCTCATCCACGTATTCTTGAATTATTAATGAAATCAAATCTTGAACAGAATGTTGGATATGGAGAAGATGAACACAGTAATAAAGCAAAAGAATATATCAAAAAGTCAATAAAGAAAGAAGATGCAGATATACACTTTATCCCTGGTGGAACTCAGACGAATCTACTGGTCATATCCTCTTTCTTAAGGCCACATCAATGTGTGATTACAGCGGACACCGGTCACATTAATGTTCATGAAACAGGTGCCATTGAAGCTACAGGACACAAAGTCGTAGCAATGGCATGTTCTGACGGAAAACTGACCCCGGATATCATACAAAAAGCTCTTGATATTCATACAGATGAACATATGGTACAGCCTAAGCTGGTATATATATCAAATTCTACAGAAACAGGGACTATATATTCAAAAAAAGAATTGAGCCAAATCCATGATATTTGCAGGAAAAATGACTTAATACTTTTTATGGACGGTGCTCGTTTAGCTTCAGCCCTCACTTGCAGGACCAATGATTTAAACATATCAGATATCCCTGATCTGGTAGATGCATTCTATATTGGCGGTACCAAGAATGGGGCACTTCTGGGGGAGGCACTGGTAATCTGCAGAGAAGAATTAAAAAAAGATTTTCGGTTTCTTATGAAACAAAGAGGAGCCATGATGGCAAAAGGATTTGTAGCTGGAATTCAGTTTGAAGCTTTATTCCAGGATAACCTATATTTTGAATTGGGGTCCCATGCTAATTCTATGGCAGAAAGGATTGCAGAGGGGATAAAAGAGGGTGGCTATTCTTTTTTCACTGAACCTTGCACCAATCAGCTTTTTCCAATTCTGCCAAATGACTTATTAGAAGAATTATCGAAGAATTTTGTCTTTTCTCTTCCCGAAAAAGTGGATGAAGATCATAGTGTGATCCGTATTGTAACGTCCTGGGCTACGACAAGGGAAAGTGTAGACAGACTATGTGAATCCTTGATAAAACAATAAATTTAGGAGGGATATCCTATGTTAACCAGAATAAATCAAAAAAATGAAGAAGAACTTTCTATTTTAGGTTTTGGTTGTATGCGTTTTCCTACAAAAGGGGGCAGTATCGATGAACCCAGAGCGATTTCTTTAATCCATGATTCTATAGAAAAAGGTGTGAATTATTTTGATACTGCCTATATATATCCTGGAAGTGAGACTTTAGTGGGGAAGGCATTATTAGGCGGTTATAGAGAAAGAGTTAAGATCGCAACAAAGTTACCTCCATATATGGTCAAAAAGCTGGACCAGGGAAAAAAGATTTTTCAAACTCAATTAGAGCGATTACAAACAAATTATATTGATTATTATTTATTACATATGTTAACGGATAAAAATATGTTTGACCGTATGGTTTCCATTGGTGTATTAGAATGGATGGAAGAATTAAAAAGGGAAGGTATGATTAAAAACATAGGATTTTCTTTTCACGGAGGGAAAAGGGATTTTGAAGATATTGTAAAAGCTTATCCATGGGATTTTTGCCAGATACAATATAATTATCTGGATGAAAATAATCAGGCAACGAAATCCGGCTTACAATTGGCTGCATCTTTAGGAATACCAGTAATTGTTATGGAACCACTTCGGGGAGGAAAGTTAGTGAATAATCTTCCTGAGGAAGTAAAAACAACTTTTCATGATTGCAATCCTGACTTGACGCCTGTAGAGTGGGCACTTCGCTGGATATGGAATCATAAAGAAGTAAATGTTGTTTTATCTGGAATGAGTGATGAAGAACAAGTGGCAGAGAATATTAGAATTGCCGGTGATGCTTATGCCAATTCATTAAACCAGGAAGAACTTAAAGTGTTTGATAAAGTAAAACAGGTAATGTTAGAAAAAACAAAAGTACCATGTACGGCATGCGGCTATTGTATGCCATGTCCTTATGGTGTAAATATTCCAGGATGCTTCTCCTGTTATAATGATAAATATTTATTAAATGATAGAATGATGCGTTGGAAATATATGCAGACTTTAGGAACTTTGTCAGTACAACCGGCCAATGCTTCCATGTGCAAAGAATGTGGGAAATGTGAATTACATTGCCCTCAGCATATTGCCATAAGAGAGGAACTGAAAAAGGTTGCCAAAGAGATGGAAGGAATCTTATATAAACCTATGGTTGGAGTTGTAAGACGTTTCCTGAGAATTAAATAAAAAGGAATATAAAAAATATGCTTACATTTATGTGATGTGGTTACAGAACTTCATTTTTCTATGTATTAGAATTAGGAATATATTACGTTAAATGGAGGCAAAGAAGTGAAATATTTATTTAATTTTTACAAAAGGTATGGGTATTTTATTCTGCTGATGTTTCTAATATCAGGGCTTTTGGATTTAAGAATTGGAGTAATGGCAATTATTTGTATGGTTGCTCCCATATTAGTTTCATTCTTTAAAGGAAGGTATTGGTGCGGAAATCTATGTCCCAGAGGAAACTTTTATGACAATATTGTTTCAAAATTCAGTAATACAAAAAAAGTTCCTAACATATTAAAGTCAAAATTATTCCGTGTAATGGTAATAATTATAATGATGATTATATTTGGGGCTGGAATTAAGGCAAATTGGGGAAATTTATATGGAATAGGGATGGTATTCTATCGCATGATAGTATTAACTACGATTATAGGAGTGGGCTTATCATTTTTCTATAACCAAAGAACGTGGTGCCATTTCTGTCCTATGGGGACAATGGCTTCCTATGTAGCCCGATTACGAAAGAGCAAGAGGGTATTACGAGTATCCCCAAGCTGCGTTTCTTGTAAAATATGTGAAAAGAAATGTCCTTTGGGTCTGGTACCGTATGATTATAAAGGAGATATACTGAGTCATCCGGATTGCATCCAATGTGGCAAATGTGTAAATGTATGTCCGAAAAATGCAATAGGATATGATGTTTAATAAGTATAAACCCATTATTTTAAGCATATAATTACTAAGATTATTTATAAAGCTGGTAAAATATGAGAAAACGAAAGCAAGATTTTCTATTGTCATCAGTATATCGGAATATTTTATATTATCAAAATATGGTACAAAGAAGTATGAATCCAGAACAAAAAGAGTATTATACAAATTTGTTAAATAGAGAGAAATTATGGATGGATTATCTTCGGGAAGAACAAGGATTAAAAGTTAATTCCCGCAATCCAATGATTAACAGTGTGGATTCTGATAATGTAGGCGGCAATACTACCAATGAGGATATAACAGCACCTCAGATGACAGAACCAGATACCGACACATCAGTACCAAGAACATTTACTGTAGAAGAATTGGCAATGTATAATGGAGAGAATGGTAATCCGCCATATGTTGCAGTAAATGGAATCGTATATGATCTTAGTTCTAAAATAGTCTGGAGACAGGGAAATCATTTTGGGTTAAAAGCCGGAAAAGATTTAACAGCTGAATTCCAGAGATGCCATCAGGGAATACTTACCCGGTTGCAGCAATTACCTCAGGTAGGTATATTAATCCAATAACATACTAAAAAAGACTGGTGAAAATATATTTTCACCAGTCTTTTTTAGTACACTACCAATTTTTAAGCAGGAATATTGTAATCAACTGGTAATATTATGGCTTTGATGATCTTTAAAACGCTCCGTGATATCAGGATTCATATTGACAAAATCAATATAATCATCAAAACAGCAAATAGTATCAGAACTAATGGTATGTTCCATTTTTTCAGTTTCTAATAATATGACATCTTCCGGAACTCCTAATAATCTTAACAGGGTCTCAATTGTTTCATGCCTTTTTAACAGAGATTTGCCTAAGACACGTCCATTTTCCTCCAACATAATATAACCATATTTTTCATATTTTATCAGCCCTAACTCATTCATCTTCTGAACCATTTTGGTCGCGGAGGGTGGTTGAATATTAAGAGCAGCGGAAAGTTCATGAATTCTGGTAAAACCTGTATTTAAAGACAAGCGATATATCATCTCAAGATAATCTTCCATAGATGCAGTCAGGACATTCCCGTCTTTTTTCATTGACTCGCTAAATGTATGAAAATCATTATTATCCATAATTCCCCTCCAAGCCAGAAAAATTAAATTATTTCAGTTTATTCGGCACAAATATAAATTAAAAATTTTCAGACTTATTTCCAGATCCTAATGATGGATGCCTGAATTATGTAAGTCCTTATTTATATCTATGCAATTAAAATGAAAATACTACTCTAATAATCTTAATACGAATTCTGGCTGTTGGTTTGCCTGAGCCAATATGGAATCTCCGCTTTTCATAATTAAGTCATGTTTCATAAATAACACCATAAGTTCTGCAATATCAGCATCTCGAATACGGCTCTCAGATGATTGTAAATTTTCAGAGGTATTTAACAAATTAGAATTGATATGCTCCAATCTGTTTTGATATGAACCCATGCGGCTACGTTCTCTACTTATGTAATTAATTGCATAATCAATATCATCAAGGGAACCATTGGAGGCAGTAGTAATGGTCTCTGTGTGTGGGTCTCCCAGATTAATAATTGTATATTCTCCATTTGAATCATATCCAAATTCAGCATCTGGATAAGTAGTTATTGTCTGGGTGGAATCTACAACACCATAATAACTATTATAACCATATTGCAGGCGTAGATTTTGTAATGTTATTTTTGGCAATACGATTTCCAAACTATCATTAGAATTCGCTCCCACCTGAAGGATGATATCAGATTGTGACTTTTGATATGTTAAATGGTTAATGATCTGCCCGTATGCAGAATAAGAAGGGGCCCTTCCATCCCGCCAATCGTAAATAACAAGTTGTTTTGGGTTAGTACTATTTGGGGTATATTCAGTAAAATGGGAATACCTCGAATTTGCAATATTAGATATCCGTGACACTAATTCTTCCGCTAGTTCATCATTAGTCATTGTATTATTAGTAGCAGCCTGGATTAAGTCATTAATATTTATGACGGTAGGATATCCATAAATATTATCCGGTACGAAATTAGTTGTGGAAAAGCATATACTGTATTGATCAGAACAAGTACTACAGGTGGAATAGAATCCTTTTCCAATCAAGGAGTTCAAATTGTCAACAGCGCTGGGGATTCCAATATTACTGAAATCTATAACAGCACTGGCATTATCTGATAATGTAGGTGTCCAGACAGATTCAATCCCATTAGAAGTAACTAATTCATGGTCTGTGTTTTGAAAGGTTGCTGAACCAACAAGAGGATTATTAACTTCTAATTTAGTTGGCATGGACAACCAGGAGGGCATCTCATCTCCAACATATAATTCTATCTGTCCGGCAATCCCCTGAAGAATTTTTTGAGTATTAAATTCTGTGGTTGTTGCTAATTTATCTATCTCAGAGATAAGATTATTAATCTCATCCTGAATTGCTTCTTTATCTTTGGTCGCGTTGGTTCCGTTATATGCCTGAATCGATATTTCACGGATACGCTGGAGCATGCTATGTATTTCACTCATGGCACCATCAGCAGTCTGGATCAATGAAATACCATCCTGTACGTTCTCACTTGCAGTATTAAGTCCACGTATTTGAGCGCGCATTTTCTCAGAGATGGTGAGTCCGGCAGAATTATCAGCAGCCCGATTAATCTTATAGCCGGTAGATAATTTTTCACCAAGTTTTGATTTCTGGTTAGAATTTATATTTAATTGCTTTTGTGCAGCCATAGCTGAAAGATTGTGTTGAAGAATCATTATTCTGCTCCAATCGTAAAAAAGTCTGCTAAATATAACCATAATCTAGCATATATTAAAAAAATTGTCAATTTATTGTTCGAAATTATAAATTTATTGACGAATTGCGTCTTTATTAGCTATTATAGATATAATACACACTAGGAGGTTATCCATGCAAAAACTTATAGAAGGAATCATGAAATTTCGCAGAGAAGATTTTGAAGCTCATCAGGAATTATTTAAAGGATTAGAGAAAGGTCAAAATCCCCATACCTTATTTATATGTTGTTCTGATTCCAGAGTGGATCCTAATATGATTACTAAAACATTGCCAGGTGAATTATTTATAATACGCAATATTGCTAATATAGTGCCTCCTTACAGAGAAACGAAAGAATATGTTGCAACTACATCTGCAATTGAATATGCAGTATTAATGCTGGGAGTAGAAAATATAATTGTTTGCGGACATTCCAACTGTGGCGGCTGTGCAGCCTGTATTAATCCTTCAGAAGAGTTAAATGAACTGCCACATACTAAGAAATGGCTTGAATTAATTCATCCTGTAAGGGATTATATCATAAGAGAATTTAAAGGGGAAGAGCTGGAAGCGAAAGGGTGGATGATGGAACAGTTCAATGTTGTCGAACAACTGAAGCATCTTATGACCTTTCCTTATATTAAAGAAAAGGTCAGGAAGAATGAATTGATGCTCAGCGGATGGCATTATATCATTGAGACTGGAGAAATATATATTTATAACAAAGAAGATGGAGAATTTCATCCAGGCAATAAATAGTCCATACAAAACTCCCATATTGAAACTTGATTGATCAAATTTCAATATAGGAGTTGTTTTTTAACTTATTTCGGCCTGTTACAGTGTAGATTCATTTAATTGCTTATATATGGCATAACGTTCTTTTGCATTTTCCTCTGCTTTTTGGAATAATTCTTCTGCTTCTTCCGGGAACTGTAATGTTAAGGCTGAATAACGTACCTGACCCATTATAAAATCTCTGAAGCTTTCGGTAGGTTCCTTCGAATCCAGGATAAATGGATTCTTGCCTTCTTTCTTAAGTGCCGGGTTATATCGATATAGATGCCAATATCCGGCTTTTACTGCCTCATCGATATTTGCGATACTCTTTCCCATACCCTTTTTAATACCATGGCTAATACATGGAGAATAAGCAATAATAATGGATGGACCTTTATAACTTTCTGCTTCAAGGACGGCTTTGACAAACTGATTCATATTTGCGCCAATACCAACTTGTGCAACATATACATTTCCATAAGTCATCATCATACGGCCAAGATCTTTTTTACCTTGCTTTTTACCGGAAGCTGCAAATTTAGCCATAGCAGCCGTAGGAGTAGATTTTGATGCCTGACCGCCTGTATTGGAATAAATCTCTGTATCAAATACTAATACATTGATATCTTCTCCAGATGACATAACCTGATCTAAGCCACCATAGCCAATATCATATGCCCAGCCGTCACCGCCAACGATCCAATGGGAACGTTTTACAAGATAATCTTTCTTTAATTTAATCTCATTTATGATTCTGGTCGTTTCTTCATTGGCAGATTCATATTCATTAAGAGCATCTAATAATTTGTAACTGATTCTTTTTGAAACATCACCATCATCTTTATAATGAATCCAGTCATCCACCAATTCTTTTAAATCCGGATCCACATTGCATTCAAGTAATTCCTCCATAAGGTCTTTTAGCTTGTTACGTATCTGTTTTACTCCAAGATACATGCCAAATCCAAACTCTGCATTATCTTCAAACAATGAGTTTGCCCAGGAAGGACCTTTATCTTCATAATTAGTCGTGTATGCGGTACCAGGTGCAGATGCTGCCCAAATAGAGGAGCAGCCTGTTGCATTGGCAATCATCATACGCTCACCAAACATTTGAGTGATCAGTTTAATATATGGAGTTTCACCACAACCTGCACATGCCCCGGAGAATTCCATAAGAGGTTGTTTAAATTGACTTTCTTTTACTGAATTACCTACGGCTAATTCCGGTTTATATCCAATTTCAGAGATAGCAAACTTCCAATTTTCTACCTGAGGATCAAGTTGGGTTTCAATTTTCTGCATAATTAAAGCTTTCCCTTTGGCAGGACAGATATCCGCACAATTACCACATCCCGTACAATCCATAGGACTGATTTGGATTTTATATTCAAAGCCTTCTAATCCTTTACCAACGGCTTTTTTTGTCACAAAGGTGTCTGGAGCTTTTGACTTTTCTTCTTCATTTAGCAGGAATGGTCTGATAACTGCATGAGGGCATACATAGGAACATTGATTACATTGAATGCATCGCTCCACGATCCATTCCGGTACATTTACAGCAATACCTCTCTTTTCATAAGCTGTTGTACCTGAAGGAAAAGTACCGTCTTCCCTGCCTTGAAATACACTAACAGGTAGGCAATCGCCTTGCTGGGCTTCAATTGGCCGCATAATCTTACACACAAATTCTGGCTCTTGTATCTCGTCCGTATTCGTATCTTTGCAGGTTTTCCAATCCTCTGGTATGGTTATCTTCTTTAATGCACTTACTCCTTTGGCAACTGCATCCTGATTCATTTTAATAATATTTTCACCCTTTTTACCATAGGTCTTGGCAATTGTCTCATTGAGATGTTTTAAGAATTCATTCTCAGGAAAAATATTGACCAGTTTAAAGAAAGCACCTTGCATTATCATATTAATACGATTCCCTAAACCAATTTCTTCTGCGATCTTGATAGCATTTATAATATAAAAATCAGCATTTTTGCTTGCCAATTTTTGTTTTAAATCAGCAGGAAGTTTTTCTTCTAATTCTTGTTCATCCCATTTACAGTTTAAGACAAAAGTACCACCTGTTTTTAAATCATCTAACATAGGATAGATTGCCACGTAGGACTGGTTATGGCATGCGATATAATCAGCTTCTTTTACGAAATATGTGGATTTAATTGGGGATTCTCCAAATCTTAAATGAGATAGAGTCAAACCACCTGATTTTTTTGAATCATATGCAAAATAAGCTTGGGCATACATTTTTGTATGATCTCCAATTATTTTAATTGCTTGTTTATTTGCACCTACGGTACCATCAGATCCAAGTCCCCAGAATTTACAGGAAATAGTTCCTTTAGGGATCGTATTAGGGATTTCTGATTTTTCCAGAGACGTAAAAGTCACATCATCAGTAATTCCAATCGTAAAATGGTTCTTTGGATTATCCTGTTTTAGATTATCATATACGCTGGTAATATCTGCGGGTGTTGTATCTTTTGAGCCCAGGCCATATCTGCCGCCAACAATAAGTGGAGCATGCTCCTGTTCATAATAGCAATTTCTAACGTCAAGATATAATGGTTCTCCAACAGCACCGGGTTCTTTGGTCCTGTCCAGTACGGCAATTGCTTTTACTGAGGTTGGAATCTTTTCTAAGAAATGTTTTACAGAGAACGGTCTGAATAAGTGAACATTTATAAGTCCGTATTTTTCACCATTTGCATTGTGATAATCAATAGTTTCTTCTATTGTCTGACAGACAGAGCCCATGGCAATTATAATATATTCCGGCTCTTTTGCCCCATAATAATCAAATAGTCCATAATTCCTTCCCGTGAGGGTACTTAGCTTATTCATATAATCTTCAACAATATCCACTATGTTATCATAAAAAGGATTACTTGCTTCTCTCGCCTGAAAATAAATGTCCGGATTTTGTGCAGTACCACGTATGACCGGATGATTTGGGGAAAGTGCACGGTCTCTAAATTCTTGCAATGCATTATAATCTACCAGCTTTGCAAGATCATCATATTCTAAAGCTTCAATTTTTTGAATTTCATGAGAGGTCCGAAAACCATCAAAGAAATGAACAAATGGCAATCTTCCTTTGATAGCAGCAAGATGGGCAACAGGAGCAATATCCATTACTTCCTGAACAGAGCTGGTTGCCAGCATAGCACAGCCAGTCTGCCTTGCAGCCATTACATCCTGATGATCTCCAAAGATACTTAGAGCCTGTGCAGCTAAAGCACGGGCACTGACGTGGAATACACCGGGCAGGAGTTCACCCGCTGTTTTATACATATTAGGGATCATGAGTAACAGTCCTTGTGATGCAGTAAATGTAGTTGTAAGCGCACCAGCCTGTAAGGATCCGTGGAAAGCTCCGGCAGCCCCGGCTTCTGATTGCATCTCTGTTACCGTGACATTTTGACCAAAAATATTTTTTCTTCCTCCTGCTGACCATTCGTCAACTACTTCGGCCATGGTAGAAGAGGGAGTAATTGGGTAGATAGCAGCTACTTCTGTATAAGCATATGCTACATATGCGGCAGCAGTATTACCATCTACAGTCATTTGAATTTTTGCCATTGAATCTCCCTCCTACAATCTGCTTCCATCATCAACCCATTCTTTTGCATTAACTACATTAGGTTGTGAAGGTATACTTACATTACTCGGTTTTATTGTTTTGTCAGTTTCATTCCATGCTGCTGTATTTTCTTTGTGGATTGGAGTCTTTGAGTTTAACCTACTGTTATTTCTACCAGATAAAATATCTTTCTGCACATTCTCATGCATTTAAAACACCAACTTTCTTATTTTTTTCACGTATGCAATTTTTTCCCTTGATGAAATGCCCACGGACTTGAAAATACTCTGCAAGTCCCATGTTTTCTAAATTAGGATATCCATATAAATTTAATATATACACAAAATCTGCAAAGAATTGGCAGACTTTTCTTATATTGATATGAATGGATAAAATTATGGAATATGAGAAAATAGCAGTATTTATTCATAAGATTAATGGATGATTCAGAATAATCCCGACAGGAATAAAAAAGAAGAAAAAGTAAAACCTTACTTATATAAAATACAAGAATGCAAAGGAGTAAAACTATGGCCTTAGAAATTTATCTGAATTTTAATGGTAACTGTGGTGAAGCAGTAGAATTTTATAGTGATGTGTTTGGAGCAGAGAAACAACCTATTATGACATATGGTGATTCACATCCGGAGACTGATTTTGAGATACACCAGGAAGCAAAGAATCTGGTTATGCATACTTTTCTTATGATATGCGGCAGTAAAGTAATGTTTGCCGATGCATATCCGGGAATGCCTTTTATTCAGGGAAATAACATATCCCTTACAATAGTAACTAAGGATAGGGCTGAAGTGGAATCAGTATTTAATAAATTAAAAGAAGGCGGAAAAGTGGAGATGGAACTTCAGGAAACTTTCTGGAGCAAATGTTATGGATATTTAGTTGACAAATTCGGAATAGGGTGGCAGCTTAGTTTAGACAGTGAATGAAAATATTCAAATTTAAATGATTGAGATTGAACATTTGTTTGGCAGATGGTATAATATTAAAAAAGCAGTTAATAGAAACATAAGGTATCATATATAAAAGGAGGACCTGATAAACAGTCCTCCTTTTATATAAATAAGCAGAGCAGAAAGGCGGTTGGTGTTTTATGAAAGGGATCATGACGTTTCAAGATAGGTTACTTGGTTTGACAAATGCCATATATCGTTTTCCATTGACAATTATATTTCTTCTTCTTGCTACAGTTATTAATTCAATGGATATTCATTCGTCCAATGACTATTCCAGATATATATTAAGTCTGATTGTTGGCGCTTTTCTTGGTATTGTCAGCCAGGTGATTTATGAACGTTTTTTTAATAATAAAGTAATCAGAATTAGTTTATTTGGGATATCGGCTATTTTAGCCTTGATTTATTCTTATGTCATCTCCAATGCAGATAATATTAATACGGAAATATGGATTAAAACAATAGTGGGGCTTTTCGCTCTTTTTATTGGATTTATCTGGATACCAGTGATAAAGAGTAAATTTAGTCTCAATGAAAGTTTCATGGCAGCTTTCAAGGGTTTTTTCATATCTTTGTTTTTCTCAGGAGTTATCTATGTGGGAATCAGTTTGATCATTATGGCTGTTAATCAACTATTATTCAGGATTGGTTATAATTCTTATTCACATGCTGCAAATATTATTTTCTTATTCTTTGGGCCAACGTATTTTTTATCTTTGATTCCATTATACACTATAGATTACAGCGGGGATGATGGGGAAACCCAATACAGAGTTGAAAAAACAAAGAATAATGTAGCTATAGCTTCAAGCTGTCCTAAATATCTTGAAATACTTATTTCATATATTATCGTACCACTCACGGCAGTATTTACTGTTATACTTCTTTTTTATATCCTGGGAAATATGGGCGGGAAATTCTGGTCGGATAATCTTTTGGAACCAATGATTGTAACTTACTCTATTACAGTAATATTAATTTATATTTTGGTTAGCCGAATGGAAAATAAACTGGCTGAAGTATTTAGAATGATATTTCCAAAAGTGCTGATACCAATTGTACTATTCCAAACAATTTCTTCTATCATAAAAATTGGTGACATGGGAATTACTTATAATCGCTATTATGTGATACTGTATGGTATATTTGCAACGATTGCAGGAATTGCATTCAGTATCTTTCCAGTAAGAAAAAATGGCATTATAGCTGCATTATTGATTGTGTTCTCAATGATTTCCATAGTACCGCCAATTGATGCATTTACTGTAAGCAAGAATAGCCAGTTGAAAATATTTGAATCTGTTTTAAACAATAATAATATGCTTCAAGAGAATAAAATTGTTCCTAATAAAGATATATCCAGCGAAGATAAGCAAAAAATTATAAAAGTATTAGAATATCTTCATCAGATAGAATATACCGATAAAGTTTCCTGGTTGCCAAAAGATTACGATTATTATAGTGATTTTTATAAAACATTTGGTTTTAATCAATACGAACAAACAGAGGAAGTAAATCAATATGTGTATTTAAATTTAAATATGGAAGATCCAATAGATATATCTGGCTATGATTTTTTCATCCCTCATTATGTATATATATCTAATTACGATAAAAAAGAAGAAGAAATCAGCAAATTTGAGAAATCAAACAAAACATATACTTTAAAATTAAATGTAACAAGTAAAGATTCCTATCTTTCTTTATGGGACGAAAACCAAAAAGAAATAAATCGTTTTTCTTATGATAAGGTACTTCAGAGATTTGAGAATTATGCTGGTGATACAAAAGGTCTGATTGATATGGAAGAAGCTGTTTTTATTGAAGAGAATGGAGTATCGTCTGTTAAATTAGTGATCAAGGCATTTAATATGGATAGAACAGCAGATAACAAAAGTTTTAATATTGAGTCTTATATATTAGTAGATATTAGACAATAGAAATTTGATGCTGGTTTTGGAAGGGGAATATAATATGAAAAGTCCATCTGTAAGATTAAAAGAATATCTGGATGAGCATGACTATAATGATATTCACAGTTTGGCTGAGATATGCCGTAAACATGATAATGTAACTCTTAAATTAGAGATAGAATACAAGCTTAGTTTGGGCAGTGAAAAGTCTGGAAACATAAATTCCATAAATGAATTTATGTATTTCGATAATGAGAAACTTATCGGTTATCTTGGAATTTGTGACTTTGGTGGTGATACAATTGAAGTAAACGGTATGGTTCATCCCCAATACCGAAGACAGGGTATTTTTAAGAAATTATATTCTTATGTGGAAGCAGAATGGATGAATAGAGATAGAAAAAGGATGCTTTTATTAAGTGATCATGATTCTGATTCAGGTTTAGGATTTATAAAGTATACGAAAGCCAAGCAGGAACATTCAGAATATGAGATGTATTTAATCGGAGAAGGAAAGGAATATAAAACGGATAATATAGTCCTTAGAAAAGCAACAAACAGTGATGCAAAAGAAATTGCAAGACAAAATACCATTTATTTTAGTGATGAAATAAATGAAGAGAACAGCGAATATACTGATGAGCCATCGAAGGAGGAGGAAATCTTGCTTCCTGAAGAAGAAGAAAAACGAGGATTTACAATATACATGGCCTTGGCTCAAGATAAGATCATCGGTAAAGTTCATATTGAACTGCAGGGAAATGCAGGCGGTATCTATGGTCTTGGTGTATTGCCTCAGTATAGGGGGCAAGGGTATGGACGAGAAATTCTATTACAGTCTATTTATAAATTAAAAGAGAAGAATGCAAAATCAATTATGCTTCAGGTAGCAACCCAGAATGAAAATGCACTGAATTTATATAAATCCTGCGGTTTTGAAAAAAGATCAGTCATGGATTATTATGTAAAGACGAAATAAAGTATATTAATCCTTCTATAACACATAATATTATTGTTCCACGAAATTGAGCTTATGGCTGAACTTATAACATATTATTAGTTTAATATTATAGGAGGGTAATAAAAGTGAATTCATGTATACCATTATCATGTTTGTGCAATCTGGAAAGCAGTCCTATGCTATATTTTGAAGGATATAATTTCATTCAAAACAGATGTAAAAGATATGGAACAAATATATTTCAAACTCGTCTATTTGGGCAAAGAGTAATTTGTATCAGTGGAGAAGAAGCAGCTAAGATCTTCTATGATGAAAAGTTATTTTATCGAAAAGGTGCAACTCCTAAATTTATTCAAAAAACCTTATTTGGCCAATGCGGTGTTCAGGGTCTGGATGGGGTCTCACATAAACTTAGAAAAGTTATGTTCATGTCTATCATGTCTCCGCAGAATTTAGAAACATTGGACGAAATCACGAAAAAAGTATGGCAAAATCGGATTCGAAGATGGGAGAGGAAAGAAAGAATCATCTTATTTGATGAAGCAAGTGAGATGATGTGTAAGATTGCCTGCCAATGGGCAGGTATCCCATTACCAAAGGAAGAGATAAAACAAAGGTCAAAAGATCTATCACAATTGGTGGATGCTTTTGGCTCTGTTGGTATACGACATGTACAAGGCAGATGTGCCAGATTAAGAACGGAGAGCTGGATACGGGATATTATTGATCAGATAAGAACTTATCGTCTGGTTCCTTACAAAGGAAGTGCGGCGGATATCATTTCCTGGCACAGTAATGTAAACGGAGAACTTCTGAGCACACAAATTGCTGCTGTTGAACTTATTAATATAATAAGGCCGATAGTTGCTATTGCAACTTATATAACATTTGGTGCATTAGCCATGTACCAAAATCCCTGTTGTAAAAATAAGCTGAAAAATAATGATGAATATGTAACCATGTTTGTTCAGGAGGTCCGCAGGTTATATCCCTTTACCCCTTTTGTGGGTGCAAGAGTCAAGAGAAGATTTGTTTGGAATAATTATGCCTTTTCGAAAAGAACGCTGGTATTATTAGATATTTATGGAATAAATCATGATTCTAAAATATGGAGAGATCCATACAAATTTGAACCGGAACGTTTTCGCAATTGGGATAATAATCCGTTTACTTTTGTACCACAGGGTGGTGGAGACCCAAGCAGCGGGCATCGTTGCGCAGGAGAAATGGTTACGATTGAGATAATGAAAGAAAGTATTAAATATTTAGGAAATAATATAAGTTACAAAGTACCGGCACAAAATCTAAAATACAGCTTGATGAGAATGCCGACTTTACCTAAGAGTGGATTTATCATAAGAAAAGTAAAAATTGAAAATTAGGAAAAGATAATGTTCAAAATATTACCAATGATATTAAGGTATAAGAAATCGTAATATGCATAACATAATTATGAATTAAATACAAATGGTTAGGTTAGAAATAAATTCATAAAGAATTGAGTGATGATCTACACCACTCAATTCTTTCATCTCTAATAGGATATTTAGTTAGTGATAAAAATTATTGGCAAATATACTAAGAAATTCTACATCCCACATGTTCTATACCGCTGCGTATTTCTTGTTCATTTGTTGCATTATTAAATCCTACTTCAATAGAGCTTCTTCCGAGATCGACATTAACCTTTTGAACGCCATCTAAATCATTTAGTGCATTCTTCACCTGAGTCTTAATTTGATTGTTTAGTAATCCAGATACGTTATATTGTACTTTATTCATATCAATGACTCCTCTCTCTATTTAGTTGGGTTTTAATTAGCATTTTTGAACATTAATTGCTTCTGGTCCTTTCTTTTTATTCACAATATCAAAGACAACATCTTCTCCAACACCAGTATAACTTGCCATCTTTATACCTCCTTAAAATAATGAGTTAATAAGATGTCTTAAATCAATAACGATTTGTTATCGTCAATATTATTATTTACTTTTGTGAGAGCAATTATGATGACAATAAATAATAGGTATGGATAATAATAATTTTTAAGATGCAAAAATAATGATATAATAAAGTCAGATTACAGAAATTTATATATTATCCTAATTTTTCTTAAGAGGTGGAATATGGAAATTATTTTAAAAACGAGAGATTTAGATTTTAATGATATTATCAGGTATAAGGATCTGGAAATTTCTAAAAAAAAGATTACATTTATAACTGGAGAAAGTGGTTCAGGTAAGAGCACATTACTAAAACTTATAAACGGAACATTAAGTCCATCAAAGGGAGAGATTTATTATAATGGTATAAGTATATTAAATATTGATTCTATTGAGCTTCGAAAAGAAATTATCCTGGTCAGTCAAAAGGTTTTTCTGTTCTCTGGAACGATTAAAGATAATTTTAGACAATTTTATGAATATCGTAACCTGGAATGTCCTTCGGATGAGAGGATGATACAATTTTTAGAAATCTGCCAGATTCCTTTTTCTCTGGACAAAGATTGTTCCCTGATGTCTGGGGGTGAAAGACAACGGATATATATAGCCATTTTTTTATCTTTTGAACCTAAGATATTAATGTTAGATGAACCAACATCAGCTTTGGATAATATGAATTCAATAAATGTTATTGAAAATATCACCCATTTTTGCAAACATAGAGAAATCGCTGTCATTATTATAAGCCATGATAATACTCTGGTAGAAAGATATGCTGAAGAACATATCGTACTAAAAAAGGAGGTATAAGTTTGAATAATATCATTCAATTAAATCTGATTCAATTTAGTTTGATATATTTGTTACTGCTTTTAGTATTATTCATTATGAAGAAATCAAAAATAAATCAAACAAGACTTTTAGTACTTGCCAGTTTACGAATGACTATTCAACTGGTTCTGGCTGGATTTGTTCTAACATACATATTTAGGAATCCTCATCCCATCTTTACAACTATTTATATTATAGCTATGGTAGCTTTCGCAATACAAAGAGTGCTATCAAAAAACAGGGGGTTAAATACAAAATTTAAGATTGGAATTGCTATTTCCATTGGAATTTCAGGAATACTTATTTTAAGCTATTTTGTCATGATCATTGTGGGAGAAAGCCTGTTAAATCCACAATATACCATTCCACTTGCTGGGATGATAATCGGAAATTCAATGACTGGTGTTACCCTTGCCATTAAAACATTTATGGAATCGATCGATACTCAAAGAGATAAAATTGACAGTTTGCTTAATTTAGGAGTGACTCCAAGAAAAATATTGATTCCCTATGTGAATAATGCGTTAGAAACAGCTTTATTACCGACTATGAATTCTATGTTAGGGATGGGGATCATATCTTTGCCAGGAATGATGACGGGGCAGATTTTATCAGGTACTTTACCGTCTGTTGCAATTCTTTATCAAATCTCAATTATGATAGCTATATGTACTTCAGTTTGTTTAACCACATTTTTGTCTTTAAGTATTGGCTATAAAAGTTTATATAATAAAAGGAGCCAGATTAACATATTCTTATAGTGAATAATGAAGCAATTAACAGGCTAAAATGTCAGATAATTTGGACAGTGTTAAATAAATAACATTAAATTAGCTTGACATATTATTGTTATGCGTTTATTATTATGCAAACAGACAAAAGACTGTTAATTGTGAAAAAAAGGAGATGGATGACAAATGTCGGAAATATGTAATGATAAATTAGAATATAAGAATTTAATTCATGGTGAGTGGGTTTCATCAAAATCGGGGAAATTAATTAAAATATCGTCTCCTGTGGATGGCTCTTTCATCGGTGGAGTACAGGCGGTTACGAAAGATGAAGTTGATGATATAGTTCAGTTTTCAAAAGCGAACTTTGATGCATGGTCAGAAGTTCCGATTTTTGAAAAAGCAGATATACTTTATAGAGCAGCAGAACTATTGGAAGAGAGAGAAGAAGAAATAGCAAATATCTTAATGATGGAAATATCTAAGGATAAGAAATCTTCAATTTCTGAAGTAAAAAGAACTGCAGATTTCTTGCGTTTTACTGCAGATGCAGGAAAAAGTATGAAAGGTTCAGCAGTGAGTGGAGAGAATTTCCCAGGAGGATCACGTAATAAGCTTTCTTATGTAAAAAGAGTACCTCTTGGAACTGTTTTAGCAATCTCTCCTTTTAATTATCCAATTAATTTATCTGCTTCTAAGATAGCTCCTGCTTTAATCGGCGGGAATACAGTTATATTAAAACCAGCTACCCAGGGAGCTGTAAGTGCATTACATTTAGTGAAAGCTATTAATGATGCAGGACTTCCAGATGGCGTATTACAAACGGTCACTGGCAAGGGCAGTGAGATTGGTGATTATATTGTTACTCATGAAGGAATTGATTTCATAAACTTTACTGGCAGTACAGAAATCGGTCAGCATATATCAAAGATTTCCAGCATGACACCATTATTATTAGAGCTTGGTGGAAAAGATGCAGCGATTGTATTGGAAGATGCAGATTTAGAATTTGCAGCAAATAATATTGTAGATGGTGCATTTTCTTATTCAGGGCAAAGATGTACTGCTGTAAAACGAATTATAACTACAGACAAAGTTGCAGATCAATTAGTTGATATGTTAAAGGTAAGAATTGAAAAGCTATCGGTTGGTGATCCAAGAGAAAATGCCCAGATCACTCCTTTAATTGATAATAAATCGGCTGATTTTGCAGAATCTTTAATTAACGATGCAATTAATAAAGGTGCAAAGATAGTTATTGGGAATAAGAGAAAGGATAACTTAATCTATCCTACTTTGATTGATTATGTTACAGACGAAATGGAAATAGCATGGAAAGAGCCATTTTCACCTATATTGCCAATTATCCGGGTAAATAATATCAGTGAAGCGATTGAAATAGCCAATCGTTCAGAATATGGTTTACAATCTTCAGTATTTACAAATGATATTAATAAAGCATTTAGTATTGCAGAGAAATTAGAAGTGGGAACGGTACAGATCAATAATAAAACGGAAAGAGGACCGGATCATTTCCCATTTTTAGGAGTAAAAGCCTCAGGTATGGGAACCCAGGGTGTGAAATATTCTATTGATGCCATGACCAGACCAAAAGCTATTACGGTAAATGTAACAGATCATACTATTATATAAGAAATAATTAATGACGTAAGGTTATAAGTATCTGAATTAATGAGTTATTTAATCTGGTACTTGTAACATACGTCATTTTTAATTTGACACTTAGGATTGTTCCCGATAGAATGAGGTTATAATAAATACATAACAGAGGAGATGAAAAAAATGATAGAATGTGGACATGGATGTAACCATTGCAGTGATCAATTATGTTTACATAAAGTACCAATATTTAACGCATTAGATGAAAGCGATCTGGAAAAAATCGCTTCCATTATCATTCATAGAGAATATAAAAAAGGTGAGACAATCATTATGGAAGGTGAGAAGTCAGAGTCTGTTGTAATTATGCATGAAGGAAGTTCGAAAGCTTATAAATATACTCCAGAGGGACGGGAACAAATTCTTTATGTATTCTCAGAGGGTGATTTTTTTGGAGAGACCAATTTGTTAAGAAACCAATTGGCAACATTTTCAGTTGAAGCACTTCAGCCAGTAAAGACTTGTATGATTATGAAAAGCCAGTTTCAATCGTTAATTCAGCAATATCCAATCATGGGTATAAAAATCATAGAAGATTTAGGAGATCGTATGGTCAGACTTGAAAATGCATTGCAGAGTATGGGAGTACGGAATGTAGATGCGCGTATTAGTGGTCTGCTGCTTGATTTTGCTAATAAATATGGGAGTAATGATAAGAAAGGCACTGTGGTCCATTTACCCCTTAGCAGGGAAGGGATGGCCAATTATCTTGGAATAGCCCGTGAAACGGTAAGCCGTAAATTAGGACAACTTGAGAATGATGGAATTATCCAGACTCTTAATAATAAATCGATTTTAATCAAGGACGACGAAAGTCTGAAAGTAATTGCAGGTGAACTTTACTAATTAATTTTTTAATTTTGATTACAATCACAGAAATGATTCTCCATAATGAGTAAACTCATAACATAACAATAGCACATTATGTAGGAGGAGAATATATGATTAATTATTTAGATAATGCAAAAACAATTGGTGGTGTAGTAGCGGAGCTCCCACAGGCAAGTGAAATATTTAAGGAGTTTGACATTGATTTCTGCTGTGGTGGACATCGTTTACTAAAGGACGTAGTGAAGCTGCAGGGGATTGATGAAAAAGCAATTAATGAGAAACTAAATCAAATATATGAAGAAAGGGTAAGCAGCTATCAAAATAAGAGTCAGGAATTTAGTAATATGAGTCATCCGGTATTGTCTACTTATATTGAGGATAAACATCATAGTTATCTACGAAAGGTATTGCCTGAGACTTTGGAATTGCTTACTACAATATTAAGAGTTCATGGAGTGAATCATAAAGAACTATTTGATGTCTATAAATTATTTGGAACATTAAAAACTGATCTGGAGCAACATCTTTTAAAAGAAGAAACCATGCTCTTCCCGGCATTTAATAAAGAAGAAGAGAATAAAGACAGCATTCAAAAAGTAAGTATAGAAATTATTAATGAACATGAGGCAGCAGGTGAGATTCTTAGTGAACTTCGCAGGGTTACAAAGGATTACCAGATACCGGAGGATGCATGCCAAACATTCCAGAATGCCTATAGATTACTTGAAGAAATTGAAGATGATTTACATCAGCATATCCATTTAGAAAATAATGTTTTGCTTAAAAATTACGACATACGTTAAAAGTGATTGGGAAACTTCAAATATTATGTTACCCTATTATCTAATGAATGAAACGATATAGAAAGGAGATAATCTATATAATGAGCACAAAGATGATTGATTTAAAGAAAACAGTGCATGATCTGTGCAGTAAAGATCAAGATCTCCCCATGATTCTTGCAGAGATAGGATTTAAAGATATAACAAAACCGGGTATGCTTGTAACTGCCGGCAGATTTATGACCATCCCCAAAGGAGCCATTGCTAAAAATATAGATATTGAAGTAATTAAGCAAGAATTAATAAAAAGAGGTTATACCATCGTAGAGTAAATTGAATGGAGGTATGTAAATGAGCGAATACATTAATAACAGAGAATATCGACAGAATGTAATTAAAGACATATTGAAAGAATTACATGAGGGTAAAAGTGTTGAGGATGTAAAACAAAAGTTTGAGGAAGCATTTGATGGAGTTTCAGCTACAGAGATATCGGAAGCGGAAGGGGCTTTAATTGCACAGGGTCTTCCAGTGGAAGAAGTCCAAAAGTTATGTGATGTCCATGCAGCAGTATTTAAAGGCTCTATACAAGAGATTCACCAACCTACGGATGCAACGGAGATTCCAGGCCATCCAGCCAATATATTGAAAAGAGAAAATAGAGCGATCGAAAGAATTATTGAAAAGAAAATCAAACCCCTCCTTGATACAGCTCAAAGTGGAGAAAGTATCGAATTATTAAAAGAAGGATTGGATGAATTGGGCAAAATCGATATTCATTATTCTAAAAAAGAAAATCTTTTCTTCCCATTTATGGAGAAATACGGCATAACAGCACCTCCTAAAGTTATGTGGGGAGTGGATGATGAAATCAGGGATCAACTAAAAGAAGTCAAGCTTGAGTTACCACAATATGCCAATGATGTTGAAACTTTAAGAGAAAAAGTAGATGCACTTATTCTTAGGGTAAATGAGATGATATTTAAAGAAGAAAATATCTTAATCCCTATGCTCCTCGAAACTTTAACGGTAGATGAATGGAAGCAGATAGCAGATGACAGTAGTGAGATTGGATATCTGATTAAAAATATACCAGTGTGGAATCCAACTACATCAAAAGAAGAAAAAGAGATCCAAGAGGAAAAGTCCGAACCGGGTGCTATTACATTCCCTACAGGTGTTTTAAAAGTAGAAGAAATTATACGTATGTTAGATACACTTCCTTTAGATATTACATTTGTAGACAAAGATGATACGGTAAAATATTTCTCACAAGGTGCGGATCGAATTTTTCCAAGAACAAAGTCTGTTATTGGGAGAAATGTATCCAACTGCCATCCACCGGCAAGTGTTCATATTGTAGAGAAAATAGTAGAAGATTTTAAATCAGGAAAGAAAGATCATGAAGATTTCTGGATTAACATGGCAGGAAGGCTTGTTTATATTCGCTATTTTGCAGTTCGTAGTGAAACAGGAGAATATTTAGGTGTCCTGGAGGTAACCCAGGATATTAAACCTATTCAAGAGATCACTGGAGAGAAAAGACTGGTTTCAGAATAATATTTTACAGTCTTTTCAAACAGATGCTTTGCCTTTTAAATATATAAAACCTTGGATATAATATATTAATTTTGCTACCTTTCCTTCGTTGGCATGTTTCTTACAAGCCTCTAAGCTAGCCAGAATGTGAGTCATGGACTCTCATTCTGACCAAGAGTCTTGGCGAAACATAAACGCCTTCCTCAGCCGGATGACGCAAAATTAATAATATATCCAAGGTTTCCTAAGTATTGAGGGCAAAGCTGATTTTCTGTTAGGGAATACGATATGTATTTTATAATCATAGTTTATCTCGTCTTAGCTTAATTATATTTACACAGCCAGCAATAGCTTCTTTCACAGGTGGATTTATATTATCTGGTAGCGAATTAATATCAAACCATTGTAAATCAGAGGTCTCAACATAACTTGGCATCTCTCCATCTCCTTAAGCTTTATGGTTTGTATATATTTCCCGATTCCTCTCTTGCCATATTAGAATACTTCAATATAAATTCACTTTTTGCTTCTGTATAGGCATCTCTGTTATGTTCATATATTTCTTTTAATGTTAATTTCAAATCACCATACTCATTAGCCACATCTTTATGCAAATTTAGATAATCCCTAAAATATAGTTCATCCCAATCTCCCAAATAGCGAATATGTAAATGAAACACTTTCTCTGCAAATCCTTTTGGGGTATATCCTTTATTCAAAGATATGTTTAAATGAGGTTTCTCTTGATAAGACATACATACCCAACCGTCTTTGTCCAATATATTTTGCAGAGAATTGATATCACAATCAGAACGAATTTCCATTAGGATATCAATAGTAGGTTTGGAAATTAGATTTTCAACATAGGTACTTCCGATATGGTTTATCCGCTCAATGATATTTGGACCTGCAATTTTGACAAGATTATTTCTTTCTTCCTCATACCATTCTTTATATGATAAATTATGTTCTGTTAATAGTTTCTGCCCAATACAGCTTTGCTCATAGCCTATCTTGAATAGAAAGGACTCCCATTAGGTTTTGTGACATTTTAAGGATTCGTTTTGTTTCTTATAATAATTTAATTGAGCCAATCTCACTGTGAGGTTCTGTTTGAGCATAGCGAGTTGGCCTCACGGTGAGATGAATTAAGCAATTAAATTATTATTAGAAACACTCGTATCCTTAACTAACACAAAACCTAAAGGGAGTCCTTCTATTCTTCTATATCCATAATAGCAAAGCGTCTGTTTGTTAATTTAGATTCTCAAAATAATCTTTTAAGAGAACAGGTCCTTCCAGAACTTCTTTATCTACATAGAGAGTTCGGTCTTCCCTGGTTTTTACAGCCCATTTTACGAGAGCAATGGAACCATTCCAGATTTCTATTGCAGTAATGCAACGAGGATGTACGCAACTTCCATCATTAAAATAAAGAGTCTCTCCTACTTGTGGAAATGCCGGTCTATGAGTATGACCTGCAATTAGCATTTGATTATTCTTATCTACCCAGTGCATCATACGAAGCTCGGTTTTATGTTTTTTGGAATAATTTTTTGCTGAGCTGGTTGGGTCCTGGAAGCCGATTAATTCCAGACGCCGCCAAAGAAATCGCACTAAAAATCTGGATAATCGCCAAAGAGTATCGTTAAGTAAATCCCCCTGATGTCCATGTACAAGGAAAATTTGATAATTTTTTCTGTAGTTTTTTAAAATAATACCTTCGTGAACTTCTATATCAGGAAAAAGATAGCATTCCATTTGCTCTGTTTCATTAAAATAGGAAGAGCAATGATAACTTAAGTATTTTGAATATTTTTTAGCCATGTCATGATTTCCATAGAGCATATACAGTCTGTTCTCCTTATAAAATTGCGACATAAGCCAAAATGAATCACTATGTACTGAGACAATTTGATTCAATTTCCGGTTCTCCCATAATTCATCTCCATCGCCTAATTCTATATAAGTATAGTTGTTTTCATAATAATAAGTAAGAGCTGCAAAAAATAAATTCTGGTTCTTTAAAAAGTTATCACTCCATGTTCCATCGCCTCTATGACAATCACTCATTAATACAAATCTGGAATTATCATCAAAATATAAAATCTTTGCAGAGGATAGTACTTGAGATAATCGTTTGGATACTGACATAATGCTCCTTTCTTATTTAGAAATAAAGGTGCCTTTTATATTAATATATTCTTATGTTTGATATATGGGAAATATAAAAAAGAAATTATTGGAATTATATTTCAAATTGCAGAAAATACTTACTATAATGTATGAAAGAGTATGGAAAATTGCGGCCTATTAATAAGACCTCTATGGTATTACCATAAAGGTCCCGCCTTTTAAATATTAAGGTTATCATCTTCATCTTCGTCTTCATCTTCGATTGCAATTCTATTGAAAAATGCTTTGATACGGTCATAATCTTTATAGAATTCCTTGGTTTTTCCGATACTAAGAGCATGACGGTATAGAAATGGTGAATAGACTCTTAGATATTGTAATTTATCTAAAGTATTATCATATTTTCTGGTTATGAATTTATAAAAACTACAATAAAACTTATTATTGCCTAATATAAATTTTTGCATCAATTTAGTACGTGTATATGGTTGTTTGGTTTTTGGCTTATCAAATATGATATAAACAGTGTAATGTTTTATAAATACATTTTCATAGGAATAACCTGTTTCGAATAGGGCATCTACAAAAGCATCTCTCATTGCTGTGTTTGGAAATGAAATACGGATTTCCATCAAAAGAGATTTTGGATTTGTGTATTCACCAAGTTTAAAACCAGTTAACCACCAATGCAGCCCCTCTCGATAGAATAAGAGATTATTGTCTTTTTTTAAAGAAAAAGACATCACTAATCGTTCTTCATCGCTTACACTATCATACATTGTATCATTGAAAAAATCAGGGAAATCAGTTTCTAAATTTGTGGTAGCATATACACCTACTTCTGCACCAGTGGTCATTCCGTACTGACCTTTCCAAAATTCAATCAGCCATTTTCTTCCATTGTATTCAAATCGAATGGGTTCACAATCAATTATCATACTTAGCGGAGCAGCAGCTTCATCATAGAATCTACAATAACCCATATTTCTTTGCCAGCAGTACATAAGAGAATAGAAGAGATCATTTTTATAATTATAGGAAAACCCGAAAGGTTCTAATTCACTGTTTAAGGTTTCAACCTGAGCATTTCTATCAGTAGTTTCCGGTACCATTTGGCGTAAAAGCTTACGTCTAAAAACTCTAAATAACAACACCCCTAATATGATATAAACAGCATGAAGCAGTATAAAGAGACTTAAATTTATTTGCAGCACGCCGGTAATGATACTAGGACTTATTAAATACACTATCATGAATAGAACTCCTTTCCGATGATGATACAATATATCATATTCAAAAAGGAGTCGATTTGTTATAGATTTTTCAGATATTTTGTAGTTTTTAAAGTATTACAGAAGAAATGCCTGAATTGAGGTATTTAATGTGTTCATTGAGTCACTTAATTCTTTTGATAAAGCCGACAGATCTTTTATGACATCAAGCTGTTCGTTGCTTAAGTCTTTTACCTGTTCTGCTGAGGCAGCAGTTTCTTCCGTAAGAGCAGCAATATTTAAGATTTTTTCAGAGGTTTTGTTTTTTAAAGATTGCATGCCCTGTAACTGCAAATTAATATCGTTTAAATTTGTATCTACAGTTAATAAGTTATGGACAAGCTCCCTAAAAGTTTCATCTGCATTCTTTACGGAAGTTTCCTGAGTGCTAAATATGAGGGTGGACTTTTCTATGAAAGTAAAAGTATCGTTCGTCTTTTGTTCCATTTTTAATAAATTGTCTCGGACAATATTTGTTGAATTCTTTGATTGTTCAGATAGATTTCTGATTTCTTCTGCCACAACGGCAAATCCCTTGCCTGCTTCTCCAGCTCTGGCGGCTTCAATACTTGCGTTTAAGGATAGAAGATTGGTTTGTTCGCTAATATCATCCAGTAATTTCATAAGTGAATCCACATTTTTATTAAATATGCTAAGTTCATTCATACTTTTTCTGATTTCTTCTACAACTTTAAGAGAGGATGCCATGGAATCATTTAAAGAATCCATGGATTTTGTGGCAGTATGAATCATTTCCTTTGAACCCTCATTGCTTTTGGCAATGTTTTTGCTTGTCATAAGTAGTTTACCAATTTCATCTGACAGATCAGACATAGCCTGAGAACCTTCTGTCGCATCTTCTGCCTGATTGTTTGTACCTTCTGCAATTCCTTCAATAGAAAAAGAAAGCTGGTCAAAAGAAGCTACGGAATTGGTAGCCGCGGCAGTCAATTTTTCAGTATCCATAATTGTATGATGAATTACATCTTTCGTTTCCCTGAGTAGGGCACATATATTATCAAACATATGGTTAAAGCTTTGGCACAGTCTTGTAATTTCGTTCTGCCCTCTTACCTTTGCACGTACCGTCATATCTCCATTTTCTGCTTTTTTCATTAAGTCCATTAATAATATGATTGGATTAGCGAAGCTATTTGCAACATATCTGCCAACTATGATAGCCAGTATTCCTGCAAGGAAAATGAGAAGCCATATTAGAAATGTTGCAAAATCAAGCTGTTTTGTCAGAGAACTAAGTGGTATTAATGAAATTAAGCTCCAGCCATTGTTAAGATTGTAGTAAGTTACCATTTGATCATTGGAAGAAAAAGAACCCGTGGATTCCTTTTTATTTATTGTGTCCCACACCTGGGATAAAACAGATTTATGAACATTTCCTTTGGTATGTACCTGAGTATCTTTATCAGATAGTAATGACAAAGAAGAAGAATCTGGCAATTCAATTCCATCAAGTATTGTTTTTAAATTATCAGTATTCAGCTCTACTACCAGATTGCAGGATTGTTTCTCATTATCAACTAAAAAGGTGAGCTGCTGCAATATATATACTTTTTCTGACTCTGATCCCAAGCCAGAAGTCCATGTATATTTGTCAGTGATATTTAAAGAATTTACAAAAACCAAATCCTCTTTAGGGATGGAAGTACCATTCCCTAGAATGACACCGTCCCGAAATATCAAAGAAATATTGGACATGGTAGAGTCTAAACTTTCTGTATATATTATTTTATCCTTAATTTCTTTCTCAGCTTTCATCTTTTTCATTAAATCAGTGGAATAGAAATTAGATAATAGATTGCTCTGTATAAGGTCTGTAACAGTAAATTTTGTTAAGCTTTTTTCTGTCTGATCAATGTAATGAGTGACGTTGATACCAGCCTGATTCATAATTTGAACGGTTAACTGATTGCTGGTATCCCGCAAAGTATCTTTCGATATTTTAGTGGATAAGATATTTACAATAATTAGTGGAACAATTGCAAATAAGATACATATAATGATTAGTTGTGTTTTAATTGATTTAAAGTGTTTCGCATGTTCAGCAGTTTTAATTTTTTTTGTATGCTTCCTATACATAGAAATACCTCCTTAGTGAAATCCCTCTTTTGTACCCCTGGATAAGTGAAACTAAAGTCAGATGTGACTCAAATCTGAGATAGGTTACACTCGATTCCATATTCTAACATGAACTTATTTTCTTGAGAAGAAAGAAAAGGGAATGTGTAAAAATAATGCACCAAATAATAAAAATTTTGTGTTTTATATCATGTATTCTTTTTTTATAATACAATAGAGAAAGTTTAAATTTTAGTATAACAAGGAGAAATGACATGAACGGATATAAGTATTTAGATAAAAAAGGTACATTCCAAATGGAAAATCCTGAATTAACAAGTTATTTATATTTTCCAATCGCCAATGAAGCGGGTGTAATGAGTAGTGTAACGCCATCTCTTGGAGGGGATTCTAAAATGGGACAAAATGCATTTTTACTTTCCCCGGTAAGCAGTGAAGACTTACATAATAATAAAGCATCTAGAAATTTCTGGTGTAATATTAGTGGGAAAGGGTTATGGTCTGCAACAGGAAAATCAGCGGGCCAGCAGGCTGATCTTTTTACGGATGCTAAAGAAGAAACCATATTAGAAGCAGGAATAATGTGGCACAAGTTACTAAGAAAATCCAGGAAATTTGGAATCACATCAGAGATAACATCCCTTGTACCTTATTCAGGCGAATTATTGGAAATAATGGTTGTAACTCTTAAAAACACAGGAGCGGCAGATTTAGAAATAATTCCAACAGCAGCCATTCCACTTTATGGCAGATCTGCGGATAATATAAGGGATCATAGACATGTTACTTCCCTCCTTCACCGGATCGTGACAACAAAAACAGGGGTAGTTTTAAATCCCACACTTACTTTCGATGAAAGAGGGCATCAAAAGAATACCTGTGTATATGGAGTATTTGGAGTGGAAGAAAATGGGGGTGAACCTGAAGGATTCTATCCTACAGTAGAGGAATTCATCGGTGAGGGAGGATCTTTTGAGAATCCTAAAGCTTTGACAGATACAAATATACAGTCACAGAAAGCAGGATTTAGCATTGACGGTTATGAAGCAATTGGTGGAATTCAATTTAAGAAGATACTATTAGCTCCAAAAGAAGAGAAAACATATATTATCTGCATGGGATATGATAAGGGGCAGGAAGAATTAGAAAATGCAGTTTCAATGTATTCTTCCAAAGAAACGTGTGTCACTGCTTTAGAAGAAACAAAAAAATACTGGCAGGATAAAATTAATGTATCATATTCCTCCGGCTGTAAAGACTTTGATACCTGGATGTACTGGGTTAATTTTCAACCAATGCTTCGAAGGATCTATGGATGTTCCTTCCTGCCTCATCATGATTATGGGAAAGGAGGACGGGGATGGAGAGATCTGTGGCAGGATTGTCTGGCCTTACTTATTATGAATCCGGATGGAGTAAGGAATATGTTAATTGATAATTTTGCAGGTGTTCGAATGGATGGAACCAATGCAACAATTATAGGTTCAAAACAGGGAGAATTTATAGCAGATCGCAACAATATTACCCGAGTATGGATGGATCATGGAGTATGGCCATTCTTAACCACGAATCTTTATATAATGCAGAGTGGAGACATTGATATCCTGCTAAAAGAAAATACATATTTTAAAGACCCTCAGGCAGTAAGAGGGGAAGAAAAAGATACTTTATGGGATACCGCCTATGGAAAACAATTAAAAACTGAGTCAGGAGAAATATATCAAGGTTCCATATTAGAGCATATGCTGGTTCAGCACTTAACAGCATTCTATGATGTAGGGGAGCATAATCATATACGTTTGCGGGGTGCAGATTGGAATGATGCTCTTGATCTGGCAGATAAGCGTGGTGAAAGTGTTGCATTTACAGCTATTTATGGCGGAAATTTAGAAAATATGGCAAAATTGATTCTTCTTTTAGAAGGTAAAGGTATAAAAGAACTAGGATTTGCAAAAGAACTTGAAATACTTCTTAGTGATGACAATAATCTATATAATGATGTTCAGAAAAAACAGGAACTTCTAAATAGATACTGTCATGAAGGCATTCATAATATCAGTGGTGATAAGATATTCATATCCTGCAGAGAACTGGCAGAAAACTTACTAAATAAAGCGGAATGGATTAAGGACCATATCAGAGAAACAGAGTGGATCACAGGTGAAAGAGGTCATTCCTGGTATAATGGCTATTACGATAATAATGGAAGAAGAGTTGAGGGAGATAATGATAACGGAGTCCGAATGATGCTGACCAGTCAGGTCTTTACCATTATGTCCGAGACAGCAACCATGAAACAGGTTGAGGATATTGTAAAAGCTGCAGATGAATATTTGTATAATGAATCTATTGGCGGCTATAAGTTAAATACAAATTTTAAAGAAGTCAAAATGGACCTTGGAAGAATGTTTGGATTTGCATATGGCCAGAAGGAAAATGGAGCAGTATTTTCCCATATGGCAGTTATGTATGCCAATGCTTTGTATCAAAGGGGATTTGTGCAGGAAGGCTATAAGGTAATTCATAGTCTTTACTCTCATTGCAGTAATTTTGAGAAGAGTAAGATATATCCCGGCATTCCCGAATATATAGGAGAAAATGGAAGAGGATTATATCATTATCTTACAGGAGCAGCAAGCTGGTTATTACTAACGGTATTAACAGAGATGTATGGTGTGAAAGGGGAACTGGGAGAACTCTTATTTGAGCCAAAACTTTTGTTAAGCCAGTTTGACAGTAACTCAAAAGCGGGTGTGGATTGTGTATTTGCAGACAGGAAACTAACAATTGAATATTATAATAAGAATCAAAAAGAGTATGGTGAGTACAAGATCACAAGTATAGCAATAGATGGAAAACCATATGAATCTGTCCGGGAAATGGTTTTAAGAGATGATATTATCAGGCTGGATGCAAAAAAGACACACAAGATTGATATTGTTCTGGAATAATATAAGATCAGTTAAGGAGGGATAATTTTGAATAATGAATATATTGATATTACCGCTTATGAGGGAGAAGGTTATAAGCCGATGATCGATTATGGCTCATGGCGTGTGGCAATACTTAGATATTGCGAGGAACTGGAGATACAGAACTTAAAAACAATGCAAAAGCATAATGAAACAGATGAAGTTTTTGTTCTGATAGAGGGGAACTGTACTCTGTTTGCAGGTGGAAAGGGAGACGCAGTGGGAGAAATTGATGGAGTCAAAATGGAACCGGGAAAGCTTTATAATGTAAAAAGAGGGGTGTGGCATACTCATACTTTAGACAAAGATGGCATGGTACTTATTGTAGAGAATAAAGATACCGGCGACTGTAATTCACCAGTAAAGAGTATGAATGAAGAACAATTGGAGCAGCTATACAAAGTATATGGACTATAGTATAATTTGGATATATAAGATGGAGCCGGGAAACTGGTAATACGGAGGAGACAGGAATGATCATAGTGAAAGACTTTCTAAAAAGGTTAAAAATCAGAACAAGGATTATTCTTGTATATATCTCCGTATTAATTTTATCCATTATTTTAACTTTTGGGGTCTTTACTATCATTAATGAGAAGAAAGTAGAACAAGAAGTTGGGGAAGCAGCTATGCAGACCGTGAATGCATTAAAAGGGAACCTTAGTTTTATTTTTGAAAATGTGAGCCAGTTTTCAGATTTAATTTATTTTGATAAGAATGTTCAAAAAGCTTTAACAAAGATTAAATCAGATAGCATTGACCCTGCGGTTCATCAAACTATGCAAAAGAGTTTAGTAAACATGCTATTATCCGGAGATTATATATCCAGTGTGTTTGTATTTGATAGTTTTAATAATTATTATTCTTCCTATAAAACAGGACCAATTTTTGTAAATAAAGAAAAAGTCAATCAAACGGATTGGTACCGGAAGATGAAGAATGCGGGAGGGGATGTCTTGTTCATCCACCAAAGTGAAGAGGTATTATCTTTTCCAACGAAAAAAGATAAAAATTATATCTCTTTGGTTCGGGAAATTTCAGATGTGGATACTTACGAACCTTTGGCAGCATTAATGATTAATGTGGATGAAATTACAATTCAGAATTATTTTGATGAAGTAGGTAAGAAGTATAATTCACAATTTTGCATTGTTGACTCCAATAACAGGTATATCATTAAACCATCCGGTTATAAAAAAGAAATGGATCAGTACATATTAGATGGAAAATATTCGAAAAAAGGATATCATATGGTTGCTTCTTCCAGCAATAAGATGATTGTAGCCAGACAGGATTTGGGAATAGAAGACTGGAAATTAGTAGGGGCTATACCATTGAGCTCCAATACCTTTTCTGTTGGCAAATATTTTAGTTCATGGATTATTCTGATCATTATATTAAATTTGATCTTTATATTTGCTTGTTCTGTAGTATTAACCAAGTTGATCTTCAATCCTCTTAATAAAGTTCAAAAACATATGAAATTAGTGGAAGATGGCAGATTAATAAAACTTTCCATAGATACAGAGCATCCGGATGAAATAAATGACTTAAAAAAAGTATTTAATCAAATGATTGTATCCATTATAGAATTAATAAGTAAAGTAAAGGCAGAAGAAAAAATCATAGCGAAAAATGAATTGGATATCATTCAGGCACAGATCAATCCTCATTTTTTATATAATACTCTTGATGCGGTTTCCGCTCTGGCTTTGATAGAGGACCACAAGAACTGTCTTAAGATGACCCAGGCCTTAGGTAATTTCTATCGAAACAGTTTGAACAGCGGACAGGATCTTATAACCGTCAAGGACGAAATTGCCTGCATTGAAAGTTATATTACCATTTTAAATATCCGTTATGATAATAAGATTATTATGAAGTATGATATCGAAGAAAGAATTAAAGAATATAAGATTCTTAAATTAATCTTACAACCAATCATTGAAAATGCTGCACATCATGGAATTCGTGATAAAAAGGGCAAAGGAAAGATTGGAGTGAAAGGATATCAGGATGAAGATGAAATCATATTTATTGTAACAGATGATGGTTCAGGAATGACGGATGATCGCGTAGAAGAAATTCTAGAAGGGAAAACTCAAAAAGAAAAATCAGGATTTGGATTATATAGTTCAATTCAGCGAATCTCTCTCTTTTATGATATTAAAAAACCACTTACAATAACCAGTGAAATTGGTAGTGGAACAGAAATTACAATACGTGTAAAAGTGATCGAAGGGGTGAGTGGAAATGAAAACGAGAGTATTATTAGTAGATGATGAGAAATTAGAACGGGTGTTAATCCGGAAAGGATATCCATGGGAAGAAAATGGATTTGAAATAATAGGGGAAGCAAGCAGTGGAGAAGAAGCACTTGAATTCTTCGATATAAAAGAACCGGATATTGTACTTACTGATATCAATATGCCATTTATGGATGGACTGGTCCTGACTGAGAAAATCAGACAACGTTCCGAAAAATGCCGTGTGGTTATTATCACAGGATATCGTGAGTTTGATTATGCAAGGCGGGCATGCCAGCTGGGTGTGAAAGATTTCATTTTAAAACCAGTAAATATTAATGAAATTGCTACCATTATTGAAAATATAAAAGAAGAATTGAAATTAGAAGAAGGCCATCATGAAGAATATAAGAAGCTAAAAGAAACAGCAGCTGAAAATCAGGATATTGTAATAGAGAGCTTTTTACAGCGCTTGGTAGAAAATCGTATTGAAGAAGAGGTAGCAAAATATAAATTATCCATGTATGATTTTGAAGATTTGCAAAAAAGATGTATCTGCATTAACATCAGTCCCCTTGTAAAGGATAAAGCAAATGAAGAAGAAACATTAGAATACAGCAAAAAGATTTTACAGATGATTCAGGACAAATACAAACAATCTGTGAGCTTTATTCATTATTTGTGTAATATCATACTATATCTATATGGCGACGAGGCAGATCATGGATATGATATTGCAAAAGAAATCAAGGATAGGATTAATAATGAAATTAAAATTGATGTGGATATGGGCATCAGCCTAATTGAAAATGGGTTTCATGGGATAGCAAAAGCTTACAGGCAATCAGTGAAAGCTATTAGTGCAAGTGTAATTATTGGGCGTAATTGCTGCATTACATATAAGGAATACGCTGAAATAAAGAAAGATGATGGAGGAAAAATAGACATTAACTGGAAGGACTTTGAGTTTAATGTTGAGAACTGCTTGGAAGCAAAAGTGGAAGAATATATTAATGAATACACCAATGTTATTAAGAATGCAGGAGTTACAGACACCGGATATTTAAAATTAATGGCAATGAATATGCTTTCAAAAGCAGCCACAGTACTGACAAAGCATGGGAAAAGCCTTGGTCAGCTTGTAGGTGAAGAATATTTATATGAAGAAGTTTCAAAGATTGAAACAGTTTCGGAAATGAATCTTTGCCTGAAAAAGATAATTAAACCTATTTTAGAATACAGTGACAGTATGAGAACAAGGAAAAGCAATAAATTAATTGATCAGGCTCTTGAATATATTGAAAAACATCTTTATGAACAAACACTTACACTAAAGACTATCGCGGGTAAAGTATTTGTAAATGAAAGTTATTTAAGCCGTATATTTAAACAGGAGATGGGAGAGAGCCTTATTGAATATATCACGAGAAAACGAATCGAACAAAGTATAATTCTTCTTAATACAACAGATTTAAAGGCGTATGAGATCGCTGAACAAATTGGAATAAGTGACCCTCACTATTTTAGTATCTGTTTTAAAAAGCAAGTGGGAGTCACAATAAAAGAATATAAAAAGCCTAAATTTTAATATAGTTCAGCCATGCAGGGTCGCGAATTCGAGCTTTATGGCTGAACTATAACTATAATTTAGGCTTTCTTAAACTTATTATATATTAATAGAACTATATTTGCCGGGAAAAGGCGCTGCTCTAACAAGATGAGGAAGGATAATAGTGCTTCGATTAATCCAATGATAAAATATAAAATATGTAAAATACCAATTGCCCAGAGCATGATGCATTGTACAACAATCCAAATTATTAAAGCCCAGCTGAAGATACTGCTAATATATCCCTGGTACTTTAATTTATAGCGAAATAATATGGCGCTAAGTATATTTCCCAGTCCAATTACAGTAAATAAAATAAGTCCTGGTATAAAGAAATTATCAAATGGTGAATTCTTTAAATATTGGGTAGACATGCCCATTGGTTCATTCGGGTTTAGTATAGCACCCAGGCCGCCAGCAATGGCTCCGACCCCTACAAAAGCATGTATGACTGGTAATATGCGATAGATTTTGTTCATAAAAATCCTCCATTCCTGCAAATATGTTTAGTAGTATTATCTTATAATAATTGTAGTTCATAAAGTTGAATGTTACATTATTTTTAGACATAATTATACCATTATTTACTATACAGTGTAAATATAGATAACGTGTCTAATTCATTATTTTTTATTATTGTAATACCAGGTAAAAATAGTTACCTTTTAGTTAAAAATATTAAATTGAGTAAATACCATATATTTTGTATACTGGTTTCAACATAGAAAGCATGCTTATGTTGTGTTACAAGTCTTGTAGCAAAAATGGAAGAAACTCTATATGAGGATTTCTTCAAAATTATAATATGATTCAATTTAAAATTGAATAATGTGGAGGGAATATTATGAAAAAAGTTTCTAAAAAACTGATTGCTTTATTATTAGTAGGTGTACTGACAATGAGTATGGCAGCTTGTGGGAACAAAGAAAAAGAAGCAGCTACAAATGATACGACGAATGAAGCTGCTACAGATGACGCAGCAAAGACAGAAGACGATGCAGCAGAAGCTGTTACATTAAATGTATGGCACCAATGGTCAAATGACACAAATGAATTGAAAAAAATCTATGATCAGGCAGTTGCTGATTACATAGCAGAGAATCCTAATGTAACAATTAATACGCAAACTCTTGATACAGAAGCATATAAAACTAAAATTTCAGCTGAATTTGCAGGGAATGCAAGTGGTATTGATGTTTTCTATTACTGGGGAGCTGGTATGGCAAAAAAACTTGTAAATGCTGATAAATTACTTCCTTTAGATGATTATCTTACAGATGATGTTAAAGCAAAAATTTTGCCAGGTTCTACTTCAGCATTTGAATATGGCGGAAAAACATATTCTGTACCGATGTTTTCATGGTTTATGACTCTTTATGCTAACAAAGAATTATTTGAAAAAGCAGGAGCTGCATTACCTACTACATATGACGAATTATTAGATGCTTGTAAGAAACTTTCAGCACTTGATGGAGTAACTCCAATTGCAGCTGGTGCAAAAGACGGCTGGAATGCAGCATTTATCTATCAGGCTTTAGCACTTAGAGAAGTTGGTGGAAGCAATATTAATGCAATGTTAAGTGGTGAAAAACCATTTGAAGACCAAGGATATACAGATGCTGCGAATAAGGTGGTAGAACTTTATAATGCAGGTGCATTTGGCAAGAACCCATTAGAAACCGGTAATGATGATGCAAACTCTTCATTTATCAGCGGCAATGCAGCAATGAGAATTATGGGCAGCTGGTTTGCGAACCAGGTTTATACAGATGCAACAGCAACAATCAATCCTGAAAATGTAGTTGCATTAAAGATTCCTATGATTCCTGGTAAAGGCAATGAAACAGATTATGCCGGTGGATTTATTGAATCTTTCTGGGTTAATAAAAATACAAAATATGCAGATGAAGCAGCTAAATTCGCTATCTATATTAATGAAAAAATGGGTAAAGCAGCTTATGAAACAGGAACAGGATTCTGTGGATGGGATGTTGAACTTGATGAAAGTAAATTAAATCCTTTATTTGTACAAATCAAAGGATTACTAGGTGAAAGCGTAGAAGGTGTTTTAGCATGGGATACTTCTCTTGAATCTAACCCAGCTACAATTCATAATGAACAAGTACAGACTTTATTTGCTCCAAATGCAGATGTAGATGCATTTATAGAAGAACATAAAGGGGCAATTAATCAGTAAAAATAAAAGTTCGCACTTTTAATGTATAAGGGGTTATCACTTAGAGTATTTAAAAGTGATAATCCTTTATCATTTGTGAAGGTGTAAAGCAACGACGACTTTAAGGGTATCTTTTGTCTGACAAACACCCTTGACTAATCAATTGACAATATAGGAGGGGAAATCTATGGATAAAATGTTAGGTAAGAAACGTTATATTGCTATATTCGTCCTGCCGGCATTATTACTATTTTTATGTTTTGTTGTGGCACCACTTTTTGTCACAGGTATCTATAGCTTGTTTGAATATGACGGAATAGGTACAATGAAGTTTTTAGGAATGGATAATTATATTGAATTATTTACAAAGGACAGATATTTTCCAAAAGCACTTATAAATTCTTTTGTATTAGCTGGGGCATCTATATTTATTCAGCTTCCACTATCATTACTTCTTGCTATTGTACTTGCAAGAGGAGTAAAAGGTGAGAAATTTTTTCGAACTGTCTATTTTGTTCCAGTAGTTATCTCAAGCATGGTTATTGGACAATTGTGGATGAAAATCTTTAACAGCCAATATGGATTGATCAATATATTCATTCGTTTCTTTGGGGATAAAAATTATGAGTTTTCATGGTTATCGACTCCTTCAACGGCATTTATAAGTACAGTGATTCCTGCTGTTTGGCAATATATCGGATATCACATGCTGATTTTTTATGCTGGTATTAAATCAATCTCAACAGATTATTATGAAGCAGCCAGGATCGATGGAGCTTCTAAAACTCAGGTATCCCTAAAGATTACATTGCCATTATTGGCTCCAGTAATTAAAACTTGTTTATTATTCTCTTTAACCGGATCTTTTAGGGCATTTGATTTGATTTATGTTATGACAGGTGGTGGACCAAATCACGCAAGTGAGGTTCCTGGTACATTAATGTACAACAGTCTATTCCGCCGGGGGCTCTATGGATACGGCAGTGCAGAGGCTTTCTTTATTGTAATTGAATGTTTACTGTTTAGTTTTGTAATAAGGAAAATATTTAAGAAATCAGAAGAAAATGCTTCGGCGATATAGGAGGATATTCATATGAAAACCAAGAGAATAAAGAAAAGAATATTATTAATAATATTAATAATAATAGCTCTGACTCAGCTGTTTCCACTTTACTGGCTGATTACATTTTCCTTAAAAAGCAATATTGAAATCTTTGGGGATAATGTAATTGGTCTACCAAAAGATTGGAGATGGATTAATTATAAAACTGCATTATCAGATGGAGGAATTTTAAGATATTTCTTAAATTCAACATTCTATTCTGTAGTAACGGTAGGAGTCACTGGATTATTTACAGCAATGGCAGGGTATGCAATCGCCAGAATGAAATGGAAATTAAGTAATGTTACATATGGTTTTTTTACCCTTGGTATTATGATACCGACTCAGGCAGCATTATTACCTCTCTTTCAAGTCCTTGATAAGATGGGGTTAAAGGGTGGGTATCTTGGATTATTAATTCCTTATATCTCATTTGCAATCCCCATGAGTATTATGATTCTGGTAGGCTTTTACAGGGGAATCCCAAAAGAAATTGAGGAAGCAGCATATATTGATGGTAGTGGGGTCTTCAGGTGTTTTGCTACAATCATCTTACCAATTATCAAACCGGCATTGGCAACCGCATCTATTTTTACATTCTTAGGAACTTGGAATGAATTAATGTTTGCTAATACTCTGGTAGACAGTTCTGATTTTAGAACACTGCCGGTAGGTATCATGTCATTTTCGGGACAGTATTCAACTGACTGGGGGCTCATTGGTGCAGCTATGGTTATTGCCACATTACCTACTATTATAGTATATTTCTTTTTAAGCAATCAGGTTCAGGAAAGTCTTGTTGCCGGTGCAGTAAAAGGATAGTTTCTGTAAAAATGGGAAAAGATAAACCAATAATTCCAATCCTTTAAAAATTTTTGGCTATATACAATTAATATATAATATTAGAAACTATATATTTCTAGATATTTTTGATCCAATCATTGTAATAATGGGAATCTCTTCATTATTTACATATGGAAAATTTCTAGAAGTATATAGTTTCTTTTCTATAATTAAGAATTTTTTAAATATAAGTATTTCTTATTAAAAAAAAGGATTTTACCCCTTGGTATGGAATTATATAAGAAAGGGAAGTATAAGTATAACGTTAAGACTGAATACAGGAGAAAGGCGGGTTTGCTATGAAAAAATTTTTATTGGTACTAAGCCTGACAGTATGTGCCACATTTTTGTTTAGCTGTGGAAAACAAAAAGAAGAAAATCTTAGTGGAAATACCCAGAATGCGGGTAATACAAAAGATGATGATGTGAATTCTGAGGATGAGACGAAAGAAGAATTACAAAATGAAATTCGAAAGATAAGTGATTATTTTCCATTCCTATCTGATACAAAATATATATATGAAGGGGAAGGAAATGAATACGCCTCTTATTATCTTGTAACAGATTATATAGATGACAATCGGATTCAACAAAGAAGTAATAATAGTGGTACTGAGACAGTAAAAATTATTGAGAATAAAGATGGTAATCTTAATTTATTACTGGCTCAGGGTGAAACTTATTATAGAGAAAATCTACTTAAGGTAAGCAATGACAATCCTGAGATTCTTTTAAAAGAACCCCTAAAAGAAGGTACTCAGTGGACATTATCAGATAATCGTAAAAGATATATTTCCAAAGAAGATGTAACTGTAGACACACCAACAGGTACGTATAAAGCTCTTGAAGTTGCAACACAAGGAGATAATGATATTATATATGATTATTATGCACCTGGAGTGGGACTTGTGAAATCCGTTTTTCGTTCCGAAGGATTAGAAGTAACTTCAGTCCTAAGTAAAATTGAGAAAAATGTGCCATTTACCCAGACAGTAAGATTTTATTTCCCGGATGTGGCCAATGACAAAATCTACTATGTCAATCGAGACTTAAATTTTAATACAAATGATATTACAAAATCAATTTTTGAAAAGAATTATAAAGAGTTTTCAGAAGATAATTTTGATAAAGTATTTGGTCCGAACGTAAAAATAAAAAGCTTATATTTAAATAAAGATAATAAAGTCTATGTTGATTTCTCAAAAGAGTTGGAATCTGAAATGAATGCTGGTTCTGGATATGAAGCCATGATCCTGCAATGTATTACCAATACACTTGGAGGATATTATGGTGTACAGGATGTATATATTACTGTAGAAGGAGAGCCATATTCATCAGGCCATATTGTTATGGAAAAAGGAGAATCATTTACAGTAGACTATAACAATACAATTGAATATAAATAATAGTAAAGGGTTTTTGCAACAGTAGAATATTGTGATATGCAAAAACCCTTTTCCTAAAGAAAAATGAATTGTATTGTGATTAAGTTACAGATATATTTTCTAAAAAGAGTATAATTATAGGTAGAATCAAGAAAACAAAATGGAAAGGAGAATATGTATGAGTGTATTAACTATAACGAAAGAAAATTTTGAATCAGAGGTTTTAAAATCAAAAAAACCTGTTTTATTGGATTTTTGGGCAACCTGGTGTGGACCATGCAGAATGGTATCCCCGGTTGTTGATGAAATTGCAGGGGAAATGCATGATATTAAAGTTGGTAAAATTAATGTAGATGAGCAGCATGAGCTTGCCGCAAAATTTAAAGTAATGAGCATACCAACATTAGTAGTCATGAAGGAAGGAAAAGTAGTCCAAAGTTCAGTAGGTGCAAAACCAAAAGCTTCTATTTTGGATATGCTGAATGCCTGATTTTTACATTCAACAGGATTAAAATAAACTATATATTCTCACCTTTTTTATTATCTTCTAAAAGTGGTGAGATATATAGTTTATTTTTATGCAAACGTGAAGTTTTCAGTTCATTCTACTCGGTTAGTTTGCGCAGTTTCTTTTTATCGGTCACCTTAACGATTCCTCTGGAGAGTTCAACGATTCCTTCATTTGAAAAATATTTGAGCATACGGGAGACTACCTCTCTGGCAGAACCCATGTATTTGGCAATTTGTTCATGGGTAAGTGTTAAAATATCATTCCCATTCCTTGAAATTTCATCTAACAAAAAGATGGCAAGGCGTTTATCAAAACTCATAAATAATATCTGTTCCATAGACCACATAACATCTGAAAATCGTTCCACTGTTACTTTGTTTGAGAAATTTTCAGCATAAATGTTATGGTTACATATTTTTTGGAATACAGTAGCATTTACAATAATAATTTCTGTATCTACTTCTGCATCAATATGTACATCAAAAGTAATATTCCTTAAGATACAGGAGGCAGAAAGAATACAGATATCTTCTTCTTTTAAACGGTATAGTGTAATTTCACGTCCATCTTCTGAAAGTATGTAGGTTCGAAGCCCGCCATTTTTTATAATAAGAACTCCTAAACAATCCCTGCCTCCACTATAGATATTGTCTCCTCGCTTGTAATGAAGGAGAGTAGAATTATTTATAATAAGTTCCTGTTCTGATAAACTTAATTTATCCCAGAAATTAAAGGCTTTATATAAAACAGCCTTATTAGCATCACTGATCATTTTTTACCTCCAATTAATCATATAAAATATTATAGCATAATTATATGTATATTTGTTCATTTATATCAATATAGTGGGTAATAATCATATTTGCCTGCGTATAGGACTTGACACAGGAGAGAAAATAATATAATGTCATTATATAGTATAAAATAACTTTTATACTTATTTTTTCCAAATTAAAGGAGGTAGTAATTATGAAACAATATGAATGTCCTTGTGGATATGTGTATGACCCAGCAGTAGGTGATCCAGATAGTGGTATTGCACCAGGTACTCCTTGGGAAGAAGTTCCAGAAGATTGGGTTTGCCCGGTTTGTGGATTAGATAAAGCTTCTTTTACAGAACTATAATAACTTTATTTTAATGTGATTATTCACATTCGATGAAAAATGCTACATATGCATTGTTATCAATTAAAAAATAGGGCTGCCGCATTAAATTATGCGGCGCCCTTTTCACATTAGCGATGTTTATCAAGCTAGTAATTGTCTTCTCTAATTTCAAAATAGGAATGTGGATAACCACATATTGGACATTTGTGAGGTGCACAATCGCAGTATTCCATATGTCCACAGTTGGTACAGATCCAGGTAACTTTAGTGCTTTTACAAAATACAGTATCTTTTTTGATATTTTTTGATAATTTTTGAAACTGATTTTCATGATTCCCTTCAATTTTAGCTACGCCATTAAATAGTTCTGCAATTTCCAGATATCCTTCATCTCTTGCGACATTTGCATAATTACGATACATTTTACTTGCAATATAATGTTCTCTTGCAGCGGCTTCTTTTAAGTTTTCATAAGTAGATGGGACTTCGCCGCATTTCAGGCATTTTAGCCAGATTTTAGCGTGTTCTTGTTCATTCCATGCGGTTTCATCAAATATATTACCAATTTGTTCATAACCATCCTCCCGTGCCTTTATACTATAAATCTTATATTTTGAACTTGCTTTTAATTCGCCATCAAAAGCAGAGAGTAAGTTATTATAAGTTTTACTGCGTCGAAAATCCAAAACAGACCCTCCTTAGATACTTATTTCACTGATTATTATATTCTATGTAATTTTTTGTAGGGTTGTGCTGAAATAGATGTATAAGTGACTTGATATTCATATGAAAAATAGAATAATTATAATTTGTTTAAGAATATATATACAATATACTTGTGAAAGCAGGAGGATTCTGTTATAATCGGTGTCAATATATCTTTAATTTATCTGATAAATATAAATAATGGAGGACGAAAAATGAATGCAGGAACCTTACAAATATTTATTACCATGAGCTGCTATATGGCATTAGTAATTGGAATTGGTCTGTTTTATGCTAAGAGAGCGAATACGAATTCTGAGAACTATTTCCTGGGGGGAAGATCACTAGGTCCGTGGGTTGCTGCCATGAGTGCAGAAGCATCTGATATGAGTGGATGGCTTCTTATGGGATTACCTGGAGTAGCGTATTGGTCAGGATTAAGCGATGCAATATGGACAGCGATTGGTCTTTTGGCAGGAACATATATAAATTGGTTAATTGTAGCAAACAGATTACATGGATATTCTATTGTGGCAGGAGATTCTATCACTATTCCAGACTTTTTCAGTAATCGTTTCAAAGAGCAGAAAAAGATAATCATGACAATTTCTGCAGTTTTTATTCTAGTATTCTTTACAATTTATGCAGCCAGTTGTTTTGTAACTGTTGGTAAATTATTTAATTCTTTATTTGGTTTTTCTTATCATTCATTGATGATTGCAGGTGCCATATTTGTTATTATCTATACTTTTCTAGGTGGATTTTTAGCTGAAAGTGTATCAGATTTTATGCAGGCAATTGTAATGATACTGGCCCTTATACTTATTTTAATCACCTCAGTTGTATATGCAGGAGGTATTGGTGCAGTTATTGATAATTTAAAGGAGATTCCGGGATTTCTTACTTTCTTTGGAATATCTTCTCCTGAAGTTCTTGATGGAGTTCAACAAGTGAATGGAAATGCAGCAATTTTTGGTGAAGCAAAAACATATGGTCTCATTACCATATTATCAACACTTTCCTGGGGACTGGGCTATTTTGGAGTTCCTCAGGTATTATTACGTTTTATGGCAATCAGAAAACATTCTGAAATTAAGAAATCAAGGAGAATTGCAACTATTTGGTGTGCTATCTCTTTATTTGCAGCAGTATGCATTGGATTAATTGGCAGGTCCATTTATCCGACTCTTTTACTGACGCCAAGTGATGCGGAAAGTATTTTTATCTCAATGTCCACGAGATTATTGCCAACGCTCCTGGCAGGTCTGGCAATGGCTGGTATCCTTGCTGCAACGATCAGCTCTTCCGATTCTTATCTATTAATTGCTTCTTCTGCATTCTCTAAAAATATTTATCAGGGAATATTGAAGAAGAATGCTACTGATAAAGAAGTTATGAATGTATCACGTATTGTATTATTAATCGCTGCGCTCATTGGTATCATTATCGCTTTGGATGAAAACAGTGTGATATTTACTGTGGTATCCTTTGCGTGGGCAGGGTTTGGTGCTACCTTTGGGCCTATTATGCTATTCTCTTTATTCTGGAAGAGAACTACAAAAGAGGGTGCTGTGGCAGGTATGTTGTCAGGAGCAATGATGGTATTCTTATGGAAATTAGTGATTAAACCAATAGGGGGAATTTTTGGCATATATGAATTGCTGCCTGCATTTATAGTTTCCTGTATAGTAATTATTGTTGTTTCATTAGTAACAAAAGAGCCATCGAAAGAAATTCAGGATGAATTTCAACAGGCAAGAGTATATGTTGATTGATTATAATTGACATTTTTATTCTATCTTTGTAAAATAAATATAAGATTTATCTGATTAAATAGGGGAAAGTGAATTTAAATCGCTTTCCCCTTACATATATTAGATTAGGTTAGATAATTGTGAATATCTGGAGGTATAATATGAAAGAACCAGTATTGGTAATAATGGCAGCGGGAATGGGCAGCAGATACGGTGGATTAAAGCAGATTGATCCAGTGGATGAACAAGGTCATATGATTATTGATTTTTCCATTTATGATGCAATTCGTGCAGGATTCAAAAAGATTCTCTTTATTATAAAAAAAGAAATAGAAGAAACATTTAAAGAATCCATAGGAGAAAGATTATCAAAGCATATCGAAGTAGAATATGTTTATCAGGATATTAACAATCTGCCAGTTGGATTTCGGGTGCCGGAAGGAAGGAAAAAACCTTGGGGAACCGGCCATGCAGTTCTAAGTTGTCTTGGTAAAATAGATGGACCATTTGCAGTAATCAATGCAGATGATTATTATGGAAAACATGCATTTTCCCTGATCTATAATTATCTGATCAGAGCAAAGGATGAAGAAAAATATCAATATGCCATGGTTGGATATATACTAAGTAATACATTAACTGATTATGGATATGTAGCCAGAGGTGTTTGCCAAATCAATTCTGATTCGTCTCTGATTGGGATTCGTGAAAGAACACATATTGAAAAGAAGAACGGGAAAGCGTATTATACAGAAGATGATGGAAAAACTTTTAATGAGATCTCAATGGATAGCACAGTTTCAATGAATATGTGGGGATTTACCCCAAGCATTTTAGAGGAATTAAATATAAGATTCCGATTATTTCTACAGGAGAATATAAAAAGCAACCCGTTAAAGGCAGAGTACTTTTTGCCTAATGTGGTTGGAGATCTTATTAATGAAAGCAAAGCAGGGGTTCAGGTTTTAAAAACTCCGGATAAATGGTATGGTGTTACTTATAAAGAAGATAAGGAAGAAGTAGTAAAAGCAATAGCCAGATTAAAAGAGGAAGGGATTTATCCGACCCATCTATGGTAATACGGAGGTAGAATATGTATGTATTAATTACAGGTGCTTCAAGTGGCATTGGTCTAGAAATTGCCAAATTACTGGCAAAAAAGGAATATGACCTGATTTTAGTTGCCAGGCGAAAGAATCGATTATTGGGTTTAAAAAAGCAATTAGAAGCAAGATATAAGGTCAAGGTAATTACGAAAGAATGCGATTTGTCTGAGGAAGAAAATTGCTATCAATTATTTGAAGAAATCAAAAACTTAGATATTACAGTACTGATAAATAATGCGGGATTTGGTAAAATTGGATATTTTGAAAACATATCATTAGAAAATGAACTTGATATGATTCGTACCAATATTATTGCACCTCATATTCTAACCAAGTTATTTATAAAAGTGAAACAAAAAGGGTTTATACTTAATGTGGCAAGTATGGCAGGTTTTCAGCCAGGGCCAGTCATGGCAACTTATGGTGCTACAAAAGCTTACCTTTTAAATCTTAGTCTTTCCATAAATTATGAGCTGCAAAGAAGTAATAAGAATATTCATATTACAACTCTTTGTCCGGGACCTGTGGATACCGAATTTAATAAAGTGGCAAATGCAGATTTTAATTTAAGTTCAATTACTGCAAGACAATGTGCAAAAGAAGCAATTAGGGGATTGTTTCAAAGAAAAGAATTAGTGGTTCCAGGTATGAATATGAAATTATTAAGGATAGCATCAAAATTTGCACCTCTTAAAATCATTCTGCCAATGGAATTCAGAATACAGACTAAGAAAACAAACCTTTGATACCGAAATATAGTAATATTTTGCTATTCGGCATATATTGACAAAGTGCTATTATAATTATAATATAAAATGGTACGTAGAAAGGGGATTTAAGGATGAAACAAAGAGACATAGCAATTAGTGTTATTTTATCAATTATCACATGTGGTATCTATGGAATATATTGGATGATTGTTCTGACCGATGATATTGCAAAAGCAAGTGATGATTATTCAGTTAGTGGTGGTATGGCTTTTCTATTAAGTCTTATCACATGTGGAATTTATTCAATCTATTGGGCATATAAAATGGGACAGAACATTACAATAGCAAAACAAAAGAGAGGAATGGATACGAACGGACAAGATATGTCCATTATTTATCTGTTACTTCAAGTATTTGGTCTCGGAATTGTTAACTATTGTTTAATGCAATCAGAATTAAATAAAATGGATCTATAACGAAAGATTAACGCAGAAAAAGAGTGCTCACGTTTGAGCATTCTTTTTTAATGCAGCAGGAAAGACAGATAAAATATATTTTTATAAGTTTCCATTTTATATTATTGACATATAATATTATATGATGTATAGTATTGATAACAAAATAATATTATATCAATAAAAGGAGATGTTCGGATGATATTCAATACTGGAGCAGCACTACTGGATGCAATTGTTTTGGCAGTTGTTTCAAAGGATAGTGAAGGCACCTATGGTTATAAAATAACCCAGGATGTTAGAGAAGCGATAGACGTATCAGAATCCACCCTTTATCCAGTCCTAAGGCGCTTACAAAAGGATAACTGCCTTGAAGTTTATGATATGGAGTACGGAGGAAGAAATAGACGTTATTATAAAGTAACAGCCAAAGGAATGGTTCAGCTTAAATTATATTATGAAGAATGGAAGAGCTATTCTAAAAAAATCAATAAAATGTTCGAGGGGGTAGAATAATGACCAAAATAGAATTCATGAACCAACTGGAAGAATTATTAAGGGACCTTCCGTCAGAAGAAAGGGAAGCGGCTTTAACATATTATGATGATTACTTCGAAGATGCTGGTCCTGATAATACAGATGCAGTTATCAGTGAATTAGGTTCACCGGAAAGGATTGCAGCATTTATCAAATCAGATCTAAATGATAATTCTTTTAAAGACTCTGAAAAATTTATTTATACAGAGAATGGGTATAAAGATACTACAATTGAAGAAGATCGCTATGAAGTTGTGAGCAATGATTACCAGGAATTTGAAGAGGAGAAATCTTCTGCTGATAGTGAAAGCAAAACCACTTATAGTAAAGTGACCGGTAAGGATAACAATAATACTTCTAAAATACTATTAATCATTATTATTTGTATTGTTGCAATACCGTTGGGTGTCCCTGTTCTGGGAACTGCCTTTGGTCTGATCGTCGGTATATTAGCAACCATATTTGGTTTATTTGTTGCATTAGTAGCCATTGCAGGATCCTTTTTAATAGGTGGCCTGGTATTATTTATAGCAGGTGTGGTGCAATTATTTATTACACCAATCAATGGAATACTAATGTGTGGCGCGGGGCTGATCCTGTTTGGTTTAGGCACTCTTGGTGCTATATTGACAATGTTAGTATGCACCAAAGTAATACCTGTTATGGTAAGAGGAATTGTGGACTTATGCAGAAAACTATTTAAAAAGAGGGGGACGACACAATGAAATCATTTTATAAAGTATGTGCTAAAGTAGCATTAGGGCTTATTGGCATAGGTATCATTCTTACAATTATCGGTATCACCTCAGGTGCATCATGGTATAGTTTAAATGTAGGACCTTTCAGGATACATGACAGAATAATTAACAGAGATAATAACAATAATAATATAAATGATAATAATTCAAATAACTCAAGCGATTCTTTAAAAGAAACTTATAGTGGTGTAAAATCTGTTGATATTGATATTCACTATGGAGAAGTATTGATAAAAAAAGGTGAGGAATTTGCAATTGAATCTAAGAATATAAGTCGGAATAATTTGAAAAGCTATATGGATGGAGACACTTGGAGAGTGGAAGATAAGAGTAATTATAATATAAACTTCTTTGGAATCCATATAGGAAATGATGGCATAGATATTAATAATAGAAAGTCATCTATAACAATTTTCATACCAGAAAATTTTAATGGTGAGAAAATTAATATCAGTCTGGGGGCAGGTGAAATCGAAATTGATGAGATATCAGGAGATGAAGTCACTTTTGATGTTGGCGCAGGCAGAATGCAGGTAAATAAACTTGTGGCATATAAGGAAGCTGATTTAACCGTTGGTGCCGGAAAAATTAATATTGATAATATTCAAGCCGAAGAAACGGATATTGAATGCGGAATGGGTAACATAACAATTAAGGGTGTGATAGCAGGTGATAGCAATGTTGAATGTGGTGTCGGACAGATAAGTATGTATCTGGATGGACAAGAGGAAGATTACAATTATTATATTGATTCTGGTGTCGGAAATGTTATAATTAATGATGATGAATATACATTTACCAGTTCAACAAAGAAAGTTAACGACAATGCAGAGTTCGACTTTAATATAAATTGTGGAGTCGGCAATGTAACCATTAAAGTAGATTAGGAAGGAGTATGATATTATGGGACCAAAAAAACTTTACAGATCTGAAACTAATAAAATGTTATGCGGTGTTTGTGGAGGATTAGCAGATTATCTTAATTTAGATGCGACAATCGTCAGATTATTATTTGTCTTATTTGGTTGCACCGGTACAGGTATCGTAGCTTATGTAGTCGCTGCAATTATCATGCCAACAGAATCAAATATAGTGTAATATGAAATATTATGTTTATATAGAAAAACCGGAGAAACTTTATTGATTCTCCGGTTTTATCTATTATGTTCAATTTTTTTCATCTGCTACTTTAGAAATGATTGAAATAATTTGTTCTGGTTCAAATGGTTTGGAAATATATTCTGTAGCACCATGTTTTAATGCATCCACCATTTTATTCTTTTGACCAGCTGCGGTCACCATAACCACTTTTGCCTTTTCATCTTCATTCATGATCAGCTTTAATGCTTCCAGTCCATCAAGTACAGGCATTGTAATATCTAAAGTCGTAATATCTGGGCGAAGTTCTTTAAATTTAGCAATACCATCTTCCCCATTCACAGCTTCACCTACTATAACATGTCCCTCTGCTTCCAGTAAATTTCTAAGAATTTTCCTTGAAGTTTTAGAATCATCTATTATAAGTATATTAGCCATCTCATATCCCTCCTATAATTTAATTATAAATGTTTATTGTATTACATCAATTGCATTATCCATTGATAATAATAAATCAACTTCATTTCCACTGATCACAACCGGTATAACATAGATATTACCGTTTGCAATTAATTTCTGGCCTGCATATGAAACAGGTGGTAATAAATCAATATCAATATCTTCATCACTTAGCTTTGATGCAAATAAACCATTTATGCAATTTATAAACTCACAGATTGAATCAAAAGCGTCTTCATCGACTTCACTAAAGTTTTCTTTTGCGAAAGGATTTGCAATAGAAAGTAATGAATCATCTTTACCGGCAAAACCAAACAATATATTATGTTCTCCTTTTAAGAATTGGCTTGCTAAATTATCAAAAGAATATTCTGTAACAGAATAGTATTTCTTGATCAAAATCTGATTATCAATAAAACGGATAATATTACGAAGTGCCAAGCCTATATGATCATTACATAATGGATTGTCAGTAGTAGTGAAAATTGGGGCAATTCGATCTATATCGCCGCTTTTTATAGCTTCCAGATTATCATCAGATAAAAGGTTCTCTTCTTGATATCCCTTCACATATTTTTCAATATCCGATTGTGTCATATCTGTTTTGTCTATTAATGCCTGAACAAATTGATGATACGGGCTGCCCTGCAGATTTAATAAGAAATCAACCTGTTCCTCTGTTAAATATCCATGTTCAATAGCAATATCACCAAATCTTTTATCCATTTTGATCTGCAGGTTATTAATCTCATCTGCCTGTCTGCTGGTTAAAAGTTTTTCTGTAATAGCTATAGTACCTAATTTAACTCTTAATGTTTTCTGATATTCAACAATCATATCTAGTTGGGATTTTGTAATAAGATTATTTTTTACAAGATAATCCCCTAAAAAATGTCCGAACATGTTATGTCTCCTTTCGCTATGAGAAATATATTATATATAATATACACTATTTGTTATAAAAAATATAGGGTTTTATGACAAAAAATATAATTTCTTAGTAAATTGTTATATTTTATTAAAAGTATGTATAAATATTGTAAATGTTATCAGCTTCATAACTGGTACTTAATCAGGCGAATCGTCATTGACAAGTAAAAATGGAACTTATATAATAAGCAATAAAAGATAAATAATAAATAAATACAATATTAAATGAAAATTCATTAATAATAAATGTTTATTTATGCTAAGCAAGCCTTGGAGGAAACGATGAAGAAAATAATCGATTTAATTTCAAATGAAATCAAAGAAGCATTTGACAAATGCGGATATGACAAAGAATATGGCATGGTCACACTATCTAACAGACCGGATTTATGTCAGTATCAATGTAATGGAGCCCTGGCAGCTGCCAAAGCATACAAGAAGGCACCTATCGTTATTGCCAATGAAGTGGTAGATATATTATCTGAAAGTAATACATTTAAAGATATTCTAGCGATTATGCCAGGATTTATTAATATTACAATAAGTGAAGAGTTTCTGGGAAATTATATAAATGAAATGAAAACTGCTGATTATTTTGGCTGTGAAAAAACTGTTTCACCGAAAACAATTGTGATTGATTACGGCGGACCTAATGTTGCAAAACCTCTTCATGTAGGTCATCTTCGTTCTGCCATTATTGGTGAAAGTGTGAAAAGAATAGCAAGATTTCTTGGACATAATGTAATCGGAGATGTTCATCTTGGAGACTGGGGATTACAAATGGGCCTGATCATTACTGAGTTAAAGAAACGTAAGCCGGAACTGGTGTATTTTGATGAAAGCTTTGAAGGTGAATATCCGGCAGAGGCTCCTTTTACCATCTCAGAACTTGAGGAAATCTATCCGGCAGCCAATGAATATTCCAAGTCACATCCAGAATATAAGGAAGAAGCCAAGAATGCAACTTTCCTGCTTCAAAATGGGAACAAAGGATATGTTGCTTTGTGGAATCATATTTTAAATGTATCTATTACGGATTTGAAGAAGAACTATGAAAATTTGAATGTTGAATTTGATCTTTGGAAGAAAGAAAGCGATGCCCAGGAGTATATCCCGGATATGGTGGAATATCTAAAAGAGAGCGGACATGCAAGAATAAGCGAAGGTGCTTTGGTTGTAGATGTAAAGGAAGAGACAGATACAAAAGAAATGCCTCCTTGCATGATCTTAAAATCAGACGGAGCTACCTTATATAACACAACAGATCTTGCAACTATGGTAGAACGCAAAAAATTATTTCAGCCAGATGGAATCATATATGTTGTAGATAAAAGACAGGAGCTATATTTTACCCAGGTCTTCAGATGTGCCAAGAAAACCGGATTATTAGATACAGAGGTAGATTTAACGTTCTTAGGATTTGGTACCATGAATGGGAAAGATGGCAAGCCATTTAAAACAAGAGATGGCGGAGTCATGAGACTTGAAAATCTAATATCTTTGGTAAATGAAGAAGTATATAAGATGATTATGAGTAATCGTGAGATGCCTGAAGAAGAAGCAAAGGATATTGCTAAGAAAGTGGCACTGGCGGCAATAAAATATGGAGACTTATCCAATCAGGTATCAAAAGATTATATCTTTGATATTGAACGATTTACTTCTTTTGAAGGGAATACCGGTCCATATATCCTTTATACCATCGTCCGCATTAAATCAATTCTTAACAAATATAAAGAAATAACAGGAAAAGAAATAAAAGAGGATATTAAGATCATGCCGCCTTCAAGTGAAAGCGAGACAGCTCTTATGCTTGAAATAAGTAAGCTTAATGAAACCATATATAATGCATTTGCAGAAAATGCACCAAACAGGGTATGTCAGTATATTTATGATCTGGCGAATGCCTTTAATAAGTTTTATCACGGCAACAAAATCATTTCAGAAGAAAATCCAGAGAGAAGAGATTCATGGATCTCTCTTATTACACTCGCTTATGGTATTCTGAATACCTGTATTGAGCTGCTTGGATTTGAGGCTCCAGAACGTATGTAAATTTATTAATTAATTCATATTTAATATGAGTACAAGAAACGAAGGTTGATAAGATGTATAAATTAACATCAAAGTTAGTAATCTACAGAGATTTTGGTAAGGATTGTATCTTATTAAATCTTGCGGATATCATGAAAGATTATGAGCACGATCATGGGAAGAAAGAAGATATTATCACTAGAATTTATGAACAGATTCATAAGCTGCTTGATATAGCAACAATTTATGGATTTGATGAAAATTTATGGCATAATTATTTAAGCTACCTGATTGCAACCAATGAAAATCCTTTTGCCATTACAAGTGAAAAAGTTGGGGCCAATGAAGGCAGTGTGAATCAATTTGCAAGAAATGATTTTAAAATATTTAAAGCACTTTTTGATTATGATTTTTCAAAAATAGAAGCTGAGTTAGATATTAATTGCTTTCAAATTATTCTAAATTATAAGGCTGTTAAAAAGAGCGGCAAAAGATATAACAAAAGTGTCAGTGATAAAGTAAGGTTATTAAGTAAACAAATCGAAAATAGTAAAGATGAAAATGAAATATTTACAGTCGTGATGAATTTCTATAAAGACTATGGAGTTGGCAAATTTGGTTTAAATAAAGCTTTTCGAATTAAAAAAGAGAAGAATGAAATTGAGTTAGTTCCTATTACGAATACACAGGAGATTCTCCTAAGTGATCTGATTGGATATGAAATCCAAAAGAAAAAATTAGTGGATAATACGAAAGCCTTTGTTGAGGGACGAGAATCCAATAATGTTCTTCTGTTTGGTGATAGTGGTACAGGTAAATCAACAAGTGTAAAAGCTATATTAAACGAATATTATGACCAAGGACTTAGAATGATAGAAATCTATAAGCATCAGTTTGAAGACTTATCAGCGGTAATTGCCAGTGTAAAAGATCGAAATTACAGATTTATTATATATATGGATGATTTATCTTTTGAAGAATTTGAAATCGAATATAAATATCTAAAAGCAGTCATTGAAGGCGGCCTGGAAACAAAGCCAGACAATGTTTTAATTTATGCAACTTCAAATCGAAGACATCTTATAAGAGAGACATGGAGCGACCGCTCTGATATTTCTAAAGATGAGCTGCATCATTCTGATACTATGCAGGAAAAATTATCTCTGGTTGCCAGATTTGGAATTTCTATTAATTATTCCAAACCAACACAAAAAGAATATTTTGAGATAGTGAAAGAATTAGCTAAAAATCATGCAAATATTAAATTGTCAGAGGAAGAATTATGTCGGGAAGCAAATATATGGGAGTTAAGCCATGGTGGAATCTCAGGACGGACGGCACAACAATTTATTAATTATTTAGCAGGGAAAGAAGAAAAGGAAATTTAATTCAGATATGGTTTTGACCGGTTATCAGATAAGAGAGAATAGTCCGTTATTATAAATAGCGGATTATTCTATTTTTTTGTTTGTATCTATATCGAAATATTACACATACTATTCCAGGAAGGAGAATTCTTTATGGAAAATAAAAATTTTGAAGATTTTAATATCGCTAAGATCTCTGAGGAAGATGTTAAAAATATATCTGAATTAGAAAAAACCTTAAGTTCAAAGGCAGAAAATGATATAGTTCTGATTGCATATCAGCCAAAAGATAAAGGGGATTTTGCAAAAAGATAAGATTCTCTGAATATTGAGAAGAACTTTATATTTCTCGAAATATAAAGTTTCTTCTAAATTCCAGAAAATATATTTTGCAAAAGCCCCTTTACCTCATATATAGAAATCTGTGTTACATAGGATAAAATCTTTGTTATAGTGAAAATTTACAGGTAATAAAATGTCAATAATATATTTGATCTTTACCCTGAATGGTATCATATATGGTTTTCTTAGACCAACAGATAGCTCCTTCCACATCTTTCTTTTCAATAAACTGCCAAAGGGTCTCTGTATTTGTAAATAATTTTTCCCGGCCATGGAGAATGCAAAATCTTTCCCAAAGCATAAGCACTGCTTCTTTAAACGAATAATAAACCAGCGGCAAAAGCATATTGCCAGATAGAATGGAAAGCTCATGATGAAATTCGAAGGCTCTTTCACTGGCTTCTTTATTTGTTGAGGATTTTCCAATACCGTCTACATATTTACGAAGAGAGTTTATATCTTTCTCTGTTAGTTTAGGAATGGTCAGTCTGAAGGAAAGTTCACTTAATGCGAGGCGTATTTCAAGGATGGAGCGGATTTCACCAGATCTTAGAACACCACCGTTATATTTAAGTATGGAGATAAGTGTCTCAAGGGTTCCTGTCCGCCGATAGTCTGCTATAAAAGTACCAACACGTGGTTTTATGATCAGAAACCCTTTTCTGGACAATTCCAGAATGCCGCTATTTACAACGGTACGGCTGACTTGCATAGTCTTAGCCATTTCACGTTCCGGAGGCAATTTTTCTCCTACCGCTAATTTTCCAGATAAAATCATTCCTTCTAATTCCTGTACAAATAATTCTTTTAGCGATGGTGCGGATAATTTTGTGAATTCCATATTTTGCTCCTTTCTGTCACTGGTCTGTCCAGGTACCACACTCCAATTATATTGTATCATTTGTCTAAAAACAAGTATGGATTATAATAAAAATGCCGAATAAATTTATAATTATTGACTTTTTTCGAGATTGTTAGATAATAGACATATAGTGGTATATGCATATTGGTATGACCAGATGCAGAACGTATAATGAAGGATAGGGAAAGGGAGCGATAAGATGTTTCGTTTTAATTATGATGCAGGAGCCAGTGCAGTAATGGTCTGGCTTGTGTGGATTTTAGTATTTGCCATATTATTTATAGCAAATGAATTATCAAGAAGATATATATCCGTTGGTTTTATCTGTTTCATAGTATTACCTGGGATTTTATCAGTTTTATGGTTTACCGTTTTAAAAGATACTACATATACAGATTGGTTTCACTTGGCAAAGGTATATTCATCAACAGCCGGCTGCATTGGATTTTGGTGCATAAGACATTTACATGGTACCAGTAAAAAGACCGGAAAAACCTGGAGGTTATCAGAGAATAAATGGGCTTTGTGTTTCCCGCCATTAATTTTAGCAATTAATATTTTAGAAGCAGTAGCCAGAGATATCCAGGTTGGTCTGACTTACCCACAAGGAGGTATCCTTGCGGATGACGCCATGTATGTACTTGGCGGTTCATGGAATTTTATGAATGCAGCAGCAGGGATTTTAAACATTATTACCATTACCGGATGGTTTGGAATCTGTATCCGCAGGGTTACAAAGAAAGATGGCAGCAAAGACATGCTTTGGCCGGATATGCTCTGGTTCTGGATCATTGCATATGATTTGTGGAATTTTGCCTATACATACAACTGTCTGCCGGGTCATGCATGGTATTGCGGATTTGCCTTATTATTAGCTCCGACTTTATGTGCATTTACCATTGGAAAAGGTGCATGGTTACAGCATCGTGCCCAGACATTAGCATTATGGTGCATGTTTGCCCAGACATTCCCGGCATTTATTGATGAGGGCGCATTTGCAGTAGCATCTACATATAATAGAACTCCATTGTTCTTCTGGAGTTTTGCGGCACTTGCTGCCAATATCATTGTTTGTATCTACATGATCTATAAAGCAATAAAAACAAAAAGAAATCCATATACTTCTGAATTATATGTTGACCTGGAGAAATATAAGGAAATAAAAGCATTAGCTGAGTAATCCAAAAGGAGGCTGCAAAACAAAAGAGCATATTATTTGTGTGTTTTGCAATCTCCTTTTTATGTAATAAAGTAAATAGGAGGGAAATTGAATGAGTCAATTTAAAATTTTAGAAATAAAACAGAATGTTTTTGATGACAACAACCGGCAGGCAGAAATTTTAAGAAAAGAACTTAAAAAGAATAAAACTTTTCTATTAAACCTTATGTCTTCCCCTGGCTCAGGGAAAACAACAACATTGGTAAAGACAGTCAATACCTTAAAGGATGAAATGAAAATTGGGGTAATGGAAGCAGATATTGATTCTGATGTGGATGCCCGTACCATCTCTGAAACCGGAGTAAAGGTAATACAGCTTCACACAGGGGGAATGTGTCATCTTGATGCGGATATGACAAAACAAGGCTTAGAGGCTCTGGAGACAGATGAAATAGACTGTGCTATTTTAGAAAATGTAGGAAACCTGGTATGTCCGGCAGAATTTGATACAGGCGCATCAAAAAATGCCATGATTCTCAGTGTTCCGGAAGGAGACGATAAACCGCTAAAATATCCGCTGATGTTTTCTATTGTAGATGTTTTACTAATTAATAAGATCGATGTATTGGATTATTTTGAGTTTGATCTGGAAGCCTGCATAGAACATGCAAAACGTTTAAATCCAAATGTTAAAATTATAACAATTTCGGCTAAAACTGGGGAAGGAATTGAGGAATGGGCGGATTGGCTTCGCAATGAAGTAAAAAAATGGAATGAAAATTAATAAAAACTAAAGGTGGAGGTTTATGGAATGGTAAAAACGAAGGTATTGGAATTGGCAAATCATATCAGTCGAAAGAAAATGGGCTCAAAAAATGGTATTACAGAAAAAGATCCGGAATATATGATCTTAGAACCTGTTGTGACGGAAGAGATGGCGGAAGTAGTACTTTGTATGGAGATACGTAAAAAGACCACTGCCAAAGAACTTGCTCCTTTGTGTGGCAAATCATTAGAGAAAACAGAAGAACTATTATGGAAATTAGCGGATGCCGGTGTCTGTTTTGTAAATGAAATTGATGGGGTGGACACCTATTGGTATGATACCTGGGTTCCGGGAATTATGGAAATGATGGTAAACCACAAGGAAAATGTAAAAAAATTTCCTCAAATTGCGGAAGCATTTGAAGCATATGGAAGAGTAAGAGGTCCTAGAACAACAGGAGCATTTCCAGTTGGCGTTGGTTTAATGAGAGTGATACCAATCGAAAAAGCTATTGATGGAGAAACAAGAAGAGCTTCTTACGAAGAAGTGTCTAAATATTTAAATGACAATAATATCTTTTCTGTTTCTGATTGTTCCTGCCGTACTGCAAGGGAAGCTATGGGTGAAGGATGCGGTCATTTGAAGGAAGATATGTGTATCCAGATGGGCCATGCCGCTGAGTATTATATCCGCACAGGGCGAGGACGCCAAATAACCCGTGAGGAAGCTTTTGAGATTATCAGGAAGGCAGAAGAAAATGGCCTGATGCACCAGATTCCAAATCTGGATGGTTCCGGAAAGACACATGCGATCTGCAACTGTTGTGGTTGCTCCTGTCTGGCTTTAAGAACTGCTGAAATGTTTAAGAATGTGGATATGGTTCGTTCCAATTATGTTTCCCATGTAGATAAGGATAAATGTGTTGCATGCGGTGAATGTGTGGAAACATGTCCGGTAAATGCATTACAGCTGGGTCAGAAATTATGTACGGTTACACCTTTGCCAAAAAAGAAAATAGAAACTCCCCGTGATATGGAATGGGGCCCTGAAAAATGGAATCCTGACTACCGGATCAATCGAAAAGATGTGGTTGATAGCGGAACCAGCCCTTGTAAAACAGAATGCCCGGCCCATATAGCAATACAAGGCTATATTAAACTGGCATCTCAAGGAAGATATACAGAAGCCCTTGAACTTATTAAGCATGAAAATCCATTCCCTGCAGTATGCGGCCGCGTCTGTCCAAGAAAATGTGAATCTGCCTGTACCAGAGGAGATATTGATTCACCTATAGCAATTGATGAAATCAAAAAATTTATTGCAGAACAGGATTTGAACAAAGAGGAGCGTTACATACCTGAAAAACGTCATGAATATGGTAATAAAATAGCTGTCATCGGAGCAGGACCTGCAGGTCTTTCCTGCGCTTATTATTTAAGTATTGATGGATATAATGTCACGGTATTTGAGAAGGAAGAAGTGCTCGGTGGTATGTTGACACTTGGTATCCCTTCTTTCCGGTTAGAAAAGAATATAGTGAATGCGGAAATCGATATACTAAGAGAATTAGGGGTTAAATTCAAAACAGGTATTGAAGTTGGCAAAAATATTACATTAAATGATTTAAGGGATCAGGGATATGAAGCATTCTATCTTGCAATTGGAGCAAAGGCCGGAAGAAAGCTTGGAATTGAAGGAGAAGATGCAGACGGAGTGATTACCGGTATTGATTTCTTACGTAATGTTAATTTAGGAAAAATTAATGAATTTAAAGGTAAGACAGTTGTGATCGGTGGTGGTAATGTAGCAATTGATGTTGCAAGAACAGCCATGAGATTAGGTGAAAACAATGTATCAATGTACTGTCTGGAAAGCCGTGAACAAATGCCTGCTCTGGAGGAAGAGATTGAAGAAGCAATGGCAGAAAACATTGTGATCCATAATTCATGGGGACCAAAGAGAATTCTTGTGAAAGATGGCCGGATCACAGCGGTGGAATTGAAGAAATGTCTTTCAGCATTTGATGAAAATGGCAGATTCTACCCAATCTACGATGAAGATAATACGATCATTGCAGAGGCAGACAATATAGTAATTTCTATAGGGCAGGCTATAGACTATGGCAATCTTATTTTAGATAGTAAGATAGAGTTAAACCCAAACAATACAGTAAAAGCAGATCCGTTTACTTACCAAACCAATGAGCCGGATGTATTCACTGGTGGCGATGTATATACCGGGCCCAGATTTGCAATTGATGCAATTGCAGCAGGCAAACAAGGGGCGATTTCAATTCACCGCTATGTTCAGCCAGGACAAAGTTTAATCATTGGCCGTGATAGAAGAGAGTATCAATCTCTGGATAAACAAAATCTTGATTTTGAAGGGTATGATAGCCTTCCAAGACAGAGTATGGGTCATGTGGATGGTTCCAGATCCAAAGAAACCTTTAAAGATCTACGGGGTACTTTTACTATGGAACAAGTTATGGAAGAAACAAAAAGATGTCTTAGCTGTGGCGCTACTGTAGTAGATGAATTTTTATGTGTAGGATGTGGCGCATGTACGATGAAATGTAAGTTCGATGCAATATCACTGATACGGAAATATGACGGCGAAGGGGTAGCCTTTGAAAATTTAAAACCTGTAGTATTAAAACACATCATAAAACGTAAGGGAAAGATTGCAGTGAAAAAGGCAGTGAATATCTTTCAAAGAGATTAACATTTCTTATAATATTAAGCCTTAAACAGAGGAGAGAAGTAATATGCATGAGATCGGAGTTTTACTGGAAGTTGTAAAGAGTGTAGAACGATATGCATTAGAGAATGATGTTAAAAAAATAGAAACTTTGGTTTTACAAATAGGTGAGCTCTCTTCAATGATTCCTAAATATATGATGAAACTTTATCCGGCAGCAGTTGATGGAACCATATTAGAAGGTTCTGAGTTAGAAATTGAAGTTTTATCTGCCAACGGGTTGTGTACGGATTGTAAAAAAGTGTTTAGAGTTTTAGAGAATCATGGCATATGTACAGTATGTGGAAGTAAAAACTTTGAGTTATTAAGTGGAAAGGAATTCTATATAAAGGAAATAGAATGTTATTAAATATATATCACTTATAAAATGAAGAGGATTGCTGATTGATATGCTATATTGAATTTTGTGTAAATTTATATTAGTATACAGGTAGATTGAATTTGTGAAGGAGTATAAGAGATGAAACCTACGTTGGTTAAAGTTTTATTTGGACTTAGTATTGTATTACTGATATGTTTTTTGGGTGGTTTAGTATATATACATTATGATTATTATAATAAGACCCTCCCTTCATATGGTTCTACGCCGATTGATGTTTATTATGTCATTCATGGAGTAATATTTTTGATACCTAGTATTCTTTGTTTTGTAATTTCTCTAATATTAAATTTTACTGTAAAGAAGAAATAATAAATTAAGATTATATGTGATAATATCGAAACAGCGTATATTATAACGAGGGTACGATTATACCATAGTTATATATACGCTGTTTTTGATTTATTAAGCTTTAAATGGAGGTACGTAACAATTGCGGCAGCGGGGTTCATAGCTGTCAGTATCTCCGATCAATTCGATGGGTCCTTCTTTGGCAGGAAAACCATCTACTAATCTTTGGGTAAAACGGGCAGGGCGTCCACAGCATGGGCAGAATGCAGTCTTTTTAATTACTTCATCTGCAATTGTCATTAATTCTCCCATATAGCCAAAAGGTTTGGCTCTAAAATCAAGATCAAGTCCCGCTACAATAACATGACTGCCGCGATAAGCAATTTCCAATACAATATCAACAATTTTTTCACTAAAGAATTGCGCCTCATCAAAAGCTACGATATCACAGCCTTTACTTGACTTAAGTATTTCTTCTTCCAAATCATCATTAATCATCTTATTGATAGAAACAGCTTTCATTTTAAGCCCTAAACGACTTACGATTTCATCTTCGGCAAATCGATTATCATTACTTGGTTTAAATGCGATCACTTTTTTACCGGCATATTTTTCTTCTTTCATACATCGATTGACCAATTCTCCACTTTTCTCTGCAAACATCGGTCCGGAAACCACTGTTATAAAACCAGATCTGCCATCATAAAAAGTCATATTCTTTCCCCTTTTAAAATTCGTAAATCAACGAGAATCGTATCTATATGTCCTCGTTTCTTCCAATATGTAATTTATCTAAATTAACACTCAAATATATTTTATAAAAAACATGTGGAAGTATCAAGTGATAATCATTATAATATTAATTTTTATTTTTGACTTTTTTAACAAATACATATATTTCTGTCACGACAAAAGAAAATAAAAGATAGAATAATCCAAATTTATTGATTGTTTTTGAGTATTCTATATTTTGATTGGATAATAAAAGCAAAGCTGATATTAAATATAGAACAGACCCAATTAAAGTTAAAAGTCCAAAGCATTTATTTGTCCATGACCAAACATTTTTCAGGATATTTTTAATATTATATTAAAAAGTACTTGACAATACTAATATACCAGTGTACTATATGACTATGACACTGGTATGCGTTCTGTAGTGAATATTATGGAAGGAGGAAAAGGATGGATTTTAACAATAATATACCTATATATATTCAAGTAATTGATGATATAAAGATGAATATTATAAAAGGCAACTTAAGTTTGGGAACAAAACTTCCATCGGGCAGGGATTTAGCATTACAATATAAAATCAATCCCAATACAGCAAGCCGCATTTATAAAGAACTTGAAATGGATGAGATATGTTTTACCAAAAGAGGTCTTGGTACCTATGTAACAGAAGATAAGAATAAATTATTAGAAATGAAGGCAGATATGTCCAAGCAGTTAATAGAAGATTTTATTATGGGAATGAAAAACCTGGGATTTATAAAAGAAGAAGTCATTGGGATCTTAGAGAAAAAGTATTAGAGAAGAAAACTATAAAGTTTAAAAGGAGTATAAAAATGTTAGAATGTAAAAATGTCGTTAAAAAATATATAGCAAAAACAGCAGTAAATGGAATAAGTTTAGAAATTGACAGCGGAAGGATTTATGCTTTATTAGGACCAAATGGAAGTGGAAAAACGACTCTTATGAAAATGGTCGCAGGACTAATAAAACCTACCAATGGATCAATCACTTATCAGGGACTTCCTATTGGTGTAGAATCCAAAGCAGCAATCGCTTATATGCCAACTGAAACTTTTTTTTATAACTATATGACGGTAAGGGATGTTGGCAGATACTATAAGGATTTCTTTCCTGATTTTAATGAAAAACGTTATGAAGATTTAGTTCAGAGAATGGATTTGAATATGAAGGATAAGGCTAAAAGTTTATCCTCCGGTCTGGCAGCTAAATTAAAGATTGCCGCAACACTTGCAAGAGATGCAGAACTTTATATGTTAGATGAACCACTTAATGGGATTGATATTATAACAAGGGAAAATATCATCACTACCATACTTGAATCAGCAAAAGAGAATAAGACAATAGTGATATCAAGCCATCTTGTAGATGAATTAGAGAAGATCATCGATCATGCCATATTCATTAAGAATGGTTCGCTGGAATTAATCGGTGATGCAGAAGATTTAAGAGAAACTAAGGGCAAGTCAATTGTAGAAATTTATAAAGAGATTTATGCGTAGATAGGGAGAGTAAAATGATAAAATTAATGAAATATGAATTAAGAAAACAAGCATTTTCCAAAGGAATTATTTTGGCTATTTTAGCACTTCTTGAAATAGTATTTTTATTTGGTATATTATCAAGTAATGAAAAGGTATTAGGACTGAGCATTGGATTTTTATTATTAATTACGTATGCTTCCATCCTTTATGTAGCTTTTGAAAATATAATAACTTATTCTAATGATTTAAATTCAAAGCGTAGTTACATGCTATTTTTAACACCTAGATCAAGTTATCAGATTGTTGGGGCTAAAGTATTAACTGCAGGAATTCAGGTATTAGTCACTGGATTTGCATTTTTATTGGTTGGTATTGCAGATATAGGGATAGTTATTGCAAAATACGATATGCTGGCAGAAATCAGGGATATGATTGTAACTACAGCAGAACAAATTATAAAAGCAAATGTGGATACAAAAACAGTATTACTTATCTTTCTTCTGCTTCTGCTTAGCTGGATCAGTATCATGACCATTGGATTTTTCTCGATAACTTTAAGTACAACATTTTTAGCAAATAAAAAGTTTAAAGGGGTCGTAAGTTTTGCAATCTTTTTAGTTATCAATTTCCTATATTCTTTTATAACAGAAAAAACAATTGGTGGTAATTTCAGTGAAACTTATATTATTATGAATTGTTTATATACATCGTGTTTTATTGCCATTACTTATTTTGGTACTGCGTGGATGTTAGATAAAAAAGTATGTGTTTAATTTTCATAGAAACATTTTTATAGAATATTAGTATTATTATAGAAGAAACTATATTATCCTGACAATTTCTGCACAGCAAATTATCAGGATAATATAGTTTCTTCTATGAATAGTTAGTAAAAAATTTTACAAGGAAGTAAATTTATAGAACATATTGATACTGAATATTTATGGAAAAATTTATATATTTTTAAGAATCTTAAACTTAGAATTATAGACTGATATTAGAATTGATGTTATAATATCCACGATAAGCAGATTAGTCCATGAGACTCAGAACACTTATCAAGCTTGCTTGAATAAGTGTTCTGAGTCTCATGGATAAGTGCAACGTGAGCTTAAAAACGTAGTTTTTAAGCTCCTAATCTGCGTAATTTATGAAAGCATATGGTATGAATAAAGTTGGTATACTAACTAAAGGTATGCAACAATACAAGAAGATATAGGAAAAGAGAGAATACATGAAGAAGAAAGATTTTGATTTTTACTTACCAGAAGAATTGATCGCCCAGGATCCTTTATTAGACAGATCCAGTTCAAGATTATTAATTTTAGACAAGGAAACTGGCAGGACAGAGCATAAAATATTTAAGGATATCATTGATTATATACGACCAGGTGACTGCCTGGTTTTAAATAATACAAAAGTTATTCCGGCAAGGCTGATAGGATCTAAAGAAGATACAGGAGCCAGTGTGGAATTGCTATTATTAAAACGTAATGAAGGAGATATATGGGAGACTCTTGTGAAACCAGGGAAAAAAGCCAAAAAAGGTGCAAAACTGGTATTTGGGGAGGGGCTTCTTAGAGCTGAAGTGGTTGACATAGTAGAGGAAGGAAACCGCCTTGTAAAATTCCATTATGAAGGTATCTTTGAAGAAATCCTTGATAAATTAGGTCAAATGCCACTTCCTCCATATATTACCCATACATTAAAAGATAAAAATCGCTATCAGACCGTATATGCAAAATATGAAGGATCTGCAGCGGCACCTACTGCAGGTCTCCACTTTACCAATGAATTATTAGATGGGATTCGGGCAAAGGGGATAGCCATTGCTAATGTGACGCTCCACGTTGGTCTTGGAACATTTCGTCCGGTAAAGGAAGAGGATATCTTAGCACATCATATGCATTCAGAATTCTATCAGATTGATTCAGAAGCCGCAGATATTATTAATAATACGAAGAAGAATGGCGGACGTATTATATGTGTAGGTACTACAAGCTGCAGAACTATAGAATCTGCTGGGGATGAGAATGGAATGCTAAAGGCCTGCAGTGGAAATACCGAAATATTTATTTATCCAGGATATAAATTTAAAATATTAGATGCATTAATTACGAACTTCCATTTACCAGAATCAACGCTAATTATGTTGGTTTCTGCACTTGCAGGAAGAGAGAATGTTTTAAATGCTTATAAAATTGCAGTAGAAGAGAAATATCGTTTTTTTAGTTTTGGGGATGCCATGTTCATCACCGATTTAGAAAAATAATGCCACTTTAAGAAAGTTGGGATGATATGAAGAAAAAAATGTTATTTGTTTATAATCCAAATGCAGGAAAAGGTAAGATTAAAACCAGATTGTCTGATATTGTTGAAATCTTTGTAAAAGCAGATTATGAAGTGACAATATATGCTACAAGAGGGAAACAGGATGCCACCAGGATCGTGAAAAATAGTGCGAAAGAGTATGATTTAATTGTCTGTTCCGGAGGGGATGGAACACTTAATGAAGTAACGGCTGGTGTAATGACCCTTGAAAAACGTCCGGAAATAGGGTACCTGCCGGCTGGAACAACGAATGATTTTGCTGCCAGTCATAAAATACCTAAAAATATCTTAAGGGCAGCAGAAGTGGCAGTGAACGGAGAACCTTATTATTACGATGTAGGCTCTGTGAATGATGAATTTTTTGCTTATGTTGCGGCATTTGGAGCTTTTACGGAAGTGTCTTACGAAACGCCCCAGACAATTAAAAACACCCTCGGCCGGGTTGCTTATCTGTTAGAAGGAATGAAACGCCTCCCAAGTCTAAAAAGTTATAAAATGATAGTAAAATATGATGATAAGGTCATAGAAGAAGAATTTATATTTGGCATGATAACCAATTCCAGTTCTGTGGGAGGATTCAAAGGCTTTATAGGCAAGGAAATTTTATTAGATGATGGTCTGTTTGAAATATGTCTTATTAAAGTTCCTAAGAATCCAATTGAATTACAGGCTATTATCAATACTCTGATAACCAAAGACACAAGTACCAATTTAATTTATTCATTTCGGACCAATCGTATGTCAATAGAAGCAAAAGAGGAAGTTCCATGGACTCTGGATGGGGAATTTGGTGGTAATTTCAGCCAGGTAGATATTAAAATTTACAAACAGGCAATAGCTTACCGAATCGAACCTAAAAAAGCATTAATTTCAACGAAAAATACTGAAGTTAAAGCAGCTTTGATTGATAATAAAATGAAAATGTAATAATTTAGAGAAAGACAATGGTTCATCTGAATATAAAAAGTTGTATTAATTTTAGAAAAATTGATACAACTTTTTTTCCTTGACAAAAGAAATGATTCGTATTATATTTTGAATATCAAATAATTTGAAATTCAAAATATGATGAATTTTGTCAGAAGGATGAATTAAAGGAGACTATTATATGTTAGAAAATATTAAAAAAATCATAGCAGATCAATTAAATGTACAGGAATCAGAAATTCAATTAACTTCAAGTTTTAAAGAAGACTTAGGAGCAGATTCTTTGGATTTATTTGAACTTGTTATGGCTATTGAAGAAGAATATGAAGTAGAAATTCCAGCAGAGGACCTTGCCAATATAGCAACTGTTGAAGGTGTTATTAGTTATTTAAAAGACAAAGGTGTAGAAGCATAATATATTATAATATTACAGTTCAGCATTAAGCTTGATTTCACTTTGCTACATCTGTGGACTGTAACAAATATTTCTACAAAGAAAGGTCAGGATAGTATATGAAAACAAGAATATGTGAGCTGCTTCAGATAAAGTATCCAATTATACAAGGTGGAATGGCATGGGTAGCTGAACATCATCTTGCAAGCGCAGTATCAAACGCGGGTGGGTTAGGAATTATTGCAGCTGGGAATGCTCCAGTTGAAGTTGTCAGAGCTGAAATCAGAAAAGCAAAAGAATTAACAAAGAATCCATTTGGGGTCAATATTATGTTACTAAGCCCTCATGCGGAGACAATTGCCAGATTAGTTGTAGAAGAAGATGTAAAAGTGGTAACGACTGGTGCTGGAAATCCAGAAAAATATATTGGCATGTGGAAAGAAGCAGGAATCAAAATCATCCCTGTAGTTGCTTCCGTGGCATTAGCGAAAAGAATGGAGAAATATGGAGCTGATGCTGTTGTTGCAGAAGGATGTGAAGCCGGTGGACATATTGGTGAACTTACCACTATGGCTTTGATACCACAGATTGTAGATGCAGTTAATATTCCCGTAATTGCAGCCGGTGGAATTGGTGATGGCAGAGGTCTGGCTGCAGTATTTGCATTAGGGGCAGAAGCAGGTCAGATAGGAACCAGATTTGTTGTTTCTCATGAATCCATTGTACATGATAATTATAAGAAAAAGATTATTGAATCAAAAGATATAGACTCAGCAGTAACAGGACGTTCTACAGGACATCCGGTAAGATCTTTACGTAATAACATGACAAGAGAGTACCTTAAATTAGAGAAAGCCGGAACAAGTTTCGAAGAACTTGAGCTTTTAACTCTTGGGTCTCTAAAGAAAGCAGTTGTGGAGGGAGACACTGTAAATGGATCGCTTATGGCGGGACAAATTGCAGGTTTAGTCAGCAAAGAACAATCTTGCAAAGAGATTATTGAAGAAATTATAGAAGAAGCAAATACAATATTAAAGGTAAGAGATTAAGCAAAATCTATAATGGATTCCCGAAGGAGATATGAATTAGAATATATTTGTCTTCGCGACAAATATATTTTTTTGTCAAATACTTTGATAATCAAAATAATAATGGAAATACATGGAAAGGAAAAAGATCGTAATGGCTAAAACCGCATTTATATTTCCAGGTCAAGGTGCCCAATACATAGGTATGGCGCAGGACTTTTATGAAACATATGAAGAAAGTAAAGAAATATTTGATAAAGCAAAAGAGATACTTAATATAGATATTGCAGAAATTTGTTTTACAGAGAATGAACAATTAAATATTACAGAGTATACACAAGCAGCCATATTAACAGTTTGTATTGCTATTCTAAGAAAAGTGGAATCTATGGGAGTGAAAGCAGATGTTACTGCAGGACTCAGCCTGGGAGAGTATCCAGCGCTGGTGGCCAGCAAAGTTTTAACTTTTGAAGATGCGCTAAAAGTAGTAAGGCAACGTGGAATTTTAATGCAGGAGGCAGTACCTGTAGGACTGGGAGCCATGGCTGCAGTCTTAGGGTTAGATGAAAAGCTGACAAGTAAAATCTGCGAAGAAACACCGGGGATTGTGACAGTTGCAAATTATAACTGCCCGGGGCAGATTGTTATATCCGGTGAGGCGAAAGCAGTAGAGGAAGCGGGGATACGTATTAAGGAAGCAGGAGCTAAGAGAGTACTGCCTCTTAATGTAAGTGGTCCTTTCCATTCACCCATGTTAGAGGGAGCAGGAAAGGAACTGGGTAAAGTTTTAGATTCTGTTACGATTCATAGGCCAGTTATTCCATATGTAGATAATACAAATGCACAGTTTGTTACAGAAGGAGAAGGAATTAAAAATTTATTGGTAGATCAGGTTTCATCCTCTGTAATGTGGCAGCAAAGTGTAGAACAAATGATAGCGAACGGAGTAGATACTTTTATTGAGATAGGACCTGGTAAAACACTCACTTCTTTTGTGAAAAAGATCTCAAAAGAGTGCATAACCATAAATATTGAAAAAATATCTGATTTGGAAAAGTTGCAGGAGGTACCGAAATGCTAGAAGGTAAGATAGCTCTGGTAACAGGGGCAAGTAGAGGAATTGGCAGGGCGATTGCTATTACCCTGGCGAATGATAAAGCTACAGTTATTGTAAACTATCAGGGATCAAAAGAAAAAGCGGAAGAAGTTGTGAATGAAATAAAAGAGAATGGCGGGAGCGCTATTAGTTATCAATGTAATATTTCTGACTTTGAAGCATGCAAAACAATGATTTCTGATATAGAGAAACAATTTGGACATATTGACATATTAGTGAATAATGCAGGAATCACAAGAGATAATCTCATTCTGAAAATGAGTGAAGAAGATTTTGATAATGTAATTGCAACGAATTTAAAAGGTAGTTTTAACTGTATAAAACATGTTTCTAAAAATATGTTAAAACAAAGATCAGGTAGAATTATCAATATGTCTTCTGTGGTGGGAGTTACAGGTAATGCAGGCCAGGCAAATTATTCTGCTTCTAAAGCCGGAATCATCGGGATGACAAAATCCCTTGCAAGAGAATTCGCTTCCAGAGGAATTACAGTAAATGCCATAGCACCAGGATTTATTGAAACTGAGATGACAGATGTTTTAAGTGATAATGTGAAAGAACAAATTTTATCTGGAATACCATTAAAGAGAATGGGAAAAGTTATGGATATTGCTCACACAGTTGCATTTCTGGCATCAGAAAACGCAGGTTATATTACCGGCCAGACCATCGGAGTCGATGGCGGCATGGGCATGTAACGAAAGGAGATTTTATGAAGAGAGTAGTAGTTACAGGTATGGGTGTTATTACACCTATTGGAAATAGTGTAGATAAATTTTGGAGTAATATAAAAAATCAAACAGTAGCAATTAAAGACTTAACCCGTTTTGACAATTCTGATTACAAAGTGAAATTGGCAGCACAGGTTGATGATTTTGATCCAACAGAATATATGGATTTTAAGACAGCTAAGAGAATGGATCTATTCTGCCAATATGCTGTTGCCGCAAGTGCTCAGGCTATTCAGGATGCAGGTCTTGACCTGGAAAAAGAAGATCTGACCAGAATTGGTATCTCTGTAGGCTCAGGGATTGGTAGTCTTCAAGTATTAGAAAAAGACCATGAAAAATTATTAAACAAAGGACCAAATAGAATTTCACCACTTATGGTACCTATGATGATATCTAATATGGCGGCTGGAAATGTTTCAATTGCCTTTGGACTAAAAGGAAAAAGTATAAATGTTGTTACTGCATGTGCAACAGGTACTCACTCCATTGGTGAAGCTTATCGTTCCATTCAATGTGGGGATGCTGATGCCTTTGTTGCGGGTGGTACAGAAGCTGCAATCACTCCTCTTGGTATTGCCGGATTTGGCGCATTAACAGCACTTAGCACAGCAACAGACCCTAAGAGAGCTTCGATTCCTTTTGATAAAGAGAGAAGTGGATTCATCATGGGTGAGGGTGCAGGTGTAGTAATACTTGAATCTTTGGAACATGCGAAAGCCAGAGGTGCCAAGATATTAGCAGAAGTTGTAGGTTATGGTGCAACAAGTGATGCATATCATATCACTTCTCCAGCAGAAGATGGTGAGGGGGCAGCCAGAGCTATGCTTCTTACCGTAAAAGAAGCTGGAATCAGCCCGGAAGACGTTGATTATATTAATGCCCATGGAACAAGTACACATCACAACGATTTATTTGAAACAATTGCGATAAAAAGAGCTTTTGGTGATCATGCGTATAAATTAAATGTGAACTCAACAAAATCCATGACAGGTCATCTATTAGGGGCGGCAGGTGCAGTTGAATTTATTACCTGTGTAAAATCAGTTATGGAGAATTATATCCATGCTACTGCCGGATATCAAGTGCCAGATGAAGAGCTTGACTTAAACTATACAAAAGAACCAGTAGAAAAAGAAGTAAATTATGCCATCAGTAATTCTTTAGGATTTGGTGGACATAATGGAAGCATTATGGTGAAAAAGTATGTTGAATAAGGAGGGCGACACCATGGATATGGAACAAATTATTACGTTAATTAATGTGGTTTCAAAATCTTCTCTGAGTTCTTTTACTTTAGAAGAAGGAAATATGAAACTTTCCCTAGAGGCGAATAGAGGAGTTACTTTTGCAGAGGCACCTGTAAAAGTAAATTCATCTGTTGTGGTCAATAATAATGAAGAAGTGAATATCGTTACTGAAAAACCAGGTAAATTAATTACTTCACCATTAGTTGGAACTTTTTATGAAGCACAGGCAGAAGGCGGAAAACCATATGTACAGGTTGGAGATACGGTGAAAAAAGGCCAGATCATTGGAATAGTAGAAGCTATGAAACTAATGAATCATATTGAAAGTGAATATGATGGGGTGGTGGATGAAGTTTTAGTATCTAATGAACAGATGGTAGAGTACGGTCAACCACTGATCCGTATTATTGAGAATAAATAATTGGGCAACTCTATTCTTTGTCTATTGATGTTCCCAATTAACTGGATTTGAAACAAATAAGGAGATATATCATGTTAGGTATAAAAGAGATACAAAAGATAATCCCACATAGAACGCCCTTTCTTTTGATTGATCGAATTGATGAATTGGAATTAGGAAAAAGAGCAGTTGGACGCAAATGTATTACTTATAATGAACCGTTTTTTGCAGGCCATTTTCCGGAAGAACCGGTGGTACCAGGTGTTTTAATGGTAGAAGCACTTGCCCAGGTTGGAGCCGTATTGATTCTTTCTGAAGAGAGACACTTAGGAAAGACTGCATATTTCGGTGGTATTAATAAAGCAAGATTTCGTCGTAAAGTGGTACCAGGAGATGTTTTAATCCTGGAAGTAGAACTTACCAAATTGAAAGGGCCTGTTGGAGTGGGACTTGGTAAGGCATATGTTGATGGAGAAATTGCTGTAGAAGCAGAAATAACCTTCATGGTCGGATAAGGAGAGCAATATGTTTAAAAAGATATTAATTGCCAATCGAGGTGAAATTGCAGTTCGTATCATAAGAGCTTGTCGCGAGATGGGAATTCGTACAGTGGCAGTGTGTTCAGAAGCAGATAAGGATGCATTACATGCACAACTTGCAGATGAGACTGTTTGTATCGGACCAGCACCTTCTAAGGAAAGTTATCTTAATATGGAGAGTATTATTAGTGCTACCATAGCTACAAAAGCAGAAGCAATCCATCCAGGATTTGGCTTTCTATCTGAAAATAGTAAGTTTGCCTGTATGTGTGAAAAATGTAATATAACCTTTATAGGACCTTCTTCATCAGTCATTGATAAGATGGGTAATAAATCGGAAGCAAGAAATACCATGATAGAAGCCAATGTACCAGTAGTACCCGGGACAAAAGAACCTGTATATGATGCAGATGCTGCATTAAAATTTGCTAAGGAAATTGGATTTCCAGTAATGATCAAGGCAAGTGCCGGTGGTGGTGGCAAAGGTATGAGAGTTTCAGAAGCAGAAGATGATTTTATCAGCAACTTTAATACAGCTAAGAAAGAAGCTGAAAATGCATTTTCTGATGGAACAATGTACATTGAGAAATATATAAAGAATCCAAGACATATTGAATTCCAGATCCTTGCGGATAAGCACGGGAATGTAATTCATTTAGGTGAACGTGATTGCTCCCTCCAGAGAAAACATCAAAAGATGATAGAGGAAGCTCCGTCTATTGTTATTGACGATAAATTAAGAAAAGAGATGGGTGACGCAGCAGTGAAAGCTGCAAGATCAGCCGGTTATTATAATGCGGGCACCATTGAATTTATATTAGATAAAGAAAATAACTTCTATTTTATAGAGATGAATACAAGAATTCAGGTAGAACATCCAGTTACAGAGATGGTTACTGGAGTTGATCTGATTAAGGAACAGATTCGAATTGCTTACGGCGAAAAACTAAGTATTACACAAGCGGATATCAAAATCAATGGGCATGCGATTGAATGCAGGATCAATGCTGAAAATCCGGATAAGAATTTTATGCCATGTCCAGGATTTATCAGTAACATTCATTTCCCGGGAGGAATGGGAATCAGGGTAGATTCTGCTCTTTATTCCGGCTATAAGATTCCTCCATACTATGATTCAATGGTTGCAAAGTTAATTGTTCATGATGCAACGAGAGAGTTAGCAATTCATAAGATGAAGAGTGCTTTGGGTGAATTCATTGTAGAAGGAATCGATACCAATATAGATTTTCAATATGAGTTAATTCGTAATGAAGATTTTAAAAATGGTAATGTGGATACTGGTTTTATCGAGAGATTAATGAAAAATAAATCAACGGAATCTGAAAAGTAGGTGAAATCGTGTTAAAAGAATTATTCAAGAAAACAACAGAATCTGTATCGGAAAAGAAACATAGTAAAATAAAAGAAAAAATAGCCAGGAGTATGAATGAACCGGAAGTGCCGGAAGGTTTGTTCAAACAATGTGCGGCATGTGGAAATACAGTATATACGGAAGATATTATTGCAAATTATCATATTTGTCCTAAATGCGGCAGCTATTTTAGAATAGATGCAAGAACCAGATTAAGTATGATTCTGGATACGGACAGTTTCATAGAGTGGAATACTTCCTTAGAGACCAGCGATCCACTGGAGTTTCCAGGATATCAAAAGAAGATCACCCATCTTAAAAAACTAACCGGATTAGATGAGGCAGTTATCACTGGGGAAGGTAAGATAAAGGATATTCCTGTTGCGATTGCAGTCATGTCTCCAGACTTCCTAATGGGTAGTATGGGTGAAGTAGTTGGGGAGAAGATAACGAGAACCATAGAGACGGCAACGGGCAGAAGACTTCCTGTGATTATCTTCTGTTGTTCTGGTGGTGCAAGAATGCAGGAAGGTATTGTATCTCTTATGCAGATGGCCAAGACAAGTGGTGCCTTAAAGAAACATGATGAAGCAGGATTATTATATGTCTCAGTTCTTACAGATCCTACTACCGGCGGTGTAACAGCAAGTTTTGCCATGCTTGGTGATGTTATTATTGCAGAGCCTGATGCATTAGTAGGGTTTGCTGGCCCAAGAGTAATAGAGCAGACAATAGGTCAAAAATTGCCGGAAGGTTTCCAAAGGGCTGAGTTCTTATTAGAACACGGACTCATCGATAAGATTGTAGAGCGTAAGAATATGAAACAAGTTTTATATACGCTAGTAAGGAGTTGATTACGTGGAAAATCAATTAAGAGCCTGGGATAGAGTGCAAATAGCAAGAAGTGCAGAAAGACCAACTTCTCTTGATTATATCAGGGGAGTCTTCGACAGCTTTTTAGAATTACATGGAGACAGAGCTTTTCGGGATGATGGTGCGATCATTGGTGGCATTGGTGTTATTAATGGCATTTCTGTAACAATTATAGGTCAGCAAAAAGGGCGAAATATCAAAGAAAATATTCGAAGAAATTTCGGTATGCCATATCCGGAAGGGTACCGAAAAGCCCTTCGTCTTATGAAGCAGGCAGAAAAATTTCATAGGCCGATTATATGTTTTGTAGATACGCCAGGTGCATTTTGTGGTATGGAAGCAGAAGAAAGAGGTCAAGGAGAAGCAATTGCAAGAAATCTTTTTGAGATGTCCAGCCTGAAAGTGCCTATTTTATCTGTTGTAATCGGTGAAGGTGGCAGCGGTGGTGCGCTGGCGCTGGCAGTTGCCAATGAAGTTTGGATGTTAGAGAATTCAACGTATTCTATCCTTTCTCCGGAAGGATTCGCATCCATCCTTTGGAAGGACAGCAAACGTAGTGCAGAAGCAGCAGAGATTATGAAAATTACGGCAGATGATCTAAAACACCACGGTATCATTGAAAAAGTAATTAAAGAAGAAGAACCAGTCAGTCTTGAAAATATAGATAGAGTTACGGATCAAATGAAACAGGGTATCAATGATTTTATAGCGGCTCACAAAGGAAAAGACGTTGATACTTTGGTAAAAGAACGATATGACCGTTTTCGTAAAATGTAGATAGGAGAATTTGCAATGAAATTAAAACCATTAGTAATAGGAGAGCTCACAGCAAGACTTCCTATCATTCAAGGTGGAATGGGAGTAGGAATTAGTTTAAGTTCCTTAGCTGGAGCAGTTGCAGCAGAAGGTGGAATCGGAATCATATCTACTGCCCAAATTGGTTTCAAGGAAGAAGATTTTGATAAAAAACCACTGGAAGCGAATTTAAGAGCAATTGGAAAGCATATAAAAAGAGCCAGAGAATTGGCACCAAAAGGAATTATAGGTGTAAATATCATGGTTGCTACAAAGAATTACGGAAAATATGTGAAAGAAGCAGTTTCTAATGGTATTGACCTTATTATATCAGGAGCAGGACTTCCACTGGATCTTCCCGCCCTTGCTGGTAAGACTAAAACAAAGTTAATACCGATTGTCTCTTCTGTAAAAGCAGCAAATATTATCCTTAAGATGTGGGATAAGAAACATGGTGTGTATCCGGATGCTTTTGTAGTAGAAGGACCAAAAGCTGGTGGACATCTTGGATTTCATCTTGAACAATTAGAGAATATTGAAGAATTAAATTACGATCAAGAGATTAAAGATATCATTAAGCTGGCGAAAGAGTGGGAAGAACAGAAAAATTGTTCTATTCCGGTAATTGTTGCCGGTGGTATTCGAAATCGTGAAGATATTGATTATTATATGAATTTAGGTGCAGCAGGAGTTCAAATAGCATCTAAATTTGTTACAACGAAAGAATGTGACGCCCATATCAACTATAAGAATGCATATTTGAATGCGAAAGAAGAAGATATCATGATTGTAAAAAGTCCGGTAGGTATGCCGGGGCGTGCAATACGGAATAAATTTATGGAAAAAGCTTCTCTTGAAAAAATACCGGTGACAAGCTGCCATTCCTGCTTAGAACACTGTAATCAAAGAGACATCCCTTACTGTATTACGGATGCTTTAATTAATGCGGCAAAAGGCCATGTGGACGATGCGCTATTGTTCTGCGGTGCCAATGCATTTGAGCAGAATGAAATTAAAACCGTAAAAGAAGTTATGGATGAATTGACTAGGGATGAATAATAATCTAAACAGACGCCTTGCCTTGAAGGTTATTATAGCTAGTGCATGACTCAATAGTATTTCATGTTTTTCTTTAGCTCCACAGTATGGCTTATTTGTACGTGCCTATGAGACAAAAAATGTCTCCTATTCACGCACAAATATCACCATACAATGTATCTAAACGAAAAACATCTGAAATTACTATTTGGTCCTTGCACTAGCTTTTTTAACTGTGAGGCAAGGCTGGTTATGAGTTAATGTTTAAATATTACACAGATATCTAACCCTCCATTTCTATTTTAAATTTAATTAATATCAATAGATTATCTCTTCTGTTCTCAAATATTCACTTTCCCAAATGTGATTAAACTATATATGCAGCATTTGATTTAAAATTTAGAGTTGACGAATACTTTTCTTAGTAGTAACATACTAGTATACAAGTTGAAATATTATTAGAGTGATTTAAAAGGAATAGTTGGGAGGTTAAATAATGAAAAAGTTTATGGATGAAGATTTTTTATTGTCATCAGATACTGCAAAAGAGTTGTATCATCATTATGGGAAAGATATGCCAATCTTTGATTTTCACAATCATCTGGCTGTAAAGGAGATATATGATGATATTAATTTTGATAACATTGCTCAGATCTGGCTTGGTGGAGATCATTACAAATGGCGGGCAATGCGTACGTTTGGAATTGATGAATCTTATATTACAGGAGATCAGCCTGATTACGAGAAGTTTAAGAAGTGGGCAGAAGTCATGCCTTATCTAATTGGGAATCCTCTTTATCATTGGACTCATCTTGAATTACAAAGGTATTTTGGAATGAAAGAAACTTTATCTCCAGATACCTGCAATAGAATATGGGAAAAATGTAATGGGCTATTAAGAACCAGGGAGTTCAGTGTAAGAAATCTGCTGCGTAAAATGAATATAAAAGCTTTATGCACAACGAATGAACCGAATGACACCCTAGAATATCACAAAAAATTAAAAGATGAATTTGAAATAAAAGTAATACCTACCTTTCGCCCGGATAAAGCAGTACATATGGGAAACCAAGCTTTTCTTGATTATATCAAAGAGCTCGGGGAAATGGCAGGATATCCAATTCATTCAGCAACTGACCTTAAAAAAGCATTAGTGGAAAGAATTCATTACTTTCATGAAGCAGGTTCAAGAATCAGCGATCTTGGTATGAATGAATTCCGTTATATATCTTGTACCGATGAAGAAGCAGATTTCATCTTTACAAAAGCAATGCAAAAAGATACTGTTTCAGCAGAAGAAACAATTAAATTTGCATCCAATCTTTTAATAGAATTGGGAAAAGTTTATTCCAAACTAGGTTGGGTTATGCAAGTACATATTGGAGCAATAAGAAATAATTCGAAAAGATTATATGAGAAAATAGGATCTGATATCGGTACAGACTCTATCAATGATTGTGTATTTGCAAAAGATTTAAGTGAATTTCTTAATAAATTAGACTATGAAAGCTTATTGCCCAAAACGGTGTTATATTGTCTGAATCCAAGAGACAATGAATTACTGGCAACTATGATTGGTAATTTTCAGGATGGAAGGATTCCGGGAAAGATACAATTTGGTTCAGGATGGTGGTTCAATGATCAAAAAGATGGAATGGAGAGACAGATGGAAGCCCTTAGTCAGCTAGGGTTAATTTCTAAATTCATTGGTATGCTTACGGATTCAAGGAGTTTTTTATCTTTTCCAAGACATGAATATTTTAGAAGGATCCTATGCAATAAACTTGGCAGATTAATTGAAGAAGGAGAATATCCCGCTGATATAGAGTTTGTAGGAAGGATTGTACAGGATATTTCATTTAATAATGCAAAAGAATATTTTGGAATTGAATTATAAGTTGATAACAGGGAGGAAATTATTATGCAGATGACATTACGTTGGTTCGGTAAAAATTATGATTCTGTTACTTTAAAGCAAATCAGACAGATTCCGGGAGTAACAGGAGTGATTACAACACTTTATGATATTCCAGCTGGTGAAGTATGGCCTATGGATAAAATTCTAAATATTAAGAGAGAGGTAGAAGATGAGGGACTGGTAATTGCCGGGATTGAAAGTGTGAATATTCACGATTCAATTAAGATTGGACTACCTGAAAGAGATCAATATATAGGCAATTACATTACAACTCTTGAAAATTTAGGTAAGGCTGACATCCACATGGTGTGTTATAATTTTATGCCGGTCTTTGACTGGACTCGTTCTGATTTGGCGAAAGTCAGATCTGATGGTTCTACAGTATTGTCTTATGATCAGGAACTCATCGATCAAATCAACCCGGAGACAATGTTTCGTCAGATTGATAAAGGCAGCAATGGTTTTATTATGCCAGGCTGGGAACCAGAGAGACTAGCACATGTGAAAGAACTTTTTGAAAGTTATAAAGGAATAGATAATGAAAAACTGTTTTCTAATCTGGTATATTTTCTGGAGAAAATCCGTCCAACTTGTGACAAATATGATATTATGATGGCAATTCATCCTGATGATCCAGCCTGGCCTGTATTTGGGCTGCCAAGGATCATAACTAATAAAGAGAATGTGTTAAGATTATTGAATGCAGTAGATGCTGAATTTAACGGACTTACTCTATGTACAGGATCCTATGGTTCCAATCCGGACAATGATATTTGCCAGATTATACGTGCTGCAAAAGGACGAATCCATTTTGCACATGTAAGGAATATTATCCATTTATCTCAAGGAAAATTTGATGAAGCGGCTCATTTATCCTCTGATGGATCATTAGATATGTATGAAATAATGAAAACCCTTTATGAGATTGGATTTGATGGGCCGGTTCGTCCGGATCATGGACGTACAATCTGGGGAGAAGTTGCTATGCCGGGGTATGGCTTATATGATCGCGCTTTAGGTGCGGCTTACCTAAACGGATTAGCAGAAGCAATTGAAAAGTCAGACATTAGAGGGAAATAGAATATCCAAGAAATCGATAAAATTTCAATCCAGAAAGAAAGGTTGTGCGGAAGATGAAATTAAATAACGAATCATTAAAGAATAAAAAGCAATGGAAAGACCGTGGATTTGAATTGCCCGAATTTGACCGGGAGCAAATGGTAAAAGATACAAGAAATACCCCGGAATGGATTCATTTTGGGGGAGGAAATATTTTTCGTGCATTTCCGGCAGCTGTATGTCAGGATTTATTAAATAGAGGCATTATAAAAACTGGTATTATCGTAGCGGAAGGGTATGATTATGAAATAATCGAGAAAAGTTATAAAAGATTTGATGATCTTAGTGTTCTTGTTACTTTAAAATCAGATGGACAGTTAGTGAAAAAAGTAATTGGAAGCATCACTGAATCTTTGTGTGTAGATACTAATAATACGAAGGATTGGACCAGGCTGATTGATATATTCCAAACTCCAGGCCTTAAGATGGTTTCGTTTACCATCACTGAAAAAGGGTACAGTTTAGTCAATGAAAAAGGAAAGTATCTTCCGGATGTTTTCAATGATTTTTTGATGGGACCGAATAAGGCAATCAGTTATATTGGTAAATTAACTGCATTATGTTATAAAAGATATTTAAAAAACAGATTACCACTCACTTTGGTAAGCATGGATAACTGTTCCCATAATGGTACGAGATTAAAAGAGGCTGTAACAACATTTGCAAGGGTTTGGGTAGAAAATGATCTTGTAGAACCTGAATTTTTATTTTATGTGAACAATGAGATATCTTATCCCTGGTCTATGATTGATAAAATTACTCCAAGGCCTGCAGAGTCTGTTATTCATATGTTAGAATCCATAGGATTCGAAGATACGACAGCTGTAGTAACATCAAAAAATACTTATGTTGCTTCATTTGTGAATGCAGAAGAGTCACAATATCTAATTATTGAAGACACATTTAAGAATGGGCGTCTGCCGCTTGACCAGGGAGGAATTATTTACACGGATAAAGAAACAGTGAATAAGGTAGAAAAGATGAAAGTCTGTACCTGTTTGAATCCACTTCATACTGCGCTGGCCATATTTGGCTGCTTATTATCTTATGAAAAGATTTCAGATGAGATGAAAGATACAGAGTTAGTAGCATTAGTTGAAAAACTTGGTTATGTGGAAGGGTTGCCAGTAGTAACTGATCCAGAAATCATTAATCCGAAAGATTTTATTGACGAAGTTGTTGGAGTTCGTTTGCCAAATCCATTTATGCCAGATACACCACAAAGAATTGCAACAGATACTTCGCAAAAATTGGGAATCCGTTTTGGTGAAACAATGAAAGCATATGCTGCTAATCCTCAATTTCATGTAACAGATCTGACTTTTATTCCCCTTGTATTGGCCGGTTGGTGCCGTTATTTAATGGCTGTTGATGATAATGGAAATGCATTTGAATTAAGTCCAGATCCACTTTTAACATCATTGACACCAATTATGTCAAAGATAAGTTTAGGAAAAACAGAAGGGGTACATAATTTGCTATTGGACATTTTATCTAATAAGGAGATTTTTGGTGTAAATCTATATGATATTGGGTTGGGTGAAAAAGTTGAAGGTATCTTTAAAGAACTCATCAGGGATATTGGGGCAGTAAGAAGTACCCTAAGGAAATATCTAAATACCTGATATTTGACAAATACCTTTGTTATTGCTAAGGTATATTTAATATTAATGAATATTGCTTTTTGTTTACATAATATTTGATTAGGAGAAGAAAATGTACATTACAGAACGTTTGGCTAAAGAAAGTGCAAGAGAATATGCGTATCGGATCTTAAAAGATAATATAGTGTCCTTAGAGTTAAAACCAGGAAGTTTGGTGAGCGAAAATGAGTTGGCATTGAATTTGGGGTTAAGCCGGACACCTGTAAGAGAGGCACTTATAGAATTAAGTAAATTAAGGATAGTTGAAATCTATCCTCAAAGAGGAAGTTTTATTTCTCTGATTGACAGTGATTTAGTTGAAGAAGCCAGATTCCTTAGGCTCACCTTTGAATCAGCTATGATCGAAATGGCCTGTGACGTAGCAAAAGAAACAGATATTATTGAGCTGGAGGAAAATTTGAAACTTCAGGAATTCTATAAGGATAATAATATGAAAGAGAAACAGCTCCAGTTAGATAATGAGTTTCATAAATTATTATTTAAGATAAATAACAAAGAGTTTACTTATGAGCTATTTGAAGGATTAATGACTCATTTTGATCGTGTAAGAAGCCTTAGTTTAAATGTGATCAAAGACAGTAAGGTTTACTCAGATCACAGGGCTATCGCAGAAGCAATCAAGAAGCGTGACAAGGTTTTAGCAAAGGAGATTATAATTAAGCATTTATCCAGATATAAAGTAGATGAAAAAGAATTAAGAAAAGAATATCCTGAGTATTTTAAGTAGGATGCTATATGACGCCTTGCAGAAAAGGATATTGAAAGCTAGTGCTTGGTCAAATAGTATTTCATGTTTTTCGTCAGCTCCACAGTATAGTACGATTTGTTCGTGACTGCGAGCTTAAATACAGCTCTCATTCTCGTACAAATCGTACTCCACAATGTATCTGAACGAAAAACATTTGAAATTACTATTGGACCTGCCACTAGCTTTTTTAGGATATGTGGCAAGGCTGAAATTGGAGTTATATTAATAACCAATAGTTGCCACAAGTAATGTTTTTTAAAGATGAAACAATTCAAATTATCATAGTGGTATTTGAAAATGAATAAGTTAAAAGATATTGACAATTTAAATTTCTTTCTATATACTACCTCTACTTTAAAAGAAATCGATCTTGATTAACTAATTAGTTAATCAAAAATAAGGAGGGATGCTATATGGATTTACAAATATTGATTGGAATATTAAAAAAGAATTTATTAACACAATACAGGGCATATCCCATGAGCTTTTTTGTAGGTAATATACTGACCGGATTATATACGGTTCTGGGAGCATGGTTTATGTATAAGTTATTATTTGAGGGAAGGCTGTCTTCAGATTTCTTTGAATTAACAAAGACAAATGATTATATGGGGTATGTAATTGTAGGAAGCCTGACATATCTCTTTGTAGTTAGAACATGCCTTAATGTAAGCAGAAGCTTAATTACTGAACTAAGGGAGGGCACCCTTGAAGCATTAATGCTGGCCCCTTTTAAAAGGGTAGAATATTTCCTTGGCAATATGCTTGTTCAAACGATGACTACAACGATGGAAATTGTGATTTCTCTTTTTATAGCAATTCCATTCGGATTGAATTTATCCAATATTAATTTATCTGGTTTTATTGTTTCGTTCTTTATTGCACTTTATGCTTTTTTTGGAGTATCTATGATTTTAGGGTGTATTATGCTTTATACCCGTGATACATACATTTCACAAAATACTTTATTTGCCTTTCTATTTTTAGTTTCAGGTATTACATTTCCAACAAAATATTTGCCTGAATGGTTAAACATATGTGCGAACTTTATTCCGATTACAGAAGGAGTTATTTTAATTCGTAATACAGCTCTTTTAGGAATGGGAATTGAGGATCTGCTCTACAGCTATATGAAGGTATTTGTATTAAGTACAATATATATTATAGTTGGATTTGGCGTTATGAAACGATGTGAGGAAGCAGCACTTGAGAAAATTAATGGATAAGGGAGAAAAAGCATGATAATAGCAGAGCATTTACAAAAGACATATTCAGTAAAAGTAGGAAAAGGTTTAAAAACAGAAAAACAACAGATAAGGGCAGTGAAGGATATCTCACTTCAGATTGAAAAAGGAAATATTGTAGGACTTTTGGGAATAAATGGAGCAGGAAAAACTACTACAATTAAAATGCTTACTACATTATTAGCGCCAACAGCAGGAATATATACTATGGATAGTATTGATGCTATTAAATATCCAAAAGAGGTAAAGAAACGAATTAATATGATAGCTGGTGGAGAAAGGATGATTTACTGGCGGCTTACAGCATTTGAAAATCTATGGTATTTTGGACAACTTTATAATATTCCAAATAATATATTAAAGAAGAGAATTGAAGAACTTTTTGATTTGGTTGGATTGAAAGGAAAAGAAAATGTGCCTGTTGAAACTTTTTCAAAAGGAATGAAACAAAGGCTTCAGATAGCAAGAGGATTGGTTAATGATCCAGAGTATTTATTTCTTGATGAACCTACGATTGGCTTAGATGCTGTTGTTTCTAAAGAATTACGACAACATGTAAAATATTTAGCAAAACAACAGAATAAAGGGATTCTACTCACCTCACATTATATGGGGGAAATTGAAGAATTATGTGATTATATATATTTATTAAATGATGGAATATTAATTGAAAAGGGAACGGTAAAAGAACTAGCAAACAAAACATTTCATAGAAAAAATTATTTATTAAATATTTATAATACTACAAATGATATTCTTGATACTTTAGTGACAATATTAAAAAGTATCGATCCATCCGTGATAATTAGGCAGGAAAATGACGGAGTGCATATTAATAGTAAAGATAGCATGTCGCTGGAATTATCAAGGATATGTACTGTGAAGGGTTGGTATATAAAAGAATTGTATGAACAGGAACCTTGTCTAGAGGATACAATACTTCAAATTTCAAAGGAGGTATAATATGAGAGCATTTATAAAAACATTATTAGCAGAAATAAAAAAGCAACATAAAAATTATTTCCATAGCAAGATTATCTACATATCTTTATTTCTCTGGCCTCTTTTAAGTTTTATAACTACCTATTATAGTTTTCAAACATTTGATCTCATGAAAAGCAATGTGATTTACATTACCCAGGGAAATGTGATAATATATTTATTAATAGGATATATGGTTATGAGTTTTTTTCGGTCTCTGGTTCAGTCAGCATGGAATTTTTCTTTTGAAAGAGTAAGCGGTACTCTGGAACTAATCTATCTTTCACCCACCAACCGAGCGGCCGTACTCTTAGGTAATGCTGTAGCTTCTTTATTTGAAAGTATTATAGTAATGCTGGTGTTTTCAGTATTTATGCTAATTCTGAAGAAGGAAGAAATTAATGCAAATGTTATACCATGTGTTGTTTTATTTTTAATCATAATGGTAATGGCATCTTTATGGGGAATGTTTCTTAATTCAATATTTTTATTTTCAAGAGATTCTGGATTTTTATTTACTATCTTAGAAGAACCTATGGAAATCTTTTCGGGCGTTAAGGTTCCAACAGAGTTATTTCCAGTATGGGCAAAAGTATTAAGTGTAATCTTTCCATTAACCTATGCTATTGAAGGAACAAGAAGAGTATTATTATTAGGAAGTTCCCTCTATGATATACGGAACCTTATTTTTATTAGTCTAATTATAATTAGTATATTAATAAGTTCCATAATGATAATCATAAATAAAGTAGAGAAACATACACGTATGACAGGAAATCTTACTTTATTCTAGTAATCATAGTGGAGTCTTAACCATATTTCTTGTGCCCATAGAATACAGTGAATATTTATTTACAGTTTAGGAGAAAGACATGAATATAGGAGTTTATTATCAAGAGGATATCAAAGGTGAATTTATGTTTTCACCACTTTTTGAGATGCTTGCAGCACTTCATGTGATTTCAGCCCCTGACCACCATCTGGATAGATTAAAATGGATAGAAACAACAGCTGGAACAATATCAACAGAATTAATAAGAGATATACAGTATGTTAGTTCTATTACGAATCAATGGCTTATAATTATGGATTTTTCTGAAATGAATCCATATTCAGACTTGAATATCAAAGACGCAATTGCTGAACTTCAAAGGCTAAATTTATATAGATGGAATAAAATATTTAGAAGCTATAATAAGTGCATTAATAATAGTGAAAAAAATTTAATTATAAACGTGATGACTGAATTTTATAACAAGATATTTATAAATGAAATTAAGTATTTACAGCCCTTTTTAATCCGTATTCTAAAAAAGGAATTAAATGAATGTTATAAAGAAGGCTTACTAAATAGGATAAATAAAATTCATGAGAGAATAGAAGTGAATGGAACAGAAATTATATTACATAAGAATAAGGAATATCATTTTGATGCTACTAAGTTAAATAAGATAGTTATTACAGCTAGTACATTTATGAGTCCTCATCTTCTTATGTCTGAAGAAAAAGGAATATTAGGGCTTACAAAATTAGTAGTAATTGAAGAGAAAAAAGGAGTTGTTCCATCAGATCTGGTACTTATTTTTAAAGCGCTAGGTGATGAGACACGTCTTAAAATACTTCACGAGATGAGAAAGGGTCCTGTATCCACACAAAGCCTGGCTTTAGCCCTTAAAATCACTGAAGCAGGGATATCAAAGCATTTAAAATTATTATTTACTGCGGGGTTAGTAGAAAAATACAGACATGGAAATTATATTCATTACATAATTTGTAAAGATGCAATTGATTATATTCCTTATAATTTATATGAATATATAATGAGGTGAGCACGGATTTTTACATGAATGATATTAAAGTATAGGCTAGGCTGATAGTATATTTGTTGAAATTACTATTTAGCCTAGTTTTACACTTTTATTCCTGATATTAATAATATCAACTTTTATATTTCAAACCAGTAATAAGGTTTCTTTTTCAAAAGAGTAAATCCAGCTTTTTGAGCAGTTTTCTTTGAAGGGATATTGGATTCTACACAATTCCATTGCGGCACCAAATGATTGTTAATACATTCATTTACAAAGTACTGTGCCAGAGCAGTAGCCAGCCCTTTTTTTCTATGATTTTCTTCTGTTTCAATGTCAATTGGGATAATATTATTGAATCTGGCAGTCCCAATGATGATTGCAACGATTTTGTTTTGATATAGTGCAGCAAAAGCTATACTTTTATTAAGAAAATTATGATAGGAGCCCCATGATTCTAATAATCGTTTATCTAACAAATCTTTATTTTCATATGCACCTAGTTCTAACAACTGGATAAAATTTTCATTTACCTTTATAATCTTATATTCATTTGATGTATGTATATATGCTTCTACTCGGGTGTTTTTTATAAAGAAATATTCATCTTCATTTTTAATTCGTTTATCAGAAAATACATTTAGCATGATTTTTTCCATCTGTATACTTTCTGCAGAAAATTCGAAGTAATCCTCATCTTTTTTTCTTAACTCCGGAAATAGGTCATGTATCAGAAAATGATAAAAATTATTACAAATAGCTTCCTCCTGAGGATTGCCTAATATTGCGTAACCACCAACAGCATATGAATATACAAGTGCCAGGGAAGGATTTTTAATATCATCTACCCATAAATCACCTTTACATTCCCCTGATACAATTCCCAAAAAGCTTGGATTATTGCCGTATGTAATCTTTTTAATGTTGCAGTTTGCTAATTTATCTACTTTTATCATTGTTTCTCCTCTAAGCCAGAGAAAATCAAGCTGACTTATATTATTTCATTTAAGCGTGGGATAATGTTGGGAACATCATTTTATTATTTGCTATGCATTCTAAATCTTTTCCTAAAATAAATAATATTGTATCGTTCTCTTGTAATAAAGATACCCCATATTTTTCTGTATCATGTGGAGTAAAGCCTAATTCTATTTTAGTGATATTAAAAGAATGAAATGCCTGAATAACTAATTCTATGTTAATAATCTGATCGCTTATCACATCGTGAAGTATTAGAATATTGCCTTTAATTTCTGCAATTGCATAGGTATTAATTTTAGGAATATAATAGATGCAGTCTTTTAGGAAAGATGTAGTATAAAACATTATTAATCCTATATTATTCTTCATAGCAAGTTTAGTATTGCTCACGCTGCTATTAATAGATTCTATAAAAATCTTTTGGTTAAACTTATTCGACATATCTACTTTTTTACAAAGTGTTTTGCAAGGGTTTTGCAAATTGGATATTTCAATTTCTTTATAATATTGATATTCCACACTCTGACTGAATCCAAATTTGGGGTAGAAGTCTAATACAGTATTATTAGCGAAAAGGTATATACCATTTACTTTTTCTTTCCATTCATGTATCACTTTTTGTATTAAGAAACTGCATAAGCCTTGGTTACGATATTCAGGAGTTGTCATGACAGTGCCCAATTGAATATATTGTTTCTTTTGCCCATTTATTTCAAAATCCATAATATTAGCAGATACATTGGCAATGACCCTGTTTCCTTCTACAAGAGAGTAAGGAATATATTTATCCAGCCAATAACCATTCTTATACCATGATTCGAAATCAAATCCATAAGTATTATTTGTAAGTTCATTCAGACTTTTACGCAAAATAGTATTATCTTTGTAGTTAGTTATATAGGTATAGTTTGAAATAGCATTTATTAATCAGTGACTCCTTTATTCATGTACTATATGAAGAATTAGAATGCATAATATACTCAACTAAAGAGTTAATATATTCTTTCCTGGAAAAATCATGTGATTTTTTTATTCCATTAAGCATTCCCTGTTCCTCAGGGGTCTTATTCTTTTTTATCTTGAGCATTCCTCTAAATGCAGCCATCATAATTTTATGGCCAATTCCCATTTTGTCATAATTCAGTCCACTTTGAAGATAGAAAAAAGGAATCTTATCCTTTTGGACAGGAAAATTGGCATTCATGATATCTTCTGGGCTAAGTACTTCTATTGGGGCGGCGCCTGTTGCAAAAATAATCAGTCTGTTATCTTTGCCCTTCATGATATTATTTTTAAAAGATTTCAAGCCATTAATCTGTCCGGCATAGATTCCACCACCATAGATTATGGTTCTATAATTTGATAAATCATTGGAACTGACATCTTTTACTGATAGTGCTTTACAATTTAATTCTTCGGCAATCCATTCTGCGTATCTTTGTGTAAATCCCGTATATGTTTTATAGATAACAATTATATTATCCATATCAACACCTCCTAATTATGGAATTTTCTTCTATAATATTATATAAAATAAAAATATTCAATGTTTTTAAATTTAATTCATATCTGACATACAATAAAAAATGAACCTGCGCTGGAATTGCAGGTTCATTTCCTATAAAAACATATAAAATTATTGAGATAAATCATTTAAATGAGTGTAGAAATCCGGATAAGAAATATTTACACATTCAGCACCAAGAATCTCAATTGGTCCGTCAGCTAAAAGAGCAGCAATTGCAAATGACATGGCAATTCTATGATCCAGTTTACTATCGATAGTTGCACCATGAAGTGTATTGCCACCATTTATGATCATTCCATCTTCTGTTCCTTCTACATCAACACCCATTAATTTAAGATTTTTCACCATAACGTCAATTCGATTGGATTCTTTTACTTTTAATTCGCTTGCATCCTTAATGACGGTTTGTCCTTTGGCTACAGCCGCAAGAATTGCGATAATTGGCAATTCATCAATAAGAGTGGGAATAATGCCTCCTTCAATGATAGTACCGGTTAACTCGCTGGAGCGAACAATAATATCTGCAGTGGGTTCTCCATTGGTATCCGTTATATTTTCAAGCGTAATATTAGCACCCATCTGTTCACATACTTTAATAATTCCATCCCTTGTTGGATTAATTCCAACATTCTTAATTCTAATTTCTGAATTTGGTACAATTAAACCTGCAACTATAAAATATGCAGCAGAAGAGATATCACCGGGAACAACTACTTGACTTGCTGGAAATTCTTTTGCTGGTTGTACTGTTACAGTTGTATTATCCGTTTGAATATCAATTCCAAAGTATTGAAACATTAATTCGGTATGATTTCTTGATACATAAGGTTCTGTAATACTTGTTTCGCCATCTGCATATAGACCGGCTAAGAGTATTCCCGATTTTACCTGAGCAGATGCTACTTCTGAAATATAATGAATTCCCTTTAGTTTGCTTCCAGTTATGAAAAGTGGGGCACATCCATTGCCTTTTATACTTTCAATTTTTGCCCCCATCATAGTTAAGGGAGTTATGATCCTGCCCATTGGTCGTTTTTGAATGGAAGAATCTCCGGTAAGAGTAACTTCAAAATCAGTTGCAGATAATATACCTGAAATCAATCTTGTTGTAGTACCACTGTTCCCTACGTCAAGAATTTCATCTGGCTTTCTAAGACCATGAAGGCCCTTGCCATGAACAAGGATAGTATCTTTATTATTTTCAATATGTATGCCCATCTGCCCAAAACAGCGAATGGTTGACAAACAATCTTCACCTTGCAGAAAATTTGTGATCTCTGTAGTACCTTGGGCGAGGGAACCTAACATTATAGCTCTATGAGAGATGGACTTATCACCTGGAACAGTGACTTCTCCTTTTAAAGAATGGATTTTATGAAATATCATATTCAGTACCTGCCTTTCAAAAGTAAAATGATATGAATATACCCTCGAATTCTCGAGGGTTAATATTTATTATCTTTCATAGATAGTATATCTATATTTTCTAAGTAAATCAACTGCCTGAGCAGAAGATTCTTCATTATAAAATTCAATCCGGAGCACTCCATCCTGAAATTCACGATTATGTATGATTCCAATATTTTTAATACTGATGTTATTACTTGCAAGAATGGTGGCAATAGTAGCAATTGCTCCTGCTTCATCAATAATATCAAGATATACTTCATGAATCTTTGCCATCATACCAATTGCTTTATTTGGGATGGAATCCCGGTATTCTCTCGCGGTATCAAATACCTCATAAAGGAAATCTTCATTTGGATCATTTAAAGCAGAGGAAATATCTTGCAGTGACAGGATATATTGATCCAGAAAACCTTTAATACTCTTTGTATTGGTCAGGCATATATTCTGCCACATGATTGGTGAAGAGGAAGCAATTCTGGTGATATCTTTGAATCCGCCTGCAGCTAAAGCACGCATTTTCTCATCTCCACTATCGGATTTTTTTACTAAATTTACAAGACTTGCAGCTATAATATGAGGTACATGGCTGATTGCAGCGACAATGTTATCATGATCCATGTAATCCAGGATGAGTGGGAGAGCTCCCATATCCTCCACAAGGGAATAGATAAATTCCAGTTTCTTATCAGAAGTTTTAGCGGTTGGTGTTAATATATAGTAAGCATTTTCTAATAGTTTTGAGTTGGAATTTATAAATCCTGCTTTTTCAGAACCTGCCATAGGATGCCCGCCAATGAAATTAGCATCTAAATCTAAGTTAGTTACAGCTTCATGAATATTGCCTTTCACACTTCCTACGTCAGTAAGTATACAAGAGGGCTTAATGATACTCTTTAATTGTTTTAGATACTCAATGTTTGTTAAAACAGGGGCACATAAGAAGATAATATCGCATTTTGAAAAGCCAACGGACAAATCAGTATAGATTTTATCCAGTATCTGTTCTTCCTGTGCGAGTTCAAGACTTTTATTTGGCACATCTTTATTATGGTTATATGCGACTAATGTGGCATTTGGATAAAGTTCTCTCATAGCTCTTGCAATAGAACCTCCGATTAATCCAAAACCAATAAAGCCAGCTGTGATATCTCCCATAGTATATCCTCCTAAAATTTCTTGCCTGCAAGATTTGCAAAAGGTCTAAGATCATTGCACAGTTCTTCAAACTGACTAAAGTTTAAAGATTGTGGTCCATCAGATAAAGCAATAGATGGATTTGGATGAGTTTCGATCATTAAACCATCGGCACCGGCAGCAATAGCACATCTGGAAAGTGGTTTCACATATCCTCTGACACCAGTTGCATGACTTGGATCTACAATCACAGGAAGATGGCTTTTGGTTTTTATTACAGGAACTGCACTAATATCTAAGGTATTTCTGGTAGCAGTCTCAAAGGTTCGAATACCTCTTTCACATAATACAACATTTGGATTGCCCTCAGCGATTATGTATTCGGCAGCATTAAGCCATTCATCAATGGTGGCGGAAAGTCCCCTTTTTAATAAGACTGGTAGACCTGATTTGCCAGCCTCCTTTAATAAATAGAAGTTTTGCATATTTCTGGCTCCGATTTGAAGCATATCAACATATTTTACAGCGGCTTCAATGGCAGCTAAACTTGTTACTTCACAAATTACGGATAATCCGGTTTCTTCTCTTGCTTCCTTCATAAATCTTAAGCCTTCTTCTTCTAACCCTTGAAAAGCATATGGTGAAGTTCTTGGCTTATATGCACCGCCACGGAGTATCTGGGCACCAGATTTTTTGATGGCATGAGCAGTCTCTAATACCTGTTCTTTGCTTTCTACAGCACATGGGCCTGACATAATGACTAATTCATCACCGCCAATGAATACATTACCAACTTGTACAATCGTGGGTTCAGGATGAAATTTTTTGTTTGCTAATTTATAACTTTCTGTTACTGTTACAATTTTATCAACATCTTCGGCAATCTCCAGATTCTGGTTATCCAATTGACTTTTATCACCAACAACACCAATGATAGTAACTTCTTTCCCGGCAGATAAGTGTGCCTGGAGTCCTTTTCTTTCTATAATATCTATAATATTTGTTATAGAAGATTCTTTAGCCTGAGGTTTCATTACAATTATCATATTCTTACTCCTTTTATTCCTTATGCGACTATAAATTAGTATGATATTGGCCATAACATAAAATTTATGACCATAGAAACAATTATACCATAGGTGACAAGTATAAATGTCTTAATTAGTATTGTACTCCAATTAGAATATTATGTCAATACGTCAAAACTGTAAAGTGTTACAGTTTAAAGTAATGCATTAAATTAGTGAAACTTATAAATATTATTTCCGTAAGAACGATATAGACAAAAAAGATGTCAGAATATAAGAGATTATAATAACAATAGACAAAAACTTGTGAAAAATTTCAAAATATATTTGTTTAATATCAATAAAATGCTTGTATGTTTTGAAAGTTTCTAGTAAAATAATCACATGAGATAGGAAAAATCTCTCAATAAATCGATTGGAGGAAAAAAGGATGGATGTTTACACTTCAGAAAAGATTCGAAATGTTGTATTGTTAGGGCACGGTAGCTGTGGTAAGACTACTTTAGTCGAAGCCATGGCATATACTCAGGGAATTACAAAACGTCAAGGAAAGATTGAAGAAGGTAACACTATTAGCGACTATGATAAAGAGGAAGCAAAAAGACTTTTTTCAATTAGTACATCGGTTGTTCCAATTATTTGGGAAGATACGAAAATCAATATTCTTGATACACCAGGTTATTTTGATTTTATAGGAGAAGTGGAGGAGGCGCTTAGTGCAGCAGATGCTGCGGTCATCGTTATTTCAGCGAAAGCAGGAGTTGAAGTAGGTACCCTAAAAGCATGGGATTACTGTGAAAAATATCATCTGCCAAGAATGTTTTTCGTAACAGATATGGACGATGATAATGCAAGTTACAGAGGTGTCATTGATAAACTCACAGAGAATTACGGTAAAAAGATAGCACCATTCCATCTTCCAATTAGAGAGAATGAGAAATTTGTTGGATTTGTAAATGTTGTAAAAATGGCAGGTCGAAGGTTTACAAAATTAAGTGAATATGAAGAGTGTCCGATTCCTGATTATTCGGAGCACAACCTTGCGAAATATAGAGAAGCCTTATTAGATGCAGTTGCTGAGACCAGCGATGAACTAATGGACAAATATTTTAACGGGGAAGAGTTTACGGGGGAAGAAATATCACAGGCTTTAAGAAATAATGTTATTGATGGTTCCATAGTTCCTGTATTAATGGGTTCTGGTTTAAATGCCCAGGGAACAACGATGTTACTTCAAGCGATCGAAAAATATTTTCCGGCTCCATCAAAGAGGGAAATCGCTGGATTAAATATAAAGACAGGAGAGACTTTTAAGGCAGATTATAATGAAGCATTACCAATGACAGCAAAAGTATTTAAAACTATTGCAGATCCATTTATCGGAAAATTCTCACTTATCAAAGTCTGCTCGGGTATCTTAAAATCAGATGCTGCAGTTTATAATACAGATAAAGATACAGAAGAGAAACTTTCAAGACTTTATATGCTGAGAGGAAAAGAACAGATTGAAGTAAAAGAACTTCATGCTGGAGATATCGGTGCAATTGGTAAATTATCAACAACTGCTACCGGTGATACTCTGGCCACTAAATCGAACCCTATTGCGTATGAAAAACCAGAACTATCAAGACCTTATACTTATCAAAGATTTAAAACAAGGAATAAGGGAGATGATGACAAAGTATCACAGGCTCTTGCCAAGATGATGGATGAAGATTTGACTCTGAAGGTCGGCAATGATAAAGAAAATCGACAGACTTTATTATATGGTATTGGAGAACAGCATCTGGAAGTTGCAGTAAGTAAACTATTAATGAAATATAAGGTAGAAATAGATGTAATGAAACCTAAGGTACCTTACCGTGAAACGATACGCGGTAAAGTTAAGATCCAGGGTAAATATAAGAAACAATCCGGTGGTCATGGCCAATATGGAGACGTTCACATGGAATTTGAACCATCAGGTAATTTGGAAGAACCATATGTATTTGAAGAGAAAATATTTGGTGGTGCAGTTCCTAGAAATTATTTCCCAGCAGTAGAAAAAGGAATTGCAGAGAGTGTGTTAAAAGGGCCTCTTGCAGGATATCCAGTTGTGGGGATTAAAGCCACATTGGTAGATGGTTCCTATCATCCAGTAGATTCTTCGGAAATGGCATTTAAGATGGCTACGATTCAGGCATTTAAACAGGGAATATTAGATGCAAAACCAGTTTTATTAGAACCGATCGCTACTATGAAAGTAATTATACCAGATCGTTTTACCGGAGATATTATGGGCGATTTAAATAAGAGAAGGGGAAGAGTACTTGGTATGAATCCACTGCCAGGCGGAAAACAAGAAATTGTGGCAGATATTCCAATTTCAGAAACGTTTGGTTATTCTACGGAATTACGTTCTATGACTGGCGGCATTGGAGAATATTCATACGAGTTTAACCGTTATGAACAGGCACCTTCAGATATTCAGGAAAAAGTAATTGAGGAAAGTGCTAAGAGAAAAGAAGAAGCAGAAGAATAAACAGAATAAGTAATGATGGAGCTGTTGCACTTAGGAATCAAAGCACAGCTCCTATTTTTTCATAAATTATTTGAAGGATAAATTATTATCGGCTATAATAGGAATAATTAAGGATGTATGCAATCACATTTCCTTGTGTATCAAAAATATTAGAGAATTAAGGAGAATATTATGAGACAAATGAAAGTAAATAATGAACTTCTCATACCTCAAATAGTGATTGGGTGTATGAGAATGAATTCGGTTAGTTTAGAAAAGGCTGAAGAATTAATTCAGACAGCATTGGATTTAGATATTAATTTCTTCGACCACGCAGATATATATGGTAAAGGTGAATGCGAAGAAATTTTTGCAAAAGCAATTGGAATGAATCCAAGTATACGTGAAAAAATAATCTTACAGTCAAAATGTGGCATTCGCAAAGGATTTTTCGATTTTTCCAAAGAACATATTTTAAATTCAGTGGATGGAATTTTAAAAAGATTAAATACAGAATATCTTGATATATTATTATTGCACAGACCGGATACATTGGTAGAACCAGAAGAAGTCGGGGATGCATTTCATCAATTGAAGAAATCCGGTAAAGTAAAGTATTTTGGAGTATCCAACCAAAAACCAATGCAGATTGAATTACTGCAAAAGTACGTTGATGAAAAATTAATGTTCAATCAGTTGCAGTTAAGTATAACCAATAGTACGATGATTCAATCAGGGATTAATGTAAATATGGAGAACGAATCAGCTTTGGACAGGGATGGCAGTGTGTTGGATTATTGCCGTTTGAAAGATATAACAATTCAGGCATGGTCCCCATTCCAATATGGTTTTTTTGAAGGTGTATTTCTAGACAATGATAAATTTCCTGAATTGAATGGAAAAATAAATGAAATAGCGGCAAAATATAATGTTTCAAATTCTGCCATTGCAGTAGCATGGATCATGAGACACCCTGCCAATATTCAAACTATTCTTGGAACGATGAACCCAGAAAGGTTAAAAGATATCTGTAAAGCCTGTGAGGTAACATTATCCAGAGAAGAATGGTATGAAATATACCGCAGTGCGGGAAATATATTACCATAAGGTAACGTTGTAACAAAATTAAAAAATATGAATACTTGTGAAATAACAAGAGAATTGCTATAATATAACAATTAACGAATTGTCTAGGAGTGCATTATGCTAAGTAAATTTTATCCGGATCATTATGTGAAATCCAGTTTTTCAATTAATTATGAAAAGCTTTATAAACAAGGTTATCGGGGAATATTATTTGATATTGATAATACCCTCGTAAAACATGGGGCAGATGCCAATGATGAGGTAGTTGAGCTTTTTAAGAGATTAAAAAGTATCGGTTTTAAAATCTGTTTAATGTCAAATAATAAATTAGAACGTGTGGAACGTTTTAATAAACCAATTGCAGTAGATTTCATTTATAAAGCCAATAAACCATTTAAGAAAAGCTATCTTGAAGCGATGAACCGTATTCATACAAATAAATCCAATACCATTTTTGTGGGGGATCAATTGTTTACCGATGTGTGGGGAGCAAAGAGAGTCGGTCTTAGAAATTATCTGGTTAAGCCAATAGACCCCAAAGAAGAGATTCAAATCGTAATAAAGAGATATTTTGAAAGAATTGTTTTATATTTTTATAATAAACAGTCAAAAATCAAATAATTACAAGGTGGTTTAAAATACTTTTTTGGAGGATACGATGGCAGATAATATTATTTTGATCGGGTTTATGGGGTCGGGTAAAACAAGTGTTGGCAAATTACTGGCGAAAAGTCTTTCTTTTCAATTTATAGATACTGATGAAGAGATAGAAGAGAAAAATAAAATGAAAATCTCTAAAATATTTGACGTGTATGGTGAAGAATATTTTAGGGATTTAGAAACAAATTATATTAAGAATCTAATCCATCATATACAATCTTCTGTGATATCTACTGGAGGCGGACTGCCAGTCAGGGAAGGTAATTCAGAAATTCTAAGAGAACTTGGAGTAGTGGTGTATTTAAAAGCAAGAAAAGAGACCATCATCAACAGAGTAAAAGAAGACGATACCAGACCTCTTCTTCAAACAGATGATTTGGAGGGAAGAGTAAATAGCCTGCTGACTTTAAGGGAACCAAGTTACAGGGAAACTGCTCATATAGAGATAGAGACTGATGATTTATCAATTTCTGAAATCATATCAGAAATTATGGGACAATATCATGACATGGTAAAAAAGGACAATCTTTAAGAAGAAGGATAAGGAGGCAGTTATGAAAATATTAGTGCTTAATGGTCCCAATATTAACTTTCTGGGGATTCGGGAGAAAGGAATATACGGGAATAAGGATTATAACCATTTACTTGAGCAATTAGAAGCAAAAGGACGATTAGAGAATATTACGATTGATACTTTTCAAAGTAATGGTGAAGGTGAGATAATAGACCGTATCCAGCAGGCTTACTTAGATGGTACCAATGGAATAATCATAAATCCTGGCGCTTATACACACTATAGTTATGCTATCAGGGATGCCTTGGCATCCATTGAAATGCCTAAAATTGAAGTACATATCTCTAACATACATACAAGAGAAGAATTCAGGCATCATTCTGTAACGGCTCCTGTTTGTAATGGACAAATAGCTGGATTTGGTTTGCATGGGTATCTTCTGGCAATTGATGCTATTCTGGAAATACTAAAAAGTAGAAAGTAAATTTCAACAATAGAAAGGGTAATAAAATGAATAATCATGCTAGAGTTATAGAAATATTAGACAAATTATCTATTGATGCAGTATTAGTATCCAACGGATCTAATATGAGATACTTAAGTGGTTTTTCGGGAGCTACCGGTTATTTATATATATCACGGAAGAAACAGGTAATCTTAACAGATTTTCGTTACACTATCCAGGCAACGAATGAAAGCCTTGGTTTTGAGGTAGTTGAGGTAGATGGTAATCGTGATTATTGCAAATATATTAACGATATCATGCATATGGAAGATGTTAAATTACTGGGATATGAAGATAATGATTTGCTTTGTTCCAGCTTTGTAAAGTTAAGAGAAAAATTAGATGTGAAAGAAATGGTTCCCCTAAAGGATGGGTTAACAAATCTTCGATATGTTAAGACAGAATATGAATTAGAATGCATCAAACAGGCAGAAGCAATTGGAGATATTGCATTTACGAAGATACTTGATATCATTAAACCAGGTATGACAGAGCTGGAAGTGGCAGCACACCTGGAATTTATTATGAAAACCAGTGGTGCGAGCGGCCTTAGCTTTGATTCAATTGTAGCTTCCGGTGTGAATTCTTCTATGCCACATGCAACTCCATCTAATAAATTAATTGAAAATGGCGATTTCTTAACAATGGATTTTGGCTGTATCTATAAGGGATATTGCTCTGATATGACCAGGACCATTGTCATTGGGAAAGCATCCGATGAGCAAAAGAAGATATATAATACAGTTTTACAGGCCCAATTAGCTGCCCTTGACCAAATAAAGGCCGGCTGTTACGGTAAAGATATTGATAAAATTGCCAGAGATATTATTGATGATGCAGGATATGAGGGATGCTTTGGACATGGACTCGGACACAGTGTAGGTTTGGATATTCATGAAGAACCGAGATGTTCTGTTGCTTCCGAAGGAATTCTTCTTCCAAATGTAACAATGACTGTAGAACCAGGTATCTATATTAAAGATTTTGGCGGAGTAAGAATTGAAGATCTTGTGGTAGTAAAAGAAGATGGCCATGTTAACTTTACTCATTCCAGGAAAGAATTAATTGAATTATAGCCTTTTGTGTGCAATTTGTGCACTACCTTCTTCATGGCAGAACTGTAATAAAAAAATAGTTGAAAAAAATAGGTTTTTATTATAAACTATTAAGAGAATTTTAAGGAGGAATATCAAATATGGTATCAGCAGGCGATTTTAGAAATGGCTTAACAATTGAATTAGATAATAATGTATATCAGGTAATAGAATTCCAACATGTAAAACCTGGTAAGGGTGCAGCATTTGTTAGAACAAAATTAAAGAATATAAAAAATGGCGGCGTGGTTGAAAAAACATTCAGACCAACTGAAAAATGTCCTCAAGCTCGTATTGAAAGAGTAGACATGCAATATTTATATTCAGATGGTGATTTATATAACTTCATGGATCCACAAACTTTTGAACAAATTGCTTTATCAAAAGATTCTATTGGTGATTCATTAAAATTTGTGAAAGAGAATGAAACAGTTAAAATCTGTACACATAATAAAGAAGTGTTTGCCATTGAACCACCTTTATTTGTAGAATTACAAATCACAGAGACAGAGCCAGGCTTTAAAGGAGATACTGCACAAGGTGCTACAAAGCCAGCAATCGTTGAAACTGGTGCTACTGTGTATGTTCCTTTATTTGTAGAACAAGGGGATACGATTAGTATCGATACAAGATCTGGTGATTACTTAAAGAGAGTATAATTACTGATTTATATTTTTATCAAGAAATAATATACTTATTATTAAATTATTAAAGGTGCTTTTGCAAAACAGATTATTTATTTGTTTTGCAAAAGCACCTTTTTGTCTATCTTAGTTCATGCAGTCCCATTCTTTATATATTTTCTCAATTACAGAATCATTAATCTTTATATCTAAAAAATATTCTACGGCGTATTTTGCCTGCGCAATTAACATCTCTAACCCGTTCACTGCTTTCATGCTGAGGCTTTCTGCCTGAAGGAGGAGTTCTGTCTTTAAAGGATTATATATAATATCAATGACTGCTTCACATTTAGAAAACTGACGGATATCAATTGGCTTGGAATCTGTCTCAGGATACATGCCGACAGGAGTAGTATTAATAATAATTTCCCCATCCAGGTGATCTTTATAACAATCTTCATATGTAATAGTGCCATCTCTTGGGGTACGGTTCACAACGATAATTTCTCTTGCTTTAAGGTATTTAATAACCCCTATAATAGCTTTAGATGCACCACCATTTCCCAGGACAATTACTTTTTTATCTGCAATAGCAATCTGATTGTGCTCAATGGTATATAAAAAACCATAAAAATCAGTATTATGACCAATTAATTTATTCTCTTTATTTACAATCGTATTTACTGCTCCAATGTTCTTGGCATTCTCGTCTATTTCATCAAGATAGGGGATGACGTCCTGTTTATAAGGGATAGTCACATTAATCGCCTTAAAATCTCGTGACGCCATAAAAGCAGGGAATTCCTGTTTGGTTAGTGGTTGTAAAGTATAAGTATAAGCAGCTAACTTCTCATGTATCTCTTTTGAAAAACTATGTCCCAGTTTTTCTCCAATCAATCCATATTCCATATATTCAACTTCTTTCTAAATCATATTTAATCAATTATTTATAGATCATGGCGTCAACTTTCACTTTATGATAATATAACCGATAAAACTTTGCAATAGAAAAAATAATAATCTATGAATAAATCAATCATCTCATCATATATTGTTTAAAGAGGTGATAAGGTGAATAAAAAAGACGAGCTATTAAAGATATTCTCTTTAGGACTTAGAAACATATTAACTAAAACAAATATGGATTATGAAAAGCTTCAAGAGATAAGACTACGTGCAAATGGGCCACTTATTGTTATCTATGATAATAAAGAATTCTTTGTAACAAATCATTCAAAACTGAGTAAGAATTATATAGATGCAGTAATGATTACCAGAAATGAAATCAAAGAAACGATGGAATACATAAGTAATTTTTCATTATATGCATTTGAAGAAGAAATAAAACAAGGATTTATAACGATACAGGGAGGTCATAGAGTGGGTATTGCAGGTAAAACCATCCTGGATGAGGAAAAAGTAAAAAGTATGAAGCATATTTCTTTTATTAATATCAGACTATCACATCAAATAAAAGGATGTGCCGATAAAGTGATTCCATATATTCAAAGTTCAGACATGAATGATATTTATCATACCTTGATTATCTCGCCGCCTAGATGTGGTAAAACAACTTTACTAAGAGATATTATAAGACAACTATCCAATGGGGAATCTGATATAGATGGATTTACTGTTGGAGTTGTAGATGAACGTTCTGAGATAGGTGCCTGTTATATGGGGATTCCTCAAAATGATCTGGGAATTCGGACAGACATTCTGGATTGTTGTCCGAAAGCAAAAGGGATGATGATGCTGATCCGCTCCATGTCTCCAAGAATTATTGCAGTAGATGAAGTAGGATTAGGAGAAGATATTGAAGCCATTGAATATGTAATTAATTGTGGCTGCAAAATCATTGCTACCGTTCATGGAAGTTCCATAGAAGACATTCGTAATAAACCGATTTTAGGAAGGTTAGTAAAAGAAAAAGTATTTGAGAGATACATTGTATTAAATAACAGAAAAAGCGTTGGAAATATAGAACAAATATTTGACGAAAGAGGTAGTATTTTATATCAAACTGTTTCGTAATAGGAGAAAAGGGTGAAATCTATGATAATCATGAAGATAATTGGTGCCGTACTTGTTATTACATCTTCTTCTGCTTTTGGTTTTTATATGAGCAGCAGTTTAAAAGATAGAATTGAAGACATGAAAGAACTAAAGAAAAATATATTAATTTTAAGAGGAGATATTCGTTACGGGAGTACGCCGCTGCCAGAAGCAATAGGAGCGATTGCCTGCAGGCATGAAGGAAATTTTGCAAAATTTTTTACTCATATCTATGAAGAATTAATTAAACTGGATGGAGTACGTTTTTTTGATATATGGAAAATAGGGGTGGAACAAAAGTTAAAAGATACTTCTCTAAATAAAAATGATAAGGAACATCTTATGAAATTAGGAGAAAATCTTGGCTACCTGGATAAGGACATGCAGATTAACATAATTGATTTATACATAGAACAATTAGAAGCGGAAATTCTTGAAGCTTCGAAAGTATTGAAAGAGAAAGCGCATCTATATAACACATTAGGAGTTATGGCAGGAATATTCGTAACAATTATCATGCTGTAATCATAATGGATATAACTTGATTGCTGCTTATGTAAGGAGAGGGATTTGGATGAATATATATCTTATACTTAGAATTGCTGCAGTAGGAATATTAGTATCTGTATTGAATCAAGTGTTAAAGCATTCCGGGCGGGAAGAGCAGGCTTTTTTAACAAGTCTGGCCGGATTGATCTTGGTGCTTTTATGGATCATACCATACATATTAGAACTATTTGAGAGTCTTCAACATTTATTCCAATTGTAACTTAGTAAATTTGGACATGTAGTCTTAGGAGGTGACTATAATTGATTAGAATAGCAATCATAGGAATTGTGGCTGTATTACTGGCAACTCAATTTAAAAGTACACGTTCAGAATATAGTGTTTATATAGGCATTGCTACCTGTTTCCTTATATTCTTTCTAAGTTTACAAAGAATAGAGGTAATCATTGACGCAATTAAGAAAATACAAGGTTACATAAAAATCAATCAGGTATATATTGAAATCTTAATTAAAATCATTGGTATTACATATATTTCTGAATTTTCGGCCAGTTTATGTAAGGATGCTGGACATGCTGCAATTGCAGGACAAATTGAATTGGTTGGGAAATTAAGTATTTTAGCAGTAAGTATGCCAATTCTTTTAGCACTGCTTGATACGATTCATCAATTTTTAAAGGCTTAAGGTGATTTGATGAAAATATTTAACTATTTATTTGTATGTCTGATATTTGTCCTGTTCCTCCCGGGTTCTAAAGCGTATGCCATGGAAGAAGCAGGAAATGTTGATTATTATAATGATTTTGATTATGAGCAGATTCAATCGGTAATTGAAGATATTATGCCGGGACAAGATGAAATTGATTTTGAAAGTTATGTAAGCGGCCTGATTTCAGGAGAAAAAGAAATTTCACCCAGTGTGATAATGAATGACCTGAAAGATACAGTAATTACCCAATTTCAAAGTGATGTAGGATCAATTCTTCGTCTGTTATCTGTGGTGATCATAGCTGCATTATTTACTAATTTTTCAAATATATTTCATAATAACCAGGTTTCTGAGACAAGCTTTTACATTACCTACATATTATTGTTCTCATTAATCACAAGCAGTTTTATTACTGTGACTAGTCTGGCTGGAAATACATTATCTAAATTATTAGATTTTATGAAAGCATTGGTACCAACTTATTTTTTATCCATAGCTTTTTGCTCTGGATCTAAAACCTCACTGATTTTTTATGAGGCGACTTTAATAATAATTACAGCAGTAGATTTTTTATTGATCAAATTAATAATACCCTGCATTAATATATACTTGATTCTGACCTTGGCAAATAATATATCGAAAGAGGATCATCTTTCAAAACTCACAGATTTAATGGAAGTTGTCATAAAATGGTCTCTTAAAACCTTACTTGCAGCGGTAATTGGCTTTAATGCAATTCAGGGAATGATTGTTCCGGCAGTAGATTCCATGAAAAAAAGTTTTTTGCTCCGGGCGTCAGGTTCTTTGCCTGGAATTGGGGATGCATTAGAAAGTGTTACAAAAACAATCTATGGAGCAGGAGTCCTGGTTAAAAATGCGATTGGAGTAACCGGTCTTGTAGTCATATTAATTATCGTTGCAGTTCCTCTGATTAAATTAACGGTATATGCAATTGTCTATAGAATGGGAGTTGCTGTAATACAGCCAATTACTGATAAAAGAATATTAAATTGTATGAATGGAGTATCAGAAGCTACTGGGCTGCTGCTCTATACAGTTTTTATTGGTGCAGTACTTTTCTTTATTACAATCGCAATTATAACAACATCAACGAATTTTGGATTAAGTGGTTAATAAGGAGGCTTATATGGATGCTATATATGATGCTGTAAAAACGATAGTAATTTACCTTATACTGGTGGCCATTGTTATGAATTTACTTGGTACAAGCAGTTATAAAAAATATGTATCTATGTTTACAGGAATGTTATTAATCTATATTGTGATCACCCCTGTAATGAAGCTGTTCAATCTAACCGATTCCATGGATTATCATATTGAAGAGAATTATTTTAAAGTAGAGGCCAAAGATATGAATGCCAAAATATTTAATGTAGATGAGGAGCAAAAAAGTTATATTATAGAGGAATACCGAGTAAAATTAGAGCAGCAGATAGAAGAGAAACTTAATAAAAGAGATTTGACATTAAAACGATGTGACCTGGTTGTTGATGAAGACATGTCTAGTACAGGTTTTGGAACGGTGCTTGAAATCGATATATTTGCTAAGGAATTGAAAGAAGAAAATATGAAAGATAGAAAGACGAACATGATTATTGAAGAAATTTCAATTGAAGAAATAAAAATTGGTAAAAATAAGGAAGAGGAACAAGAAAGCAATCCTGGAGTACCGAAAACAGATTCAGTACTTGAAATCGAGATTAAAAAGGAATTAGCACAGTTTTACAATCTTGACACAAATATGGTTCATGTGGATATTGATTATAGAGAATAACAGGTAAAGGATTTAAGGTGAGTATATGGAGCAAAAGGATAAGAAAGAAAAAAAGAAATTAACGATTAAGGAGATTGGCGTTCAAAAGATAGTTATCATGTTTGTTGCAGGGGTATTCATTATTGCCCTGTCAATTCCTGATCTGTTTTTCCCCAAAAAGGAGAAGAATACTGCACCCTCTGATACCACATCTGTGTCTTCAGAAACCAATGCCTCTAAAAATATAAAAAATGAAGCTGCAAATCAATATGTGAATACTTTAAAAGAGGAACTAAAATCTACATTAAAACTGGTAGAGGGAATTGGAGATGTGGAGGTAATGATCACTTTAAAATCTTCAAAAGAATTGGTGACCTTAAAAGACTCTCCGTATACACAGGATACAACCAATGAAGTTGATGGAAATGGAGGGAGCAGAATAAGCAGTAATATACAAAAAAGTGATGAAACGGTCTTAATTACCAATGATGAGGGGGATTCGATTCCTTATGTAATAAAAGAAATTGAGCCTGAAGTTGAAGGAGTAGTCGTAATTGCAGAGGGAGGAGGGAATCCTACGATAGTTGGTGAAATTATAGATGCAGTTGAGGTATTATTTGACGTTCCTACACATAAAATTAAAGTAATGAAGATGAATTCAAGATAGGAGGCAAATATGAAGAATATATTTCGAAAGAACCAAGTCATAATTACTGCATTAGCTATTATGATTGCAGTAGCAGGGTATTTGAATTTTACCAATGACAGAGTAGATCAGGAAGTTGTATCAAATGATCTGTATAGTCAAGTTGATGATGCGAAAGAAGTATCCGGAGATAATACATATGACTTTACTGAAGAGGATCTTTTATTGGATCTTTCTGAAGAGGACATAGCGGAAGCAGAGAAGACAAAGGATGCAATTTCTAAAGAAGATGCTATTGATGTAACAGATTCAGGTGAATTAGCTACAGAGGAAACAAAAGAAACTGCAGATATAAAGGATGCAGAAGGTACACCGGGTGAAGCAGTCCTAGCCAGTACTACGATAAGTCCTAGTTACTTTTCATCAGTAAAGATTGAACGGGAACAAATGAGGTCGAAGAGCAAAGAACTCTTTATGGAAATAGTGAATAGTGATAAAGTTTCTGATAAGCAAAAACAAGCAGCTATTGATGGAGTGATAGAATTAACTTCAATTGCTGATAAAGAAAATGCAGCCGAGATTTTATTAGGTGCCCAGGGATATGAAAATGTAGTGGTTAGTATGAGCGAAGGAAAAGTGAATGTTGTTGTCAGCAATGAAGGTCTGACAGAACAGCAGATTGCTCAGATAGAAGATGCTACAAAGAGTGCAACAGGTGTTAAGGCTGATAAAATAGTAATTAAGCCAGTTGTTGTCAAAGCTGAATAATCCATGCAGATGCACAAAATAATATATTTGAATAAAATATATTATTTTGTGCATTAATAATATTACGCATATTTATTCATGAAAATAGGCATGGGTAGGTTAAAACCCAGATAATATAGAAAAAGAATTGCAAAAATGATTTATTTTGTTATAATAAGTATAGAGATAATAATTGGTAAATTTTATAATCATCCAATGGATATCATTAGGAGGTATTGACTGTGATTAAGGAACAAGAGAATAGAAATAATTATAAGATACGCGAAAATAATAAATATGGTGAAGTGCAAATTGCAGATGAAGTGGTTGCAATTATTGCAGGTTTAGCTGCAACAGAAGTAGATGGCGTTGCTGCCATGGCTGGTAACATCACCAATGAACTGGTTGGCAAACTTGGTATGAGAAATTTAGCTAAGGGTGTTAAAGTTGAAGTTACTCCTGAAAATGTATCAGTGGATGTTGCATTGGCTTTAAAATATGGCTATAGTATACCAAAGACTTCAAAAGCAGTACAAGAGAAGGTAAAAGTTGCGATTGAGAATATGACAGGACTTAATGTTACAGAAGTCAATATTCGAATTGCAGGTGTCAGTATTGAAAATGCGAAATAAAGCTTTCTTATATTAAATAAATAGTGTATAATATTTTGTAACCCTTGAATATTTAATATTTGAGGGTTATTTAATTCAAAAGTAACGAAAATATTTCCCTGCAAGAGAATTTTCGTGAACAATAATCACAAGAACCTTATACAATAAGATTTTATGGTTCAGGTGAAACAGGCAGTGAAGTTAAGTTCTACATCTGCCTTAAATTCAGGAGGAAACAATAGTTATGTCTAGACGAGAAATAAGAGAACATCTCTTTCGTATGTTATTTCGAAAAGATTTTCATGAAGAAAATGATTTAAATGAACAAATTGAATTATATTTTAGCTTGATGGAAGCACCAAAAGAAGAAGAAATTGAAGAATTGACGAATCGTTTTAATCTAATATTAGAAAAAATAGATGCAATAGATTCTATTATTGAAGAAGCAGCAAGTGGCTGGAAGTTAAATAGACTTGGCAAAGTAGATCTTACTTTACTTCGGATTGCTACTTATGAAATTAAATTTGATGAAGGTATTCCAACTCCGGTTGCGATCAATGAAGCAGTTGAGATAGCTAAGAAATTCGGAGAAGATAATTCACCAAGCTTCATCAATGGAGTTCTTGCTAAGATTGCATAGTTTGTAATAAAGGTGGGATTAAGTTGGATAAGGTATATTCTGTTACCCAGATAAATTTATATATTAAAGATATGTTTATTAGAGATTATGCGTTAAATAATATCTATATAAAAGGCGAAGTATCTAACTGTAAATATCATACGTCCGGTCATATCTATTTTACATTAAAAGACGAGAAAGGTCAGATGGCAGCAGTTATGTTTGCTGGTCAACGAAGTGGTTTAAAGTTTCGTCTGGAAGAAGGACAAAGTGTAATTGTCTTAGGAAGTATCAGTGTATACGAAAGAGATGGCAAGTATCAGCTTTATGCCAGAGAAATATTGTTAGATGGTTCGGGAGTTCTTTATCAAAAATTTGAGGAGCTAAAAAGAAATCTCGAAGGAGAAGGACTATTTTCAAAAGAATATAAGAAAACAATTCCCATGTATCCGAAAAAGATAGGTATTGTTACCGCCAGAACAGGGGCCGCGATTCAGGATATCATTAACATAATATCAAGAAGAAACCCTTATATTCAGTTGATTTTATATCCTGCCTTAGTCCAGGGAGAAGGAGCTGCAAAATCAATTATGAAGGGAATTGGAATTCTTGATAAGATGGAACTTGATACCATCATTGTTGGGCGAGGCGGTGGTTCTATCGAGGATTTATGGGCGTTTAATGAAGAAATTGTTGCCAGGGCCATCTTTGACTGTCATACACCAATTATATCAGCAGTAGGGCATGAGACAGATACGACTATTTCAGATTTCGTATCAGATTTAAGGGCACCTACCCCGTCTGCAGCAGCAGAATTAGCGACCAATAATATTAATGACCTATACACAAAAATCTATGATTATAATGTAACGCTTAATCATATTTTAAAGCGTAAAATTTCACTATATAGAAGTTTGTTAGAACAAAAGAAGTTAAAGCTGGAACATTCAAGCCCTATTTACCAAATAAGGCAAAAACGTCAACATCTGATGGATTATGAAGAAAAGTTAGGTAATTTAATATCTGATATTATAAAAGAAAAAAGGCATTCTCTCGCAATTTATATAGAAAAGTTGAATGGTCTTTCACCGATTGCTAAATTAAATAAAGGTTATGCATTAATATCCGATGGTGAAAACAATATTGTCAATAGTATTGATAAGATAAAAGTAGAAGATACGATTAAAGTATCAATGCTTGATGGTGATATTTTAGCAAAAGTAGAAGAATTAAATGGCAGGAGGCGTGTATAATGGCTAAGAATGAAAAAACATTAGAAGATTCTTTTGAAGAATTAGAGAATATTATATCCAAATTAGAGGATTCAGATACAAATTTAGATGATTCTTTTAAATTATACAATCAAGGGGTACAATTATTAAAAATATGCAATGATTCCATTGATAAAATTGAGAAGAAAATTATTCTTTTAAATGAGAATGGAGAAAGCGATGAACTTTGAAAAAGAGCAAAATGACAGAATAGAATATATAGAACAAATATTAAAAGAATATCTGCCAGAAGAGGCAGGACTTCAGAAATATGTTATTGAGGCAATGAATTACAGTGTACTTGGTGGCGGGAAAAGAATCCGTCCCTTGTTAATGTTAGAAACTTTCTGCCTGTTTCAGAAAAAAATCAGTAAAGTAATTGAGCCATTCATGGCAGCAATTGAGATGATACACACATATTCACTGGTTCATGATGATTTACCGGCAATGGATAATGATGAATACCGCAGAGGGAGAAAGACAACTCATGTAGTATATGGTGAGGCCATGGGCATTCTTGCAGGAGATGGTCTGCTCAATTATGCCTATGAGGTTGCATGTAAAGCGTTTGACATGGGAGAAAATCCGGTAATGATAGCAGATGCAGTGAAAGTACTGGCAAGAAAACCGGGTATTTATGGCATGATTGGCGGACAAGTTGTAGATGTCCTGGCAAATGGCTCGCCCCTTGATAAAGAAAGATTAGATTTTATTTATAAGTTGAAGACAAGTGCATTAATTGAGTGCTCCATGCTAATCGGTGCAATCCTTGGTGGAGCAACGAAAGAAGAACTGGAGATTATCGAACAGATAGCATCAGATGTTGGGCTTGCGTTTCAGATTCAGGATGATATTTTAGATGTAACAAGTACTCTTGAGGTTTTAGGAAAACCAATCGGCAGTGACGAGAAGAATAGTAAAACTACGTACGTTACTTTAGAAGGCCTGGAAAAATCCAAGGAAGATGTTCAGATGATATCTGACAGAGCTTTAAAGAACTTAAATATGTTAAAATTAAATTATAAAGAAAATTTATTTTTGGAAGAACTTATCAGGAGACTGGTAAGCAGAGAAAAATAAAGAGGATAAGAAGGTGTAAAATTGGCTAAAGAATTAGATAGTATTGAAAAGCCGAATGATATAAAGAATATTAAACCAGAGAATTATAATAGATTAGCAAAAGAAATACGAAGGTTTTTAATAGATAGAGTAAGTAATAAAGGTGGGCATTTAGCTTCTAATTTAGGTGTAGTAGAGTTAACTATGGCTCTGCACCTTATTTTAGACTTCCCAAAGGATAAATTAGTTTGGGATGTAGGACATCAGGCTTATACTCATAAAATACTTACAGGTAGAAAAGAAGGATTTGACTCTCTTCGCTGTTTTGGAGGAATGAGTGGATTTCCTAAAAGAGTGGAAAGTGATAGTGATTGTTTTGATACAGGGCATAGTTCCACTTCTATCTCGGCGGCCCTTGGGTTTGCTAAGGCAAGAGATCTATCAGGTAAAGATAATAAAGTGTTTGCAGTAATTGGGGATGGGGCTTTATCAGGTGGAATGGCTTATGAAGCACTGAACAATGCTGCAAGGTTAAAATCCAATATGGTAATTGTATTAAATGATAATAATATGTCAATTTCAGAAAATGTTGGAGGAATGTCCACATATCTTGGTAAAATCAGGTCTAATACAAAATATCTTGGATTAAAAGAAGGGGTTGAGACAACACTTCGAAAATTACCAGTGTTTGGTGATGCTATTGTTGATAAGATAAGGAAATCAAAAGATTCCATTAAAAGACTGGTAATCCCCGGGATGCTCTTTGAAGATATGGGTATCACTTATATTGGACCAATTGATGGTCATAATATGGAACAATTATTAAGTGCATTTAGAAGTGCTATTAAAATGAATGAAGCTGTGATTGTTCATGTGATCACTAAGAAAGGAAAAGGCTATTCTTACGCTGAGAAGAACCCTTCTAAATTTCACGCAATGGAGCCATTTGTGATAAAAACAGGAGAAACGAAAACAGAAAGTTTATGTGTATCCTATACAGAAGCATTTTCTGATTCTATTGTTAAGATAGCAGATACAAATGAAAAAGTTGTAGCAATTTCTGCTGCGATGCCCTCAGGTACAGGTTTGACAAAATTCATGAATTATTATCCGGAACGTTTTTTTGATGTTGGTATTGCTGAAGAACATGCGGTAACATTTGCAGCAGGATTGGCTGCAGAAGGGTTTAAACCATTTGTGGCAATCTATTCTACATTTTTACAAAGAGCCTATGATCAAATTCTTCATGATGTCTGTCTGCAGAATTTACCGGTTGTATTTGCAATCGACCGGGCGGGAATTGTAGGGAAAGATGGGGAAACACATCAGGGAATCTATGATTTATCTTATTTATCACATATTCCTAATTTAACCGTAATCGCTCCGAAAAATGTTAGAGAATTTGATATGATGCTGCAATATTGTGCAATTTATAATGGCCCAATTGCTATAAGATATCCAAGAGGTAAAGTGTTTGAGGGGTTAGAAGAATTTAACGGGCCAATTGAATTTGGAAAGAGTGAAATGATATATATGGACCAGGATATTGTATTACTTGCTCTTGGCAGTATGGTAGAAGTAGCAATTGATGTAAGAGAACAGCTGAGAGCAGAAGGATTTCATGCAAGTTTGGTAAATGTCCGCTTTGTCAGTCCATTAGATGAAGATATGTTACATGAATTAGCAAAAAATCATCATGTATTCATTACTTTAGAGGAAAATGTGAAAAGTGGCGGTTATGGTGAAAAAATATCCGGCTTTTTAAGTCAATATAATTATGGTAGAATAAAACATATCAATATTTCTATTCCAGATCGTTTTATTACCCATGGGGAACCAGAACTATTAAAAGAAGAATTAGGAATAGATGCAGATTCCATTGTAAATAGGTGTAAAAATGAGATAAAATTGGAACATTAGAATATATATTCAAATGATGAATGGTGAAATAGATGAAAGAAAGATTAGATGTCTTATTGGTACAGAGAAATTTGGCCCAGTCAAGAGAAAAAGCAAAAGCTATTATAATGTCAGGGAATGTTTTTGTGAATGGGCAAAGAGAAGATAAAGCAGGTAGTACTTTTGAAGATAAGGTAGAAATTACAGTAAAAGAGAATGTTTTAAAATATGTAAGCCGTGGCGGATTTAAACTGGAAAAAGCAATTGAACAGTATGGTGTCTTAGTGGAAGGTAAGATTTGTATGGATGTAGGATCTTCTACAGGTGGATTTACTGACTGTATGTTACAAAATGGAGCTACTTTAGTTTATGCAGTTGATGTTGGAACGAACCAGCTGGCCTGGAAATTACGTCAGGATCCGAGAGTGATATCTATGGAGAAGACGAATGTCAGACATTTGCTTCCAGAACATATCAATCATCAAATCGAATTTACATCTATTGATGTTGCATTTATTTCACTGACAAAAGTGTTAATTCCTGTAAAGGACCTTTTAACTTCCGATGGGGAGGTAGTATGTCTTATTAAGCCCCAATTTGAAGCAGGAAGGGAAAAGGTTGGAAAAAAAGGAGTGGTTAGAGAACAATCCGTACACAAAGATGTAATTGAACAAATAATAAAATATGGAGTCAGCATAGGTTTTCGTATTTTAAATCTTGATTTTTCACCAATTAAAGGTCCTGAAGGTAATATAGAATATTTACTCCACATGAGAAATACAGCAGAAACAAGAGATTTAATTGTGGCCAAACTTGCTGAAAACGAAGACATAGATGAATTTTATTATAAAGATCTAGACATTGTCAAATGTAATACCTACGTAGATAATGCCCAGATGAAAGACTTGAAAGATTATATTAATGATGTAGTCAAACGGGCTCATGGTACATTAGAGTAAAGATAATTACTATATGTAGGAGAAAAAAATGGATAAATTTTGCATAATTACTAATGTGGAAAAGGATGAAAAATTCCAGATCACACATATGATAATGGATTACCTTACTGCACATAAAAAGAAGTATGTTGTGGCAGTAAATGAGAATATTGATTTATATCGAAAGGAAGGATTTATCCTGCCTTCCGAAATTCCTGATGATATGGATTGCGCCATTGTTTTAGGAGGAGACGGTACAATGATTCTTGCTGCAAGTGATCTGGTTTCCAATGATATTCCTATTGTTGGTGTAAATCTTGGAACATTAGGATTTCTTACAGAGATTGAGCAGAATATGATACATGAGTCTCTAGACGCACTATTTGATGGAAATTATAAAATTGAGTCAAGGTTAATGTTGGAAGGAAGTATATTTTGTAATGAGAAAGAAGTATATAGCGGATATGCCTTGAATGACTTTGTAATAAATAAAAAAGGTACTTCCGGCCTGATTCGGGTTAAGATTTATGTAAATGATGAGGTTGCAAATACATATTTATGTGATGGCATCATTATATCAACACCAACAGGATCGACCGGTTATAATCTCTCTGCAGGTGGCCCGATTGTTGCCCCATATTCCAAGGTAATGATAATTACTCCAATATGTCCACATGCTTTATTTAATAGAAGCATCATTGTATCGCAAGAAGACAAGATACGTATTGAATTAGGAAAAAGGTCAAAGAATCCGGATGAAGCTATTATATCCTTAGATGGCAGACTTAGGATGGAATTACAGACTGGTGATGCAGTTGAAATAACAAAAGGAAAGAAAAAAACAAAATTAATTAAAGTAAATAATAATGGTTTTTTTGATTTACTAAGAACGAAACTTGGGGAGGATAAAGAATAATGAAAATTGGAAGACAAACTAAAATTATTGAATTAATCAACAATAATGATATTGAAACACAAGAAGAATTAGCAGATCTGTTAGAGCATGCAGGCTATCATGTAACACAGGCTACTATTTCAAGAGATATAAGGGAATTGAAGTTAACGAAAGTAGCTATTGATAGTGGACGTCAGAAATATATCGTACTTAAGAATCAGGAATCTGGTTTAAATGAAAAGTTTGTGAGAGTGCTCCGTGATGGTTTTGTTTCTATGGACATTGCTCAGAATATAATAGTTATCAAATCTATTTCAGGAATGGCAATGGCTGTTGCTGCTGCACTGGATGCCCTTCATTTCGATGGGATTGTAGGCTGCATTGCAGGTGATGATACAATTATGTGTGCCGTTCGAAGCAATGAGGAAGCTATCAGAGTTATGGAAAAACTTAATAAGATAGTTACTTCCAAAAGTATAGGAAACTTTGACGAAGCCTGATTTTCTGTTGATAAACATTGGGATTATAGGGTTGTAAGTCAAAAAAAATAGTGATAGAATATTAAAGTTATATAAAGTAGTTAAAAGGAGAATAAGTATGTCAGGACATTCAAAGTTTGCCAATATTAAACATAAGAAAGAAAAAAATGATGCTGCAAAAGGAAAAATATTCACAATTCTTGGCAGGGAAATTGCAGTCGCAGTAAAAGAAGGCGGAGCTGATCCTGCTAATAATAGCAGATTACGGGATGTTATCGCGAAAGCAAAAGCAAATAATATGCCGAATGATACGATTGACAGGGGAATTAAAAAAGCAGCAGGGGATGCTAACTCAGTAAATTATGAATATGTATCTTATGAAGGCTACGGTCCAAATGGAACAGCCATTATTGTTGATGCATTAACAGACAATAAGAACAGAACAGCTTCCAACGTCAGAAATGCATTCACCAAGGGAAATGGTAATGTTGGAACACCAGGCTGCGTTTCTTTTATGTTTGATAAAAAAGGACAAATTATTATTGACAAAGAGGAATGCACTTTAGAAGCAGATGAACTTATGATGATTGCTTTAGATGCTGGTGCAGAGGATTTTGCGGAAGAAGAAGATAGCTTTGAAATCATTACGGATCCGGAAAGCTTCAGTGAAGTGAGAGAGAAATTAGAAGAAGCCAAAATTCCAATGGCTCAGGCTGAAGTAACTATGATACCTCAAACATATGTTGAACTTAATGATGAAAAAGACTTAAAATCAATGAATCGTATTCTTGATCTGCTAGATGAAGACGACGATGTGCAACAGGTGTACCATAACTGGGATGAGTAGGCTGAAGCAGCCCTACTACTTTTACCTCCGTATATCATCACTGGTGATATAACAGGAGGTTTTTTTATGAGTTTAGAAGCAGTAGTTTGGAATTGGGAATTTAATATCATATACTTGAACTATTACAATTCCTATTTGCAATTGGAGGAACTGATATAACAGATTTTATTAGCAATACACTTGGAGGTGTTATAGGAATTGGATTTTATATTGTGTTTTCTATAATATTGAAAGAGAAAACAAAAGTCTCAATATATTAGCCTTGATTGGGACAATATGCATTGTATTATTAGGACTATTAGCTATGAGATTTATTACTTATAAATTTTAAGTACGCTAATTTGAAACAAATTTTAGTTATATAATTTTTTAAAAGCTTCTAAATCTCCATTAAAAATATTCATATCGATATATTTTTCAGTTCCAACATATCCATCAAGAGTCTCTTTGTCCGAATATTGCCAAAACAACCATTTTCTATTATTAAATAAAAATGGCTTATAATAAATATTTCTTATCCATAATGGATAAGTATCATAATAGCCTTTAATATATATGTTATATACATTCATTGTAGTGTAAATAATAGGTTTTTGACCATAATGTTCTTCTAATTCATTTAATAAAATATCTAATTCGTTTCGAACATCTGGTGCATCAGGTTTATTCTTTTTTTTATCTCCATAAAATTCCACATCTACTACTGGTGGTAACATATTTTCTGAAATAGGGACAACAGAAATATAGTTTTTAGCCTGTTTGATTCCATCAGAATCAAAGCTAAAAAAATGATATGCGCCTCTCAAGATCTGAGTATTCCCGATATTTGCCCAATTCTTATGAAAATATTCATCTTGGCTTTTGCTTCCTTCTGTTGCTTTTATAAATGCAAATGTAATGTTTTGGTTTGATATTGTTGACCAATTTATATCGCCTTGGTAATGAGAAGCATCAACTCCCCTTACTGGATATCTTTTTAAACTAGGCTCATTAATCCAAATAGTTCCATTCACCAATAGAATTACAAATGATAACAATAATAAGAAGAAAAATATACGTAGATATCTCACTATTCTTTTTTTCATTATTACACCTCATATTTGAATGATTAAAAATTAATATTAAAATTTATAATTTGAGCTATATATTATTAGTATGATAGTTACAGTATAAATTAATAAGAATCAAGAATCAACATTTAACACCAAAAAATGTAAAACAATCCGTGATAATATAATTGTATCTGTTCCTATTTTTATTTACTTTAACCTGTATTTTGATAAGTACATTATTTAATATCCAATATTGAAATAAATTATTAAATTAGTAGGAGGAGAGTTACCATTGTATTCCGATTGTTATAGTTTTAATGACATGCTATAATTTTAGTAAATATATATAAATTAATGGACTGAAAAGAAATATTCCTATAACTTATATATAAGGAATATTTTTCTTTTCTATATTTAGCAATGCATATGTTACTAGATTTCTGATAAATCACAAGATGAGGAATGCTTATGAATAAAACTTACATCAATAATAAATATTTAGAAGAGAGTAATAGTTGGATTTCAGAGACGATATATACTGATAGCCCAATAGTCAGCAAAGAATCTGTAACATTAAAGGAAATATTCATATATATGGGATTAAGCTCATTTTTTGTAGCGTTAAGTTTAATTCTTAAATGGTCTGCCATAAATGTAAATGGATTTGCAGACTGGTATTCCCAAAATATATACCCAATCTGGCTAAATACATTTGGACGGGTCAGTTCGATTTTTCAATTTTCGGTTTTAGAAATGATATTATTATTTGGGATAGGATATATGGTTTTATACATATTCAGAGTTGTTATCTGTTTGATTATAAGAAAGAAAAAACATATATTAGGAGATAAAGTTAATAAGCAGGATAGATTTGCTGCAAATGTGATCAGACTGAGTTTGAGAGTGGCTCTTTTGGCATCTTTATTATTCTTGATTTTTACATTGAATGCTGGAATCAATTATTATAGAGATACATTATCTGATTATCTGGAATTGGATCAAAAAGATTATAACCTTATGGATTTAAAACAGTTATGTATGAGACTGACGGAAGATGTAAATCAATGGTCAAATTTAATTGAAAGAAATGATCAGGGGATATTTATCATTGATACTGATATAGAAGGAAAGGCCATTGAAGCAATGAATGCTGCAGGTAAAAAATATGATATACTGGCTGGCTATTATCCGGACCCTAAGCCACTTTTATTTTCATGGGTTCTTTCCTATGAACATATCAGTGGAGTTTTTACTCCATTTACAATGGAGGCAAATTACAATAAGGATATAGTACCTTATAATATTCCCTTTACTATCTGTCATGAGCTAAGCCACACTAAAGGGTTTATGCGTGAAGATGAGGCAAACTTTATTGCCTATCTCGCCTGCATATCCATAGATGACCCTGTATTTAGGTATAGTGGTTCCCTTATGTCTTGGATCTATAGTACAAATCTTCTTTACCGTATTGATGTAAACGCATATCAGGAAGTACGAAATCATCTGAACCAGGAAGTTATAGCGGATCTAAAGGAAAACAACCAGTTCTGGAATAAATATAAAGGAACAGTATCGAAGATTTCAGAAAAAGTTAACAATACATATTTAAATGCAAATGGACAATCAGATGGTATTAAGAGCTATAATCGGATGGTGGATCTTTTGATTGCATATTACCGATAAGTGAAAATGGAGAGCAGACATTTATTTAGAAACGTCTGTTCTCCATTTTCATTGAGTTCCTGCTCCTAAAATTGAATGACAGGGATTGGATTTATGATATTATGGATTCTTTAATTATAGTTTAAAAACATTGGTAAGCTTATTCATATCTTCCGATAAAATAACTAATTCATCAGAAGTATCATCTATATTTTTGAAAAGGATCTCTTGATTTTTTAATTTTTCTTGTATCGTATTGGAAATATTTAAACCAGAGTCAATGGAAGAATTAATATTTTCTATAGTTGCAGTCATCTCTTCAAGAGAAGCAGCCTGATTGGATACACCATATGTAATGTCTTTTAACATTGTGAATGTTTTTTCCATACGTTCTATGATCTTATTAATATTATCTTTAACCAGATTTGATTGTGACACACCTATTTCAATTTTTTCTTCCGTAATCGCAACCGCCGTAACTACATTAGAAGTTTTATTTTTCATGTCCTTTATAAGATTGTCAATGTCAGCTAAAGAACTATTGGTATCTTCAGCAAGCTTTCTAATTTCCTCAGCAACAACAGAAAATCCTTTGCCAGCCTCACCGGCACGTGCAGCTTCTATTGCGGCATTTAAGGCTAATAGATTCGTTTGATTGGAAATCTGAGAAATAATATTAAGAATATCATTGATTTTATTACTTTGTTCTTCCAGTCCAATTACTTCATTATTTACTTTTTTAGAATTATCTGAGAGTTCATATATAGCCTCTACTACTGAATCAACTGAAGTCTTTCCCTCTGCGGCTGCATTCATTACTTCAGTAGTGTAGTCAGAGATTTCTGCTGAAAGTTCAGCAGTATTTTGTGAATTACTGGTTATTTCATTAATAGCTTTTGAAAACTCTTTTACATTTTCTGCATTCAGGTATGATTGAGATATCAACTGCCCGATTCCTGCATTAATTTCTTTTACCTGGCTATTTGCCTTATCAATAATTTTATCTAAATCTTCCGAAGAAACATTAATTTTACCTGAGGAATCCTGAATTTGTGTTATCAGGTTTCTTAAATTATCCTGGGCTTGTTGGAGGGAATGAATTAATTGTCCCGCCTCTCCGGAATGCTTTGCTTCAACGTGGACGGACAAATCATTATCTGCTATGGAATCTGCAAGCATGATCCCTTTTTTAACAGGTCTGATAATAAAGAATTCAGAGACAATAGCTGCAATTACTTCAAAGAACAAAATATTAGTTAATAACTCTATTGCATTACTACCGGTAAAATAGTTGAATACATTAATATTACTGGAGTCAGAAATACTTACGAGTATTCCTATACTTGATAAGATGATAGCAAAAAAGATTAAAAACATAATTCTTGTACGAATGGATGTATTTTTGATTTTTTTCATTAGTTTACCTGCCTTATTTTTATGATGTTTATTAAATCAAATTGAATATTATGATAATTAGTGATTTTGATATCATCCTCCTATGCATATTTTTTAGATCGTAGTTCCAATACTAGAAATATAATTAAATATATTTTGATGAGCAATAAAAATTATACCATATTCATTTGATATAACAATTATAATTTGATGAAAATCATTAAATTAGTATTAATAAAAACCAAAGATTTCATAGGATAGTGTGTAAATAGGAAATGACTCATTAGATAAAAGAATAAAGTATTGGAAAAATAGTCACACTAACAGGAAAGGTTTGTATAAAAAAATTTGAATTATTTCATAAAAAATAAGGAGTGTTCGTTATTGTGATGGATGAATCAGTTTTTATAATAAATATGCCAGAAATAACAAGAGTAATCATAATTTTGATTATTCTTGCCTGCCTTGTTCTCATGATGCTTTATTTCCGTTTTAATCATTATAGAAAAAGAGTAAATATTAAATCAATTGGAATCACTGATAAATTTGGACCAAAAGAATGGGAACAGCAAATGCGTGATCTAGCATTAGATCATAAAGATGTTAAGCCAATGAGATTTAATTTCGTATTAGATGATTATAACCAAATTGCTTATAAGAGACTTAATCGAATCCGTAATAATATCTCAGGAGTATCTGCAGATATTATTGCATTAATTCCAGCAGCCCGATGGTTATTTGACAATTTTCAAATGCTTTACCGTGAAATTAAAAATGTCCGTAATTCCGGCACAAGTTATGAGATTTTACCTATCCTGAGAAATAAAGAATTCGGGGGATTTCCTAGAATCTATATTGTTGCCAAAAGAATGGTCGCGCTTTCCGGAGGGCATCTCAATGAAGATAATATTGAGATTATGCTGAAAGCTTATCAAAGTGAAATTCATTTAACAGATAAAGAATTGTGGGCGCTTCCTGAAATGATAAAGTTTTGTTTATTAGAAAGTATCATAGAAGTGGCTGAGGACATCATCAATATTATTAATGTAAAGAATCAGGCAGATAAATATGTAAAGGGAAAAATAGGGGAGGGTCAGGAAATAAGGGATATCAATATCTTTTTAAGGGATATTGAAACGAATTGTAAAGACAATTATTCTTTTCATTCCCATGTTATTTACCTGCTAAAGAATATGTCCTATGACGACATATCATTACAGGAGTACCTGGATTATTATTTCCCATCGAATAGCAGGCAAATAAAACCATCCAATATATTTTTAGAGGAAGGAAAAATTGAATCTTATTTAGAAACTAATATACGTGCGCTTATTGTCAGTCTGAGAGAAATTAATGAAGTAGATGCAGAAAAATTCTTTGGGGAATTTTCATATTTAGAACAAATTTTATCGAAGGATCCAACCGGAGTATATAAAAATATGGACCCTGAAAGTAAGGGAATGTATCGGGGTGTAATTGTAAAATTGTCATTGAGATATAGGATATCTGAAGAAAAGATAGTCAATGACTGCCTGGAACTTGCCATGGAGGGAACAGAGGAGTTATATGGCTCCAGACATGTAGGATTCTATCTTTTAGGCAAAGGGTATCCAATTCTGAAAGCAAAAGTACTGAACCACAAAAGACCAAAAAACTTAACTGTCAAGAAAAATGTGATAGGTTTTTGCTATTTTGTAACCCTGTTTTTTATTTTATTTTGTTTATGCTATTTTATAAACTTTATGTTAAATAGGTACGGTATAAAAGAGGAATCTTATGATAATATCATATCAATAATTATTACGATTCCTTTATTGTTTGGAATCTCATTAGAAATCACCAATTTTTTATTTACAAGAAGAATAAGGGTCAAAAAAATTCCTTCGTATGATTACCTGAAAGAAATCCCGGACAATGCAAGAACCTTTGTGGTTATGCCAGTTATTATTTCATCAAAAGAGCAAGGATTAGAATATTTTGAGCGTCTGGAAAAACATTATCTTGCCAATAGGCAACCAAATCTTTTCTTTGCATTGCTTTTAGATTATGCAGACTCTGATGAAGCCTGCAAACCAGAAGATGAGTTTATTAAGAACGCTTTGATAAATCGGACAAACGAGTTGAATAATAAATATCCATCAGAACTAAAGAGATTTTGTTTGTTTATTCGAGAGCGTAAATGGAATGAATTTGAGAAATGTTACATGGGTTGGGAGAGGAAAAGAGGTAAATTAGAAGAATTTAATGGTCTTTTAACAGAAACAAAGATAGAAGATACCACTTTTACCACTGCAATATGTGATCACAGTCTTTTAAAAACATTTAAATATATTATAACCCTGGATGCAGATACAAATTTAATCAGGGATAATGCAGCAAAGCTTGTTGGACTGATTGATCATCCGCTTAACAGCCCAATGCTTGATCCCGAAAATAAAAAATTAAAAGAAGGTTATGTTATTATACAACCTTCCGTAAGAAACCATATTGTTGATAAAAAAGGCAGTCATTTTGCAGAAATATTTGGAGGCCAATCAGGTTTGGCACACTATTCTTCTGTTATCTCTGATATTTATCAGGATATTTTTAATGCGGGTATTTATATTGGAAAAGGAATTTATGATGTTCAGGCATTTCATACATTACTTCATAATGTAATACCTGAAAACAGTGTGTTAAGTCATGACCTGTTAGAAAGTTGCTATGCAAAAACTGCATTTTCCAGTTCAGCAAAGGTTATGGATACCTTCCCCAATAGTGTTATCTCTTATGTGAAGAGAGAACATCGTTGGATTAGAGGAGATTGGCAGCTATTTCCTTGGTTATTCAAAGGAAAAGATAAAAATGGCAGAGGGTTAGATCTTTTATCAAAGTGGAAGATTTTTGATAATTTAAGACGTAGTATAGTGCCTTTAAGCAAAGTTCTTTTTATAATAATAAATTTATTATTTATTCCAAAAATTTATTATCTTTGGTTGCCTTTTGTGTTTTTTGGGGATATTTTCAATTTTATTATTTTGATCTTCTCTATTATAAAACAAAAGATATTACGGCCAAAATTAGCGCTGGTATATCTGGGTTTTTTTAGAGAACTTGGAACAATGATTTTTAGGGCATTTATGGAGTTGATCCTTACACCATATAGAGCTTATATTGCTACAGATGCAATGATTAGAACCTTATATAGGGTGCTTATAAGTAAAAGAAATTTATTAATGTGGAACACATCTGAGAATGTAGATGCTTCTGTTGTAAATACACTAAAAGGCTACTTTAGAATGATGTGGAGTTCCTTTATTCCAGCAATAATAATATTAGCATTGATGTTAATAATGGACATTCCTTTCATTGGCGTAATTCTTTATGGAGTTTTAATCGTCATCTGGGTAATGGCTTTTTATATGGCATATCAGATCAGTCAGCCAAAAGAGAGAATGAGTGAACTTAATCAGGAAGAAGACAATGAGCTGCTTTTAGATACTGCAAGGAGAACCTGGCAGTTTTTCAAAGATTTTACAGTCAAAGAAAATAACTGGTTATGCCCTGATAATTATCAGGAAGGAAATATAAAAAAAATCAGTGATAAGACATCTCCAACCAATATTGGTCTTCAATTTTTGTCTATTATTTCAGCAAGGGATTTCGGATTTTTGACTTTAAGTTCAACACTCAATTTGGTTGAAAATCTGATAAATACAGTAGTTAAATTACCTAAATGGAATGGACATTTATATAACTGGTATCATATAAAATCTCTTGAAATATTAAATCCTGCATATATTTCAACTGTAGATAGCGGAAACTTCTTAGGTCATTTACTGGCTTTAAAGAATGGTCTTTTAGAACAGATAGATAATCCGGTCTTTTCCAAGAATCTTATGAAGGAGTTTAGGATCACCCATAGATTCAGTAATTATGATAGTAAATTAAAAGATGATTATGAAAAAATAGAAGATTTCTTAGAAGATATTACTGATATCTGGGATGATTTATATAGCAGGGATCTAAAACCTCATGAAGACCCTCGTTGGAGCAAGGAGCTGCTAAGTATAATTGAATCCATGGTTTATGAGATAGGAGGATTAAAACTCAAAGAAACAAAATTCACAGCTTATCCTACTTTAAAAGAATTAGCGAAAGAGGATAATAAAAATGCGAAAGCTATGATGGATAAAATTCACAGAATATGCAAACAAATTGATACTATTCTGGGGGATGTGGATTTTGGATTCTTATACAACGAAAGACGTCATCTATTTCATATTGGATATCACGTGTCGTCCCATAATCTGGATGCAGGATGTTACGATTTAATGGCTTCAGAATCACTCCTTACAAGCTTTTTAGCTATAGCTCTGGGCAAAGTACCTCTAAGACACTGGTATAAACTTGGAAGACCCCTTACCATGGTGAAAGGAATCCCTTGTCTGGTTTCCTGGAGTGGTACTATGTTTGAATATTTAATGCCTAATCTGGTACTAAGAGAATATGAAGGTTCTGTATTTACTGAAACATCCAAAGCAGCAGTATTACAGCAGATGAATTATGCCAAAGAGATGGGGATTCCATGGGGGATATCTGAATCTCAATATTATAGATTTGATTTAAATTCAAATTATCAATATAAAGCATTTGGTGTTCCAAAACTGCGTTTACAACCGGTCCGCCAAAATTCCATGGTTGTAACTCCATATGCCACTATGCTGGCGCTTGAATATGCCGGAGAGGATTGCCTTATAAATTTAAAAAGACTTATGGGCTTAGGCGTATTTGGCGAGTATGGATTCTATGAAGCAATTGATTATAATAATCCAAACGCCATAGAAATGACTCCTTATTGTATCGTAAAGTCATTTATGGCACATCATCAGGGAATGAATCTGATAGCTATTAATAATTATGTAAATCAAGGAATTATTCGAAAGAGATTTCATGCAGAACCTATGATTAGGGCAACCGAGGTATTGTTGGAAGAAAAACGCCAATCCCATCTTATCTCAATTGCAAAAAGAGGCTATACCATTGGAATTGGTAAAATACATCTAAGGGAAGAAATCTATAATAACAGATATGTAAATAATGTAGCACCAAGAATACCCGTTACAAATTATCTGTCCAACAATAGATATTCCTTAATGATAACATCCGATGGTGATGGCTTCAGCAGTTACCGGAATATGATGCTTTATCGCTGGAGAGCCGACCTTTATGCCAATTCAGGCAACTATATTTATATTAAAGATATGACGAAAGGTAAATATTTTAGTACGACTTATCATCCAACCAGAAAAGAGCCGGATGAATACCAGGTTGTGTTTTCTCCTCATCAGGCAGAATTTAAAAGAGTTGACAGGGATATTACTACTCACACATTAGTAACACTTTCACCAGACTATAATATAGAGATTCGTAAGGTATCCATCACAAATAGAGGAAGAGAATCAAAGCAATTTGAGATAACAAGCTATTTAGAAGTGGTAAGTGACAGCCATTTAGCCGAATTAAGCCATCCGGCTTTTAATAAACTTTTTATTGAAAGTGAATTTATGGAAGAGCAATCTATCTTTTTATCAAAGAGAAGAAGCAACAAAAAAGAAGAAAATCCCTATATTGTACACATGGTAAAGACCAGTAAGGAATTACTTAAAAAAGTAGAACATGAAAATGACAGGTTAAAATTTATTGGCAGAAACAATACATTAGAAAATCCAGATGTTATTGTGAAAAGCCTGTCTTTATCCAATCAATCCGGTTTTTGTAATGATCCTATTATGAGTTTACGGGTTAATATATCCTTAAAAGAAGGTGAAACAGCCTGTGTTTCCTTTATAACCGGAGTATGTCAAAGCAGGGAAGAAGCAATTAAGATCGGCGATGAGTTAAATATTCCTTATGGTATTGATGATACGATTGAAAAGTTCAGATTACAAAGTGATATTGAATTAAAATATCTTGAGATTACAAAACCACAATTAAATGCTTTCCAGGACTTAATTAGTCCGATATTTTATCCATCAAATTATTATAGAGGACCAGAGGAAAATATTCGGAGAAATTTTAAAAACCAGAGTTTTCTGTGGAAGTTTGGTGTATCCGGTGATAATCCTATTATGCTGTTACGAGTAAGGAATATGAAAGATGCAGGGTTGATAAAAGATGTTTTAAGAGCTTATGAATATCTGAGAATCAATCGGGTTCTGGTAGATCTGATCATATTAAGTGAAGCCAAACACGGATATATGCAGGAATTGGACGATTTAATTAATGATCTGACCAGTTCTTTAAGAATATATGATGGAGATAATGAAAAACCTAGTCTTTTCATGCTTCATTCTTATCAAATGATTCCTGCTGAAATTGATTTACTTTATACAGTAGCAAGGGTAGTCTTCTCCAGAAGGACAGGAATTTATTTTAGAAATATTAAAGAAAATTTAAATGAATTATTAGTAGAAGATAACTAGATCTGTATCACATGCTAAAGGTATGTAATTGCCTGAAATTGATAAAAAGGAGGATTAAAATATGGGTTCTGGGAGTATACCTGATTTGATGAATGAAGAGAAAAATAGCAACTATGAATTTTTCAACGGCTTTGGTGGTTTTGTTGAAGACGGGAGAGAATATGAAATACTTTTAGAAGGTGAAAACAAACCTCCGGTTCCTTGGATTAATGTAGTGGCGAATAAAGATTTTGGATTTCATATTTCTGAATCTGGCTCAGGATTTACCTGGGCTCATAATAGCAGGGAGAATAAGATTACACCATGGTCAAATGATCCGGTGAGTGATATACCATCAGAAATCATATATATCTTTGATGAAATAAATGGCAAGGTCATAACTCCCTTTTCCTATGGCAGAACAAATCGGGGAACCTATAAAGTAAGACATGGTTTTGGGTATTCTGTATTCCTTCATGAAGAAGATTTCCTGGAACAGGAAGTAACTGTTTTTACTCCCTTAGATGAGTCATTAAAACTTTGGGACATAAAACTTACAAATCATTCTGAAAACGTGAAATATCTAACCCTTACCTATTATGTGGAGTGGGTACTGGGAACTGGGAGAGAGCATACCAATCCATATATTGTGACATCCTATAATAATGAACATGAATATCTAAGCGCAAAAAATGTTTATACTTCTAATTTTAGCAATGATCTGGCATATATATTTTCCAGTGAGATGATCAAAGGATATACTGGTGATAGACAGGAGTTTTTAGGACAAAAAGGCTCTATCTTACATCCCCAGGGATTAGATAAAAAATTATCAAACCATATAGGAGCAGGCTATGATTCATGTGGTACCATTCAAGTGTCTGTAGCAGTTCATCCCAAGGAATGTAAAACGATTATATTCGGATTAGGTGAAAGTAATAATATCATGCAGATACAAGCACTTAGGTATAAATATAAGGACATTAGTGCTTCAGGGATTGAATTGGACAGGGTAAGAGAATATTGGAAAGAAACATTAGGCACAATTCAGGTTCATACGAAAGACAGGGCAATAGATATTCTGGTAAATGGATGGCTTTTATACCAGACCATATCTTGCAGAATGAATGCCAGGGCAGCCTTCTATCAATGTGGGGGTGCTTATGGATACAGAGATCAGCTCCAGGATACATTATCTTTAATATTTACCAATCCAGAAGCGTTAAGAAATCAGATATTGATTGCCTGCAGCAGACAATTTGAAGAAGGGGATGTACAGCACTGGTGGCATCCTCCTACGGGAGTTGGTGTGCGGACACGAATCACGGATGATTTATTGTGGCTCCCTTATGCAGTAGCAGCTTATATTAATGGGACAGGTGACTATACTATATTAAAAGAAAATGTAGCTTATATAAAAGGACCTGTATTAAAAGAAAATGAACATGATATCATGGTCACTCCCCAGGTTTCAGAGATGATTGGAAGTGTTTATGAGCATAGTAAGAAAACAATATTAATAACCAGGCTGGGAAAGCATGGACTTCCGTTAATGGGAGGCGGTGACTGGAATGATGGGATGAATGAAGTTGGAAAAGAAGGAATTGGTGAAAGCGTTTGGCTGGCATGGTTTTTCTACACGTTATTAGGAGATTTCATACCATTATGTTATCATGAAGAAGATTCTGATTTTGCAAAGGAACTGGAAAAAAAGAGATCTGATCTTTTAGAAAGTATTGAGGAAAATGCCTGGGATGGCGAATGGTATCTTAGAGCTTATTATGATGATGGCACAAAGTTAGGTTCTAAAGAAAACGATGAATGTAAAATTGATTCTATTAGTCAATCATGGAGTGTCATATCAAAAGGAGGCAAAAAAGACAGGGCTCATACTGCAATGCAATCTGCATGGCGATATCTGGTTAAAGAACCGGATTCCATGTCACTACTTTTATCTCCACCTTTTAACAAAACCAGTAAAAATCCTGGTTATATTAAAAACTATTTGCCGGGAATCCGTGAAAATGGTGGTCAATATACTCATGCGGCTGTCTGGCTTGCAATTGCGACTTCAATGATCGGAGATTACAAGATGGCCTATACCCTTTTTACTATGTTAAATCCAATTCATATTACTTTAAATAAAAGAGATGCCCTTAAATATGAAAAAGAACCTTATGTAATGATAGCAGATATATCATTAAGTCCTCCTTATACCGGAAGAGGTGGATGGAGCTGGTATACAGGTAGTGCGGGCTGGATGTACCAGGGCTTAGTTAAGTGGTTTTTAGGAATAAGAAAAGAAGAAGATTATTTAATAATCGATCCTGCAACACCCGATAGTTTTGGAGATTTTTCAGTAGAATATAAATATGGCACATCAATGTATGAAATCAAGGTTGAAAGCAGGAGTAAGGGAACACTCTCTACGAATGAGATGATATTTGATGATGAAAAAGTGGAAGGCAACAAAATAAAACTGATAGATGATGGTAAAAAACATGTGGTAATAGTTTAGGATGATTGATAGTGAAAGTTCTTTATGGTAGACTAATAGGTAATAAACATATGTAGTTAGTATATATGTACTAATGCCTGGGAGGTCCGCTATGAGAATTGGAATCATTGGAATCGGAGATATTGCAAAAAAGGCTTATCTGCCTGTAATGACAAGAAAGAAGAATTTAGAGATTATATTATGTTCAAGAAATGAAGAACTCTTAAAGGATTTAATGAACTCTTACAGAGGTATTCACTACGTGACCAGTGTGAAAACATTAATAGAGTCGGGAGTAAAAGCAGCTTTTATCCACGCGGCGACGAGTGCCCACTATGGTATCTGTAAAGAACTTTTAGATAATGGGATTCATGTATATGTAGATAAACCAATTTCTTATAAAATTGAAGAAACCAGAGAACTTTATGAACTGGCAAAGAAAAACAATTTGATTCTTCGGGTGGGATTCAATAGACGCAAGGCTCCTCTTATTGCGGATATGAAAAAATTAAAGAAGCCGGATGTGGTAATTTATCAAAAGAACAGAGTTGATTTGCCGGCAGATATAAGGGAATATATTTACGATGATTTTATTCATGTGGTTGATTCTATTCGCTATTTATTAGGTGAAGATATTGAAAACTTTCTTGTAAAAGGTAAAGTGGTAAACAATCTACTATATTCAGTGACCCTTCAGGTAATTAGCCGGAATGGCACTGCAATAGGAATTATGAATCGTGAATCAGGAAAGACTGAGGAACGTATTGAATTTATCTGTCCTGGTGAAAAAAGAATTGTAGAAGATCTAAATAATCTGACTGTCTATAAAGATGGTATAGAGATAAGACAAAAATTTGGTGATTGGGAGCCGGTTCTTTATCGGAGAGGATTTGAACAGATTACGGATACCTTTCTTGAAGATGTTACTGAACAAGATAGATTTTTGGAGAAAGATGAAGATAGTTTGAAAACCCATGAGCTTTGTGAACTGATAGTGGAACAACTCTCTGTCAAATAAAATGAGGCCATTGCAAAATAAACATTTTGCAATGGCCTTTTAATGGAATCATCTTATGTTAATTATTTATCAATAACGTAAATGCCATATGCCAAACATGAAAGAGAGGGTGATTTAATTATTTTAACAGGTTTTTTATGGCCGGGTTTTACTTTTACCAGGGCAGGCTTGCCATCTTTAGTAGCCCAAATCAACATTGGACATAAAGGTCGTCCAAAATAAAGTAACCTTTTACTGATTATATATAACTGTTCCACTGTTGGATGTGTGTTCTTTTTTTCGGAATCAGGCTCATAAGATGACAGACGATTTGTAAATATAAAAGATGAGCCATCATCTAAAACAATGGGAGAAATTTTTGATAATTGTATTCTTAGTTGTTCACAATTATATCCAGAGCACATTCCATTACCAGAACATTCATGATAAAACTTCATAAAAGTACTCCTTATTACTTTATACTACAATTTATGCAAATAAATGAAAAAAGTTCATGCAGTATCAATTAAATGATTTTGTAATTAATTTCAATTAAAAAAAGTAAAATTCCTACTATAGTATTATTGAGCGACATTAAAATATGTGTTAATATAATTAAGTAGGGGCATATTACTTGAATATTAAAGGAGAGCGATTTTGGATAAATTAAGATTTAGGAAAACTAAATTAGGACATAGATTCATTCATTGTGTAGCAATATTTTCTCTGATTATGGTCACAGTACCAACAGATTCCATCGCAGCTCAATTAGAGAATTATAGAAAAGCGTCCGTTGCATCTGAGAATGCAATTACTATAGATAATGAAAAAGAACAGATTAAGGAAATCAGGAAAGCAATGCTTTACCGTAAGCCTTCACTTGAATTGTATTACCCAGGATCTATTAATGATTTAGAAATGGATTTAGAAAAATTACTGAATAAAGTATTTGCAATAAATGAAAAGAGTACTACCACCGATGGAGATTATCTGGCTAATATTTATTCAGGATATAAAGTAGAGTCTTATTATAATAGTTTAGGAGCTTCATTAACATATCACTTTACTTACCATGAGACAAAAAAGCAAACAGATATGGTAAATAAAAAAATAAAGTCGATCTTAAAAGATATGAACATATCGAAAAAAAGTACTTATCAGAAAGTTAAATTAATCCATGATTATATTGTGAATCATACAAGTTATGATACGACTTATACTAAATATAATGCATACAATGCATTGATTGATAAGAGCAGTGTATGCCAGGGATATTCTCTTTTAGCATATAAGATGCTGACTGAAGCAGGAGTTCCAGCAAGAATTATCACTGGATTTGGTGATGGAGAGGCTCATGCCTGGAATATTGTTAAGATTGGCGATGTATGGTACAATTTAGATTGTACATGGGATGACCCGATTACAAGCAATGGAAAACCAATTTTACAATATGATTATTTTTTAAAAAATGAAAAAGATTTTAAGAACCATGTAAGAGATACCAAGTTCACAACAAAAAGCTTTAATAGTAAGTATCCAATGGCAAAAAACAGTTATTCTATGAAAAAGAAATGATAATAAGCTAAAATAAAAATTTAATAAACGAGATGAGGAACGTATATGGAATTTAAAGAAGGAAAATGCCCAAAATGCGGAGGCATTTTGCAAGTACCACAGGATTTAGAAAAGTTGACATGTATGTATTGTGGAAGAGAAATTTCTGCCAGGGATATGATCGTGGAAAAGCATGGGAATGATGATGATTTCAAAGAAAAGGAAGAAAAAATATTAAATTTATGGTCTGCAAAGAATCAGGACGCTATAGCAAAGGCACTGGATTTATTGGAAGAGGACCGTTTTAATCATACAGCAAATTATATTCTGGCATTAAACTATCTGCCTGGACTTATTACGGAACATAAAAACCTGATAGACCAGTTTAAGAAAAATTTATATGAAAATGCAATGAAAGAGTATATGGAATTTTCCAGAACAATTCTGGTATATCTTGAGCGGGCATGTAGTACTAAAAAGCAGGACAGATCTTTTATACTGACAGAATGCGCCAGCTACTTTATCAGTAAGATAAAAGAGGATATGGCTTTAGAAACAGATAAAAAGCTAAAAAAAGCAGCATTTGTAAATGATGATTATAAAATGATACTGGTGTTATTTACTATTCCAATGATTTTAGAATTAAACCTTGATATTAGTGATGAATTTGCCGATAAAATAATTGAGGCCTGGATTAAAGAATATCCAAAGAGCTTAATTAAAAAGGGCACTTTTGAAAGTATAAATAATGGTTTCCGCAAAAAAGGCTTTTGCTATATCACAACTGCTGTCTGCGAAACATTAGGGAAATCGGAGGACTGTTATGAACTTATGATGTTCAGGAATTTTAGAGACGACTTCCTGCTCAGTCAGGAAGATGGAGAAGAATTGATCAGGGAATATTATCGTATGGCACCAATGATAGTAAATAGCATTAATGATAGAAAAGATAGAAATCAGATTTACAATGAGATATGGCATAATTATTTAAAAGGATGTTTGACTGCAATAGAATCAGGTGACAATGCTAAATGTAAAACTGAATATAGTAAAATGGTAATAAATCTAAAGAAACAATATTGTTAACTATTCAAAGGAAAGTACAAAAGATTATAATTGGAGGACAGTAAAATGGAGAAAATAGGAAACAGTAACTTGTTAAGAAGAATACTAGTTCTAGTGTTATGCTTAGCATTGGGTGTGAATATGCTACCGGGGAATAATGTTTCGGTTAAGGTGGAAGCAGCCGATATTCCGGATTATAGTATGTATATACAAAGAGATGCCGGGTTAGTTAAACTAAACAGAGAAGAAAGTTATAGCTATACCGGATTGAATGAAACGACAGGGTTATTTATAGAAAGTGAAACAGGGAGCGGCGGTTCTCATAGAGCTCCTAAAGTAACCGATGTAACAGGAGCAACGAAATTAGAAATTACATGGACAGTGGGAGCGGAAGGAAAAGTTATAAAGATAGAAAATACAGCTTCCAATTCACCGGAGGCTACCATAAGAAGAGTAGGTCCTGGTGTGGCCAGTGTAACATGTAACCTTATCTGGACCAATGCAAGTAACATGGTTTTGGAAAGCCTAAGAATTACTTCCTCTATAGCAATTCCGGCAGATATCAATAAAAAGGTCAGTGATGATACGGATGGGACTACCGGTAGATCACCATTTACAAAATACGATGAAAATATCAGTGATGCAGGAAATACTGCATTAATGTTTAATGTAAAGCAGAATGATATAGTAACAGATGCCTCAGGTAAAAAGGTAATTTTATCTTATGGGACAAAATCAACTTCAAACTCAGTTAACTGGAAAACAGAGAATACGAGTATTGCAACAATAACCAGAACTCCGGTAGGTGTTGATAATGAAGATATTAAAATAATCCCTCATTATGCAGGTACAACATTAATTACTGCTTCCTCTGCTATATCTGAAGATATCAGTGATTCATTCTATGCTGTTGTAATGCCTACATTTACTTTTGGCAGCGAAACAAACAGAAAGTCTATTCCAGCTGGTAATCCCGCATCTCCAAATTTAAGCAACTTGATAACAGTTAATGTGGATGGCGGAACATATATTCAGACAAATGCGCTAAAAACAAGAGATTTAAGATGGAGAGTATATCAATTTACTAATTCAGCTTTTACCAATGAAACCGACTTACTTAAAATTGATACAAGAGAAAGTTCAGATGCATACATAGCCAGTAATCCAAAGGCTGGTATATATAGAATCACAGCTCAGACGAAGGTACCTGGTAAAGACAATGTTATAAATAAGAACCTTGGTGTGGCAGAAATGTATGCAAAAGTACCTATCAAGTTTCCAAATGGACATAATATAGTCTTAGGTTTAAGTGATACATATAATGTAATGGATAATAGTAATATCCAATCCGTTAGTGATTTTGAGTTTAATGCCAGCACGGATGATAATTCCAATGATATCATAGGTGTTGATGCTACGACTAAAAATGTAAATGGAAAAGCGATAGGATTAGCAACTGCAACCTTTAATCTTAAAAATGATGCAAGTGTATATGAAAAATATGGTATACAGTATGGTTCAGCAGACTATAACAAATATGTAAGAGACGGTATAAAATTTAGTTTCTCTGTTGTAGATTCTTTCGGAATAAATAATTCCAATATTAAAATACCGGTAAAAGGGACTGCTGATTTAACAGTATACAGTCAATCCAATAATAATATTTCATGGACATCAAGTAATTCAAGTATTGTTGAGGTTACTAATGCACAAGGGAAAACTGCCACTGTAACAGGAAAAAGTGTTGGTTCTGCAACGGTTACTGTTACTCAGATAGTAAATGGGGTTAAAAAAGTTGCTACTTGTACCGTTACTGTTGTAAAATCGGCTGAGACTATTGTAATTAAGCCATCTACTGTTGATATGAATGTAAATGAAACTAAGATGATTACAGCTAAATTAACTCCGGATGATATTATTATTGGTAATTTAAAATGGTCATCCTCTGATGAAAAAGTAGTTAAAATCGATAGTTATAGTGGTCCAAATGCTATTTTAAAAGGTATCGGTGATGGTACGGCAATTATAACAGTTATTAATACTGAAAATTCAATTATTGCAACATGTAAGGTAACAGTCCGTGGTACGGCAACAGGAGTAACTGTTACACCGGCTGCAAGTACGGTAGATTTATCTCAGGGAACATTACAATTAAAAGCAACAGTTCAGCCTGCCAGTGGTGTACAACCATTATTAAACTGGATATCCAGCGATACTGATATAGCAACGGTAAATGGTGAGGGGCTTGTGACTCTAAAAGCTGCAGGTGATGTTAAAATTACTGCATCGGTTAAAAATACCGATGTAAGTGGTTTTGCAACAATTAAAATTAAAAGATCAGTACAAGGAATAGATCTTGAGGCAAGCAATAAGGTAATGTATACTGGTGAAAAATACACCCTTGGTTATACGATCAGTCCGGCAGATGCTTCAAACAAAAAGGTAATTTGGACCTCATCCAAACCATCAGTAGCAACGGTTGATTCTAATGGTAATGTATTAGGCGTATCTGCCGGTGAGACAATAATTATGGCTCAAACGGAAGATGGCAGATATACAGATTACTGTACGATATCAGTGAAACAAGTTGCCAAGAGTATTAAAATCACAAATAAAGATGTATTTATCAATAAGGGAGATGTCTATAAAATTGAATATACGGTGGACCCTGGAAATGCAACAGATATTTCAGTAAAATGGGAAACTTTAAATGCCAGTATTGCAACCGTATCCCAGGATGGTAAAATCACAGCCGTTGCCATAGGCTCAACCACAATTTTAGGTAAGACATCTAATGGTGAAATAGCTTACTGTAATGTTACAGTTATAGAAAAAGCGAAGGGCATTAAACTTAATTATGATGAAAAGATCGTTTACAAGAATAATACTTTTGCATTAAAGGCAAGTATTGATCCGGAAGGAGCGACAAATCGTAAAGTCATTTTTACCAGCTCAAAACCAACAGTAGCTACTGTTTCAAGTACGGGTACAGTAAAAGGTATTTCACCAGGTACGGCACTTATCACAGTTACGGCTGATGATGGTGGTTATAAGGCGATCTGTGTTGTTATTGTAAAGGAAATGGTAACTACCATTAAGTTAAATCATACATTTTATGCAGTGGGTATAAAAAATACCTTTACTCTGGTTCCAAAGGTTACATCAACTAACACTACGAATAAGAAAGTATCATTTTCTTCAAGCAATTCCAGTGTTGCAGTTGTAAACTCAAAGGGACAGGTCACAGGAAGAAAGCTTGGCTATGCTACTATTACAGTAAGGGCATTGGATGGCAGTGGAGTAAAAGCAACCTGCAGAGTACGTGTTGTAGTACCGACGAAGAGCTTAAAACTTAACAGGACAATAATGACAATGGTAGTTGGCAGAAGTACTAAATTAGTTCCTACTTTTTCACCTAAGAATACAAGTTACAAAACCGTGAAATGGACTTCAAGTAATTCAAAGGTTGCCAGAGTATTGAGCGATGGTACGATTACCGCATTGTCTCCGGGAACTGCAACAATTACAGCCAGTTCAAAAGACAGCGGCGGTAAGAAAAAAGCAGTATGCTATGTTACAGTCCGAGAAGCAGTTCCGTCAAATGGCATCACTATTACATCTAAAAATCCTGTTATGGTTGTTGGTGAGAAATTTACATTGAGTTCCGTTCTGACACCATATAACAGTACGGATTCTGTAACCTGGGAAAGTGATAATAAAGCAATAGCAACGATTGGAAGAACCACAGGAACGATTACGGCAAAAACTGCCGGTACAGCTACTATTGTAGCAATCTCATCCGGTGGGAAAACGAATACGACAACAGTGACAGTCGTGGGATTAGATGTAAAGAATATAACATTAGAACAATATACAAACTTCACACTATCTGTAATAGGAGCACCAACAGGAGTAACATGGTATTCTGAAAATCCAAGTGTTGCAACAGTACAAAATGGCCGGATTTTAACAAGAAGCGTAGGTAGAACGAGAATTGTTGCAGTGGTAAGAGGAAGAAGGTTGTATTGTAATTTAAAAGTAACATCCATTCGGTAATCACTTTTAAAAATAAATTTAGAAAATTGCCATATAAAGAAATAATTTCTTTTAAGAATGAAAAATTGAATAGAAGGGGCTGTAAAAAAACGGCCATAGTAACACCAGACGGTGAAGCTATGGCTGTTCTCGATTTATTTATAAGATTATATCTAAAATTGGGGTCACTAAATGCACCTGGTCAAATGCAGGCAGAATAATATTTATCGATTGTCAAATATTTATGCTGTCAATTGAATTCGATTTCTTTTGTTATGGTACTTATAGAGATATGGTCCATCACATCACAAAAAGTGTACACTGGATCAGAAATATCAATTATTTTTTCTAAATCTAGTGGTAATTTTAACTGTCTTAGTGTAGAATTGATTTTAGATTTATTAGTTAATCGCATAACTAATTATATCAAAAAATCGCTGTAGGCTTTATGCCTACAGCGATTTTTCTTTTAGGGGAGTTTTTTTACAGCCCCTATAAAAATAAATGGTGATATGGAATTAACATTCCATTTATTAAAATCAGTTGAAATTATATTTCAGATATGCTAAAATCATAGGAGAACATACGTTTCTTATGGGAGAATCTTAAGAGTTGCTTTAACTAGGAGGATAAAACGTGTTACTGAATTTACATGTTAAAAATCTGGCAATCATTAATGAAGTGGAAGTATATTTTAACGATGGATTGAATATTATTACAGGCGAAACTGGAGCAGGTAAGTCAATTATAATTGGCTCTATTAATATTGCTTTAGGAGGAAAAGTTTCTAAGGATATGATACGTAAAGGGGCTGATTATGCCCTGGTGGAATTAATATTCCAGCTTGAAGATGAAGCTTCCATATCAGCCATGAAAGAATATGATCTGCCTATTGAAGATGGACAAATTATCATATCGAGAAAAATAATGAATGGAAAAAACATCTGCAGAGTGAATGGTGAAAATGTTACCACATCTATGTTAAAAGACATTTCAGGATTTCTTATTGATATCCACGGACAACACGAACATCAGTCCCTGCTGTATAAAAAGAAACATTTGGAGATAATCGACAGGTACTCAAAAGACGAAATATATGTTATCAAAGAACAGATTGCTGCTACATATAGGAAATATATAGATATAGTGAATCAATTGAAAGATACTGTTATTGACGAAGAACAAAGAATGCGGGAAATATCATTTCTAGAATATGAAATAAATGAAATTGAAGCCGCAAGATTGAAAAAAGATGAAGATCAGGATTTAGCAGTACATTATAGGAAACTATCCAATGCCAATATGATTACAGAAGGATTAGCTTCGGTCTACCATATTACAGGAGACGAGAATAATGAATCTATAGGTGAAGGTATTGGACGTGCTACAAGAATTCTTGGCAAATCGTTGGAGTTTGATGACAATTTAAAAAATTTACATAGTCAGTTATCAGATATTGAGGATCTAATGAATAGCTTTAACCGGGAATTGATCCAATACATGGAAGATATTAACCTGGATGAAGAAGAATTTAAAGAAGTAGAAGCCCGACTTGATTTAATTAATAATTTAAAATCAAAATATGGTAATTCAATTGAAAAAATCCAGGAATACTATGAAAGTAATATTGAGAAACTAAAAAAATATAAAGATTATGATAATTATTTAAGCCAACTTAAAAATGAATTATCTAAAGAAGAAAATGAACTAGAAAGATTATCAGCACAATTATCGGAAATCAGAAAGAAAAAGGGATCCGAGTTAGCAAAACTTATAAAAGAAGCACTTATTGATCTGAATTTTATTGAGGTCCAATTTGAAATTAGCTTCAAAAAATTGGATCATTACACAGGAGATGGATATGATGATGGAGAATTTATAATATCTACCAATCCGGGCGAAGATTTAAAACCTTTGTCAAAAGTATCTTCAGGAGGAGAATTGTCAAGAATTATGCTGGCAATCAAATCGGTATTAGCGGATAATGATGCGATAGATACTTTAATATTTGATGAAATTGATGTGGGTGTCAGTGGAAGAACAGCCCAGAAAGTTTCCGAGAAATTATCCTTAATTGGCAGAAATCATCAAGTACTGTGTATTACACATTTACCTCAGATAGCTGCAATGGCAGACATGCATTATATCATCGAAAAATCAAGCGATGGTTCTTCGACAAATACAACTATTAAACCACTTACATCAGATGATTCCGTTTATGAGTTAGCAAGAATGCTTGGAGGAGCAAAGATAACAGATACCGTCATTAATAGTGCAAAAGAGATGAAAGAATTGGCAACTCATACTAAAAAATACTAGTTTAAAAAAAGGCTTCATTCACATACTAAGAAAGGATATACAAATTTTATTATTTGTATATCCTTTTCTAATTTGCGGATTTATAACAAATAGAATTTTTTCTATAAGGAGGTACGTGATGATGTCTAAACATAACATTAATCATGTTAATAATCGTAAGAAGGTTTATAGAAGCATCTTAATTTGTATGCTTTTTTTAAATATAGTGGGAATCATTTACTTTCAAAAAAAGAATTTAGACAGTCAGCTACCCAATAATATAAAAATGATCGTAGATAAAAAAGAAGAATTTGATTTTGACTTACCCATGAGTGCTAAGATTTCTACACAAGAGGTAGGGGTATTAAGTGTTAATAACAAAAAAATACCGGATAATCAAATTGATATAAGTTTTAGTAAACCTTTTTCAATCGTATCCAGTGAAGTTGGACAATATACAATCGATGTTAAATTATTTGGTTTAATTGATTATAAACAAATTAATGTAGATGTGATCGAATCTGTAGAATTGATACCCAGTGGAATTCCAATTGGAATTTATGTTGAGACAGACGGGATCATGGTGTTAGGGACCAGTCCAATTCCCTCAACAGATGGTTTAAATTATGAACCAGCAGTAAACATATTAAAATCCGGAGATTATATTACAGAAATAAATGGAAATGCTATTAATGATAAAGAAGAATTAATTGAAGAAGTACAAAAAAGTGATGGAAAAGATATGACATTTACTTTAACAAGAAATAAAAAAGAAATAGATGTAAAAATCAAACCCATCATGTCGAATGATGGAAAATATAAAATTGGGGCGTGGATCAGAGATGATACTCAGGGAATTGGTACTTTGACTTATATCGATTCGACAGGAAAATTTGGTGCTTTAGGTCATGGAATTACGGATATTGATACAAACCTTTTAATGAATATTAAAGAAGGTTCTGTCCATACCGCTAAAATAATGCAAATTGTTAAAGGAAAATCAGGTGCGCCTGGTGAATTGGTTGGTTTAATCAATCAAACAGAAGAAGAAAAAGTAGGAGATATAAAAATAAACTCTAAGCAAGGGATATTTGGAAATTTAGAAGGGCAATTTAGAGAACTTACAAATTTAGAACCCATGAAAATTGGTTTAAAACAAGATGTTAAGTTAGGAAAAGCATATGTAAGATGTATGGTGGAGAATGAAGTAAAAGATTATGAGATCCAGATTGAAAAAATCGAATTAAACAGTTCAAATGTAAGTAAAGGCCTTGTAATTCGTATTACAGATGAACGATTAATAAATATAACAAATGGTATTGTTCAAGGAATGAGTGGAAGTCCCATAATACAAGATAATAAGATTATTGGTGCGGTTACCCATGTTTTTATACAGGACTCAACAAAAGGGTATGGCACATTTATAGAAAATATGCTTAAGACTGTAGAATAAGTAAGAATGTCAATTTTTGCGATAAAAAACGGTTGATAATTTGTAAAAAATTGGTTATCATGTACTTATGGTAATAATTTACAAAAATAGTAAGTACAATAATTAAGAAAGAAACAAAATAAAAGAGTACATCGGTATTTTTTGTAAATGTATATCAAAAATATGCAAATTGCCTATATACTATTAGTGACAATTTTCTGTATCAAATGTTAAATTTTAGATGATTTTCATATATTTATTGACTGTTAAAAATAGGAAATGTATAATCAAAATTGTCTATCTATTGAATATAAATTTATAAATTTATATCAAAAATTTACAGAAATTGAAACTTAGGGTTATATGGGCAATTTAAAAAATGGAGGAAATGATTATGGGAAAAATCAACGTGGCAATTGTTGATGACAATGAAAGAATGGTAAATTTATTGGAGGACATTCTTAAAGACGACAAAGACATTGAAGTAGTTGGTAAAGCTGATAATGGGATTGATGCTTTAACAATTATCAAAGAAAAAACACCAGATGTAGTACTTTTAGACATTATTATGCCTAAACTTGATGGATTAGGAGTAATGGAAAAAGTTCGCAAAAGCTCAGATTTGAAGAAAATCCCATCTTTTATCGTAATAACTGCCATAGGACAAGAAGGTATTACTGAAAATGCATTTATGCTTGGAGCAAGTTATTATATTATGAAACCATTTGATAACAACATGATTCTTTCTAGAATTAAACAGATTAAAGGCGATGTACATAACAAATTAATTGATAACCATAGAGTGAGTTCTTTTGAAAACAAAGCAAAATATATGGAGCAGAATTTAGAATCTGATGTAACTAATATTATTCATGAGATTGGTGTTCCTGCCCATATCAAAGGATATCAATATCTAAGAGATGCTATTATGATGTCCGTAAATGACAGTGAAATGTTAAATTCTATTACCAAGTTATTATATCCTTCAATTGCAAAAAGACATAAAACTACTCCAAGCAGAGTAGAAAGAGCAATCAGACATGCAATTGAAGTTGCATGGAGCAGAGGGAAAATGGATACAATCGATGATTTATTTGGATATACTGTTAGTAATGGTAAAGGGAAACCAACAAATTCAGAGTTCGTAGCTTTGATTGCTGACAAAATTCGCCTGGAATACAAGCTGAGAGCTTAATTTTCCTTGGTATTTTTATGTTACTTACCACTGTATAATGATTGATTAACATTAGTAAAGAATCATTCATATTTTTTGAATGAAGTTATACTTTTAATAAAGATAAAGTATAGTATAATTATATATAGAACAATATTATACTTATTAAAAATCACAAATTACAGTGGGAGGAACAAGATAAATGAAAAAGATTTTGTATGTTGCATCTGAATGTGTACCATTTATAAAAACAGGTGGATTAGCTGATGTTGTAGGTTCTTTACCAAAATATTTTGATAAAGAAGAATATGATGTAAGGGTTATGATTCCAAAATATGCTTCAATTCCTGATTCATATACAAGTCAAATGAATTATATTACACATTTTTATTTGGATCTTGCTTGGAGAAATCAATATGTTGGAATTATGGAAATGGAATATGACGGAATAAAATTTTATTTTATAGATAATGAATTCTATTTTTCAGGATGTACTCCTTATGGACAGATTTATGAAGATATTGAAAAATTTGCATTTTTTTCTAAAGCGGCTCTATCAGCACTTCCACTCATTGATTTTAGACCGGATATTATTCATTGCAATGATTGGCAGACAGGATTATTACCGGTATATCTGAAAGATATATTTTCTCAGGGTGAATTTTATCAAGGTATTAAGACTATAATGACAATTCACAATTTAAAATTTCAAGGGATCTGGGATTTAAAAACAGTAAAAGACATAACTGGTCTTTCTTCCTATTATTTCACGCCGGACAAATTGGAAGCGTATGGTGACGCCAACTATTTAAAAGGTGGGATTGTTTATGCCGATTTTATAACAACGGTCAGTAAAACTTATGCGGAAGAAATAAAGATGCCTTTTTATGGAGAAGGTCTTGACGGGCTGATTCAGGCCAGGGAGAATTCTTTAATGGGTATTACTAATGGAATTGATTATGATGAATATAATCCTGAGACGGATCCATTTATATACAGGAATTATAGTGCCAAAACATTCCGAAAAGAAAAGGGTAAGAACAAATTGGCACTTCAAAAGGAACTGGGAATCGGACAGGGTGATAAAAAGTTCATGATTGGTATTATATCAAGACTTACTGACCAAAAAGGACTTGATTTAATAGATTATGTAATTGAAGAAATTTGTTCAGAAGACACACAGTTAGTTGTATTGGGTACTGGGGAAGAAAAATACGAAAATTTATTTAGACATTTCGCTTGGAAATATAATGACAGAGTATCTGCAAATATATTTTATTCCAACGAAAGAGCTCATAAAATTTATGCGGCCTGTGATGCCTTTCTGATGCCGTCACTATTTGAACCATGTGGACTTAGCCAATTAATGAGTTTACGCTATGGAACCGTACCGATTGTTCGTGAAACTGGTGGATTAAAGGATACGATAGAACCTTTTAATCAGTATGAAAGTACGGGTACAGGCTTTTCATTTGCAAATTATAATGCCCATGAGATGTTAGCATCAATCCAATATGCAAAATCCATCTATTATAATAAAAAACGTGAATGGAATAAATTGATTGATCGTGGAATGGCTATGGATTATTCATGGAATAATTCGGCAGAAAAATACAAAGAATTATATGATCAGATTTAATAATATTTATAAGCAATTGGGATATTTATTAAAAAATTGTTATAGCTGAACTGTAACAAAAAATTACATAATAAGTATGAATAAGTTCCTCCATTATCTCTAATAATACTAGTGTATTATAGTGATAAAGGAGGAATTTTTTTATGAATAACGTGAGTAATATTAATGAAATGGAATTACAGAATCTTAGACATCTTATTTTAGCATGTGATACGGAAACCCAGAAATTTAATTGCTATGCACAGGATGCAACAGATCCGTATGTAAAACAATTTTTTCAAAAATCCGCTCAGTCATCAACAAAAAATAAACAACAATTAATGCAGTTTTTACAATAGGAGGAGAATGACATGCAAGATATGCAAGGATCACAAGGGATGCCAAAGGTTGCCGGAATGCAGGAAAAAGTTATGGTATCAGATGCTTTAAATGGAATTAATTCATGCCTGGTAAGATATAGCGAATATATTTCACAGACAGAGAACCAGCAATTACGACAAACATTACAGCAAATCCGTAATGAAGCCGAAACATCCCAGTATGAATTATTTACGCTAGCGAAGAGCAAATCTTATTATCAGCCGGCTCAAAAGGCAACTCAGGACGAAATTATGAATGTAAAAACACTTGCTAGTAATTCAGGAGCAAAATAAGTAGAATAATAGAATAAAAAGGGTTGTTGCAAATTACAATTTAGACATTTTGCAGCACCCTTTTTTATTAAATTATAAACTTTAAATGATGCACAAAAAAAATACCAAAGTTTCGTATTATATGCACAATGTATATAAAATGATAAATTTATGCAAATCATATAAAATTTAACTTGAAATTTAAGATCATATTATGTAAAATGGGACTAAGGGTTTGGTAAAATATTATCAATCCAAGGAAACTAAGGATTTAGAATAATAAAATAACTTTTAGGAGGAATTATTCATGGCAGTAAAAGTAGCAATCAATGGTTTTGGACGTATAGGACGTCTTGCATTTAGACAAATGTTTGGTGCTGAAGGATACGAAATAGTAGCAATCAACGATTTAACTAATCCAAAAATGTTAGCACATTTGTTAAAATATGATTCAGCACAAGGTAGATATGCTTTAGCTGATAAAGTAGAAGCAAAAGAAGATTCTATCGTTGTTGACGGTAAAGAAATCAAAATCTATGCTGAAAGAAATGCAGCTGATCTTCCATGGGGAGCAATCGGTGTTGACGTAGTACTTGAATGTACTGGTTTCTACGTATCAAAAGCAAAATCTCAAGCACATATCGATGCAGGTGCTAAGAAAGTTGTTATCTCTGCTCCAGCTGGAAATGATCTTCCAACAGTAGTATTCAGCGTTAATGAAAACATTTTAAAAGCAGAGGATACAATTATTTCTGCAGCTTCTTGTACAACAAACTGTTTAGCTCCAATGGCTGATACATTAAATAAATTAGCTCCAATCCAAAAAGGATTTATGACTACAATTCATGCTTACACAGGTGATCAAATGACTTTAGATGGTCCTCATCCAAAGGGAGACTTAAGAAGAGCTCGTGCAGCAGCAGCAAATATCGTTCCTAACTCAACTGGCGCAGCAAAAGCAATTGGTCTTGTTGTTCCAGAATTAGCTGGTAAGTTAGATGGCGCAGCTCAAAGAGTTCCAGTTCCAACTGGTTCAACTACGGAATTAGTAGCAGTTGTTGAAGGCAATGTAACTGCAGCTGATATAAATGCAGCTATGAAAGCAGCTTCATCAGCTTCATTTGGTTATACTGAAGAAGAATTAGTATCATCAGATATCATTGGTATTAGTTATGGTTCATTATTTGATGCAACTCAAACAAAAGTTACTCCACTTGAAGATGGAAAAACATTAGTTAAAGTTGTTTCCTGGTATGATAATGAAAATTCATACACTAGCCAAATGGTTAGAACAATCAAATATTTTGCTGAATTAGCATAAGCAGGTTTTATCATTTAATAAAATATAAGATCCTATATGGGTCCGGTCTTGTAGGTTAGACTATAGGACCGGACCTTTATAGTGTCTTTAAAATCTTAAATATGTTTGAAGTTGAAAGGAGTTACACATATGTTAAATAAAAAATCAGTTGATGATATCAACGTAAAAGGGAAAAGAGTATTAGTTCGTTGTGATTTTAATGTTCCATTACAAGAAGGAAAAATTACAGATGAAAATCGTCTTGTATCTGCACTTCCTACAATTAAAAAATTAATTAAAGATGGCGGTAAAGTAATTCTTTGCTCTCATCTTGGCAAACCAAAGGGAGAACCAAAACCAGAATTATCATTAGCTCCAGTTGCAGTAAGATTAACAGAATTACTAGGACAACCGGTTAAATTTGCTGCAGATGCGACAGTAGTTGGTGAAAATGCAAAAGCTGCCGTAGCATCTATGAAAGATGGAGATGTAGTACTTCTTGAAAACACTCGTTACAGAATAGAAGAAACAAAAAATGTTGATATATTTAGCGAAGAATTAGCTTCTTTAGCTGATGTATTTGTAAATGATGCATTTGGTACAGCACATAGAGCACATTGTTCAAACGTTGGTGTAACTAAATATGTTGAGACAGCAGTAGTCGGCTATTTAATGCAAAAAGAAATTGATTTCCTCGGTAATGCAGTGAATAATCCTAAGAGACCATTCGTAGCGATTCTTGGTGGATCAAAAGTTTCTTCTAAGATTTCTGTTATTGATAATCTTCTTGATAAAGTAGATACTCTTATCATAGGTGGTGGTATGGCGTTTACTTTCTTTGCAGCAAAAGGCGAGAAAATCGGTAATTCACTTGTGGAAGAAGATTACAAACAATATGCATTAGACATGCTTAAAAAAGCAGAAGAAAAGAATGTCAAATTATTAATTCCGGTTGATACAGTAGCTGCAGATGCTTTCTCAAACGATGCAAGCATTAAAGTTGTATCAAATGAAGAAGGAATTGATGATGGCTGGATGGGACTTGATATTGGACCAAAAACTCAGGAATTATTTGCAAATGCAGTGAAAGACGCAAAGACAGTTGTATGGAACGGACCAATGGGATGTTTCGAAATGTCTAACTTTGCAGCCGGTACAGTAGCAGTAGCTAAGGCTATGGCTGATATTGATGCGACTACGATCATCGGTGGTGGTGATTCAGCAGCAGCAGTGAACCAATTAGGTTTCGGAGACAAGATGACACATATTTCAACTGGCGGTGGAGCTTCTCTTGAATTCCTGGAAGGAAAAGAACTTCCTGGTGTTGCTGCAGCAAACGATAAATAAATACTATTTAAATTTTAAATGAAACTGTAAAATATATAACAGGGATTATGGTTAAGCATATTTATGTAAATCATAGTCTCTTGACCTGGAGGAAAACAATGCGTAGAAAAATTATAGCTGGAAACTGGAAGATGAATAAAACTCCTAGTGAGACCATAAAATTAATCAATGAATTAAAACCATTAGTAGCTACAGAAGATGCAGATGTAGTATTTTGTGTACCTGCAATTTCTTTAGTTATTGCGGTAGAAGCAGCCAAAGGATCTAATATTGAGATTGGCGCAGAGAATATGTACTTTGAAGAAAGTGGCGCATTTACAGGAGAAATCGCTCCTAATATGTTAACTGATATTGGGGTAAAATATGTTATTATCGGTCACTCTGAAAGAAGAGAATATTTTGGAGAAACAGATGAAACAGTAAATAAAAAAGTGTTAAAAGCTTTTGAACATGGAATTACTCCAATTGTTTGCTGTGGTGAATCTTTAACTCAAAGAGAACAAGGAATTACAATTGATTGGATTCGTCAGCAAATTAAGGTTGCATTCTTAAATGTTACTGCAGAACAAGCTAAAAAAGCAGTGATCGCATATGAACCAATATGGGCAATTGGAACTGGTAAAGTAGCTACTTCTGCTCAAGCTCAAGAAGTTTGTGCGGCAATTCGTGTTTGTATCGGTGAAATTTATGATGAGGCAACTGCACAGGCAATCCGTATCCAATACGGTGGAAGTGTAACTGCAGACAGTGCAGCAGAATTATTTGCGCAGCCAGATATTGATGGTGGATTAGTTGGTGGAGCCAGCTTAAAACCTGATTTTGGTAAAATCGTAAATTATAAATAGGATAAATCAAGGCATTCAACCGGTTAGAATATGGTTCACATATTCTTTCCGGTTACCTTTATTAAGATGAACAATTTTAATTGAGGTTTTGTGGGAGACCACGTATTACCGAAAGATTAACTAACTACAATAAAGAAGGAGCAATTAGTATGAATAAAAAACCTACACTATTAATGATATTAGATGGTTATGGATTAAATGATAGAACAGAGGGCAATGCAGTTACATCTGCCAATACACCTGTTCTTAATAAATTAAAATTAGATTATCCATTTGTGAAAGGATATGCAAGCGGACTGGCTGTTGGTCTCCCTGATGGACAGATGGGTAATTCTGAAGTTGGACATCTCAATATGGGAGCAGGAAGAATTATTTATCAAGAATTAACAAGGATAACAAAAGAAATTAACGATGGAGATTTCTTTCATAATGAAGCACTTTTAAAAGCAATGGATCATTGCCTGAGCAATAAATCAGACTTACATTTATATGGTCTGCTTTCAGATGGTGGTGTTCATAGTCATAACACTCATCTTTATGCATTACTTGAACTGGCTAAGAAAAAAGGCCTTAAAAATGTATTCGTTCATGTATTTTTAGATGGTCGTGATACAGCACCCACTTCAGGAAAAAGTTTTGTAGAAGAGCTGGTTGCAAAAATGAATGAAATTGGTGTGGGCAGGATTGCGACAGTTATGGGCCGCTACTATGTAATGGACCGTGATAATAGATGGGACAGAGTCGAGAAAGCATATAATGCAATGGTACTGGGTGAAGGTGAGAAAGCAAGTTCTCCAATCGTGGCAGTACAGGAATCTTATGATTCAGGTAAGAATGATGAATTTGTTGTTCCAACTGTTATTCTGGATGGAGATAAACCAACAGCAACAATAAAAGAAAACGATTCTGTAATTTTCTTTAATTTTAGACCGGACAGAGCAAGAGAAATTACCAGAGCATTCTGTGATGAATCTTTTGATGGCTTTCCTCGTCAAAAAGGATTTTTAAAACTTGCTTATGTATGCTTTACAGAATATGATACTACCATTACAAACAAAATAGTTGCCTTCCATAAGGTTGCAATTACGAATACCCTGGGTGAATTTCTTGCTGCGAATGGAAAAACTCAGGCAAGAATTGCTGAAACTGAAAAATATGCCCATGTTACATTCTTCTTTAACGGAGGTAACGAGGTTCCAAATGTAGGAGAAGACAGAATATTAGTAAATTCTCCAAAAGTTGCGACTTATGATCTACAGCCAGAGATGAGTGCTTATGAAGTAGCCGATAAAGTAACAGAAGCTATCAGATCAGATAAATATGATGTGATCGTTGTAAACTTTGCAAATCCTGATATGGTTGGACATACAGGCATTGAGGATGCAGCTAAGAAAGCAGTGGAAGCAGTAGATAAATGTGTGGGCCAGATCTATAATGAAATATTAAATACCAATGGTCAAATGTTTATCTGTGCAGATCATGGGAATGCAGAACAATTAGTGGATTACAACACTGGAGACCCATTTACAGCACATACCACAAACCCTGTTCCATTTATCTTGGTAAACTATGATAAGGATTATACACTAAGAGATGGTGGATGCCTTGCAGATATAGCTCCTACATTAATTGAGATGATGGGCATGAAGCAACCGGCTGAAATGACAGGTAAATCTCTTTTGATCAAAAAATAAATAGTTGAAATATAGGTAATAATATGGTAACATCAATATGTTAAGCATTGGAGGTGTAAATATGGCAGCGTTAAGAATAGCAGTCACAATTATATACGTAATTATGTGTATCGCTTTAACAGTAATTGTATTAATGCAAGAAGGTAAATCAGCAGGACTAACAGGTTCAATCAGTGGAGTTGCAGATACTTATTGGGGCAAGAATAAAGGACGTTCTATGGAAGGTGCTTTAGAAAAAGGTACCAAGTACTTAGCAATTGGATTTATTTTAATCTCAATACTACTTAATTTAAACTGGTAAGACAAGCAAAACACCCTTGTAAGAAGGGTGTTTTTTTATGGAAACAAGGGTTTCTTTATTTTGGAATTAAAACAAAATTCAGGAAAATATAATTAAGGAATAAAATATTCCATTTTTAATGATATATATTTTATGTGAATTAGTTTATAATATAAAGAGGAACATTTCTTTGAAAGGGGTGTAAAAATGAACCAGCAAACATTAGAAGAAAAAAAGCAAATATTATTTGATTTTATAAATAGTGATCAATATGAACCATTAAAATTTAAAGAGATAGCTATGGTCTTACAAGTGCCCAAAAATGAAAAAGACGAATTAAGAATGGTATTGGAAAGTCTTATTTTTGAGGGTAAAATAACAGTTGATAATAAGGGGAAATATAGCATTATAGAAAGTAATATTAAAGTTGGCACATTTTCAGGGACTCAAAGGGGATTTGGTTTTGTGATAATCGAAGGAGAACCAGAGGATATCTTTATTCCGGCGAATGAAACAAAAGGAGCAATGCATGGAGACACTGTTCAGATTAAAATAAGCAAGGAACAGACGGGAAAACGTGTTGAAGGAGAAGTGTTAACTATTCTTGAGAGAAATAATGCCAGAATTGTTGGTACTTTTCAAAAGAGTAATAATTTTGGGTTTGTAATACCGGATAACCAAAAGTTTTCAAAAGATATCTTTATACCAAAAGAACATACCAAAGGTGCCGTTACAGGCCATAAAGTTGTTGTTGATATTACAAATTACGGAAATGCCGAAAAGAACCCAGAAGGCAGGATTAAAGAGATTTTAGGCCATATCAATGATCCCGGAGTAGATATCATGTCTATTATAATGGCAAATAATCTGCCTCTTGAATTTCCGGAAGGAGTGCTTCATCAGATCGAGAATATTCCGGAAGAGGTGGATACAAAGGATCTTGCAGGTCGAATGGATATTAGAAATTTACAGACAGTGACCATAGACGGAGAAGATGCCAAGGACTTGGATGATGCAATTACCATATCAAAAAAAGATGATATTTACACTCTTGGTGTCCACATTGCAGATGTGACTAATTATGTAAAAGAGGGCTCACCTTTAGACGTGGAAGCGCTAAAGAGAGGTACCAGTGTATATTTGGTAGATCGGGTAATTCCTATGTTACCTCATAAATTATCCAACGGTATCTGTTCTCTGAATGCCGGCGTGGATCGTCTGGCATTAAGTTGTTTTATGGATATTGATGCAAAAGGAAATGTTGTGGGACATAAACTCTCTGAGACAGTAATTAATGTTGACCAAAGAATGAGCTATACAAGTGTAAAGAAGATTCTTGAGGATAGAGATGAAGCTGAGATAAAAGAATATGAGGCATTTGTTCCTATGTTTGAGCTAATGCTAGAACTGGCCAATATTTTAAGAGAAAAGAGACGAAAAAGGGGTTCTATTGATTTTGATTTTCCTGAAAGTAAAATTTCCCTTGATAAAAATGGGAAACCAATTGAAATTAAACCATATGAAAGAAATAAAGCAACAAAGATTATAGAAGATTTTATGTTAATTGCCAACGAAACGGTGGCAGAAGATTTCTTCTGGCAGGAGTTGCCGTTTGTATATCGGACTCATGAAACTCCGGACCCTGAAAAGATAGAAAAACTTGGTATTTTTATTAATAATTTTGGCTATACGATTAAGATTGGTCAGGATGAGATTCATCCAAAAGAATTACAAAAATTATTGGCTAAAATAGAAGATACTCCAGAAGAACCTTTAATTAGCAGACTTACGCTAAGATCTATGAAACAGGCAAAATACACAACAAATTGTGAAGGGCATTTTGGTTTATCTGCAAAATATTATTGCCATTTCACGTCTCCTATACGAAGATATCCGGATTTACAGATTCATCGAATCATTAAAGAAAACTTAAAAGGTGGACTAGGGGAAAAGAGAGTAAAACATTATGAAAAGATCTTAAATGATGTTGCAAGGCAATGCAGTATCACTGAAAGGCGTGCAGATGAATCGGAAAGAGAAGTTGAAAAATTAAAGAAAGTAGAGTATATGCAGCAATTTATCGGGGAAACATTTGAAGGAGTGATTTCAGGCATCACATCCTGGGGTATGTATGTGGAATTACCCAATACAGTAGAGGGTATGGTTCGTGTAGCAGATTTGCAGGATGATTATTATATCTATGATGAAGCCGGATATATGATGATTGGGGAACATACGAAAAAGACGTATAAACTGGGGCAAAAAGTCACGGTAGAAGTAATAGGTGCGGATAAACTGCAAAGAACCATAGATTTTGATTTTGTGGATGTTATAGAATCCACCGAAAATTAGGCAAGATTTATTTGGAGGGATAAGGATGTCAAAGGATAGTATTAAAATGATTGCCAATAATAAAAAGGCAAGATTTGATTTTTTTATTGAAGATACATTTGAAGCTGGAATTGTATTGCACGGAACAGAGGTAAAATCCCTTAGAATGGGTAAATGTAGTATTAAAGAATCTTTTATCCGTCCTGAAAAGGGAGAATTATATGTGTATAATATGCATATCAGTCCATATGAAAAAGGTAATATATTTAATAAAGATCCCCTTAGAATAAAAAAACTTCTGCTTCATAAATTTGAAATTAATAAGATTATGGGGCAGATGGCTCAGAAGGGGTATACCCTTGTACCTTTAATGGTATATTTTAAAGGTAGTCTGGTAAAAGTAGAGATTGGTCTGGCAAGAGGTAAGAAGCTTTATGATAAACGCCAGGATATTGCCAAGAAAGATCAAAGACGAGAAGCGGAGAAAGATTTTAAAGTAAAGAATCTCTATTAATTATTTGAACACGATTTGAACGAAACAAAATAGAAGTCACAGCAAAAGGGTTCAAAAAAATTAAGATTATAAAATATTGATTATCAAATGTAATTCAATATTTTTATAGTTAAATTTCAAATTGTAAAAAATTTACGGTTTTAAATTATGAATTTGAGTTGACAAAAACCCAATATAGATTTATTATAATAACACGTCTGTTATCCACTCAACCAAAATGATACGGGGTTGTACTGGTTTCGACGGGGGTTTAGAAATTGTGGAAGCCATCTGTGGACTAGGACCACATAAAAACTTAGAATTAAATATAAACGCAGACGAAAATTTAGCGTACGCTGCCTAGTGGCAGCTGTCGACCTTAAGCTTCTTGCGGCTTAAGACCTCGGCATCAAATTAGCAAGGCACTTTATTTTCAAAGCTTTGAGGAAATAAAAGAACTTATGAAGCTACTGAAATCTTAAGCCTGTCATTAGGCGTAAGATAGAGGGAATGTCAAAATAATGACTGTGATGGGAGATGCCGCAATGGATGGGCTTTCGGACAGGGGTTCGATTCCCCTCAGCTCCATTGTTTTCCAGAACTGCTGGAAATGCTGATTTTAAAGCTCTATTACTTATAAAGTAGTAGAGCTTTTTTTGTGCAGCATTTGATATGTCTGGTTCAGGGTCTCGTGATTTACCTTTGTTGGATCAAATTTAACTAATTTAAAAGTCTTCTGAACGCAAAATCCTATCACAAATGCAGAGATAATTGTTCCAATACCGATCATACCTCCAAGTCTCCACCCGATCAATACTGCTAAAAGTTCAATTGTTCCACGACAGATACCCACAGATAATCCTGTTTTACGGGTAAGGGCGACCATCAAACTATCTCTTGGACCGGCTCCAAACCCAGATCCTATGTAAAAATAGGAAGCGAACGCGATGATGAATAAACCAATAATGATCATTATAGTGCCCAATAGGAGATTACCTGCTATAGGTATTATGTTGAGCGCAAGAAGCATATCCAGGAATACGCCAATTAACACCATGTTTAAAATTGTGCCAAGACCTAGTTTTTCACCAAGCAGTACGGTTATTAATCCGATAATAATCCCAGTTGTTATAGAGGCAGTTCCGATACTTATCCCCGTCATTTTTCCGATTCCAACATGGAAAGCGTCCCATGGTGCATATCCCAGTTGCGCATTCATTGTAACAACGATTCCAAGTGCATATAGAAAAAGCCCTAATATTAAACGTAATAGACGAATAAAAAAATATTTCACAATAATGTTTCCTTTCTAAACTGCATGATTTAATAATCGTGATCTTTTCTGTGATAATTAAGTAATATTATAAGATGGATGCAACAATTATTTCTATTATAGTAGGATTAATAATAAAGTCAATCTTTCCTATCTAAATTAAAAGAATTAAAATTTTTATGCAGAGCAGAATGCTTCTGGTTATGACTAATTAACTGGAATATATTTCATAATATTGCTATAATAATAGAAAAAACTTCTGGAGGTGATATAATGTTTGAAATAACAGCAGTTCTGGTAATAATTATTCTTATAGCAGGGCCACTTATTATTTGGGGGAGAATGATTGGAACTCCAGGGAAAAATAAAGAGATGAGGACTAAAATTATAGAAGAAAAAGTCATATCTATAGGCGGAAAGATAGTAAATATAGAATTAAAGAAAAAAGAAGACTACCCTTATAATGAATCATTTTCTGATGATTGTTTATCATATAAGCCATGTAAATTCTCTGCATGGTAACCTAAGGAAGAGGGGGAGGTAATGAGTAACTATGTTGTATTGGCAAGGTTTAACGAAGAATTTATTGGATAAATAATAAAAAGTAGTATTTTTCTTCCTTGAAAAGAAAAAACCTATGTGCTAAGATATTATCAATTAATGATTTGGAGGAAGAAAAGATGAAGAAACATATTATTATAATGGTTTTACTATTAACATGTGTGGCCCTTTTCGCTGGATGTGGTAAGAAAAAAGAAGAACCAGTAAAGCCTGAAGTAAAAGATCTCAATGGCTCAGGAGTTCAATTTGAGGAACCAAAAAAAGGTGAAACAGTTGCTGAATTAGTCGTAAAAGATTATGGCTCAATTTATGTGAAATTTTTTAAAGACGTCGCACCGAAAGCAGTAGAAAACTTTACAACCCATGCAAAGGACGGGTATTATGACGGACTTACTTTTCATAGAGTAATGGATCAATTTATGATACAAGGTGGAGACCCTACAGGAACAGGAATGGCAGGAGAAAGTATCTGGGGCAGCGAATTTGAAGATGAATTCTCAGATGATTTGTTCCCATATAGAGGTGCATTATGTATGGCGAATGCAGGACCAGGAACCAATGGAAGTCAGTTTTTCCTCGTACAGGCAGGACCTGTGCAAGAAGAATTATTAACTCAGTTAGAAACGGAATATAAGATTATAATCCCTGATGAGGCCAGAATGAATTATCTTCAGGTTGGTGGTACCCCATGGCTTCATAATGCACATACTGTATTTGGACAAATGTATGCTGGGTACGATGTGATGGATAAGATTGCAGCAACTGAAACTGACGCAAATAATAAACCATTGAAAGATGTAATTATTGAAAAAATTAATATTACTGAATATTGATTGAATCATTTTATTATGATATCTAAGAAGGCTCTGCAAACTTTGAAATTTTCTTCAAAGTTTGCAAAGCTTTCTTTTTTGTTAATTTACGAATAACAAATTTAAAATTCATTTTAATCGCATACTAAATAGATGATCTGAGTTCTCTCAATATCGATATAAAAAGACATAGATTTTTCATAATTTATTGATATAATAGAAAAAAATAGCATGTATTAGATTTCACTTTATAAAATTTGGAGGCATAGATATATGGATAAGCTGAAAATATTAGTCGTTGATGATGAGAGTAGAATGAGAAAACTGGTAAGTGATTTTTTAATCCGTAAAAATTTCGATGTTTTAGAGGCAGAAAATGGTGAAGAGGCAGTAGATATATTTTTCAAAGAGAAAGAAATTAAACTGATTATTCTGGATGTAATGATGCCCAAGATGGATGGATGGCAAGTATGCAGAGAAATCAGGCAGTTTTCTAAAGTGCCAATCATTATGCTTACTGCCAAAGGGGATGAAAAAGATGAATTACTTGGATTTGAGCTAGGAGTAGATGAATATATAACAAAGCCTTTCAGCCCTAAAATTTTAGTGGCCAGAGTAGAAGCAATTCTAAGAAGATCAAATGTATTGGATGAAGATATTGTCGAAATAGGAGGCATATTGTTAGATAAAGCTGCTCATCAGGTAAAAATTGATAATGTGAATATTGATCTGAGTTATAAAGAATTTGAATTATTATCTTATTTTGTAGTCAATCAGGGAGTTGCTCTTTCCAGGGAAAAAATCCTTAATAATGTATGGAATTATGATTATTTTGGTGATGCAAGGACAATTGATACCCACGTTAAGAAACTTAGGAGTAAAATGGGCGAAAAAGGAAATTACATTAAGACAATCTGGGGAATGGGTTATAAGTTTGAGGTGGATGTATGACATTTTTTAAAGATAAACTATGGAAAACGTCAATTAAATATAAACTGGTAGTAGCTTCTACTCTATTTATAGCTCTTACTGTTTTTTTATGCTGGGTGGTTTTTAAAAATTTCTTGATTTTTTATTATGAATATTCAAGGACAGAACTGTTAGGAAATACTTATAAACAGATTAATTCTATTTATAATTCAGATATATTTGATTTAGAAAGCAGCTTTACAAATCCCAATATCAGAGAAGATGTGGCATTGGCTTTTGAAAGGCTTAGTACGAATAAGAATATAAGTTTATATATATTTGATATTTACTATAATGAGCCTAATATTTTTTTGAAAGTTAGTTATCCCCCATCTAAGTCATTGACCAATAACCAAAGAGAAATCCTTAGTTCGAGAGTAAATGAATACTATACGGATGACAGTGATAATCAAAAGAAGAAGAACCTTTTAAGATCATCCGAAAAATTTAATATTTATCGTGTATATGATAATCGTATGAATTCTCAATATATTGAGTTGTTTGGCAGTTTAGATAACGATTCAACAATATATCTGCGGACAAATTTAGAAAGTATGCAGGAGAGTGTAAATATTGCAAATAAATTTTTGGGATTTGTTGGACTTTTTGCTTCCTTTGTTGGCATTATCATTATGTATTTTATTAGCAGGTCATTCACAAAGCCGATTCTTGATCTTTCAGATATTGCAAAAAGAATGTCTAATTTAGACTTTGAGGCGAAATATAAAGTAAATACTGTAGATGAGATAGGTACCTTAGGTACTAGTATTAACAGTTTGTCTGAAAAATTGGAAAAAACCATATCTGAATTAAAAGGTGCTAATAATGAGTTGCAGACAGATATCCAGAAGAAGATTGAAGTGGATGAGATGAGAAAAGAATTCTTATCGAATGTATCCCATGAACTTAAGACTCCTATTGCTTTAATTCAAGGATATGCAGAAGGACTAAAAGAGAATGTAAATGAAGATGAAGCAAGCCGGGATTTTTACTGTGAAGTTATTATTGATGAAGCGGATAAGATGAATCATATGGTAAAGAAACTCTTAACTCTGAATCAAATTGAATTTGGTAACAACCAGCTTAATATTGAACGCTTTAATATTATTGAAGTTCTTGAATCGGTCATTGTATCTACTGATATATTATTTAAGCAAAAGAAGGTTAAATTAGAATTTGATAAAACAGAACCTGTCTATGTGTGGGCTGATGAATATATGGCCGAAGAAGTAATAACAAACTATATAAGTAATGCACTTAATCATGTGTCAGGAGCAAATATTATTAAATTAAATGTAGTTAAAAAAGAAGGTACGGTAAGAGTTTCAATTTTTAACACGGGCAACAATATCCCGGAAGATGAGATTGATAATATATGGGTTAAATTCTACAAAGTCGACAAGGCAAGAACAAGGGAATATGGAGGCAGCGGAATCGGTCTGTCTATTGTCAAAGCCATTATGACATCAATGAATCAGGAATGTGGAGTAATAAACCATGAGGATGGGGTGGAATTCTGGTTTGAGTTAGATGCCAATATATAAAGGATAAGGTCAATAGTATAAAATAAGGATTGCCCATTTATCAGATTAGTGATAAAATAATTATAATAGTGTAATATAAATGGGTGGAGGGAATATATATTGAAGAAGAATATGCTTGCAATGGTAATTATCCTTGCTTTTACTTTAACTGGCTGTAATAATTTGAACAATAATATATCTGATCAAGATTATAATGCTATAGCAGATTATATGGCTTCAATGATATTAAAATATGATAGGTCTTATGATGAGAAGTTAATCGCACCGGCTATAATAGCAGAAGCAGCCTCTAAAGCAGAGAAAACTTCTGATTTGAATGAAGGTGACACAAAAAAAGATTCTTCTACTGGTATTAGTGAGAATGAAGGAAATTCATCAGGCAATGCCAAAGATTCAAAAGAAGCTGAAGACTATAAAGAACTAGTGGAAGTAATAGGGTATAAAAATTTGGATATTCAATATGCCAACTACAAGTTGTACGATAGTTTTCCGGATAAGAAAGATGAAGAGTACTTTACTCTAGAGGCAGGAAATAATAAAAAGTTATGTGTTGTTCAATTTAATATTAAGAATAAGACTTCTAAAGGAACGAAGTTTAATCTACTTAATAAAGAAATCAAATATCAATTAGTGGCAGATTCAAATACATATACCCCACTTTTAACTTTATTGGTAAATGATATGCAATTTATTGATATTTCCATTCAGGGAGAAAAAAGTGAAAAAGGATATTTGGTATTTGAGGTGCCTAAAGATATTCAATTGGATAAAGTGAATCTTTTGGTATCAAGGGATTCTTTAAAGTCTTCTATTGAGCTGAAATAGGGTAAGAGCAGCCGATATAAACTTTTAAAAAGTAGATGAACTTGATAAAGGAGTTAAATATGACTTATATAGAAAAAAAGAGATCAATTTTATTTGGGTTACCTTTATATTTTACGACCTATACAATAAATGAAAATAAATTAACGATACAAAGCGGATTTTTGACGATAACAGAAGATGATGCTTATATGTATAAAATACAAGATGTAAGATTAACAAGAGGTTTCTTTGAAAGAATATTTGGTCTTGGTACGATTATCTGTTACACTGGGGACACTACACATCCGGAACTTAGAATTACCAGAGTCAAACATTCAGTCGATATTAAAGATTATATACTTTTAGCTTCAGAAGAAGCCCGAAGGAAGAGAAGAACAATACATAGTCTCGATATTGATGCGAATGAAACAACTGAGGAATAAAAACGAATATAGCAATGTAATAATTATAGAAAGTCTTTAGGTAAGAAAATGTATTTCTTGCCTAAAGACTTTATTTTATATGGAAATTTGCAGGAGAAGGTTTTTTAAATGGAATAACTTTATTGTAAAATGCCTAAGTGTAGGATTATAAATATTAAATAATGGAGGCAAAGTATGAAAAGCATTAGTTTAAAAAAGGTATGTTGGGTTACACTTATATTAGTGTTTGCGTTGCTATACGCTCCAATCAGTCTAAAAGTGAGAGCGGCAGAAACGAAAGAAATAAAGGTAAGTGTAGTGGATGATATATCTTTATCTACAGTTACACGAGGAGAAAGTAGTACAGATTATAATACGGTGTATAGTTTTACCCTTGATAAAACGGCAATCGTGAAAGTTTCAGCAGAACAAAGTTTTTATCCCTCTGCTGGATCAGCAGGAGTAGGTTGTGGGGTATATACAGATTCTCCAGGTACAGCATTAGTGAAAAACGGTGAATTAGGTAAACTTTATGAACCAACTACGATTACTACATGGTTAGAAGCAGGTACATATTTTATTGTTTTTAAAGTAACTGATGCAGATTGTAATAAAAATGAAAATGGTGTTACCAGTGTAGGAATATATGCTGAATATATTGACCGTACTGCTACTGGCAATACGAGCTACGTAAAGGCAGCAAAATCAAAAGTATATGTTGTATATAATGGAAAAACATATTCAGCAACTGCAAATTCTAAAGGAAGCTTTTCTATAAAAACAGCGAAATTAACAAAAGGGAAAAAGATTACGGCTTACGCAGTAAAATCAGGAGTAAAATCTAAGACAAGTAGTGTAAAAGTAAAATAAACAAAGAATATCATAGAGAGGTTGCCACATATTACTGTATATGGGACAACCTCTTGATTTGAAATCTATGAAAATGAATGAACTGCTGTATCTGGAACCATATGCATGGTGACGTGAGGGGGCAGCAGGTAAAATTATTAAAACATTGTATTGACAATTTTCCAGAAGAACTATATAATAAATATCACCATTCGGCAATTGGTTTAAATAAATATATTAATTAAAAAATTAAAAAAATTGTTGACTTGTGATGTCGAATGTGATATGATATAAAAGTTGTCAGCGACGGGCTGAAAACAGTGAACATTGATAACTAAACAGTGAAACAACCCTGAAAATTCTAAAAAGACAAAGCCTCCGGGCTGAGTTAAAAATGAATTTCAGTAATTGAATTTATTCAATACGAACCGTGTTCAATGAAAATTGGACACAACCTAAAAACAGTAAACTTTAGTGAGAACTAAAGGAAACGGAAAAATTAGCTAACGTTAATTTTGAAGTTAAGATTAAACTAACAAGAGTTGATTTGCTTGTGGTCAAAATCACAGAAAACTCGGGAACAAGTTCCCTCGTTATCCGCGATTTCGCCCTTATACATGAATAGCCAAATGTGCTTATGAAAGTAAACTTTCAATGCACATCTGTCAATCCATTACAAGCAAAAGTCTAACGCTTAAATTTGAGAGTTTGATCCTGGCTCAGGATGAACGCTGGCGGCGTGCTTAACACATGCAAGTCGAACGAAGCAATGAGACGGAAGCCTTCGGGTGGAAGTTTCATTGACTTAGTGGCGGACGGGTGAGTAACGCGTGGGTAACCTGCCTCATACAGGGGGATAACAGTTGGAAACGACTGCTAAGACCGCATAAGCCT
>NZ_RJVG01000006.1 GCF_003752155.1 Mobilisporobacter senegalensis | reverse complement strand
TAGTTAATCGCATAACTAATTATATCAAAAAATCGCTGTAAGCTCTATGCCTACAGCGATTTTTCTTTTAGGGGAGTTTTTTTACAGCCCCTTTTGATATTTATTTATAATAGTTTCACCACAGTCCCATGTTAAAACTTTTTGATACCTCCAAAAGAGAATTCTTTAAAACTATTTATTCTCTTTCTTTAATATGGAATAAGTTGCACTAAACATTCCAAACAATATCCCGGTAACAGGAAAGACAATCCAGTTGATATACCATTGATTATATACAAAACCACTAATAAGGAAAATTACGACTGCAATAGGCCATACAATGGATGCTACGGCTCCAATTACTTTGTTTTCTTCGGATTTTTTCTTATCAAAGTTATCAATCTTTAATAATTTACTTAAGTTGTCTTTGGTAGAACCATAATATATAAAAATAAATACTGCAATACCGATTATGAAAAGTAGAAGTGATAGTGCATATACAGAAAAACGATCGTCGAAAGCAGAAGAAATAAAGAGTATTATTGGTGCTATAATGCACATAACGACTCCAATAATTACAGATAGTGTATGTTTGGGCATATTTGCTTCATACATTTCTTCCAGATATATTTTTACGCTTGTCGGTAATTCAAAGTCATTTTCTATATATTTATATTTGCTGGTTTTCATATCTGCGTAAATAAATAATCCAACACCAATTGCAATGAGAATAAGTAAAGGTATGAGACTGAGAATTGAGCCTGCTTCCTGTGATACGATTACGAAATATCTGTCTTCACTTAGCTGATGTAATAGAATTAACATTGCTGGCGCCAGAATACATAAAAATACCCCAATACCTATGAGCCTGTTTGCACTTTTCTGGGCATTCAGATAATTATTTGCTTCATCTAAGGTGACTACCGGTAAAGGAGAATCTTTTTCAATACCAAGTTCATTCAATAATTCATCGATGTTACCAAATTCTGATATTACAATACCAATTGCCTCATTTTCAGTTTTGCCATTTTCTTTAAGTTCGTTATATTTATCCTCCATATTGGATAGGATATCATTTTTTAACTTATCCATTTGACTGGTATTTGGCAGACTTGAGAATATGTTTTCCAGATAATTTTTAATTGTTTCCATACTATACCTCCCTAATAAATTGATTTACTACTTCTTTTGTCAATTTCCACTCTTCGCATTTTTCTTTATAGTAGTCCAGACCTGTTTTTGTAATCCTATAGTACGTTCGCCTTTTACCAAAAGTCTCATCTTTATAGAAGGACTCAATAAATCCATTTTTTTCTAAACGGTTGAAAGCGGAATAAAGAGTCGTTTCTTTCATAATATATTTCTCATTAGAAATTTCTTTGATATTCTTTGATATTTCATATCCGTAAGATTCGTGGTCCAAAAGCATGTAAAGAATCATGGTATCATTGTATCCTCGAATTATATCACTGCTTATCACACTTTTACCTCCTTATTATTTATACTTCATCTGTCGTACTTCGCCTGTCATACTATATCTGTCGTAGTAAAGTTAGTATAACATAATTACTACGATAAGTAAAGTAATATTTATTTCAGTTCAGCCATGCAGAAAATAATATATAAAATGCACGTGGGTGCTCGCATACTAAGTGCAGTTTATATATTATTTTCTATATGGCGCTCTGCCCAAGCTCGAAGCCGCGTAGCGGATTCGAGCTTATGGCTGAACTGGAACAGATATTTTTTAATGTATTCTTTAAATTTTCCATGATTCAGTGATAGAAAAAAACTAATCTTGGAAATATTGTTATTTCATAAGGAATCCTATATAATAAGGAACAATAAAAGTGATTGAAATATTAGGAGGCAGTATGAAAATTAGAGATTATCTTAACAAATATAAGTTAATAATAGATGGTGCAATGGGAACTTATTATGCAGAACTTGAGAATAATGAGAATGCAATCTCAGAACTGGCAAATATAACTGCTCCTAAGAAAATTGAATCCATTCACAGGGAATATATAAAAGCTGGGGCCAAATTAATCCGTACCAATACGTTTGCTGCAAGTAAAGAAGTTTTACATATGGATAGAGAAGAATTAAAGGATATGATTCGCAGTGCATACCATATAGCAAAAGCGGCAGTTATTGCAGAAGAAGCAGACGGGGCAAATACCAGACATCAAGTATATATAGCAGGAGACATAGGGCCGATTCCTGAAAATGCTCTATCTGATGAAGAGGAAATTCTTTTGGAATACCAATTGATGGTTGATGTATTCCTGGAAGAAAAAGCAGAAGTGATTCTCTTTGAAACATTTTCAGATTTAAAATATATTATTCCTTTAGTAAAATATATTAAGGGAAAAGATAAAGAAGTTTTTATAATAACAAACTTTTGCATCAATAAAAATGGATATACAACAAGTGGGTTCAGTGCAAGAAAATTGCTTGAAGATCTAAGCAGTATTGATGAAATAGATGCATGCGGCTTTAATTGCGGGATTGGTTCCGGCCATATGTTTGAAAATCTTAAAAAGTTACCATTTCCAGAAAATAAATATATTGTATCAATGCCCAATGCAGGGTATCCGGAACAACTACAGAATCGTATGATATTTACGGATAATGTGAATTACTTTGAAGGCAATTTGAGGCAGATTGCAGAACTTGGAACAGATATGATTGGCGGGTGCTGTGGAACAACGCCGGAATATATTAAAGCTTTACATGAACATATAGATCTGGCGGGAACAGGAAGAGGTGTCCGGGTATCATTTACCCAAAAAGACAATGGATATAAAGAATTATATTCCAATGCATTTTATGATTTGTTTTCCACAGGGAGAAAGGTTATTGCGGTAGAACTCGACCCCCCTTATGATGCAAACTATGATAAAATGATTCAGTGTGCTCATGATATTAAAAAGAGTGGTGCAGATATTATTACAATAGCAGATTCACCAATGGGAAGAAGCCGCGCGGATTCTATTCTTATGAGCATTAGAATTGGAAAAGAAGTTGGAATTCCGGTAATGCCTCATGTGTGCTGCAGGGACCGTAATATGATAGCAATGCGCTCTAGTCTGTTGGGAGCTTATATTAATGACGTAAGAAATCTGTTAGTGGTTACCGGAGATCCGGTTCCCACTGTAAGCAGAGTATCTACTACGGGTGTTTTTGATTATAATTCTATACAGTTAATGAATTTTATAAAGGAAATGAATGAAGAACATTTTATAGAAGCTCCAATCTATTATGGCGGTGCCCTAAATTATGGAAGAGGAAGTATTGATAAAGTAATAGAGCGTATGCAAAGAAAGATTGATGGAGGAGCAAAATATTTTTTAACTCAGCCTATTTATTCAGAGAAAGATATAGAAAGAATAGCATATATCAAAGAACGAATTGATACTAAGATATTATGTGGTATAATGCCTTTAGTAAGTTATCGTAATGCAAATTTTATAAAGAATGAAATCACAGGGATAAATATACCGGATGAAATTATCACCAGATATCATCCTGATATGACGAAGGAAGAAGCTGAGAATGTTGGGGCGTCAATTGCTAATGAGATTATTGAAAAGTTAAGTTCCTTTGCAGATGGATACTATTTTATGCTGCCATTTAACCGGACTAGCTTATTGGATAAGATCATTATTAAATAATGTTATGAAAAAATTAAGAAATATGTAAGAATAATTGTATATTTAAGACTGGGCAGTAAGTTATAATGACAATGTAGATAGATTAATATCTATGGTTTATAGGAGAGTGGATATATGACAAGAGAAGAATTTAGAAAATTAATGAACTCAGGAATCATTCTATTGGATGGGGCAACAGGTACCAATCTTCAAAAAAGAGGCATGCCTGTGGGTGTTTGTCCGGAAGAATGGATTTTAAACCATAGAGAGATATTGATTGATTTACAAAAAGAATATGTAGAATCAGGAAGCAATATTTTATATGCTCCAACGTTCTCAGGAAATCGTATTAAATTAGAAGAATACGGATTGGCAGATAAGATTGAATATATGAATCGCGAACTTGTGAAATTATCCAAAGAAGCTGCCGGTGGAAAAGCTTATGTAGCAGGAGATCTGACTATGACTGGGGAACAGCTTTATCCACTTGGCACATTAACTTTTGAAGAATTGGTGGATATTTATAAGGAACAGATCTCATATATGTTGATGGAAGGGGTGGATTTATTTGTCGTTGAGACTATGATGAGCCTCTCTGAGTGCAGGGCAGCACTTTTGGCAGTAAAAGAAATCTGTGACCTTCCGGTGATGATAAGTTTAACATTTGCAGAAGACCTTAGAACATTATATGGAACAGACCCTGCGACTGCTATCATTGTATTGCAAAGTATGGGAGCAGATGCAGTTGGAGTAAACTGTTCTACCGGCCCAGAACAGATGGCAGATATCGTAGCTCTTATGAAGAAGGTTGCAACAGTACCTATTATCGCCAAACCAAATGCAGGTTTACCACAGTTACATGGTGATGAAACGGTATTTGATATGGGAGCGGACGAATTTGCATCTGGTGTTAAACATCTGGTTGAATGTGGCGCCAGCATAGTAGGTGGATGTTGTGGAACCACTCCTGATCATATAAAAGCCTTAAATGATATCCTAAAGGAAGTGAGACCGCTGCCAATTAGCGATATAAAGATACGGGCATTAACAAGCGAAAGAAAAACTTTAGAGATTGATTTAGATGGCCGTTTACTAATCGTAGGGGAGAGAATCAATCCTACCGGCAAAAAAGCACTCCAAGAGGAATTAAGACAGGGAAAACTCGACATTGTTAATTCTATGGCTGTAGAACAAAAGGAAAATGGTGCGGATATTCTTGATATTAATATGGGTATGAATGGAATCGATGAAAAAGAGATGTTATTAAAAGTGGTTCACGAGATGATAAGAATTTCTGATTTACCACTTTGCATGGATTCCAGCTATAGCGATGTCATAGAAGAAGCTCTTCGTATTTATCCGGGCAGGGCTCTGATTAATTCTATTTCATTAGAAAAAGGAAAAATGGAACGCCTTATTCCAATTGCCAAGAAATACGGAGCTATGTTCATCCTGCTTCCTGTTTCGGAAACAGGACTGCCAAAAGACATTGAGGAGAAAAAACAGATCATCAGAACAATAGTAGAAGAAGCACTAAAGGTAGGTCTATCCAGAGAAGATATTGTAGTAGACGGATTAGTAAATACTATTGGAGCCAATAAAATGGCGGCATTTGAAACGTTAGAAACCATAAGGTTCTGTAAAGAAGATCTGGGTGTTGCCACTATTGTAGGATTATCAAATATATCTTTTGGCTTGCCGGACAGACAATTTATTAACAGTACATTCCTGGCCTTTGCTATTAAAGAAGGACTGACGATGGCTATAGCCAACCCATCCCAGGATCTTTTAATGAACACAGCATATGCTGCAGATTTACTTATGAATAAAGAGGCAGCAGATTTACGTTATATAAATAAGGTCACATCAAAACAGACAGTAATCACTAGTAAGAAAGAGGACAAGCAGAGTGTAAAGAAAGAGGAAAATCATCCTATTTACGATTCTGTAATTAAAGGAAACCGTAATAATATTGTGGATCTTGTTAAAAATTCATTGGAAGAAGGGGCAAGACCCTCAGACATCATCGATGATATCTTAATTCCTGCAATTAATGAAGTTGGTAATTTATTTGATAAGCAGATTTATTTCCTTCCCCAGTTAATTTCAAGTGCAGAGGCAATGAAGACGGCGATAGAGTATCTGGAACCATTGTTAGAACAAGGAGAAGCAAAGAAAAAAATAGGTTCGATAGTAATTGCCACAGTGTCAGGTGACATTCATGATATTGGGAAGAACCTGGTAGTATTAATGCTTAAGAATTATGGATTTGAAGTAATTGATCTGGGAAAAGATGTTTCCACTGATCTGATCATTGAGACTGCCAAAGAGAAGGATGCAGATATTATTGCTCTTTCTGCATTAATGACAACTACAATGGTTGAAATGAAGACGGTAGTTAAAAGGGCAAAAGAGGAAGGCCTGAAGGCAAAAATAATAATTGGCGGAGCTGTTATTACCCAAAGTTATGCTGACGAGATAGGTGCCAATGGATATGCAAAAGACGCAGGAGACACTATTAAAATAGCGAAAAAGCTGCTTAATGTTTTAGATTAGCATCTTAAGATTAAAAATCAGGGTATTTATTATAAGAGTCTGCTTCAGGCTAATAATTTGAAATGGAGAAAAAGAATGGTACAGGAAGAAGTCTTAAGTAAGAAAAAATATTCTCTGGACTTAATTATCCCAAGTTATAAACCAGATAATAAATTCTATCAATTAATGAGAAGGCTGGAAAAACAAACAATAAAACCAGACCATATATTTGTGATCAATACAGAAGAAGAATTCTTAGATATCTCCAGAATTGAGAATATCTCTAATTTAAAGGTAATTCATATTAAAAAAGAAGAATTTGATCATGGTGGAACAAGAAATTTTGGAGCGACTTTAAGTAATGCAGATATTATTCTGTTTATGACTCAGGATGCGGTACCTGCAGATAAATATCTTATTGAGAGAATGTTAGAACCATTTGATAATAAAAATGTAGCAGTTGCTTATGGAAGACAATTAGCCAATAAGGAAGCCGGTTTTATTGAACAATATATAAGAACATTTAATTATCCGGAAAATGATAGTATAAAGTCTGTAAAAGACCTTGATACTCTTGGTATTAAGACTTATTTCTGTTCCAATGTATGTGCTGCATATAAGAGAGAAATATATAATGATCTTGGAGGATTTGTTACTAAAACTATATTTAATGAAGATATGATCATGGCTTCAAAGGTGATAGGTGCCGGTTATTCCATTGGGTATGCAGCCAATGCAAAAGTAATTCATTCTCATAAGTACAGTTATTTCCAGCAATTTACCAGGAATTTTGACTTGGCGGTTTCCCAAAGACAATATAAAGAGATTTTTGAAAACATAAAATCAGAAACAGAAGGGATACGTATGGTAAAGAGCACTGCTAAATATTTACTCCATAAAAAGAAAATCCACCTTATTCCTGATCTGGTTCTTCAAAGTGGTTTTAAATATTTAGGTTTTAAAATGGGATATCACTATGAAAAACTCCCTAAATGGTTAATTCTTAAATTTAGTATGAATAAATCTTTTTGGAAAAATTATTAGATGAGAAGTAACTTGATCTGGAGGGCAATATATGAGTACAGTGGGAATCGTCATGGCGACATATAATGGCGAAAAATATGTAAGAGAGCAGATTGATTCAATTTTGGAAAACACATATACAGATTGGAAGCTATGGCTTTGTGATGATGGTTCGAAAGATGGTACAATTTCTATATTGAAGGAATATGAAGAAAAATACCCTGAGAAGATTATTGTTTATCAGAATCCAAAAAATCTTGGTGTGGTCTTAAATTTTCTTGAAGGTGCAAAAAGGTGTGATACTGACTATGTCATGTTCTGCGATCAAGATGATATATGGATGAAAGACAAGATTCAGCGTACATTGGAATTTTTGAAGAAGGCAGAAGAGAAAGAGGGGAAGGGATATCCCGTTACTGTATTCTCAGATGTAATTGTGGTAGATGCAAATCTCCGGGAGATATATCCTTCTTTTTATCGGGTATCCAGGCTTGATACTAAAAAGCTGGATTTAAATCATCTGCTCATTGAGAATAAATTAATAGGGTGTACTATTATGATGAATTCTGCTATAAAAAACCTATTGACAAATTTACCGAAATCAGCTAGAGTACATGATTGGTGGATCGCTTTAGTAACTTCCGGTTTTGGTAAAATTGAATATTTACCAAAAGCGACCTTACTTTACAGACAACATGGAAATAATGTAATAGGAAACCAAAGTTTTTTAAATTATGTGCAAAATCGGATTAAAAATCTGCAAAAGCAAAAGCAGATATTATTAGACACACAAAGGCAGGCATATGAATTCTTCCAGATATATAAAGAACAATTATCTCAGGAGAATAAAAAAGTGATTTATGATTTTGCAACTCTTTATAGGAAAAACTGGTTTCAAAGAAGATACATTATTCTCACCAGGGGCTATCTTAAAACAGGTTTAATTAGAAACTTAGGAGTATTCTTAATTATTTAGAGGAGTAAAAGATGGATAGAAAAAAAGAATATAAAACATATATTGAGCGCAACAGTAAAGGGGATACTGGTTTACAGGAAAGAGATATCGCGTTTAATCATGTAGACGATGATATGGATGATAAAGAAAGAAGAAAACAGGGATATATCAAGAAGAAGCGCAGAAACCGGGCAATTAAAAGGACTTTCCTTGGGCTTTTACTGGCATTATCCATTATTGCCGGATGGGCGATTGCTACATTTGAGACTCAGGTAAATGCAGTGCTGAACAGAATGGATCGTGATCCGTCCACTGATTTATCTACAGTAGAGCTGGATGATGACCTATTAACTTCTGATAAGGACGTAATTAATATACTTTTAGTTGGTTCAGATAAACGTGCTACCTGGACTGAATCAGGAAGATCGGATTCAACTATGATAGCAACCCTGGATCTAAAACATAAAAGGTTGAAACTAACTTCTTTAATGAGAGATATGTATGTGCCGATCCCAGGACATGGTGATGACCGGTTTAATGCATCTTATGCTTACGGTGGAGTTAAATTGCTTTATGAAACAATTGCAACGAACTTTGGTATTAAATTAGATGGCTATGTAATCGTGGATTTTACGGCATTCCAGGCGGTAATCGATACCGTTGGCGGAGTTGAGATAGAACTTACGGATAAAGAATATAAATATTTAACAACTGCTTATCATAGAGGCTCTGTCCTTAATGTGAAGCCAGGGCTGAATAATTTAAACGGAGAGCAGGCTCTGGCCTATACAAGGATCAGACAGGATGCAGAAGGCGATTTTGGACGTACAAGAAGACAAAGAGATGTACTGCAATCGATCTTTAATGAAGCAAAAGGGATGTCACTCTCTGAATTAGTGAAATTAACAGAAACTATGATGCCTTATCTGGCTACAGATTTGACCAATGAAGAGATTCTTTCTTATATTAAATCAGTAGTAATGTTAGGTACAACAGAAATTGATCAAATGAGAATTCCCGTGGATAACTCATTTAGCCAGGCACGTATCAGAAATATGGCTGTTTTAATTCCGGACATAGCAATAAATACCCAGGAACTAAATGACTTTATCTTTAATTATGATGGGAAAGAGAACACTTTGGAAACGGTGGCAGAGACATCGGAAGATAGTAATTTAAATCAATAACAAGAGATTATATTAGATATGACAAATTAGTATAGCTTATAATAAAGTAGATAAAATATGAAAAAATGAGGTAAAATAAAGGTTTACCTCATTTTTTTATTGTTTACTCCTTGTACTTAAGCACTTTAATTTGCTAAATCGCAGCTTGACAAAAGAAATGTATATTGATACAATACAAACAATCAATTGCCCCATTACAGGGAACTGTAGTGAAGGGCTTTTTGCATATGGATCATAGTCTTGAAAGGAGAGTAAACCATGAGAAAGATGGTATTATCTATATTAGTTGACAATACTTCAGGTGTTTTAAGTCGAGTTGCGGGTTTATTTAGCAGAAGAGGATATAATATTGACAGTTTAACAGTTGGTGAAACACAGGATCCGTCTCTTTCAAGAATGACAGTAGTCGTAAATGGTGATGATCAGATTCTGGAGCAGATTGAAAAACAACTTAATAAATTAGAAGATGTACAAGAGATTAAGGAACTGGTGGAAGGTGAATCTGTCTGCAGGGAACTTGTATTAGTAAAAGTAGAGGCAGATGTAGCACAAAGACAATCAGTCATTGCAGTGGCAGATATTTTCAGAGCAAAGATTGTAGATGTTGCAAAAGATTCCCTGATGGTGGAATTAACCGGTAATCAGGCTAAGATTGATGCATTCATTAATCTATTAGATGGTTTAGTAATTAAAGAATTGGTGAGAACAGGAATCACAGGCCTCACAAGAGGATCTGGGGATATTTCAGACTACATAGATTAGTTTTACTTTACACGAATGGAAGAAATTAAAATAAATATTTCTTTCGATTAGTCAATAGTATATAAAAATTATTTTAGGAGGAAACAAAAATGGCAAAGATTTTTTATCAGGAAGATTGTAACCTATCATTATTAGAAGGTAAGACAGTAGCTGTCATTGGTTATGGTAGCCAGGGGCATGCACATGCACTTAATGCAAAGGAGTCAGGTGTTCATGTTATCATAGGTCTTTACGAAGGAAGTAATTCATGGAGTAAAGCTGAGAAAGCTGGATTTGAAGTATATACAGCAGCAGAAGCTGCAAAGAGAGCAGACGTCATTATGATTCTTATTAATGATGAAAAGCAGGCAAAGTTGTATAATGAATCTATAGCTCCAAACCTGGAAGCAGGTAATGTATTAATGTTCGCACATGGTTTTGCGATTCATTTTGGTCAGATTATACCTCCTAAAGATGTAGATGTAATTATGATCGCTCCAAAAGGACCAGGACATACAGTTAGAAGTCAATATTTAGAAGGTCAAGGTGTTCCTTGCCTTATAGCAGTTCATCAGGATGCTTCTGGTAAAGCTCATGACATTGGACTTGCATATTCTCTGGCAATCGGCGGTGCAAGAGCAGGTGTTTTACAGACTACATTCAGAGAAGAAACAGAAACAGACCTTTTTGGTGAACAAGCAGTTCTTTGTGGTGGTGTAACCCAACTTATGAAGACTGGTTTTGAAGTATTAGTAGAAGCTGGATATGAACCAGAAAGTGCATATTTTGAATGTATTCATGAAATGAAACTCATTGTAGACTTAATTAATGAAAGTGGTTTTGCAGGAATGAGATATTCTATTTCTAATACAGCAGAATACGGTGATTATATCACCGGACCAAAAATTATTACGGAAGATACAAAGAATGCCATGAGACAAGTATTAAAAGATATCCAGGAAGGTGTATTTGCCCGTAACTGGTTATTGGAAAATCAAGTGGGTTGTCCAAATTTCTTAGCAAAGAGAAGAAAAGAATCAGAACATCAACTGGAAACTGTAGGCGCAGAACTTCGTAAGATGATGAGCTGGACAAATAAAGATAAATTAATTAATAATTAATTGTATTAAGGGGACTGTCCCATTAACGATTGAAAAATCGTAGATGGGACAGTATTTTTTTGTCTATTTTTATAGTTTTTGTGAATAGCTCAGGTTACTAATGTAAAAAATGTGAAAAAAGTATGAATTAATATCAGAACTAAACGTATTATTATACAAGGAATTATGGAAAAATTTTGTATATTGTATAAAATTATACATAATTCCCCATAAAATTGTAGAAAATTTTGTATTTTTGTATATATTTGTTGATAATTGGCGAATATTCTGATAATATATACGTATAAATATTACGTAACATTAGGAGGAGATAGTTATGCTCAACAATTTGAAGGTTCGCAGTAAAATCTTTGTTCTAGTTATTCTATCATTTGCTTCAATTATTTTTCTTTCAATTTTTGCACTTATTTTAATTAATAATACAAATGAGTTTGCCATGAAAGAGATTGAAACAACGGTTAGAAGTGATTACGATGAATCTATAAAAGAACAGGTTACAAATGTAATTTCATTGCTGGATACAATATATGCTAAGTATGAAAATGGAGAATATACATTAGAAGAAGCTAAATTGATCAGTGCAGATATTATTCGTGAACTGCGTTATAAAGAAGGCGGATATTTTTGGATAGACACTGTAGAAGGTGATAATGTAGTATTGCTTGGGAACGATACAGAAGGGACAAACCGTTTAGAAGCTAAGGATGCTAACGGTAAACCAATGATAAAAGAATTAATTGCAGCAGCTAAAAATCCAGAAGGTGGTTATGTAGACTATGCTTTCCCAAAAGAAGGAGAAACAGAGGCATCACCAAAACGTGGTTACACAAAACTATTTGAACCATATGGATGGGTGGTTGGTACGGGAAATTATACAGATGATATTGATAATTTAATCTCTGATATGGCATCCCAGCAATCAGCTCAGCTTGCCAAATTTATAATGACATTGATTGCAGTACTTATAATTATTTTAGCTTTAATGATTATTTTATCAATTATTATATCAAGAAATATAGTAGTAGGATTGAATAGTGCTATGGGTGTACTTAAAAAAGTTGAGGTTGGTGATTTAACCAGTGAGATCAGCGAGAAAGACCTTAAGAGAAAAGACGATTTTGGTATATTGGCAAATGCTTTAAACAATATGCAATTATCAGTAGGGATGTTAATCAAGAAGGTTCAGGAAGAATCCAAAGTGATGCAGAATATAGTTTCAGACATAACAAAGAGTTATAATGAATTAAACAGTACTATTGAAAGTGTATCTGCAACCACAGAAGAGATAGCAGCGGGAATGGAAGAGACTGCTGCATCATCCGAAGAGATCAGTGCCACAGCACAGGAAATTGAATCTGCAGCAAGAAATATTGCAGTAAGAGCAGGCGAGGGGACAAATCAGGTAGTTGAGATAAGGCAAAGAGCCAGTGATACGAAAGATATGGCAGATCAATCACAGGTCAGAGCGAACCAAATAAAGAAAGAGATCGGGAGCAAGCTGGGGAATGCTTTAGAAAAAGCAAAAGTCGTGGAAGAAATCAATGTACTATCCGACTCTATTATGGATATCACTACCCAGACTAATTTATTGGCTCTCAATGCTGCAATTGAAGCAGCCAGAGCAGGAGAAGCAGGAAAAGGTTTTAGTGTTGTTGCTGATGAGATCCGTAATCTTGCAGAACAATCAAAAGGTAGTGTTTTAAAAATACAGGACGTTACAGAAGTTGTTGTAGGAGCAGTTAAGAATCTGGCAGATAGCGCAAAAGATTTATTAGAATATGTATCAGGAGAAGTAACGGAAGATTATAATAAACTTCGGGAAGTTGCAGATTCTTATAGCAGCGATTCTAATAATGTGGATGAGATGATCACTGAATTTAGTGCTACTTCAGAAGAATTGCTGGCATCTGTAAATAATGTACTTCAGGCAATTCATGAAGTTGCAAGAGCTTCTAATGAGGGAGCCCAGGGAACGACAGATATTGCGGAAAAGAGTATGGATATAACGAATCAATCCAATAATATTATGAGTCTGATTGAGCAGTCTAAAGAATCGTCAGATATGTTATATGAGGAAACTCAAAAATTTACTGTCAGATAGCTGAGAGAAGATTATTATATATTAAATAATTGATGGATTGAGGAAGATGGGGGCTTTCAATTACAAGTTATTATGTTAAAATTGGCTTACGAAGAAATATTAGAAATGAGAGAATGTAATGAGTTATAATTATTCAGAGATTACCAGTTACTTACTTGACTGGTATGATTTAAATGCAAGGATCTTACCTTGGAGAGACAACCCAAAGCCTTATTATGTATGGATATCAGAAATCATGCTTCAACAGACCAGAGTAGAAGCGGTGAAGCCGTATTTTGATCGATTTATTACTAATTTGCCGGATATTAAAGCTTTAGCCATGGCAGAAGAGGATAAACTTTTAAAACTGTGGGAAGGATTAGGATATTATAACCGGGTCCGAAATCTTCAAACGGCGGCTATCACCATAATGAACGAGTATGATGGTGTTCTGCCCCCATCTTATAATGAACTTTTAAAATTGAAAGGAATTGGTCCATATACAGCTGGAGCAATAGCCTCTATTGCATATCAGATTCCGGTTCCCGCCATTGATGGTAATGTATACAGGGTCACAAAAAGAATTGCAGGAAGTTTTGATGATATAACAAAAGCCAGTGTACAGAAAGAATTGGAAAAAGATCTGCTTGTAATTATTCCAAAAGACAGGCCGGGTGACTTTAATCAGGCATTAATGGAGCTGGGAGCGACTATATGTATTCCCAATGGAAAACCACTTTGTGAGAAATGCCCGGTGATGCATTTATGCAGGGGATTTCGGAATGGAACTATGTGCAGTATTCCTATCAAACCAGAGAAGAAAAAGAGAAAGCTGGAAGACAGAACAATTCTGGTAATAGAATATCAGGATAAGATTGCAATCAGGAGAAGAGAAAATAAAGGCTTACTTGCAGGATTATGGGAACTTCCAAGTGTAGATGGGAAATTAAACATCATAGAAGGAGAAGAGTATTCGTCAAAATATATTGGCAACATAAAAAGTTTAGAATCCCTTGGAGAAGAAAAGCACATATTTTCTCACATTGAATGGAGAATGGTTGGCTATCGTATACGTCTTAACAAGATAATGGAAGATAATAATCTTATATGGGTAACGAGAGAAGAGATAGAAGAGAAATATACATTACCCTCCGCATTTGAAGCATATATAAAGAAAATATAAATAAAAGAAAAGCAGCCTGTAAAAGTTGCTTTTCTTTTATTTATATGAAGTTATAAAAGCCTAAAAGGGTTTAAATATTTTTTGAAAAAATTATACCTTATCCTGAATAGGAGTTCCCGCTAATCCATATAGCATTAAATCATATAATTCTTTTAATAAATTTTTATTTCTATTCTTCAATATTTCAGGCTGCTGAACAACATCCTGATACATTTTTAGATAAATAGTAGCAGCTTCAATAGAAAGATCCCTGCGTATATAGCCGTCTTTATGTCCTTTTTCAATAAATTTTTCTACGATATAAGGATATCTGCGTTTATAAATATCATCTATCAATTTCTTAATTTCAGGATCAGTATTTAACAAAGCTTGTAGAAGAAGGTCCAGATTAGTATGTTCAATAAAATCATCCTGCATGGATATGGCACGTTTCATTAGCTCAGGAAAAGGCCGGTCAGACTCCCATAATTCCTTTTTGGCTTTCAAGCTGCTTTCCAACAGGTTTATGATGATATCTTTTACCATTTCTTCCTTACTCCCAAAATAGTTATAAATACTGGCAGGTGCAACTCCTGCCTTTTGGGCGATTTCATTAATACTTGTTTTATCTGTGCCATACGCACAAAAAAGTTCCAATGCAGCACTGCGTATTTTATCTTTTTTTAACTCTGTTCTGCGTTCATATCCGTTCATGTATTTCACCTCATTGTAATGATATCAAAAGTTTTATAATGAGTCAATATAAAACATATAAAACTTGTTGACAAAAGTTTTTCAATAGAATATTATAGAGATATTATAACATATTATTATAAAACATATAAAATATATAAAACAGGAGGAATGAATATGGATATAATTGATATTCAAAAGCTGACTAAATCTTTTGGTACGACACAGGCATTAAAGGGAATCAATCTTACAGTTAAGCAAGGAGAAGTACATGGATTTATTGGTCCTAACGGCGCTGGTAAATCAACAACTATCAGGATCTTACTAGGCATTTTGCGAAAAACATCAGGAAAAATCACACTGCTTGGCAAAGATCCGTGGAAGGATGCAGTAGAACTCCATCGTCAGCTCATCTATGTTCCAGGAGATGTAACACTATGGCCGGATTTGTCCGGAGGGGAAGTGATTGACCTGCTTGGACGCATACATGGAGGGCTTAATGTTTCAAGGAAAAAACAGCTGTTGGAACGATATCAGCTTGATCCTACTAAAAAAAGCAGAACTTACTCGAAAGGAAACCGCCAGAAAGTAGCTTTGGTAGCAGCCTTTTCCTGTGATGCCCAATTATACCTTCTGGATGAACCGACCTCAGGACTTGATCCGCTGATGGAAGCAATCTTTCAGGAATGTGTGGCTGAAGTAAAAAAAGCCGGTAAAACAGTATTATTGTCAAGTCATATTTTATCAGAAGTGGAGACACTTTGTGATAGGGTAAGTATTATCCGCAAAGGTCAGATTGTAGAATCAGGAACCTTATCCGGGCTTCGTCATCTGACCCGGACTACCATTAATGTTGAGACAAAAACCTCTGTCCCAGGGCTTGAAAAAATCCATGGGATATATGATGTATCAAAAAATGGTCTGAAGTATTGCTTTTCTGTGGATTCTACTGCAATGGCAGAAGTGATGGAAGTATTGGTGCCCCGGGGAATCCAATTTTTGACTGCCGAGCCTCCTAGTTTGGAAGAACTGTTCATGCGCCATTATGGCGATGATATTAGTGAAAAAGGAGGGATTTAAAGATGCGGGCCAGTGATTTTACAGGTACTAAAACATTGTTTAAATTATTTCTGCGCAGGGATCAGTTCTTACTTCCAATATGGATATTGGTTCCATCCATTCTTGTTTTTATAACTGCAGGAACTTTCGCTGCCATGGCTACTCAGGGACTTGACAGTGTTCTGACTGAATTCAATAAAGACCCTTTGATTTCTGCACTTCTTGGCCCTGCGATTTCTATTGATCTTTCAGGAGCCATTGTATGGAGAGGAACCTCCCAAATTGCCCTTGTCCTGGGGATTGGCAGCCTGCTCACTGTAATTCGGCACACTCGTACAGATGAAGAGACAGGCCGCAGTGAATTGATCCGTGCATATGTAATAGGTCCTTTTGCCAATTTGACGGCTGCAGTGGGGTTGACCGTTATTGGAAATCTGATAGCAGGGATACTCATTGGGTTAAGTATTATTATTCTTGGCGGTGAACCCGCAGGCTCTTTTTTGTACGGAGCAACTATGGCAACGGTTGGTTTCTTTTTTTCCGGATTAGGTGCTTTAGGAGTTCAGCTCAGGGAAAATAGTGGAACAGCCAGAGGGATTGGGATAACAGCCCTTGGGCTTGGGCTGGCAATGGCGATTTTGAATAATTTCAGAGGTGGGGATACTTTCTTAAAATGGATCAATCCCATGGCATGGCAGCGCCTTACCCAGCCATTTGCCGGAAATTATGGCTGGAATCTATTATACTTTATTGCCATTGGAATGATATTTACAGTGATTGCTTATATACTTTCCATTCACAGAGATTTAGGAGCAGGTATTCTGACCGCACGTTCTGGTCCTTTTGAAGCACCGCCCCATTTTTCCGGTCCACTGGCATTGGCTTGGAGGCTTCATAAGAAAAGTTTCATAGGCTGGATAGTGGGGACAGTATTATATATCGCTGCATTTTCGGCTATTTCACCAGGGTTATCCAGTACGGGGGGAATGAGCGACTGGCTATCGAGTCTGGGAGGAACAAACTGGTCTAATGAGGTAGGTCTGGGATACGTCTTTATTAGCATCAGTATCTATCTGATATCACTTTTTGTGTCTTTTTATGCTATGAGTGCCGTATTACAGTTAAAAAAAGAAGAAAATGAAGGCAGAGTAGAAATGTTGGTAGATAAACAGATTGGCAGGATTCGATGGATGGGCAGTCATTTAATCATAGCATATCTTGGTTCTGCCTTATTGATGGTTATCATGGGTGTTGCAGGGGGATTTACTTATGGAATGATTGCAGGGAATTTAAGGAATGAATTCTGGCATATTTTTGGTATGTGCATTTCAAAAATACCGCCTGTGTGGATACTGTTAGGGGTAACAGCCTTATTGTATGGAGCATGTCCTAAAATAACAGCCTTAGGGTGGGGAATCTGGTTGTCATTTACCATCTTGGAATTTGCATGGGAAGGGCAGATTATTGATTGGTCAATAATGTGCATTTCTCCTTTCTCCTATGTCCATTATACTATTAATATTTTAGAGCTGCCACTAATGCCTCTGTTTTGGATGATCTGTATTTCAGTTATATTAACAGGTATTGGATTACTTGGATTTAGAAATAGAGATATTTTGACAAAAGCATAGCCGAATATATCAAACTAAGATATAAGGAGCTGGCCTACTAAATTGTAGGTCGTCTACATAGAAATAGAATGTTTATCACATCAATATCTAAAATGTGATAAACGTCACTAACGTAGAAAGGGCGCCGCACAATTTTAGTGCGTCAGCCCTTTTTTATAAAATTGAATAAATTTTTCCATGGAATTGGAGAGAACGGCTTTATTGGAATAAGCAAATCCGATTTCTCTTTTCTGAATAGGAAAATCTAATGGAATCTCTATTAAGGTACCTGACGCCAGGTCTTTTTTGACAAAGTCTTTAATGACACAGGCAATGCCGAGGCCAATTCTTGCAAATTCAATCAACAGATCCATATTACTGATTTCCAGGGCATTATTTATCTGGATATTATTTCGATAGAAATAGTCATCAATATAGTGTCTGGTAATGTTTTCTTCATCTAACAGAAGAATATTAGCTGTCTGAAAAATATCAGCATGATCATTTAATTCTCTTAATTTTAGATTCTCAACATATGTCTTTGTGGCAACAAAAACATCTTCGATCTCATCAATGGAATAAAAATCAAGTTCTTTTAAATTATCAGGTTTGCCTATTAATCCAATATCAATTTTATTCTCTTCCAGGAGTTTCATTGTGTGAAATGTGGATTGGCAGCTGATACTTATTTTTATATGTGGATTATCCTTGATAAATTTCTTAAGATACGGCAAAAGAATATATTTACATAAAGTTGTGCTCACACCAATGCGTATATGGCCAATTTCTAATTCATTAATCTTTCGGATGGTATCTTCCCCTTTTATGAGGGAATCAAATGCTTTTCTTGTATGTTCATATAGAACTTTTCCCTCATCAGTCAACTTTACCCCTCTGGAGTTTCTTATGAAAAGAGGAATATCGAGATTTTGTTCGAGTTTACTAATTGCTTTACTAATAGCAGGCTGGCTTATATAAAGTTCTTTTGCTGCTTTTGAAATATTACCTGTCTCTGCAACTGTATTAAAGATATGATATAGAGATAAATTCTGTTCCATAGTAAACTCCTTTGAGCTGATGATTATCAGCTTTCACTTTATAACCTGAATTCATAGTAATCATTCATTATATGTATTTCTATTATAACAAAGAATATGCTATAATATCAACATAAAGTTTCTAGGAGGAATAATCTATGGGAATGACCATGACACAGAAGATATTGGCTGCTCATGCAGGTTTAGACCAAGTGCATGCCGGGCAATTAATCGAAGCCGATTTAGATTTAGTTTTAGGAAATGATGTTACTGCTCCAGTGGCAATCCGTGAGATGGAAAAGATGAATACAAAAGGTGTATTTCATAAAGATAAGATTGCATTAGTTCCTGATCATTTTACTCCCAATAAAGATATAAAATCAGCAGAACATTGTAAGTGCGTACGTGAATTCGCAAAAGATCATGATATTACAAATTACTTTGAAATTGGTGAGATGGGGATAGAACATGCTTTGTTACCAGAAAAAGGATTGGTTGTTGCTGGAGATGTAGTGATCGGTGCAGATTCCCATACTTGTACTTATGGAGCTCTTGGAGCATTTTCAACCGGAGTGGGAAGTACGGATATGGCAGCAGGTATGGCAATAGGAAAAGCATGGTTTAAAGTACCTAGTGCCATCAAGTTTATTCTTACTGGGAAACCGGCTGAATGGGTAAGCGGTAAAGATGTGATCTTACATATTATTGGAATGATAGGTGTGGATGGTGCACTCTATAAATCCATGGAGTTTGTTGGAGATGGAATTAAAAATCTATCTATGGATGACCGTTTTTCTATGGCTAATATGGCAATCGAAGCCGGTGCCAAGAATGGAATCTTTCCAGTAGATGAGCAGGTAATAGAATATATGAAAGAACATTCAACCAAAGAATGCACAGCATATGAAGCGGATGAAAATGCAGTGTATGATGAAACTTATACCATCGACTTATCCCAGTTAAGACCGACCATTGCATTTCCCCATCTTCCTGAAAATACAAGATCCATTGATGAAGTAGGAGAGATTGAAATTGACCAGGTTGTAATTGGCTCTTGTACCAATGGACGTATTGATGATTTGAGAATTGCGGCGAAAGTATTAAAGGGACGGAAGGTTGCAAAAGGGATGAGAGTTATTATATTCCCGGCAACACAAGCAATTTACCTCCAAGCTATGGAAGAAGGGTTATTAGCAACTTTCATTAAAGCAGGAGCAGTTGTGAGTACTCCAACTTGTGGACCGTGCCTGGGAGGGCATATGGGAATTCTAGCCGCAGGAGAACGGGCAGTTGCAACTACCAACCGTAATTTTGTAGGTAGAATGGGTCATGTAGATTCAGAAGTTTATCTTGCCAGCCCGGCTGTAGCGGCAGCCAGTGCGGTAACCGGTAAGATTTCAGGTCCAGAGGAATTAGGTCTATAGATTTGGAAAGAACAGCCTTACAGAATATATATTAGGAGGTCATATATGAAAGCACGAGGTATAGTACACAAATATGGTGATAATGTGGATACGGATGTAATCATACCAGCTAGATATTTGAATTCATCAGATCCGGCAGAACTTGCGAAGAAATGTATGGAAGACATCGATAAAGATTTTGTAAATAGAGTAAAACCAGGTGATATCATGGTTGCCAATAAAAACTTTGGTTGCGGTTCATCAAGAGAACATGCTCCAATTGCTATTAAAGCAGCAGGGATCAGCTGTGTTATTGCCGAAACATTTGCAAGGATCTTTTATCGCAATGCAATCAATATTGGTCTTCCCATTATCGAATGTCCGGAAGCTGCCAGAGACATTGAAGCTGGAGATGAAGTTGAAGTCGATTTTGATAGTGGTATCATCTATGATAAAACCAAAGGAACAGAGTATACAGGTCAGGCATTTCCGGAATTTATGCAAAAGATAATTAAAGCAGAAGGACTGATTAATTATATTAATGAGAAGAATTAATGTAGAAATTGTCTTTAGTGTATAATTTGGTAGCTAAATATATTATAAATTACAGTTCAGCCATAAGCTCGATTTTGCTACGCTGCATCTCGTTTAGGCAGAGCGCCATATAGAAATCAACTTAGAAATTACCCTTAGTGTGCGATTTAGTAGCTAAATATATTATAAATTACAGTTCAGCCATAAGCTCGATTTCGCTTTGCTGCATCTCGCTTAGGCAGAGCGCCATATAGAAATCAACTTAGAAATTACCCTTAGTGTGCAAGCACCCACGGGCTATTTCTAAGTTGATTTCTGCATGGCTGAACTGTATCAAAATATAATAGATTGTTTATAGTTTTTTTATGGAATAAATCCTCAGAATATTGTATATTGGACATGAGGTGAAGAAAATGAATCGGTTTAGACAGTTTATGTCTGGTAGATATGGTTTTGATCAGTTTTCCCAAGGGTTAGTAATTCTTTCATTGGTAATTTCTCTTATTGGAACTCTGACTCGTAGCAACATATTAATTACAGTTTCTTATATTCCTTTTATATATGCCATTTATCGTATTTTATCCAAAGATATTAATAAGCGTATGAAAGAGAATTATCAGTATACTATGTTTATAAATACTGTAAAGGGCAAATTTCTAAAGGGTAAACGAAATGTGACCGGAACGAAAACTCATAAATATTACACTTGTCCGAAATGTAAGACAACCATACGCGTACCCAGAGGCAAAGGTAAGATCTGTATTACTTGTCCAAAGTGCAGAACAGAATTTATAAAGAGGACATAATCAAAAGTGTTAGTAGGTGTAAGTATGAATACCAGAGAGGATATAATTAAATATTGTCTTTCTTTTCCTGGCACTTATGAGGATTATCCATTCCACGATAGTAATGTAACGGTGATGCGCTGCTTTGGAAATAAAAAGACATTTGCCATGGTTTTTAACAGGTCTGATTATTTATGGATTAATATAAAATGCGATCCGGAATGGATTGATTTTTGGAGAAATGCTTATTCATCTATTATCCCAGGCTATCATATGAATAAAAAATACTGGAATACCATAATCATGGATGGTTCAGTTCCAGATAAGGATATAGAAAGATTATTGTTGGAAAGTTATGATTTAGTCAAGCCAAAGAAGAAAAAATAAATATATCTCATTGTGAAGGGAGTCATTCAGACTTCCTTTTTTGTATATAATTAAAATGGTTAAGCAAATATTTAAACACTAAAGTTAAAATTTTGCAAAGCCTTTATACTGAAATCAATGATATAATTAATGTGTTAAATATGGGCAGATCAAGATTCACTAGCAATACTAAAGTATTAATTAAGTATTGGCATGTATTAGGGTTAGGGGGATTGCACAATGACTTATAGAGCATTAGTGGCTGATGACGAAGATATTATTCGCAGAGGAATTATAAGGCTATTGAAAAAATATGACACAATAGAAGTAGTAGCTGAAGCTGAAGATGGAGAAATTGCATTGGAAATAGCAGAAAAAACACAGTTAGATGTATTATTTGTGGATATTAATATGCCATTTCTGAATGGATTCCAATTTATCGAGAAATTAAAAGAAATTCAACCCAATGCTGTAGTGATCATAATAACCGGATATGATGATTTCGAATATGCCAGGCAGGCTTTAAGGCTCGGTGTGAATGAATATCTACTAAAGCCCCTTATGGAGGAGACTTTTAATTATTCACTTGATAAAGTGATCAAAATAATAGAAGAGAAGAATTCCGGGCAAAAGTATATTGATCAGGCTAAAAAATTATTGAATGACAATAGTACAAAGATTATTACAGATACCATCAATAAATGGTTAAAAGGACATTACAGTAATATAGATTTTTTAGAAAAGGCAGACTATTTATCCATTAAATTACCGAATCCATTTCTTATCACTTTAATTCATTTAGAATATATGGAAAATGGAGAGGTGGAGGATAAATGGGATAACGATTTATTATATTACGCAGCGGAAAACATAGCAAAAGAAGTTTTTGAAGAATTATCACCTATTTATTCATTCCGGGATAGTAATAACAATCTGGTATTAATATCAGAAAGTATAAATAGAAGTAATTTAAATGAGATAAATAATAAATACTATGAAACAGTTTCTGCATATTTACCGGCGAAGATCATAATGCTTCAGGAAGTCGGGGGAGAATACCAGGAAATTCTAAGTCATTACAGAGTTCTTACCAGAAATATGAATGAAATTGTAAAATGTCCAAATCCAATTAAAATTGCGAAAGAGTATATTGAGAAAAATTATAATAAGGAGGACTTTTCTTTATTAGATATGGCAGATTATATGAATCTGTCACCACAGCATCTAAGCAGGCTCTTTAAAAAAGAAGTGGGAATTACATTTGTTGATTATCTTACAAGAGTCCGCACCCGTAAATCCATTGAATTACTATGCCAACATGACATGAAAATATATGAAATTGCAGAAAAAGTAGGATATTCTTCCCAACATTATTTCAGCAGCGTTTTTAAAAAGGAAACGGGAATGTCACCAGTTGATTATAGAAAAAATGTATTAGATAAAAATATAAATTATAATTAAAAAATTATAGACCAAATACTCAAAAGATAATTGATAAATAATACAAACGAGGAGGATATAATTTGAAACGGTTACTAAAAGATAAAAAGAACAGCAGGAAAGATCTAAAGAGTATTAGAACAATCATACGAAAGAATACAATTTCTATATTAACAATAGCAATTCTCTTAATTAGCGGCTGTGCAATTATGGCTAACTATTTTGGTACGATTAATCTGCTTGAAAAGAATATGACAGTGACAGCCCAGATTGCAGCTGATGACGTATCCAGCAAACTTGAAGGGTATCTCAATATGATTTCTGAATTGGCATATGATAGTACTTTTGATACGGATTATGTGAATGCAGAAGATATTATATGCAGGAACCGTTTAGAGAGATTTGTAAAGCGGAATGGATTTATTTCTGCCACTTATTGTGATGCAAACGGTTTATGCAGTAACGGCAGTGATGTCTCAAAGGAACAATATTTTATAGATTCTAAAACTAATTTAAAGCCAGAAGTGGCAGATCTTATCATCTCAAAAGAAACTGGAGAATTATCAACGGTTTTTACTGCACCCATTGTAAAAGACGATTTGTTTAAAGGGATGATAATTGTAGTAGGGGATGCGACAATATTAAGTGATTTAGTAAAACAAATCAATATTGGGAAGACAGGCAGTGGTTATATCATTAATAAAAATGGTGATATTATAGCCCACAATGACATAGAGAAGGTTCTGGAGCAACATAACCCCATTGAATTATCAAAAAAGAATCCTTCCTATAAGAAAATAGCATCTATTCAGCAAAAGATGATTCGGGGCGAAAAAGGTTTTGAACAATATTATTCAGATGGAAAGAGAAAAATAGAATCTTATGCACCAATTTTGAACTCAAATGGATGGAGCATAGGTGTATCTGCTTCTTCCTTTGAATTTACTCAAAGTATATATTTAACAGTATTTATCATTATATTAATAACGTTAGCAATATTGTATCTTGTGAATTTGGCAGTCAGGAAGATGGCTGGTATCATTACTGCACCAATTACTTTATGTACTGATCGTATTAAATTGTTATCTGGTGGAGATCTGACAACAGAGATCCCAACCATTACGTCACAGGAAGAAGGAGCAATACTTGCGGCACAGATCGCTAAAACAATTGAAGAACTACATAATGTGATCACAGATATTAAATATTGTTTAAAAAGAATGTCAGAAGGTAATTTTGATATCAGTATCACAAGGGAATATAGTGGGGATTTTGCACCAATTAAGATTGCAATTTTAGATATTGTGAATGAGCTGAATAATACACTGCGGCAAATACAAAATTCTTCTGAATCAGTCGCAAAGAATTCAAATCAGGTATTAGAAGGAGCACAATTTCTATCTGAAGGAGCAACTGGGCAGGCAATCTCCGTATCAAAGGTTAATAATACCATTAATAATATCACGTTGCAGATTGAGAGTAACTCAAAAAGTGCCCAGAATGCAACAGAAATGGTAAACAATGCACGAGAAGTTATTGAGCAGGGGAAAACCCAGATGATGGAAGTTGTCCAATATATGCATCAGATAGATGAAGCTTCCACAAAAATAAGTTATATTATAAAAGAGATTGAGGAAATTGCTGATCAAACAAACTTGCTTGCTTTAAATGCTGCCATAGAAGCAGCAAGAGCCGGAGAAGCAGGAAAAGGATTTACGGTTATTGCAGAGAATGTGGGGCAGCTTGCCGCGAAGAGCGCGCAGGCAACAAAAACGACAACAGAATTAATCAGTAATACCATCTATTTATCACAGAATGGAAATAAAATAGCGGATAATGCCACAGAATCACTTGGCAGGATAATTGAAGCAACGAGCAACATAACAGAATATGTGAATAAGATTACCGGTGATTCTATGAAACAGGCTCAGGCAATGGGCAAAGTATCAAAAGAAGTGGAAGAAATATCAGCAATTGTGGAAGAAAATGCTGCAACAGCAGAAGAAAGTTCCGCAATTAGTGAACAATTAACAGATCAAATGAATCATTTAAATGATTTAGTTATGAAATTTAGTTTAAAAGAAGTATAGAAAGATAGCACCTGACCTTAAGGCCAGGTGCTAAATTTTTATTCTGGGTATCTAATCTTTTCCTTCTGCTATAAATTTAATATTCTAAGCCCCTTTTGAATGTCTTCAACTATCATAGTCACTTTACTTTTCTCAATTAGAAGATTAGGCCCTGTCATGATATAAGAAGGGATAACTTGTATGTCCTTATAAAAGAAATCATCCTGTCTGATCTTATAGGTAGCAATTGAAGGAATGACATTCTTTTTTGTAGTACGTTTCGAAATCATATTCATGGATTTTTTGGCTACATCCCCCATTAACATTATTACCTTTAAATTTGGGAATAACTTAAGCTCTTCTTCTAATAGAAAAGAATGTTCTTTTATAATTGTACCCGGAATGATAGAATCTTTCTTTGGGCATTTTACAGCGCTTGTTATATAAATTCCCATATTAAGAATATCATCTATTTTATTTACCTCTTTGCCGGCTTTATTAAAGAGCTCAACTGCTGCACATGCAAATTCTGCTGTTTTCGCCGGGCTATAAAAATAATCCTCAATATTATCAGGCATTGCTTCATTAATCATTATCATTTTAATTTGTTCTGCCTTTACATCAACATTTGAAGGCATAAACTCTGGATGTTCCGGCAAACTGTTTACTACTTTTGCTAAATATTCATCAATTATCACTTTATATCATCCTCTCATATTCGTTCGTTATATCTGATATTTACCAACTATTTAGAATTATTGTACTATATTAAAAATTAAAAAACTACCATTTTCTAACACATTATAAAAGAGAATTTGCCCTAGTAATATTTCGTACAGTTCAGCCATGCAGAAAATTGTTTAGCTGTAACAATACTTTTGAAAGATATTTCTCCCCCTTGGCTCTAATACTCCCAGGGCAAAGCGTCATATATGATATATCATTATATACCTAACCCCAGTGCTAAATATTTGTAAACTATTCTCATCTTTTCGTAAAGACTTTAAAAAGGAATATCACTATAATGAGTTTATCAAAGGTAGAAATACCCAAAATAAAGGAGGATATTTTATGAAGAAAAAGTTATTAAGCATCCTATTGTGTACTTCAATGGTAGCAGCATTATTTGTTGGCTGTGGACAGAAAGAAACTCCTGTCTCTACAGAACCTGAAACTAAGGTAGAGGAAGAAGCGGAAGCACCAAAGGAAGAAAAATCCGGGAATGATAAATTAGTGGTCGGCTTCGCTCAAATTGGACAGGAATCTGGCTGGCGTGATGCTGAAACAGCATCTATTCAATTCTATGCAGGACAAAATGTAGATACTATCGATTTAAAATTTGCAGATGCTCAACAAAAACAAGAAAATCAAATCAAAGCAATTAAGTCATTTATTGAAATGGGTGTAGACGTTATTGGTTTAGCTCCAGTTGTTGAAACAGGATGGGATGCGGTATTTACAGAGGCAAAAGATGCAGGAATCCCAATCGTATTAGTTGATCGTATGGCTAAAGTAGATGAAAGCTTATATTCAACATTTATTGGTTCAGATTTCATTGAAGAAGGTAAGAATGCAGCAATCGAAATGGCTACATTACTTGGTGATGAAGGTAAAATCGTTGAACTTGAAGGTACGGTAGGTGCTTCTGCAGCAAATGACCGTAAAAAAGGTTTTGATGATGAAATTGCAGCAAATCATCCGAATATTGAAATTTTAGAATCACAGACCGGTGATTTTACAAGAGCAAAAGGAAAAGAAGTTATGGAATCTTTCCTAAAGACATATGGCTCAGATATTAAAGGTGTATATGCTCATAATGATGACATGATGCTTGGTGCTATTGAAGCGATTAAAGAAGCTGGGCTAAAACCTGGTGTAGATATTAAAACGGTATCCGTCGATGGCGTTAAAGGTATTTTTGAAGCTATGGCAGCAGGAGAAGCAAACGTTACTGTAGAATGTAATCCATTATTAGGAGAACAATTCTTTGACACTTGTAGAAAATTAAAGGCAGGGGAAACTGTTGATAAATGGATTAAATCGGAAGAAGGAATTTATCGCCAGGAAACAGCTGCAGATGATTTGCCAAATCGTAAATATTAATTTGTTCAGTGACAATGGAAAGTGGCTTGCCACTTTCCATTTTAAATACCAGGGTGGTTTTCCAGCTTGACAAAGAGTTTACACATAAAGTGAAACTTGATTCAGGTGTGGTTTTTATCACATCTGAATCTTAGTTGAACTTATCTAGGGACGTAGCAGCTGTTATCTCCCACTTTAAAAGCGGGAGTTTTACAGCTGGTAGTCATCAGATAAAATGGAAAGGTAGGTATTATATGAGTACACAAAACTATTTATTAGAAGCGCATCATATTTCTAAAAGTTATACATCAGCTGTAATTGCCTTAAAAGATGTCAGATTCCAATTACAAGGTGGAGAAATACATGCACTCCTTGGAGAAAATGGGGCGGGAAAATCTACATTAATTAAAGTTCTTACTGGTGTTGAAGAACGGGATACTGGATTAATCACCCTTGAGGGGAAAGAGATCTATCCCAAAACTCCTCAGGAAGGGCAAAAAATTGGCATTAGTTCTGTTTATCAGGAGGTAAATTTGTGTCCAAATCTATCAGTAGCAGAAAATATTTATATTGGAAGGGAACCAAGAAAAAAGGGACGAATCGATTGGAAAACCATTTATGTCAATGCAAGAATCCTATTAGAAAAATTTGATCTGGATATTGATGTCACAAAGGATCTGGATCAGTATTCTGTTGCAATCCAGCAAATGATAGCTATTGCAAGAGCATGTGATATTAGAGCAAAAGTATTGATTTTAGATGAACCGACTTCCAGCTTATCGACCAATGAAGTTAATAAATTATTTGAAATCATGAGGCGCTTAAAGAAGGATGGAATGGGAATTATATTTGTTACACATTTTATCGATCAGGTTTATGAAATCACTGACCGTATTACAGTACTTCGAAATGGCGAATATGTAGGCACTTATGAAACAGCAAACTTACCAAAAGTGGAATTGGTAGGGAAAATGATAGGAAAAGATTATGCTCAGTTGAATAGAACGATGGTCAGTTATGAAGAAGAATACAATAGCGGTGATACATTCTTAGAATTAAAGGAAGTATCTGGTCTTGGAACAATAAAGAACCTGGATTTAAGTATCAGGCAAGGAGAAGTATTGGGGTTGTCAGGATTACTTGGTTCAGGACGTTCAGAAATTGCAAGAATAATATTTGGAATTGATTCCTTGGAAAAAGGGACGATTGAAATCAAAGGGAAGAAAATATTCCTAAAAAATACTTTAGCTGCTATAAAAAACGGAATTGCTTTTTGTCCTGAAAATAGAAAAACCGAGGGAATTGTCGGAGACTTATCCATTCGGGATAATATCATTCTGGCCTTACAGGCAAAACAAGGTTTATTCAAGTCTATTTCAAAAAGAGAAGCAAGTAGAATTGCAGATGAGTATATTGAAAAATTAGAGATAAAAACTCCATCCAAAGATCAAAAGATCAAGAATCTCAGTGGAGGAAATCAGCAGAAAGTAATTCTTGCCAGATGGCTGGCCACTGATCCGAACCTGCTAATGTTAGATGAACCTACCAGAGGAATTGATATTGGTACAAAGGCAGAAATCCTCAAGATTGTTATTGATCTGGCAAAGCAGGGAATGGGAGTGATATTTATTTCTTCTGAAATAGATGAAATGTTAAGATGCTGTGGACGTATGGTTATCTTAAGAGATATGAGAAAAGTCATGGAATTAAAAGGAAGAGAAATTTCTCAGGCAGCGATTATGCATCATATAGCAGGAGGCGATAAGGATGAATAAGAGTAAAATAACAAAAAATCAAGCTTTTTTACCATTTGCTATATTTGTGGCGATTTTAATATTTAATACTATTATTTCCGGAGGGACTTTTCTGGAGATGAAAATCGTAGATGGACATTTGTACGGAAGGATTATAGATATTATCCGAAATGGCAGTAAACTTATGCTTCTGGCAACTGGAATGACTATGGTCATCGCAACCGGTGGTACGGATATTTCAGTAGGTTCTGTTATGGCGATCAGTGGAGCTGTAGCATGTAGTATCGTAAGTGGAGCTATTCTGCCGGGATTGGGCGGAAATGTTGTAGCAGCTATTATTCTTGCACTTTTAGCAGGAGTTTTATGTGGGATCTGGAATGGTATTTTAGTTGCACAAATAAAAATTCAGCCGATTGTAGCCACCCTGATTCTTATGGTTGCAGGAAGGGGAATTGCCCAGCTTATAACAAAAGGAAAAATAGTGACTGTAAGTTCGGATACTTACTATTTCATAAATGGTGGTTATATCCTGGGAATCCCATTTCCTGTATATGTAGTATTGTTCATTGTAATAATCACATTACTTTTTACCAAAAGAACAGCATTTGGATTATTTTTAGAAGCCACTGGGTGCAATTCCGCTGCCAGTAAATTTGCAGGTATCAATGTAGGTCTGATTAAACTTTTAGTGTACGCCGTTTCCGGAACTTTGGCTGCGGGAGCCGGGTTAATTGAAAGTGCAGGAATTAAAGGGGCTGACTGTAATAATGCAGGTCTGATGATTGAGATGGATGCAATCCTTGCAGTTGCAATTGGTGGAACTTCACTAAACGGAGGTAAATTCTCTATTCCGGCCAGTATCTTTGGTGCGTTGATTATTCAAAGCATTACTACCATGGTATATGCTTTGGGAGTTGCTCCTGAAATAACCCAGGTAGTGAAAGCGATTTTGGTTGTTATTATCTGCCTGTCACAATCGAAGGAATTTAAGGACACAGTCATAAAAATATTCAGAAGAGAAAAGGTGGTGGCTGGAGCATGAAAAGCAGAATAAAAGCAAAAGGAGAGATAAGCTTTAGTAATGTATCTCTCTTAATAACAATCATTTTATTTCTAAGCTTATTTATTGGGGGCTCACTTCGATATGATAGATTCTTTTCTTTGTCAACTTTTTTTAATTTATTTAATGATAATGCCTATTTAATAATAGCTGCGGTAGGTACAACTTTTGTATTGCTGACAGGAGGTATTGATATATCTATAGCCTCTACTATTGCATTTACCTGTGTATTATCAGCAAGTTTACTAAGAGGAGGAGTTCCGGCAGTTGTTGTAATCCCCATTGTGTTATCTATCGGGCTTGGCTTAGGATTAGGTATGGGAAGTATCATCCATTATTTTAAATTACAGCCTTTTATAGTAACGTTAGCGGGACAATTTCTTATGAGAGGATTGTGTGCGGTGATTAGTACAGAATCCATTCCAATATCAAATGAATTTTACAAAGCGGCAGCCCTCAATAAGATTCTCATTGGCAGGGCAAAAATCTATTACTATGTATTTATTACATTCATAGTAATTGGAGGCGCTTACTATATTTTGAAATATACTAAATTCGGAAGGAGTGTATATGCCCTGGGAGGCAATGAGCAATCAGCTGTTCTTATGGGACTTCCGGTTGCCAGAACGAAAATTGCAGTGTATGGAATTAATAGTTTTTGTGCAGCCCTTGCAGGAGTTATTTTTAGTTTTTATACACTGGCCGGTTATTCTTTACAAAATATTGGTCTGGAATTAGATGCCATATCTTCTGCGGTTATTGGTGGAACTTTACTGACAGGCGGCGTTGGAACCGTGATTGGAACTACAATTGGTGTATTGATACAGGGAATTATTCAAACGATTGTTACATATGAGAACCTGAATACCTGGTGGACGAAAGTTACAATTGCTGCATTGCTTTGTATATTTATAATCATACAAAGAATCATATCAATTAAAGCAGAAAAGAAAAAAGGGAAATAATTGTAATTACTTTCATTATATAATATAATTACACATATATATTTGACCCAGATTATGTACATACTTAAGTCTGGGGGCAGATACAGTGATTACCTAATAGATTAAATTTTATAGGGGGTGGGTACATGAAATGGATAAAGAATAAAATTATGAATTGTACAATTCGTAGTAAGATTATTCTCTCTTATCTATTCATTGGACTCATTCCTTTTTTGATTTTTGCCATTATTAGTACTCTGGTTTATACAAATCAGGTACAGAACAATATTTCACAGCATACCAATCAAATGCTTGGACAAGTAAAAACTGCAATTGAAGTATATATTAATTCTCTGGATAAGTTAACGAACTATATTAATAAAGAAGTTGATTCTGTTGATTTTAATAAGATCTATACAGAAGATGATATAGAATGGAAATTTGAGAAAGAAACAATTTCTGACATGCTGTATAATATTGCTGATACCCATCCAGAGATTGGAGGGATTTTAATTGCAACAGAAAATGATATGTATATAAGTACTGGAATGACAAGAATATCCAGAGATTCTTTTACCAAGGAAATATGGTATAAACAAGCGGTCCAGAATCAGAATGAAATACAGATCATTAGTAATGTGACCGGAAGAAATATTGTTACAAATGAAAGCTACAGTGTTGACGATGTGTTCTCCGTATCAAAAGCGATCATTAATAGAGATACAGGAGAGGTCTGTGGTGTAATACTCATGGATATACGTCATGATATCATTCAGGAGTCCATTCAAAGTATTACCATTGGTGAAAAAGGTTTTGTCTTCGTCATTGATGATAATCAACATGTTGTTTATACTCCTCTTAATCCTATTACATATCGCGTGAATCCTGATTGGTTTGAAGAAAACGAAGGTCAGCCCATTATTACAAGGATAAATTATGAAACATATCAGATACGATGTGAATATTCGGACTATACAAAATGGAAGATTGTCGGTGTGTTTTCCCAGGATGAGATAATGAGCAGCATGTATACCATGATGTATATTTTAATTGGAATATTATGGGTGGTCCTAATCTCTATCATCATATTCTCTTTAAAGATCTCACAAACCATAACAAAACCTATCATAAAGCTGAAAAAGATTATGAAGAAGGCAGAATCGGGAGATCTATCCGTCAGGTTTAATGCGTATTACCAGGATGAAATCAGTGAGCTTGGAAGAAATTTCAATCATATGATCATGAGGATTGAAAAATTAGTACAGTTAGTTTATATAGAACAAAGAAATAAAAGGAAAGCAGAGTTAAAGGTCTTACAAGAACAGATAAAACCACATTTTCTTTATAATACTCTGGATACCATCAGCTGGATGGCAAGAGAATATGAAGCGGATGATATTGTAAAACTTGTGGATGCATTGACGAACATGTTCCGGATTGGTTTAAGTCATGGAAATGATTACATAAAAATAGCTGAAGAAATCAAATATGTATCTAATTATTTGTATATTCAAAAGATACGCTATCGCAGCAAGTTAAATTATCAAATAGAAGTAGATGAAAGTATTGAGAATTTTGAGGTGCCTAAATTAATTTTGCAGCCTCTTGTAGAGAATGCAATTTATCATGGAATAAAAACGAAAAGAGGCGAAGGGAATCTATTAATAACAGCCCTAAGATTAGATAGAGATTCAGTCAGATTCTGTGTTGAAGATGATGGCTCTGGAATGGAAGAAAAAACAGTAGAAGAATTAAACCGTTTATTAAACCAGCCAACAAAATTAGATGATAATCAAAGTTTTGGATTATTTTATATTAAAGAAAGACTTAGGATCAGATATGGCGATTATTTTAGTGTAAAAGTAGAAAGCAGGATCAATGAAGGCACCAAAATAATTATCACCATCAGGAACATAATGCTTTATAATATGTCCAATGCAGAAGGGGAAAATATTTACCATGAAAAGTAAAAGAGTAAAAATCATATCATTATTACTATTGTTGGGTTTTTCTGGTGCATTATATATAGGATGTAATCTAAGAAGCTCTTCTTATCAAGAAATTGATTATGTAATCGGGGTATCACAGGCAAATATGAGAGAACCATGGCGCCTGGTATTGATGAATGAGTTGAATGAAGAAATTAGTAAACATTCTAATATTCGTTTAATTACTACGGATGCAACTTCTAATTCAGAAAAACAGAAAAAAGATGTGAAAAAATTGCTGGATTATGGGATTGATCTGCTGATCGTATCCCCAAGCGATGTGAAAGAAATGACCCCCGTTATTAGTGAGGTTTATGATCAGATTCCGGTCATTGTTATGGATAAGGCAGTAGAAGGATTTGATTATACTTTATTTATCGGACCGGATAATAAATTAATTGGAAGACAGGCAGGAGAAGATATTATTAAACATTTAGGGAAGGACAAAGGAGCTATTCTGGAATTATGCGGAAGTCAGTTGTCCCAGGCAAGTAAGGATAAGAGCTCCGGATTTGAAAGTATTATCTCAAAATATCCGAATGTACATATTAAAAGAGTACGTGTAGAGTCAGAGCTAAGAGATGAAGCAGAAGATATGGTATTGTCTATGGGAGAACAATTAAAAGATATCGATATTATTTTTGCTCATAACGACTATATGGCTTTAGGTGCCTATAATGCAATTAATAAATTAGGATATGATATAAAGATTGTGGGTATTGACGGATTTAATGGAGAAAATGATGGAATCAACCTTGTGAAACAGGGAAAGATTGATGCGACCATTGCCTGCTCAACCGGAGGAAAAGAAGCCATTCAATATGCAGTCGATATTTTAAATAAAGTAAGCGGTGTACCCAAACAAGTTATTTTGAGATGTCATAGTGTAAATCAGAAAAATGTTACAGCCTATGTAGAAAATCAGAATAAGCCGCGGAATGAATATAAAGAGATCATAGATGTCGGTTATTCACAGCTGGGAAGTGAAAGTGCATGGAGGCTGGCTAATACAAGATCTATTAAAGAAGCAGCAAAAGATTTGGGAATTAACTTGATTTATGAAGATGCTGATCAGTCCCAGGAAAAGCAGATAGCTGCTATAAGGAAATTCATAGATATGAAAGTAGATGTAATTGTGATTTCCCCTGTTGTTGATAATGGATGGAATGAAATATTACAGGAAGCTAAAGATGCAGGAATTCCGGTTTTATTATCAGACCGAAAAGTTGAGGTTGAGGATGATTCTCTTTATTCAACCTACATTGGTGCGGATTTTATTGAAGAGGGCAGAAGGGCCATGCGCTGGATCAAAGAGAATGTTCCGGCAGAGGAAGAGGCTGTTAATATACTGGAGATACAAGGTACATTAGAGGCTTCCCCTACGGTAGAAAGAAAACAGGGATTTGAAGAAATATTAAATAATAACTCAGGCTATGAGATAGTTTATTCAAAAGGTGGAGATTACACTTATGCAGGGGGAAAAGAAGTGATAGAAGAATACATGAAAACACACGAATGGGATATCGATGCAATCTTTGCCCATAATGATGATATGGCACTTGGAGCAATAAAGGCATTAGAGGCATATGAAATAGAGCCTGGCAAAGATGTAAAAATAGTTTCTGTGGATGGCACAAGAAAAGCATTTGAAGCTATGATAGAAGGGAAGTTGAATTGTGTAGTAGAGTGCAGTCCATTGCTTGGACCACAACTTATGAAGGCGATACAGGATCTGATGGATGGAAAAGAATTACCACTGCGTATTATTACAGATGAAAAAATATACACCCAGGACGAAGCAAAAGATGTTTTAAGCAGTAGAAAATATTAAAGATAAATGCTTTATAAAGCCTTGATGGAATTATAATCCGTCAGGGCTTTTTTAAAACACATAATTGTTAAAAATTTACAAATAATCAACACAAGATTGTAAAGATATATTTGTAAAAAATTGTATAATTTATTTAGACATATTATATGTCAAGAAATATAAGGAGGAGTAATCATGAGAAATATAAGGAAAAGTATACTAAGTATCGGAATTATTTTGAGTATGATTTTTTCATTAATGCTAAATGGAACTTTATTAAATGCACAGCAAGAAATTATATCAACATTAGAAGCCCAAGCTGGAATATTAGCAGAATACTTTCACACCAATGCATACAGAGGCGGTCCAATGGAACTTTATAATTTTGAGAATAAGACTGGCGAGAAGACTTTAAATGTATTAAATGGTTCAGATTTAAGACCGGATTTTCAGTATTTTAATGGTAGTGGAGACTATGGTACTGCTCGGTTTACAAGTAGATTAAAAATAGATAGACAGGGATTATATACTTTTTATGGATTTGGGGATGATGGATTCAGAGTATGGATTGATGGTGAATTAATCATTGATTTTTGGAAAGGAGAATGGGAAGTCTGGCAGCAAAGTGAACCGATTGAATTAACAGCTGGTTTTCATGATGTTAAGATTGAATATCTTCAAGGCTGGGGAGGAGCCATGCTTCAGTTTTACTGGGAGTCAGAAGAAGCTGGTATATCAAAGGCAATGATTCCAGCAAGTGCTTATTTTCAGCCAGAAGATAGACAAGATTTAGGCCTCACTGCACAAATTTATAAGTGTAAAGAATATGCGAATAATATCATAGATTATAAATTTGAAGGAGAGCTAAGCAAAACTGTTTTAGAGAGTCTGGATGGTTCAGATCTTTCTGCGGTTTTACAAAATACAATTGGAAGAACAGAGTATGCCAGTGGGATTATACATGGTTTTATAGTTCCAGAAGCAACAGGGGATTATAAATTTGCCATGAGTGGTGATGATGCTTATCGATTATGGATTAATGACCAATTAGCAATTGATTCATGGAAATTAAATTCTACGAATGAACTAATTAGTAATAGTATTCACTTACTAAAAGGGAAATTATATAAAATCCGGATCAACTATGCTCAAGCAAAAGATAACTCAAATTTGAAATTATCTTGGAAAAATGGAGATGGCCCTCTGGAAGTAATTTCTACTAGTTGTTTACGTCAGGGCAATAAAGAGTTACCAGATGATAATACTGTTATTCATGGACTATTAGCAGAAATTTTTAGCGGAACTTATTTGGATGAGAAAAAAGGTGAAAAAGTAATACCTGAAATTAGTAAAGGTTTTGGATGGAGTAATTTATTTAAAGAATTTAATGGTTCTTCTGAATATGGTTCAATTCGTTTTACCGGCCAATTAAAAGCAGAGCAAGAGGGTGACTATACTTTCTATATGATTGGAGATGATGGATTTCGTTTATGGGTTAATGGTGAGTTAATAATTGATTTTTGGGAAGCAAAATGGGATATACAAAAGGAAAGTAACGTAATTCATCTAAATGAAGGAATGAATGATATAAGAATTGAGTTTTTCCAAGGATATGGTGGAACTTATCTTACATGGGAATGGTCACAAACTGGTTTTGAAAATAGAGTTATTGTACCATCTGATTATTTATATCCTGCAAGTACAGAGCATGGATTAAGAGGAGAAGTATTTGCATGCAATGAGGATGGAAGCAATGAAGTAAAAACAGGTGAAATTTTATCAGAGCAATTAAATTATAATAAGGAAGATATTGATACCTTATTAAACCTATGCAATTCTGATACTAAAAATAGTAAGATAAAATGGTCAGGAATAGTGATACCTGCTAAAACAGGAGAGTATAAGATATCCTTGGGCACAAATGGCACTTATCGTGTTGCTCTAGATAGTGAGGATATAATAAGTTTTGAAAATGCAATTGATTATGTAGAAACAATGAGTGATTCAATTACACTCACCAAGGGAAAAACTTATCATTTATTAGTGGAAGCTATACTGGAAGAAAATAGAACAAATCTGGATTTGTTTTGGGAGCTGGAAGGGAAGAAAGAAGTTATTCCTGCAAGTGTACTATACTCACCAGATAGTATTTGGTATGACAAGACTTTAGTACGTAATGAGCTATATCAAGTACTTATAGATGCTATGATTCTAAATAACAATACAACAGTGGGAGAAGAAGTTGGACAGACAAATACAGAAGCAAAGTATTCCTTTGAAACTGTGATTTCTATGGCGGCCATAACTTGGAAGGATTTTGATGAATCATCAGAGAATCTAAAATTAATGACAGCAACACTTAACAATGCAATTGCAGCATTTAAAGCAAATATTGTAATGCCTAATGATGGAACTGAATTAACTCAATTTAATAATGCTCTTTATCAAGGCCAAGATCCATTTATTACATATCATGATGGATATTATTATTTTGTTTCCTCAAGCAATGATCCTGGGCATAATAAAATGTATGTGTCAAAATCTAAATCGCTGTTAGATCAGGGTGAAAAAGTAATGGTTTATGACTCAGATGGAATAGAATCAAGATTATTTGCACCTGAACTCTATTTTATTGATGGAAAATGGTATATATATTATTGTGCAGATGTTGGACTTAGTGGTTACAACTGGAGGCATATGGCATGTGTATTAGAATCAGTTACTGATGACCCTCAAGGGGAATGGATTGATAGAGGTGTATTATATACAGGAACAAATGGTGTGAATCAACAAGCAAATGATTTCAATGTATTTGAATATAGAGGACAGTTATATGCATGCTGGGGCACCTTAGAATCAGGGATTGGAGGGCCAGCTTTAGCCAGAATGGAATCTCCTATCAAAATATCTGATGATAGAAGTTTCTTGCCACCAGATGGAGGAGAGGGACCCAGGGCAATTGTAAATGGTGATAGATTATTTATTACTGTATCCCATGGCAATTTTAAATCAACAGGATATCATTTAGGTATGTATACTTTTGATAATACAAAAGAAGATATATTAAATCCAGACAATTGGTCTAGTAAACAGGATGTATTTCATGGAACAAAGGAAGTATATGGTCCGGCTCGTGCTTCTTTCTTTAAGTCGGCAGATGGAACAGAGAATTGGATGGCTTTTCATTCAAAAGTATATCCGACCAATAATAATGCCTGGAGACAAGTAAGTATCAAACAATTTACATTTAATGAAGAGGGTACACCAAACTTTGGTACACCAGTTTCTCCATATGAATTCATTAATTTGCCATCAGGGGATCCTGGGCTTGGATTAATATACCAGTCAGAGGCAGCAGTGAATGAAGGTGGAGCTTCCAAAGACTATTTTAGTAAGGGTTTCCAAGGATCTGGATATGTAAAAATTCCAGCAATAAATGGAGCTAAAGTTACATTCAATGTGAATGTAGAGAATGCTGGTGATTATTTTATCCGTGTTCGTTATGCCAATGGTGTAAAAGCTTCAATTAGCAATACGGATCCCAGAGGTGAATGGGAAGCTGAAATACCTGATATTACACCAAAGAAAGGTACGTTAGTACTTAATGTTAATGGAATAAGAACAGCTGTAGTAGGCTTTGATAAAACAGAAACAGATTGGCAGCATTGGATGTATTCATGTAATCGAGTTACTTTAAATGGAGGTAGTAATGAAATTACATTTATAAAAAATGAAGATGTAAGTGGTGATATTTATATTGATTATATTGGGGTACAGGAAGCACATCAACCTCCAGAAGAGAAAACAAAAAGAACTCAGGCAGAACTGAATACTTTAATTAATGAAGCACAGGAAAAAGAAGAAAGTTTATATTCAATAGACAGCTGGACATTATTTGCATCATCTTTAGAAACTGCCAGAAAAGAAAATCCTTCTGATTTAGCTTTATCTATTCGATATTTATCCCTGAAGACAGCTATGGATGAATTATCAGCAAATACTTTATTAACGGTAGAAAATTCTTCTGTAAAGGATGCAGCTCCTGATAATAGATATGAAATAGGAAAAGAAATAACTGTTACAGCAATTGCTCCAACTGGAATGAAGTTCATAAAATGGAATGCCAAAGGTGTTACATTAAGTGAAGAAGATACCATAAATGAAGTAATTACATTCATTATGCCTCGTAACAGAGTAACTTTGATTCCTGAATTTGAAATAAATACGTCAGAGCCAGATGCCCAAAAACCATCAACTCCAACCAATATTATAGTAACGAATATTGGAGCTGCTCAAGGAACATTATCATGGAACGATTCAACGGATAACGTAGGTGTCATAGGATATATGGTAACTTTGGATAAAGATGATCAGATTCGGGTGGTAAGCGGCTCAAGTATTCAATTAATAAATTTATTTGAAGATACAGAATATACGGCTTCAATTATTGCCGTAGATGAAGCAGGAAATCAATCAGAGCCTGGAATAATAACATTTACTACAGCAAAAAATGGGGCTCTAATTGATCGTGAGAAACCTTCAATTCCAGATAATATTATAGCTTCAAATATTGAAGAGACTACAGCTTTATTAACATGGGATGAATCAACGGATAATGTAGGTGTTACCAGTTATCAAGTAAGTTTAGATAAAGATAATCAGATTCATATAGTAAGCGGTGCAAGCATACAATTGAATGGTTTGGGTGCTGGTGCCAAATATACCGCTACAATTATTGCAATGGATGCAGCAGGAAATCAATCGGATCCAGGTATCCTCTCCTTTATTACAAAGAATGCCAGTATACCAAGTTATCCTACTGACCCAGTTGATCATGGTAATAATAATAGTAATACCAATACTTCCAGGACTATAACGAAAGAAGATAATAATACAAAAATCGTCACCACAATAATTGTTAAAATCCAAGAAGGTGGAAGCAAGGTAACAGAGATAGAAAGTGTTGTTACAGACAAAGTAATAGGAACTAAAATTACAACTAAAATAACAATTGGGGCAGACGGGAAAATTATATTATCTATCATGGATATTTCTTTTGAAAAGTCAGTAACTAATCTGGAGAAAGAGAAAGCCAGCCTAAGAGTAAAAATGGAAGAGGAAATCTTAGCAAAGATGGCTGAACAATTAAGTGAAGTGATAAAAGATGCAACAAAAGTTACGTTAAAAGAGATTCCATTTGAAGTAACAATAAATATTTCTAAGAAAGAAGCAATAGAATTAATTTATAAGGATAATATTAAAAACATTATTTTTAATGTGGAAATTCCAGAGAATAGCTTTTTGACTATTCATAAACTCATATTAAGCAAAGAGATTCTGGAGGCAGCCAAGAAAGATAAAACATCAATAATAGTATCCCTGGAAGATACAAAGGGAAAAGAATTGTATTCTATAAGTATAGATGGATCTTCATTAAATGCTTCAAAGAGCTTAGTAACAGATCTTAACCTGGCATTACAAATAGCCCCAACTAAATCAAAATTAAGAGAAAAGGATTTTATTGTTAAAGTAATACAAAAAGATAAGAATAATTCTGTACCAAAAAGCGTAGTGCTTACCTTTAATCATAAAGAAGAATTTCCAGTTCCAGCTAAAGTAAGAATTTATGCTTTAACAGATAGTTATATTAAGCCAAGTAGTAAAGTATATCTTTATTCCTACAATCACAAGATTAAGAAATTAGAAGAACTACCAAATAATAGTTATAAAGTTGGGAAAGATGGATATATTACTTTAGAAGTAAATAAAGGCTCTGATTATGTCTTGCTTCCAAAGGAACCTTCTAAAGATGTTATGAAAGCTTTAGCAAAGGGTAATATTAGTAAAGGTAAATAAAATATTAACTTAACTGTAATAAATAAATAAAGCATAGTTGTAAATAAAAAATTGTGGCATTATCCATTCGCTGATGGTGCTGCAATTTTTTACGTTCTATAAATTGTAAAAATATGTTAAATAAATATAAAATCTTGTTTCATTATTGTAAATACAAAATTTACCAAGGGTTTATAATGAAAATGATAGAGGAAATCTCTATCAGGTAAAAAAGAAGAAGGAGGAAAAAAATGAAGCATAGGGTCTTTAGTGCATTGTTAGTGGTCGTATTGATTTTAAATACGATAATGGCACCTCAGGTGGTAAATGCACAGGAAGATAAAACTATGGTTGAATCTGTAACAGAGCCTGGATTAAGGGCGGAGTATTATCGTTTAGATGTAGCAGATTTAACATTAGAAGAAAAAACGAATGAAAAGACAGAAGGAAATATCAATTATCCTTTGGGAAATAATAATTTAGCCACTGTATTGAAAGAGCAAGCAGGGCAATCGAATCATGTGGGAATAAGATGGTCCGGTAAACTGGTCGTTCCTGAAACAGGTTATTACACATTTTACACATTTACAGATGATGGTTCAAAACTTTGGATTGATGGAAATGTGATAATTGATTATTGGAAAGTGTCCTGGGAAGAGGAACAGACCAGTGAGAAAATTTATTTAGAGCAAGGAGAAGAGTATGACTTTCGCTTTGATTACATGCAATATACAGGGGGACAATGTGCTACTCTTAGCTGGTCTAATGACGTAAGTATCAGTACAAAGACAATTATACCTCAAGAAGCATTTTATCAACCGGATCCTGTTGTTGTAGAACCGGAACCTTTAAAGACGGAATACAATGGCTTACAGGGAGAATATTATCGGCTTGCACCATCCGGAACAACAGGGAAAATGGATGTAATAGCATTTGGCGAATTAATGACTACTTGTGTAGATGATAATATTTATTATAATTCCATGGAAAATATATTATTGGAGCAAACAGGAGTGAAAGATAAAGCAGGCGTCAGATGGACTGCTAATCTGGTTGCACCTGCAGATGGCTACTATACATTTCATGTATACTCAGATAATGGAATTAAGATATCCCTGGATGGGAAACAGATATTAAGCTGGTGGAAAAATGAATGGGACAAATGGCAGCAAAGTTCGGAAGTATATTTAAATGCCGGAGAAGCATACCCTTTTAAATTTGACTATTTTGAGTGGGATGGTGGTTCCCATGTAGAGCTGCTTTGGAGTATGAAGGCAAACAAAGGAGATGCAACAGGTGAAAAAGAAAAGATTCCTGATGAAGTGTTCTATCTGCCAAATACTTATAAAGGAGCAATTGTAAATTCCATAGATACAACCGGGGCAGTTCTTAATATTGATGATGGCTTATCTGGAACAATGGATATCTTAGGAGCAGGATTTAGTGAAGAAAATGATATAAAAGTGGAAGTAATATCCTCCTCCGGAAGTGTACTTGTGAATCGTGTTATGTTAACTGTGAAAGAGATTACAGAGAATAGGATAACGGTTGAAGTACCAGATAACCTTAGGATCGGAAGATACAGGCTTAAAGTTTCATCCGGTAATGTTACAGTCAAAACAAAAGGAGCAGAGGGTATTTTTTCTGTCATTACCAATAATAAGACATATAGTGACAGACCGGAATTTCCAAATCCTGAATGGTCCAGAAAAGATGGGTCGGGAGCAGATGATAATTGGCTTAGCCTAAATGGGTTATGGAATTTTGAATTTGATCCGGCTGAAGTGGGTCAGGCAGAGAACTGGTATAGTGTTGAAAAGGAATTTTCAAGGGAGATCAATGTACCATTTTGTTGGGAATCTCCATATAGCGGAATTACAGATACATCTTATCGCGGCCAGGCATGGTATCAGAAAGAAATCACACTGAATAGAAGGGACTGGGAAGGAAAACAAGTAATACTTAAGTTTGGTGCAGTCGATTGGAAATGTAAGCTATGGGTAAATGGTCAGGAAGTTGGTGTACATGAAGGGGGATATACTGCATTTGAAATGGATATAAGCAAGTATATTAATCTTGATGCAACCAATATTATTACATTATGGGTTGAAGATAAATCTTCATATGGAGATAATAGTTATCCCGCTTTAGTGGGAAAACAGGGGTGGAATGCACCTTGCGGTTATACTCATACAAGTGGTATCTGGCAAAGTGTTTACCTGGAAGGAAGAAAGAGTAAGACTACAATTGAATATGCACATGCAAACCCTGATATTGATAATAGAACGGTGCAGTTCAATCTTAAAATTAATAACGCTGAGAATGAGGAATTTACAGTTGAATATGATTTTAAGAGTATATTATATGATCAGGAGTTAGAAAAAGATATTGAAACAGGTTCTGTCTTTCGCGGAGAGCAGACAATAAATATAAAAGCAGATGGGTCTGTTGTAGCTCTTGATCCAATACATATTGAAAATCAAAAATTGTGGGATTATAACGAACCCAATCTCTATGAAGGAACGTTTATCCTTAAGAATTCAGCTGGTATAGTTTTAGATAAGGTTTCTACTTATTTTGGACAGCGAAAAATATCAACCGGCTACTATACAGATAAAGTAGGAGCAAAATATATTTATTTAAACAATCAGCCAGTTTATTTATCAGGTCTTCTGGACCAGGGTTTCTGGCAGGAAGGTGTCTATACAGCTCCTAGTGAAGCCGCTTTGAAATTTGACATACAAAAAATGCGAAGCCTGGGATTTAATATGATCCGTAAACATTTAAAGATTGAAGATCCTCTTCAATACTATTGGGCAGATAAACTTGGAATGTTTATATGGCAGGATATGCCTCATGCAACAGCCATGTGTCCGACACGTGAAGGAGCGGATGCACCGGGACGTGATTGTTACGAATATGCATTAGAGAGTATGGTCAATAAAAATTATAATCATCCATCTATAATAGCTATCATGCTATTTAATGAGACATGGGGATTACAAGAGGCATATTTTAATAATAAACAGGAAGTAAAAGCCAGAGATGGGCTCAATACACTGGAATGGGTCAGAGCCATGTATGATAAAGTTAAGGGGATCAATCCAAATATTTTGGTAGAAGATATGAGTCCTTGTAATTTTGATCACATCCAACCAAGTGATTTGAATACCTGGCATATGTATCCTAAGGGATATGCAAGTTCCAAAGACTTTGTAGACCGTTTTGTGACAAATACGTTTGAAGGTTCTAATTACAATTATAAATTTGGATATAAAAATGATGGAGATCCTTTCTTAAACAGTGAATATGGCGGAGTTGCAGCCTATGATGGTGACTGGGATGTTTCCTGGTGCTTCAAATACCAGACGGACATTCAAAGGCAATATGATAAGTTAAGTGGATTTGTATATACGGAACCATATGATATTGAATATGAAAGAAATGGTGTCCTTACTTATGACAGAAGAGTCAAAGTATTTGGTTACGAAGAGATTGCTTACGGCGGTGATATGTCTATTAAGGATTTATTACAGGAAGAATATATAGGTCTGGATGTTGATCCTGCCAAAGTAATGAAACCAGGTGCCATTTATACCGCACCGGTTATTACAATGAGATGGTCACCAGAAAATCTGACAGGGCAGCATAGTGTGAAATGGAGATTTGATGGTACGGATGTCTATGGTAATAATATTACAACAAACCTTTCAGGTTCCTTTAATATTGATTTTAAACCATACACAAGAGAATCCAATACTATTAAATTTAAGCTTCCAGGTGAAGAATGTGTTGGAACAATTACAGTATGGATTGAAGATGAAACTGGAAAATCCATCGCCAAGAACTTTGTAAATGTGATTGTATCTGATAATAAGAGTTTAACAGGAATTGAATCTGTAGATGAAGATACACTGGTACTTCGAAGTGAAGTCAAAGAAAATGAAGTGAAGTCTGCAGGCAAATTAAATTTCACATATACATTACCAAGTGAATTTGATATAACCAGGTTAAATTCACTCAGAATCATTGCTGAGGCATCTTCTTTAAAAGGAGCCACCTTAAACAATTCAGCCAATGCCCAGACTACCATAGGCAGTGAATTACCATCGGATGTTACAGTCAGTATCAATGGTATTGAGGTAGAAACAGTAGGTCTTAAAGATAATCCAAGGGATATTCGTGGAACTTTAACGTTACCAAAGGGATTAAATGGTGGTTCCAGTGCAGGTAATTATGGATATCTGATCAATTTAAATGCAGCAAAAGATCAGGTGAAAGCAATTCAGAATACTTTAGTAAGTAATAATCAACTGGTTGTAACTTACGAAGTTAAGGAAAATGCTGCAAATCCTAATGGTGTGCGTATTTATGGTGATAATGAAGGAAGATATGCGGTTAATCCAACCATTATTTTAAATCCGCAAGATAATTACGTAAAGGATATCACCGTCAATAATGAAACAAAAGAAATCATGGTCATGGAAAATAATAATTATAGTGTTGAAGGTCAATTAACGGATAGAACAGGTATCATTGCACGTTATACCGGAACGAATGGCTATTATGTCCATCTGGAGGATAATGGAACAAAATTAGTTCTATCAACACTTGACGGTACTGAACTTGGCAGGAAAGAAGAAATAGCCATGGGCAGCCATTATGTAAAAGTTACTTTATTTGATGATCATATTAAGGTATTTACTGATAATGATCCGGAACCAGTGATAGATATCTATGATTATAGCAAATTTACCGGTAATGTAGCAGTAAAGGCTTTAACGAATACTACATTTGAAGAAATCGTGATCAGCCCTGAAACTTATAAGAAAAATGATACTATAGTGAAAGGGCAGGCGGATATTCAATTTGTGGATCATTTTAATACGGAAGATACGTTTACAAGACGTTATGAACCTATGGGTGATGATATTAAAACATCTACAAAGAATGGTATGTTGGAGTTAACTGCCAATCTGGGAGATAAAGTTATATTAAGAGAGATAGAAGCACAAGACCTGGTATTAGAGGCAGATGTTTCTGTAACAAGCACAATCTACGATGGTAATATTGGGTTCGTATTCAGAGGTACCGAGTGGAGTGTAGGAAGTGATGGTGCCAAAGGCTATTATGCAGGTTACGGCATTGATGGTGAAAATGGATTCATAAATCTGGGAAGAATGGATGGAGGAAGCTGGAAACAACTTGGAAGGGTTACTATTGGCAAAGAATCCTATGGAACGATCCATCGGCTTAAAGTTGCAGCAATTGGATCTAGAATTTGTGTTTATCTGGATGATGAAACGACTCCAAGAATTGATGTATATGATTCCTATTATAATAGTGGAGGAATTGCATTAAGAGGATTCAAGGCAACAGGAGGTTTTGATAATGTTGTTGTTTCTACCGCACCAAGATATCAGTCTGATTTTGAAAAGGATCGTCTGGATGAATGGCAGACATTGGGTGACTGGAGAATTGAAAATGGCAGTTTAACTGGAGCAGCTTCCGGTTCAGCAATCCTGGTCGGCAATGGAAGCTGGAATGATTACCAGGTATCATCTAATATTACTTTAAAAGAGGGAGCTATTCCTGGTATTGCAGTCCGGGCTGAATTAAAAGACGATAAATTTACCGGATATAAGGCAGTCTTAGATCAGACTAAGAATAAAGTGCAATTATTATTAAGCCAGCAAGGAAAAGAAGATAAGCTATTGGCATCAAAGAGCTATGATTTACAAGTGGATAACAGCTATGACGTTACTGTGCGTACTATCAATAGCGATCTGTATGTATTAATCGATGGAAAACGTGTGATACATATGGAAGACAACAGCCTGAGTCAGGGAAAAGCCGGTTTTATCTCAAATGGTGGAAGTGGAGTATTTGACAATATTATAGTGACTGAAAAGTTTTTATATGAAGAAGATTTTGCAGAAGGCAGTTTAAATGGCTGGAACATTATTGAGGGTGATTTTTCAGTAAATGACAATACTTTATTCATACCTGAAGGGAAAGGCTTAAAGATGGTAGATGGATATGCTACCTGGGACAATTATGTTCTCTCTGCAAAAATCAAACTATCTGCAACGAAAAATGTAAAATCCAATGCAGGTTTTGTATTCAGAGCCTCTGATTTTACTACCGGAGCTGATAATCTACGTGGATTTGTAGCAGGTGTAAATTATAATTCCAATCTTAGTGATATTGAAGGTGCAAGTGGTGTTGAATTAGGTGACCTTCATTATGGATGGAGGCAGATAAAGAATCAAAAGCAGGTAATGGAAAATAATCGCTGGTACGAATTAGAAGTAAAAGTGAATGGCAATAAGATCACTGTTTCACTGGATGGAACTTTATGTTATGAGGTAGAAGATAATGCCTATAAATATGGCATGTTTGGTCTTCGTAATTATCAAACAGATGCTTATATGAAAGACTTAAAAGTGGTGCCTTTCGATTTATATGGAATTATTGAAGAAGATCCCGAAGAAGATGATATAGAAAAACCATCTGCACCAACGGATATTATAGTAACTGACATCACAGAAACATCTGCAACTGTAAGGTGGAAGGAATCTACGGACAATGTAGGTGTCATCGGATATGAAGTCAGTGTCACCGGAGATTATCCAAATCAGGTAGTAAGCGGTGCCGGAATAGGTCTTAATAACAGTATTGATGTAATAAGTGGTTCCAGTATAACACTCAACAATTACACTGAAGTGGTAAGCGGATCAAGTATTTACCTAAACAATTTGCTAGAAGGAACGGGATACACAGTTTCTATTAAAGCCTTAGATGAAGCTGGAAATCAATCGGATCCGGGTATTGCTGAATTTACCACGAAAAGAGCAGAAGAGCCGGTGGATACTGAACAACCTTCAACACCAGACAATTTGTTGGTATTTGACATCACAAAGACAACAGCAAGAATAAGCTGGGATGAATCTACAGATAATGTAGGAGTTGCAGGGTATGAGGTAAGTTTGGATAAAGATGGCTGGAGCCAAGTCGTTACTGCAAATACAGTAAGTCTGAATAATTTAAGGCAAGGAACAGAATATACCGTAACTATTGTTGCATTAGATGGAGCAGGAAATCGATCAGCCGCGGGTTCAATATCCTTTGTCACACAGAAAGATAATCCTACAAATCCAGGTAACGGATCAGGCTCAGACCCACAGGATAATAATAATTCCAATGTTCCTAAGTCGATTATTTATGAAGATACGAACTTAAGAGCAGTTACAACAGCAATGATAAAGTGGAAAGATGGCATTAGAATAATAGAAATAGAAAGTATGGTAACGGATAAACAAAGAGGTGTTATATTTAACTTAAAAGTTACACTTGATATGGATGGAAGAGTACTCTCATCCGAAAGTAATATAACATGTTCTATATCTGATTCTAAAGCAGAGAAAAATAAAACTCTATTGGGCATAAATATTGCTGAACAAGTTTTAGATAGGACAATAGAACAACAGAATCAATTACTAGGAGAGTTCAGTACTATTTCTATTAAAGATATCCCGATTGATTTAACCATAAAAATTACGAAAAAAGAAATTATGGAAATCATCCAAAAGAGAGATATCAAAAATATTATACTGGATATACAGCTTCCTGAAAATGAAACACTGCCTATAAAGAATTTAATTTTAGACAAAGAAATTATAAATGCCCTGAATCAAGCCAATTCAGTTTTTGTAATATCAATTAAGGATATAAAAGGCAGAGAATTATATTCATGGAATCTTGATGGAGCTAAGTTAGACGATAAGGATATAGCAAGATCCGATCTAAATCTGATACTACAACTGGGATTAGCAAGATCATTACCGGAAAATAAAAATACATTGTTGAGTGTATTGAAAAAAGATAAGAATAATTCCATAAATAACAGTTTAGTATTAAGCTTTAGCACTACAGATGATCTTATAGGTTTTTCTAAGCTTAGAATCAATGTTGCTTCAGATAGTTTAAAAGCAGGAAGTAAGTTGTATCTTTATGCGTTTAATGAAAAGTCAAAGAAGCTGGAAGAACAGACAAATAACAGCTATATAATTGATAAAGATGGATTTATAACAATACAGATCAAAAAAGGTGGAGATTATGTATTATTATTGAAGAGGCCATCAAACACAATTACTACAACCTTATTAAGTAAGGTAAAAATGTCTGTTGATAATGTTTCAGCAAGTAAAAAGACTTTATATCTTAGAAGTAAAAAAGAGAAAACTGCAACGATTAAAATAACTCTTCCAGGCACGTTATTAAAAGTAAATAAATTTAGCAAAACAATCAAGGATGGATGGAAAGAGGAAGTAAAAATCACCTTTACCTCCAGTAATAAATCAGTTGCTGCTGTGTCATCAAAAGGTGTTATTACTGGCAAGAAGAAAGGAAAGGCAACCATTACTACTAATATTTTATTGAGGAATGGTTCAAAGAAAACTTATAAGACTATAATTACAGTGAAATAATATCAGGGGCGTGCCGCATCGTAGACTTAAAGGTCTGTTTTACGGCATGCCCTTATTTAATGCCCTGTTTATCATAGTAGTATCATTTGCCTTTGGTCAAGAATTGAAGAATAGGACTGAACTAAGTAATTCATAGGAGCAAAATACTTCTCCCCACTATTCTAAATAACTCCACGAAAGATACAGTTCTACGAATTCCTTGGAATTATAAAGATCTAACCCCACATTCATAATATTTATGCTTTCCATTTCATTCCTGTCAATCTTTTTAAATTTCATTAAAACTTCACTTATTTGCTCACTTCCTTCATCATTAAACTTCGCTAAATATTCTTTTGCAAATTTTATGTTTTCCTTTGTCAGACCCTGTGGCTTATGAAATATAATACGAAGATGCCATTCACCAATTCCATTGTTTCCATAGACATCAGGTGAATATTCAGAAGGGATAACTGTTATATGTATTCCATATGGAACATCTTCCTCAACAATTCCCTCTTTTGGGGTTTCAAAAGAGGAGTAATCAATCTCTTTTAATTCTTTATTGTTTAAAATATATACAGTCAAAATTATTCCGAAAATTATTATAACTGAAAACAAAAAATGTATCCTTTTTCTACTTACTTGCAGGATATACTTCTCATTCTTTTTTTCATCCTCCAAAGCTCTTTCCCCCTTTCACTTTAATTAAGAATTAATACAACAAAATTTGCTATAAAAAAAGCAACAAAGACAAGATTATAAATCCTGTTTTGCTGCAACCGAACTATCTAAGATTGTTTTTATTTACAAATATAAAAATTAATCTTGTGCGACTTCTAGCTTTGCGTCCTTATATTTCTATAAGTTTGCCCCATATTTTACCTATAGTAAAATTATATACATTATCCATATTTTGTAAAGTAAAATCTAATTTTGTAAATAGCAGACAGATTTATTTGTAATGATATCTCCCTGTCATTCATAGCAGGAGGCAGAGATGAATGCGATTCATCCATCTGCACAGATTCAGATTCTAAAAGAATTAATCGATCAGTTTAACTTAGAAAATAATCAATAATAAAGAGTTTTCTACGAATCACAAAAAACCCCTCGGTTTTATCCGAGGGATTTTTAATAAAAAAGGCAGAGGAGAAGCCTAGCAGTTGGGGAAAGGGGTAACTGCTAGGCTAATTTATGAAAAAAATTATCTCGCTAACGATGTTAATGTGCCAAGCAATCAATTTAGTTTTATGATTACTATGAGTTTATTATAAACAAAAGATATGATTATAGTATGGATAAATTATGAACAGTTTGTGAATTTTAATTACAGTTCAGCCATGCAAATCTTCAATCAAATGTGCAGGAAAAAAGCTTGCTTTTGTATGCACATTTGATTGAAGATTTATAAGGCGCTCTGCCTAAGCGAGATGAAGCGAAGCGAAATCGAGCTTATGGCTGAACTGTAATAAGTTCTTGTATTATAAGAAGAGCAGGAAAAAGCTTGCTTTTGTATGCACATTTGATTGAAGATTTATAGGGCGTTCTGCCCAAGCGAGATGAAGCGAAGCGAAATCGAGCTTATGGCTGAACAGTAATAAGTTCTTGTATGATAAGAAGAGCAGGAAAAAGCTTGCTTATGGCTGAACTGTGACAATTTTTAAAAAATAAAGTTAAAACTTATTGAACCAAATATTGCTATCATTGTTTCATTAGTTTAAATCCATAATATAATAATAATAGGCATTAATTTAATAATAGTTTTTACAAAATTGACTATTATTATTTTTTAATTTAAAATGCCTTTAATGATAAAGGTTGGTGAAAAATATGGCTAGCGTGTTTCAAAAGTTAATCAGCAAAGAATTTGGAGAAAGTAAGTATCATAAATACTTTTATATCTATCAAAAGAAAGTGATCGATAAGACGTATGATTATAAAAATTTAAATAATGAAGAAATTTTCAATGACATATATGAAGAATTAAAAGATATAGATGTTATACAATTAAAAAAGAGAATGGAAAGATTATCAGATGCTATGTATATGGCATTACGGATTAGCAAAAATTATATTTTTATATTAATTTTTTATCTCGTTGGTGCTTTATTCTTAGTAAGTTTAGATCTTCAACTTATTATAACAATAGCTGGTTTATTCTTAATGAGCATGACTTTCATTTATAAAACTTATGAGTTTGTGGTAAATAAATTCTGCTATATTGATGCCCATATAATAATCGTTTATAAATCGGTTCTAGATGAATTATTACAGATAAGAAGCGGTTTTTTCAGCGAATAGGGAAACTTTACTTATGAAGGAATATGATTAATTATCTTTAAAGGTTATGTTTTAGAATAATGTTGCAAATTTATCAATTTTCAAGGGAAGCCATTTGACTTCCCTTGTTTTGTTGTATAAGAATAATACATTCTAACTATAACTATCTAATATTCCTATTTATGTCTTAACCATTCCTGAGTATTTAATGATAATTCTTGTACTTCATTAATAAATCTGCTGATATGGTAACCATCACAAACTGCATGATGTACCTGTATGGATATAGGAATAAATATTTTATTATTTTGCTCAAAGTATTTGCCCATAGTGAAAATAGGAATTAAATACTTTCCATCATTGTACACATTTAGATTAAATCCGGTAAAACTCACCCATGGGATACTGGATACAGGGAATGTATTGGCTGGCTCATTTAATTTCGGAGCAAATTTCATAATGCCTTCGTAGTTCTCCATATCATCAAGATACCCTCTGTAAAAATATGAAAAACTTTCGTGATACTCTGTCCAGATACTTGAAAATGTTTCATTTTCCTTATGAAAGATAGTGTAACTCGGACTCATACTATCCCAGTAGCCTAAATTGCCATTTTCATCAAAACAAGTACGGAATTCCTTATGACTATTAACCACAGTTGCTATGATATAAATAAGTGTTGGATACAATTTAAGTTTTTTAAGTTTGATATCATTCAACAAATTTGTTATGTCTATATTTGTTGTCATACTGTAGGTACACCTAACGGAATTCAAATAGTGTTCAAAGTATGGCTTTCTGCTCCAATGCTCAATATCTATTAAATTAAATTTCATAATCTTGGCCTCCTAAAAAGTTTTGTTATCTTATTTTAGAAGGCTAACTTAATTGAAACGATCATTTTACAACCTCCAGATATATATAATATGCTCTTCAAGCCCGCATATATGGCTTAATTATAGCATGCCGACAATAATATATCAATTTTCAACATTCATTTAAAACATAGCTTCAATTTTTAGGACAATAATAAACAAATATTCACACTCCTAGCAATACCTATCATAAATTGGAATGTTTATAATAAAAATAAACAATCTAGGAGGTGTAGTTACATATGAAGTATGGCTATTTTGACAATGAAAGAAGAGAATATGTGATAGAGAAAGTAGATCTGCCTACATCATGGACGAATTATCTTGGGGTGAAGGACATGTGTGGGGTAGTAAATCATACAGCTGGAGGATATATTTTTTATAAATCTCCGGAATATCATAGAATCACCCGTTTTCGAGCAAATAGTATTCCGATGGATAGGCCGGGACATTATGTCTATATAAGAGATGATGAAACGGAGGATTATTGGAGTGTATCCTGGCAGCCGGTAGGAAAATCCCTGGAAGATGCAAATTATGAATGCCGCCATGGATTATCTTATACGAAGTACTCCTGTGAATACAGTGATATTAAAGCAGAACAGACCTTATTTATTCCAATAGATGATCCGGTGGAAATTTGGGATGTGAAGATTAAGAATAATGGAACCAGACCAAGAAGATTAAGTACTTTTTCCTATTTAGAATTTTCCTATCATCATATTGATATGGATAATCGTAATTTTCAGATGAGTAATTATGCTGCCGGTTCGTCTTATGAAGATGGTATTATTGAGCACGATTTGTTCTATGAAGAGTTTGGTTATCAGTATTTTACATCTAATTTTGAACCAGATGGATTTGATTGTTTAAGAGATAAATTTATAGGGCTGTATCGAACGGAAGATAATCCTGCTGCAGTAGAAAAAGGCCAATGTAATTCCAGTTTTGAGAAAGGGAATAATCATTGTGGTTCTTTACATAAGAAGTTAATCCTCCAACCAGGGGAAGAAGTAAGATTAATATATTTACTGGGAGAAGGAAACAGAGCAGAAGGCAGAAAGATCCGCGAAAAGTATTCCAATCTAAATAATGTAGATAATGGATTGAAGCAATTGGCAGATTATTGGAAGCTCAAAATAGATAAATTACAGATAAGTACTCCAAATGAGGGTATGAACACATTAATCAATACATGGACACTTTATCAGGCAGAGATTAATGTTATGTTCTCAAGATTTGCTTCTTTTATAGAAGTAGGAGGAAGAACTGGACTGGGATACAGAGATACGGCACAGGATGCAATGACAGTGCCTCATTCCAATCCATCCAAATGCCGCCAAAGACTGGTAGAATTACTTCGCGGCTTGGTTTCAACAGGATACGGTTTACATTTATTCCAGCCGGAATGGTTTGATCCTGATAATACTGTAAAACCATTTAAATCTCCTACGGTAATTCCAACACCAAATAAGGACGATATGATTCATGGAATAAAAGATGCATGTTCCGATGATGCTCTTTGGTTAGTAAGTTCAATAGTAGAATATGTAAAAGAAACCGGAGAATTTTCCTTTATAGATGAAGTAATAACCTATGCAGATGGTGGTAGTGGAACGGTTTATGAACATATGACAAAAATACTTGATTTCTCTAATGAACAGGTAGGGAAAACCGGTATCTGCAAAGGGCTTAGAGCAGACTGGAATGACTGTTTAAATCTTGGCGGCGGAGAAAGCGCAATGGTTTCTTTCTTACATTACTGGGCATTAGGAAATTTTCTGGAACTTGCAAGTTACCTTGGAAAAGAAGAGGATGTTAAGAAATATACAGCAATGCAGACGAAAGTCAAGAAAGTATGTGATGAAGAACTTTGGGATAAAGACTGGTATATCCGGGGTATTACAAAGAATGGTAAAAAAATTGGAACAAGTGAAGATAAGGAAGGTAAGATTCATCTGGAATCCAATGCATGGGCAGTATTATCCGGGGCCGCATCAGAGGAAAAAGGTAAGAAGGCGATGGATTCTATCGACAAATATCTTTATACACCTTATGGAATCATGTTAAACGGACCATCGTATACAGTTCCGGATGATGATATAGGATTTGTGACAAGGGTATATCCAGGGTTAAAAGAAAATGGAGCGGTCTTTAGTCATCCCAATCCATGGGCATGGGCAGCAGAATGTGTATTAGGACGTGGAGATCGTGCCATGAAATTTTATGATGCACTAAGTCCATATAATCAGAATGATTTAATTGAAATAAGGGAAGCAGAACCATATTCGTATTGTCAGTTTATAATGGGGAAAGACCATACAGCCTTTGGAAGGGCAAGGCATCCATTTATGACAGGAACCGGAGGATGGGCATACTTTTCAGCCACACGTTATATACTAGGAATCAGGCCAGGGTTAGACTCTTTGATCATTGACCCATGTATTCCTTCTGATTGGAATGAATTTCAGGTTCACCGTGAATGGAGAGGTGCATCCTATCGCATTCATGTTCAGAATCCAGATTCCGTCATGAAGGGTATAAAAGAGATACAACTTAACGGTAAAACAGTAAGAGAGATACCAGTGCAGCCAGAAGGCAGTGAAAATGATATTACCGTAATCATGGGTTAAGCAGCAGATCGAAAGGGGCATTAAAATGATTAAATTTGGTACAGGTGGTTGGAGAGCCGTAATCGGAGAAGATTTCACCAAATACAATATACAAAAACTTGCAAAGGCATTAGCAGTAAAGATGCAGGATGAGGGAGTCGTTGAGAATGGCATCGTTCTTGGCTATGATAGAAGATTTCTCTCTAAGGAAGCGATGAAATGGGCAGGAGAAATATTTGCTGCGGAAGGCATTACGGCTTATTTAATTAACCGTTCTTCTCCAACTCCATTAATAATGTATTATGTCTTAAATCATAGAATGCATTACGGTATGATGATTACTGCAAGTCATAATCCAGCTATTTATAATGGGATAAAAGTATTTACTTATGGCGGTCGTGATGCAGATGAAACACAGACGCGAGATATTGAAGAGTATATCAATAATATTGATGATTGTTCTATCGTAGCCATGGAATATGAAAAAGCACTCTGCAGAGGGCTGATTGTTGAAATCAATCCTCTGAATGAATACTTAGATAATATTATCAATTCAGTAGATATGCAGGCCATCAGACAGACAGGGTTAAGAGTTGCCTTAGACCCTATGTATGGGGTGAGTGAAACTTCTCTGAAGACAATTCTTTTAACAGCCAGATGTGATGTATATACAATACATGAAAGACACGATACTTTATTTGGAGGGAAATTACCATCTCCATCCGTACATACATTAAGAAGTCTGCAAAATTATGTGATTGATCATAATTGTGATATTGGTATTGCTACCGACGGTGATGCAGACAGGATTGGTGTAATCGATGATACGGGAAGGTTCTTACATCCAAATGATATCTTAGTATTACTATATTATTATTTAGTAAAATATAAAGGATGGCATGGACCGGTTGTTCGTAATATAGCTACAACTCATATGTTAGATAAGGTTGCCGATAGTTTTGGAGAAAAATGTTATGAAGTTCCGGTTGGATTTAAACATATTTCAGCCAAAATGAATGAAACAGATGCAATTATTGGTGGAGAATCCTCGGGCGGACTTACCGTTCGCGGACATATTAAAGGAAAAGATGGCATTTATGCAGCTGCACTTTTAGTAGAAATGATAGCATTAACTGGTAAAAAACTTTCTGAGATAGCAAAAGATATTGAAGAAGAGTATGGATCGATCTATATGGAAGAAAGAGATTATAAATTCAGCCAGGAGAAAAAAGAAGATATCTATCAAGTGCTTTTAATTGATAAATACTTGCCGGTGCTACCTTTTGATATTGAAAAGATATCCTATCTTGATGGCTGCAAGATATATTTTAAAAATGGTGGCTGGGTCATAACAAGATTTTCCGGAACCGAACCATTACTTCGCATCTTTTGTGAAATGCCAAGAAAAGATGATGCAAGAATTATTTGTGAAATATTTGAAGACTTTTTAAAAATTAAATAAAATCCATAAAGGGGCTTTTGCAAAATATACTTTTCTTCTTATGTATAGAGAATCTTATGTTTTTGCAAAAGCCTCTTTATGGTTTCTTTTCGGTATATTCTACATTCGTAACAAAACCCTTTGATAAAATCAGTCCAGCTTGGGACAAGAGCACAAAAGCAGACAAATAATCGCAAGAGATGAGATTGACTTAATTACAAAATATGACAAAATGGAGTTATAGAATTGGTTATATTTTCAAGTTTAATACAAAAATTGGATGATTTATACTCAATTCTATGCAAAAACTATATAAAGGAGGAATAAGATGAAAAGTAAGAAGCTATCAACCAATGTGAAACGGATATTAACAGTTATCACAACCACAACGTTACTATTAACTACAATTCTGACACCAGGAGTAACTGTATTGGCATCAGCACAAAGCAAGGACTTACCAGATTTTTCTCCGTCAAATGGAACATTACGAAATGTAATGTACTATGGAGACTGGTCTATATGGGGAGGACAAGGAAACTTTTATCCAAGCGGAATCCCGGCAGATCAGTTGACCCATCTTAATTTTGCATTCTTAGACTTTGATGCAAATGGAAATCTTATATTTACGGATAAAGATGCGGCTGTGGGTGCACCTGTTGGTATGGCTGAGGTACAGTGGGGAGCAGCAAATGCCGGTATTTTATCTGCATTACAGGAATTAAGAGCAGCAAATCCAAACCTGAGGATAGGGGTGTCTATTGGTGGATGGTCCAAGTCCGGTGATTTTTCTACTGTAGCGGCAAATCCGGGAACTCGTGCCAGATTTGTTGAAAATGTCATGAAATTCATAAAATATACTAATATGGATTTTGTGGATATTGATTGGGAATATCCAGCTTTGCCTCGTCAAGCAGATAAAGTTGATAATCAAAATGACGAAGGAACTCCACTTGCAACTGCTGCAGATAAGGAGAACTATATTCTTCTGCTGCAGGATTTAAAAAATGCATTAAATATACAGGGGGAACAATTAGATCGTACTTACGAATTATCAGTGGCTATTCCAGCTTCTAAATCACAACTGGAAGCAGGTGTTGATATTCCTCGTTTGTTCCAAACTGTAGATTTTGCAAATATCATGACATATGATCTGCATGGTGCATGGGACTCTGTCAGTGGACATCATACCGGATTGTATACAAATCCAAATGATCCAAATGCTGGCTCAGGGTTATCAGTAGATGCATCCGTTTCTTATCTGTTATCTAAAGGAGCACCATCCAATAAAATAGTTATTGGTTCTGCTTTCTATACCAGAGGATGGGAAAAGGTAAGTATGGGCAGCAATCCGGCAACACCAGGTCTATTTGGTGAAGCACAAGTTTGTACACAGGATGCGGATCAAACACCATCCCGGGGTGCTGCGAATGAAGCTCCTCTTAAGTCAGGAGAGGGCGGACGCCGTAGTGGTGTATGGAACTATGGATCTTTACAGAAATTAAAAGCAGCATATCCAGGTCTTAAAGAATATTGGGATGATGCGGCAAAAGCACCTTATCTTTATGATACTAATACGGGAGCATTTTTTACATATGATAACCAGCGCTCTATCAGAGAAAAAGCAGCATATGTATTAAATCATAATCTTGGCGGAATGATATCATGGGCTGCATCAGGGGATGCTGTTACTTCAAATCCATCAAAAAAGGATGAATTAACAAAAACAATTAAAGATGCATTGTTTGGAACTGGCGCCCTTCCAGAGTATGAAATTGGAAAAGCCAGTATTGATGCCAGTGTAACGGTTACCCCATACAGTGACCAAGCATCCAAAGGGTTTGAAATCACCATCAAAAATAATGCAGCAAAGAATGAAACTGGAGAGGTTCTGAGCCTGGTTGAACTTGCTGGAGAAACGATTAAATTACCTAAAATTTATATAAAGACAAAGAGCGGCGCTAATTTTAGTTCCGGAGGTTATGGAAGTGGAACTGTAACCAATGTAAATGGAATTGGTGTTGCTGATCTTGCAACAGTTTATGATAACCAGACAATTGGTCAGGGAAGCAGCTGTACATTTAAACTTGCCACCACAGGCCCGGCAACTTTAGAAGATATTATAAGTATCGAACTTTCACAGCGGATCATTAAAAGCGGATCAGAAATAAGCAGGCAGGTATTATATGGTGATGATACTACGAACCCTGATCCTGGCGATAATGCAAAGCCTGTGATATCAGGTGCAGGTAATATTACAATTAAGGTAGGAGATATCTTTAATCCACTTACCGGAGTTACTGCAATGGATGAGGAAGATGGAAATCTGACATCCGCAATCACAGTCAGTGGTACTGTGGATACCTCTAGGGAGGGAACATATACACTTATTTATTCAGTAACAGACAGTAAAAATGCAACTACAACAATTTCCAGAATTATAACTGTAGAAGCAGACAATCCAACGAATGATACATATGACCCAAATAAAGTTTATGTTAAAGGTGATATAGTTGTTTATAATGGTAAAACCTATATATGCAATTGGTGGACACTTGGGGAAAATCCGGAAACTTCCGCTGCCTGGTCTCTTCAGGTAACCCCAAATCCAGATGGTTCATCTGATTATATACCGGGTCATGCATACTTAGGAGGAGATTTAGTATCTTATAATGGTAGTATTTATGAGGCTCAATGGTGGACTACATCTGTACCTGGATCTGATGCTTCATGGAAATTAATTTCTAATTAATTTGATACTACTCAGTTTAAAATCATTCACTTAGTATAATTGAAGATACTATTCAAAGTATGGATTAATAGTGGATTTTATGGTAAAATAAAAAAGTGGATCAGGGCTGTTGCAAAACAAGCAACAGCCCCTTTTTAGATAATATGAATTAATGAATTTATATTTTAACAGGAGGCAATTGCAGGATGAAACGAAATGCCAATATATTTTTTAGATTCAAGGATAAAAAAGACAAACCAATTTCATTAAGAAGAAGGCTGCTCTTCTTAATCGTGATTGCCTGGATTGTACCGGTTTGCATCATATTTATATTCATATCCATGTCTTATCGTAACAATATTATTGACAAGACAGAAACATTAATGGAAGAAAGTCTTAAGAACTTTACATCATTTCACGCTCAAAAATTGGACGAGGCCATAACTATTTCTAAGAAAACGTCTTATGAATTAGTGATTGAAAAAGCCTGGAGAAAATTTCATGTTGGCAATATGACTAAAGCTGAATTTTATAAAGAAGTGATCAGTAATTTAAAAAGTAAATATTATAATGATAATCGTTTTGTTATGTCGGCCTTTTATCTGAGTGATGAGCCGGAACGTCTCTATTATACCTCCAGAAAGCCTAAAAGTTACATCGATACTTATTATGAAAAAGTACATAAAGTAGCAAATGAGATAACAGAACAGGAGACAACAGATGCTCATGTTAAAATAGTTGATGGCAAGATTTATATCATTCGAAATTTATATACAACAACAAACTATACTAAATTTGGAACTTTAGTAGTAGAATTAAATAAGAGTAAACTTTTCGATGGATTGGCCCTTAATACAGACTATGAATTGGGCTTTTTTATAGATGATTCAGAATCTATGATAGTTTATGACAGTACGCTCAGTGAAGAAAGCAGGACTTCCATCGTTGATAAATTAAGAAGCCAGTATTCCAGGACCATTAACCGGGAGATCATGAAAGTAGATGGCAGCATCTTTACCGGATTAATATATCAGCAGAAGTTTGATGATTATCATTTTGGAGCAATCCTGGTAGCGGATAAAAGTAAAATCTACAATGAACTTACTACATTGATTTATATTATAATGATTATCATTTTAATTGTAATCCCTGTATTCATATATATGTTATATTTTATTGCAAAGCATATTACTGCACCAATGGGAAGAATGATGAAAGCATCCAAAGAAGTTGAAAAAGGGAAAATCGGTATGCAGATTATTGGTGAAGAGATGCCAAATGCAGAATTCTCCTATTTAATGGATTCCTTTAACCGTATGTCGGCAGAAGTAAAATATCTCTTCGACTATGCATATAATGAAAAACTGGCAAGAAAAGAAGCTAAGATCATAGCCTTACAATCACAGATCAATCCTCATTTTCTAAATAATACATTAGAGATGATGAACTGGCAGGCGAGAATGGCAGGAGACGTAGCAGTGTCTAAGATGATTGAAGCTTTAGGCACATTATTGGATTATAGTATGGACCGTAATAATAAAAAACTGATTAATCTATCAGAAGAGCTAAGATGTGCAGATGCATATTTTTATATTATATCAATGCGTTTTGGGCAAAGACTCAGAGTTGAAAAAGAAGTAGATCCTGATCTATTACAATTACAGGTGCCTCAGTTAATTTTACAGCCTATCTTGGAAAATGCGGTTGTTCATGGAGTAGAAGTGGTTAAGACTGGAACAATCCGGCTTAAAGTTTATAAAGAAGAGGATAATGTTATTCTACAAGTCACCAATACAGGAAAAGCAATGACAAGTGAAGATGTGACCAGAGTACAAAGGATATTAAATGGAGAAAAAGACAGTATTGCAAATGGAAAAGGCAAACATGTATCCCTTGGTATACGTAATGTAAATGAAAGAATTAAATTAATTTACGGAGAAGACTATGGTCTTACTATATTACCAGTGGATGATGAAGAAACAGCATCTACGATAACCATACCTTATGAGATGGTAGATGATACGGAAAAGAGAAATTTACTAAAAAGTCTATTGGATAAATCGGAATAAAATATACTTTTACTGTGCTAAATATGTATGAAAAATAAAAGGTAGCAAGAATGAACAAATAATGTCAAGATGAACTAATGATATTTGTAAAATGTGTCTGTATAATTAGAGTATACCAAGTGAGATAAGTAATCTTCATGAGGTTGCAAAAACTATATTATTTCAGGGAGGATTTATTTATGAAAAAAATGAAAAGAATTCTATCCATGGTTTTGACAGTTGTATTAGTATTTTCACTTATGACTGCATGTGGAAAGAAGGAAGAAACAAAGGAAGCTGCAAAGGATTCCGCCTCTACAGAAGAAACTACAGATACAGAATCAACAGAAGCAACAAAAAATCCAGTTACATTAACAACAGTATCCATGCATGGTGGTACTGATCCTAACGCTGGTAATTATCAGGCAATTAACGAACAATTTATGGCTGAAAATTCATACATAACTTTAGAAGATGATTCACAATCTGCAGATCAGGACTGGAAGACAAAAATCGCAGCTGATTTTGCAGTAGGAAATGAACCAGATGTTATTCAATATTTTACAGATGCTAATGCAAGTGATGTATTAGCAGCAGACAAATTCGTATCTATCGATGAAATCAAAGCTGAATATCCAGATTATGCAAAAGATACTCTTGATACAGCATTAAAAGCAGCATCTAACCCAGACGGAGTTCAAAGAGCAGTTCCTACTACAGGATATTGGGAAGGTTTATTCTGCAATAAAGACCTTTTTGATAAATATGGTCTTGAATTACCAACAGATTGGGATAAGATGACAAAAGCTATTGAAACTTTTAAAGAAAATGACATTGTTCCTATCGCTGTTTCATTAAATAATGTACCTCATTATTGGGTTGAGTTCTTAATGCTTTCATCTGCTGGTCCAGATGGATATGCGCAAGTTCCAACGGAAACCCCAGAAGATTGGGCAAAAGGTCTTTCAATGTTCAAAACTTTAAGAGATATGGGTGCATTCCCAGCAGATACAGATACAATTGATAATGAACTTGCAGGTGAATTATTCAAGAACAAACAAGCTGCTATGCAATTAGATGGTTCATGGTATGCTGGTGGAGTTACAGATCAAGACAATACAGTAGTCGTTGCATTCCCAACAATTCCAGGTGGAAAAGCTCAGGCTGGAGCTATGGTTGGTGGAATCTCTTCAGGTTTCTATATTACAAAGAAAGCATGGGAAGATCCAGACAAGAGAGATGCAGCCGTTAAATTTGTAATGGCACATACGAACAAAGAATCTGTTACAAAATATTGGGGTGGCAATGGTCAGGCAGCTTGTGCTGTAGATCCACTTGATACTATGACACCACTTGGTGTATCTGGTCTTGAATACAGTAGTGCAGCTACAAGTATTTCATCTCCAACAGATGCAAGAATTTCTCAAGAAGCTTATAATACTTTAATTTCAGGTATTGTAGAAGTTTCTACAGGAGCAAAAGATCCTAAAGATTTACTGAAAGAAGTTTTAGAAATCAATAACAAGTAATTAAATTATTTTGGCAGAGGGGTTATGAAGTGAAACTTAATTCAGATGTGGTTTTTACCACATCTGAATCTTAGTTGAACTTATCTAGGGACGTAGCAGCTGTTATCTCCCACTTTAAAAGTGGGAGTGTTACAGCTGGTAGTCATCAGATAAAATCCGCCCCTCTGTTTTAATATCAGAATATAGGAAAGAAAGGCGAGATATTAATGCTTTATAAAAAGAAATTACCTTTATTTATATTCTTGCTTCCAGGCTTTATTTTAATGTTAGTGTTCTTATATGAACCATTTGTTGAAAATATAATTAACAGTTTTTATGATATGACATCATTTGTAAAAATGCCGGGAAAAGAGTGGAAGTTTATTGGATTGGATAATTTTGAAAAACTTTTAACTGATCCTAAAATCAAAATATCATTAGTCAATTCTTTTAAAATGATGGGATTGACAATTGTTTTCCAAGTAGGTATTGCATTTATACTCGCAATTTTGGTGAATTCAATTAAAAGGGGACAACATATTTTCAGGACAGTATATTTCTTCCCAATCGTTATATCGGCAACAGCGATAGGTTTGATCTTTAAATTGTTCTACAATTATAATGGTGGTATGTTGAACCAATTATTAAAGGCACTCGATAAAGAGCCAATTAACTGGCTGGCTCCTTCCATTGCTTTTATTATGGTATCTATACCGACTTTATGGAGTTATGTAGGATTTTATTTTGTAATTATGCTTACCGGACTTAGCGATATATCAGAAGATGTTTTTGAAGCAGCTGCCATTGATGGTTGTTCAAAATTTAAACAGGTATTTTATATAACCATTCCTCTACTCAGGGGTGTAATCTGTACCTGCATTACCCTGGCTGTTACCGGTGCGTTAAAAGTGTTTGATTTACCATGGGTTATTGTTCCCAAAGGAGCTCCCCAGGGTGTAACACATTTTTTAGGTACATATATGTATGAACAGACATTTACGATTGGTAATATCGATTACGGCTCTATTATTGCATTATTAATCGTAATACTGGGAGTAGTGGTCTCTGGAATTGTATCTAAGATTCTAAAACCAGATGCCAATCTTTAGGAGGTGGGAAAATGACGAAGCAAACAAAAAGAAAGAAAAGGATATCTATATCGCAAATTATAATATATATCATATTAAGCCTATGGGCAATCACAACCATTTTTCCATTTGTCTGGGTAGTGAATAATTCATTCAAACCTTCTAGTGAAGTTGTAAATTCTTCCTTTGAATTACCGAAAGAATTTACTCTTGATAATTACACCAATGCATTTGACAGACAGAATATATTAGTATCATATAAAAACAGTTTAATTATATCTGGAAGTGTTACCATTGCAGTTATGATTTTAGCAACTATGATGGCTTTTGCATTAACCAGATATACATTTAAAGGCAGGGGAATTGTACAGTCTTTAATTATATCCAGTTTGATGTTCCCTGCTTTCTCAACAATTATACCAGTTTTTAAGATGATGACGGGAATGGAGTTATTAAACAATCCAATCAGTGTAATACTACCTCAGATTGCAGGTAACTTAAGTTTTGCTGCAGTCATAATGATGGGATTTTTACGTGGTCTGCCTCTTGAAATGGAAGAAGCAGCTTATATGGAAGGTGCAAAAGTAGGTCAGGTATTCACAAGGATCATTATTCCCCTATGCAGACCATCTTTAGCAACAGTAGCAATTTTTTGTTTTTTATGGTCATATAATGATTTATTTACCCAGCTTATTATGATCCGAAGAAGAACCATGTATCCAATCAGTGCATTATTAAATGAAATCAGTTCAAAATATGGAACGGACTATGGACTGATGGCATCCTCTGTAACACTTATTGTCATACCAGTCTTAATCGTATATATCTTTTTACAAAAGAACATTATTAAAGGCTTGACAGCTGGAGCGATCAAAGGCTAGAATCAAGTTATTATATAGATTGGGGATAAGTGTATGTATAAAGTTGTGATTATTGATGATGAACCGATTATAGTAGAAGGCATATCCAGAATGGTACCATGGGAAAAGTATGGCTGCCAGATTGCAGATACTGCAAATGATGGAATGGAAGGTCTTGAGGTTATAAGGAAACAAAAACCACACATTGTTTTTACAGACATTGCAATGCCAGGTTTAGACGGTCTTAGTATGCTTGCCGGACTAAAGTCCGAATTTCCAGAGATGGAGATTAGTATATTGACCGGCTATCGTGACTTTGATTATGCACAAAAAGCTATCACTTTAGGCGTAACAAGATTCTTGTTAAAGCCTTCTAATATGAATGAGATTGAAGAGGCAATAGAAGCAATGGTCTCTAATCTAAGAACTAAAAACATATTATCGGAAGTAGAAGATACAACAGGTGTGGAGAATTGTAAAACAGATAATGCAGCAAGCAGTTTCATTGTTAATAATGCAATTAAGTACATAGAGAATAATTATGCACATAAATTGACTCTATCTGAAGTAGCAGAGAAAACTTATATCAGCCAATGGCATTTAAGTAAATTACTGAACCGTCATATGGGACAGAATTTTTCGGAAATATTAAATAATATAAGAATAAAAGAGGCTAAGAAATTATTAAAAGACCCATCGCTTAGAATCGGGGACATCGCAGAAAAGGTCGGCTTTGTAGATATGGCTCATTTTTCAAGAGTTTTTAAAAAGATAATTGGAATTTCAGCAAATGAGTATCGTAATTCAATCTCAGCAAATGATATTAAGTCAGACGAATAACTGTTAGAGAGCTTCCACTATCATTTCGTCTGGACTAGGAAAAGAGAGTGTGATGAAAATGTGGAAGAGAAGTACTGGGGTTAAAGTTTTAGAAGATAAAAAAGAATTCAAAGGGACGAGAAAAAAAACAGAAAAGAAAGATAAGAAAAATAGTAAACCAGGTTTTAACAGTATTAAAATAAAATTAATTGGTTCATTCATTATTCCGGTTCTATTCATCGTATTACTTGGAATTATATCTTATAACAAAGCATTAGAAGGTATGGTCAGTAATTATGAAAGGGCCGTTGGAGAAACCATATCAGCAACAGGAAAATACTTTGATTTAGGATTCAAATCCATTAGTGGAACGGTAACCCAGCTTGCAGTGGACGATAAGGTTAAGGAACCTGAGGAATACGGGGCATATAAAGGAGTCCATAAATCTATCATTGCAAAACTGGCAGGAGATGAATTGTTAAGCAATATACATATTTTTTCTGGAGCAGGTGCGGGAATTTCTACAAAATCCGGAGTATTAAAAGAAGATATTTATAATGAATTTATAGAGTCAGAGGATGGAGCTTATTTTAAAGAAGATAACATTGATATGGTATGGGTTGGAACTCATCCTTTTATTGATGATAAGTTCCAGACGAAAGAATCTGAGTATAGTTTATCCGTAATTAAAAAAATAACGGATTCCAGTGGCTTCTCTGGTCAGGGAGGCAAAGCAATTGGTTATATTGTAACAGATGTAACAATGGATGCTATAAAAAATGTATTAAAGGAATTTGACTGGGGAGAAGGAAGTATTAGCGGATTTATTACTTCTGATGGGAGAGAAATAGTATCGATTGATAAAAATGAGAATGTATTCCTCTCACAAAATTTTTATGAAGATGCAATAAAAAGTGTGAAAAAAACTGGTGCTGACTATGTAACTTACGAAGGCGCCCAGTATTTATATATCTATTCAAAAATAGATTCTGTTGGAGCTTTGGTCTGTGGATTAATACCAAAGTCCATCATTATAAAACAGGCGAGTGATATTAAACAATTAACAGTTATGCTCGTTATCTTTGCATGTATTGTAGCAATTATAATTGGGACTATTATGGCTGCAGGGATCGACAGAACCATTAAGATTATGGTTAAGGCACTATCCAAAGCAGCGGCTGGGGATTTAACAACGAATATCACTGTAAAAAGAAAAGACGAATTTCGTGTATTGGCAGATACCGTTAATTATATGATACATAGTATGAAACTATTAATCAAAGAAGTAAGTAATGTCAGCGATACAGTTACTACTTCAACAGGGGATGTTTCAGATACTTCAAGGGCACTGTCTATATCCACCAATGAAATAACAAGTGCAATTGGTGAAATAGAAAGAGGAGTTGCCAATCAGGCTAAAGATACACAAGGATGCCTGACCCAGATGTCTTCACTATCTGACAAAGTAAATATAGTCTATAAGAATACAGAAGTGATACATAAAATTGCAAAAGATACCAAGTCTATTACAGGTGAAGGTATTATTATGATGGACGAATTAAGCGGGAAGGCAAAAGAAACTACGAATATTACCCAGACAGTAATTAAGAACATTGAGACCTTAAATAACGAATCAGCAGCTATTGGAAATATTATAAATACAATCAATGATATTGCAGAGCAAACAAACCTCTTATCATTAAATGCTTCTATAGAAGCAGCCAGAGCAGGGGAATATGGGAAGGGATTTGCAGTTGTTGCAGATGAGATTCGTAAATTGGCTGACCAATCCTTAGAAGCATCCAGTCATATTAAGGAGATTATTAATCAAATCCAAAATAGGACAAAGGAGACAGTCCATACAGCAAGACAAGCGGAAAATATTGTTGAATCTCAAAGTCTGGCCCTATGGCATACCATTGAATTTTTTCATGATATTAATGACAGGGTGGAAAATCTGACACATACACTTGGAGACATCACCAGTGGAATCGGAGATATTGAAAAGGCGAAAAATGAAACTCTTGAAGCGATGGAAAATATCACATCCATTGTACAGGAAACTGCAGCAATTGCAGAGCAGATGAACGGGTGTGCCGGTAATCAGGTAATAGCAGTGAAAAAACTTAATGATGCAGTAGATGGATTAAAAAAGGACACCAATATTTTAGATGATTCTGTACAGATTTTTGTCATATAAGTGGTACAAATGTTCATAATAAGAAACAAACCTTGCGTATATTGCAACAAAATGGTATAGTATGTAATTAGATAAAACTGAGAGGATGAAATGAAATGAAGATTTTTAAGGCAAAAGACTATAAGGATATGAGCAGAAAAGCTGCTAATATTATATCAGCACAGATTATTATGAAACCAGGTTGTGTTCTTGGATTAGCAACAGGTTCTTCACCGATTGGAACTTATCAACAATTGATCGAATGGTATGAAAAAGGAGATTTGGATTTTGCAGAAGTGAAATCAGTAAATCTTGATGAATATAAAGGATTATCAAGAGATAATGATCAAAGTTATTATTATTTCATGAATCATAATTTATTCAAACATGTAAATATTAATTTGGATAATACTTATATACCGGATGGTACAGCAAAAGACAGCGCTGCAGAATGCGATAGATATAATAAAGTAATTCAATCACTTGGTGGTGTTGATTTACAGTTATTAGGCTTAGGACATAATGGACACATTGGTTTTAATGAACCTGGGCAGGCGTTCGAAAAAGAAACCCATCTTGTTGAACTGGCAGAAAGTACAATTGAAGCAAATTCCAGATTGTTTGAGAACCCTGATGATGTACCAAGATATGCTTATACTATGGGTATTAAAAATATTATGCAGGCAAGAAAAATTGTTGTTATAATAAGTGGTGAAGAGAAAGCAGAAATTGTAAAAGAGGCTTTCTTTGGACCAGTGACACCTCAGGTGCCTGCTTCTATTTTACAAATGCACAATGATGTAACAATCATTTGTGATGAGGCGGCTTTATCTAAGGTAGACTTTATTTAAGAGTTGAAGCACTTTCTGAATGATTCGTATGAATAGTTTCATAAACGCCCGATAGTATATATGGAAAGAGAGGTGTGCAATATGATTATTAAAAATGCCAATGTATTTAATGAAAATAATGTTTTTGAGGTTAAGGATATTTATATCAAAGAGGATCTCATCGTGGATCAAAATGCACCGGATGATAAAGTGATTGATGGAACTGGTCTTTATGCTATACCGGGACTTACAGATATACATTTTCACGGCTGCGTAGGCTATGATTTCTGTGATGGAAGCCATGAAGCAATAGAAAGTATGGCAAAATATCAGGCAAAGAATGGTGTAACGACCATTTGCCCTGCTACCATGACTTTAGAAGAAGAAAGATTAATGAAGATTGCTGAAGCTGCGTCCAATTATGAAAATGAGGATGGTGCAATTTTATGCGGTATTAACATGGAAGGTCCTTATCTATCAGTGAAAAAGAAAGGTGCTCAAAATGCAGCATTTATTCGTAAACCGGATATTGACATGTATCGTAAAATGCAAGAAAAATCAGGAAATTTAATAAAACTCGTTGCTATTGCACCAGAAGAAGAAGGAGCAATGGAGTTCATCTCTGAATTAAAAGATGAAGTTATCCTGTCCCTGGCCCATACAACAGCAGATTATGATACTGCTCATGAAGCATTAGAGAAAGGTGCCAGTCATATAACTCATCTATATAATGCAATGCCACCATTCTCTCATAGAGAACCGGGTGTTATTGGAGCTGCCTGTGACATGCCTGACTGTAATGTTGAACTGATCTGTGATGGAATTCATATTCATCCAAGTGTAGTTCGCACTACATTTAAAATGTTTGGTGATGACAGAATCATATTAATTAGTGATAGTATGATGGCTACAGGAATGCCGGATGGAGAATATTCATTAGGTGGTCAGGCAGTGAAAGTAGTAGCAAATAAGGCAACTTTAGTAATAGACGGCGCAATTGCAGGTTCTGCTACAAATCTTATGGACTGTTTAAGAAATGTTGTGAGGAATATGGAAATACCATTGGAAACTGCAGTAAAATGTGCAGCTGTGAATTCAGCGAAAGCTATTGGCATCGATGATAAATATGGCAGTATTACATCTGGCAAGATTGCAAATATCGTATTATTGGATAAGAATTTAGATATTAAATCAGTTATCCTTAAAGGAAAAGAAATATAAAATTAAGGGCGGAGGTTAATGAGTTAATCTCCGCCTCTGATTTTATTCTGTTTTCGAAAAGGAGATTTTCTGATATACTGTATATAATATAAATGGTAGTAGACAATTGCAAAACTCTAAAATTATCTTACAAATTCAGAAAACTTAATAGTTTTGCAATTACCTATATATAAATGGTAGTGGTGTAAGGAGGATAAATATGGGATGTTTAGGAAATCTAATATGGTTTATCTTTGGTGGTTTTGTTATGGGGCTTAGCTGGTTATTAGCCGGAGTATTATGGTGTATTACCATTATTGGAATTCCCATAGGAATGCAGTGCTTCAAATTTGCAAGTTTAGCTTTTTTCCCATTTGGAAAAGAAGTAAGATATGGGGGCGGGGCAGGTTCTTTATTACTTAATATACTATGGATCATCATTACTGGAATTCCATTAGCCATAGAAGCAGCTCTTATTGGGATGATTTTTTGTATTACAATCATCGGTATTCCATTTGGAATGCAATGCTTTAAAATCGCAAAATTAGCTTTAATGCCATTTGGTTCAACGATAGTAAATTAATAAGGATGTTAAAATCTTATAGATGACCGAACGAAAAATCAAAAAATTTAGGTTTAATTTGATGAGAAAATGCAGATAACATGATAATGGAAAGTTATCTGTTATTTTTTTATGCAATTTTGAAACTATTTGGGAAACTCATACGTCTAATAGATATAGAACGGAAAGGAGATGAAATACTTGGTAGGAATGAGAAAAAAAGTGGAGCAAAAGTTCTTATCTAATTATCAGAACTATTACCGCCTGGCATACTCTTATGTAAAAAATGAAAGTGATGCCATGGATATTGTTCAGGAAAGTGCCTATAAGGCCATGAAGGAACATGCTTCATTAAAGAAAGAAGAGTATATTTCTACATGGATTTATCGTATCGTTATCAATACAGCTCTTGATTATATACGAAAAAATAAAAAGGAGATTGTGGGAATCATGGGGGAAGAAAAATCCTATGAAGATACTTATATGAATTTCGATATGATGGATTTACTGAATAATTTGGAGGAAGATGACAGGACAATTATTATTCTGCGTTTTTTTGAGGAGGAAAAATTAGAGGATATTGCCAGGATCACAGGAGATAATTTAAATACAGTTAAGACAAAGTTGTATCGATCTTTAAAAAAATTAAAGAGTAATATGGAAGATTTTGAATCTTCAGAGATAGGAAAGGTGTGGTGAAATGAAAAAAAAGACCCAATCTAATTACATAAAGGATATGGAGCAGATAAAAGAAGTAAAATCTTTTAAAGATGCAAAGGAAATGGATGATCTTAAATATATGAATGATATGAAGAAGGAATATAATGACATAATCATACCGGCAGCATTAAAAAATAAAGTGGAAGAATCTATTATGAAAGGGAAAAAGGATAATATGAAAAAAAATACAATTCAAGTTATGAAATCTGGGATAATTACAGCTGCAGCAGCATTGTTGGCAATAGTGATTTTAGCAAATTCAAATCAATCCATTGCACATGCCATGAAGAATATCCCTATTATTGGTGCTATTACAAATGTTGTGACTTTTAGAACTTATAAGGATAAGACAAAGGATTTTGAAGCCAATATTGAAGTCCCTAAAATAGAGACTGATGATAAAGATGAGAATATCAAGAAAGCAGCAGAAGAAGTAAACAAATCGGTGGAAGACTACACTAATATGCTGATTGAACAATATGAGACAGATATGGAAGCAAGTGAAGGGGAAGGGCATTACGCTGTGGATACCTCCTATCAGGTGATCACTGATAATGATAAAATTTTTACCCTGCGAATCGATACTGTGGTTGCAATGGGCGGATCTAACAGTTTCTCAAAATTCTATCACATTGATAAACAATCAGGCAATATTTTTACTTTAAAAGATGTATTTAAAGAAAATACAGACTATATCAAGGTAATCAGTGAAAACATTAAAAAACAGATGAGAGAGCAGATGGCAGCAGATGAATCTATCACTTATTTCTTTGAAAATGAAGAGACAAAAGAATGGAATTTTGAAGAAATTAAGGTTGATCAGAATTTCTATTTTAATAAAAATGAAGAATTGGTAATTGTATTTGATAAATATGAAGTAGCACCGGGATATATGGGAATGGTAGAATTTACGATTCCTGCTGAGGCAATAAAAGATATTATAAATTAATTTATTGAAGATATAATATTAAATATATAAGAAAAGGCACTACTATCTATAAATATAGGTAGAAGTGTCTTTTGGTTTAAAATAGGATTTTATCAATTAATCCATAATTTTTGGCTTGTTCAGCTGTCATATAGTAATCTCTTTCCATATCTTCTTTTATCTTATCGATGTGTTGTCCTGTAAGACTACTATATATTTCATGCAGTTTTCCTTTTGTCTTTTCAAGCCAGTCACTATGAATCTTAATATCTGTGGTTTGACCTTGAAGACCTCCGGATATTGACGGCTGATGAATCAGCACTTCACTATTTTTCAGGGCAAAACGTTTGCCTTTCGTCCCTGATGCCAGCAACAATGAGGCTGCACTTCCCGACTGGCCTACACTAATGGTGGAAACATCACATTTGATATAATTCATTGTATCCATAATGGCAAATCCGTCTGTTACGGAGCCGCCGGGGCTATTAATATAGAAATGAATATCTTTATTCCAGTCAGCAGATTCCAGAAAAAGCATTTGAGCTATGATCAGACTTGCAGATTCATTCGTTACTATCCCATTAAGCATTATTATTCTGTCATTTAATAATCTTGAAAAAATATCATAAGAGCGTTCTCCTTGGGATGTCTGTTCAATTACCATTGGTACAAAATTACTCATATTAACCTCCATGCGCTGTTTAAGCGGCAATATCCAGGACTTTATTGAAACGAATGACAATATTAACATTATTGGATTTGCTGCCTGAATACATCTTCCGGTATTTCCCTGGTGTCAAGCCATAAATCCTCCTAAAAGCTCTTGAAAATGCTTCCTGAGAACCATACTGATATTTCAGGGCAATATTAATAATGGGCTGACTGGTCTGGATAAGTTCTTCCGAGGCTTTTTCCATCCGCAGCTTGTTTATATATTTGGTGACAGATTCGCCTACTATTTTGTGAAAGAGCCTATGATAATAATATTTTGACAAATGAGCCTTTTGAGCAAGATCATCAAGGCTGATCTTATCATCCAAATTTTCTCCAATATACTCAAGAGTATCACACACTTTTGAGTAGTACTCCATATACATTCACCGCCTTTCAAAAAGATATGCTAATTATATACTTAATTTGAAATTAATTCTTGATAATTTTTGCGATAATTGTAATTAATATTAAATATAAGGAATAAGGTATGGTAATTAAGAAAGTGCGTCTAAGACCGTACTTTCTTTGCTATTCTTGATGCATTTGGGATCTAGTGAAGCAGATTAGTAATTTAATTCTAAAAGCATAAGGTATGAATAGATAAACATATATTCTAATATAAATATATTAATTACTTTATTTATTTGAGGCAATCTATGAATATAGAAGAAGAAAAAGCAAAATTAGCAAAGTTTATCAAGACAGGTATTGTTGTATTATCAACGTTCCTCCTTATAGCAGCAGGCATCTATTTAGTACCGAAAGAAATAACGGTAAGTAATTCAAGCAGTGGGAAAGAACTTCCCATTTATTGCGTAAACAGAACGGATAAGAAAGTGTCACTTACCTTTGATGCAGCATGGGGAAATGATGACACCGCAACAATACTGGATATACTAAAAAAACACGATATAAAAGCAACCTTCTTTATGACAGGTGGCTGGATTGAAAAGTATCCGGAAGATGTAAAGGCGATAGCAGATGCTGGCCATGATCTAGGAAATCATAGTGAGAAACATAAGCATATGTCCCAGTTAAGTAAAGAGGAATGTATAGAAGAACTTATGAAACCTCATGAAAAAGTGAAAAAGTTAACTGGTAAAGAAATGAATTTGTTTAGACCACCTTATGGAGATTATAATAATACAGTGATCCGTGCTGCCAGAGAGTCTGGATATGATACAATTCAATGGGATGTTGACAGTCTGGACTGGAAGGATTACGGAGTAGATTCTATCATTAATACAGTGATAAACCACAAACATCTTAGTAATGGTTCGATTATTCTCTGCCATAATGGAGCCAAATATACCAAGGATGCACTTGATACAATGATTACTGGGTTGAAAGAAAAAGGCTATGAAATTGTACCGGTATCAGAACTGGTCTATACAGGAAGTTATTATATGGATAATGAAGGAAGACAATTTAAGAAATAATAATTAAGGGGTATTGCAAACCCAGTGTCATTAAGTTAAGACGTTGAGTATGCAATACCCCTTTTAAAGTCAGTTGATATATTCTGGAAGCAGACAATGATATATCCTGGATATTATCCCTATTAATTTAAACTATCATATAAAGCATTAAGTAAGATCTTATCCGGATCCTGACTTATTTCCCAGATCATCGCTCCGCCCAGATCGTTATTCTTAATGTACGCGGCTTTTAGCTCCATAGATGTCTCATCTTCATAAGTAATAAATGTTGATCCATTAAAGAGATAAGGCACCTTTGATTCTGTATTAAAGTAACGTTTGTAAACAGGATTGTTTAAATAAGTTTTAGCAATATTTCCATAAGTGATAGATGCTCCCCCAGAGAAAGGCTGATATAAACCATTATTCGCGTTATTTACTGATTTATAAATGTATCCATAGAATGGAACGCCCATAATTATTTTCTCTTTTGGAAATTTAGCATTGATCCAGCTATTAACACTAGAATCTACACTGGTTTTATGAAGGGGTGAACTTGTTTTATAATCACCATAAAGTGGAGCATTAAAACCGGTATACTGTTCCCAGGTACCATGAATATCGTAAGTCATAAGATTTGCATAATCTACATATTTACTGACTTTCTCCAGTTCAATATTATTCACGTACCATGAACCTGCAGCACCGGCGAAAGAAAGGAGATAATCTTTTTTATCAATTTTACCTCTGGCATCTAGTTTTTCCCGCAGGGTTTTTAAAAGAAGCGTAAAGTTCTGTTTATCACCAGGTCTTCTGATATTAGATGCTAAGCCGCCGCTCACCGGATATTCCCAATCAATATCAATTCCATCAAAATCGTATTTTATCATAAAAGCAATGCAGCTGTCTGCAAATGCATTTCTTGAGGCTTCCGTAAGAGCTATATCAGAGAAACGTCCGGACCATGACCAGCCGCCAACTGCAATTAATGTTTTTAGGTGAGGATATTTTGTCTTTAGGCTGTTTAATTCTTTCATATTTACAGGGTCTATATCCGGATAACCTAAAGCAATCTTATTATCACTTCCTATATTTGCAAAGGAATAGTTAATATGGGTAAGTTTACTCGCATCAATCTTGTTAGGAGTATATCCTGAATATCTGGACCAGGCAGCATAATAACCAACTACTTTTTTGCCAGATGATGGTGTTGAATCACCGGGAACTGTCACTGATTGCTGTACTACCGTTACCTTACATATTAATTTGGTGTTATCAACATAAGCAGTCAGGTAAGCTGTACCAGGAGCCCAGGCAGTAACTTTGCCTCCAGTCAATCCAATGGTAGCTGCAGATTTATTGCTGGATACATATTTTACATTAGTGTAAGTTCCCGCAACTTTAAGTGTAGTTACTTCACCAACATTAAGTGATAAAGTTTCTGTACTGAGTTTAATTGGTGCCTTTACTGTAACATTGCAAATTAGTTTCTTTCCAGCTCCAGTAGCAGTGAGGGTGGCTTTACCAGGAGCCCAGGCGGTAATTTTTCCTCCAGTTAAACCAACAGTAGCCACAGATTTATTATTTGATACAAACTTGAAGGGACTTTTGGAATTTAAGATTTTCAGATAATTTACATCACCTATATTAAGTGACAGGGATGAGTAATTCAGTTGGATAGAATTTTTTACAGTTACTTTACAAGTTAATTTTTTGCCATTTACAGAAGCGGTAAGAGTAGCAGTACCGGGAGCCCAGGCAGTAATTTTACCACCAGTCAGGCCAACAGTAGCCACAGATTTATTATTAGATAAATATTTGACTTTATTTTTGGTTCCTGATATGGCTAAATATTTCGTTTGCCCTACTTCAAGATTTAAAGTAGTATAATTTATTTTAATAGTTGCCGCTTGTGATCTGAAAATATGATCAGTTGAGAAAAATGATGATAAAACCAGTATAAATATTAGTAGTATGCTGAAAAACTTTTTATAATTCAAATTCGCCCCTCCCCAAACACAAATTTCACTGTTCAACTCTGAATCACTTTAAAGTTATGGTTATCATTTATATTTTTATTATAAATAAAAATATCCATTAATTCATTAGATAATTAATGGATATTGATTGGGGGTCCGATTTCCCCAATAAAGTCGATCTACCAATTTAAAATATTCTGAACAGCCTTCGATTTATAAATTGTAAAACCTATAAAAGCACCTAATATTCTAAGTATAATATCATCTATATCAAATATACCTCTTCTGGTAATTAATTGTACTATTTCGATGATGAATAGTATGATAATCATACAAATGCAATAGACACTTATTTTGTTTGCTTTTTTTATACAGTATGGGAAATAAACACCCATTGGCAGGAATAAAAGTAAATTACCAAATAGATTTGTGAGAGGTATATCCATATTCATGCTGCCATCAAACAATGCCCTGGCATATGTACTTATATTTTTAAATGGGATAACATTTGATGATTGCTTTATATAATCTAATAATATCATACCAGACAGATATCCTCTTGGTTCAAAGAATAATACAAATACCAGTTCAAATAAGTAAAATATAAAACTAATACTTATGGTAATATTAATAAGTCGTTTCATTTTATGCTCGATACCAATGCCAATTATCAGTATGCTTATGCCAACAATAAATAATAACGGTCCGATACCACGAGGTACCAGACGGTAATATAAAACATTAAAAGAGCCCAAAATTATATTCCTCAAAAGAAACCAGGTCCCTGATAGTAAAAATACTAAGCCAGTAATCAATACTATAGATTTTTTTATGATATTCATATTTCAATACGCCCTCCTTTAATGACCATATAGATATCAATACCTGTGAAGATATTGATATTAGTTGAAATCCACTATATCATTATTATAAACTATATAATCTTATAAAACTACCATAATTTTACTTATATAATATAGCTATTCGATGGCAGGTAATGAGTACTCACTATGAATTCCATCAAAAATAAAAAAGCAGCCAAGTCTCTCATTCATGAGGGACTTGGCTGCTTTGTGCGTCATACTTCACTAACCTAAATCAAACCTTATCTGGCTAATTGGGTATCTTCTTTATGTTTTTTCCACATAACCCAAAGAGGTCCTGCAATACAGATAGTAGAATAACATCCACTAATAGAACCAACAGCCATTGGAAGGGCAAAACTTTGGATTGAATCAATACTATTTGCAGTAGCTAAAATATAAACCATGCTCACACTTATTAAAACTGCAAAGTTAGTATTAAGAGACCTTGTAATTGATTGGGAGATGGAAAGGTCTGTAATAGTATCTACGGCAATACCCGGGTGCAGAGTTGTATTTTCACGGATTCTGTCGTAAATTACAATTGTATCATTAACAGAGTAACCAATAATACTTAGTGTTACAGCTACGAAAGAATCTCCAATAGGTATTTTAAATATAACACAAGTGAAGAATACTACCAGTACATCGTGAAACAAAGCAACCAATGCCATGGCACCAGCAGAAAGTCCGCCGATCCTGCTAAAACGAATCCATACATAGACCATTACAAGTGCGGAAGCAAGTACGATTGCAATGACACCTTTTTGTAAGAATTTTTTACCGAAATATGCTTCTACCATGGTGGAATCGGAAAGTTTCAAGTTAGCATCAGGATATTTTTCTTTTAATGCAGTATCAAATTTACTTTGATCTTTTGCATCAATACCAGAATTACCCGCAACATTAATTACTATTTTTTTATCTCCATTAGAAAGATTGGAAGTAAGCTGGGTAGTTACCGGACGGTTTAATATTTCAGTTGCAATATCGGATATTTCATCTGCATTAATTTCACCAGTGTAATCATATTTTAATAATGCACCACCTTTAAACTGAATATCTAAAGTAATGCCATTCATAAATGCGCTAATAACACCAATAATCATGATTGTTATAGATATTCCGAAGAAAATCCAACGTTTTTTGTAAAAATCAATTATACCATTTTTCATAATGTAACCCTCCTTGACCTACAAGTGTAGAATGCAGGTTTACTCAAGGCTTTAAATTCACTTAAAGAACGAATCATTAAACGTGATGCTGTAATACCAGCAACAAAGTTAAAGAAGATACCAGTCAACAGTGAATAAGCAAAAGAAAGCAGTGAACCTGAACCAAATAGCATCAATATGACACCAACAATTAATACTGTGATATTTCCATCAAATACAGAACTAAATGCACCTTTAAATCCTGAAGTGATTGCAGAACGAACACTTTTCCCGGATTTTATTTCTTCGCTGATACGTTCTGAGATAATAACATTTGCATCTACACCCATACCTATGGAAAGAATAACACCTGCGATACCAGTTAGTGTTAAAGTGATCTGTGGGCCGGATAAAGCTAAAATTTGTCCTGAAATCTGGATCAATAGAGAGATACAGGCAACTACCCCCGGTAAACGGTAATATAAAATAAGTAGAACACAGATAATGCCAAAGGCTATCATACCAGCATCTACCATAACATCCATAGCGCCAGAGCCTAAAGAAGGACTGATCGTGGAATGATTTTTGGTTATCATTGAAAAAGGAAGAGAACCAGAATTAATTTTATCAGAGATATCTTTTGCAGTCTCATAATTTGGCATACCGCTGATCTGTGCTTTTCCACCTGGAATATGTTCTGTAACAGTAGCAGACTGGATTAATGTATCATCCATGTAAATATTAATAACTTCACCGATATGTTCCTTTGTGGCGTCACTAAATAACTTGGTTCCCTCGTCATCAAATTGAAGGCCTACAACATATTGATTCGTTTGTGTATTTCTTTCCGGCTGGCTTTTACTTACATGGGAGCCCTCTAATAAAACGTTACCTTCAGCATCTTTAAAGGTAAGTTGAGCAGTTTCACCTAATTCTGCCATGGCATCTTCAGGATTAAAATCTTTTTCATCTGCTTTCCAAGGAAAACGTACAATAATAGATCCATTTTCTTTATCAATAGTAACATCTCTATCTAAAATATTTTGCTGATCAAGACGAGTTTCTATAATGCTGCGTGCCGATTCTAACTCAGCTGCAGTAGCTTTACGGTCAATGCCAGTTGGCTCAAATACAGCATCTACCCCTCCTCGTATATCAATACCATAACGCATTTCTGGTGCTCCAGGAATGGTAAAGTTGGAAGAACCGATTGGAATTGAAACTCCAAAAATTGCACTATAGGTCATTAATAATGCAATTATTAATACAATAAAAAATACAGGTTTTTTATTTTTCATCATCTTATCCTTTCTTATATTTATTATATAATTTATTCAATAACAGGCGGGGCATGTCCACCTAAAGGTATTGCATTAGAAATTGAGGTGTTTTCAAGGTTATTATAAGTAACCATTAGTTTATATACAAACATTTTTACTCTATGATAAGAAAATATATTAGAGTAGTCGGTAATATATAAATTCTTCTGAAAATAAGGGAAACGTTCTTTTACGAAATATGAAATTGTTGATATTTCTTTTTCTGGAAGTATTGCATTCATAGAAAGAAACTCAAGATGAGATGGTTTTGGAAAATTGACCATGGAATTCAAAGGATTTATATTATGATTATCCATAGATATATCAGAAAAATGAAAAATGGATAAATTAAGCATTAAGATATATAGGGCAATTATGATAGATATTATTAAATTTTTATACTGTTTTACGAAAATCATATCTTTCACCCATCCTATAAAATAGTTACAGTTCAGCCATAAGCTCGATTTACCTTTGCTGCATCCTGAACAAAAATATTCACTTTATTAAGTTAACACATTTTTTGATTTTTGCATATATAAATTGCATAAAAATATCTTTTAATTTACTATTTTTGTAATTTATGTATACTTGACCAACAATTTGAGAAAATATATATTATTTTATAAACTGAAAGGTAGAATATATGTTATTAATTAGAAATGGTAAAATTATTACAATGGCTGGTAAAATTTTAGAGAATGGCTGTGTTTTAATAGAAAAAGATAAAATTGTTGCAGTTGATGAAAATATCCATATCTCATTAAGCGAAAACGATAAGGTCATAAATGCAGAGGGTTTATGGGTGATGCCAGGTATCATTGAATCTCATTGCCACATTGGAATTACTGAAGAAAAGAAGGGGACAGAAGGAGATGATTGTAATGAAACTACGAATCCCATTACTCCTTATGTAAGAGCATTAGATGCAATTAATCCCTTAGATCCGGCATTCCATGATGCGATTAAGGCAGGGATTACTTCAGTTATGGTTGGTCCTGGAAGTTCCAATGTTGTGGGAGGACAGTTTGTATTTATGAAAACACATGGCCGGGTCATTGATAATATGACTATATTAGAGCCGGCTGCCATGAAAGTATCTTTTGGTGAAAATCCTAAAAGTTTTTATAAAGAATTAAATATGTCACCGACAACAAGAATGGCGATTGCATCTTTATTACGGGAAGAATTATTTCAAGCGGTAGAATATAAGAAGAAAAGGGATAGGGCAATAGCAGGTGATGAAGAATTTGAGAAGGATTTCAGACTGGAACCCTGGATTCCAGTACTTAATAAACAAATACCACTAAAGGCACATGTACATCGTACAGATGATATCCTCACTGCAATTCGAATTGCAAAAGAATTTGATCTAAGATTAACTCTGGATCACTGTTCGGAAGGTCATATTATTGCAGATGAAATTAAAGAAAGTGGTTTTAGTGCAATACTTGGTCCAGATTTAGCAGCAAGAAATAAAATAGAGATACAAAATGCTGATTTTAAAACATCAGGAGTTTTAAGTAACAAAGGAGTAACGGTAGCTATCACATCAGACCATCCGGTTACATTAATTCAATATTTACCTATTTATGCAGGATTAGCTGCAAAAAAGGGATTGGGAATTGATGAAGGATTAAAGGCAATTACAATAAATGCAGCTAAGATATGTGGAGCAGATGACAGAGTTGGAAGTATTGAAGTTGGAAAGGATGCAGATATCGCTATATTTTCAGGCAACCCAATGGAAGTCTTTACTCATACTGTTTATACTATTATTAATGGAGAAATTATTTATTCTATAGAAGATGAGAATAAGGAAGAAAACAAAGGTAAGGGGAAAAAGAAAAATAAAAAGTAGCACTTTCATTTTTCCTTTATATTTGGAAAAACGAAACGTGCAACATACTTATGAAAGAAGCATTCTCCAACTCCTAAAGCGACAGAAGCTGTTAATGCTGAGTAAAAAGGTATCATTCTATCTTCCAGAATATAATTGAATAAATAGATTATCAATAAAGCAAGACCAATATCAACAATAGTTGCTGTGGTATTATCATATCGGGATAAAATAATTAAATCACCGATAATGTAAGCTAAGATTGTAACTGGAAAAGAAATATATAGAATATCTGTAACTGTTATATTGCTTGTTAATTTCAATATAACTCCAATAATAATGACAACCATCATATATTTTAAAATCAAAGATATCCCATGTTTCATTGACTAACACCTCTTTTTATTATTTTAATACTATTGTTTCGTATATATTTAAGAATATTCACTTAGAAAGAGGATAATTAGCTGAGTTCAACAAAATGTAATATTTTCACAGATGAATTATGCTGAATATTTTTTTGAAGAAAAAATCATAATAATCATGTAACTTAAATCCAACTATTTATCAGGAGGAAATAAATAATCATGAATAATTCCAATTTAAGAAATACTACAAGTACACGTAATGACGTTAATACAAGAAATGATGCAGGCACACGTAACGATGTTAATACAAAAAATGATGCAAATAGCCGTAATGCTAATGGTACTTCTTTTAGAAATGACACAGGTTCTAATAAAAATAACAACAATAGAAATAGATAAATTAAGCTCTGGATCTATCTGTTAAGATTATAATACGATTATCAGTGGAAAGTTTAAGGCTGTCTCAAAGGTTATATACTTTTGGAGAGCCTTAAACTTTTCCCTTTTCAATATTACATATTCTTGTTAGAATGAATTATATTAATAGAAGAAAAAAAGCAGGTGAAAATATGCAGGAGATGAGTGTTTTTGACATTATAGGACCTAATATGATTGGTCCTTCCAGTTCCCATACTGCCGGAGCATTAAAAATTGCTTTGTTAGCAGGAAGATTAATTGATGGCAAAATAATGAAAGCAGAATTTACTCTTTATGGTTCTTTTGCAGAAACATACCAGGGTCATGGAACGGATAAAGCGTTAGTTGCCGGTATATTAGGATTTGGTACAGAAGATACTCGAATTAAATATTCTTTTGAATTTGCAAAAAAGAATGGACTTGAATATAGATTCGTATTGAATAAAACAGAAAAGGATGTACATCCCAATACCGTTGATATCAAATTATATACACAGGATAATGAAATCACTCTGGTTCGTGGTATATCCATTGGTGGCGGTAATTGTAAAGTAGAGAAGATTAATGATATTGAAGTTAGTTTAACAGGGAATTATAATACTATATTAGTAAGGCAAAAGGATACCTTTGGTGTCGTAGCACAAATTACAAAAGTACTAAGTGAAAATCAGATTAATATTGCTTTTATGAGATTATATCGGGAAAATAAAGGCCAGCTTGCTTATACTATTATTGAAGTAGATCAGCCAATACCTAAAGCTATTGCTGGCAAATTGAAAGAACTTCCCAATATTGAAACTGTGAATATTATTTCTATATAATAGGATAAAAATTTGAGAAAGCAGGTAGAAAGAAGGAAATAAATGAATTTTAATAATGGTGAATCTTTAATAAATATATGCAATGAGAAAAATATGACCATTTCAGAAATAATGATTCAAAGAGAGATGGAAGCATCGGAAATGGATCGGAATGATACACTGGCTAAAATGGATAGGTCATACCAAATTATGAAACAAGCTGTCCACACGGCTTTAGAAAATGATCTAAAATCTATGGGAGGGTTAATAGGAGGAGAAGCAAAGCTGTTACAAAATCATAGGATGAATTCAAATACAGCCTGTGGTCCTTTCGTGTCTAAAGCGATCACATACGCTATGGGCGTTCTTGAAGTAAACTCATCTATGGGATTGATCGTTGCTGCCCCTACAGCAGGCTCATCAGGAGTAATTCCCGGAGCTTTTGTTGCTTTGCAGGAAGAGCACGGATATTCCGATGAGGAAATGGTACATGCCCTTTTTCATGCAGGAGCGATTGGCTATATTATTACAAGAAATGCTACTGTTGCAGGAGCAGAAGGGGGCTGTCAGGCAGAAGTAGGCTCTGCATCTGCTATGGCTGCCAGTGCAATTACCCAGTTAATGGGAGGGAATCCGGAACAGTGCTTAAGAGCTGCAGCTTTTGCACTCAGTAATCTCCTTGGGCTGGTATGTGATCCCGTTGCAGGACTCGTGGAATCTCCTTGTCAAAGCAGAAATGCAATCGGTGTATCAAATGCGCTGATATCAGCAGAGATAGCCTTAAGTGGAATCAAATTTTTAATTCCTTTTGATGAAATGGTCGATGCCATGTATCATGTAGGCAGAAGCCTGCCATTTGAATTAAGAGAAAGTGCATTAGGTGGTTGTGCTGCTACTCCAAGTGCCTGTCACTTTTGTAAGGGATGTAAATGATTTGAAAAGAATACCAATAGTTATTGTCAAAATGAGATTATAATGCTATATTGATTCTAAAAGATAAAAATGGAGGCTTTAGATTATGATGATATGGTATTAATTAATGCACCTTTTACAAGAGAAATACGAGATAATGAATATATTTCTAATCTAAAAAATAAACTAAAAGAAAAAGATGTACGGTTGGTAGTAATATGGGTTGAAACTTCTGTGGAAGTATGTAAACAAAGAATGATTGCCAGGAATAATGATAGAGATACGTGGAAGCTGGCAAATTGGGATGAATATATAAAAGGAGTTAATTTTAATATTCCTTCAAATTTAGATGATCCTGATATTATTGACGATTTATTAATATTTAAGAATTCATCAGAAGAAGAATATGAAAAATCTTTAAAATATATAGTTGATATATTGGAAACATCATAAATTCTTTATAAAGGGGGATACTACATGAATAATGTAAAAGTAGTTTATGCAACGAAAACAGGTCATTCCAGAAAGATTGCACAAGCTATAGCACAAAAGTTGAATGTTGAACCAATGAATATTAAAGAAAATCCACAAATAAAAGAGGTTGATTTATTATTTATTGTTGGAGGAATCTATGGGGGACAGAGCTTGCCGGAGCTGATACAATTTGCTGAATCCCTGGATAAAGATAAAGTGGGTAAAGTAGCGTTAATCACTTCCTGTACTTCTAAGAATACCCCACAATCTCTCGTCAGAACTAAATTACTTGAAAAAGGGGTAACAGTAGTTGATGATGAATTCATTTGTCAGGGGAATTTCTTATTCTTTGGTTTAGGGCACCCCAACAAATCTGAAATAAGTAATGCAGTAGAATATTCAAAAAGACTGCTATAAATTAAAAGGGACTTTTACAAAAATATATTTCTGGAACTTAGAAGAACTTTATATTTCTGCAAAAGCCCCTTTTCTTAATATATCAATTATTTTAAACTATCATCAACAGCAAGCTTTGCTTTTTCAAATTTCTCATGGCTTATGTGACAGTAACCGGCTGGATTTTTATCCAGATATTTTTGATGATATTCTTCTGCCGGATAATAATTTTCAAGCCCTAAAACTTCAATTGCAATTGGTTTATCATATTTTTTTTGAAGTTCTTTGATAGAAGTCTCTATTATATCTTTATCATCTGCCTCAACATAATAGATTCCTGTACGATACTGGGAACCTACATCGCCACCCTGGCGGTTGATACTGGTGGGATTGATTACATCATAATATAATTCTAAAATATATCCAAGACTGATTAAATTTGAATCATAGATAACCTTTACAGTTTCAGCGTGCCCTGTATTATTATGACATACTTCTTCATAGGTTGGGTTTTTAGTATTTCCATTAGCATAACCTACTTCTGTTTCAAGAATCCCATTTATATGGGATAAATATTTTTCAGTTCCCCAGAAACATCCGCCGGCTAAATATATTTCTTTCGTAGTTATCATAGACATTTCATCACCTCATCTAATTGAATTTTATATATTTATAATAAGCTTCTTCTAAAAATATTGCAATCAAAGAATCGAAAGATAAAAATATTTAATGATTAATAAATATTCACTCAAATGTAAATTTATTAAAAAACTTATTGCAAAAACATAAAAAGTCCAGTAAAATATATGCAATAACTTAATAACGACAATGGTGTCGATAATCTTGTAATCAATCCAGGAGGCATAGTATGAAGAAAAGAGAAGATATTCAAAAGATTTTAATTATTGGTTCCGGGCCTATTATTATTGGACAAGCCTGTGAATTTGACTACTCTGGTACCCAGGCATGTAAGGCATTGAAAAACCTTGGATATGAAATAGTACTGGTTAATTCAAACCCTGCAACTATCATGACAGATCCTGAGACAGCTGATGTTACTTATATTGAACCATTAAACGTCCAAAGGCTTACACAGATTATAGAGAAAGAAAGACCAGATGCTGTGCTTCCTAACCTTGGAGGACAATCGGGTCTAAATTTATGCTCAGAATTAGATAAAGCAGGTGTTTTACAAAAATACAATGTGAAAGTCATCGGTGTACAGGTAGATGCCATAGAGCGTGGAGAAGACCGTATTGAATTCAAGAAAACTATGAATAGCCTAGGAATTGAGATGGCAAGAAGTGAAGTAGCGTATACAGTAGAAGAAGCGGTCCATATTGCAAATGAATTGGGCTATCCCGTTGTAATTCGTCCTGCTTATACAATGGGGGGCGCAGGCGGTGGACTTGTATATAATATTGAAGAACTAAAGACAGTTGTATCCAGAGGCTTACAGGCTAGTCTGGTGGGGCAGGTTTTAGTAGAAGAATCCATTCTTGGATGGGAAGAATTAGAACTGGAAGTTGTCCGTGATGCAAAAGGTAATATGATCACGGTATGTTTCATAGAGAATATCGACCCTCTGGGAGTCCATACTGGTGACTCTTTCTGCTCGGCTCCAATGCTTACCATATCAAAAACAGTTCAAGACCGCCTTCAAGAACAGGCATATAAGATTGTGGAAGCAATTCAGGTGATTGGAGGAACCAACGTTCAATTTGCTCATGATCCAATCAGTGATCGAATTATAGTAATAGAGATTAACCCAAGGACATCAAGATCCTCAGCACTTGCGTCAAAAGCAACAGGATTCCCGATTGCTTTAATTTCTGCGATGCTTGCAGCAGGTCTTGATTTATCTGATATCCCTTGCGGGAAATATGGAACCTTGGATAAATATATTCCAAATGGAGATTATATTGTGATCAAATTTGCACGCTGGGCATTTGAGAAATTTAAAGGTGCAGAAGATAAATTAGGGACTCAGATGCGCGCAGTCGGAGAAGTGATGAGTATTGGTAAAACATACAAGGAAGCGTTTCAAAAAGCAATACGCAGTCTGGAGATCGGTCGGTATGGATTAGGGTATGCAAAGGATTTTCATTTAAAATCCAAGGAAGAGCTTCTTAGTTTATTGCACAATGCCACAAGTGAACGTCAATTCATTATGTATGAAGCTCTTAGAAAAGGCGCATCTGTAGATGAATTATATGAATTGACAAAGATTAAGCATTATTTTATTGAGCAAATGAAAGAAATGGTGGAAGAAGAGGAAGTATTAAAGGATCACATCGGGACTCTTCCTCCGGTAAAAGATTTAAAAACTGCAAAACTTAATGGATTTTCAGATAAATATTTAAGCCAGATTCTTAAAGTTCCAGAAGAAAAGATAAGAGAAGAAAGAATAAAATATGGAGTGAAACAGGCATGGGAAGGTGTGCATGTGAGCGGAACCAAAGATTTAGCGTATTATTATTCTACTTATCATATTGAAGATAAAAGTCCGGTAAATTCATTCAAACCAAAGATCATGATACTGGGTGGAGGACCTAATCGTATTGGGCAAGGAATCGAATTTGATTACTGCTGTGTTCATGCTGCAAAAGCATTAAGAGAACTTGGGTTTGAAACTGTAATGGTAAATTGTAATCCGGAAACGGTATCTACCGATTCGGATACTTCTGATAAATTATATTTTGAACCATTAACATTAGAAGATGTTTTAAGTATTTATGAGAAAGAAAAACCATTAGGCATAATAGCCCAATTTGGCGGTCAGACTCCCCTTAATCTGGCAAATGATTTAAAAAAGGCGGGAGTAAACATCCTTGGAACAACACCGGAAACAATTGATCTGGCAGAAGACAGGGATAGATTCCGTGAAATCATGGATAAACTTGAAATACCCATGCCAGAGTCAGGTATGGCAGTAAATATAGAAGAAGCACTGGAGATTGCAGATAAGATCGGATATCCTGTTATGGTACGTCCATCCTATGTTCTTGGGGGGCGTGGTATGGAAATCGTACATGATAATACAAGTCTTGAAGTTTATATGAAAGCGGCAGTTGGAGTAACGCCGGACAGACCGATTCTCATTGACCGTTTCCTTCATAATGCTTTGGAATGTGAGGCAGATGCCATAAGTGATGGAAAGAACGCATATGTGCCAGCAGTAATGGAGCATATTGAACTTGCCGGAGTTCATTCCGGGGACTCAGCGTGTATTCTGCCATCCATTCATATTTCTAAAGAAAATTTGGATATTATTAAAGAGTATACAATCAGGATTGCAAAAGAGATGAATGTAATAGGTCTGATGAATATGCAATATGCAATTGAGAATGGAAGGGTTTATGTACTAGAAGCAAATCCAAGAGCATCAAGAACTGTTCCATTGGTATCAAAAGTTTGTAATATTTCAATGGTGAAGCTGGCGACGATGATAATTACAGGCGGCTTAACGAATTTACCTTCCCCGGTACCAGAATTAAAAGATAAATTAATTCCTCATTATGGTGTAAAAGAAGCAGTATTTCCATTTAATATGTTCCAGGAAGTTGATCCATTGCTTGGACCAGAAATGCGTTCCACTGGAGAAGTTCTTGGTATTGCCTCCTCTTTTGGAGAAGCATTTTATAAAGCCCAGGAAGCGACCCAGACCAAACTGCCCACTTCAGGAACTGTTTTGATCAGTGTGAATGACAGAGATAAAACAGAAGTAGTTGAAGTAGCCAAAGCTTTTTATGAATGTGGGTTTAGTATACTTGCAACAGGAGGTACTTATAAGTTAATTACCGCTAATCATATACCAGCGGGCAAGATCAGTAAATTAAATCAGGGGCGTCCGGACATAATGGATGCAATCACTAACCGTGAAATAGATATTATAATTAACACTCCAAGTGATAAAAAGGGTGCAGCGGATGACAGTTATATCAGAAAAGCAGCTATTAAAGGTAAGATTGCTTATATAACAACTATGGCTGCGGCTAAAGCTTCTGCAAATGGAATAAAAGAAGTTAAGAAACAAGGAGCTTTGAAAGTAAAATCAATACAGGAATTCCATAAAGAGATTAAATAAGATTTATGACCTCCTTTCACACACAGATCGAAAGACACAGGATTGATTTGCCATGCCATAAACGTATACTTTTGTTCGCTTCCGGCATATCAAATCAATCCTGTGTCTTTCAAACTGTGCATTAAGTTTACCTTAAATGTTTTTTATATAAGTCAAGTAAAGTATAAACGTTTTTATCAAAATCTATGAGGCCATCCTGTTTCATGCGCTTTAATTCTCTTATCATTGAACTTCTATTTACACATAAATACTCCGATAATTCTTTATGATTTAATGGAGAAGTGATAGTGGGATTTTGCTTCTCAAATGATAATTGCATCAGGTATGTAAGTATTCGTTCCCGAAGTGATTTTTTAGAAAGAATTTCTATTTTATCCATTAAAGATCTACTTTTATATGCAATTAAATTTATGAGATTTTCAATCAATTTTTTGTGACCAGCGCAACTTTTTCTACACATATGGAGGATGTTATCATATTTAATAAATAATAAATCGCAATCAGTAATAGCTCTATAATTTACGGTACAATTTTGGATATGAGGACAGATAAATACTTCTCCAAATAAATTATTATGCTTTATCTCGGTGTAGAAATAACTATTCCCATTATAATCCTCCTTCTCCATAAATATTCTGCCAGTAACAATGATTCCTATAAAATTAATTTTATTTCCGGTATATATGATATACTCATCTTTCCTATAGGTTTTTTTGTAAACTTTCAAACATTGTAATAGTTTTTCTATTTCACTTTTATTAATTCCCTCAAATAAAGGATGTTTTTGTAAGATATCAAGTGTGTCCATAATAATCTCCATAATTCATAGTATTTCTATATAATTTTAGCTCTTTCGTGTTGCTATTGCAACAGTTAGAAATATTTTATTTGTTATAATTATCTATGGTAAAAATAAATTGATGTACAGTTAGGAGTATTGACATGGAATCATTTGAAATATTTAAAAGTTTAGCCATTATTATTATTGCGGCAAAAGGGTTTGGAATATTGGCCAGAAAATTACATGCACCCCAAGTTGTTGGAGAAATCATTGCAGGTTTAATTATTGGACCAACTATATTAGGTCTGGTTAATCAGACTGATTTTATTATACAAATGGCAGAGATAGGGGTAGTTCTGTTAATGTTTCTTGCAGGATTGGAAACAAATTTGAAAGATTTATTAAAAACAGGTCCAATAGCATTTTTAGTTGCATGTATGGGAGTAGCATTACCACTATTGGGTGGTTATTGTTTGTATACTGCTTTCTATGGCTTTTCGCCTATTGGCTCTTTAGAATTTTATAAAGCTGTATTTATTGGTGTTATCATGACAGCCACATCTGTAAGTATAACTGTACAGACATTAAGGGAACTTGGTCATCTTAAAGGACGTGTGGGGACAACAATTTTAAGTGCAGCAATTATAGATGATGTAATTGGGATCATAGTTTTAACTTTTGTGATTGGATTTAAAAATCCATCATCAAATCCAATTCATGTAGTTATAAATACAATATTATTTTTTGCATTCAGTTTTGCGGCAGGAATAATATTTTATTACATATTCAAATATTTAAATTATAAATATCCTCATAAACGCAGAATACCAATTTTTGGTCTGGTACTTTGCTTTCTATTATCTTACTTAGCAGAAAGGTATTTTGGAATTGCAGATATTACCGGCGCGTATATTGCTGGTATTATATTGTGCAGCATCCAGGATTCTGAATATATTGCAGAGAAATTAGATGTGAATTCATATATGATATTTGGTCCTATATTTTTTACAAGTATAGGTCTTAAAACATCAATTGACGATTTTTCTATTTCTCTTTTAATATTTTCCATTGGATTTGTTACCATAGCATTAGTCTCAAAAATCGTAGGTTGTGGATTAATTGGAAAGATATGTGGGTTTAACAATAACGAGGCTTTAAAAATAGGAATTGGAATGATGACAAGAGGTGAAGTGGCACTTATAGTTGCACAAAAAGGATTATCTGTCGGGCTGTTAGAAGAAAGATTTTTTACTCCGGTTATCTTATTAATTATAATTTCATCTATCATTACACCAATTATAATGAAATTATTATATAAAATACGGCCAGAAAATTGTTAGTTAATATCATTGTTAAATATTACTAATTGTCTTATAATAAAAATACCAGATGGTGCACAGATAAAGGAGGTATTTTTATGGAAAGCAGAGAAGTAAAATTTTACGCACCCATGAATAATAAAATAGCCCTAAAAGTCATACCGGGTCATTTTGCTACGAGTTATTCTCATATTAATTACTACATTGATATGACATCAATAAAGACGAGACAGAATGAAGCAGCTGAGGTCGCCAAAACATTGGCACAAAACTTTAATAATGATGTGATTATTGATACCATTGTCTGTATGGATGGGTGTGAAGTGATCGGAGGTTTTCTTGCATGGGAATTATCAAATGCAGGGATTCTTTCAATGAATGATCATAAGACTATTTATATTATCTCTCCTGAGTATAATTCTAATGGACAGATGATTTTCAGAGAAAATAATCAGCCAGCTATCTTAGGAAAACATATTTTATTATTGGTTGCCTCTGTTACAACTGGTTCTACCGTAAGTAAAAGCCTTGAATGTATTCAGTATTATGGGGGAAGAATACAGGGAATTGCTGCTATATTTAGTGTAATTGATAAGATCGATGGTGTTCGTATAGATACCATATTTAAAGAAAAAGATATTCCTGGTTATAAAAATTATAATATTACCGATTGCCCTTTCTGTAAATCAGGACAGAAAGTTGAGGCAATTGTAAATGGGTATGGATATGTGAAATTATAAAATAAGAATTATATAAAATATTAATTAATAATCATAAGTAAAATCAAATATTTATTTAATAAATCATAGTAATTAATTATTATTCTTTTTCGTGTTGACAATGCAGGTTGTCTTCCACTATAATTCCATTCATAATAAAATTTACAAAAACAAAGGCGTTTTAGATTGCAATCTAAGCGCCTTTTTTGTGAATTTATAAATAACACAAAGGCGTGTATCGATGTTGAGAAATCAATAGGATACGCGTCTTTTATCATGGGAGGGAATCATATGTTTTCAGCAGTTAACACAATTTGGGTTCTAGTTGGTGCAGCACTTGTATTCTTTATGCAAGCTGGGTTTGCTATGGTAGAAACAGGATTTACCAGAGCGAAAAATGCCGGTAATATCATTATGAAAAATCTTATGGATTTTTCGCTGGGTACTCCAATTTATTGGTTATTAGGTTTTGGCATTATGTTTGGTGGAAGTGGTGCACTAATTGGTGGATTTGATCCAATGGTTTTAGGTGATTATTCCAGTGTATTACCAGAAGGAGTTCCGCTCATGGCATTTCTGATTTTCCAGACAGTATTCTGTGCCACAGCAGCAACTATTGTTTCTGGTGCAATGGCAGAAAGAACTAAATTTTCATCGTATTGTATCTATAGTATGGTCATCAGTGCTTTTGTATATCCGGTATCAGGTCATTGGATCTGGGGTGGCGGCTGGCTGGCACAGCTAGGTTTCCATGACTTTGCAGGTTCTACTGCAGTTCATATGGTAGGTGGTGTAGCGGCTTTTATTGGTGCAAAGATTTTAGGGCCACGTATTGGTAAATATGATAAAAATGGCAAATCTAAAGCTATTCCGGGTCATAGCTTAACTCTTGGTGCACTCGGAGTATTTATACTATGGTTCTGCTGGTTTGGATTTAATGGTGCTTCTACAGTATCTGCAACAGGGGATGATGTATTAACCTCTATGGGTTCTATCTTTGTAACTACAAATATGGCAGCTGCAGTTGGCGCAGTTACAGTTATGTGTATTACCTGGATCCGTTATAAAAAACCTGATGTATCTATGACATTAAATGGTGCACTTGCAGGTCTGGTAGGCATCACGGCAGGCTGTGATGTGGTTACACCTCTTGGGTCAGCAATCATCGGTATAATTGCAGGTATTGTTGTAGTATATGGTATTGAATTTATTGATCAGAAGTTAAAAATAGATGATCCGGTTGGAGCAATTGGTGTTCATGGTTTATGTGGGGCAACTGGAACTTTATTAGTTGGTTTATTTGCCACAGATGGAGGATTATTCTATGGTGGAGGTTTCTCCTTATTAATTACTCAGGCTATTGGTGTAATTGCGGTTATAGGATGGGTTACTGTTACTATGTTTATTACATTTACAGTTATTAAGAATACGATAGGTCTTAGAGTTTCCAGAGAAGAAGAAATCAATGGTCTTGATTTTGAAGAGCATGGTCTTGTTAGTGCTTATGCAGATTTTGTTCCAACTGTAAATGGATTTTCTTCATATCAGGATTCAGAAATTGTAAGTGTGGAAACTGCAATTCCTGTCAGTGCCAGCAAAGAACTGCTCAATAATAACAGTGAAAATGATTATAAACTATCTAAAGTTGTCATACTTACAAAGCAAAGTAAATTTGAACAGTTAAAAGAGGCAATGAATAATATTGGGGTAACTGGTATGACAGTGACCAATGTACTTGGATGTGGTATGCAAAAAGGTGCAACAGAATATTATCGTGGAGTTCCATTGGAAATGAATTTATTGCCAAAGATTCAAGTTGAGATTGTGGTATGTAAGGTTCCGGTGAGTACTGTAATTGAAGCGGCCAGAAAAGCACTTTATACAGGAAAGATCGGTGACGGTAAGATTTTTGTATTTAATGTAGAGGAAGTTGTTAAAGTCCGTACAGGGGAAATTGGATGTGCTGCATTACAAGATGAAGATTAAAAATATAAATATATTTGTCTATAAATATTATTAATAGTATTCCAACAAATTGAATGCCCGCTGTCTGGTTGACAGAGGGCATTTCAACTTATAAGGCAGTTTATTCATTTCAGGCAGAAAGAAAGTTAATGCATGTAAAATCATACAATAAAATGTTGTAAAATGTCACATGTATAATTATAATGAAAGTTATGTTGTTAATTTATAACTAAAGATAAGCAGGACATCATGGTTTTAGCTGGTTTGGGAGGAAAATATGAAAATTAAGTTGAAGAACATATTTAGAAAGAAAATGAAACGGAACAGGAAAGATCAAAGAAGAAAAAAGATAAGTAGAAGTAAAACACCCATTAAAAATGAAATAAAAAATTCACACAGTATAAGAGGCAGAATTATTATGATGCTATTAGGGATAAGCCTGATCCCTGTACTATTAATGGGAATAACTTCTTATATAAGTTCTAAGAGGGTATTAAATAATAAATTAGAGACTACCAGTAGTCAGACGACACAAGAGGTGAGCAGAGGTATTGATAATTATTTTTCTGCCATGTCAAATACCGTTAATATCATTACTCAGGATACGAATGTGATAAGTGCAGATAATCCTATATATTTCCACTTCGCCAAAAGTTTTTTACAAAATATAAAAGAAACAGATGACAATATTGTAGGAGTATATGTAGGTAGTGAAAAAGGAGTTTATTATACATATCCAGAAAACAAATTAGAGAAAAATATAGATTATAAGGGCAGAGATTGGTATAAAGCTGCTATGGAACATCAGGGTGAGATTGTAATTTCAAAACCATATACCAGTACAACCACAGGGAAGAGAGTAGTGTCCATAAGTAAAACAATTACAGATGGTAACATTATTACCGGTGTAGCAGGTATGAATATCGACCTTGATAACTATTCTTCGGGCATATCTAAAATCAAAGTAGGTCAAAGCGGTTATATATTCATCTGTGATACAGATGGTCTGATGATTTCACATCCTAATAGTTCAATGATTGGAAAAGATATCGTTACAAAACTTTCATTCTGGGATGAGGCTCTTAAAAATAAAGATGGATTTACAACATACGAGTTTGAAGGAGAAGAAAAATTTGGAGCGTATTATACAAGTGAAGTTACCGGTTGGAAGGTAATGGCTTCTTTATCTGAGTCAGAGTTGACAAATGATACTCAAATAATCGTGCTTACATGTATTGTAATAACAATAATAATTGGTCTTTGTGCCATTGTATTAAGTATAAGATTTACGGAACCCATTGGCAAAAATATTCAGACATTATTAGATGGGATGGGGAAAATTGCCAATGGCGATTTAACTGCATCAGTAACCATTAAATCCAAAGATGAATTTAATCAGTTAGGGGTCCATTTTAATGAAATGGCTGGTAATATATCCAAGCTTATAAATGAAGTCAGCATATCTTCAAATACAGTACTTGATACAGCCGTAGTTCTTGCTGCCATGTCAGTAGAAACCAATGCTTCTGTCAATGAAGTTGCAAGAGCAGTAGAAGAAGTTTCAAACGGAGCCACAGAGCAGGCAAGAAATGCTGTAGAGGGGGCAAATAGTATTTCTGATCTGGCTGATAAATTAAATGTAGTGGAAGAATCTGCAAATATTATCGATCAGTTATCAGATAATGCAAACAATCTTACCAGCCAAGGTTTAATTAAAGTTCAAACCCTGATTCAGACATCCAGTGAAACAAAGGATTCAACCACTAAAATTTCTCAGTTAATAAATGATATGAAGAAAAGTATGAATCAAATCAATGCAATTTCAGATACGATTAATGGAATCACGGAGCAGACCAACCTTTTGGCTTTGAATGCATCTATTGAGGCAGCAAGAGCAGGGGAAGCCGGCAGAGGTTTCGCAGTTGTTGCTGATGAGATAAGAAATTTAGCGGAACAGTCTAAGGTATCAACAGTACAGATAAAAGGTATTTTAGATGAGATCCGGCATAAAACAGAACTTTCTGTAGAAGCAATGGAAATAACTGATGAAAATGTAAAAGAGCAGGTCGAAATAGTTGGACAAACACAAGCAGTATTTAGAGATATTATGAGTGCAGTAAGTAATTTATCTGAAAAGATATCAGAGATTAAAGAAAATACGATTGATATTGCTTCTAAGAAAGAGAATATAGTAGTACAGATAGAAAATATTTCTGCGATCTCTGAAGAGTCTGCATCTGCAACAGAAGAAGTTACAGCATCTACAGAAGAAATATCAGTAACAATGGATGAAGTTACAAAGCATGCAGATCAATTACGTGAACTTTCCAGTGAATTGCAGGAGAAAGTAAATGAATTCAAATTTTAATTAATATATATTATGAATTTATAATGAAAAATCTATAAAGCAAAAGGTTTAGAAATGAGTAATCATTTTTAAACCTTTTTTATTTTAAATGATTAAATTATTTTAGCTTGTACACAGACAATAGAACCATGTAAAATTTTTGAATATTTTGAACATTTAGTCTTTGTAGATAATACCAATTATAAATATTGCTAATTATTTTTGAAATAAGTGGACAAATTAAGTAAGGATATAATTTCACAAGACAAAAAAGTAGAAGGGAAAAAGAAAATTTTTCATTTTATTAAACTTTTAAGGAGGATTCTATGGAACATATTATAAAATATCCATTTCTTATGCTGGTAGGCGGTTCCATTTATTATGGGTTAGAGATAGTAAACAGGGGCTATTCCCATTGGACGATGGCAATCGTGGGAGGAATGTGTTTTGTGTTGATGGGATTGCTTAGTGAGTATAATAAATGGGATATACCTCTGCTGGGATTAATGGGGATATCATCAATAATAGTAACAACTGTGGAATTTATTGCAGGAGTTATTTTAAACTTATGGCTAAATTTAGGAATATGGGATTATTCTGAATTACCATTTAATCTACTGGGACAAATATGTTTACCATTTTCAATCATATGGTTTTTCTTATCATTGCCGGCAATATTATTAAACAAATATTTAAGGGGATGGTTTACAACCCAGAAAGATCAAGATAGAAATATTATTAATATTTAACAGGATATAATTACCATAGTTATTCATAAAGGAGGGGGCTGTCGCAAAACAATTATGAATCATGGAAGGAAGATCATATTTTAGGCAGCCATAGGATTTCCATGAAATTGATAAAAATATTAAAAAATTGATTGTAAATATTGACATGATGTTTGGAATGAACTATAATACTAAAAGAAAATGAAAGTTATTCTCAAAAACAATCTTAAAAAGAGGATAAAACACATCAAATTAATTGTCTAAATGTGATTGCCAAGAAGCAGGAAAGTGAGTGAAAGAGATGGCATTAGCTATGGTAGGTATCGGTGAAACTAGGGTAATATCTAACTTTCGCGGAAAAGAAGAAATGAAAAGGCATCTTCAAGACCTTGGTTTTGTTAAGGGAGAACTTGTAAAAGTGGTGGGCGAGAATGCAAGTGGTATGATACTGCTTGTAAAAGGTGTAAAAATAGCCCTTAACCGCGGGCTGGCATCCCAAATTATTGTAGAATAAATTCAGGAGGTAATGATAATGACGTTAAAAGATCTAAAGCCAGGGCAGGAAGGTACTGTGATTGGTATTGGAGAAAAGGGACCTATGAGACGAAGGATCATGGATATGGGAGTTACACCAGGAGTTTTAGTGAAAGTAGTTAAAGTAGCACCTCTGGGAGATCCCATTGAAGTTAATATTCGTGGATATGAGTTGAGTTTAAGAAAAGATGAAGCAAAACAGATCGAAGTAAAATAATATCATGTGGTTAGCCGAAACTAACCAAGAGGAGGAAAAAATGTCATACGTTATTGCATTAGCAGGGAATCCTAACTGTGGTAAAACAACATTATTTAATGAATTGACTGGATCAAAACAGCATGTAGGAAATTGGCCTGGTGTAACAGTTGATAAAAAAGAAGGTACATATAAGAAGAATAAAGAGATATCAATTCTGGATTTACCAGGAACTTATTCATTGTCTCCTTATTCAGCAGAAGAAATCATTGCAAGAGATTATATCGTGAAAGAGAAACCGGATGCAGTGATAAATATTGTTGATGCTACCAGTATTGAACGTAATCTCTATTTAACGCTTCAAATCGCAGAAACGGAGATTCCTATGATTGTTGCTCTAAATATGATGGATGAAGTAGCCCAGAGAGGGGACTCAATTGATTACAATAAACTTTCAAAAAGTCTTGGAGTTCCAGTTGTTCCAATTACTGCAAGAAGTGGCAAAGGGCTTAATGAGTTAATGGAAGTGGCAGCTACTGTAGTAAAGAATAAAACAGTAAATAAACCTATTGATGTTTTTGATGAAAATATTAAAAATGCGGTTCAAGAAGTAAAGGCTGTTTTAAAAGAAGAAAGAGAAGAAGATAAAGATTGGAAAGCATTAAAAATCGTAGAAGGTGACGAAATAATTACAGCAACTTTATCAGATTCTCAGAAATCAGTAATCGAAGGGATTATCAAAGAGGCTGAAAAAGCAGCAGACGGTGATACAGAAGCAAAAATCGCAGATTTAAGATACCAATTTATAGCTAAGCTTGTTAAGCAAGCTGTTAAAAAAGCTAATAAAGGATATTCTGAAACGAGATCAGATAAATTAGACAAGATATTAACAAATCGTATTTTAGCATTACCTATTTTTGCAGTTGTAATGTATATACTTTTCGCCTGTACTTTTAGTGAAAATTTCTTATTTATACCAGGTCTTCCAAGTCCGGGTATATGGTTAGCCGGATTAGTAGAGACTGCCTGGGGAACTTTGTCCGGAGCATTGGAAGGATTTCTTGTAGGGGCAGGTGCTTCTGACTGGTTATTAGGATTAGTGATTGGCGGCATTATGGATGGTATTGGTGCGGTGGCCGGTTTCCTTCCTTTAGTACTTGTCTTATTCCTGCTATTGTCCTTCTTGGAAGACAGCGGTTATATGGCTAGAATTGCCTTTGTTATGGATCGTATCTTTAGACGTTTTGGTCTTTCGGGTCGTTCTTTTATTCCACTGTTGATGGGCTTTGGATGTTCCGTTCCCGCTTTAATGGCATCAAGAACATTAGAAAGTGATAAAGACAGAAAAATTACCATGATGATTACACCATTTATGTCATGTGGTGCAAAGCTTCCTATTTATGCCATGTTTGCGGTGACATTATTTGCAGACCAAAATCAAACAATGATAGTATTTTCAATTTATATGCTTGGCTTAATCGTTGCAATATTAAGTTCATTTATATTAAATAAGTTTGTGTTTAATGGTGAGGCATCTAATTTTATTATGGAATTACCTCAATACCGTTTGCCGACTATTAAAAGTGTATTAATTCACGCATGGGAAAAAGTAAAAGGCTTTGCAATCAAAGCAGGTACGATTATTTTTGGCTCTACTATATTAATCTGGTTATTATCAAACTTTAATTTTGGCGGAATGTGCGATATGGAAGAAAGCTTTTTAGCATCCATTGGAAATGCGATTAAGATAATATTTGCTCCTCTTGGATTTGCTGACTGGAGAGCGAGTGTTGGTGTTGTTACAGGCTGGATTGCAAAAGAGAATATTGTTGCAACCTTTGGACAACTATATGCAGGAATCAATGATGAGGCAGCTATTGAGGCTATTAGCGCCGGTGAACAGGCACTGCCACAGATATCTAATGTATTTACTAATGTAAGCGCATATTCATATATGGCATTTAATCTTTTATGTATGCCATGTTTTGCAGCAGTTGGTGCAATCCGTAGAGAAATGGGTTCCATTAAATGGACATTGAGAGCGGTAGGTTTCCAGATGCTCGTTGCTTACATAGTAGCTTTAATTATTAATGTAGTTGGAAACATTATATTCTAACAGGATACAAGAGGCTTTTACAAAGGCCTCTTGTAGTTATACCAAATAGAATCAAACCAGCTTGATTCTGCTTGGCTTGGAGACAAAGAGTGAAAGAAAGACGTTTTCACTCTTGGAATTTGCGCCAAATAGAATCAAACCAGTTTGATTCCGCTTGGCTTGGAGACAAAATTATGAAGAATAAAGAGTTATTATTAAATCAATTAAGAGATAAAGGTTTTCGAATTACAAAGCAGAGAAAAATTATTTTAGATATTATCTTAAATAATAAGTGTTCCTGCTGTAAAGAAATCTATTATCAGGCAAATGAGAAAGACCCGTCCATTGGAATTGCAACGGTCTATCGAATGGTCAAGACTTTAGAAGAAATTGGAGTAATTGACCGAAGAAACCTTTATCGCATATCTTATGACAGTTCAAATAAGAAACAGGATGGGTTTGCGATTACATTAAATAATAAAAAAATTCTTTCATTATCCGCTACTGCATGGAAAGAAGCATTAGAGATTGGATTGAGAACGAAAGGATTTATAAAAGAAGAAGAAATTGAAACTATCATTATGAAGTAATCAGATCCTAAATTTTAGAACTGGTTTATAATATTGGAGGTAGATTATATGATAGATATTATTGTTGTAGGAATTATCGTTCTTTGTCTTGGCGGTGTTATATATTATAATATATCAAGGAAAAAGAAGGGGGAGACTGGATGCAGTGGATGCAGCGGATGCAGCCATAGCACGGTTTCAAGTTGTCCTTCCAGTAAAGAACAGAATGGAACAGGAAAATCTTTATAAAAACATAGATCGATTAAAAATTTAGGGCATTTGCAATGGTGAAACTATTCATAATTGCAAATGCCCTTTTTCTATAAATTATATAAGTTACATTAAACATTCTTTTAATGCATCCATATTCAGGATTTTAAAGGAATTCTGATAATAATCTATGATTTCTTCCTCTTTTAATTTAGCTAATTCCCTGCACATGGAAGTCCTGGATACATTTAGGTATTCAGCTAATTCATTACGATTTGGAATGACTTGAAATGTGAGACTATTATGTATTTTGGCTTCATTTAAAAGGAAAGAAGCAATCTTTTCACGCATACCTTTTAATGTCAGCAGTTCTATTTTAGTATTTAAGTTAAAGTTTTTCTCCCCAAGAATCATCATCATATTCTGTATTAAACTAATATGGAAGTTACATGAATTTCCGCAGCTTCTTGTGATCCGTTCATAAGGAATGAATAGTATCTTAGAATCTTCTTTCACTCTTATGGTAACAGGTGAAATTCTTGCTTTTGTGCACACAATACCCTCGGCAAATATATGGGAAGGACCTAAAAAGGCCATAATATGAACACTCCCGGCCTGGTTTTCTTTGATGATTTCAATAGAACCACTTAGAATGACGCCGATATAATTCACTTCTTTTCCAGCAAAGAATACATATTCATCACTTTTATAATTTTTAGTATAAGAATTTAAACACAGTAACAGATGTTCTAAATCCTGTTCTTTTATATTTTTAAACAAGGCGCATTTTAATAAAGTATCGGTATATTCAATCATTTTGGCCTCCTTATGAGCATTTATGGATTTTTTAAAAATTTTTAGTTTTTTACTTTTGTAGCTACAGCTACATTAAATTTAAATTAATTATATTATACTAAGCCTATCAAATCAATAACAAAATGAAAAGGAGTTAGATGGATGGATAATAAGATGTTTTGTTTTCAATGTCAAGAAACTGCAGGATGTACAGGATGCACTAGTTTTGGTGTCTGTGGAAAATCTCCTGAACTTGCTAATATTCAAGATTTATTAATTTATGTAACAAAAGGACTAAGTGTCGTAACGACGAGATTAAGAGAGCAAGGAGAAACAATCTCTGCAGCAGTAAATCATCATATTACTTTAAATCTTTTCACTACAATTACAAATGCTAACTTTGACAATGATGTTTTTTATCAAAGAATCATAGACACATTAAGAATAAAAGAAGAACTGCTTGCAAAAGTAACAGAGAAAGATTCATTACATGAGGCAGCATTATGGACTGCTTCTACAAGAGAAGAATTTGATGCAAAATCAGTATCAGTAGGTGTACTTGCTACTGAGAATGAAGATGTAAGAAGTTTAAGAGAACTTATCATATATGGATTAAAAGGTATGTCAGCATATTTAAAACATGCCAATGAATTAAATTACGACAACGAAGATATTGCTGGATTTATGCAAAAAGCATTAGCAGCAACTTTAGATGATAGCATGACTGCAGATGATCTTGTAGCGCTTACTTTAGAGACAGGTAAATACGGTGTGGATGGTATGGCATTATTGGATACTGCCAATACTTCATCTTATGGTAACCCAGAAATCACAAAAGTCAATATTGGTGTAGGTAAGAACCCTGGTATCTTAATCTCAGGTCATGATTTAAAAGATTTAGAACAATTATTAGAACAAACTCAGGGAACTGGAGTAGATGTATATACTCATTCAGAAATGCTTCCGGCTCATTACTATCCGGAATTCAAGAAATATAGCAACTTTGTAGGTAATTATGGTAATGCATGGTGGAAACAAAAAGAAGAATTCGAAAGTTTCAATGGACCAATTGTTATGACAACTAACTGTATCGTGCCTCCAAAGGATTCTTATAAAGACAGATTATTTACAACTGGTACTGCAGGATTTGCAGGATGTAAACATATTGATAAAGATGAAAATGGACATAAAGATTTCTCAGCTGTTATTGAAATGGCTAAAAAATCCAGTGCACCTACACAAATTGAAGAAGGTGAAATCATTGGTGGATTCGCTCATAATCAAGTATTAGCATTAGCAGATCAAGTGGTTGAAGCAGTAAAAACTGGCGCTATTAAGAAATTCTTTGTTATGGCAGGATGTGACGGACGTCAAAAGTCTAGAAACTATTATACTGAATTTGCTGCAGCACTTCCAAAGGATACTGTTATTTTAACAGCAGGTTGTGCAAAGTATAAATATAATAAATTAGAATTAGGCGATATCAATGGTATCCCAAGAGTACTTGATGCAGGACAATGTAATGACTCTTATTCCTTGGCTGTAATTGCATTAAAATTAAAAGAAGTATTTGGTCTTGAAGATATTAATGAATTACCAATCGCATTTAATATTGCCTGGTATGAACAAAAAGCGGTTATTGTACTTCTTTCTCTATTATACTTGGGAGTAAAGAATATTCACCTTGGACCAACATTACCAGCATTCCTGTCTCCAAATGTAGCGAAAGTTTTAGTTGAAAACTTTGGTATTGGTGGAATCACTAATGTTGAAGATGATATCAAAATGTTCTTAGCATAATTCATCTGGATAAATAACATACTCTATTTAAATATGGGGCTGCCTCACTAAACTGTGGGGCGCCTTTTTTACGTTAGATTTCTATACTATAAAAAAAGATACCTGTAAAGAAATTGTTTTTACTTTACAGGTATCTTTTATTTCATATAAGCTTTTTTATTATTGATTAGTTTGTTGCATCCAGATAATTATTTAAATCTTCTACTAATTCATCAGGATCGATTCCATGAACCATACATGCATCTTCAAGTGATTCCATCTGAGAAGAAGGACATCCTAAACAGTGCATGCCTGATTGTAAAAGAATAGGAACAACACCTTGATCTACTCTTAAAATATCAGCAATAATCATTGATTTATCTATTTTAGCCATAATAAGCCTCCTTTATATTTATTATTCTATTTTACATTATTATAATCCAATTTCAAGTACAATATAGCATAATTTTAAAAATTAGGGTGTAGCCATAGATACATATTAGAAATATTTTATAAAATAAATAATTTGTTAATAATATTTATTATACTAAAAACGAATTGTATCCAGGGATACATTGAAAAGTTGAATATACTTTATAATATCATTATAAGTAAGTGGTTACAATAATAAAATACAATTTAAAGACAAAACAGGAGGCAATATGAGCGCATTTTTAGGACCGATACATTTTTGGTTATATAATAAAATACAGATACAAAATGATTTAGTGGAAGACATTATAGCATTAAGTGAACAAAAAATACCGGGTTTCAACTTAAGAATGGAATTAGAAAATAAATATGGTGTTACGGAAACAAGAGCATTAGAACAGGTCATAGATGAGGGAAATATCCATGGATGGTTACAGAGCCTTGTTTCGCAAGTAGAATATAAATTGGCATATAGTGTAACTATATTATTAGAAAAAAATCGAGAGCTTTTAACTGAATTAGAGGAAATTTTCTTTACGAGAGGTAATGAAACTTCTTCTGCAGAAGAAAGTGCGGCTGTAATTTATAAAGCCATAAGTGATAGTTTATTGGATGGTATGCCATGCGATCATGCCAATAGTGTGATTGAAGGAGACGAAGAATTAGTAAAGTGGAAGAGAAATACTTGTGTTCATAAACAATATTGGAATGAAATAGGTGGAGATGTAAACAACTATTATATATTAAGAGAAGCGTTTATCCGGGGCTTTATCAGTGAAACAAATTTTGAATATATAAAGGTTGATGAAGTAACAAGTATGATAAAAAGTAGAAAACAGATCGGAGGATTATAATGAATAGTATAGATTTAATGGTTGCAGAACATAAATATATCTTAAGGATGCTGAAAGTTGTTCGAAATGCAAGTTTTAATATTTTAAAAGGTATGGAAATCAATTATGATGATTTTGCAAAAATGATTGATTTTATAAGAAATTATGCGGATGCACATCATCATGGCAAAGAAGAAAAATTCCTTTTTCAAGAAATGCTGAATAACTTAGGGGAAATAGGAAAAAATCTTATTTCTCACGGAATGTTAGTGGAACATGATCAAGGCAGATTATATATAAGAGATCTAGAACTTGCTTTGGAACGTGTAAAATCAGGAGATGAAGAGAGCAAACTGGATGTAATAGCCAATGGAGTAGGATATGCAAATCTTCTGGCCAGACATATTGGAAAAGAAGATGATGTGGTATATACATTTGCAGCTAAAAAGCTAAGCCCTGAAGTTCTGGAACATGTGAATGAATTATCAGCAGAATTTGAAAATGAAGCAAATAATAACGGTATTCAGGAAAAATATTTTAATCTGTTAGTTGAATTGGAAGGTAAGTACATTTAGGCAGAAAGAAAGGGACTGTTGCAAAGAGATAAGTATTTTGCAACAGTCCCAAGTGTTTTTATTTAATATCAGCTTTTAAAAAGTTAACAATCATCTGGGCGGCTTCTCCTCTGGTTATGGCAGCTTTTGGTCTGAAAGTAGTTCCATTTACAATTCCAAGACCCTGTGCCAGAGCTACATAACCTAAATCATCCTTAGGAATTTGAGCCTGATCTTTAAAGCTTGTTGTATAGATACCTTTTATCTTAGCTACATTATCCAATTCGGCTAATGTAATTAATGCTTTTACTCCATTGGTACGAGTAATGGTTTTTGCAGTTGTACTTAATTTTAAGTCCTCAGTACGATAACCAAGCTGTGTAAGAAGAGTAGTAAATTCTTTTGATGTAATCTTTTGGTTTGGGAGGAATTTACTTCCTTCAAAACCGACTCCCATATCTGCCAGAAGCAGAATTGCACTTTTAGCTTTATGAGATCCAATATCAGAGTAAGAATAATTAGTTTCTTTTACATATACTTCACCATTATAGTCAAGTTGTTTTCCTGTAAATGGTGAGATAGCGGTAGGATTAATATCAGTTCTATAGACTAATCTGACTTCATATTTTGTAATTTGATCATAAGTTTTAACTGTTTTATTACCGAGCTTATAAATGGTATTGATCTCATAAACAAGATCATATCCTTCTTTACCGATATAATGGGTAAATGCTTCTTTTGCCGACATAACTCCTTTTGAAGATTCGAATTTGATATTTTCATCCCAGTTATAATGATAACGATAGATTTTGCCGGTTACTCCATCCACGGAACCGGTAATTCCGTTAGATGCAAATGGAATACCTTCATTTACACGGTCATAGTTATAACGATATCCCCCATATACCGGATTTTGTTCTTTATATGCGATAATATAATCATGTTCCGTATTAGAGAGTTTGGACTTATTGTAATAGGAAGGAATCTGTTTCTTTAAGAAATTCTCAAAAGTCGTCTGACCTTGTTCTTTTGTGTAAATTACTTTAACTTCATTCCATTTATTTTCGCCAATATCATAATAATTAGGAACACTTGCATAGAAAGAAATAATCTGACCGGTTTTCGCATCTACAGATGCATTGGCATAGGCTCTGTAGCTTTCATTCTTAAGGTCTCTCGGATCAGTAAAATTAATATTCCAAACAAAGTTCTTTTCATTATTATTAGAATAGCTTTGTGTTAAATTAGCAGTAATTGCAGTGGCATTGCTATCAATAAGGAGGTTGTCTTCTCCCTTCACTTTATTAATAGCGCTTTCTTTAGAGATTAAATCATTCAACTTATCAATACTTTCGATTTCTTTGTCTGTTAATGGAGAACCAGCGTTTTTCTCTTCAGATGCTGCTTCATCCCTTGTAGCCCCTTCTGTGAAAGAATCAGAATTATAGACATATTCATTCTTCGTAAGATATACTTTTCCTGATTTTGCATCTACAGCAATATAATCTTTATCAGGCTCATATACAAGGAATGCTCTGGCAGTTGTTTTGCCGGATTTATCTGTTGTATAGGCTGCCCTATATGCCAGTTCCATTTTAACTTTATCATTAATCTTTTCTGTAGCTTCCTTTTTTGTGATAACCGCAGAAGAGGAGGGGATAGTAATATCATATAACCAGTTAATGGAGCAGGAGATTATTTCCCCAGTTTCATAATTCACAGATATTCTTACTCCATTATCCGGCATTGGAATATTGCCTTCCATACGTATATAACTATATGTGTACTGTCCGCTATAGATACTTACGGGATTAGAATCTGTAATTTTAATTTTTTTGGCCACAGCAGGAGCTATTTTTTTAATAAATTGTTCTGCTTTTCCCTGTAGCTGGGATTTTAAATATTTTGGTTTGCTGCGTGTGTATTGATTTTCTGAAAAGCGATAATAATTTAGTATATTACCCGCCTCATCACACATTACAGAGATTCTTTCAGTTTCTTTTGAATTGCTCCAGATTAATTCCCAGCTGGCAGCCCCATAATTATCTTTTGTATTATAATGATAATCAAAATTGGTGAAACTCTTAGGTATGGAAACCTTCCCTTTTACCGTGGATGTTATTTTTTTAAGATTCTCAGAGGTTGGTTCGCTGGCAGCAGATGCTTCCCTGCTAACAGATGCTTCTGGACTTATGATGGGATTTCCAATCTCACTGGCATGAATATTCATAGGGAAAGAACTAAGTAACATTGTACTACATAAAATAATGCTTAATTTCTTTTTCATAAAATCTCTCCTTTTAAAATAAAAATGTGTAAATCATCAGGTATATATTGCCATTGGTTCTTTATCGTTAAAATAATCAATTTAAACCTTATAATGGTAATACTAATAAAAACATCAAAAGGTTGCAATAAATAAAAAAAATATAAAATCTTTTTATAAAACTTGATAATAATGCCGGAAAAGTACATAACTTAAAAGGAATTGCGCCGATTACCATGGTATATAATAACGTTGACTTTTGTAAATACGTGAGATATTATAATAGGGACATTGCAATACGAGTGAGTTTAAATAATTATTACGAAGGAGTGTAATAAGCAAAAATGAAATTAAAAAATGTATATAAGAAATCAAAAGTAATTATACTGAATTCTTATTATTCATATTATTATTATAATGCAAAGCTAAATAAGAAACTAATACTGGTTGAATCTAAGAACGGCAGTGATTTAGCAGGTAATATGTTTCACATATTATTAGAGTTATCAAGACCGGAATATGAAGATTATACTGTTTGTCTGTCTGTATTAGAGAGCAAACGTGAATCAATACAGAATCAATTAGATAAGTACGGTATCAAGAATGTACAAATGATCCGTACAAATTCATATAATTATTACAAGTATTTGGCAATCGCTAAATATTTATTTACAGATACTTCTTTTAATCGGTCTTATGTGAAAAAAGAAGGACAAGTAATCACAAACACATGGCATGGAACTCCACTTAAGAAGATGGGACGTGATGTAGCAGACAGAGCTTATGCAATGGGAAACGTTCAAAGAAATCTTCTGATTGCAGACTATTTAATCTATCCAAACGATTATATGAAAGAAAAGATGGTAGATGCATATATGCTGAGAGGTTTATATGATGGAACTATTCTTAACGAGGGGTATCCTAGGAACTCTGTTTTTTTTCATAAAGAAATTGGACAAGATATTAAGAGAGAACTTGGACTGGAAGATAAGCAGGTGTTTATCTATATGCCTACATGGCGTGGTACAGTTACCAAAAAAAATACAGAACATTTACTGGCAGTAACAGAATATCATTTAAAACCACTTGATAAAAAGTTGAAAGACAACCAGGTGCTATATGTGAAATTACATCCATTTGTAAGTAAAGATGTGGATTACTCAAAATATAAACATATTAAACCTTATCCAGACCAATATGATGCCTATGAATTCATGAATATGTGTGATTGCTTAATTACAGATTATTCAAGTGTATTTTATGATTTTGCCAATACCGGGAAAAAAGTCATATTATTTGCTTATGATGAAACAGAATATATTGGAGAACGTGGGCTTTATGTTTCTCTGGATAGTCTGCCATTTCCGGTGGTTAAATCTGTGAAAGATCTAGTTCGTGAATTAAATTCTCCAAAAAAATATGATGATACACAGTTTCTAAAAGAATGCTGTACTTACGATGGTCCGGGAGCTGCAGAGCGGATTTGTAAGCATGTGATTAAAGGGGAAAAGGTATGCAGGGAAGAAAAACTTCCTAAGAATGGCAAAGATACGGTTATTATGTTTGGTTCTGCATTAGCAAAGAATGGATTGACAACTTCCCTTTTAAATCTTTTTAATAATATTGATCTAAAGAAACGAAATTATTTTGTTACATTTAATGAACATGCACTTAGAAAGACACCACTGCGAGCTGCACAGATTCCGGAAGAAGTTGGCATCTATCCCATGAGCAGCAGTGAAAGCTTTACATTATTAGAAGCGATAGCATATACTCTCTATTTTAAACTGGATAAAGAAAATGAATTTACTGAGAAATATTTAGACCGGCTTTATAAAAGAGAATGGAAAAAACAGTTTGGAGATGTTCATTTTGACCATGCAATACAGTTTGCAGGTTATGAGAAAAAGGCAATCAATTTATTTCAGAGATTTGAAGGATCAAAATCTATTTATGTTCATAATGATATGGTTGCTGAGATGAAAACAAGAGCCAACCAGCATTATCTGACCTTAAAGAATGCTTACCAAAAATATGATAAGGTAGCAGTTGTTACAAGAGATATTGTACCTCCAACCTTAGAGATCAGCGGAAGAGAAGACAATATTGTAGTCGTAAATAATTGCCATGCCCATAATGAAATAATTCGCAAGGCAAACGAACCATTAACTTTTGATGTTGATACAAAATGTAATATAACCCAGCAAGAGTTAGAAGGAATTTTAGCTGGTGATAAAAAGAAATTTATTACGATTGGTCGATTCTCACCGGAAAAAGGCCATATGATGCTCATGAAAGCTTTTGAAAAGTTCAGTGCAAAATATAAGGATGTTTATTTGATCATTATTGGTGGACACGGTGTCCTTTATAACCAGACACTGGAATATGCGAACAATTCTGAGGCTAATATAATAATAATCAAATCTATGAAGAATCCAATGCCGGTTCTGAAACAGTGCGATTTCTTTATGTTATCTTCTTATTATGAAGGTTTGGGTCTGACATTATTGGAAGCAGATGCTCTTGGCATACCAACCATGTCAACAGATATTCCTGGACCACAAGGCTTTGTGAAAGATCATGGCGGTTATTTAGTAGAGACAAGTGAAAAAGGCCTAAAGAATGGTATGATTGCTTTTATGAAGGGTGAAGTAAAAGCCATGAATGTTAATTATGATGAGTACAACCGAGAAGCAGTGGAACATTTTGACTCACTATTCGAATAGCTAGAGAGGTGTATTATGAAAATAGGAATTATAACGTTTAACAGTGCTCATAATTATGGTGCTGTTTTACAAGCCTGGGCCCTTCAGGAATACTTAAAAAATGAAGGTCACCAAGTTGAAATAATTAATTATAGATTACCAGCAACAGATAATTTATACAGCTTATACAAACCAAGAAACCCATTTAAACATGGTAAATTAAACAAAGCAGTTCATTTACTACAGTATTTGAAGAAGATGAAAACGGAGCCGGACAAAACCAGAAAATTTCGTGAATTTGAACGATTCATCAATCATACTTTAAATACCACAGAACCAATTACAAAATATCCTGATCTGAATAAGGCAAACTTTGATTATGATATTATGATTGCAGGGAGTGATCAAATCTGGAATGGTGGTTTGACAAAAGGTGTTAATCCTGCCTATCTGCTTTCCTTTGGGAAAGAAGAAATCAAACGTGTTTCCTATGCTGCAAGTATCGGAAGAGATGAGATACCAGAAGTAGAGCACACTCTGTTCCAAAGATACCTGCGTAATTTCGATTATATATCAGTAAGAGAAGAAAAGGCAAAAGAAGCAATTTCAAAACTTACCGATAAGGAAGTTTCAGTAGTATTAGATCCTACATTACTTTTAAAGAGAGAAATGTATGATAAATTAAAGAAAGATCCAAAAATAAAACAGGATTATATCTATGTTCATAATGTACACATAAAGAAAATAGATAAGAGATTGAATGCAATGGCGCAGGAGATGTCTAATAGAACCGGACTTCCTATCATTCATAACCGTGAAGATTATGACTTTACCAATGAGTTAAAGAAATTTACGAATGGTAGCCCGGAAGAGTTTGTTGGATATATTGCCAATGCAAAATATGTTATTGCCAATTCTTTTCATGCAACGGTATTTTCAATCATATATGAAAGAAATTTTATCACTATTCCTCATTTTCAGAATCCTGAGAGGATGAGACACCTTCTGGATTCTCTTGGTATTGTAAATCATATGATAGCAGAACCAGGTGATCTGCCAGAAGATTTAGCAGATTTAGATATCGATTATGATGCAGTGGAAAGAGCAAGACTTACACTTAGGGAAGAATCCATCCAGTTTCTTAAGACTGCAATTGAAGGACCGAAAACATCAAACAAGCCTATTACTGAAAATGATAAATATTTTGATACAAAAGATATCTATTCTTGTTTTGGATGTAATGCATGTAGGGACATCTGCCCTACTTCTGCCATAATTATGGTAGAAGATAAAGAAGGTTTCAAATATCCGGTCATCGATGAAGAAAAATGTATTCATTGTAACATGTGCAGAAAAGTATGTCCTTATGGGAACCACATGCATAAAGAAGAAAAGGTAGATATATTCCCTAAAGTATATGCAGCAATGCATAAAAGCGATGAAACACTTGAACAAAGTACCAGTGGTGGAATGTTCACGCCAATGTATAAAAATATTCTTGCCCGTGGTGGTAAGATTGTTGGAGTGAAATATACCGATGACATGGAAGTTATATATGATATCGCCGGAACAGAAGAAGAATGTCAGGCATTCCGAGGTTCCAAATATGTTTTTCCAGATAGCAGAGACGTAAAACCTCGAGTGAAAGAATTGCTTGATAATGGAACTCCTGTATTGTACTCTGGTAATCCATGTCAGATTGCGGGCCTTAAAAATTATCTTCGTAAAGATTATGATAATTTATATACGGTTGAGATTATATGTCATGGAACTCCATCACCAAAAGTATTCGGATTATATATTGAATATTTAGAAAATCTGTATAAATCAAAAGTGATCGACTTTGAGTTTAGAAATAAGCTTCGAGGTTGGAGTACACCATATGTATGCATTAAATTTGAATCTGGAGAAGTGCTATTAGAACAAGCGAATAAGAATAACTTTAACAGAGCATTTTTAAGCAACAATATTCAAAGACCATGTTGTTATACTTGCGAATTTGCGGATTTAAAACTAGGGGTCGGCGATATTACTATAGGTGATTATTGGGGGATTGAGAATCAGCATCCTGAGATGTTTGATCAAAAAGGTGTGTCTGTTATTAAAATTAATAACGAACAAGGTTTAAAGTTCTTTGAAGAATTCAAGGATCAATTTAATCTCATCGAATCCACCTATGATAAAGCATATGCAGCAAATCATAAGAAACCAATGAATTTAGTTGCAAAACGTAACCAGTTAATGTCACAGATAGATGATGTTGAAATCAATAAATTATTACAGAATTTCAATCATCTAAAGAAAAACATCAAATAATTTTGTAAAGATTAAGATATGGAGAGAAAAAGTGAACAGTTACATTAAAAACTTCATGAAGTATCGATTTTTATTGGTAGAGCTTGTTAAGAAGGATATAACTTTAAAATACCGCAGATCTTATCTTGGTATTTTATGGACCTTACTTGAGCCATTACTAACAATGATTGTACTAACAATCGTATTTGGTTCTCTGTTGGGAAATAAAGATCCAACATTTCCAGTGTACATTTTATCTGGCCGATTACTATATACATTCTTTTCAAATAGTACCAAAGCCGCAATGAAATCAATTCGTACTCATAGCGGCATGATTAAGAAGGTATATGTACCAAAATATATCTATCCACTTGCCAGTGTATTATCGAATTATGTAATTTTCTTAATTTCGTTAATCATTCTTGTAGTGGTGGCAGCTGTTTTAAAAATTAAGCCAAGCATCTACTTATTACAGGCATTCATACCATTGCTTATCATTGTGGTGATGACTTTTGGTGTCGGATTGATTCTGTGTACATTATCTGTGTTTTTCAGGGATCTTGAGTATCTTTGGTCTGTAGCATTGATGTTAGTAATGTATACATCTGCAATTTTCTATACTCCTGCCAGGATCATTAAAGCTGGTTATGGATGGTTATTGGAAATCAATCCATTATATTCAGTAATTATGAACTTCCGAAATGCTATTTATGGGCAGCCACTGGATAACAGAGCATTAATGATATCTTTAGGTTTTAGTTTTGCGGTAATGATTATTGGAATGATTATGTTTGTTAAGAAACAAGATAAATTTATACTTCATGTATAGTATTATTCACGGTTAACATGTATATCACAAGTACCTCCTTATCTGTCTTTATTGCCGGAAAAGGAGGTACTTGTAAATTATGCAAAGAGACAGTTATTTTGATAACTATAGGGGAATGTTAGCGGTACTTGTTGTGGTTGCGCACTTTATAGGACCTTTTCGTAACGACAGCCATACTATGAAATTTATTGAGACATCAATTTATTTATTCCACATGCCGGCATTTGCGTTCATATGTGCTTATTTTTCGAAACAAAATGATCTATTGAAACTGGTAAAAAGAATATTTGTACCATATGTTGGATTACAGATTGTCTATCATATTGTACTAAATTATGTATGGGGGAGACCAACAGATTTTCGTCTGCTGCTTCCCAAATACTCTTTATGGTTTTTGCTCTCTCTGTTTTGCTGGCGGGTATTAATTGACAAAATTATTTTAGTGAAAGGAATCGTACCAATATCTTTCCTCTTAGGTATTCTTGTTGGTTTTGATACTTCCATAGGAGAGTTTGCTGCCATTGGAAGAACGGTAGCTTTTCTGCCATTTTTTATATTAGGGTATAAATTTGACAAAAGTAAATTTATGGAATTTGGCAAAAGATACTCAGTAAAAATATGTTCCTTAATATCTTTATTATTGTTATTCGGTGTTGTGTACTTAGAAGCAGAACATATTAATTTTAGTATATTAAGTATGAAAAATTCCTATGAAAAGATCGGAGAGGCGCAATATGGGTGGCTCTACCGTCTGATTGCCTATCTATGTGCCACATTGATTATTTATCTTATTGCAATTATTATACCTAGAGGGAAGCACTGGTATACTAAACTGGGGCAGAGAACCATGAGTATTTATCTACTCCATGGATTGATTTATAAATCAATTGAGTATTTAACAGATGTATATACCAATATTGATACCAGATTAGAGATGGGATTAACAATAGTATTCTCTGTTTCATTGACCTTGTTTCTTTCTCTGAGGCCATTTCATTATATTGTTAGAAAACTTTCTGATGTACCGGTAGAGAAAATGCTAATAACAAATGGGAATGAACAACAAACTGATTAATGAAAACCAATAGGATTTGCAATTGCATTTTGATTCTTTGAATAGACTTGAATAATTAAGGGAAAACAGTTATAATAAGTGGATTATCAATTATAATCAAATGTGTAAGCTATACACCCCATACAGTAGGAGGTTCATCGTGAACAAAGTAGTAATAGATGTAAAGAATATTGGCATGAGATTTAATATGAGTACCCAAAAAGTAGATAACTTAAAAGAATATGTTATAAAAACAATAAAAAAAGAAATTAAATATAATGAATTTTGGGCTTTGAAAGATGTTTCCTTCCAGTTAAAAAAGGGAGAGCGCCTTGGAATCCTGGGATTAAATGGAGCAGGAAAAAGTACCTTACTTAAAATTTTAGCCGGTGTATTAAAACCAACAGAAGGCTCCTATTCTGCAACAGGAAGAATTGTTCCATTGTTAGAGCTTGGTGCCGGATTTGAAAAACAGTATACGGGTCTGGAGAATATATATTTATATGGTACCATGTTAGGTTATTCCAGAGATTTTATTAATGAAAAGTTGAATGAAATTGTAGAATTTTCTGAGCTTGGGGATTTTATTAATGTACCCCTTAAGAATTATTCTTCGGGGATGAAATCAAGACTTGGTTTTGCCATTGCAACAGTAGTTGAACCGGATATTCTTATCTTAGATGAAGTTTTAGCGGTAGGAGATGCAAAATTTAAAAAGAAATGTGAAAAGAAAATAAATTCCATGTTTGACAAAGGAATTACAGTTTTATTTGTATCACATTCCTTACCTCAAGTACAAAGAATCTGTAATCGGGCGATTTTACTTGAAAAAGGTAAATTAATTGCAGATGGATCTATTGAAGAAGTAAGTGCATTATATGAAGAAAAAACAAAATAATAATTGGGACAACATTGACAAGCTATTCTTGATTTGTTATCATAAAGTTAATATGGGGGAGTAGTTGGCACTGTCCGTGTAATTAAATCAACATCTTGGGAAGTACCCTGGTTTAATTTTAAATGACAAGACCTGTGTTCTATGGAACACAGGTCTTTTTAAGGGTTTGGGAATATATCTGAACTTTTATATATGGGCACAACTGCTCTTACAAAAATCATATACACTAGGAGGAACGTAAAATGGATTTTAGTTTTCTATTGGATGGTATTACTTCTGTAACTTGGCAGCAGCTGGTTATGTATGCCATAGGAGGGTTATTAATCTATCTGGCAATTGTAAAGGAATATGAACCGTCTTTATTGATGCCGATGGGGTTTGGAGCTATCTTAGTTAATCTTCCTTTATCTGGGGCAATTAATCAGACCATGGAGGGTATTGGCAATGTAAATGGTATTATCCAATGGCTTTTCGAAACTGGAATTGAAGCTTCTGAAGCCTTACCAATTTTGTTATTCATTGGTATTGGTGCTATGATAGACTTCGGACCATTGCTTTCTAATCCAAAGATGTTATTATTTGGAGCAGCAGCTCAATTTGGTATCTTTTTTGCTATCACGGTAGCGACACTTTTAGGATTTGATTTAAGAGATGCAGCTTCCATAGGCATTATTGGAGCAGCAGATGGACCTACTTCAATTTTAGTTTCTCAGATTCTGGGTTCAAAATATATTGGTGCAATTGCAGTGGCCGCCTATTCTTATATGGCATTGGTTCCAATCATCCAGCCTTTTGCAATTAAGTTAGTTACAACTAAGAAAGAACGTATGATCAGAATGCCATACAATCCAGGTTCCGTATCTAAACTCACCAGAATTTTATTCCCAATCATTGTTACATTCATTGCAGGTTTTGTTGCACCAATGTCAGTTTCATTAGTTGGTTTCTTAATGTTTGGTAACCTTATTAGAGAATGTGGTGTACTTGGAACGTTATCAGATACGGCTCAGAATATTTTATCCAATTTAATTACTTTATTACTTGGTATTACAATTGCATTTAGTATGAGAGCAGAAGAATTTGTAACATATCATACATTATTGATTATGGGGCTTGGTCTTATAGCATTTGTATTTGACTCTATTGGTGGTGTAATGTTTGCTAAGTTATTAAATCTGTTTACTAAGAACAAAGTTAATCCGATGATTGGTGCTGCCGGTATTTCTGCATTTCCTATGTCAGCCCGTGTTGTACAGAAAATGTCTCTGAAAGAAGATCCTGAAAATCACATCTTAATGCATGCAATTGGTGCAAATGTATCAGGACAGATCGGTTCTGTTGTAGCTGGTGGTATTATACTTAATTTAGTAGCAAGGTTCTTATAGGAGGTCAAAACATGAATGAGTACACTATTCAATCATTAAATATAATGTGGCAGGGCATGTTTGGGATATTTACAGTTATTATTCTAATTATGCTGGTGGTTATCATATTAACAAGAATGACAAATAAAAAATAAATAGAACTATTTACCATAATAATTTTAGGATTACAGGTAATAATAATATCAAGATAGGTGAAGAAAAGCATTGTTTTATTTTGGACTGTTTGCGAAAAACCTAAATTTTTTAGGATATTTCGAAAAATCAAGACCTCGATAAGTGATGTGGAGTAATCACTTATCGATACATATTTAAAAGCAGTGAATTCACTGCTTTTTTTGTCGTGATAAAATATACTCTTCATTTCCTACGTGTAGAAAATGGGTTATACTACTGAATATAAGAAAGAATTCTTGACATATCCCGTTAATATATTATATCATTAATTGGTTATCCTACTTAAATGTAAAGATTGAATATTGGAGGATTTATTGTGTCTGATTACACGAATGAAATAAAGAAAAGAAGAACATTTGCCATCATATCACATCCGGATGCTGGTAAAACTACATTAACGGAAAAATTTCTGCTCTATGGTGGAGCTATTAATACAGCAGGTTCCGTTAAAGGAAAGCAAAATTCAAAGCACGCTGTTTCTGACTGGATGGAAATTGAGAAACAAAGAGGTATTTCTGTAACTTCTTCTGTTTTACAATTTAATTATGATGGTTATTGTATCAATATATTAGATACCCCGGGGCATCAGGATTTCTCTGAAGATACGTATCGTACTCTTATGGCAGCCGATTCTGCAGTTATGGTAATTGATGCTTCTAAAGGTGTAGAAGCCCAGACAAAAAAATTATTTAAAGTTTGTTTATTAAGAGATATACCTATTTTCACATTTATTAATAAGATGGATCGTGAGGCCAATGATCCTTTTGATTTATTAGATGAAATTGAAACAGAACTGGGAATTAAAACATGTCCGGTAAATTGGCCGATTGGTTCAGGAAAAGAATTCAAAGGTGTTTATGACCGGAATACAAAAAATATTACCACTTTTAAAGCAGTTTCTACAGGGGGTCAAAAAGAGGCACAGACAACGGAGATTTCCATTAATGATCCTACCATAGATATGATTATAGGGCCAGATTATCATCGTAATCTTCATGATGAAATTGAACTTTTAGATGGAGCCAGTGATCCATTTGATATGGAGGCAGTAAGCCACGGTAAATTATCTCCTGTATTTTTTGGATCTGCTCTGACCAATTTTGGTGTTGAAAATTTCTTAAAACATTTCTTAGACATGACTACATCACCATTACCAAGAAAATCTAATATTGGTGAGATTGATCCTATCAAAGAAGATTTTTCAGCATTTGTATTTAAGATACAGGCAAATATGAATAAAGCTCACAGGGATCGTATTGCATTTATGAGAATTTGTTCAGGTAAATTTGAAGCCGGCATGGAAGTAATCCATGTGCAGGGAAATAAAAAGATGAAATTGTTACAGCCTCAGCAGTTGATGGCTCAGGAGAGAAAGATAGTGGAAGAAGCTTATGCAGGAGATATTATAGGTGTATTTGATCCAGGCATCTTCTCTATTGGCGACACTTTATGCACTTCAAATCAGAAGTTTGAATTCGAAGGAATTCCAACTTTTGCACCAGAGCATTTTGCAAGAATTCGCCAGGTAGACACCATGAAGAGAAAACAATTTACCAAAGGTGTATTGCAGATTGCCCAAGAAGGTGCTATCCAGATATTTCAGGAATTTAATACTGGTATGGAAGAGATTATTGTGGGCGTTGTAGGCGTTCTTCAGTTTGATGTGTTAAAATTCAGACTGGAAAGTGAATATGGTGTAGAGATACGTATGGAGTCTCTTCCATTTGAACATATCCGCTGGATCATGAATAAAGGTCTTGATTTAAATTCAATTAAAGGAATTACCGACATGAAGAAAGTAAAAGATATGAAAGGTAATCCATTACTGCTTTTTGCAAATCCGTGGAGCATCAGGACTCTTTTGGAGCGTAATGAAGGTTTGGAATTAGCTGAATTTAGCAGGGATTAATATTCAGGGAATAAAGATTATGAATTGATCAGCCTTCCCAAAATAGTTGACAAAATAAAATACGACTGTTATTATGATTTATAGTAAGAGCAAGGGCGTTCGGTATAGAAGCTTTTGCTCTTTTTTCGAATAAATCATTAATTAAGGAGTTGATATAATGAGTAAAAATTCTAAGGAAGATATTATACGGTTAGTGGAAGAAGAAGACGTTGAATTTATTCGTTTACAATTTACAGACATTTATGGAAATCTAAAGAATATGGCTGTTACAACGAGCCAGCTGGATAAAGTTTTAAATAATAAATGTATGTTTAATGGGGTTGCAATTGAAGGGTTCAACCGGAATGAAGAATTTGATTTTTATCTTTATCCGGATTTGGATACTTTTGTAATATTCCCATGGAGGCCTCAACAAGGGAAAGTCGCAAGAATTATTTGTGATGTCTATTGTAAAGATGGTACGCCTTTTGCAGGAGATCCAAGATATATTTTAAAAAAAGTAATTAAAGAGGCCAATGATTTAGGTTATACATTTGATGTTGGCCCGGAATGTGAGTTTTTCTTATATAATACAGATGAACAAGGGAATCCTACGACCATATTAGATGAAAAAGGTGGATATTTTGATGTAAGTCCATTAGATACTGGTGAGAATGTAAGACGAGAAATTGTACTTACTCTTGAAGATATGGGATTTGATGTAGAGACTTCTTATCATGCAGGTGCTCCAAGTCAGCATGAAATTGATTTTAAATATGCAGATGCACTTAAAACGGCAGATAATATTACGACTTTAAAAATGGTCGTTAAGACGATAGCCAAACGTCATGGCAACCATGCTACTTTTATGCCAAAACCGGTCCGTGGAATTAAAGGCTCTGGGATGCATGTTAATATGTCATTGTCGAAAGACGGGAAAAATATATTTGAAGATAAAGAGGATATTTATGGATTAAGTACCACGGCATATGAGTTTATGGCCGGTATTATGGAGCATATTAAAGGAATTACAGTGATTACGAATCCACTTATTAATTCATATAAAAGATTAGTTGCAGGATATGATGCACCAATTGAAATTGGCTGGTCTGCAATTAACCGGACTCCATTAATACGCATTCCCACTGCAAGTGGAACAGAAACAAGGATAGAGCTTAGAAGCCCGGACCCAACCGCTAATCCATATCTTAGTCTGGCGGTGTGCCTGGCTGCCGGTCTTGATGGAATTAAAAGAAATTTAACCCCTCCACCTAGTATTGAAAATAAAAATGAATCAGATAATATTTTAAGACTTCCAAAAAGTCTTGATGAAGCAATCAAAGAATTTGAAAAAGATGAATATATTAAAGATGTAGTAGGAAATCATTTTGCAGAACAATATATAAATACAAAAAAGGCAGAATGGAACGATTTTTGCACTCAGGTTACTGCTTGGGAGATGGAACATTATCTATATAGATATTAACTTTCAGTAACTCATACACTAGGACAGGTTGGATGTGATACAATATGGTTAGTATAATAATCGCGTTTCCAAAGATAGAAGACGCAAAAAACATAAAGAATATTCTCCTTAGAAACGGCTATGATGTGGACGCAACTTGTACCAGCGGGGCAGGGGTGTTAAATATTGCGAATGAGTTAGATGGTGGAATCGTTCTTTGTGGTTATAAATTGCCAGACATGCAATATAATGAGTTAATGAATTATCTCCCTAAGGGATTTAATATGTTATTGGTTGCCTCTCCTAAGAAATTTGAAGATTGTATTAATAATGATATCGTCTGTTTAGGAATGCCTATAAAGACAAGAGATTTATTGGATACCTTGCAGATGATGACATATAATTATAGTCGTCGTAAAAAGAGGGAAGCGAATAGACCCAAGGAGAGAAATGAAGAAGCTAAAAAAACGATTGCAAAGGCAAAAGCTATTCTGATGGAAAGAAATAATATGTCAGAAGAAGAAGCCCACCGCTACATTCAAAAAACAAGTATGGATAGCGGAACAAAAATGGTCGAGACAGCAGAGATGATTCTAAGTTTAATGTAAATAAATATGAGGTGATAATATGCAATTCACAAAAATGCAAGGATGCGGCAATGATTATATTTATATTAATTGCCTTAAGGAAGAAGTCAAGAATCCCTCCGAGTTAGCTGTTAAGCTAAGTGACAGACATTTTGGTATCGGTGGAGATGGTATTGTTCTAATTGAACCATCAGATAGAGCAGATTTTTTTATGAGTATGTATAATGCGGATGGATCAAGAGCAGAAATGTGCGGAAATGCCATACGTTGTGTGGGAAAATATGTTTATGAGAGACATATGACGGATAAAACCAAGTTATCAATTGATACTCTTGCTGGTATTAAATTTCTTGAATTAAAATTAGCCGGTAATACAGATGATGACAGACAAGTGAGCTATGTAACTGTAAATATGGGAAATCCTATATTAGAACCAGAGATGATACCGGTTCTGTCTAAAAAAGATGTGGTCATACAGGAAGAAATTATGATAGATCATATTACTTATCAGATAACATGTGTATCCATGGGAAATCCACATGCAGTCGTATTTGTAGATGATGTGAAGAGCTTGAATCTGGAAGAAATAGGACCTAAATTTGAACATCATGATCTATTTCCAAGAAGGATAAATACTGAGTTTATTCAAGTAGTAGATAAAAACCATATTATTATGAGAGTATGGGAAAGAGGCAGTGGTGAAACACTGGCATGTGGAACAGGAGCTTGTGCCAGTGTAGTAGCGGGACTTTTAGAAAAGCGTCTGGAAGAGCATGTGACGGTTGAATTGATTGGCGGAAGTTTAGAGATCTTCTATGACCAAACAACCAATATAGTATATATGACAGGACCGGCAGTTGAGGTCTTTACAGGTGTGATTGATGAATCAATTTGCTAAGTTTAAATATTTAGGAGGACAATACGATGTACAAAATTAACGAAAATTATCTTAAATTACCTGGAAGCTATTTATTCTCTACAATAGGTAAGAAAGTAGCAGAATTTACTGCTGCAAATCCAGATAAGAAGATTATTCGTTTAGGAATAGGCGATGTAACATTACCCCTTGCACCTGTAGTAGTAGACAGATTACACACAGCCGTGGATGAGATGGGAGTGAAAGATACTTTTAAAGGATATGCTCCGGATTTAGGATATGATTTCTTGAGAGAAGCAATCGCTTTACATGATTTTAAAGCCAGAGGTGTGGATATTTCTATTGATGAAATATTTATCAGTGATGGTGCAAAGAGTGATTCGGGTAATATTGGAGATATCTTTGATGTTGATAATAAAATAGCTGTATGCGATCCGGTTTATCCTGTATATGTTGATACGAATGTTATGGCTGGAAGAACGGGAGAGTATAATGCTGACCTTGGGAAATGGTCAAAAGTAATTTATATGCCATGTACCGCAGAGAACAATTTCGCTCCTGAATTACCAAAGGAAACACCGGATATTATATATCTTTGCTTCCCAAACAATCCTACCGGTTCAACAATCAAAAAGGCAGAACTACAAAAATGGGTGGATTATGCACTAAAGTCCGGTGCAGTCATTATTTATGATGCAGCTTATGAAGCATATATCACAGAAGATGATGTACCACATAGTATCTATGAATGTGATGGGGCAAAAGCTTGTGCAATCGAGATCAGAAGTTTTTCCAAAAATGCTGGTTTTACAGGAACAAGACTTGGTTTTACTGTAGTTCCTAAAGAATTAAAATCCGGTGATATCATGTTAAATAGCCTATGGGCAAGACGCCATGGTACGAAATTTAATGGTGCGCCATATATTATTCAGGCAGCAGGTTCTGCTATCTATACGGAAGAAGGAAAAAAACAGACCAAAGATATGGTTGCATATTATATGCAAAATGCTAAAATAATACGTGAAGGTCTGACGGATGCTGGATATTTAGTATCTGGAGGTGTAAACGCTCCATACATCTGGTTAAAGACACCTGATAAAATGACTTCCTGGGAATTCTTTGATTATCTTCTTAATGAAGTAAATATCGTAGGTACTCCGGGTTCAGGCTTTGGTCCAAGTGGAGAAGGTTATTTTAGACTCACAGCATTTGGTACTTATGAAAATACGTTAGAGGCCATGGATAGAATTAAGAAATTATAATATTAGCCAGAAATTTTAATAATTCAGAATTATAAGATGAGGAACATATGAAGATCAAGGAGATAGGCAAAAAATTAAAAAGAGATATTCCAGCAGTATATCTGGCCCTAAGGAAAAAAGAAACTCCCTTTATTGCAAAATTGATGGCTATGATTACGATTGGATATGCATTATCTCCAGTTGATCTGATACCGGATTTTATACCGATACTAGGGTACTTAGATGATTTATTAATATTGCCTTTATTAGTTTCCATTACAATTAGATTGATTCCTCATAATATATTTATTCAATGTCAGATAGAAGCAAGAGATTCATGGGAAAATGAGAAAGCAAAAAAATGGTATTTCTCCATACCTGTCATATTGTTCTGGCTTTTCATTTTAGCATTAATCCTAAGAAAGATATATTAAAAATAAAGATTTGACAGATCTTTGGTAAAAATAAATTTATTAATTTTTAAAATTAATTCTTGCTATTTAAAAAATAATATGATAATATAAGTCAACAACAAAGGTGTTGTGAATTCATTCACAACGCCTTTTTTTATAAAGATAAAAGCAATGAAAGAGACTGAGGTTTACGGATTTCTTCTATAAACAGGAATTTGATGTCACCGACTGAGAGCATCATTATGAAGATAGGTAGATTAAGGAACACTCTGGAGCTCACGGGTTGAAATCGTAGTAGGTCCGTGCGTGGCACGCGTTAAGTGTTGAGCGGAGAATTATAAATTCTCAATGCGGGTGGTACCGCGGGAAAAGCTTATCCCGTCCCGGAATAATGACTTATTCATAACGAATAAGAACATATTCTTGGGACTTTTTTGCGTGATGGCAACGAGCCGAGCAGCAGAATAATCAAACCGAACCTCATGTTTACATGAGAGGTCGGGCTTGATTATTCTGATAGTGGGCGACGCCCACGAACTTTAGAAGCACGAAGTGGTTCTAAAGTCTGCGAGGCGTAATGAATATCATTTTGCGACGCCCACGAACTTTAGAAGCACGAAGTGGTTCTAAAGTCTGGGAGGCGTAATGAATATCATTTTGCGACGCCCACGAACTTTAGAAGCACGAAGTGGTTCTAAAGTCTGCAAGGCGTAATGAATATAACTTCACGCTAAAGTCCTGAATAAGTCATTGCACAAAGCTTGAATATGAGAGCAGGAATTATTCCTGTGAATGAACAATTGTGTTCAATATTTAAGGAGGGATTTTATGGAATTTGTAACAGGAATCAAAGAAAAGGAAACTATAAACATTGCAGACATTATATCAGGTGAAAGATATGGCAGCACAGTTAAATTGAATGGTGCTGTTCATACCATCAGGGATATGAGTGAGTTTGCATTCGTCGTTCTTAGAAAGTCAGAAGGCTTAGTTCAATGTGTGTTTGAAGATGGAAGGCTGGCAGATTTTAATATTAAAAGCCTGCGGGAAGAATCAACGGTGGAGGTAGAAGGTATTGTTCATAAAGAAGATAGAGCCCCAAATGGTTTCGAGATTCTTCTCACGAAGATCATAGTCTTATCAGAACCCGCAAAAGAGACAACGATGCCTATTCCAATAAGTAAGTGGAAGCTAAATACATCTTTAGAAACGAAATTGGCCCTAAGACCAGTTTCTCTCAGAAATATAAGAGAGAGAGCAATCTTTAAGATACAAGAAGGACTTGTCAGGGGTTTTCGAGATTTTCTGTTTGCCCAGAATTTTACTGAGGTAAGAACACCTAAAATTGTTGCAGGAAATGCAGAAGGTGGAGCCAATGTATTTAAATTAGAGTATTTTGGGAAGAAAGCTTTTCTGGCACAAAGCCCCCAATTTTATAAACAAACAATGGTCGGAATATATGACAGGGTATTTGAGGTTGCTCCGGTGTTTCGTGCTGAGAAACATAATACTACAAGGCATTTGAATGAATATACCAGTATGGATTTTGAAATGGGATATATTGAAAGCTTTGAAGAGATTATGGAGATGGAACAGGCAATGCTTCTTTATACCTTTGAATTATTGAAGAGAGAATATGAAAAAGAACTTAAAATATTAAATATAGAACTTCCTGACATAACGAAGATACCAGCAGTTCGATTTGATGAGGCTAAGAGACTTGTATCTGAAAAATATAATAGAAAGATTAAAAATCCATACGATCTGGAACCAGAAGAGGAAGTATTGATTGGAAAATATTTTGAAGAAGAATATGGAAGTGATTTTGTGTTTGTTACCCATTATCCTTCCAAGAAAAGACCTTTCTATGCCATGGATGATCCTAAGGACCCAAAGTATACTTTAAGTTTTGATTTATTGTTTAAGGGAATGGAAATAACTACTGGTGGACAAAGAATTCACCAATATGATGAGCAAGTGGATAAAATGGTTGTACGTGGTATGGATCCAGAGGATTTTACAAATTATTTAATGATACACAAACATGGGATGCCGCCACATGGAGGTCTTGGAATTGGTCTGGAACGTCTTACCATGAGGTTATTAAATGAATCAAATGTCCGTGAAACGACGCTTTTCCCAAGAGATGTTTCAAAATTAGAACCTTAAGAAAGAAGTGCTCAGAGTATTAAATTGAACCTGGAAGGTGTAGTCATAAATAAAATGTAAGAAAGAAGGATTATAACATGACAATTACAGATGAAACAATAGATTATGTAGCTAAGCTAGCTAAATTAGAACTATCCGGTGAAGAAAAAGAGAGTGCTAAAAAGGATCTTAGCAGTATTTTAAATTATATAGATACAATGAATGAACTTGATACTTCTGAAATGGAACCAATGTCACATGTATTTCCAATCAAGAATGTATTCCGTGAAGATGTTGTGGTAAATGAAGCAGATAGAGATAATCTTCTTAGCAATGCACCAGTCAAAAAAGATGGATGTTTCATTGTACCTAAGACAGTTGAATAGGAGGGGCCATATGGATATCACAAGTTTAACAGCTCTGGAACTTGGAAAGAAGATAAGATCAGGAGAGATAAGTGTTTTAGAGGCTACAAAGGCACAATTAGAGATTTTAAAAGCAAGAGATAAAGAATATCATGCATATGTAACGATATTTGAAGAGGAAGCACTAAGTAGAGCGAAAGAAGTGCAATCATTAATAGATACTGGTGAATTAGGGGATTCTCCCCTTGCAGGAGTTCCAGTTGCAATTAAGGATAACATCTGTACAAAGGGGAATTTAACTACTTGCAGTTCCAAGATATTAAATAACTTTAAACCTCCTTATAATGCAGAGGTAATTGAACGATTAAACAGAGCAGGGGCAGTTATCATTGGAAAAGTCAATATGGATGAATTTGCTATGGGAAGTACTACAGAGACTTCTTATTATGGACCAACACTAAATCCCTGGAATACTGCCCATGTTCCTGGCGGGTCCAGTGGAGGGGCGGCAGCAGCAGTTGCAGCCGAAGAAGCCTTTTATGCGCTAGGTTCTGATACCGGTGGTTCTATAAGACAACCAAGTGCTTTCTGTGGAGTAACAGGAATAAAACCCACTTATGGAACAGTGTCCAGATATGGTCTGATTGCTTATGCATCTTCCCTGGATCAAATTGGACCGATTGCAAGAGATGTATCTGATTGTGCGGCAATCCTGGAAGTAATATCGGGACATGATGGGAAAGATTCTACATCCATTCATAGTGACAATATAAAATACACAACTGCATTAGTAGATGATGTAAAAGGTATGAAAATCGGAATTCCTAAGGGGTATATAGGAAAAGGACTTGATTCTGAGGTGAGGGATGGAGTATTAAAAGCAGCAAAAGTTTTAGAAAGTAAAGGGGCCATTGTAGAAGAATTTGACTTAGATATTGTAGATTATGCAATTCCTGCTTATTATGTTATTGCATCTGCTGAAGCAAGTTCCAATCTTTCCAGATATGATGGGGTGAAATATGGCTACCGTACCAAAGATTTCGACGGCCTTCAAGATGTATATAAGAAGACCAGAAGTGAAGGATTTGGAATGGAAGTAAAACGAAGAATGATGATTGGTGCCTTTGTTTTAAGCTCCGGTTATTATGATGCATATTATAATAAAGCATTAAAAGTAAAAGCCAGGATTAAAGAAGGTTTTGATAAAGCATTTGAAAGATATGATATTATTTTAGGTCCAACTGCTCCAACTACAGCAACGAGAATCGGAGAGAGCTTATCTGATCCGCTTAAGATGTATCTGGGGGATATATATACTGTATCTGTAAATCTTGCTGGCTTACCGGCAATTAGTCTGCCTTGTGGAGTTGATAGAAATAGACTGCCAATTGGACTCCAGTTAATTGGAAGACCATTCGGAGAAGCTGATATTATAAGAGCTGCATATTCTTATGAACAGACAAGGGAATATGCAAGACCAGATTTAAGATAGGAGGAGCAAATATGAAAGTATATGAAACGGTCATAGGTCTTGAAGTTCATGTTGAATTAGCGACCAAATCAAAGATATTCTGTTCCTGCACTACTGAATTTGGAGGAGAACCAAATACTCATTGCTGTCCAGTATGTACTGGCATGCCAGGAACATTACCAGTATTAAATAAGAAAGTTGTGGAATATGCTATTGCAGCAGGATTAGCAACTGGTTGTACCATAACCAGGAGATGCAAATTCGATCGAAAGAATTATTTCTATCCGGATCTACCAAAAGCTTATCAGGTGTCTCAATTATATCTCCCAATTTGCCGTAATGGTGGAATTGAAATTGAGGTAGATGGGGTGAAAAAAACGATTGGGATCCATGAGATTCATATGGAGGAGGATGCAGGTAAATTAGTCCATGATCCTTGGGATGATTGCACATTAGTGGATTACAACCGATGTGGTGTACCGCTGATAGAGATCGTTAGTGAACCAGATATGAGATCTTCGGATGAAGTCATAGCATACCTTGATAAATTGAAACTAATCCTTCAATATCTTGGTGTATCTGACTGTAAAATGCAAGAAGGTTCCCTGCGTGTAGATATTAACTTATCTGTTCGGGAACTTGGTGCAAAAGAATATGGTACCAGGACAGAGATGAAAAATATGAACTCCTTTAAAGCCATCGCAAGAGCAATTGAAGGGGAGAGAAAACGTCAGATTGAATTATTGGAATATGGTAAACCAGTGGTCCAGGAGACAAGGAGATGGGATGACAATAAAGATAGCAGTTTTGCAATGCGTTCCAAAGAAGATGCACAGGATTACCGCTATTTTCCGGAGCCAGATCTTGTTCCCATTGAAATAAGTGATGAATGGCTGGAGGAGATTCAAAAGAAACAGCCAGAACTTAGAGATGAGAAAATGCTACGTTATGAGAAGGAATATGATATTCCTGAATATGATGCAAGTATCATTACAGGCTCTAAAAAACTGGCAGATATTTTTGAAGCCACTGTTGCCCTGTGCAAGAAACCAAAAGAAGTATCTAACTGGTTGATGGTTGAAACTATGAGGCTATTAAAAGAATTTGAGATGGATCCAGAGGAAGTACAGTTTAGTCCCAAAAATCTGGCCAAACTAATTCATCTAATTGATTCCAATGGTATTAATAGAACCGTTGCAAAAGAAGTGTTTGAAAAAATATTTGGAGAAGATATTGACCCTGAAAAATATGTGGAAGAACATGGGCTTAAGATTGTAAATGATGAGGGAACTCTTAGAAGTACGATTGAACGAATCATTAAGGAAAATCCTCAATCAGTAGAAGATTATCATGCTGGTAAAACAAAGGCAATGGGATTCTTAGTCGGTCAGACCATGAAAGAGATGAAGGGAAAAGCAGACCCTGGAATGATTAATAAGATTTTACTGGAATTGTTATAGGAAACAAATATAAGGTGAATAAATCATAACATGGATAAGGCTATAATTCTTAGAAAAATTCTGGAATTATAGTCTTTATTTTAATATATCGGAATTTGTGTATCTGAGGATAAGAAAGTGATTGGGGATCTAAACATTAGAAATAATTGCGAAAATTAACATAATACATTATCATAATAGATAACTTTTAACCATATTAGTGAAATTTAAGGAACTGGTATAAGAATTTTCAGAAACTATTGAGCAGGCTTAGGAATTTTAATGAAAGAGAGGGCATATATGAAGAAATTAAAGAAACCGGACATGTTAAAGAAAGGGGACAAAGTAGCATTAGTCAGTTTATCCTGGGGTGGAGCCGGAGATGAAGATATTCGTTGGCGTTATCAGCAAGGAAAAGATAGGCTGGAGCAGATATTCGGTCTTGAAGTTGTTGAAATGGAACATACGTTAGCTGGAACGGATTACATATATCATCACCCTGAAAAGCGTGCCAAAGACTTAATGGATGCATTTCTTGATCCTTCTATAAAAGGAATCATAGCATGTATTGGAGGGATTGAAAGTATACGAATGCTCCCTTATATAGATTTTAATATCATCCATCAGAATCCAAAGATATTTATGGGATATTCCGACTCCACCACGACCCATTTACTTTGCCACAAAGCGGGAATATCCAGCATTTATGGACCAACTCTATTGGTAGATTTTGCAGAAAATATTGCTATGGATCATTATACGATCGAATACCTGGAGAGAACATTATTCAACAACAAACCTATTGGGGAAATAAAAGCTGCCACAGAATGGACCAGTGAATATCTTCCTTGGAATGAAAAGAATAAATTTACACAAAGAAGTTATAAGAATAATAAAGGATATGAATTATTACAAGGAAAAGGAATTGGAAAAGGGAGATTGATCGGTGGCTGTATGGAAGTATTTGATATGCTCCGGGGAACTGAAATTTTTCCGCCTATAGATGAATTTGAGGGTGCTATTTTATTTTTAGAGACCTCTGAAGAAAAACCGCCAGTCTGGTTTGTGGAATGTGGTCTTAGAATTTATGGCATTACTGGCATATTAGATCGCCTTGAAGGAATTATCTGGGGAAAACCACAGGATGAAGAATATTCTGAGGAATATAGAGAGGTTATTTGCAAAGTAATGAAAGAGTTTGGAAAAGCTGATCTGCCAATTCTATATAATATGAATTTTGGTCATACAGAGCCTAAAATATGCCTTCCATATGGTGCATTGGCAGAAATTGATTGTAACAAAGTATCTTTTACAATTTTAGAAGCGGCAGTTAATTAAGGCAAGGTTGTAATCGCTCTAAGGTTCAAAAGTTTATCAAAACCAATGGGCACTCGCCCTTGAATGAATGGAAGATATATAGTAGACTTATATCCGTAAGAATATTTGATTAGTAAATATACTAAACAATTGAAATTGTGAGATAATACGTATCAAAGATCTGTTAGGAGAAAGGAAATACTATGATTAAAGTAATTGCGTCTGATTTAGATGGTACATTGTTAGATGATAGACATGAAATTACGGAAGATACATTAAAAGCAATCAATCTGGCAAAAGAAAATGGAATAAGATTTATCATTTCTACTGGCAGAAGTTTTAAAAATACTATGTCAGTGCTTAAGAATCATAAAATTGAATGTGATTATATCCTGGCCAGTGGTGCAGAGATCAGAGATCCCAATACAAAGATTATAAAACAGGTTCCAATGGACCAGAGCGTTTTTGAAGAACTTTATGAACGGATTAAAAAATTTAATGTGGGAGTTCATTTTTGTTCTGATGAGTATGATTATATGATAGGTACCGAAGAAGAAGTGAGAGAACATCTTATCGAACAGGCAATGCTTTTTCATATGACAGGTACCAGAGAAGAAATTATCAGGTCTGTTGAATTTGAAGAATTTTGTGAGAAGAAAAAAAGTATAAAAGATATTAAGCAGTTGGAAAAATATCAGATATATAAAATATTCATATCTTCTGCCAATGAACAGTTAGTAAAAGATATAGATGAAGCTATTGCTGATATTCCGGGAATCGCATCGGCATCTTCCTTTTCTAATAATCTGGAATTAACCCATATTGAAGCACAAAAAGGAATTGCTTTAAAAGAATATATTACTGATTTGGGTTATTCGATGGATGAGGTAATGGTTCTTGGAGATAGTATGAATGATTATTCCATGTTATCCATGGATTTTGGAGTAACTGTGGCAATGAAAAATGCAATGGAAAAAGTAAAAGAAGCAGCGAAATATATGACAAAATCCAATCGGGATAATGGAGTTGCTTATGCAATCCATAAATTGTTGAGGGGCAAAATTGAAGAATTAAAAGTAGAAAAGAGCGTTAAAGGTTAATAATTTTAATAGCAGTTATAAAATAAGGTCTGGTTCAATTTAGAACAAGGCCTTTTCTATTCCAGAAAGACGAAAGTATGTTCGTTTTTTGTTGATATACTATATTTTATATGCTATAATTTTACTGGTAAAGAGGGATAACGTCCTAATGCCCCAGGGATCAATCAGTAAGTGAGTATTTATTACTTTGGTACATAGCATATCTGCTCCAGATTGCAGGGGTTAATATATAATTAGAATATGAAAATCCGTAAGATAATCTATTAAATTTATGATATTCTATCTTCATAATAAAATAATCAAAGAAATTTAAAATATGGATGAGGTGTTGAGAATGATAAATGTAAATTTTTACAATACTAGAATAGGCTTATTTAAAATTGCCGAAGATGGTATTGGTGTGACAGAATTAGAAATAGTCGATGAGAAGGAAAAAGATAATCTTGAGATTTCAGAAACTCCATTACTTGCAAAAGCTGCAAAGCAATTAGAAGAATACTTATCTGGTAAGAGGATGATATTCGATTTTCCCCTTAATCCTAAAGGTACGGAGTTTCAGAAAAAGGTTTGGGAAGTTTTGAAAACGATACCTTACGGAGAGACCTGGAGCTATAAACAAGTTGCAGTGGCACTTGGGAAACCAACGGCTTCCCGCGCAGTTGGTATGGCAAACAACAGGAATCCAATTATGATTGTTGTTCCATGTCACCGTGTGGTTGGTTCAAATGGTGATTTGGTAGGCTACGCAGGGGGACTTGATCTAAAGGCTATGCTTCTTAAATTGGAGAAAGAACATGAATAAGATAAAGGAGGAGTCATATGCTAAATATCGGCTGCCATTTGTCCATATCAAAAGGATTTTATGCAATAGGCAAAGAGGCATTAAAAATAAATGGGAACACATTTCAATTTTTTACACGTAATCCAAGAGGAAGCAAAGCAAAGGCCATAGATACCAAAGATGTGGAATTGTTAGCGGACCTATTATCAGAGAATAATTTTGCTCCAATATTGGCACATGCACCTTATACTTTAAATCCTTGTTCCCCTGATGAAAGAACAAGGATCTTCGCCAGACAAGTAATAGAAGATGATTTAAGACGATTGGAGATCATACCGTGCAACCTGTATAATTTTCATCCGGGAAGTCATGTGGGACAAGGGATTGAAGTGGGTGTTCATTATATTACAACGTTGTTAAATGATATTATTAAACCGGACCAGACAACTATTGTATTATTGGAAACAATGTCTGGGAAAGGTTCTGAAATCGGCAGCACCTTTGAAGAGCTAAAGCAGATTATCGATGAAGTGGAATGTAAGGATAAGATAGGTGTATGTTTTGATACCTGCCATATGCATGATGCAGGATATGATATTATAAATGATTTAGACGGAGTCCTTGACGAATTTGATTCCATTATTGGAATGGATAAACTTTATGCAATCCATCTTAACGATAGTATGAATGAAGCTGGCAGTAAAAAGGACAGACATGAAAAAATCGGACAGGGCCTAATCGGTCTGGAGGCAATAATAAGAATTATTAATCACCCTAAATTAAGAAATTTACCATTTTTCTTAGAGACACCTAATGATAATGAAGGATATAAGGAAGAAATACGTATCTTAAGAGAAGCTTATGAGGAATAAAAATGGATAGATCAATAAAAAAGCAATTACTGGAACAGGCTGAGGAGGAATATAAAGTATTTTCCACAAAGCTTATACCTAATACAGAGAATATATTAGGAGTTCGTCTGCCGGCTCTTCGTAAGATTGCAAAACAAATTGCAAAAGATGATTGGAGAACGTTTCTCTCCAATGCAGATAATGAATATTTTGAAGAGATTATGTTACAGGGGATGGTCATTGGTTGTTCAAAAGCTGATATTGATGAAACTTTAGATCATGTCAAGAAATTTGTGCCTAAAATTGATAATTGGTCAATATGTGATAGTTTTTGCGCCGGATTAAAGATAACGAAACAGAATAAGGAAAGGGTATGGGAATTTTTAAAACCCTATTTTTCTTCAGAGAGAGAATATGATATTAGATTTGGTGTGGTAATGCTTTTAAACTATTATATTGTCGATGAATATATTAGAAAAGTCCTTACGACTTTGGACCATATAAAGCATGAAGGTTATTATGCCAAAATGGCAGTGGCATGGGCTGTATCAATCTGTTATATAAGACTTCCAAAGCAAACCTTAAGATATCTTAAAAATAATCAACTGGATGATTTTACTTATAATAAGGCGCTGCAAAAGATAACGGAATCATTAACAGTTGATAAAGATACAAAAGTTATTATACGAAGTATGAAACGAGTTTAATGTAATCAAAAGAGGGATAAAGATGGATGAAGGGAAAAAATGGGATGCGGTTGTAAGATGTGATGCTGATTATGATGGAAAATTTTATTATGGTGTGAAGACTACAAAGATATTTTGCCGTCCGTCATGTAATTCAAAAACTCCACTAAGAAATAATGTGGCATTTTTTGCAGATCAAAAAGAAGCTCTTGAAAATGGATTTAGACCTTGCAAACGCTGCAGGCCGGATTTATTGGAATATGAACCCGTACAAGAATTAGCTGAAAGGGCAAAGTTTATCTATGATAAAAATCTTACAGAAGATTTATCTATGAAAGAGGGAATACAGGAACTTCATGTGACAAATAATCATTTAGTTAATATATTTTTAAGGCAGTATGGTATGACTCCAAGAGAATATATATTAAGAAAACGAATAGAGCTGGCGAAGGAGCTGTTAGTGAATACACAGTATTCCATAATTACTATAGCAGCCTCCTGTGGATATGAAAGTTTATCTACCTTTTATGATAATTTTAACCGGCTTGTTAAGGTCAGCCCCGGGCAATATCGCAGGGATGCAGCAGATCAAAAGCTAAATATTAAGGAAGAAGGCAATGAAATATGATTTTATCCGCATCACGTCGTACTGATATCCCGGCATTTTATCCAGAGTGGTTTATGAATCGAATGAGAGAAGGCTATGTTTTAGTTCGAAATCCCATGAATTATAATCAGATAAGTAAGATTATATTATCTCCGGATATTATTGACAGTATTGTATTCTGGACCAAAGATCCCCAAAATATGATGCCTTATTTGCCAAAACTTGATGAAATGGGATATCAATATTATTTTCAGTTTACTTTAACCCCCTATCAGAATGATATAGAAAGGAATCTAAGGGATAAGACAGAGATTGAAGATACCTTTCTTAAATTAAGCGATCAGATTGGAAAAGAAAGAATGGTATGGCGGTATGATCCAATTATATTGAATCATCAGTTAACAATTCATTATCACATAGAACAGTTCCAGAGACTATGCAATAAACTTCATAATTATGTGGATTCGGTAATCATTAGCTTTGTTGACTTATATTCTAAAGTAAGAACAGATCTGATACGCACTGTCCAGAGGGAAGAGATAGAAGAGTTATGTACAGTAATAGTATCAATCGCAAAGGATCATGGCTTGATTGTGAAAGCCTGCTCTGAAAAGATGGATTTATCTTCCTATGGAATTGAGAAAGCAAGTTGTATAGATAAAAATTTACTTGAGAATCTGTGTGGTTCAAGATTAGATATCTATAAGGATAATAATCAGAGAAAGGATTGCGGATGCATTGAAAGTATTGATATTGGTGCATATAATACCTGTTTGAATGGCTGTATCTACTGTTATGCTAATTTCGGACAGGATTCAATTCAAAGAAATATAGAGAAACACAATAAAAATGGAGAATTTTTAATTGGAAGTTTATCTGATGGAGAAAAGATAAAAGAAAGAAGTTTTAAATCCAATAAGAATGGACAATTATTCTTATGGACATAGAATAGATGTAAATAAAATGCAAGATGCAAAATACAGCATTTATATAGAATACCGCAAAAGAAACTATATTTTGAGAAAATATAGTTTCTTTTTTTATAAAGGGAATTGTTTTATAACAGTTCCCTTTTGTAGTGTAAGGATTAAAGCTCCATAGATTCGTAAATAATTTACTAAATTCGTAAATTGATACCTTTTAACGTTGCTCTATAAATGATAGTATCAATTAGAGCAAAATGTAAAAAAATGGTATTTATATTAAGCGTTGAACAGTATTAAGAAAAATACTGTTGCAATTTTGAACAAGGTTATTGAGAAAGGAGGATTTTAAACATTTTATTAATGATCATGAAATCATGAAATATTCAGAGAGGAGAAGGAGATTCTATGTTTAAAAAGTTTCAGAAAGTTTTATCAATTATTTTAATAGCATGTATGCTTTGTACAACATCTGCTGACTTTTCTTTTGCAGCAGAAGTACCAGCAGACAATACAACAGAAGAATCAGAAGAAGTAGAAGTATCTGAACAAACAGAAGAGGCGGAAGAAATAAAGATACCAGAAAGTGATCAGGTAATGGAAGGAACGGAAACAGAAGAGATAAAAGCAATAGAAGAAACAAAAGCACCATTGGGTGATGTAAATTATGAACCTAATGATGCTTATACATACATTGTGTCCGTAAAGACAAAAAAAGCAATTCAGGTAACAGGTGATAATCATCAGGCAGTTACCGCAGATGGGGAAATCATCGAAAATAATGGAAACAATTTATCTAATATGGCACTTTTTCAAATGAGAAAGAATCCACAAAATAATACCCAGGTAAGTTTCTCATCCAAAGGAAACGGATGGAGGATGCTTAAATCAGAGAATATTTCCGGTGAAGATATCATTAATACAAATCAACCTGTAAAAACAGAGGTCAGTGGATGGGAAGCATTCTATTTATACGATTTGGGAAATGGTATTGTGGCAATTAAGGATGGCAGATTACAGAAATATCTGACGGTCGGTACTGATAATCGTCTGATGGTTACAAATGAAGTATCTGGAGAAGGGGAACAATTTATCATTGTTGAAGCAAAATATGAACCAGAGGAAGAAGTGAATGCAGAGGTTTACATAGAGCACAAGGGAACAGGAAAGTTAGTTACAGTGGATGGTATAAATGATCATTCCATTGATGTAAGTCTTTCACAAACAGATACAATTCCGGATAATGGGAAGTTTACTGCTTACTATGGGGCATTTAATAACGCTCCGGTAATTAATTTCCAATCAAAGCAGTATAATACCATGTGGAAAGCCACGAGTAATTCAGTATTCCAAATTAACAGGCAGCAGCCAACGGGTTGGGAATCTGTTACCATGGAACCACAGGGAGATGGAACAGTAGCGTTTAAAAATAATGCTACCGGAGCTTATCTTACGGTTCAAAATCAAAAGCTTGTAACTCCTTATGAAGGAATTCTTACAGAGAATGAAAAGTTTATTATTCATACCCAGACACCGCCGAAAAAGGTAACAAAGGTTAAAGCAGAAAATATAGAAGGAACCTCCATAACACTTACCTGGGAGCAGGTAGAAAATACTATCTTTACCGGGTACGAAATATGGCGTGCTGACAGCAGCAATGGAAATTATATAAAGGTAGGAAATGAAACGGTCAATACTACTTTTACAGATACTGGTCTTGGATTTAATACAACATATTATTATGTTATTTATACTGTAAATGGAAATGATTCTTTTTCACAAGGAAGGGAATATTCTGTCACCACTCTGGCAGGAAACCGCCCTGAGATACCAAAGGAGCTGGATATCCAACAAGATGGCAATAGCATGAAGCTGACCTGGAAAGCAGACGATGCAGCAGAAAATTATGAAATCTACAAGGCATCCAGTAAATTTGCCCCATATATGTTAATTGGTACAACAGATATGGAAGAATATATTGATACGGCTCCAAATAGTGATAAATATGCAAATTATTATAAAATTATAGCAAGTAATATATATGGTAAGAGTAATGAGTCAGAACCGATATCGTTAGAAATAAAAACCTTCGGGAAAAATATGATTTTCTTTTCAAAGACAGATGACACAGCATTAATAGATAAGGAAGTGGCAAGAATTTATGAGATCCAGAAAAATGAGCAATTTGGACCGGAACGTTATGCACTAATGTTTAAACCAGGTGATTATACAGATACCTCCATGATGCAGATCGGTTTTTACACACATATAGCAGGTCTTGGTAAAACACCTCTTGAAACCAAAATTAAAAATATAGAAACACCTGCATATTTACCTAACAATAATGCAACCTGTAATTTTTGGCGTTCTGCAGAAAATCTCAGTATTATAGATACGGATAATAATGAAGATCTATATTTCAACTTTAAGTGGGGAGTTTCTCAAGCAGCGCCCCTTAGACGTATGAATATAGAACGCAGATCTGTTTTTGACTGGTATTATGGATGGGCAAGCGGCGGTTATGCAGCCGATAGTATCTTTCATAAAGAAGCAGGTTCTTATTCACAACAGCAGTATTATACCAGAAACTGTAATTTAGAGGCAGGTTTTTATGGAGTCAACTGGAATGGATTCTTCCAGGGAGTAGCTGGTGCACCGGAAAATAACTGGGAATTAGGTCAGGGAGGCAACAATTATACGAATATCGAAACGACTCCGATTATCAGGGAGAAGCCATTTTTATATTTGGATAATGATGAGTATAAGATATTTGTTCCATCTGTCCGTAAGGATTCCATAGGTGTAACCTGGTCAGAAGGCAATATAGGAGCAGGAGAGTCTTTAAGCCTTGACCAGTTTTATATTGCAAAACCAGATGTAGACAATGGAGCAACCATTAATGCAGCTTTAGAAGCCGGAAAACATATTTTAATGACACCTGGTATCTATTATGCACAAGAGCCGATTGTTGTAAAGAATCCAAATACCATTATTCTGGGCATTGGTCTTGCAACCATTATACCAACCAATAGCAAAGCAGCAATGATCGTTAATGATGTGGATGGTGTTACTATTGCAGGAATCATTTTTGATGCAGGAACCTATTCCGATCACCTGTTATTGGTTGGAGAAAAAGGAAGCAGCAAAGATCATTCTTCCAATCCAATCCTATTATCCGACTTATTCTTTAGAGTAGGAGGTGTCCATGGAGGCGTTGCATCTGCAGATATTGCACTGGAAATAAACAGCGATGATGTTATTGGTGACCATTTCTGGATCTGGAGGGCAGATCACGGTGATGGGGTGGCATGGGATTTGAATAAGTCAAGAAACGGACTTCTTGTCAATGGAGATGATATGACTATGTACGGTCTGTTTAATGAACATTTCCAAGAGTATACCACATTGTGGAACGGTAACGGCGGACGTATGTACTTCTATCAATATGAGACACCTTATGATCCACAGAACCAAGAGGAATGGATGAGCCATGACGGTACAGTAAAAGGTTATGCTGCATATAAAGTTGCTAACAGAGTAGAAACCCATTATGCAGTGGGACTTGGTGTATATGATGTACTTATTAATACTAATGGTGCCAGTATATTTTTGGATAATGCAATTGAGGTTCCAAATAAAGAGAATGTAATTGTAGAAAATGCCTGTATTGTAGAAATTGCAAATGGAGATGGCCCTCTGGTTGGGATAAACAGTATCGTAAATGGTACTGGAAATGGAATCAGTACCGGCGTGGGGGGAAAAGGATATGCCAGAGAGTTTATTCTTAAATATCAAAACGGTGTTGCAACACTAATTGATGGAATAAAAGAAGGAAAGCAGCCTTCAGATTCTGTTGAAGATGTAAAATTTGTTTTAGAAAAGAAAATTGCAGAAGTTAGTGATTTGAAGGAGGCACAGTACACTGCAGCATCCTGGAAAATGTTCGTAGATGGGTTAAACAGAGCTAAAAGTATCCTTATAGACGAAAAGGCAAGCAGGCAGGAAGCAGAAGAAGCGATGGTAAAATTGGAAGCAGCAGTAAAAGGACTTGTGAGAAAGGGGACGGCACCTGGTCCAACCCCTGGACCAACAAATCCACGGAATGATATACCGGCACCTGTAGTTCCTGATACAGTAACAGATCCGGTCACTACCATTAAACTATCAAAGACATCTGCTACCATCGCCAAAGGCAAAACTTTAAAGCTGACAGTCGCATATACTCCAAAGAATGGGGAAAACAAAAGTGTCACATGGAAGTCCAGCAATAAAAAAGTAGCTTCTGTTGACAAAAATGGAAAAGTAACGGCGAAAGGAAAAGGAATTGCCACCATTACAGCAATATCTAAAAGTGGACAAAAAGCAATCTGTAAAATTACAGTAGCAGAAGTAAAATTTAATAAGGCCAGCATTACATTACAAGTGCAGAAAACAACCACAAGCTTGAAATTGTCATCCAGATATCCCTCAGGTGACACAGTCAGAAAGTGGAACAGTTCCAATAAGAAAGTCGCAACCGTTGATAAAAAAGGGAAAATCAAAGGTATTGCAGCAGGAACTGCTACCATAACTATTACTATGAAGAGTGGAGCTACTGCAAGTTGTAAAGTTAAAGTACAGGGCAAAAAGTCACGATAGGATTATTGGACTATCAAACTATTTACTTTAAAATCAAAATAGTTTATAATGTATTAATATGTAAAAAAACATAGAAAAATGCAGAAAACGGGGAGACAGAACAAATGATAAACTCATTAACCAAAAAAATTCTTACAGTCATTATCTTACTTATATTTATTTGTACGGTGTCGTTTACAGGGTTGTCCTATTATATGCTTCAAAATGCGGTTACAAATCAAATGGAAAGTGATGGGAGGACATTGATTACCAGTATTAAAAGAGAGATCAGTAAGAATAATATTACGAATATTAAGGAACTTCAGGATATTTTTAAAGAAATTAAACAGGAGAGTAATGAAAATATTGAGTATATTTCTCTTTCAGATGAAAACTCAATGGTTATTGTTTCAGACAACAGTGAAATTAAAGAGGCATCAGATGACAATACTGCCGACGGGGTTTCAGCAGCGACCTCAGAAGGTGATGTGTCTGAAGTAGTAAACCAGCAAAAAACAGTAGGACATATTTTAGAAACATCTGATGGGGAAAAAGTATATAATATTTCAACAGACTTTGTTTATAACGAAGAATTATCAGGAGCATTAAATCTTGGAATTTCACTCAAAGGTATGTATGGTCAAATAACACAGTCTGTGATTGAAACAATCATTATATCTGTAATTATTATGATTCTTGCAATAGTGATAGGAACTGTAGTGGCAAGAAATATTATCAGACCGATTACAATGATGTCAAAAAGGCTTAAAACTTTTGCAGAGGGAGATTTTACCGGAAGGTTTGAACATAAGAGCAAAGATGAAATCGGAGAGATGTGTGTTGCCATGGAACATATGAGGGAAACTTTAAAGGGAATGGTTGGGGATATACAAAAGAATTCCAATCAGGTTTCAAAAAGTTCACAAAATCTTGCATCAGCCATAGAAGAGACATCGAACGCATCCGAGGGGATATCAAAAGCTTCAGAAGAACTTTCCATTGGATCTGCTAATTTAGCTGCCAATTCACAAGAGGGACTGGAAGTATTAAATATGCTGGCTCAGGAAATAGATATCATTTCCCATAGAGCTGATATGATGAAAGAAAGTATACAAAAGACAAGGAATGCGAATCAACTGGGTACAGAAAGAATACAAGATCTTCAACATGCAATCATTGATAATGTTAGGATGACATCACAAATAAAAGAAATGATAGATATGCTTAGTTCAAAATCAGAAGCTATCACACAAATTACTACTGTTATAAAGAATGTGGCAGAAGAAACCAATCTGCTTGCGTTAAATGCAGCAATTGAAAGCGCAAGAGCCGGTGAACATGGAAAGGGATTTGCAGTAGTTGCAGATGAAATCAGTAAGTTATCTGAACAGACCACAAATTCCATATCAGGGATAGAGAATATTATACAAGAAATTAGTACTACTATATCTACAACCCAAAATTATATGGAACAAAGTTCAGAGGTTATGGACAAAACTACGTTAGTTTCCCAGGAAACAGGAGAAGCTTTTGAAACCATTGATGGTACAGTAGCCGGTATTATTGAAGAAATACAAGTATTGATTGATGGCATTACGAAAGTAAATGGTGATAAAAATGAAGTAGTAGGTGCCATTGAAAATATTTCCGCTATCTCTCAAGAGTCCTCTTCCTTTAACCAGGAGATATATTCTTCCCTGGAACAGCAATTAGCCAATATGGGAAGTATTTCCCGGTCAGCAAGTGAATTGCAGGAAATTGCAATTGATCTTGAAAAATTAACGGGACAATTTAAATTATAAGGAATAAACAGTTACATAAAGGGTTATTACAAAATAAGCATCTTGGTAATTTAAGATGAATATATATTTTGCAATAACCCTGTTTTGCATTTATTTAGAATCACGAGAGATTACAAATTCTTTTCGGAAATGCTTCGGTGAGATATTTTTACAAGATTTAAAAAGTTTTATAAAATAACTGGTAGTATTAAAACCTACAGCTACCGAAATCTCTGTTATATTCATAGTTGTGGAGACTAATAATTTCTCGGCTTCCATAATTCGTACATGGTTTAGATATTCATTAAAATTCATATTCATCTGACGGTTAAAAACCCTGGAGAAATAGCTGTAGCTCATATTGCATAAATCAGCCATATCTGTTGCTTTTATCTCTTCATCATAATGCTCAAGCACATAATCAAGGGAAGGCTGCAAGCGTTTTATAAGGTCGTCATAGGTATCCTCAGATATGGTAAAATCAACACCTTTTTCGTGGAAATAACGTAAGATCCAAAGAAAGATCCTACCAATGTGGTTTTTGACTGCCAGTTCATATCCATAACCTTCCGTTTCAAATTCCTTTAATATTTCATAAAAAAGTTCAGGGATAAAAGTGGACTGAATATCTTTTTTTTCAATTATTTTCTGATGGTTAGAGCTTTCTAAAACAAAGGGAAGCACATATTTTAATTCCAGATAATTATGAAACATACTATTATAAATAATTTCAGGTTCAAAGCGAAGAACAATATACTGCCCTCCAGTGGGAGATTGAGAATTTATTTGATGAACTTCTTTGGAATTAATTAATGTCATATCCCCCTCTGTAAATTTATGATGCTTTCCATTTAAGAGAACGTCATAAGTACCGGAGATACAGTATAATATTTCAATATAACTATGATAATGGGCCGGGTATACATTTCCTGGACCAGTGACCTCCTGAATGTGGCACAGGTAGTCATATGGAATTCCATTGATGATTTCTCTTTTCTGTTCAGGATAATTCATTGCAGACTCCTTCCATGACAAAATATTTATATTTTTGTGTAGAGAAATTATATCATAGTTTTATTTCATTCGCTATAATAATATCATTCTTATAGTTGGAGGTAGGTAAAAGTGAATGAACAAAAAGTTGGTATACCATTAAAAGGGTTTGCAGAGTTTTCCAGAAAAGTGGCAGCAGAAGGGGCAGTGTTATTAAAGAATGACGATCAAATATTGCCAATTGGGGAAGGAGAAATAATTTCTGTATTTGGAAGAACACAGATTAATTATTATAGAAGCGGTACAGGTTCAGGTGGAGCAGTCAATGTTGAATATACAACCAATCTTTTAGATGGACTTAGGAATGGTAAAAAAATAAAGGTGAATGAAGAACTGGCAAAGATTTATGAAGATTGGATCGGAGAAAATCCTTTTGATAACGGAGGAGGAGGCTGGGCAGCAGAGCCTTGGAATCAGAAGGAGATGTTTTTGCCAGAAGAGATTGTAATAGAGGCGAGGGCTAAATCAGAAAAAGGAATTGTAGTGATTGGACGTACCGCAGGAGAGGATAAAGACAATGCAGACATCCCAGGAAGCTATCAGTTGACCCAGGAAGAAAAAGATATGCTTGAGATGGTCTGCAAACATTTTGAGCAGGTAGTGGTGGTATTAAATGTAGCCGGGATTATTGATATGAACTGGATGAATAATGCCAGTTATCAGAATTCTCTAAAAGGAGTCATTTATGTATGGCAGGGGGGAATCGAAGGTGGGAATGCAGCAGCAGATGTATTAACAGGCGTTATAACACCTGGTGGAAAATTAACAGATACAATTGCATACTCCATAAAAGATTATCCATCCACCAGTAATTATGGTGGAGAGAATAAAAATTATTATCAGGAAGATATCTATGTAGGATATCGATATTTTGAGACATTCTGCCCGGAAAAGGTGCAATTTGAGTTTGGATATGGGTTGTCTTATACTGACTTTAATATCAGACCCAAAGAAGTAAAGATTATTACGAAAGAGAGTAAAGAATATATTCAACTTGAGGCAGAAGTGACCAACATTGGGAAACAATTTCCGGGAAAGGAAGTTGTTCAAGTCTATTATGAAGCACCACAAGGAAAATTAGGAAAACCGGTAAAAGAGTTAGGGGCATTTGAAAAAACAAAAACGCTGCAACCGGGAGAATCACAAAATATTACTCTATGTTTCCAGGTAAATGATATGGCTTCTTATGATGATAGCGGGATTACAGGGTATCCTTCCTCCTATGTCCTTGAAAAAGGGGATTATCATATCTATCTTGGAAATAGTGTAAGAAATATAGTAAAAATCGAGATAGATGAAAAAGCTGTTTATCATGTGGAAGAAACCAGAGTAATAGAGCAATTAGAGCAAGCCTTGGCACCTGTAGAAAGCTTTATGAGAATCACTACTGGTGAGAGGAAAGTGAATGGTACGTATGAAGTTATATATGGAGAAGTTCCAATACAGACCATTTCCCTGAAAGAACGTATTGAAGAGAATCAGCCTAAAACAATAAGACAAACAGGGAATCAAGGGATTAAATTAAGGGATGTGTATGAGAAAAAAGCGAATATGGAAGAATTCATTGCACAGCTTACCAATGAGGAACTTGCAACTATTGTAAGAGCAGAAGGTATGAGCAGCCCTAAAGTAACTCCAGGAACAGCATCTGCCTTTGGAGGAGTGGGAGACAGCCTTTTTGATTATGGAATTCCTATTGGATGTACTGCAGATGGCCCTTCCGGTATTCGTATGGAAAGCGGATTAAAAGCAACCCAGCTCCCAATTGGAACATTGCTTGCAGCTACCTGGGATAAAAATCTGGTAGAAGAATTATATGAAATGGAGGGTAGAGAATTATTAAGTAATCATATTGACATTCTTCTTGGACCTGGACTAAATATTCACCGGAATCCCCTAAATGGACGTAACTTTGAATATTATTCCGAAGATCCACTGGTTACCGGAGTTTTTGCATCAGCAGTAGTACGCGGCATTATGAAGGGAGGATCGAATGCAACCCTAAAACATTTTGCATGCAACAATCAGGAGAAAGCCCGTTCTGTGGTGGATGCAATAGTTTCAGAACGTGCCCTTAGAGAAATCTATCTGAAAGGATTTGAAATAGCTGTCAAACAGAGCAATGCAAATTCTGTTATGACATCTTACAACCCTATTAATGGGCACTATGCAGCATCAAATTATGATCTGAATACAACCATTCTTCGCAAAGAATGGGGATTTAAAGGGATCGTTATGACCGACTGGTGGGCAAAAATGAATGATGTTATAACCGGAGGTCCTGAAGATACAAAAAGTACCAACCATATGGTACGGGCTCAGAATGATCTATATATGGTTATAAACAATAATGGGGCAGAAATTAATTCTGGAGATGACAATACAATAAGATCACTGGAAAATGGTTCTTTAACCATAGGAGAATTACAACGCAGCGCCATGAATATTTGTCGTTTCTTAATGGAGGCACCTGTATTCTTTAGAAAACAGGAGACAAGAGAAATAGTAACGAAATATAAAGCCAGAAAGGAACTTTTAGCAAAAGAAATACAGCATTTGTATGATGATTCCAAAATAGCAGTAAAGGAAAAATCCTCTGTATCCATAGAAGTATCAAAGGCAGGAGTGTATGGCATTATTGTAAACATTATGTCTCCCGATACCAATTTATCCCAAACAACCTGTAATGTTATTTTAAATGATGAATTTATGGTTACCATTCAGACCAGTGGAACAGATGGCAGATGGATTACCCAAAAGCTCATTAAAATTGAGCTGGAAGAAGGGTTCTATGAATTAAAACTGGATTTTGTAAAACCGGGTATGCAGATTGACTGGATTCAATTTAATTTAGTGAAATAAGTAAGAAGGTCATAGTAAAAATAAAGTATTTTAAATGAATAGGATAAATATTCAAAATAATTACACCTTATTGATAATTTGTTATCTGTTTCTATATTAATAAGCCTGCCATAATGGAACCAGCTGGTGAAATTATGGCAGAATCAAAATGAAATATAGATTTAAGGAGGAGACATCATGAAACCAAAGAATATTAAATTAATTACTACAAAATATGAATCAAGTGAATTGAAGAAAGAGGAAAGTATAACTGATTTTACTATGGATAATGGGATCGAGATGCAGGCAGTGAACATTTATCCACAGGTGGAATATCAGACTTTTCATGGTTTTGGAGGTGCAATCACAGAAGCCGCAGGATACACTTACTCTAAAATGAATGAAGAAGTTAAATTAGATATCCTTGAGAGCTATTTCGGAAAAAGCGGCAACAACTATAATATGGCACGCTGCCATATTGACAGCTGTGACTTTTCCCTGGGTTGTTATGAAGCTATGAGTGATCCGGAGGATACCGGGATGGAGTCCTTCTCTCTAGAGAGAGATGAAGAATATATTATTCCTTTACTAAAAGAAGCAGAGAAAAAACATGGAGAGCCTTTAAGTATTATGTTAAGTCCCTGGTCACCTCCTTCTTTTATGAAAACAAATAATAATAAAAAGGGAGGCGGCAAATTAAAAGAGGAGTACAGGGAATTCTGGGCAGAATATATCTGCCGGTATATTAAAGAATACCAAAAAAGGGGATTTCAAATAGACCGTATTACCATACAGAATGAACCGAATGCAACTCAGACCTGGGATTCCTGTGTTTACAGCGAAGAAGAGGAAAAAGTTTTCTTACGCGATTTTTTATATCCTTCTCTTGTAAAGAACGGTCTTGAAGATATTAAGATAAATATCTGGGATCATAATAAAGAAAGAATGTTTGAACGTGCTCAGGCAATTATTGATGAAGAGACAGATAAAATGGTATCAGGAATTGCATTTCACTGGTATAGTGGCGACCATTTTGAAGCAATCGGTCTGGTAAAAGAAATATATCCTGGAAAAGAATTGATTTTTACAGAAGGTTGTGTTGAATACAGCCGTTTTGGAGGAGCAAGTCAGCTTGAGAATGCCCAGATGTATGCCCATGACATTATTGGAAACATCAATGGCGGTATGACTGCTTTTATTGATTGGAACATTCTGTTAGATGAAAAAGGCGGTCCAAATCATGTGGGAAATTATTGTGATGCACCGATTATGTGCAATACAATAACCGGTGAAATACAGAAAAATTTATCCTATACCTATATTGGACATTTCAGCAAATATATTAAACCTGGTGCAAAGCGCATTGCCTTTACAAAATACACCGGCAACATTGAAATAACGGCAATGAAAAATGAGGATGGTTCAATCATCTTAGTATTCTTAAACTGCTCTAACAAAGATGTGAATGTGGCACTTCGTCTGAATGGACAAGTGGCAGATCTGGTGATTCCTGGAGGAATTACTACCGGAATCATTGATTTTTCATGATTACAGTAGTTGGGGAAAAGTATAAAAGCAATTTCGAAAAAAATGCACTTTATTGGAAATCTGTTATCTGTTTATTTTTTCATACCCCTGTTACAATAGGACCATCAAATAATAGGAGGTAAAGTTATGAGAAAAATGAAAAGAGTTGTTGGGTTATTTTTAATGTTTACATTAATATTATCAATCACGGCATGTGGCAGTAAAACGGAACAAAAAGCAGACAAAGAAGCAGATGTTCAATCAGAAGAAACCACACAGGAGACCAATACAGAGGATGGGGCTGGGACGGAACCTGTTACGATTAAATTATTTACGAACTTACCTGATAGAACCACTGGACAAGGATTTTTGGAGCAACAGATCATTGATAAATATATGCAGGAAAATCCTAATGTTACTATTGAAATTGAAGCATTACAGGATGAGGCATATAAAACTAAATTTACTGCATATACATCTTCCAATAATCTTCCTGATGTGTTATCCGTATGGGGACAGCCTGCCTTTATTGATCCCGTAATTAATAGTGGATATCTTGCTGAATTAAACGAAGCAGATTATGCAGACTATAATTTCATTCCAGGTTCTCTTGCAGGTTTCAGCAAGAACGGTAAAATTTACGGATTACCAAGAAATACTGATATTCAAGTAGTATTCTATAATAAAAAATTATTTGCAGACAATGGCATAAGTGTACCAACAACTATGCAGGAATTATATGATGTGGCAGATAAATTTAATGCCCTTGGTATCGCTCCATGTTCTATTGATGGTAAAGATAAATGGCCTCTGGCTATTATGTATACAGATTTTATCATGAAATTAACCGGAGATAATACTTTATTACCAAATTCAATTGGGGCAAAAGACTTATCCGATCCAAATTTCAAGAAAGCTGCAGACGCAATGAATGAATTAATCAGTAAAGATTTCTTCCAGAAATCATTTACTGCATCTGATTACGGTGCATCCAGAAATCTTTTTGCACAAGGGAAAGCAGCTATGTTCTACATGGGTTCCTGGGAAATGAGTATGGCAACAGATGAAGCAATTCCAGAAGAAGTAAGAAATAATATTGGTGCGTTCAATTTACCATCCCCTGATGGAGCAAAATCCAAAACCACGGACCTTTCAGCATGGAATGGGGGCGGATACGCAGTTGCTGAAAAATCACCTGTAAAAGAAGAAGCAATCAAGTTCTTAAATTACATATATAAACCGGAGAACTGGGCTAAGGGAGCATGGCAGAACGGAATCTGCATTCCTGCACAAAGTTATGAAGAGTATTTGACAGGAAATGAAACAGAAGTACAACAAACATTGACCAATCTGTTATCACAGGCAACAAATATCTCAGGAACACCAATTAACGATTGTGGAACTCCTACATTCAAAACAACAAGCGAAGATCTAAGCCAGCAATTTGCAACAGGTATGATTGACTCAGAAACATTTGTATCAAAATTAAATGAAGCTCTTCAATAATACATATTGATGTAAATTAAGATTTCATACAGGGGCTGTTGCAGATCAGATACTCTGCAACAGCCTGTTTAAATGAAACAATCATATTACTGCTTTTTATCGACTTGCCCTTAAAATGTGACTTGTAAGGCCTTATATTCATCTTAGTGGAGGAAACTTATGCATAAATTATTTAGTAATAAATGGATTATTTTATCATTGATCGCGCCTGCTATAATCCTGTTTGCATTTGCAATATTGGTACCAATCATCATGAGTGGTTATTATGGAATGACAGAGTATGCAGGTATGGGAGAACCTATATTTACTGGGATGAAGAATTACAAAAGATTATTTTTTAATGACCCTACATTTTGGAAATCTTTACGGAATGCTTTATTGCTAGGTCTGGGATTTGTCTTTATCCAGCATCCAATATGTATGATTTTTGCAATACTTGTGGATAAAGTATCAGGTAAATGGGAGAAATTCTTTCGGGCAGCTTATTTTATCCCAAATGTAATTTCAGTTGCAGTCATCGCTTCTATGTGGGTCTACATATTCAATTATGATTTTGGATTAATTAATAATGTATTAAAATGGATTGGCCTTGAGAATCTGCAGGCAGAATGGCTGAATCCGGATCATGCTCTGGGATCTGTTTTATTTGTCTTAATATGGCATGGTTTTGGCTGGGGGATGCTGATTTATTATGCAGGAGTAAAAGGAATTGATCAGGAATTGTATGAAGCAGCAGCTATTGATGGAGCTACTGGTTTAAGAACATATCAGTATATCACACTGCCATTAATGAAACCGGTCATCCGTGTAAATGTAACACTTGCTATCATCTCAGCATTAAAACAGATGGAGACGGTATATTTACTCACCAATGGCGGACCAGGGGATACGACCCAATTTCTTGCAAACTACTTATATTTAAAGGCATTTCGTTCTTATGAATATGGATATGGAAATGCAATATCAGTTATATTTGTTATTGTATGTATTTTAGCTACTGTTATCTTAAATAAAATATTTAAATCCACAGAAGAATACTAGAGAGGAGTGAGGAATTATGGATTTTGTCGGAAAGAATACAAGGTCAAAGAAGATTGGAAGGATTTTTTTAATCGGATTTATGATAATCGTTGCAATAGGACAGCTTTTTCCTTTGATTTGGTTATTTGATTTCTCACTTGCAAAAAGTGGTGATTTATTTGCTTCTGATTTGTTAATTATACCTGATCCACCTCAATGGGTGAATTATGTTACAGCATTTGTAGATGGTAAGGTATTAAAATATCTGTTTAACAGTATTATTGTCAATGTCATAACAGTGGTTGCTACAGTGATGATTTCGCTATTAGTGGCTTTTGCATGTACAAGAATGAAGTGGAAATTAAGTAAGATGACTATGGGAATTCTGCTTCTTGGAATGATGATCCCAATACATGCAACCCTATTGCCAAATTTTATATTGTATTCTAAAATGAATTTAACAGATAGTATCTTTGCCTTATTAATTCCTTACATAGCTTTTGCACTTCCACAGGGGATCTTTATTATGTCAAGCTTTCTTGAAGGAATTCCAAAAGCATTAGAAGAAGCAGCAGTTATGGATGGGTGTGGAATCTATAGGATCATATTCCAGATCATATTCCCAATGATGAAACCTGCTATGATTACTATATCTATTATGACTTTTTTAAATAGCTGGAATGAATTTACTATGGCAATGACTTATCTTGAAAGTGATAAATATAGAACATTACCTTTTTCAGTTCTTAATTTTGCAGGACAGTATGCATCTAATTATGCAGTACAATTTGCAGTTATGGTACTAACGGCATTACCGGCACTGGTGGTATTCATCCTGTTAAATGAACAGATCACCAAAGGGATTACGGTAGGAGCAGTAAAAGGTTAAGATAAGGTGGTATCGTATGGCAAACGGCTTATGGAATAAACTGAGGTTTAAGAATCTAAGTATAAAATACAAGCTTATTTTTATGCTTTATATTGCAATCCTTCCTTTTCTTCTTTTCCTGAGCGGTTACCTGTATTATACCATGCAAAAAGGAACAACAGATTCTTTATCGTCAGCCTATCAGGAGATAGCAAGGCAGATCAATGAAAGTATTAGTTTCATTCAGACAGACGTAACAGATATCTCTACTTATGTTGCTATTAATGAAAATGTGAAGAAGGTATTAAGTGAAGCCGGCACGGCAGAAGAAATGTCTCAGACTTGGACCAAAGACAGTTCCATGAATTTTTTCATGGACATCATTGGGACCAAGTCTTATATTAGTTATATCGCCCTATATACAAATAACGGTTATGAACCGTATTATATCACTACGGATACCAGTGTTTTAAAAAATGATATAAATGATATCATGAAAACAAATTTTTATAACAGAGCGGATGAAGCCAAAGGTGCCGCTGTTTGGCAGAGAGTGGATAAGAATGATAAAAGTATCTTTGAAATTAATAAATCCAGCAAGATAATGATGTCCAGAGTTATTATTGATCATATGGAAGTAAAGAATATTGGTTATCTCATATTAGGGATCAATGCCGGTTATCTGGAAAAAATCTGTAAGGGTTCCATGACAACGAAAGATGAGGGCATGATAGTACGTATGAATGGAGAAACCCTCATTGAGACAGGAAATCTTAATAAGGAAATAGAAGGATATATTTTATCCGATACTTTAAAGAATACGATTAAAGGGAAAGCTAAATTAAAAAGTGTCATATACAAAGATTATATGATATGTTTCAGCCAGATAAATGAAAATAGCTCCGAGGTCTATTATATTATTCCAAGATCTACAATGATCGATAAACTTGGTACAGTAAAACTGGTCCCTATCTTAATTATCGTGGGGGTACTTTCTTTGATGCTGCCTATCTCATTCATTATGTCGGGAAGCATTGCAAGACCTTTAAAAAGATTGACAGTGTCTATGAAGAAATTCCAGTTAGGTGATTTTAGCCAACAGGTAAAAGTGAATTCCACAGATGAAATAGGTGAAGTATCATTGTGTTATAATGATATGGTACAGACTATGAAAGAACTCATTGATACCAGTTACATCTCTAAGATCCGGGAGAGGGAAGCGGAACTAAGTGCATTGCAGGCCCAGATCAATCCTCATTTTTTATATAATACATTGGACTCTATCTATTGGAAGGCATTGACCGATGGCAATGATGGAATTGCAGAAATGGTATATTCTTTGTCAAGGATATTCCGGTTAAGCCTTAACAGAGGACAAGGGATGACTACAGTTGAGAAGGAAGTAGAATTAGTTACCCATTATCTGATGATACAGAAGATGCGTTTTAATGAGAAGCTGGAGTATTCTATTGAGGTAGATAATAACTTAAATAATTATATTGTTCCCAAGCTGATTCTCCAGCCTTTTGTGGAAAATTCCATTATTCACGGGATTGAAAAGAATGGTTCCTGTGGAACAGTTGCAGTTATCATAGAAAGAATTGGGGATAAATTAAATTTTATCATCCTTGACAGTGGAAAAGGTATGAAAGAAGAACAGGTCGAGAGCCTGTTATCAAAAGCAGACGGTGACGTAAATACGAAGAAGACTCCGGGAGGTTACGCAATTAGTAATGTATATGAAAGACTTAAATTGAAATTTAAGGATGACTTTAAACTTAGTATTCAAAGTAAAAGAAACAAAGGAACAAGAGTGGTCATTGAAATACCGATTACTGAAGTATTAAGCGAAGAAGTTTAGTTGGGGTGGATGGTATGAAAGAGATTAAATTATTAATTGCAGATGATGAGGAAAATATAAGAAATGCACTTTGCAATGTTATTGATTGGAAGAAGATTCATGTGGATATCTGCGGTATTGCAAAAGATGGAAAAGAGGCACTGGAAAAAATACATCAATTAGAACCGGATATTGTACTAATGGATATTCGAATGCCATTTATGACAGGACTTGAAGTCCTGGAGGTAATGAAAAAGGAAAAACTCAGGATTAAAACAATCATGTTAAGTGGTTTTGATGAATTTGCATATGCAAGAACTGCAATTGCCAATGGAGCTGTGAATTATTTGTTAAAACCCTGCAGACCGGAACATATTATGGCAGCAGTCATAGAAGTGAAAGAAGAAATTATTAAAGAACTGGAAAAATCAAAGAAAACAGAACTGCTGAATATGGAATTGGAATCCAGCAGATATGAAGTGAAAAATAAATGGATTGCTGACTTAATATTAACAACCAATGAACAGATGGTGGAGGAATGTGTAAATAAGATAGGATATGAGATTAAGAGAACAGCATATTGCTTTGTGATTCATCCAACGGATGATACATTATTCTTTAGAAACCAGCAGCAGGCAATCATTGACTATATTGAAGGATATATTGATTCTATTGCCGGCAGTGTGGCAGAGAATATTATAGTGATCGCCAATGGAAGTGACGAGAATGATAAGAAAAAATTACGGGATATTTTAATAAAGGTAAAAAACTTTATTTCTAATAATTATACTATTTCAGTCAGTGTTGGTGTAGGTAATGTGGTAAACCGATCCAAAGGATTAAAAGAATCTTATCAGAATGCTTTAAGAGCGTTGGATATGGTTCACTTTATAGGAACGGATTTTATTATTTTTTATGATAGTATTTACGGTACTAATGATTCAGAATATCCTGTTCCAATAGAGGAGAAAATATTTACTGCAATCAAGCAGAAAGATATAGATGAATGTAATCAAAGAATCGATGAATTCTTTCAGGTTGCCTCGAATCAGGATACTTATGGTATTATTAAAAATGCAATCGCAATGTTACTTTCTCTTTATCACTATACAATCCTTTTAGGATTAAAAGCAGATGATATTTTTGGAAAGCCATTAGAGTTAATGGAGAATATTCAAAAATGCAAAAGCAAAGAGGAATTGGCAAAACGGATTAAAAGCCAGTGCAGTCTAATGATAGGCCAGCTGGAGAATCATCAGACTGGAAATCCTTTTGTGAATGCGGCAAAAATGTACATAAATAAAAATTATATGAAAGACATTACTTTATCTACGGTGGCAAACGAAATATATATCACATCAGGGTATTTAAGCACTTTATTTAAACAGGTAACCGGGGATAGTTTTGTGAATTATCTGAACAAAGTACGTATTGACCATGCCTGTGAACTATTAAAGGATGTCCGGCTAAAAACATATGAAGTGGCCTATCTGGTTGGATTTCAGGATGAAAAGTACTTTACCAGGGTATTTAAAAAATTAAAAGGTCATAACCCTTCCCAATATAAGAAACATATATAGGGCAGGACTTAAAAAATCAGTAAAGATTTCTGTAAGGAAGAGAGAATATAATGAAATACTATATGGTTGATAATAATGATTCTTTTGTATATAATCTGGCAGCATATTTTGAAGAATTGGGGCATGACATCGTAGTTGAAAATATAAATAATATCAACTATCATGATATAGATATAAAAAGTCTGAAAGGAATCATCATATCCCCTGGTCCGGGAACTCCTGAACAAGCACTTATTTCAAAATCCATAGTTAAATCTTTTGCCGGAAAAATTCCTATTCTGGGAGTCTGTCTGGGACATCAGGTGATTGGCCATTGTTTTGGTGCCACAGTAAAAAAGGGAAGAAAACCGATGCATGGTAAAGTATGTACCCTCCATAATGAAGGAAAGGGTTTATTTAAAAGACTTCCATCCACATTTAACGTAACAAGGTATCATTCTTTAGTGATAGATCAAAGTACACTTTCCAAAGAATTTATTGTAGATGCCGTTACTGAAGATCAGGAAGTCATGGCAATATCCCATGTGAAATATCCCTTATACGGAGTACAATTTCATCCGGAGGCACTTTTGACTGACTATGGTCATGATCTATTAAGAAATTTTAATGAAATATGTGAAATATGGGAGTATACGAATGACTCAAATTAAGGAATTAAAACATTATAAGCCTATACAGGACATTTTTCCTCTGTTCCATCAGGAAGAGGATGCAGTCTTCTTAGAATCCTCATTAAAGAACCATTTAGGGCAGTTCTCAATTATTGGGCGTAAACCCTACCTTAAGCTGGTGAAAGATAAGGTTTTCACTATAAATGGCAGGATAAGTGATATTCCTTTTGAAGGATTCATAAAAGAGTATTTTGCCAGGAACTTTAAAGAGAATAAATCAGGATTGCCAATAATATCAGGAGCCATCGGTTATTTTTCCTATGATTATGACCGAAAGAAAAACAATCAGATTCCAGAAAGTATTTTAATCTTTTATGATGAATTTATTATTGAAAACCATGAAACAAATTCTGTTTATCTTGTTGCAAATGGAGAAACAAAGAACCCGAAAGAGGCGCTTGATGAGCTGGAAGAAATTATTATGAACAGAAGAGAAACAAATACTTCCATCGGTGCCGAATATCAGAAACCTGATATAAAATATAATTTCAAAAAAGAAGAATATTTAAAAGCTATTGAGAAGATGATGGAATATATTGTGGAAGGTGATATTTATATAGCAAATATGACACAGCAGCTATTCTTAAAAAGTGGGAAAACTCCTTACGAATTATATAGAATTCTTTCTAAAGATAATCCTTCGCCTTTTGCGGCATATTTAAATTATAAAAATTTTCAGGTAGTATCTGCTTCCCCTGAGCGTTTTATTCAAGTCAAAGACAGAAGGATAGTAACACGGCCTATAAAGGGAACAAGAAAAAGAGGAAAGACTCCTGAGGAAGACTGGTTATTAAAACAGGAATTAGAAAATTCGGAAAAAGATAAAAGTGAATTATTGATGATTGTTGATTTAGAACGAAATGATCTTAATAAAATCTCTAAGCCGGGTTCCGTAAAAGTGAATGATCTCTTCCATATTGAAACTTATGCCACTGTTCATCATCTTGTTGCCACTGTCAGTGGTATTTTAAAAGAAAATACTGATATCATGGATATTATTAAAGCCACCTTTCCAGGGGGCTCCATTACCGGTGCCCCCAAAATCAGGGCTATGGAGATTATCGAAGAACTTGAGAACAATCAAAGAGGCCTATACACAGGTTCTATCGGATATTTTTCATTAAATGGGGACTGTGATATGAATATTGCAATACGGACAGCCATACATCAGGAAGGAATTTATAATTTAGGTGTAGGAGGCGGAATTACATGTGAATCTCAGATCATATCCGAATATGAGGAAACACTGCAAAAAGCAAAAGCATTTTTGGATGCATTGAGTTAAAAGAGCGGATGAGAGTCTGTTTTGCATATTGGAGGAAATAAAATGTTTGAAATGGATGAAGGATATTATTATGGCATAGGAGCTTTTGAAACGATTCTGGTTAAGGATGGGAAGCCGGTCTTTATTATGGAACATATTCAAAGACTGAATATTGCATTAGAATATCTCCAAATTAATAAGAAAATAACACCGGATGAAGTACGGGAATTTTTAAGTATAAATAAAATTGTGGAAGGAGTACTAAAAATTTCTGTATCAGAGAAAAACACCAATTATACTACCAGAAAAAATCCATATACAATTGATAAGTATCAAAAAGGCTTTCAATTAACTTTAAGTTCTTTTCGAAGAAATGAAACGTCTCCCCTTACTTATCATAAAACACTTAATTATGCTGAAAATATTATTGCCAGACAGGAAGCAATCCAAAGAAACTATGACGAGGCACTTTTTCTAAATACAAAAGGAGAAATATGTGAAGGAAGCTGTTCCAATATATTTTTCGTGAAAGAAGGGCAGTTATTTACACCATCAATATCCTGTGGATTATTGCCAGGAATTTTTAGAAATCATATATGTGCCAATGAGAATGTTGTGGAGTGTATTATTACAAAAGATGATATAAAAAAGTTTGACGAATGTTTTATAACAAATTCTATCCTTGGTGTTATGAAGGTTATTAAATTAGGGGATTGTGACTATCATTCTGATACTTATACAGAAGCAATCCGAAATAAATATAAAGCTTATCTCGGGACATAGGAGCTATCTCTCCCCTTTTAGAATAGGAGAGAATAGCTAATAGTTATTAAATAAAAGAATATTTATGAATCTTTCATATTACATTTCACAATATCTATAAAATACTGATGTACTTTATCACTATCGGTAAGTTCAGGGTGGAAAGCTATCCCTAACTGGTTTCGGTACTGGACTGCAACAATTCTACCGTCAACAATGGATAAAACTTTTACATCTTTGTTAGCGGATTTAATATAGGGAGCACGAATGAATTTCATGGGAATATTTTTGAAATCTCCAAAAGATGCTTCTGTACAAAAACTGCCTAATTGTCTGCCGTATGCATTTCTAATTACAGTAACAGGGAGAGTCTTAAAATAAGCTGCGTCATTATCTGCAATTTTAGAGGCAAGTAAAATTAAGCCTGCACAGGTTCCCAGAACCGGTAAACCAGATTCAATTCTCATTTTTAGATCATTCAATAAATCTAATTCCTCTAATAATTTTCCCATAGCAGTGCTTTCACCACCAGGAAGAATTAAGCCATCAGTAATTCAATTTCTGTTTCGTTAATACCTACCATAGCTTCTCCTAAATCTTCGGACAACCCAGCAATTATTTTTGGATCATTATAGTTTGTTACCGCTTTTACAATGGCAGCAGCTCTTCTTTCAGGGCTGCCGGATTTAAAGATACCAGAACCAACAAACACACCCTCTGCACCAAGCTGCATCATAAGTGCTGCATCAGCGGGTGTTGCCACACCGCCAGCTGCAAAATTAACAACCGGCAGCTTTCCATTTTGATGTACATATAGAACAAGATCATAGGGAACTTGCAATTCTTTGGCGGCTTGGTATAATTCATCTTCTCTCATGGAAGTTAAGCGTGCAATTTCACGATTCATCATTCTAATATGACGAACAGCCTGAATGATATCACCTGTACCGGGTTCACCTTTGGTACGGATCATAGAAGCACCTTCCCTGATTCTTCTTAGTGCTTCTCCTAAGTCTTTGGCACCACACACAAAAGGAACCTGAAAATTTGTTTTATCAATATGATATAAGTCATCAGCAGGGGAGAGAACTTCACTTTCATCAATATAATCAATCTCAATGGCTTCTAGAATTTGTGCCTCTGCAAAATGGCCGATTCTGCATTTTGCCATAACGGGAATGGATACTGCTTGCTGGATATCTTTAATCATTCTAGGATCTGACATTCTGGCTACTCCCCCTGCAGCACGAATATCTGCCGGGATTTTTTCCAGTGCCATAACAGCACATGCACCAGCTGATTCTGCAATTTCGGCCTGCTCAGGAGTAGTAACATCCATAATGACTCCACCTTTTAACATCTGAGCTAATTCTTTGTTTAATTCATATCTGCTTTCTTTCAATATTCTTTCACCCTTTCATTCTTTCTTTTGAGAACTTAGAAATAGTATTGTTATTCAATTATTATATAAAATTGCACCTGTTACAATAGCCAAATTAATAAAAGTTAACAGTGCCAGATTTTTCATCAAGGTAAATAAATTGATTTGTAAAAAAGAGAAGGAAAAGATGTGAATGGGATAGTACTATTTTATCTAAGTTTTTTATATGTATTATTGTTGACAAACAATTAGGAATATGGTTATAATAAGTTAACCGGTTAACAACCTATATACTAAAGAAGAATGAACCAAAATATGAAAATAGCGGAGACATGAAAAATGAGTAAATACGACTTAGAAATAAATCCAATAGCCAGGCAGGAAGTAGTTGTAAAAGGCAATCATTATCGTTTTACAGTACTGACATCTCAACTGATTCGCTTAGAGTATAGCGAACAAGGAACTTTTGAAGATTTAGCAACGCAAATTGTTATCAATCGGGATTTTCCTGTGCCACAATATCGTGTCATTGATAAAGAGGATAATCTTGAAATTATAACAGAACATCTGCATCTAAAATATAACAAAAAGAAGTTTACTAAAAATGGATTAAGCATACAGGTAAAAGGTAATTTAAGTGCTTACCACAGCATCTGGTATTATGGAGAAAAGGGAGAAAACCTAAAAGGAACAGCAAGAACCTTAGATGAAGCAGATGGAGAGATCCCATTAGAAGATGGACTTTTATCCAGAAATGGATTTGCTATCATTGATGACAGTAAGTCTCTTTTAATTACTGAAGATGGATGGGTGGCACCAAAGAAAGAGGAAACGATAGATATATATTTTCTGGGGTATGGGAGAGAATATCTGAAATGTCTAAAAACTTTCTATAAACTATGTGGAAATACCCCTATGCTGCCAAGATATGCGTTAGGAAACTGGTGGAGTAGATTTTATCCATATACAGATATTACATATAAAGAATTAGTAGAAAAATTTAAATCAGAACATATTCCATTTTCGGTAGCTGTTTTGGATATGGGATGGCATTTAACTGATATTGATCCAAAGTACGGAAGTGGCTGGACCGGGTATACCTGGAATAAAGAGTATTTTAGACAACCAGAAGAATTTCTGACCTGGTTACACAAAGAAGGAATGCATGTCACATTAAATGAACATCCCGCAGATGGTGTTCGAGGGCATGAAGAAATGTACATTCCAATGGCAAAAGAACTTGGAGTTGATTACCAAAAGGAAGATAAGATTTTATTTGATATCTCGGATCGCAAATTCTTAAATGCATATTTTAAATACCTCCATCATCCCAATGAAGAAATCGGTGTTGATTTCTGGTGGGTTGACTGGCAGCAAGGTGGTACTACAAAGATAGAAGGATTGGATCCATTATGGATGTTGAATCACTATCATTTCTTAAATAGTGGTCGAGATGGAAAGAGACCAATGACATTTTCCAGATATGCAGGACTGGGAAGTCATCGTTATCCAGTGGGATTTTCCGGTGATTCTTTTGCAACCTGGGAGACGTTAGAGTTCCAGCCTTATTTTACTGCTACAGCATCCAATGCAGGCTATGGTTGGTGGAGTCATGATATTGGTGGACACATGCATGGTGTAAAAAGTGATGAGATGTTAGTACGATGGATACAGTTTGGAGTGTTCTCACCTATCATGAGAATTCATAGCTCAGATAATCCTTTCTTTGTGAAAGAACCATGGAAATTTAACCCGTACATTGGAGAAACGTTGAAAAACTTTTTGCGTTTACGCCATCAAATAATTCCTTACTTATATACTATGAACTATAAGTTTGCAAGGGAAAGTATGCCGCTCATAAGGCCGATGTACTATCATAATACAGAGGAAGAAGAAGCTTATCAGGTTCCAAATCAATATTATTTTGGTACAGAATTAATTGTATGTCCAATTACAAAACCAATGGATATGGATTTGAACATGGGTGCATTTGAAGGATGGCTTCCAGAGGGTATCTATTATGATTTCTTTTCAGGAAGGGTATACAAAGGAAATCGCAGGATTACATTTTATCGTGATATTACAACAATACCGGTACTGGCTAAAGCAGGTGGGATTATTCCAATGGAAACAGTTGCTAAAGTAGCGAATGCTGCTAATAATCCAGAAGATATTGCAATTAAGATATTTGGGGGAGCAGATGGCAACTTTATGATGTATGAAGATAATTCTGATGATGAACAAAATTTTGTACTAACCAATATGGAATTTAAGTGGGGAAAACAAGCCCAAATTATAATTGATGGAGTTTTTGATGAATGGAATGTGATTCCTAAAACACGTAATTATGAAATTGCCATAGCAGGTGTAGCAGATACTTATGATATACAGGTAGATTCGGAAGGAAGAAGAACCCTTTTCGAAAAGGTTTATCAGGTAGATAACAATACATTGCTTATTAAAGTTCAATCTGTTGATACTGACAAGAGACTAACAATTCACTTAGGTGACATAAATGAAATTATAGGTAATAATATAGAAAATCAAGTATTCCATATGTTGGATAAAGCACAAATTGATTATGACTTGAAGAGTCTGATCTATCAAATTGTTAGAAAACATGTTAGTAGAGAACAGTTACTTGCAGAATTACAGACTTTACAGCTAAAACAATCTTTATTAGGTGCATTATATGAAATAATAGCAGCTTATTAAACTAATATGATGTATTAGATTATAAGAAGGAAGGTTTTTTATGAACTATAAGAAAAATGAGAAACCAAGGTACAAAAAGTTCAATGGGGTAAAATCTGAAAAACATCATAGAGAAAGGAGAGTAAAGGATAAGAAAAAATCATTTAGTATATTTCAAAAAATTCATACAAAATTGATTTTAGGATTTTTATTACCAGTGTGCTGCATTATTGTATTAGGGATAATCTCTTATCAGAAAGCCCATACAGTTATTGTAGGAAATTATGAAAAATCCATTAGTCAGACATTAGATATGACTGGGCAATATTTCACATTTTCCCTTGGAATGGTCAGATCACAAATTGATGAATTCTATACAGATGTTGATATTAATGATTATTTTGCAGGCTTATATAGGATTTCTGCCACAAAGGAAATTCAATTTTTAAACTCAACTACAGAAGCATTAAAAAAGAAAATCAGAACAGATGATTTACTAGAAAATGTGTATATTTTATCAAGTGATAATGATTCCATGGTGACTACAAAAGCCGATGATGAAGAATTATATACTAAATATATGGAATCTGCACAAGGTCAAAAGATTGCAACAGATTCGAGCCGCTACTATTGGTTTGGCAGTAATAATGAGATGGATGGGCTATTACAAACAGATAGTACCAGCAGTGCCCTACGCTTAGCAAGAAAGTTTAAAAAAGGGAATACTTGCGTTATAGCAGATATTAGTAACAAGGCAGTACTTGAAATATTAACACGTATTAATATGGGAGAAAGTAGTATAATTGGGTTAGTTACTGAAGATGGTGTAGAGATAATACCAGATAATGAAGAATATTTGTCTGCTATGAGAGTAGGTAAAGAACCTATATTCTATGGAAAAAAGTTCTACGAAGAGGCAATTACAAATGAAAAAGAAAATGCTTTTGATTATATAAACTATAATAATGAGAATTATATGTTTGTATATTCTAAAGTTGGTACTACAGGGGCAATGATATGTGCTATGGTTCCAGAAGCAAATATCATTGGCCAAGTGAAGGATATTAAGAATATAACATTTGTGGTTGTGGTTTTAGCAAGTATTCTGGCGTTACTTACAGGAAGCATCATTTCTGGCGACCTAAGTAAAGCGATTAATTACATGGCGAATGTACTTAGAAAAGCTGCTGGCGGTGATTTTACTGTGGAATTAAAAGTTAACCGTAATGATGAGCTGGGGATTTTAGCGAAAGATTTATCAAATATGATTACTCATGTAAAAGGATTAATACAAGAGGTTAAAGAGGTTGGTGACGCCTTATTTGCGGATGCCAATCAAGTGGCCATATCTTCCAAAGTATATGTTGAGAGCACAGATAATATTAAGCAGGCTATATCAGAAATTGAAGAGGGCATCGTTCAATTAGATGAAAATTCTGCAGATTGTATAGGCCAAATGGACTCATTATCCAATAAAATTACGTTAGTTGCTAATAGTACATCTCAAATAAAAAATATTACAGATGCTACTGAAAAAGCAATTGATAGTGGTATTCTGGCCATGAGTGTATTAAATGAAAAGACAAAATATAGTACTGAAATAATGAGTAATGTGATTGCAGCCATTAAGCAGCTTGAAGAAAAATCAAAGAGTATTGAAAGTATAATAGAAGTAATCAATGAGATAGCGGAGGAAACCAATTTACTTTCTCTAAATGCTTCCATTGAATCAGCAAGAGCCGGAATATATGGACGTGGTTTTAGTGTGGTGGCTGATGAAATCAAAAAACTGTCAGATCAATCAAAAGAGTCCACGAATCAAATACGCGGAATTATTGAAGATATTTTAAGTAATACTGCAATGGCTGTTAAAATTGCAGAGCAAGCCGATGTTATTGTACTACAACAGGAGTCTGCAGTTAATAATACCACGGAGTCTTTTACTATCATGGACGGGCAAATAGAATTGCTTATGAATGAGCTAAAGTCAATTTTAAATAATATTGAGAACATGGAGCATGCAAAAATAAAAACTTCGGAGGCAATCATGAGTATATCAGCTGTGTCTGAAGAAACTACAGCATGCACTAATACAGTAAGTGATACAGCTCATCATCAATTAGATGCAGCCACTCAGTTAGACGAATCCTCCAGTGAGTTATTAAATAGAGCAAAACAACTGGAACTTGCTATGAATCAATTTCATATTTGATTCATTCATATTTATGCGTCGCCTGTCAGCTATAATATGAACCGGGGAAATGTTCTAATAGAATTTGTGAACAAAAATAATACATAATATTAGTAAAACAGTCTTGACAAAGTAAAGTCAGAGTAGTAAACTTAGCTTAGTTAACCGGTTAAACCAAAGGAGGTATAGCACCTATTAAGTTAACCGATTAACCGAATAATGCCAATCAAATTACTTTCTAAAATAATAGTACAGGTTGGCGAAAACAATAGGTCGAATATTATGGTATAATATTCATTATGAGGAGGTCATTTTATGAAAAAAGTTAAAAAGTTATTATCCCTGCTTATGGTGCTGGTATTAATGGGTGTTTTTGCCGCTGGTTGTGGCAACAAAAAAGCAGAATCAACAGATGCTATTTCTTCCGAAGATACACAAGCAGAGGAAAGCACTGAAACAGCAGCTCCAGAAAAGATTACCTTAAAGGTTTGGGCCCCAGAAGAAGAACAAGAAGTAACAAAGGAAATGTGTGATTTATTCCAAAAAAATCATCCAGAATATGAGATCACATTTGATGTTGGTATTATGAGCGTAGCGGATTCTATTGATGCGATTAAAAAAGATTCAGAAGTAGCAGCAGATGTATTTGCTTATCCTTCTGGTGGAGTTCCGGAATTAGTTGAAGCTGGGCTTATCCTGCCAATTACAGTAGATTTAGATTCTATTAAAAATATACATAGTGAAGCAGCGATTAAAAGTTGTACTTTAAATGATTTACTATATGGTGTTCCCCAGTCACCAAATTCATGGTTCATGTACTATGACAAGAGTAAATATACGGAAGATGATGTGACTTCCTTAGAAAAAATGTTAGCAAAAGATTTGGGAAATGATATTAAAAATTTCTCATGTGATATTGATAATAGTTGGTATATGTCAGCATTTTTCTATGCCAATGGCGGTACCTTATATGGTACAAATGGAGATGATCCCACAGAATGCTCATGGAATGATGAGAAAGGTTTAAAAGCAGCAAAATATTTACTTGATTTAGCAAAAAATCCAAAGTATGTTGATGATCAGGATGGATTAGGTGGATCCTTAATGAAAGAAGGAAAACTTGCAGCTTTATGTTCTGGTACCTGGGCAGCAGAAGATCTTCAAGCGGCATTAGGAGATAATTATGCAGCAGTTAAATTACCAACAATTAATATTGATGGTACGGATTATCAGTTAAGTAATTTTGCAGATTTTAGAGCTGTTGGTGTGAATTCAGCATCCAAAGCTCCAAAAGCAGCGCAGCAATTGGCAGCCTGGTTAGGTGGAGAAGAATGCCAATTATTACGTTTTGAAAAAGTAAATTCAACAGCTCCAACAGTAAAATCATTAATTGAAAATGATCAAGTGGCAGCTAATGCAGCAGTATTAGCTTTAAGTACTCAAACAGGATTCTCAACTCCAAATCCATCAACATCTCAGTTAGCACAATACTGGACTCCGGCATCTGCATTTGGTGCAGGTATTTTAAATGGTGATATTAAAGAGGATAATTTACAAGCAAGTTTAGACGCCATGGTTGAAGGCTTCTTATCTAAAATAGCAGCAGAATAATCGTTTAAAGTTTGTAATCCAAAATAAAAGGACAACGGGGTGAGCATATGGTTCACCCCCAAATTATCTTTAGTCATTAAACAATAGAAAGGAATTTCAAATACAGTTGGAGGGACAGAAATGGGATATAAAGAAAAAGCAAATCCATTCAAGGTATTGCTTAATAAATTCAAATGGATTGGTACTACGTTTCATAAAGGAGATAATTTGACAAAGCTGTCCTTTGTAATCATGGGTTTATCGAACCTTTTAAGAGGGCAAATTATAAAAGGGCTTACATATATGGTCCTTGAAATTAGTTTTATCTTTTATACATTGATTTATGGTATTAACAATTTTATTGGATTACTCACATTAGGAACGAAGCAGCAGAATATGGTATATAACGAAGAATCAGGGATATATGAAGTTTTACCTGGTGATAATTCAATGATTATGTTATTAGCCGGTGTTACAACATTATTTGTTATCTTATTCTTTATAGTAGTGTGGGTATCCAGCATAAAATCAGCCATTCATGTGCAAGAATTAAAGGAAAAAGGGAAAAAGATTCCGAATATAGTAACAGATATAACATCGTTATTTAATACGAATATACATAAACTATTATTAACAATACCGATTATTGGATTGGTATTATTTACTGTGGTACCATTAGTATATATGATATTGATGGCATTTACTAATTATGATGTGAATCATCAACCGCCAGGAAACCTGTTTACCTGGATAGGACTTAAGAATTTTAAATTAATGCTTTTATCAAATGATAAAATTGCTAAGACTTTTTGGCCTGTATTTGGATGGACAATGGTATGGGCATTTTTTGCAACGTTTACCTGCTATTTTGGAGGCATGTTATTAGCAATCTTAATCAATTCGAAGGGAATTCGTGGTAAAGGATTTTGGAGGACCATATTTGTTATTACGATTGCAGTACCTTCTTTTGTTTCGTTACTGATTATACGTGTTATGCTTGCGGAGCACGGTGCTTTAAATATTTTATTACAGGAATTAGGATTCATCACAAAGGCATTGCCTTTCTTTACAAATCCTACATGGGCCAGAGTTACTGTTATCATAGTTAATTTATGGGTAGGTATTCCTCATACTATGTTAATAACCACCGGTATTCTTACCAATATACCGGCTGACTTATATGAAAGTGCAAAAATTGATGGTGCCAGTCCCATTAAAACATTTCTAAAGATTACAATGCCTTATATGTTATTTATAACTACACCATATTTAATAACGAATTTTATTGCTAATATTAATAATTTTAATGCAATTTATTTCTTAACAGAAGGGAATCCTGCAACTTTAGATTATTTTAAAGGTGCTGGTAAAACTGATTTACTTGTAACCTGGTTATTTAAATTAACAATAGAGAGTAAGGATTATTGCTATGCATCAACCATTGGCATAATGATCTTTACAATATCAGCGGCATTATCCCTGATTGTATACAGAAGAACAGGAGCATATAAAAACGAGGAGGGATTCCAATAATGAAAAACCAGATTATCGGATTAAATATAAAATCTTTAAGAAAAATTCCTATACTTGGCTTATTGCTCATGATCTCCTTTTTCTTTCCTTACATAGAAATTAAAAGTGAAGGAATTAGAATAGCAGGATATAGACTATTTTTAGAGACGATGAACAGGTTAAATGATGGCGGCAATTATATAGTATTTATATATGCAGTAATTTTAGGCATATTTATTCTAAGTGTTATTCTTTCCTCTATCTTTGTTATTGTTAAACCAGGTAAAAAAAGTGTGATATTATCTATCTGTACGTATATTTTTAATTTTACCGGTGCGATATTAATATTATTTACAATTACTAAGACAATCAATGGGTCTGGGCTGTTATCTATAAAGTTTTTAATCAGTTATCTTAGCTCTGGATATTGGATATTTTTATTTGGAAGCTTAATAGGATTGATCCTTTCATTAAGGGCGGCTAAGATGAATCCGGGATATATTATATTAGTAATTATGGGAATTATATGGGTATTTCCAATTGCATGGATCATAATGATATCATTCCGCCTGGAATCAGGTTCTTATACCTCTTATTTCTGGCCAAAAGAATTTACATTTAAAAACTATCTTGTTTTATTGACTGATAGTAGCAAATTCCCTTATTTAAAGTGGTTTGGAAACACTTTATTTGTTTCGGTATTTTCTTGTGCCCTAACAACATTTATCGTATTATCAACAGCTTTTACCTTATCAAGAATCCGCTTCTCCGGCCGCAAATTATTTATGAATATTGTTTTAATATTAGGAATGTTCCCAGGGTTTATGTCTATGATTGCCGTATATTATATCTTAAAAGGGATGAACCTTACTCAATCTTTGATAGCATTGATTTTAGTATATTCAAGTGGTGCGGCTATGGGATACTATATTGCGAAAGGATTTTTTGACACGATTCCAAAAGCATTAGATGAAGCTGCCTGTATTGACGGGGCTACAAAATGGCAGGTATTTACCAGGATTACAATTCCAATATCAAAACCGATTATAATTTATACAGTACTAACTTCTTTCATGTCACCTTGGGCAGATTTCATCTTTGCAAGGGTCATCATGGGGGATGATTATGAACATTATACGGTTGCGTTAGGATTATTCACTATGTTATCGCGAGAAAATATCGATACATGGTATACGAGATTTGCGGCAGGTGCAGTATTAATATCTATTCCAATCGCAATCCTGTTTATTACTTTACAAAAATATTATGTAGAAGGCCTATCCGGTTCGGTAAAAGGATAATACAAAACAGACAAAAAAGAGTTGACCTTAAAATGCCTGGCATTCTGGGGCAGCTCTTTTTAAAGCTATAAAGTCAGACAAATCATTTATGCGAGATTATTTTTTTACCTCATTAGTTAACCGGTTAATAAGAAAGGAGGATTTGGCTTTCATTATAGAAAAATTAAATATGAATAAAAAATTAGAGGAGGAATTTTTATGAATTGGGTGTTTAAGAAACGTATCATTGCATTATTGCTCAGTGTTATTATGGTTATTGGAGTTATGCCAATGAATTCTGCTAAAGTTATAGCAGCTACAGAAGGATCACAGGAATCTATATTTTATATACGCAATAATTATTTGAATAATGAGTATTTATATGATGATAATGGAACCTTACGATTTGGTCAACCAATATCAGGTACGGATACAAGGTATCAATGGGCAGTTGAAGAGTTAGATGGAAATAAGGCAATAAAAAATATTGGAACACAACAGTATATTAATGTAAATGGATGTGAAATCGTATGGAATGGAACGGTTAAAGTATCTGCATTTGCAGAAGGCAACAGTGATTTTCTATGGAGCTTCGATACATCAAGCACAACTTTTATTAGTTCTGTCAGTAATATGGGAGCGAATCTAAGTATAGCAACCTCTGAAAGTTTTCCTGACCGAACAGAGGTAGAATGTCGAAATGATGGTGCGGCTACCTGGGGAACTTCAAAATGGGATTTTATTAAATTAGAAGATTTTAGTGAACCATCGATTCAAAGCAAATACTATATTAAAAATAATTATAAACAAGGGGCTTATCTTTATGATGATAATGGAACTCTACGATTTGGTCAACCAATGTCAGATACGGATACAAGGTATCAGTGGGCGGTTGAAGAGGCTGGTGGAAATAAGGCAATAAAAAATATTGGAACGCAACAGTATATAAATGTAAGTGGATGTGAAATCGCATGGAATGGAACGGTTAAAGTATCTACATTTGTAGAAGAAGATAATGATTTCTTATGGAGTTTTGATACATTAAACACTACATTCATCGGTTCTGTCAGTAATACAGGAGCAAATCTAAGTATAGCAACCTCTGAAAGTTTTCCTGACCGAACAGAGGTAGAATGTCGAAATGATGGTGCAGCCACCTGGGGAACATCCAGTTGGGATTTTGTAAAAGTAGAAGATTTTGTGGAACCAGAGACAGAGATTTATGTAAATATTCAAAATTCTTATTACCAACTTTATATGATGGAAGAGAATGGTATCGTTATATATGGCAATACAAAGCGTAGTAATGAATATGCACAGTGGCTTCTTATGGAAGGTACTAATAATTTATATGCAATAAAAAATAAAGCTACAGGCCATTATATTCTTCCTATATCAGGTTCCGATAAATTACAATGTATCGATTCAGAAGATCCATATTATTGGACAAAAGAAGTTGGCATGAATGGTATTGTATTTGGGGATTCTCTTGCTAATTCAGGAATAGAAGAAGGAGAAACGTATATTAAATGTATTCACATGGAAAATAAAAAAGGATACTCAGAGAATTCACATATTCAAAAGAATTGGGGTACACCTCAATGGATATTAAAAGAATATTCAGAAGTGGATTATAAATTCATAAAGGCTGGGGATTCAGATTTATATATGTATGAGGATACAGACAATAATATTAAACTGGGAACATTAAATCAAGAGGATAGCAGCTATTACTGGGCTATAGATTCTTCAGGAGATAGCTCATATATTAAAAATAGAAGGACAGGTCATAATATTACCATAGAACATCTTTATCAGAATGGTGATCGTTCTCTTCCATTAGTAGGAATGACAGGAGAGCCTGGTTGGAGCAGTATAAAATGGAAAACCACAAAAGTGGAAGGCGGGCCAGATACCTATACCATTGAAAGTGGTTGGGATTGGTATACAAATTGCATTATACATCATAAAGTTCCAAGTGATGGAAGTATTTATTGTAATGACACAGGAGCAACAAAGGAAAATGCTAATGCCTGGTGGATATTTGAAACAGCACCTGAGTTAATTACCAGGATTGAGATTCCGACCGGGTATATCCGCCTGATATCAAGCTCTTCAAATAATTCTTTATATGAAATCCAAAAAAGCCATGCCTTGGTATATGGTAATAATCCAGAGGATGATCTGAGAACTCATTGGCTAATAGACGAATCTCCAGAGGATGGTTATTACAGGATAAAAAATAGGGTAAGTGGTCGTTTTATATCTAGCGATAATAATTTAACTTATTTACAGTGTCTTGGTTTCGGAGAACTGGCTGATGGAGCCTTGTGGGAGATAGCATTTGCTGATGGTACACAAAATATAGTATTCCGGAATAAATTAAATCCACTTACTTATTTAAATATTGGAGCTGGCGCCGGGTATGCACAAAGTACATTAGTATCTACTGAAGCAGGGACAACTGCCTGGGTCATGGAAGAAGCACCAGTCCAGGGAAATAATCCGGAAGGAGAAGAAAAAGATGAGATAGCAACTGGAATGATAGTGGATACAAATAAATACTATGTTCAATATGACAATAACTATATTTCGGCAAAAGAAGGAGCAGTTATTGAAGAAAGTATACCGAATGATAATGCAGTCTGGTTAGTGGAATATTATAACGGACAGACAAGAATCATTAATAAAAATACAGGTGAATATCTATATGGGAATGAGAATATATTAGAACTCCTGATTTGTGATACCCCGGAAGAAAAGAAACAGGTCCAATGGGAAAAATCTGAAAGAAACGGCATAATAACATTTACTTCGGATGCCCTTTCAATTCAACTTATAAAAATACCAGATACCGCCGTGTACGAAGCAGCAGAAGCATTTATAAGAAGAAATGAAACAGTGTTTACTATATTTTCAAATGATACATATACTAAGACAATCACTATTTCCTATAATAGCAATGGCACTTCCACTTATCAGGTAAAGGTGAATGGAATATTAAAAGGAGAGGTAAATTTTAGGAACACAAAAGGGACAATGAAATCAAAAACATTTGAAGTCCTGCTAAATAAAGGAATTAACACCATTGCATTTACTCCTAAATCCGGTAATGTTACGCTGGATAAGCTGCAGTTGGAAGACATTCATACAAATTACCGTGGGGCTTCTTCTACTTTTATTGGGTATGAAGCAGAACAAAATGAAACCAATGGAGAAATTTTAGAAGACGACCGTGAATACCGCCAGTTTATGAGTGAGGCTTCAGGCCGAAGGGGAGTGAAGTTAAGTAATACAGGGGATTATGTTGAATTTACCTTACAAGAAGCAGCAAATTCCTTAGTTCTGCGCTATTGCATTCCAGATGCATTTTCAGGTGATGGAATCAATACGACTTTGAGTATGTATGTGAATTCCAGTAAAGAAAAGTCATTGGATTTAACATCAAAATACAGTTGGGTTTATGGAAGTTATCCATGGAGTAATACTCCGGATGACAAGCCACATCGTTTTTTTGATGACAGCCGTATTTTACTGGACAAAGTATATCCGGCAGGGACGAAAATTCGTTTGCAAAAGGATAATACAGATACAGCAGCTTATTATATCATTGATTTTGTTGAAACAGAATTGGCAGATCCGGCAGCGGAACAACCTGGCAATAGTTTATCCATAACTTCTTATGGAGCAATCCCTGGAGATGGATTGGATGATACGGATGCTTTACGAAGATGTATCACACAAGCTGCCAATGCTAAGAAAGAAGTTTGGATTCCAAAGGGAAGCTATGATTTTACCCAAGATGAATCCATTGAAATAATACCAGAAGGAATAACTATCCGTGGCGCAGGCATGTGGCATACTATATTGCAAGGCCCTGGTGCGGGATTCATGGTAAAAGCGAATAAAGTATCCTTTTATGATTTCAGTATTTTGGGAGCTGAGACAGGAAGAGATGATGCTCATGGAAGGACAGGAATTGAGGTCTCTGATAAAGCAGGAGATTTAAATGATCTGACTATCCAGAATATTTGGATAGAACATGTAAAAGCCGGTATATGGACGTACTATATGGACAAGATGCATATTGTCGGATGCCGTATTAGAAATACATATGCAGATGGTATCAATTTATGCGGGGGTACCAGCAACTCAGTAATTGAGCAATGCCAGATAAGAAATACAGGTGATGATGCTATTGCACTCTGGTCATCAGCAAAATATCAGAGATACGACAGTAACAATAAAATCCGATATAATACGGCAGGATTACAATGGTTAGCAAGCAGTGTCTCCATCTACGGCGGGAAAGATAATGAGATCACAGATAATCTGATTCACGATACGATTGGTTTTGGGGGCGGTATTAATATCAGCGGAAATCATAACCCAATTGGATTTGAAGGCGAGGTAAATGTCAAACGTAATACATTACTTCGATGTGGTGGGCATGAATACAATTATAATCAGGATTATGGTGCAATATGGATCTATCCTGTTACAGATATAAATGCTAATATTTCTGTTGAGGACAATGAAATACTGGACAGTACCTATCAAGGTATTTCCATAATCGGCGGATCTAGAGTTAAGAGTATTTCTTTGTTCAGTAATATTATTGATACCTGTGGAACCTGGGGAATTGATATTGCTTCTGGAATTTCAGGTATTATGGAGAATAAGAATACGGTTTTTCGTGGAAATATGATCAACACCTTAAATAACGGTTCAGATATCTTTGATATCAATACTTCAATTGATAATAATCTGGTACATGAAATCTATCCTGTGGGAATTATTACAGATGAAAATGATGGCCTGAATGGACTTATCAACATTACACCAGAGGATCAAAATTCAGGAAATAATCAACACTCATCCACTGATGGTGAAAAAGATTCAATTTTAAAGCCGGAACAGCCAGTTTCTATCAGTAAAATATTAGCCGGTAATATGGTAATTAATAATAAAATTGGCAATCTGACATATGCAGTATCTGCAGAAGAATTACAAAAGATGATTGGAAATGGGAAAAAATCAAATATAGCCCTTATTATTGATAAAGATCATCTCATAGATATTATGAATGAAGGAAAAGTTGCAAAAGTAAATATTGAGATTAAGGTTAATGATGGAATATTAGATAATAGTAAAGTTAACATAGCATCTATAATTTTGCCAAAAGAAGTAATAGAAGCAGCCAGGAAGAATGAAATAACAATCATTACTTCAATTGAGAATCAGAAGGATAAGATTCAAACCTCTTATACTTTCGATGGGGAACTATTAAAGCAAACAAAAAGAAAAATGAATGACATTAATTTATTGTTACATACATCATCTGTAATGAGCCAGGATAGCAATGATATTCAATCGTTATTGGAGCAGGATAAGAGAAGCAAAGATGGAATCACTCTTGATTTTAGTCAAGATACAGTATTCCCAGCATCTGCAAAAGTAAAAATATATATTAAAGATTTAGCCGGGATAAAAGTCGGCAGCAAAGTATATATATATCGATATAATTCCCAAAATAAAAAATTAGACATATTGCCAACAAACCAGGCTAAGATCGATAAAAATGGATATATAACAATTAATATTGCAGCCGGAGGTAAATATCTATTATTACCTAGGGCAGCGAGCAGTAAAGTTACTACGAGTTTATTAAACCAGATTACTGTAAATGCCTCTGATAAAACCTTAGATAGAAAAAGCAGTTCAAGTGCAAAATCCCAGATATTAATCAAAGTGCCGGATACTATTCAAATTGTAAGAAGTATGTCCAAATCAAAAGATAAAGCTATAGTACAGGCTATAGTAAGCCATAAATCCAGTAATGTAAAATTGGCAACGGTATCTGCCAATGGGACAGTAACCGGGAAAAAGAAAGGCAGGGTAACAATATCTACAACAGTAGCTATTAATGGTCAGAAACGTATCATAAAAACTTCGTTCAATATAAAATAAAACTATTGACTTAAGGTGCGGGATTATCTACAATAGCAGATAGATTGAACCATTATAAGGTTTCATAGTATACAAAAAATGCTAAGGAGGAGATGCAGATGGAAAAAAAGATCACGATTCGTGATGTTGCAAAACATGCTGGTGTTTCTGTTGCGTCTGTTTCATATGCATTAAATGGCAAAGATAAATTATCACCAGAAACAAAGCAACGTATTATGGAGGCCATTGAAGAATTAGAATATGAACCAAGTTTGACTGCAAGGTGTCTGTCCAATGGAGATTCCAAGTTAATTGGTGTTACCTTACCAATTACAGAAAAAGGAGATATCCCTGGTGTTTTATTAAATAATCCGTTCTTTGGTGAATTTATCAGCGGCGTAGAATATGTAATCCGAAAAGAAGGATATGACATTCTATTTTCAGGAGTTGAAACAGACAGACAATATAAAGACTGGATTCAACGCAGAAGATTAGATGGAATTATCATGTTAGGGGTATATCCCCACAGTTTATTAAAAGAGATTAAAAATCTTGATATCCCCATAGCTTTAACAGATGCATATGAAGATTATACAAAAGATTTCCACAGGGTAATGGTAGAAGATAAATTGGGTGGATATTTAGCGACAAAGCATTTGATAGAGATGGGGCATACAGAAATTGCATTTGTAACAGGCAGTTTAAAAAAGAGCCCATTGAATAATCAACGTTATTTAGGATATCTTCAAGCATTGGAAGAAGCTGATCTAGAGGTAAAAGAAGAATATTTTATTGAAGAACATGTAAATTTTGAAGGTGGATATAAGGCTGGCATTGAATTGCTGAAAAGGAAGATAAAGGCCACTGCAATCTTTGCTATTGCAGATATTATGGCTATTGGTCTTATGAAAGCTTTCCGTGAAAACAATAAAGATATCCCAGGGGATTATTCTATCATTGGGTTTGATGATATCAAATTTGCAAGTTATGTAACCCCTGGGTTAACCACCATGAAGCAAGATATTATGAAAAAAGGTATGATCTGTGCTGAGATGGTTCTTGAGGCTTTACAGAAGAAATCAAGTGAAAGAAAAACAGTTATATTAAAACCAGAACTGATAATCAGAGACTCTATAAGAAAAATCAAATAATCTTTTCCATATCAATAAAGATTTTGAATGTAAATACGGCTACTATTATATTACTGGAATGAATATAATAGTAGCTTTTTATATTTAAGGAGCTGCAGAATTTGGTTGTGGATAAATTATCCTGTGGTATAATTTTGGTAATGGAAATGGAATAAACAGGATAGGAGGATAAGGAATGTATAAAGTACTCATCATCGAAGATGACTTTACAATTGGAAATACATTGAGAAACTATATAAGAACCTGGGCCTATGAAGCAGAATGTGTAACGGATTTTAAAGAGGTACTATCGGAGTTTATTGCTTATAAACCTGATCTTATTCTACTTGATATCTCCCTTCCCTTTTATAATGGATTTCACTGGTGCAGTGAGATAAGAAAGATATCTAAAGTACCTATCATTTTTATATCCTCTGCAGCAGATAATATGAATATCGTAATGGCTATGACACAGGGTGGGGACGATTTTATAGCAAAACCATTTGACTTAAATGTATTAATGGCAAAAGTGCAGGCACTCCTTAGACGAACTTATGATTTTGTAAATGAGACAAATCTTCTGGAACATAATGGTGCTATTTTAAATATCAGTGAAGCTACTTTAACTTATAAAGATGAAAAAATAGAATTGACCAAAAATGAATTTAAGATATTGGAAATTTTGCTTGAGAATAAAGGGAAGGCTGTATCAAGAGATTCGATTATGACAAAGCTTTGGGAGACAGACAGTTTTATTGATGATAATACTCTTACTGTTAATGTAGCCAGACTGCGCAAAAAATTAGAAGATGCAGGATTAAAAGATTTTATAACAACAAAAAAAGGGATAGGATATATGGTGGTATAATATGAAACAGGTATTTGTATTAGATTACTTAAAAAAACGATGGAAACTAATTCTGGTATTCCTTCTATTTGCATCTTTATTTTTTGTAACTTTCTACTTATATCAGATTCCGGTAGAACCAGTTTTCTATGGAACGATATTATGTGGTGTGATCGGACTACTTTTATTATTTTATGATTTTATTCAATGTAGAAGGAAGCATTTATTATTAGTTAAACTCAGAAATTGTATTACTATCACAAAAGAAGAATTACCCATAACGAAGAACTTCTTAGAAGAAGATTACAAAGAACTTATAGATATTTTGTTTAAAGACAAACAGGATCAGTCATTATTGGCAGAACACAATCGTATGGAGCTTATGGATTATTATACTATGTGGGCCCATCAGATTAAAACGCCCATCGCTGCGCTCCGGTTATTAATACAATCTGAAAACTCAGAACAAAATGCTGATTTATTGGCAGAATTATTTAAAATAGAAGAGTATGTGGAGATGGTATTACAATATCTCCGTATGGAAAGTATGTCAGCAGATATGATGCTAAAGAAATATTCTTTAGATGACATAGTAAAGCAGGCAGTTCGCAAATATGCTGGAATATTTATCAGAAAGAAGATAAGCCTTGATTTTTCTGAATTGAATTGTACTGTTCTAACGGATGAGAAATGGCTTGTATTTGTACTGGAGCAGCTTCTATCCAACTCTTTAAAATATACAAAAGAGAATGGAACGATCCGGATTTATATGGATAAAGCTATGGAAAAGACACTAATAATAGAAGATAATGGCATAGGTATCCATGCTGAAGATATACCAAGAGTCTTTGAGAAAGGGTTTACGGGATTTAATGGCCGGGTTGACAAGAAATCAACAGGAATAGGCCTCTACCTATGTAAAAGAGTTTTAAATAAACTTTCTCATACGATTGAAATCGAATCGGCAGTTGGGGCCGGGACCAAAATTAAACTTGGACTGGATACAGTTGATCTATTTACAGAATAAAGTGAAACTTAATTCAGGTGTGATTTATTACTCTAATCTTACAGGAATGTAAGATTAGCCTATAAAATGTAAGCTAAAGTTATGGTGAGCCAAATTCTTTCTTTGATATACTGAACATGTAAAAAAGGAGGTTATACAAATGGCAATTTTAGAAGTAAATAATCTTAAAAAAGTATATACAACACGTTTTGGTGGAAATCATGTTCAGGCACTTTCTAATGTTTCTTTTTCTGTGGAAGAAGGAGAGTATGTGGCAATCATGGGGGAATCCGGCTCAGGGAAAACAACATTATTAAATATTCTTGCAGCACTGGATAAACCTACTGGCGGAGAAGTAACGTTAAATGGAGATAATCTGTCAGGAATTAAGGAGAAGAATATTTCAGCATTTCGCAGAAATAATCTTGGTTTTGTATTTCAGGATTTTAATCTTTTAGATACTTTTTCCCTACAGGATAATATCTTTTTACCTTTGGTATTATCAGGAAAGTCTTATGATGAGATGAGTTTCAAATTAAAACCAATCGCGAAGAAATTAGGAATTCATGATATCTTATCTAAATTTCCATATGAAGTTTCGGGCGGGCAAAAACAAAGAGCAGCAGTAGCACGTGCATTAATAACAGAGCCTAGTTTGATTTTAGCCGATGAACCTACAGGTGCTTTAGATTCTCATGCAACAGATCAATTGCTTCAATTATTTAATGATATTAACAATGATGGGCAGACGATTCTAATGGTAACCCATAGTACGAAAGCAGCAAGCCATGCAAAAAGAGTTTTATTCATTAAAGATGGAGAAGTATTTCACCAATTATATAGAGGGACCATGACAAAGGAAGAATTGTATCAGAAGATTTCAGATACTCTTACACTGATTGCGACAGGTGGTGTTAGAAATGAATAATCTGATCTATCCTAAATTAGCTCTAACGAATATTAAGAAAAACTCTAAAAATTATGTACCATATATATTGACTTGCATTGGAACTGTAATAATGTATTATATCATGTATTCCATGTCTATTAATCAGGGCCTGGATCAGATGTCCGGTGGAAATGATCTAAAAATGATCCTCAATTTAGGAAACTATGTGATTGCTTTATTTTCTGTTATATTTCTTTTTTATACTAACAGTTTTTTAATTAAACAACGTAAAAAAGAGTTTGGTCTTTTTAATATATTAGGAATGGAGAAAAGACATTTATCAAAAATAGTCATGTATGAAACATTGTATGTGGCATTAGTGAGTCTTATATTAGGACTTCTTGGGGGAATTTTATTAAACAAATTAATGTTTTTAATGTTATTAAAGATCTTAAATTTTGAAGTTCCAATGGGATTTTTCATATCAATAAAAGCAATCATTGCAACACTGATTTTATTTGGGATTATATTTATTTTAACACTATTAAATACAATGAGACAGATTCATCTTGCCAAACCAATTGAACTATTAAAAGGTGGTCAGACCGGGGAGCGGGAACCCAAGACCAAGTGGGTATATGTAGGTATAGGTCTGCTATGTCTTGGAGGTGGTTATTATATTGCCATTACGACCAAGGAACCTTTAGCTGCCCTTAGTTACTTTTTCCTGGCAGTAATTCTGGTGATTATTGGGACATATTGTCTGTTTACTGCAATTAGTATTGCATTTCTTAAATTTCTTCGTAAGAATAAAGGGTATTATTATAAAACGAAGCACTTTATATCTGTTTCAGGAATGATCTATCGTATGAAACAAAATGCAGTTGGTCTTGCCAATATTTGTGTTTTATCCACCATGGTCTTAGTTATCGTGTCTACAACAATTTCTCTTTACATTGGTATGGAAGACGTGCTGCGCAATCGATATCCCAGAGATATTATAGTCAATACCGGAACGTTCTTAGAAGAAGATGGGGATCAAATTAGAAAAATTATTGATGACACATTAGAAAAACATCAGCTTACCGGTAAGAACAGAATAGACTTGGAGGTTATTTCTTTTGTTGCGAAACAAAAGGGCAATGTGTTTAGTACCGGGCAGATGACAGATAGCAGCTTAACAGGTTTTACCGGATTATATTTTATCCCATTGGAGGATTATAATCGTAACACAGGGAAGGAAGAAATCTTAGAAGAAAATGAAATTTTGCTATTTACCCAGGATAGAACTCTTAAAGGAAATGAAATTATAATATTGGATGAAACATTTACAGTTAAGGATCGATTGAAGAACTTTATAGATGGTTTTGATAAGGTAGATGTGGTAAATAATCAATATATTGTTGTTAAAAATATGAGTGTAGTAGATGAGATCAGAATTAAAGTTGGGGATGTTTATGGTGAAGAAATGGCGAATCCTACAACTTACATTGGATTTGATCTGGATGCAAGTGATGAAGAGATTATTGCAGTTCATAATGAAATGCGTGATATTATAAAAAAAGACTATCCTGATTGTTTTTTTGACGCAGCAGCAGTTTCGAAAGAATCATTCTATTCTGTATATGGAGGCCTGTTCTTTCTTGGAATATTCCTTGGAATACTCTTTATGATGGCAACGATATTAATCATCTATTATAAACAGATATCAGAAGGATATGAAGATAAAGAACGCTTTGCAATTATGAAAAAAGTAGGGCTCAGTCATGATGAAGTGAAAAAGATCATTCATAGTCAGGTACTAACGGTATTCTTTTTACCACTTATTACTGCAGTCATTCATATTGCTTTTGCATTTCAAGTAATTACCAAATTGCTTACAATATTTAATCTGACCAATGTAATGTTATTTGCATTATGTACTTGTGGAACTATTTTAGTATTTGCCTGCTTTTACGGAATTATCTATACAATGACAGCAAAAGAATATTATATGATCGTAAAATAGTTGATTTACTTTTAAGAAAACAACCTTGTATATTTTACCAATATGTAATATAATGATACCAATATTTGTAAAGTATTCGGAGGTTAAAATGATTGAAAAAAGAAAAAGCAAGCGATTTCCAATTAGTTTAAAATTAGAGATTTCATCATTATTTAAACAGGATAATATTCATGTGGATAATATTAATGAACCAATTGAAGTTATTAATGTTTCAAAAACAGGAATAGGCTTTAAATCAAAGGGTGATCTGCCTCTGGAGTATTATTTCAATGCCTGCATTCAATTAGGAGGTCCGCTTTCAAAACTTTATACAGTGGTAAAAATTGTTCGAAGAGAAGATCGTGATGAAAGTAATCTCTATGGATGTGAATTTGTAGGAATGTCTTCTGTTTTAAATTATATATTCGATGAATTTGAGGCAGGTTTTTTAGAAAGCAATTAAAAATATCAAGGTCTAAGTTACAAATAATATCAGCGTATATATTCAGTAGATACCAATCAACTGAATATATACGCTGTTTTCACTTTTTCACCGCTTGATTCAAAGTTTTGATACTTAGGCACGTATATCAAAACTATATCTTTTCAGACTGGATATTTGAGGTTCTTTTTCGATAAAGTCTTTTACAATATCAATCTCTTTTTCTTTTTTTAGAATCTCTGAATGAACAAGGAATCCTTTTCTGATCAATATTTCTCCCAATTCATCAATATGTTCACTTACCAATTGAATGGAGTCATCGGTTTCCAGATAGAATTTCGCCAGAATCTGATTATAATTTAGAGTTACGTGAATATCCATGCTGCCCAGATGATCCATATCAAGATGCAATAGGGCACTTACATTATTCTTATTCTTTTTCAATTCTTTCTTATTGGTATATACATACAATTCGCTATGAACCGTTTTGTTTCTTAAATGCAATGGCAGTTGGACATAGGTAAATAACTCATTTAATGTTTTCATAAAATCGAGATTTTGCTTTGTGGCTGTGATATCATTCTCTAGTTTATGGATGGAGGTATTTGTACTTAGTTCTTCAAATGTCTTGTTTAAGTTAGTAGTTAGTTCTTCCAGTTCAGATAGCTGTTTGTACATTTTTTCATAAAGAGAAGGAACAGAGTTTTCTTTCTTAAGAAAGTCAGGCGTCAGGGTCCATTTGGATAATGAATGTTCTTTTAGTATATTTTTATAGCTTTTGCCTGTAAGGATACGATTCATTAATTTTTCATCCATCAGTGGAAGATAATCTTTAATATAAGATAATACTTCTTTGGTCGTAATTGTTCCGGACAAGATTGCCTGTTTGATTTCCCTGGAAGGTGGAATACTCTCCAATTGCTGTAATAAATCAATTCGATCTTCTGAAGAAAGAAAAGCACCTATTTGTCCTGATTCGTATTGATAGGATGAAAATTGTTCCATAATCTCATTTATAAGAGGGATTTTAAATGCATCCTGATTGAGGTTTAGCCTTGAAGGATCTACTTCACCATCCGCCATTAAAGATTCCAGAATATTCTCGTCGGCTTTTATTGCTAATTCAAAATCTTTATAGAGAGTGGTAACTACATCCATAAAATCAGCTTTTTGATTCATTATATCAGCCCTTAAGCCGGTATCCAGAGGATATTTCTCAAGGAGCAATAATAGTTCCTGTGTTTCTTTATTTGCAAGGCTAAGAGTAGAAGGAACAGTGGTGTTATCTGTTTTAGTGTCATCAGATAAGAGTATTTGAAGTATTTGTTCATTAAAGGCAGCCATTTTGTCAGCAGAGCCCATTTTTCCTAAGTCTTCCATTAAGTTTGGGAGGATATTTGTGATCTGCTCTACTTCTTTTACTATTCTGTGCTCGTAATTCCGATAATTTTCAAACTGTTTTCCATTGGTTTCATTTATAGGTATATTATGCTTGGTCATTAAGACTAATGTGGATATACTGGTATCTTTATGTACTAAGGAAGCACGAAAGATATCCTGGATACTTTGTTTATCAATGGACATCTGATGATTTAATAATTCCTGTACAATTTCCTGATTGGAATTTGTCTTAGGAAGACCGGCTGCCTCTAACGCTTCCATTATTGTTGATTTTAATGGAGAAGAAGTAGTATTCATTAGTTCAAGACCAGGATGATTATTTTGATCTATTATTACTTGAAAAGTTATCCTTTGCCCCATTTTTAATTCAGAGGTTCCTTTATATGGAACAGTAATAATATCTTTATTTGGAAGCTTAATAGATACTTCATTTCTTTTAATATCAATGACTTCTCCGGTCAGGATCTGTCCTGTTGGGACATTTGCTGTGGGAGAAGCTGTCTGTGTGCCTGTCAAAGAAGTATTATTTAAATTTCCCTGTGTATTTGAACCAGAGGATACAGCACTATAATTACTATATCCCGTCTGCCTTCCAGTATTTCCATTACCTGACAGGGAATTTGATGCTTTATTGGAGTTTTGGGAAACTTGTATTGAATTCATGGTACACCTCGATTCAAAGGAAAATCCAAAGTTCATGATCTTGTGATATTTGCTGTTATTAAATATATCGTACCATCAGTGAAAATCATTATATGAAAATAAAATAAAATCATATTAAAAAAATTCAGGTAAAACAAAGAGTTATCCATGTAACACAAAAAACAACTTAATTATTTAAGAAATTTTGAATATAAGCGTTATTTGTTTAATTAAAATTAAAAAATAGTTGATTTTATTAATATAATATATTATAATCACCACATTGAACAAAGACGTTCTTGGAATTTATCCAAGGGCGTTTTTTTTCGCAAAGGCAACGTTATTTATAGAATGTTATGTAATGATTAATATGCATAAAAGTAAAGGAAAGAGAGGAAGGCATATGAGTTATAGCATGTTAGAAGAAGGAAAACAAGGACCATGCGGATTATACGACCCTAGATTTGAGCATGATAACTGCGGTATTGGTGCTGTTGTTAACATTAAAGGTAAGAAAACACATAATACAGTGGAAGATGCACTTACCATTGTTGAGAATCTGGAACACCGTGCAGGAAAAGATGCAGAGGGCAAGACAGGAGATGGTGTTGGTATCCTTTTGCAAATCTCCCACAATTTTTTTTCTAAGGCTGTAAAACCACTTGGAATTAAGCTTGGAAATGAAAGAGATTATGGAATCGGTATGTTCTTCTTCCCTCAGGATGAGTTAAAAAGAAATCAGGCAAAAAAAATGTTTGAAATCATTGTTGAAAAAGAAGGTATGGAGTTTTTAGGATGGAGAGATGTGACGAATGTTCCTGAAGTATTAGGAAAGAAAGCGTTAGATTGTATGCCTTATATTATGCAGGGGTTTGTTAAAAGGCCTAAAAATGTAAAAAAAGGTCTTGATTTTGATAGAAAACTTTATATTGCAAGAAGAACATTTGAACAAAGTAATGATAATACTTATGTTGTTTCTTTATCAAGCAGGACTATCGTATACAAGGGTATGTTCATGGTGAAGCAGTTACGTCTGTTCTTTGAAGATTTACAGGATAAAGATTATGAATCAGCGGTTGCAATCGTTCATTCCCGTTTTAGCACCAATACAAATCCAAGCTGGCAAAGAGCACATCCAAACCGTGTGATAGTACACAATGGAGAGATTAATACTATACGTGGTAATGCAGATAAAATGCTTGCAAGGGAAGAAACTATGGAATCTAAATATTTAACAGGTGAGATGCATAAAGTGCTTCCTGTAATTAATAGCGAAGGTTCTGACTCTGCAATGCTTGATAATACATTAGAATTCCTTGTAATGAGTGGAATGGACCTGCCTCTGGCCGTTATGATTACAATTCCGGAGCCATGGTATAAAGACAATAATGTTACCGGTGCGAAAAGAGACTTCTATCAATATTATGCAACAATGATGGAACCTTGGGATGGTCCTGCATCTATTCTCTTTAGTGATGGAGATATTATGGGTGCAGTACTGGATCGAAATGGACTCAGACCATCCAGATATTACATTACAGATGATGACAGGCTGATTCTTTCATCAGAAGTAGGTGTATTGGAATTTCCAGCTGACAGAATCGTGAAGAAAGAAAGATTAAGACCAGGTAAAATGCTTTTAGTAGATACCGTAAAAGGGGAATTAATCTCTGATGAGGAATTAAAAGAGACATATGCGAAAAGACAGCCATATGGGGAATGGTTAGACAGTAATTTAGTAGAACTTAAGAATCTTTCTATTCCAAATAAAAAGGTTATAGAATATTCTGATGAAGAACGTGCAAGACTTCAGAAAGCATTTGGTTATACTTATGAAGATTATAAGACTTCCCTTCTTCCTATGGCTAAAACAGGAGCAGAACCAACTGCGGCTATGGGTGCGGATATTCCTCTTCCAGTATTATCAAAGAGAGAACAGCCTTTATTTAATTATTTCAGACAGTTATTTGCACAGGTAACCAATCCTCCAATTGATGCAATTCGTGAAGAAATTGTTACATCAACCACTGTTTATATTGGAGAAGATGGAAACCTCCTAGAAGAAAAAGCTGAGAATTGTAAAGTATTAAAGGTACGAAATCCAATCCTTACAAGTACAGATTTATTAAAGATTAAGAATATGAAAGTAGATGGATTCAGGGTAGAAGTAATTCCGATCATTTATTATAAGAATACCTCCCTTGAAAAAGCAATTGATCATCTTTTTGTAGAAGCAGACAGAGCTTATAAGGATGGAGCCAATATATTGATTCTATCTGACCGTGGCGTGGATGAGAATCATGTGGCAATACCTTCTTTGCTGGCAGTATCTGCTCTTCAGCAATACTTGGTGAAAACCAAGAAGAGAACTTCCCTGGCAATGATATTAGAAAGTGCAGAACCAAGAGAGGTACATCATTTTGCTGCTTTACTTGGATATGGAGCATGTGCGGTAAATCCATACCTTGCCCAGGAATCTATTAAAGAATTAATTAGTAGTAATTTACTTGATAAAGATTATTATGCTGCAGTCAATGACTATAATGATGCGGTATTGCATGGAATTGTAAAGATTGCCTCTAAGATGGGTATCTCAACAATACAGTCTTATCAGGGCTCTAAGATATTTGAAGCGATAGGTATCAGCAGAGATGTAATTGATAAATACTTTACCAATACAGTAAGCCGTATTGGGGGTATCAATATGAAAGACATTGAAGAACAGGTTGATTCTCTTCATACAAAAGCATTTGATCCTCTTGGATTAAATGTGGATTTAACTTTAGAGAGCAGTGGAAGTCATAAATTAAGAAGTAATAAAGAAGAGCATTTATATAATCCTCAAACAATCCACTTGCTGCAGGAAGCCACCAGAACAGGCAATTATGATACATTTAAAGAATATACTTCCTTAGTAAATAAAGAAGAAGATGCGGTTAATCTAAGAGGATTACTGGAATTTAATTATCCTGAGAAGGAAGTTCCTCTGGAGGAAGTGGAAGGAATTGACTCCATTGTAAGAAGATTTAAAACAGGTGCAATGTCCTATGGTTCTATTTCACAGGAAGCACATGAAACTTTAGCCATTGCGATGAATAATTTAGGTGGTAAATCAAACAGTGGTGAAGGTGGAGAAAGTCCTGAAAGATTGAAAACAGGAGCAGATGGAATTAATCGATGTTCTGCAATTAAACAGGTTGCTTCCGGCAGGTTTGGTGTAACAAGTGAATATTTAGTAAGTGCGAAAGAAATACAGATTAAGATGGCACAGGGAGCAAAACCTGGGGAAGGCGGACAATTACCGGCAGAAAAAGTATATCCATGGGTAGCAAAAACAAGACACTCAACTCCAGGTGTAGGCCTTATTTCACCACCACCTCATCATGATATTTATTCTATCGAGGATCTGGCACAGTTAATCTATGATTTAAAGAATTCAAATAAAGATGCAAGAATCTCTGTTAAATTAGTATCGGAAGCAGGTGTTGGTACCGTTGCAGCAGGTGTTGCCAAGGCAGGAGCAGGAGTTATTTTAATCTCTGGATTTGATGGCGGTACAGGAGCTGCCCCACGTAATTCCATCTACAATGCAGGTCTTCCTTGGGAACTGGGTCTTGCAGAGACTCATCAGACCTTAATCATGAATGGATTACGTTCAAAAGTAGTGATTGAAACAGATGGTAAATTAATGAGTGGCCGGGATGTATTGGTAGCAGCACTTCTTGGCGCAGAAGAATATGGTTTTGCAACTGCTCCATTAATTACTATGGGCTGCGTTATGATGAGGGTATGTAATCTGGATACCTGTCCAGTTGGCGTAGCGACCCAGAACCCGGAACTTAGAAAGAAATTCCGCGGAAAACCAGAGTATGTTGAAAACTTTATGAAGTTCATTGCTATGGAATTGCGTGAACTTATGGCAAAACTAGGTATACGTACTGTGGATGAATTAATCGGAAGAACGGATTTATTAAAATTAAAAGATTTATCAAATTCAGAAAAAGGAAGTAATATAGATATGTCTGCAATCCTGGCAAATCCTTATGCAAAGGAAAAGAAGGGTAATTGCTTTGATCCAAAGCAGATATATGATTTTGAATTAGACAGTACTATTGATGAAAAGGCTCTTTTAAAACAATTAAAATCTGCAATAGAGAAAAAAGAACCTAAAAAGATTGCCGTAGATGTTACGAACATAGACCGTTCACTGGGAACGATACTTGGCTCTGAACTTACCAAAGCATTTGGAAGTACTTTAGAAGAAGATACTTATGTAGTAAAGTGTAATGGCAGTGGCGGCCAAAGTTTTGGTGCATTTATTCCAAAAGGATTGACTTTAGAATTAGAAGGGGACAGTAACGACTACTTTGGTAAAGGTTTATCCGGTGGTAAATTAATCGTATATCCTCCAAAAGGTTCTAAATTTGAAGCCGATCAAAATATTATCATTGGTAATGTTGCTTTCTATGGTGCTACAAGTGGTAAAGCTTATATTAACGGTGTGGCAGGAGAACGTTTCTGCGTACGTAATTCAGGTGTTATCGCTGTTGTAGAAGGTGTTGGTGACCATGGCTGTGAATACATGACAGGTGGCAGGGTCGTAGTACTGGGAACAACCGGTAAGAACTTTGCGGCAGGTATGAGCGGTGGTATTGCTTATGTACTTGATGAAAAAAGTGATTTATACCGTAAATTAAATAAAGAATTGATTTCATTTGAATCGGTTACAGAGAAATATGATGTACTGGAATTAAAAAACATGATCATTGATCATGTAAATGCTACCGGTTCTAAAAAAGGAGAAGAAATCTTAAATAATTTTATGGATTACCTGCCTAAATTTAAGAAGATTATTCCACATGACTATAGACGTATGCTTATGACCATTGTTCAGATGGAGGAAAAAGGATTAAGCAGTGAACAGGCACAAATTGAAGCATTCTTTGCCAATACAAGAGGATAGGAGGGAATATCATGGGAAAACCAACAGGATTTATGGAATATGAAAGAAGCAGTAACAAAGGAATAAGTCCAAAGATACGAATTAAAAATTTTAATGAATTCCATACTCCTCTTTCAGATGAGGAAAGGAAATGTCAGGCAGCCAGATGTATGGATTGCGGAGTCCCTTTCTGCCAATCAGGAATTCTAATTGGCGGAATGACATCGGGATGTCCATTAAATAATGTGATACCGGAATGGAATGATTTATTATACACAGGAAACGATGAGCAGGCTTTAATGAGATTATTTAAGACAAATAATTTTCCAGAATTCACAGGAAGAGTATGTCCGGCACCTTGTGAAGCCGCCTGTACCAATGGAATAAACGGAGACCCGGTGGCTATTAAGGAAAATGAAGATGCGATCATTGAGAATGGTTATGAAAAAGGATATGTAAAAGCAAATCCACCAAAGGTCAGAACCGGTAAGAAAATTGCAATTATAGGTTCGGGTCCGTCAGGATTGGCAGCTGCTGACCAATTAAATAAGAGAGGACATTCAATAACAGTGTTTGAACGTTCTGATAGAGTGGGCGGACTATTAAGATATGGTATTCCTAATATGAAGCTTGAAAAGCATGTAATTGATCGCAGAATTGACATTATGAAAGAAGAAGGTGTTGAATTTATCACTGGTGCAAATGTTGGTGATAATGTAAAAGCTTCTGAGATCTTAAAGAATTATGACCGTGTAATTCTGGCATGTGGTGCATCAAATCCCAGAGATATTAATGTGTCAGGAAGAAAATCAAAAGGGATATATTTTGCAGTAGACTATCTGACAAGTATTACAAAAAGTTTATTGGATTCTGATTTTGAAGATAAAGCTTATATTAATGCCAAAGATAAGAATGTATTGGTAATCGGTGGAGGTGACACCGGCAATGACTGTGTAGGAAGTGCAATCCGACACGGTGCTAAATCTGTAGTGCAATTAGAGATGATGCCAAAACCACCGGAACAGCGCAGTGATGACAATCCATGGCCACAATGGCCTAAAGTTTTAAAAACAGATTATGGTCAGGAAGAAGCAATTGCAGTATTCGGTAAAGATCCAAGAGTGTACCAAACTACAGTGAAGGAATTCATTGCAGATAAGAATGGTAATGTATGTAAAGCTAAAATTGTAAAGCTTGAGAGTAAATTAAATCCAGATACCAAGAGATATTCCATGGTTGAAGTAAAAGGCAGTGAAGTAGAGATAGAGGCAGATCTTGTACTTATTGCAGCTGGATTCTTAGGAACCCAGGAGTATGTGGCAAAAGCATTTGGTATAGAATTGAATGAAAGAACAAATGTAACCACAAAAAAAGATCAATACCAGACTAATGTGGAAAAAGTATTTGTGGCAGGTGATATGCACAGAGGCCAATCACTTGTTGTATGGGCAATCAGAGAAGGCCGCGAAGCGGCAAAAGCAGTGGATATCCATTTGATGGGATATAGCAACTTGGCATAAGCCAAGATAACGCGTACGCGTTATCTTGAGCCACTACGTTAGTAGTGGCAATAGAATAAATAAAAAGAAACCAAGAGTGTATTTCTCTTGGTTTCTTTTTATTTATTCTATGCTTATGCTACGAGTAAGTAGCGCAGCGGATTACGAGTGGCTTAAAAGGATAATTAAAACTCTGTTAATTAGACATAATCAAAAAATCAAGAGAGCTTTTCTCTTGGTTTTTTGATATTTATTATGTGCTTATGCTACGAACAAGTAGCGAAGCGAATTGTGAGTGGTTTAAGCACATGAACAAGTATACCAACAAGTAAATGAGTTAATTTCAGAAAAATTTTCATGTTGAACTACGTTTAATTAAACAAGTAGGTAAAATTACCTTTTTAGGAAGAAGATTATCTCCATTCATTCTAGCAAGTAGAAGATCCACAGCAACCATACCAATTTCTTTAGTGGGAATTTCAATCGTTGTCAATGGCGGATTAGAATATTTAGAGACTTCAATATTGGAAAGTCCGATTACAGCAACATTATCAGGAACTGATATGTCATTATCATACAAACTGCTTAAAGCGGCCATTGCCATAAGATCACTTGCAGCAAAAAACGCTGTGGGATAATTATTTGTTTTGATTAAATGATTCATTTTCTCGATACAAATATCTTCATCCCAAGAACAATCAATTACCCATTCAGGCTTAACATTAAGACCAGCTGAATGTATTGTGGAATAATAACCTTTATAACGTTGGCTTTCCTTAATATTTTTTGTTGGACCGCCACCTCCAATATAGCCTATGTTTTTATGACCTTTTTCTATAAGATGCTGAACTGCCATAGTTGAAACATTATAATGATCATATGCAACATTATCAATGTCACCACGCTTTGTATCAATACCAACAATATAAGGAACCTGATTTTTAATAAATTCATAACTTTCATCGCTAAGAGGAACCATGAGAATAAGTCCAGAGACTGATTCGCTAAAGGTAGTAAATAATTTTTTCTTGTCTTCTAGTTCAGGGCCAGTTTTAATAAAAGAAATTTCATATCCCTTTTCTATTAACCTAGATTCTATTCCATTTAATATAGACATAAAATATGGATCATTGTATTTCTTTTCAGTAACACTTAAAACACATCCAATCTTAATATCGCTTTTAATTGATTCGATTTCTACTTTTTTAGATTTAATTTTCCCGGTTGAGCTAGTTTTGTAATTTAGTTTAGTTACAGCTTGCCATACTTTCTCTCGGGTTTCATCCGTCATCTTATAAGTAGAATCGTTATTAAGTACTCTTGACACAGTAGCTGTTGATACTTGTGCTAATTTCGCCACATCTCGAATTGTACTCATTTATTATCCCCCTTTAATAGTAAACATTCATATTTAGTTTCGTAATATATTACGTTAATGAATGTAATGTAATCTAAATAATAGATTATATTATATAGAGATGATTGTCAATATTCAAAACATTAAAATAGATTAGTGTGGATTTAATTGTTTAATTAGCTAAAATACTAGAAATACCTAATTAACGAAATATTAAAAATAAAACGAAAAAATATGTTTACATATTAGTAAACAGGTGATATAATTTTAACATAACATTTACTAAACAAACGTAACAAAACGTAACAAAACAAGCGTAATACTATAGTAAAGTAGGTAAAAATGAAAGAAGCACATTGCAAACATTGTGGTAAAAGAATATATAATGATGAAATTGCCCTAAACATCAAAATATTTGGAAAACAGGTTGGGTATATCAGGTGTTATGACTGTCTTTCCGAATTCTTAGGCTGTAAAAGTGATAAATTAAGAAAGACTTCGCTGTTTTATAAAAATACAGGATGTTCTATTTTTCAAGTTAAGTATACATATGAAGGAGAGCCAAATGAGTAACCAAGTTATTGTATATCCAGAAATAAGCAAAGCATTAATTACCAATCCTGGTATTGGATTCATTGCATCCCCACAGCTTATGGGAGAAGTAGAAATAGTAAAAGATAACAAAGGTAATGAAGCGAGAAAATATAAATTTACCAAGAATAGTAAAACGTGGAATCATCCCGATAGTAAAGTATATTATTGTGGAGTCACCTGGAAGGAAATGGAACCTAAAAAAGGAGAGTACAGGTGGGATATTTTAGAAAAAAAATTAGATTATGCCAAATCTCTTGGATGTACGGCCGTAGTACGGTGTTTGCCTTATACATTAAGTGATGAAGAAGATATCCCTACATGGTATCGAATGGAATATAAGGAAGAACCTGAGTTCCCATTTTGGAGAGTAGATCCAGTAACCACTCCTTATGTTGAATATTGGTCTGAATTTATTGAAAATTTTGGGGATCATTTTGATGGTCATCCATTAATCAGCTCAGTTGATATGGCCATCGTTGGCGCATGGGGGGAAGGCGGAGGAACAGAATTTTTAGAGGAACAAGCAATAAGACGTATTACTGATGCGTACATTAATCATTTTAAGATAACTCCTATGCAGGCATTACTGCATGATCCCAAGTCGTTAAAAATTATAAATGAACGGAATGAAACTATAGGTTTTCGAGTAGACTGTCTTGGCGATATGGGAGGATTCCATGGAGACGAATGGTCTCATATGTTGGATTTCTACCCACAAAACATTCAAAACTTTAATATGGGTGATTCTTGGAAAAAGGCACCAGTTGTATTTGAAGCTTGTTGGCATATGAACGACTGGTATAACCAAGGCTGGGATATTGATTATATTATTGATGAGTCATTAAAATGGCATATTTCATCTTATAACAGCAAAGGAACTACAGTTCCCTACGAGTGGAAAGATAGTGTAGAACGCTGGCTTTTAAAAATGGGATATCGTTTTGAAATTAGAAAATTTACATATGAACAAAAAGTTAAGAGAGGGCAATCCCTTCCTATTAGTATTTTAACGGCAAATGTAGGAGTAGCCCCAATTTATCATAATTATCCATTAACTATAAGACTTCGGAATAACACTGAAATTTTTTCATTTGCGATTAAAGAAGATATAAGGGAATGGCTTCCTGATATGGATATATTGTGTAAGGAAAGTATATTGATACCATCTGATATACCATGTGGTGAATATATAATTGAAATAGGAATAGAAACAGGAATTAAAGAAATAGGAAATATAAAGTTTGCTATTTCTGGAGAAGAAGATGGTTACTATCCAATGGGTAAAATATCGATTGAATAAGAGGAGGATTTATGAAAATGAAACTGTTATTTAAGGAATGTATTGACTATTGTGGATTTGATTATTTACCAGAAGGTATAGAAGAATTTTATGATAGTTATATTGGGGATAACAAAAAAGAACTTATAGACCGCAAATTTCTGAATCATATTTTTGAAAAATATGATTTGTCTCATGACAAACAGGATCTAATCGTTAAAGCATATGAGGCTATTGAGCAGGATGAAAAACTATTTCATTTTACAAAATTTTTAGTATGGGATATGTGCAGCGCCAGAAATCGATGTGATGTTGATAATTATAAAAATATGACGCCTGCTTGTATGTCAAAGTATGGAGAAATGTATTCATTATTACTACTCCTTGCATGTGTGGAACCAGCTATGAATTTGTTAAAGGAAAGAGGAGTTCCAGTTGAATATTACGAAGGTATACCTTATCGATCAATGGACAATCAGTTTAAGAAACTAATTGAAAATGGAGATACAACGGTTAGTGATTTCCCTTGGGATATGAATTTTTATACCTGTTCTATTTATTTAATGGATCGCTTTTTATTTATTCCATGTAAATTTGAAGATTCCTTTACTATGTACAGAAATAATAAAACAAAAAAGGTTATCGCTTTAAGACATGGAGAGGAAGAATTCAGAGGAGATGGCCAAATAAATGGAATTAACGACGTTTATGATGAAAAAGGAAAATTTACTACAGAGTGGAAGGAATCGGAAAATACAATAACTGGGAATCCTATCAGCCCTATGGGATATGTAAAGAAAGAGAAGATTACCCTTGATAAGGATGAATGGAAGTTAGCATTAAAACAAGGAGATATTTTGTTAGCATTACATGTACCTGCAGGTCCTGGATATAATCCAGAACGGTTAAAGAACTCAATGGAGTTAGCAATTGAATTCTATGATAAATATTTTCCAGAATTAAAAGTGAAAGGTTTTTGGAGCGAAAGCTGGCTTTATGATTCCAGATTATCATTAGTTTTAGATAATGATACAAGTAATATAATTAAAGTTCAGAGACAATTCTATCTCTATCCAATTAAAGCAGGGGATTCCATGCTACGCTATGAAGTATTTGGTGATTGGAACGCGGATCCACACAAGATCGAATTAAAAACATCTTTACAGAAGGCTGCCTTAGGTTATATGAATACGGGAGGTAGATTTAATAATCTAAGTATGGTTGTCCTTCGTGAGGATGTGGATAAGATTGGAAATAACACTTATATAAACAAAGAAGATATTGAGGATTTTAAGAGAATCGTGGATATACATCTAAAATAGAAAGGATTTATATGGGCAAATATTCATTAGAAAATTATGAAATCTATAAAACAAAGAAGATAAGGCCTGATTTATTAAAAACAGCTACTGATAATTATGGGAGGGGACAAATAACATATATTAACTGCTCTTGGGCTGATCTAGAACCAAAAAGGGGTTGCTACAAATTAGAGTCTATTTTGGATGAGGTGTCAAAAACGGCTAATCCAGTACTTATCTTAAAACCTGATTACCCAGATTGGATTAATATTTATCCAGAAGAATGTTTTGCAAGATTTATTCGAAGAGTAGGTAGTTTCTTTTTGGGAAAGGATATTCGTCTTATAGGAGTTGTTATATCTACCATAGGTAACAACGTTATAGAATGGAATGCATATATTGAAGGATTCAAAGATATTACCCTATTTGCAGATGTACATAACTATGAATTAATCCGTTTTTTAAAAAATGAGAATCAGAATTTTGGTCTATGGATTTCTTGCAATGAAGATAATTGGATTTCTTGTTGTGAAGATTTGGCTTCTCAAAACTTACAATGTAATTGGGAGAGAAAACCAACACTGCTTCATGTAATAGAGGATTCCTGTGGATTTCAGGTGATAAGGCAGTCAAAACAATGGCATGCAGGATTCTCTAATAAAAAACTTGATTTGGGGTTTTTGCTAGCTTTAAGAAGGTTAACTTATCCAGATAAAGTATCAAGTAATGGTGTTTTACCTATGCGTTTCTGGTTTGCAAATAATGGAGATTCACCTTGTTATAATGAATTATGTATAAAACTACAATTAGTGCGGGGAGATGAATCCTATATTATACCTTTGCTAAATTCACCAACAAACTGGCATGTAGGAGATATTATTCATAATGAAATCATACAGCTTCCAAATCTTTTAGAAGGTAATTATTCTATATCTGTTGGCCTTTTTTATAAAAATAATGATCCTGTATATATGGCAATCAATCAAAATAATATGGATGGGTTTTATAAAATGGGAGAATTAACTATTGACTACACAAACCGTGATAATTTGAAAAATGTTTGGGAGTATTATTATCCGGAAGGATATTATCCATTAGAGGATCCTCAGTCACCGGAATCAGAATAGTAACTTAATATTTTGGCAAAGGATACATATGAATAGAAAAATAAAGAAGATATATTTTAGCAACAAAGAATTAACAGAAGATGATTATCATAAAAGCCAATTGAAACTTATTCTGGAAGGATCAACTGCTGGGATAATCTTTGCACTTACGGTAGGAACCTTTCTTACTGGCTTTCTAAGATATTTAGGAGCATCACCACAGTATTGTGCGATTATAGGGGCGGTTCCCCAATTGGGATGTATTTTACAACTTATATCTCCATATGTATTTGAACGATTGCGACAAAGAAAATTTTTAATATGTATTTGTGCTTTTATATTTCGCTTTTCTGTTGGTACTATAATATTTGTTCCCTTCTTGGTGCAGGGGAAGAAAATGATTCTTATCATCATTATGATTATATATACCTTAGCTTTTATGGTTGCAGGGTTTGTAACCCCTGGATTAAATAATTGGACCCTTACGGTAGCTCCAAAACATGGTAGAGGACGATTTCTAGCCATTAAGGATATTACCGCTATGTTATGTGTTTCTGCTATTTCGATAGTGGTTAGTAAGATATTAGATTATTACAAATTGCAAGGTAATATCATGATAGGATTTGGAATTATGTTTAGTATTTCACTCCTAATATCTATCTTTGACTTTATATTAATTTCCCAGGTTGGTGAACCACTCACACATCATGAAATCATTAAGGAACCGCTTGTTAATTTAATAAAAAGACCATTACAAGATAGTAAATTTCGAAAAATCATATTATTTTTAAGTATCTGGAATTTTGCCATACAATTCTCTGTATCGTTCATTCCAATTTTCATGTTATCTACATTAGGATTAGGTTATTCTTTTATATCAATAGTAACTGTCTTAAGTAATGTGGTTAGCATGTTTGCAACATATCTATGGGGAAAACTAGCAGATGCAACAACTTGGTTTCTTTTATTAAGAATAAATGGATTAATTATAGCAGCCTGTTATCTGGGATGGACTTTTGTAACAAACGATAACGCAAAGGCATTGGTTCCAGTAGTTCAGATATTGCTTATCAGCAGTAATGGAGCATTTAACATGGCTTCAAATAATCTACAGTTTGATTTAGCACCTGTTATGGGTAAAACTGCATATTTGGGTGTAACTGCTGCCGTAGCAAGTGTAATTAGCTTTTTAGGAGCAATATTAGGATCTGTATTCTCTAAAGTAGCCCAATCTATAGAGATTAATATTTTATTTCATACAATATCAAATTTACAGATATCATTTTTTATAACAAGTGTATTATTGATTACAGCTATTTTAATCTTTAAACATATTCGTGAAATTCTGTAACCATTCAATATAAAATTATACATACAGGAGGTAACTAATTTGAGACTAGCATTAGTGGGTGCGGGGCAAAGAGGAATGATATATGCAACATATGCGTACCATTCAAAAAATGCTGAAATTGTTGCAGTAGTAGAGCCTGATAAAACTAGAAGAAAGGTCGCTGCAGATTCATTTAAGATTTCAGCAGATATGCAATTTGAAACCGTGGAGGAGTTTTATCGGTTAGGAAAGGTTGCAGATGCAATTATAATTGCATCAATGGATCGGGATCATTATAGCCAGACAATGGCTGCCCTGGATTTGGGATATCATATTCTATTGGAAAAGCCTATTTCTCCTAATCCTAAGGAGAGTTTAGAAATTAAAGAAAAAGCAAACAGTCTTAATCTCAATGTGGTTGTATGCCATGTGCTTAGATATACTAATTTTTTTGCAACCATAAAAAGTATCATTGATAGTAAAGAGTTAGGTAATGTCATTTCAATTCAGCATAATGAGAATATCGGAAACTTTCATATGGCACATTCTTTTGTACGTGGAAACTGGAGACGAGCAAGTTTATCCAGTCCATTAATCATGCAGAAATCATGTCATGATATGGATATCTTGACTTGGCTGGTGGGTAGTGAAGCAAAACGTATTTCTTCATTTGGCAGTTTAAAATTCTTTAAAGAAGAAAATGCACCTGAGAATAGTTCGGACAATTGCCTTACCTGTAAAGCATCTAAAAATTGTAGGTTTGATGCAAAAAAAGCATATTTACCAGTTGCCGGTAATTGGCCAGCTACTCTTTTATCTCAGGATCAAAGTAAAGAAGGAATTCTTAAGGCATTAGAAACAGGTCTATATGGAAGATGTGTATATCGGTGTGATAATGATGTCTGCGATAATCAGGTAGCATTAATTGAATTTAAAAATGGAGTTACAGTAAGTTTTAATCTTAGTGGGTTTACAAACAAAATGTGTCGAACCATAAAAATTATGTGTGAAAATGGTGAGATACGAGGTGATGACAGCACCAATATTATAGAGATAACACGTTTTGTTTCTAATGCAGTAAATCAATATGAGCAAAAAGTAATTCATCCTGGAATAGTGGAAGGAGCTCATGGTGGTGGTGACATAGGACTAATGAATGACTTCTTAGATGTGTTAAATGGAAAAAGTGACTCGATTAAATCATCGATTGATCAATCAGTAGAAAGTCATATCATGGCCTTTGCAGCAGAAGAATCAAGAATCAGCGGGCGAATTATTGATATAGACGATATGAAAGTAAAACTGATGCAGGAAGAAAGTTCAAATTATAAAAGTGTGGTGAGATAAATGAAATCTAATAATGATATGATACTTCCAAAGAAAAAGAAGAATGTTATCCTAAGAGAATTAAAAGAAAATAGAATGTTATATTTAATGTGCGTTCCAGGTCTTTTAGTTATGCTACTTTTTTGCTATATACCATTTTCTGGTATTTGGATGGCATTTACGGACTTTAATGTGGTAGACGGAATATTTGGTAGCCCTTTTGTAGGTCTTGATAATTTTAAATATTTTTTTGCTAAAAACAGTATGGGGTGGAAAGTCACTTATAACACCTTATACATTAATTTCTTTGGGATTATTCTAGGACTGATAGTACCAATCAGCATTGCAATTTTTTTAAATGAGATAAAAAGTAAAATTTTCAAAAAATTAACGCAAAGTATGATGTTTTTCCCATATTTTCTGTCATGGGTTGTTGTAGGTGCCATCATTTACGGCTTATTTTCAACAGATGTCGGTGTAGTAAATCATATTCTATCTTATTTTGGCGTAAAACCAATTAGCTGGTATTCTCAGCCACAGTATTGGAAAGCAATTATCATTTTTGCAAATGTATGGAAATGGAGTGGATATAATTCCATCATCTATATGGCAGCAATGTCAAATTTTGATCACTCCCTTTTTGAAGCTGCTAAGGTGGACGGGGCAAATAAATTTCAACGTATTATAAATCTCACAATTCCTATGCTGAAACCAACAGCAGTTATATTAACCTTAATGAGCATTGGACGGATTTTCTATGGTGATTTTGGAATGATTTACGGTATCATAGGCAATAATCCTGTGTTGATTGACGAAGTTACTGTTATTGATACTTATGTATATCAATCGATGCGTACCTTAGGCTTTTCTTATTCTACTGCTATAGGTTTATTCCAATCTATTATGGGATTGATATTAGTTACGATTGCTAATAAGGTTTCCAAGAAAATAAATGATGGGGAGGGGTTATTTTAATGAATAATAAAAGAAAAAAATCATTTAGTGATAGAAGTATCAGTATAATTGCTTACTGTTTCATAGGTTTTTTTGGAGTAATCTGTCTATATCCGTTAATTCTTACCTTGAGTGCATCGCTTTCTTCAGAAAAGGATATTGTAAGGTTTGGTTATTCGCTTATTCCTAAAGATTTTACTCTTGATACATATCATTATATGTTTTTGAATAGTGGAAAGCAAATTTTAAAATCATATGGTATTACTATTTTTATCACTGTGGTAGGTACTGTCGGTGCAATGATAATTACTAGTATGATGGCCTTTGCAATATCTATAAGGACTTTAAAATATCGGAATATTATAGCTTTTATTTCTAATTTTACAATTGTCTTTTCAGCGGGTTTAATTCCTTGGTACGTAGTATGTGTAAATTATTATAATTTAAAAAATAATATTCTAGCATTAATTCTTCCATCTATTTTTAGTGTGTGGAATATGTTCCTAATGCGTACATATTTTTCGAGTATTTCTCCTTCTTTGTATGAGGCAGCGAAAATTGATGGTGCGAATTATTTTACGATTTATTGGAAGATAGCAATCCCTTTAAGTAAAACTGCTGTATTGACAGTTGGCTTAATGTATGCATTACAATACTGGAATGATTGGTGGAATGCTCTGATTTTTATAAATGATAAAGATTTATTTCCATTACAGTATTATTTATACACAATATTATCTAATGTTAATGCAATAAGTTCAGGGCGTATTCCGGCGGGTGCATCTGCTGGTATAACGTTACCAATGGAAACAGTTAAAATGGCAGTGACAGTAATAACCATTGGGCCAATTATTTTCTTATATCCTCTGGTACAAAAGCACTTTGTTCAAGGGATAATGACTGGCGCCGTAAAAGAATAGGATAAATGATAATTGATGTTAAGCCTAAGAAGCTAAACATAGATAAAAAAAAGGAGGAAATGTTATGAAAAAGCTAAAAAGATTAGCTCTTATGACTATAATGCTAATTGCCGTTAGTATTATAGGAGGGTGTAGCAGTAAAACAGATGACAAACTTGAGACACTTACCATTCTATATCCTGGAGATGAAGGTGAAAGGATGTCAGAATTTATGGAGAATGAATTTGCAGAAAAAATGGCAGAAGATCTTAATGTAAAAGTAGAAGTGATTTATGTGCCATGGGATCAGTATTGGGAACAGAAAGATATTATGCTGGCAGCAAACGAGCCTATAGATTTATATTGGGATGGGCTTCCAAGTCTCTCTACAATGGTTAATAAAAAACAGGCTAGAGTTTTGAACGATTTGATTGACCAATATGGTCAAGATATGCTTAAAGTACTTCCAAAAGAACAATTGGAAGGGGCGACAATTAACGGTGATATTTACGGCATTCCTTCCTCGTATGCTCCGTCTTCAGCAATGTACCAGTTGGTGTGTGTACGTCAGGATATTATGGATGCAGTAGGAATGACAAAATTAAATACTGCGGAAGATCTAAAAGAATTTGCAAAAAGAACAAGTGAAAAGTTTCCAGATTTAAAGGGACCTTCGGATATCATTTTTAAACCATTGACAAGATATTTTGAAGATGAGCCATTAACATTTATAGCTGCAGAGGATCTTATAGTATTTGGGGAAGACACAAATAAAGTATACAGCTATTATGAGGCGGAAGCATTTAAAAAAGTGGCTAAGTTTAACCGTGAAATGTATCAGTCAGGATATTATTCGGATGATTTAACAATTAAATATAATGAACGTGATTCTCGTATGCAAACAGGTCAATACACTTGGGTAGAGGGTTCATTAGGTAAAGAAAACGAGATTATCGATACTGTAAAAGCTAATGCTCCAGATGCAAAGTTAAAGAGCTATCTATTGGCAGAAGAAAAACCTCGTTATATTATAGCAACTGGTGGTGAGGTTTTATGTATTCCACAAACTGCACCAAATCCAGAAGGAGCTATGAAATTCATTAATTGGTTATATTCTTCAGAGGAAAATTACTTATTTGCATTATATGGGGTAGAAGGTAAGGATTATGAAATTGTTGATGGAAGAATTAAAAAAATTGCAGATAATGATTTCTTCTATGAATGGATGTTCAGAAACCAGAATTATCAATTATTTTCCCCAGACATTGATCAATCATATATTGATTTATATAAAAGCTGGGATGATAATGCAATTCGCTCAAAAACTTTAGGTTTTAATTTTAATAATGAGAATGTAAAAGAAATTGAAACTGCTATAAAAGAAGTTGGTCTCAAAGATTTTGCAGCTATTCGTTCAGGTTTCGTAGATTTCGACACGGAATATCCAAAAGCCGTAAAGAAATTAAAAGAAGCTGGTATTGATGAATATATTGCAGAGGTACAACGCCAATTTGATGAATTCCTTGCTTCACAAGAGAATTAATTTCTATGATTTAGAGCATCATATCAAAGGTGATATGTGAAGACTCACAGATTGCTCTTAATGTGTGTTTAAAAGGCCACCTTTTATGTGTAATTTTAGTAGATTTGAAGCAATGGATTACACAACTGGTGGCCTTTTTCTTTTATTAAATTACGGAAAGTAGGCATCTTACATATGAAACTATATCAAGTAAATGATTATCAGGAAATGAGTAGAAAAGCAGCCAATATTATATCTGCAAAAATAATTTTGAAACCACAATGTGTAATAGGTCTAGCAACAGGATCTACACCTATTGGAATATATAAGCAGTTAATTGAGTGGTATAAAAAGGGAGATTTAGATTTTAGCGAAGTAAAGTCTATAAACCTTGATGAGTATAAGGGATTAGACGAAAACCACAAGCAAAGCTATCATTATTTTATGAATAAGAATTTTTTTTATCATGTTAACTTTAAAAAGGAAAATACGAACCTGCCAAATGGTATGGCTGATAATATAGATGCAGAATGTGACAGATATAATCAAGTAATTACGAACTTAGGAGAAATAGATCTACAGTTATTAGGCCTTGGACATAATGGACATATTGGATTTAATGAACCAGGAGAAGAGTATAAAAATGGTACTCATTGTGTTGCATTATCAGAAAGTACAATTGAAGCAAATTCACGTTTATTTGAAGAAGGGGAAGTAATACCCAAATATGCTTTTACTATGGGTATTCGTTCAATCCTCAAGGCTAAAAAAATTCTTCTTGTTGTAAGTGGCAAAGATAAGGCTGATATATTAAATCAGGTACTAAATGGACCAGTTACTCCAAAAGTCCCAGCTTCTATTTTACAGTTTCATAATGATGTTACTGTTGTAGCTGATAAAGGGGCATGTTCAAAAATAAACGAAGACACTTTAATAAGTCTTAGGCAGGAGATGATATAGGATTCTATGAGTGAATATTGTTTAGGGATAGATTTAGGTGGTACAACAACAAAATTAGGATTATTTAGAAAAAGTGGCAAACTTATAGAAAAATGGGTGATTCCTACTGATTCAACGGATAATGGAATGCATATATTACTGGATATCACTGAATCCATTAACAATAAGTTAGATATTTTGGGTATTAATCAAAAAGAATTAGCAGGTGTGGGAATTGGTATTCCAGGACCTGTTAAAGGCGGAATCGTAACAACTTGTGTTAATTTGGGATGGGTTAATAGGGATGTAAAAGCAGAACTTAACAATCTGCTGAAACTTCCTATTGAAGTAGGAAATGACGCTAATGTTGCCGCATTAGGCGAAATGTGGCAAGGAAGTGGAAAAGGAAGTCACAATTTAGTAATGATTACATTAGGTACTGGGGTAGGAAGTGGTATTGTAATAGATGAAAAAATAGTTTCTGGATTTTTTGGTGCGGCAGGAGAAATTGGACACATGCCTATTTTACATGAGGAAACAACATATTGTGCTTGTGGGAAACAGGGGTGTCTGGAACAGGTGTCCTCAGCTACAGGTATTGTGAATGAAATGAAAAAAAAATTAGAGTGCACCAGCAATCTATCAGTATTAAAAAATATAGATAGTTTGACAGCGAAGGATATATTTGATGCTGCAAGATCAGGTGATATAATGGCAAGTCAAGTTATTGAGAATGCTGGATATTGGCTTGGAACTGCATTAGCATCTATTACTAGTGTTCTTGATCCAGATGTATATGTTATTGGTGGTGGATTATCCAATGCAGGTGATTTTTTTGTAGATAAAGTATCAAAGTATTATAGACAAAAGGTATTACATGTATGCAAAAAAACAATGATAAAAAAAGCAGAATTAGGAAATGACGCAGGAATTTATGGTGCAGCACGGATGGTTTTATAGAATAGGAGGATTGTGAATATGAAAGAACCAGTATTAGTAATCATGGCAGCAGGTATGGGAAGTAGATATGGAGGATTAAAACAGATTGATCCAGTAGATGATATGGGTAATCTTATTATAGATTTTTCTATTTATGATGCAATAAAAGCAGGATTCAAAAAGATTGTATTTATTATAAAAAAAGAAATTGAGAGTGATTTCAAAGAAATGATTGGAAGACGTATCTCTGATTATATAAAGGTAGAATATGTATATCAGGAGTTAAGTCGTTTGCCAGAAGGTTATGAAATCCCAGAGGGTAGAAAAAAGCCTTGGGGAACAGGACATGCAGTTCTATGTTGTATGGATAAGATTGATGGGCCTTTTGCTGTAATTAATGCAGATGATTATTACGGGAGAGAAGCTTTTCAAATGATATATGATGCTCTTTTAAATACAGAAGATGATTCAAAATATAGATATTCTATGGTAGGTTATACACTGGAAAATACATTGACAGACCATGGTCATGTGGCAAGAGGTGTATGTGATATTTCTATAGATGGTAAATTAAAAGAAATTCATGAAAGAACACATATTGAAAAACAGGGACAGGAGGCGGTTTTCACGGAAGATGATGGGAATACATGGGTTGCTATTCCTAAATCAAGTACAGTTTCTATGAATATGTGGGGATTTACAAACAGTATTTTGACAGAATTAAATAATAGATTTAAATCATTTTTAGATAGTCAAGCATTGGAAAATCCATTAAAGAGTGAGTATTTTTTACCTACGATTATCAGCGATTTGTTGAAAGAGAATAAAGCAACTGTAGAAGTATTACATTCAAATGATAAATGGTTTGGAGTTACCTACAAGGAAGATAAGGAAACAGTTGTAAATGCGATAAAAGATTTTAAGACCAACGGTATTTACCCAAAACAGTTGTGGAATTGAATGATGATAGGAGAAAGTATATGACAAGAGAAGAACGTTGTGCAAAAATCGAGGAAGCTATTAAAGCTTTAGATTTTAAAGGAAATTATATAAAACATGAAAGATATGGGAATGGTCATATTAATGATACTTTTCTGATCCAATTTAATCAAGATGATAGGAATGTAAAATATATACTTCAGAGAATGAATCATGAGATATTTAAGGATCCAGATCAGTTGATGAAGAATATATGTGGAATTACAGAATTTTTAAAGAAAAAAATAACAAAAAGTCATGGTGATGTAAATCGCGAAACAATGAATGTAATTGATACGAAAAAAGGCGAGCCTTTTTACAAGGACAGCATTGGTTCTTATTGGAGAGCATATCAATTTATAGAAGATGCTATCAGCTATGATCAGGTTGATAAGCCAGAAGACTTTTACCAAAGTGCAGTTGCATTTGGGCGATTTCAGCATCTGTTATCTGACTATAAAGCTGAGTCACTATATGAAACAATACCCAATTTCCATAATACTCCAACTAGGTATCAGACATTTAAAGAAGCAGTCAAAAAGGATATATGTGGAAGAGCTAAAAATGTTACACCTGAAATAGAATTTATTTGTAATAGAGAAGATGATATGAAAATATGTATGGACTTGTTAAATAAAGAGCAGCTTCCTCTTCGTGTTACCCATAATGATACAAAACTGAATAATATTATGATTGATAATAAAACAGGAAAAGGTATCTGTGTGATTGATTTAGATACAGTTATGCCAGGACTTTCTATTTTCGATTTTGGAGATTCTATCCGATTTGGTGCGAATACTGCAGCAGAGGATGAAACAGATCTATCAAAAGTATCCCTAAATCTTCAATTATTTGAATTATATGCTAAAGGTTATCTAGAAGGTTGTAATGGTAGCTTAACTAAGAAAGAAACAGAAATGCTTCCAATGGGTGCAAAGACTATGGCCCTAGAATGTGGGATGCGCTTCTTGACAGATTATCTCCTGGGAGATACTTATTTTAGAATACATAGGGAAAATCATAATCTTGACCGCTGCAGAACTCAATTAAAACTTGTCGAAGATATGGAGTATAAATGGGATGAAATGAATTCTGTTATTAAAAAATATATGTAATAGTCTCTAACTTAAGCAGAAGAATAGGAGGAAATATGTCAATTTTAGTTACCGGCGGTGCTGGTTATATCGGAAGTCATACCTGTGTTGAGTTATTAAATTCAGGGTATGAAGTTGTTGTTGTAGATAATTTATGTAATTCCAACGAAGAATCACTAAAAAGAGTAAGAAAAATTACTGGTAAAGAGGTTAAATTTTATAAAATTGATTTGTTAGATAAATCTGCTTTGACGGAAATATTCCATAAAGAAAATATAGATTCTGTAATTCATTTTGCTGGTCTAAAGGCAGTGGGAGAATCTGTTTCTAAACCATTGGAATATTATTATAATAATATAACAGGAACATTGATTTTATGTGATGTAATGCGACAATTTGGTGTAAAAGATATAGTATTCAGTTCTTCCGCAACGGTATATGGTAACCCTGCTACGGTTCCAATTAAAGAAAATTTTCCTCTATCTGTTACAAATCCGTACGGAAGAACAAAGCTAATGCTAGAAGAAATCTTTCGTGACATTTATAATGGTGACCATAACTGGAATATTATCATGCTCCGATATTTTAACCCAATTGGAGCCCATGAAAGTGGATTGATTGGAGAAGATCCTAATGGAATTCCTAATAATTTAGTTCCTTTTATTACGCAAGTTGCTTCTGGAAAATTGAATGAACTTGGAATATATGGAAATGATTATGACACTCCTGATGGAAGTGGGGTCAGAGACTATATACATGTTGTTGATTTAGCCCTAGGTCATGTAAAAGCTATTGAAAGATTACATAATAAACATGGCATTTTTGTATATAATCTTGGAACTGGTATAGGCTATAGCGTGTTAGATATGGTAAACGCGTTTTCTAAAGTATGTGAAAAAGAAATTCCGTATGTTATTAAACCTCGCCGCCCGGGAGATATTGCAACATGTTACGCAGATGCTTCATTAGCTAAAAAAGAATTAGGATGGAGTGCACAAAGAAGTTTAAAAGAGATGTGTGTGGATGCCTGGAGATGGCAGAAAAATAATCCAAATGGTTATCAAAATCAATAATATATGTATTACAGAGGATAAAGGGGGGGGGATTAGTTGAAGAAAGGCAAAAGTAAATTATCATGGTTTATGAAAATTAAAATTCGTGATAACAAGGAAAAACCAGATAAAGTAAAAGTAAAAGCAAAGGCAATCGTAAAAGCAAAAGGAAGAGGTTTCTTTAATCATATAAAAAATAAGCTTATTCTATCTTTTATGATTCTAGTTTGTCTTATTGTTATTCTAGGAATTGTTTCCTATAATCTTGCAGCAGCGAATAGTATAAAAAACTATGAACAATCTACTAGTCAGACTATAAATATGGTAGGAGATTATATAAATTTAGGAATGGATTCTATTAAGGATTTATCAATTCAATATTTAGCAGATGATGACCTAGGAAAATATTTTAAAGGAGCGTATTCAGAAGATTCGCTAAGGTATAACGATGCCTATAAGAGTATTTCCAAAGAGATTACTTCAAGAAAATTATCGGATAAATTTATTCAAAGTATTCATATTATATCACCAAAGGCCGAAGTTATAACCACAGGTAATACAAGTCTTTCAGGAGATGAATTATTTCAGGGGTTATTAGAAACCAAAGAAGGTGCTATTCTTAATGAGGATCATAATAAAGAATTGTGGATTAGCGAGGGTAGCTATCTGGATGAAGTGTTGGAGTTAAAAAAGTCAGACTATGTATTAAGATATATGCGTTCGTTCGTGAATTTTAAAGGGTTTATAATTGTTGATTTAAAATCAAAAGCTATTTTGGATATTTATAGTAAATTAAATTATAGCGATAATTGCTATTTTGGATTTATATCAGAGGATGGAAGTGAGTTAATGTATCCTGATGATAAAAACATTCAAATGAGAGCAGCAATGAACAAGGATATTAATCTGGACAATAATGGATATTACTATACATATTACAAAGGCCAGAATTATTTGTTTTGTTATTCCAAAGTAGGGACTACAGGTGCAATGGTGACAGCTCTTATCCCCAAAAGTGAAATGGTCAAACAGATATCAGAGATTAGAATTATAACAATTGCAGTTGTTTTATTAGCATCTGTTATAGCCTTATTAATTACATTTTTCATGTCAAGGGGAATTGGAGATACCATATCTCTTTTGATTAAAAAATTAAATCTTGCAGCTGATGGTGACTTAACAGTAAATCTTGAAACAAAAAGAAAAGATGAATTTGCAGATTTAATAAATAGTGTTTCCCAGATGTTAAATAATAATAGAAAATTAATTAAGAATGTCAGTGAAATAAGTACTAAAGTTGAAAAATCTGCTGGTATAGTTGAGGACATTTCTATGCAGTTTATAAGTGAAACCAAAAATATCTCAAGTTCCATTACTGAAATAGAGATAGGTATGCAGCAACAGGCTGATGATTCAACGGAATGTCTAACTCAAATGGATGAACTTTCCATGAAAATAGATACAGTGTATGGCAATACCACGGAAGTAGGACAGATTGCTGCCAAAACCCAATTAAATTTAGATCGTAATATAACTATTATGAATGAACTCAAAAGTAAAACAAAGGATACAAATGAAATTACGGAACAAATCATAAATGATATTCAAGAATTAGAACATACTTCTATTGCTATACGTACTGTTATTGACGTATTGGATAGTATTGCTGATCAAACGAATCTATTATCGTTAAATGCTTCAATTGAGGCCGCAAGAGCAGGAGAGGCAGGAAGAGGATTTTCAGTGGTGGCGGAAGAAATAAGAAAGCTAGCAGAACAGTCATCCAAAGCTTCTAATGAAATTAGAAATATGATTGATGATACACAAGCTCGTGTAAAAACAGTAGTTACAAGTTCCAATATTGCTAAAGAGACAATTAGTCAGCAGGAAATAGCAGTTTTAAATACTTTGGATGTATTTGACTCCATGAATCAGGATGTAAACCTTTTCATTGATAAAATAAAAGATATTATGAAATATATACAAATCATTCAAAGTAATAAAAAAACAGTATTATCAGCCGTTCAAAATATTTCTGCTATTATAGAAGAAACAGTCGCATCATCGGAAGAAGTTAATAATGTTGTTGAAGTACAGCTGGATTCTGCGAATAATTTAAATGATGCTTTTAATGAATTAGATAGTTATGCTACTGAGTTAAACCAATCAATTGGAGCTTTTAAATTTTAATAAGAAAGAGTTGATATGTATTTATCAGGTAAAAACCATAAAAAGAATAGAGGAATTAAATCATTGCGCCAGATTTCAGATTAATCACCATTTGTGGGAAAAAGAATATAAGCCAATAGCCTTTGGGCAAATGGCAGTATTATCGGATTATGGAATAGTAGTTTCTATGACAGCTATGGAGCTAAATCCATTATGCAGATTTTATAAAGATGATGATCCTGTATATAAAGACAGTGCTATGGAAGCATTTTTAAATTTTGATCTGGATCATCCAGAAAAGGGATATCTTAATTTTGAAATGAATGCAAATGGAGCGATGCTTAGTGAGTTTGGTATAAATCGTAATCGGAAGAAAATTAAAGATTTAATTTCTTATTCTGCAGTTTGTGAAGCTAATATTTATGATAGTCGCTGGCAAGTCCTTTTAAAAATCCCAATGTCATTAATATGCGAATTATATAAAAGTGAACCATTAAAAAGTGGAGATGTATTTTCCTGCAATTTTTATAAAATAAGTGAAGATCCTCTCATTGAACATTATGCCAGTTATGCCCCAATTAAAAGTAAAATACCTAATTTCCATCTTCCAGTTTTTTTTGATAAAGCAGTAATCTTATAAGAAATAGTAGGAAAGTAATATAAATAATTCAATTATATGCTCTTACCAATAGGTAAAAAAGAAACATGCCTAACAGCAGTGGTTAAGAGAATTTTATAGAATACTAATTGTAATAAATGGAATGGCTTAGGTCGTTTTATATGAAAAGATCCCGGAACACTGAAACCATAAAAAAGGAGAATGAAAAAGTGAAAAAATCACTAACAGTATGTTTGCTTGTAGCTTTGATGTTGTTTACATCTGTTTTTTCGGGTGGCTTCTCAGGGCAAAAAGAAAGCAAACAGAGGAAATCTACTGGTGTTGAGTTACCGAACAAAAACACACCCATATCAGAAGGAGCCGTCTATTATGTTGCGACAGATGGGGATAACAATAATCCTGGAACTTTTAAAGCTCCATGGAAAACAATTCAAAAAGCTGCAGATATGGCAGGACCAGGTGATATAGTTTATGTTAGAGGAGGTATTTATAATGAAAAAATTATTATGGACAATTCGGGTTCTGACGGTGCCTATATCACATTTGAGAATTTTGAGGAAGAAATCCCTGTTATTGACGGTGAAGGCTTAACGGTGGGAGAAAATAACGAAGAGAATGGCGTCATTATTGTTAAAGACAAAAGCTATATTAGGATAAAGGGTTTTCATATAACCAATTATATTTCAACTAATGAATATGTTCCTACAGGGATAAAAGTGATAGGCGCCGGCAAAAATATTGAGATTCTTAAGTGCAAAGTTTACGGAATAGAAGCAATCTGTACAAATGATGTAATAGAAGATAGAAATGCCCATGGTATTGCAGTATATGGTACAAATGGAGAGAAATCTCTGGACTCAGTAGTTATTGATGGATGCGAAGTATATGGCAATATACTTGGGTTGAGCGAATCTGTTGTTCTAAATGGAAATGTGACTAATTTCAGAGTAACGAATAATAAAGTACATGATAACGATAACATTGGAATAGACTTTATTGGATTTGAAGAAACTGCACCTTCCAATGATCAGGCAAGAGATGGAATTTGCAGCGACAACGAAGTGTGGAACATTTCTTCGGTAAATAACCGTGCGTATGATGATGAGTGTGCAGATGGTATTTATGTTGATGGAGGAAAGAATATCCTCATTGAAAGAAATAAGGTTTGGAACTGTGATATTGGTATTGAGGCTGCAAGCGAGCATGCAGGTAGAATAACCGATAATATAACAATAAGAAGCAACCTGGTTTATGGATGTAAAGCAGTGGCCGGAATTGCTTTTGGAGGATACGATGAAAAGCGTGGAAGAGCAAAAAATATTAGGATTTATAACAATACTTTATACGATAATGAACTTAATATTCTAATACAGTTTGGCTGCCAATATGATACAAACGCTATTAAAAATAACATTTTGTATAAAGGAAATGATTTTGATGGAGACAAAGAAAATATAGTGATATCAAATAATATTACGGATAATCCCTTATTTGTAAATGAAGCGGGAAAAGACTTTCATCTTACGTCAGATTCCACTGCAATTGGGGCTGGTATATATGATGAATTCATTGGCAAGCTTGATTTGGACAGTAGTGATAGATTCAAAGGGAGCAATGTTGATTGCGGAGCTTACGAGAGTCGCAATAACTAAAGTAAGAAGTATAATAAAAACATTGGTTACAAAAGAAGAGAAACGTATATCTTTATCCAAGAAAGAAGGAGCACTGTTAGAATTCTTGTTATTACATAAAGAAACTATATTAACAAGGGAACAAATCCTTAACCGAGCATGGGGACTTAATACCTTATATCGAGAGTTGCAGAAACTTGGGGATTTCGTGGCTTATTAAGGGTGTGAATTTTGTTGTATCATATGAAAGTCAATAATAATTTATCGGTATTCCATAAATTATTATTGACTTTCGCTTTGCATTGTAATATTTTTGCTTGTGCTACGAGTAAGAAGCGAAGTGGATTACGATTTTGCACCAAATGTAAAATATATTTGACAAAATGTAAACTCAGTATTATACTCACCTTATAAAATTAAATTATTGGAGTGAAATCAAGAATAGGGGTGTTTATTTGAGTAAAAACCTTAAATTAAAAATTGCCAGGGTGGAGAAAGATTTATCACAAGATGATTTAGCTCGTAAAATTGGGGTATCCAGGCAGACTATTAATATGATTGAAAAAGGAGATTATAATCCAACTCTCAATCTTTGTTTAAAAATATGCTATTGCCTTGATAAGACCCTGGATGAACTTTTTTGGAAGGGAGAGAATGATAGTGAAGAATAAGAAAAATACACTGTGGTATAGTTTACAGCATCCGGAACCTGTGGTTTACGATGAACGTATGGAAGCAATTGAAAATAGAAGCTATATCTGGGGATTCCATATTTATACTATAATTATAACATCTGTAAGTATATTTATCATGTTCTCGAATTCAGATGAAAACATAAAAATATTGTTCATGTTCTTATTGTCGGTAAGATTATTTATTGAATTAGGAAAAACTTTATATAGATGTTATTATGGAATTTTAGAGGTTGATAATAAAAAAAGAAGTGGAATGTTTCATGTGCTTAATGGTTGCATTGCATCAGGTGTTTTTACAATGTTTTATATAGTTCCTTTTAGTAATTATATATCAAAATTATGGTATATAGTTGTTTTTGTAGTGGGCTTTGCAGTTTTTTATGGGCTGTGCCATATCACATATGCACAATATCTAAAATCAAATGAGGATGATTTTAATGAACGTAAAAAAGAACATAGTCAGACCATTGGAATACTATGTGCAATTGTATTAGGTATATTTCTTATAGGATTAGGACCAGTAGTAAATCTGGCAATTGATAAGGATAGAATAATAAATACATTTACAAAAGAAGAAGCAGATGCTCTAGGGAAAATTCAAAAGGCATCTGATGCATATTATAACTTAGATGTATATAAATTAGAGTGCTTTTATTCTATCTCAAAGGAAGATAATAAACCAGTATACAGTAATCTTATACCAGGTCATAGTTATTACTGGCAGGGATCAAAAGAATCATTTGCTCTGATATTAGATGATAATAATTCTAATAATCCAGTATTTCAGGCAAATTACTTAAGAGATAAAGAAAGTAATCAGGAGTGGAATATATATCATGATGGGAAATGGTTTTCGGAGATGGATTATATCCAAAATCCAGATATACCAGGTGATGTTGATGAAAGGTATGCTATTATGCCAGTTACAGGAATATTAGATATTGATCCAAAATCAGTAGAAGATATATCTATAGAAAGTAATGAGAATGGATATAGATACACTGTAACCTTTAATGAGAAATACATGAAGGTAGAGGAGTACCTTGGTAGAACAGATAAAGTTAAGAGTAAAAGGCATGCAGTTGAAATCTATACGGTCAATGACTTTGGTGTTATGACTGGATATGAACTAAAGTTAACGACTTATGATGAAGATACAAATGAACCAACTTTAGTAAGAATGAGATTTAATCTATTAAGTGTTGATAAAGATAAGATTAATGGAGAGATCAAGGAATTAGTTAGTGGAAAATTTGATTCATATACTAAATCTACAAAATAAATATGCAAAAAAGGGTAATTTGAATTGCATATCAAGAGTAATAAAAAAGAAAGAGTTGGTTCATTTTGAACCAACTTTCTTAATATAGCTTACTTTGAAATGAATGCAAATGGGGCAATGCTTAAAATAAGTGAAGATTTAATGACTGAACATTGCGCAAGTTACACTCTGATGAAAAGTAAAGGGCCTAATTTCCATCGAATTTTGCCAAACATTCCAATTGACAATCACAGGGTTCTTTTTCCACAGCAGCCATATTATATTCTTCTGCTTCCACACATCCCATTGCTTTATAAAATGCTTGAGTCTCTTGTGATGAATGAGCAGATATATATAATTTAGAAGCACCAAACTCCAGACAATATTTCTGTGCCATTTGAAACAGTTGCTTGCCAACTCCCTTCCCTCTATATTCTTCAGAGATATGTAATGAGGTCAGCTCAACATATTGTTTTTTACTGCCAAACATTTCTTTTTCAACGGATACAAAGCCAATCAATTCACCATTATAAAATGAGCCACATACTTTTCCGTCGGTTTTTATAGTATTTTTAAGACATTCTGCCAGATACTCTTTTTCTTCTTTATTCCATTCTTCTATAAAGGCAATCTCTTTTAATATCCAATTATTATCTTCTTTACGCCAGCATTTTTTCACTTCCTGATGCCTGTGAAAAGGTACAAATAAATCATAGGTAAGGGAAGCTTCTTTTAGTTCCATATATTTTATATCCATAGTTCCTCCCTCTTTTTAGACCTCCATTTCTTTTGCTAATAAAGCAAGCTTATTCACGGTTTTCCAGTTACGTGTGGTTGCTGTCTCATCTAATTTTTGGAGATTATTTGCTAACTTTGAATTTCGTATACTATTTTGGAATAATAAAAATACATTTCGCCCAAGAATACGATATGTTTCATCCTGGCTTTTGCATGTATCAAATAATTGTATTTTTTCTGGTGAAGGCTCACTGGCTAAAAAAGAAACATATAAACTTTCTGCTTTGGAAGATGACTCTGCTTTTAATATCTCTTCTGCAGAAAATGGACACTGGCTGATAATACTATCTAATTCGAAACATGTCCTGATGGTAACAGGAACTGAAAGACGGAAAATTTCTTTAACCATTTGTTGGATTTTAATTTTTAAAATATCTTCTGTTTCACCTGATTCAAATATAATATTGCCGCTTTGAATGTATGTCTTCACCTGTAGTAGTCCCATTGAAGTGAGTGCCTGTTTCAATTCTGCCATTTTAATAATATTTTTTCCACCTACATTGATTCCACGTAATAACCCAATATAAACTGTCATAATAAACCTCTCTTTACAATATTTTGGTCTGAATAAGTGATTATAAAATTAAATTTTGTCGGGATACTTTTGAAGTATTATCCAATATAATAACCATATCTTCTGATAATGACATGATTTCTGAATATAGTATATCACGAAAGTCGATATAGCTCTTCTCATTTTGCTCTTTTAAAGTAACAGATGGCAATGCTTGTCCCAGCATAATAAATTTATTTATATCATTATGATTTAGAGTATTATAATTTTGTCTTAAATGTATCATTCCTTTACTTACCCAGAAAAGTTTAAAACCATTCTGTACTGGAATCTTTAATATGATATCTTTGGAAAGTAGTGTTTGATAACCGCTGATTCCATGATTGATATATTGTAATCCTCGAATTAAATCACGGTAGAAGGAAGCTGTTTCATATCGATAAATAGAAGCGGCTTCTTTCATCTTTTTCTCTGCTTGTGATATTAATTTGGAGAGCTTTTTTTCACTTGATAATATTTCTTTAAGGATCGATAAATTATTATGAAATATTTCTTCATTCATAAGGACAGGCAGTATATGATAATCAAAAGTATAAGTTCTTTTAATTTTACTGATAGGATAAATATTTTTTAATGAATCAATGGCATCACTCAGTGTATGGTAACTGCGAAAAGGTCCTAAAGTATTCTCGCCTCTTTCACGAACAATAGAAAGGGGGCTGTAATTTACATTATTCTCTATTTTAAGATAAACATACCGGTTATCATTTTTCAGCTGAGAATTGAATACCGGCTGATGCAATTTTATCAGTTCACATTCTAATAATCGGGCTTCTAGGTGTGTATCTGTTACAACGTAATCAATATCATGAATAAACGAAACCATTTTCGTTACTTTTTCCCATTTTGGGGTATTTGCAAAATAAGATTTTACTCTCTTTTTTAAACATTTACTTTTGCCAATATATATGATATTACCTTTAGAATTAAGCATTTTATAGATACCAGGTAATTCGGGAATACTATTCAATAAATTTGTTAAATGACTTGAAACAGTTTTCATTTTATTCACCTTTTTATTATTATTGATTCTATATTATAATGAAACTAATAAAGTTACAATATAATATAGTGAACAAAAGAAATTTCCTGGAGGTAATATCATGTTGATAGGTACAAGTAAAGTTAGAATTCATGCACCCTGGGTTCATTCTTTAAAAGAAAAGAGAATGGTTGTGAAAAGTATATGTGCCAAGGTACGAAATAAATTCAATGTTTCAATCGCAGAGATAGAAGATCAGGATAAACATCAGATTATTGTAATTGGATTTGCTGCTGTGGCAGGCGATATATCACAGTGTGACAGCATCATAGATCATGTTTTGAATTTTATTGAGGGCAATACAGAAGGAGAGATTATTGGGATTGAACGTGATATAGTATAGGAGATTGACATATATATGTTGGATTGTTATAATGAAGTATATTATATGGAAACAAGGAGGACATGGCGTCATGTTGTACAGTCGTTTAAGATAGTTACTTAAAAAAAGCAGTTATTAATCCACTATAGTGGGCTTTTTTGTGTGCTATGTTTTACGAATTGACATGAGGTTATGTAGAGAGGAATAACGGTAAAGTTATATCCTTATTCTTGATATGTCTTTTTTGTAGTAAGAGCAGGTATAAGCCCATTATGGGCTTATACCTGCTTTTTGAGTTGGGAACAGTAAGATTCTTATTTTTACAAATTAGTTTAAATAGTTAGGAGAAAATATGACAATAAAAACTACAAAATGGAAACAAAAGTTTTATACAATTCTGACAGGGCAGGCAATATCTTTAATCACAAGTGCCATTCTGCAAATGGCAATTCTTTTCTATCTAATAGAAACAACCGGATCAGCGGCAGTATTATCAGCAGCCTCTTTAGTGGGATTTTTACCATATGCCCTGTTTGGGCCTGCAATTGGTGTTTTAGTAGACAGGTGGAATAGAAAATTTGTTATGATAGGAGCGGATTCCATAATTGCTTTATCTGGAATACTATTGACCATAGTTGCCATATATATGGAATTGCCAATTTGGCTGATTATGGTGGTATTATTTATTAGAAGTATTGGTACAGCATTTCATTCACCCGCATTAAGTGCAGCAACTCCACTTTTAGTACCAGAAGATCAATTGACGAAATGTGCTGGCTACAGCCAGTCAATTCAATCTATCAGCTATATTGTAAGTCCTGCAATTGCAGCTTTTCTATATTCCATTTGGGATATGAATGCAATTATAGCAATTGATGTTCTTGGTGCTATATTTGCATGTATTACGGTTGCAATGGTAACCATACCGGAATTAAATAGAGAAAAGATGAATCAAAATGGTAATTTCATAGGTGAAATGAAAGAGGGATTTCATGTCCTTAAAGAAAACAAAGGGCTATTTGCATTATTACTTGTTGGAACATTATACATGCTGGTATATATGCCTATTAATGCTTTATATTCTCTTATGAGCATGGATTATTTTAATGGAAAACCAATTCATGCATCAGTAGTTGAAATCGCTTATGCTTCTGGTATGCTTATCGGGGGCGTATTATTAGGTAAGCTGGGAGAATATAATAAACGCATTTTATTAATGTTTGGATCTATTTTATTAATGGGGATAAGTCTGACTATATCTGGACTGCTTCCTGCCAATGGGTATATTATATTTGTAGTATGCTGTCTGGCTATGGGATTTTCCGTTCCATTCTATAGTGGAGTTCAGACAGTGCTGTTTCAAATTAAAATCAAGCCGGAATATCTGGGCAGGGTATTTTCCCTTACAGGTAGTATTATGTCCGTTGCAATGCCGGTAGGATTAATACTTTCGGGAGCTTTTGCTGATAAAATAGGGGTAAATTATTGGTTTTTCATGTCTGGAATCCTGATCATAGGAATTGCATGCTTATGTTTGATTATTCCTGCAATCAGGCAATTGGATAAGGAATAGATTGTATATTAATTTCACATGAATTACATATTCTGTGTAATTATGGTTAGAATATGTTTTGGAGGTGACATTATGATACAATTAAGTCAAAAAGAAAGAATGCTATTAGAAGATGATAAGCAGCAGGAAGAAATTTGTGTATTAAAATACAAAAATTATGGAAAACAGGCAAAAGATCAAGAATTACAACAATTATGTAATAAACTTTCTGATGAAGAACAACATCACTTTAATATCCTTGATGATATTTTAAAAGGACAGGAACCGAATCTTAGCCACGGACAGCAAAAAAGTCAAAGCAAAAATGAGACATGGAAAAATTCTTCCAAGCCTTCATTAGACAATGAGGATGATAAAATTCTTTGCAGTGATTTGTTATCTACCGAAAAATATGTTTCTGGTGTATATGATACCTCAATATTTGAAGCAGCAAATCCAGTAGTCAGACAGGCCTTACAACATATCCAAAAGGAAGAACAAAGTCATGGTGAACAAATATTCAATTATATGAATAGCCATGGTATGTATCAAGTGAAATAAATTAATAATAATGTTATCCACAATGAAGGGAAAGGGAGTTTATGTTGAAATAAACTCCCTTTTTAGTAAAAATATTATCTTTCATAGAATATTGTCTTTCATATCATAAATATTATTTATAAAAATACAGAGAATTCCTATTGTAATTATATAAAAAATATATTAACATACTAAAGTATTAATTTAATAAAGTTTAGATGAAGATAGTGGGAGAGCGATGTTTATACATTCACCGAAGAAGTAAATCTTTCAGGTACCTAATTGATTTCAATTAGAGATGACCGCTATTGGATGGACCCTTGGAGAGACTCAATATGAGCACCGAAGGAGCAAGCCGGAAGGTCAAACTCTCAGGTAAAAGGACAGGAGGAAAAATGGATCAGTTAACAAAAATTCTTAATCAAATCAACTCTATTGTATGGGGTGCTCCACTTTTAATTTTATTAGTGGGTACTGGAGTTTATCTAACCGTACGTCTTGGACTACTTCAAGTATTCAAATTACCACTTGCATTAAAATATCTTTTTGTAAAAGAAGAGGGAGAAGAAAAAGCGGAAGGTGATGTCAGCAGCTTTGCAGCACTTTGTACTGCATTGGCGGCAACGATTGGAACGGGTAATATCGTTGGTGTTGCTACTGCAATTAAAGTAGGGGGTCCTGGAGCTTTATTCTGGATGTGGGTAGCAGCATTTTTTGGTATGGCTACCAAATACGCAGAGGGTTTACTTGCGGTAAAATACCGTGTGGTCGATGATAATGGCCAAATGTCTGGTGGACCGATGTATTACATAGAAAGAGGATTAGGGCAAAAATGGTTAGCTAAGCTATTTGCATTTTTTGGTATTGCTGTAGCTTGTCTTGGAATTGGAACATTTGCTCAGATTAATTCTATTACTCAGGCGACCAAGGTGGCTTTTAACGTACCAGTAGTAGTTTCAGCAACAATTATAACCATACTTGTTGCATTGGTGACTTTAAATGGTATTAAAAGTATATCAAGGGTTGCAGAAATTATAGTGCCTTTTATGGCAATTTTCTATATCATTGGATCAATTGTTATATTGGCATTAAATGCCAATGTATTACCAGGAGCAATTGGGTTAGTAATTAAAAGTGCATTTACTCCTGTTGCAGCAGCCGGTGGCTTTTTAGGGTCTACAGTGAAGATGGCAATACAAAATGGTGTAGCAAGAGGTGTATTTTCCAATGAATCTGGTCTTGGAAGTGCTCCAATTGCAGCGGCAGCGGCTAAGACAAAATCCTGTGTTCGTCAGGGACTGATTTCTATGACTGGCACGTTTATTGATACAATTATTGTTTGCAGTATGACAGGGCTTGTTATGCTTATCACCAATTCATGGACATTGGAACTGGAAGGGGCAGCCATTACAAATTATGCATATGCAACAGGATTGCCGGGAGCTTCCTTAGGAAAATATATTGTAACGATTGGTTTAATATTTTTTGCCTTTACAACGATTATTGGATGGAATTATTATGGAGAACGCTGTACGGAATATTTATTTGGTATAAAAGGTGTAAAGGTCTATAGATATGTTTTTATTGTTTTAGTAGCGGTTGGAGCTTATTTGAAACTGGACTTGGTATGGATTATCGCGGATATTGTAAATGCACTTATGGCAATTCCGAATCTGATCGGTATCTTAGGATTAAGAAAGGAAATTGTATCAGAAACAAAGAATTATTTTAAAAAGCTATCCGCTGTTTAAAAAATATTGTAATTAAGGATATTACGTTAAAGATATTACCGGTCAAATGAAAAACTAAATTCCAGTTCCAACTGATTTGACCTCGTATTTTCGATTTTGAGCAACTTTTTATGAAATACCCTATATAAAAGTACCCTGAAAAGTGCTATAATTCGTTTTGTAAAGTCTGTTTGTTTGCATAACAAACAGACAGCTGGAGCAGTTTGAGAAAAAATAAATTCCACCTGTCTAAAGGATAAGTCTGTTAGATTTTAGTTTCCGGTGGTTATCTGTCTGCTCGTAAAATATTTAATAATTCAAAGTTTCAAGTTGAGGTTACAGAAGACCAGCTTCAATTAGAAGACCTTCTAAGTAATCAGCGTATTTTTGCCAGGTATCAGTTTCTTTATGAGATTCTTTTAAATAGCATTGTGGTGCTGAGATATCATCGAGTGCATACTGATACTTTTGCCAGAGTTCTTCATATGAGAGATTCTTATTCATGTGCATCCTCCTTTGAATTGTTAGACGTTTCAATCAATGCCGGTTTTAGCATGACTTCGTCTGGGGAGACTTTTTTCAGTCCTGCTAAAAGCGGTATTTTTTTGTCTAAAAGAAGTTCAGCTAAATTAAATGGAGTAGCTCCGTTCAAACTGTCTCTGGCTGTTGAATTGATATGGCTGGTCATAAGGCTTATATCATCCTGTGTGTACTTATACATGCTTCTGCCTTTAGGAATAACGTAACGAATGTACTCATGGTTCTTTTCCAACCGCCCTTTTTGATTTGAGACGTAAGGATCACAGTAAAAAACATAGGTTCTGTGAGTACCAGATTCCGTTTTTTCAATATCCCAGGGATTTTTGAATTCAGATCCGTTGTCTGTAAGTATTACAGGAAAATATTTTTTAAAAATTCTAATACCAAAAGTATCTGAAAGAGTATTAATAGCATTAACTACACTTTTTTGAGTGCAGTTTGGAAGTAGAATAACAAGCATGAAGTTGCAACTTCTAAATAGAAGTGTTAGAAGACATTTTCCTGCAGCACGACCACCTTTTACAGTGTCCATTTCGACAACATCGATATCGGGATGTGCTTCAATAAATCGCTCAAAATCAGTATATGTACGTTTATTGCGGTAAATCTGCTGAATGTTTTTCTTACGTGGTTCAGAACGCTTTTTGCGTCTTTTATAACGAACACGTCTTGGAAGATCAATGTTACGAGCTTTAAACACGTTTTGATCGAAGTAGTTGTAGAGGGTTCTTCTGCAAACTGGTATTTCATCAGAATGTACTGCAAAAATGTGACTTAAAGGTTGACCTTTGAGCACCAATGGTGAGATTAACTCATTAAGTGAATCAAGTTCTTCTGGTGTAAGATTAATGCCTTCACGACATTTAACAAGGTTCTTTTCATATTGTTTTTGAGCAAATGATGCCTGATAAATATAATGATTTATTCTGCAGTCTGCTTCATATGTACAGGCATTGCATATATATGGGAAATGAGAGGGTTTATCACAATTGAAAGGTATATAAGTTCTACAATAATGTTGTGTATGTTCACGCCAACAACGTTTGCATAGATTATGGCAGTAGCTGGAACGAGGGCAACTACTGACTTCAAAATCATCCCCTCGTACTTGGCAATTATCCCAGTATTTACAGCTATTACAGTTTCCAGATACACTTTTGCCACGCACTTGTTTACGATAACGACGGACCTCTTTGGAGATAGTAGTCGGGTCTTTATGTAGCACATTTCCAATACTTTTAAATGAAGAATCTTGGACAAGCTCTTGTTCAATATATGTTCTGTTAGATAAAGTTAAGTGTTTTTGATTATGTTCATTCATAGAGCAATCCTTTCTAACAGACAAGATAACCATATAAAATAATAGCAAAAACTATGTGCAAGAGTAAATTCCATTTTTATTATTTTGTGATTTTAAAAAACGGAATTAAAAATTTCACATTACGTAAAGATATTACCTTACACAAATGAAAGTCAATAATTATTTATCGATAATCGATATATAATTGTTGACTTTCATTTTGTATTATGATATTTTATACTAAAGTAATGAATATATAAATAGGAGGATGTTTTTACATGAAATTAAATCCATTGGTACGTTTTACAAAATTGTTATTGGATTTTATGTTCATATCAGGGATTGTGATATGTGTGGGTGTACCATTTATTTTTAAAAAGGCAGGAATGTATATATCGATTTTTGAGGATTATTACCTTCCTTACTGCATTGTATTTATGATAGCCGGGGTATTTGCTTTAATTATCCTGGAGAATTTAAGAAAAATGTTTAAATCAGTGATTAATGAAGACCCATTTATTAAAGAGAATGTAATTTCTCTCAAAAGAATGGGAATATGCTCATTTATGATCGCAATAATTTTAGTTGTCAGAGTATTCTTTGTAGTAACAGCAGCGGCATTAGTATTAGTGTTGGTATTCATAATAGCAGGGTTATTTTCGCTGGTACTTTCTCTGGTGTTTGAGAAAGCGGTTACTTATAAACAAGACAATGATCTGACGATTTAGGAGGAACCATCGTGATTGTAATTAATTTAGATGTTGTAATGGCACAGAGAAAGATAGGATTAACTGAACTGGCTAAAGAAGTTGATATCTCAATGGCAAACCTTTCTATACTTAAGAATAATAAAGCAAAAGCAATCAGATTTAGTACGTTGGAAGCAATATGTAAAGCATTAGACTGTCAGCCAGGAGATATTTTAGCCTATGTGGAGGATGAAAATAATTGATTGGTCAATAAATCGTTGATGATAAATTTGCAACTACATATATTTTATTAGGAGGTACAAAATATTATGGAACAATTAAATAACCCTTTTCCTGATATTAAGGAAGGGCAACTGGCAGTTAAGGATTCAACAGATAAGAATTCTCCACTGTTTATTAAAATACGCCAAAATTTCGGGATTTATGGTGGAATCAGCCTTATTTTCGGCGTGGCTTTTACATTATTATTTTATAAAGCCGGGGTGGGTTTTAATATATTTGCATTCTCATGTATTATGGTCTTATTACTCCTGTTAATTATGAAGAAATTATCTGTTCCACTAAAAAAAGGTACGATTGCCTATTACCTTGGAACAATTTCTTTAGGTCTGTCATCTATGTTAACATCCAGCTGGATCCTGCTTTTTTTAAATATTATAGGGATCCTGTTATTGTTGGACCTATCCCTTATACATCAATTTAATGAAGATTCAAACTGGAACTTTTCCAGAAAAATAGGAAGTATGTTTGTCTTACCTCTGGTTACCATAACTACAATTGGCATGCCATTTCAGGATACTTTCAAATATTTTAAAAGTACGAAATTATTTAAAAATGATCGTTTTATGAATATCACTACTGGTATTATCATAGCAGTCCCTTTATTATGGGTGATTATTGGTTTGCTATCAAGTGCAGATTTAATCTTTGGCAAACTGACAAACGAGGTATACGATCTTGTATTTTCTTCCAATATATTTACGATAGTCATTATGGTCATTTTTGGATTTTTAGTTTGTTACTGTATTATATGTGGAGCTACAATGAAAGCGGGTTCTAATGACTTTATTCATGAGAGAAAAAAAGCAAGTGCTTCAATTGCAGTTACTGTATTATTACTGCTTGGAATTGTATATATTATGTTTTGCAGTGTGCAAGTACTGTATTTATTTAATAATGGAGTATTTGTTTTGCCATCAGAGTTTACTTATGCAGAATATGCCAGAAGAGGATTTTTTGAGCTTCTTGCTGTGACCGTTATTAATATTGTCCTTATGTTAATCTGTACTTCATTCTTTGAAGAAAGTAAATTTGTACGTATTTTGTTAACGGCTATGACAGCCTGTACTTATATTATGATAGCATCTGCAGTTTATCGAATGATTTTGTATATCAGTGCATATAACTTAACTTTTTTAAGGCTGTTTGTATTACTATTTTTACTCATTGACTCACTGGTGCTGATAGGTGTTATTGTTTCTGTCTATCGAAAAAGATTTCCACTATTTGGATATAGTGTATGCGCAGTTACAATTTGTTATCTGATTTTTTCTTTTGCCAGACCAGATTATTTTATTGCAAAATATCATATACAGGAAAAAGAAAATATGGAGTATACAGATATTGTTTATCTGACAGAAAGTTTATCTTTTGATGCAGCACCAGTATTGATACCTTATTTTAAAGAAAAATTTCCTGAAATTCAATTTATACCAAATGCTGATAATACAGAATATTATACAGATAATCATGGAAAAGAAGAAGTGATAAAAAATTATTATAATAGGATTTCATCCAAGGAAAAGGAAAGTGGATTGCGTGAATATAATGTGTCTTACAGTTTAGCTATCAAGAGTTTAAAAAGTATAGAAGAATAAATGTATAGATGTTATTTTACTTGTGTTGAATTGGTAAAATAACATCCTTACCCAATGAGCCCTTAGAAATCATTTTTATAAAAAATCTATAACCAGTGATTAGAGATCGATCCAGTATCTTTGAAATATCTCTCCATTTTCCATATCCTCACTTTCTAAAACACCATGATTGTTCATGATTGTTTTGGCAGAACCCATATTATTTTTATCACATGTGATTAAAACTTTATTAAGTCCCATTAATTTACATTCTTCCAGTGCCAGGGATAACATTTTTGTTGCGTATCCCTGTCTTCTGGCACCAGGTCTAATCCCATAACCTATGTGTCCGCCGCGAAATGCTAAATTTTCATTTAGACGGTGTCGTATATCTAATGCGCCTAATATTTGCTTATCATCTTTGATTAACCAATAAGAGGACGAACTTACAAATCCTTTTGGCAGTTCAATTCCTTTTTCATATTGATCTAATTCTCTTAACATGGTATCAAAATCAGAATAATCCAGATTTAAACTCCAAGGAATCAAATCTTCCTTTGATACCATCCATTCTTTTATCATTTCTATATATTGTTCTTTGTATTTCCCATTCGCTTTTATTAACTTTATATTATCCTCCATACTTCCCTCCTTAATATTAAGCAATGATTGAATCTTAATTTAACATATTTTAGAAAAAAACAAAAGAAATTTTTGATAAGAAATAATTCACAGATATTGATATAAGTTACTTCCATTCATTGATATGCATGTATGAATATTTTGCTAATCTGGAAATAAACTTAAATAAGATAAGCAAATAGTATACTCAGAGTATCTTTAACCGGGAGATATGCCGGTTAAAGATAGGGGCAGTATATATTAAATGTTGGGAGAAGGAAGAATGAAAGGAATATCCATATTAATTGGTGGGGACCTGGTACCTACCAGATTAAATTATAAACTATTTATTAGGGGAGATTTAAATAATTTAGTAGGAAGAAAGTTAAAAAAAGTAATTCGCAAAAGTGATTTTCGTATCTTTAATTTAAATGTTCCATTTACAGACAGGGATACCCCCATACTAAAACATGGAAATCATTATAGAGCAATTAGAAGTACAATACATGGAATAAAAGCAATGAACCCCTCACTTGTTACATTGGCAAATGATCATATCATGGATCATGGCAAACAAGGATTATTTTCAACATTCCGCATTCTTCAATGTAATAATATTCATTATGCAGGGGCAGGAAAAAATAAAAAAGAAGCTTCAAAACCATATATAATTGAGTTGGAAGGAATCCGGGCGGGTATTTATTCCTGTACAGGAGAAAAATCTATATTAGAGACAGATGTGCTGGCAGGGGTAAATTCCTTTGATCCATTAGAAAGTCTGGATCATATAAAAGGGTTAAAGAGATTGTGTGATTATGTGATTGTTATATATTATGCAGGAAAAGAGCAATATCCATACCCAACTCCCAATTTACAAAAAATTTGCAGGAAGATGGTTGATAAGGGAGCAGATTTTATTATATGCCAGCAAAGCCATTGTGCAGGCTGTATGGAACAGTATAAAGAAGGCACCATTTGCTACGGACAGGGAGATTTCATATATAGTGGTTCCAATCATAGGGGAGCAAAAAGTGGTCTGCTGGTGGAATTAAAATTAGAGAAAGAACACGCTAAAATAAATTATATACCCATTATTAAATACAGAAATATTGTAAGACTGGCGAATAAAAAGGATTGGTCCATGATATTAGAGCCATTCTGGGAACGTTCTATGCTAATAAAGCAGCCTGGATTTATTGAAAAAGAATATCAGGAATTAGCCAATGAAAAACTAAAGACCTATATGAAAGTATTACATGGAGGCAACTATTTATATCAATTTATAAATAAAATATTACGAGATAAATTATCCATGAATTATAGTAAAAAACAACTATTAGAAATCGAACATTATATAGAAAGCGGTACCCACTTGGAACTGCTTTTAAATGGTATTAAAAGTCGATTTGGAAGGAGGTATTAGAGTGAGATATACTATGGATTTTTCCTTATTCAGCATCTTGATATCTGTTTATAATATGGAGAAGTATATAGGAAAATGCATTTATTCTGTATTGGAACAAACCTATCCTAATTTTGAAGTAATAATAATTGACGCAGGATCTACAGATGACAGCGGAAAAATTTGTGATCGTTATGCCCAGTTAGATGATAGAATTAAAGTTTATCACCAGGCCAGACAAGGAATTGGTAAAGTGAGAAGAAATGCAGTTGAAAGAGCATGTGGTGATTATTATTTATTCTTAAATGGAAATGATTATTGGGAGTGTGATTTACTAGAGACTTTAAGCAGGACCATTTGGAATTATAACTGTGATTTAATGATTTTTAATGATAAGAATGCTGGTGCAGAAGGAAAAGTTTCAGGCAATCCTATATTTGAGGATGGCTCTTTATTTGATAGATATAATAAATCACGTATTTTTGAAGCGATTTTAAATGGTAATCAATTAAACAAATTACATACATTTGCAGTAAAGAATACTATTATCCATAGTTCTGATAAACAAATATCTCAAATGAAAATGGATGGGGATCATGCTTATATACTTCCATTTATATTTAAGGCCAATAGGATTATCTATTTAGATAAGCCAATGTATAATTACAGGGTGCTTCCTCAAAGAATGACTAAAAAAGTATATTTCAATAGAATCAGCGACACCGTTAAAGTTCATAAATTACTTCTGAGATATCTGGAATTATTAAATATGTGTGATAAAAAGCATCTGGAACAATTTTATAATAGCTTTATGAAACTGGTACTGGGGTATATATCTGAACTTAGTATTTCAAGGATAAACTATATCCAAAAAAGAAAAATGCTCAATAAGATCCAAAATATATCTCTTTATCAAAACGGGACTGTATATATGGATAAATCAGCATTTACTGCAAATGAAAAAATATTGCTATATTTAATGAAACAAAAATATTATGATCTGGTCATTCTAAATGAACAAAAAAATAAAATCGTTTATTTCTTATTGTATAAGATATATAAGAAAATTGAAGATATTTAAAACAAAACAGTGCCTCTCACAAAATGATGTTTATTGTGAGAGGTATTTTTAATGACATTCTAATGGTAACACATGAAGTCTTATGATATTATAAGTACGAATAAAAAATTATCTGGAGAAAAAATATGAATTTTAATTAAGATAGCTTCCAATTGGATGACGACTGGGATCAAAATATAGGAGGATGTATAATGGATAATACAAAATTAAATGAGATTAAGAATAATATAGCAATGTTACCTGTGTTACAGCAAAGGTATAAAAGTATAATGGATAGAATAGATGAAGCACAGGACAAGGTGGAATCTTTATTAAAAAAATATGAAGAAGAGTGTCTTGATGTGGAACATCTCCAAAAAGAATCTTTCTCAGTAACAGTGCTCAAATTTATTGGAAAATACGAAGACAAGATAGATAAAGAATCGAAAGAAATGCTTGTGGCTAAAATAGAATATGATAAGGCAGTGGAACATGTAAATGAGCTAAACAGGGAAAAAAATGATTTGGAGTCAAGAATTTCATTATTAGAAAATGAGAGGCAGACCTATGAATCGGAAATAAAGAATCGTGAGCAGTATATTTTAAATCAGATGAATAGTGATATTTCATACCAATATAAAGATTGCCTTACTAAGATTGAACATCTCAACCGGCAAATGATCGAGATGGATGAAGCATTACGGGCGGCACGCAATGTAGGAGATACTGCTAAAAGGGCAATAACCCATCTTGATAGTGCAGAAAGCTGGGCTACTTATGATATATGGTTTCGGGGGGGCATATTAAGTCATATGGCAAAATACGATCATATTGATAATGCAGAAGAGGAGTTTAATCGGCTGTCTATTCAATTAAAGGATCTGCAGAAAGAACTTTTAGATATTGAAATAGTGGATACACCAGAGATTACATGGATTGATTCAACTACAAGAGCAATTGATTTCTGGTTTGATAATATATTCACAGATATGAATGTTCGAAGCCAGATCCAAAAAGATTCAGAACAGATACGTGATTTATATAAGAAATTAGAGAATATTATTTCAGTGATCGAAAGAAAAAGAGGGGAAGCAGAAATTGCCCTCAAAGAAATTGAAAATAGGAAAAATGAGTTGATTATAACATTTAATTTCTGAAGGAAGGCTGGAAGCCCTTTTTGAACAAAGCAGCATCAGCAATCATAATATAAGATAAGGCATAGTATGGTGAAAGGCTGTAAGATATGAATGAAGAGGAAAAAAGGAAAATAACAAGCAATGATTTTATTGACCTTCTTATTGAATATAGTGGAGACCAGCGGCTTTTGGCGGAGTACGGGAATGAAACAATTAATGTAATAGATGATAGATTTGCGGTAGTCTATCTCCCGGCAGAAAGAACTTCGGAAAGGTTATTGACAGAAGTGGGCTATTCTGTAATACCCAAGCTGTATGGTCTATTAGACACAGCTCATCTGGAAGCAGTAGGAATCAATCGCCTTCAGGCCACACCTACCTTAAATCTTCGAGGCCAGGGAGTATTATTAGGATTTATAGATACAGGAATTGAATACACAAATCCAATATTTAAACATGCTGATAATACAACAAGAATTGTATCCATTTGGGATCAGACAATTGAGAATTTACAAGCTGGAGAAGATTTATTTTACTATGGAACAGAGTATACGAAAGATATGATAAACGAAGCACTGCAAAATGATAATCCATTATCAGTGGTTCCAAGCACTGATACAAATGGACATGGGACTATGCTTGCAGGTTTGGCAGGAGGAAGTCAGATCCCAGAAAGTGATTTTACAGGAATTGCTTCCCAGGCAGAATTCGTGGTCGTAAAGTTAAAACCTGCAAAACAGAATCTAAAAGATTATTTATTGGTACCAAATGATACCTTATGCTATCAGGGGAATGATTTTATGTTTGGCATAAGGTATTTGGTCAATGTAGCAAGACGTCTGGGAAAACCAATAGCTATTTGCGTAGGTCTTGGCACGAATCAGGGAGCTCATGATGGTAATATTTCAACCAGTATTTTTCTATCTGATTTAGCAAATCGTGCAGGAATTGCAATTCTTGTCGCTGCCGGTAATGAAGGGAATACGGGACACCATTATTTTGGAGTTGTGGACCGGGTGACAGGATATGATACAGTAGAATTAAGGGTGGGAGAAAATGAAAAAAATTTCACAATGGAAATCTGGGGGCAGGTGCCGGGTACTTACTCTATAGATGTTACATCCCCTTCTGGAGAGCATATTCCAAGAATCCCTGCAAGATTAGGAGAACACAGAGACATTCGGTTTTTATTTGAAGGGACCAGATTACTGATAGATTACCTTATTATTGAATCACAAACAGGAGATCAACTGATATTTTTAAGATTTAATCAGCCGGCCCCGGGAATATGGAGATTTCGTGTCTATGGTGGAGGAGATATTAGTTCGGGTTTTCATATCTGGTTACCAATGAGAGGCTTTATAACAGAGGAAACAACTTTTATGAATCCCAACCCAGATACAGTGATCACAACACCGGGAAATGGAAATAATGTAATCACGGTAACTGCTTATAACCATAAAGATCAAAGTATTTATCAAAATGCAAGCAGAGGATATTCAAGAGCGAATCAGGTAAAACCTGATGTAGCAGCACCAGGAGTAGAAGTTTACGTGCCACTGCCAGGAAATCAGTTTGGATATCAATCAGGAACCAGTATAGCAGCCGCTTTAGCAACCGGTGTATCAGGGTTATTGCTTGAATGGGGAATTGTAAATGACAGGCAGGGAAATATGGATGGAGTGAATATAAGGAAATTTTTATATCGGGGAGTAAATCAAAAATCTAATCTAGTCTATCCAAACAATGAATGGGGATATGGCAGTATAGATATCTACAAGACTTTTGAAAGTTTTAGAGGGGAACAATAATCAAGCTCAACTAAAGTTCGGATGGGGTTCAAACCTCATCCGAGCTTTAACTGAACTTTTTGTATATCATAATTTTTATATATTCTAGGAAAAGTATAGGAAATGGACTATTATATCATTGACATGCAGATAATAATATTACATAATTTAGTCATTGAAAATATTTGTAAGGAAGAAGAGATGAAAATGAGAAAAATAATTTATATATTTATGATTCTATTAATGTCTGTATTATTAATGAGTTGTAAAGATAAAGGAAAGAATATTCCAGAAGATCCAAAAACGGAAGAAAATAAGGATTTGAATGAAAATAAGAATGAAACGGTTGAAGAACAGCCAGATGAGAGCAAAGAAGATATAGAAGAAGTACCGGACAATGAAGGGGGCAATGTAATTGGTACAAATGATTCTGCTATTATAACAGGACTTGCAGGTGATATTATGAAGAATATGACACTTGAAGAAAAGGTGGGACAATTATTCATTGTGAATTTAGAGTTACTGGATAGTAGTAAGGGGAATTACTATGAATTTAGAAGTTTGACCAAAAAAATGGTGGCTGGTATCCAGAAGTATAATGTAGGTGGTGTTTGTTTTTTTTCCAGAAATATTGAGACGAGAGAACAGACAACAAAACTTATTAATAAACTTCAGGAGAGAAGTAAATTTCCTATGTTCATCACTGTGGATGAAGAAGGTGGACAGGTCGCAAGAATTGCCAATAATGATAATATGAAGACAACTAAATTTCCTACGATAGAAGAAATAGGTAAGATGGATGATAAGGAATATGCATTTAACATGGGAGAGACGATTGGCCGTGAAATTAGAGAACTTGGTTTTAATGTTGATTTTGCTCCTGTTGCAGATGTAAGAACCAATGAACTTAATACTGAGATTGGAAATCGTTCCTTTGGAAACAACCCTAAATTAGTTGCCAGAATGGTGAAGGAGGTAGTATCAGGACTTCAAAGCCAGGGAATCAGTGCTACATTAAAACATTTTCCAGGTCATGGTGATGCTGTGAATGATTCCCATGAAGGTGCCGTGAATGTTGAAAATGATATCGAAAGATTACGTAGTGTTGAGTTCGTTCCATTTAAAGCAGGAATCAAAGAAGGTGCGGACTTTGTGATGATATCCCATATATCTATAAGCAGAGTAACAGAAGATACCGTTCCGGCATCGTTATCTTCACTGGTGTTAAATGAAATGTTAAGATTGGAAATGGGATTTCAAGGGATAGCAATTACAGATGCCCTTAATATGAAAGCAATTACGGATCAATATAATTCAAAGCAAGCTGCAAAGCAGGCATTTATAGCCGGTGCTGATATTTTACTCATGCCTGAGAAATTACCAGAAGCGTATAATTCCATACTGCAAGCTGTTCAAAATGGAGAGATTTCTGAGGAACGACTTGATACATCCGTACGGAGAATCTTAGAAATCAAAGTAAAACGTGGGATTATCCCAATTGATACGGATTTAGTGGCAGGAAAGATGGATACTGATAATAGTGTTGATTCTGAAACGGAAGAAAATAATGAATAATAATAAGTCAGAAAATATAATGACATTAATTATATAAGTTATACTAATAATAAAAATCAGTTATTTATTAGCAGTAATTAATAGATTAAAAACCTGTTCTTATAGTAAAATCAAGGGGTTAGGCACTTTTGGACAAAGAAAAAGAGTAAGAGATTTTGTTTTTGTATAAGTAGCCAATTTTATTTTAAAACCTGAAAAAACTATTGCGTATATTTCACAGTCAGATATAATTAAGAGGTGGATAATAATGATAAATTTTCAAAGGATAGGTGGCAACCGATGAAGAAATTAGAGATGCTTTATGAAGGCAAGGCTAAGAAAGTTTATACAACAGACGTAGAAGATGTTTATATTGTTGACTATAAGGATGATGCGACCGCATTTAACGGACTAAAAAAGGGAACAATCAGTGGAAAAGGTGTTATCAATAATAAGATGACAAATCATATCTTCAAAATTCTTGAAGAAGCTGGAGTTCCAACACATCTGGTGGAAGAACTTAGTGATAGAGAGACAGCCGTAAAAAAAGTAGAAATTGTTCCATTAGAAGTAATCGTTAGAAACGTATCAGCAGGCAGTTTTGCCAAGAAGCTCGGCATGGAAGAAGGAAAGAAACTAATTGCCCCTACTTTGGAATTCAGCTATAAAAATGATGATCTTGGAGATCCGATGATCAATGATTACTATGCTATTGCTATTGGTATTGCTACAAGAGAAGAAATTGAGCGGATTACTGAATTGGTATTCAAAGTGAATGAAGTACTTATTGAATATTTTGCAGGGCATGGTATTGATTTAATTGACTTTAAGGTAGAGTTTGGAAGATATAAAGGTGGAATTATCCTGGCAGACGAAATTTCACCGGATACATGCAGATTATGGGATAGCAATACTCATGATAAATTAGACAAGGACAGATTTAGAAGGGATCTTGGCAATGTGGAAGATGCTTATATGGAAGTTGCCAAAAGACTTGGAATTAAATAGATGGATCAGTAGAATACGTGAGTTGTATTTTATTTTGTGATAAAAGTGGACGATTAACAACTTGAAAATAATTGTCCACTTTTGATACTTATATAGTAAGATAAGGTGACTAAACTATACGTAGGTGTAAGACTCATGTAGGAAAGGATATTTATGAATCAGAATATATTTGAGAATGAATTTACAGATGGAATCCATGAGGAATGTGGCGTTTTTGGTATCTATGATCTGGATGGGGGAGAAGTTGCGTCTTCCATATACTATGGTTTATTCGCACTCCAACATCGGGGACAGGAAAGCTGCGGTATTGCTGTGAGTGATACGAAAGGCCCAAAGGGAAAAGTACTGGCTTATAAAGATATGGGGCTGGTAAATGAAGTATTTACTCCTGAGACGCTGGATAAATTAAATGGGAATATTGGAATTGGCCATGTACGTTATTCTACAGCTGGCAGCAGTTCCAGAGAGAACGCCCAACCCCTGGTTTTAAATTATGTAAAAGGAACTCTTGGAATTGCCCATAATGGAAATTTAATTAATGCCATTGAACTCCGCAAAGAATTAGAATATACTGGAGCTATCTTTCAAACAACCATTGATTCTGAAGTAATCGCATATCACATTGCAAGAGAAAGGCTTAATTGCGGGGCAGTAGAGCAGGCAGTTGCAAGGGCTATGGATAAGATCAAAGGTGCATATTCTTTGATTGTAATGAGTCCAAGAAAATTAATCGGAGCGAGAGATCCTTATGGCTTTAAACCTCTTTGTGTTGGTAAAAGAGATAATGCATATGTCTTAGCTTCTGAAACCTGTGCACTGGATGCAGTTGGAGCAGAGTTTATAAGGGATGTATTACCAGGAGAGATCGTAACCATTAATAGTGATGGGATTGTATCGGATACATCAAGGTGTAATCAGAAGATTTCCAGATGTATCTTTGAGTATATTTATTTTGCAAGGCCGGATAGTACATTTGATGGAGTCAGTGTATATAATTCAAGAATTATGGCAGGACGTTTACTTGCCAAACTACATCCTGTGGAAGCAGATTTAGTAGTAGGCGTGCCTGAATCAGGAAACGATGCTGCATTAGGTTATTCCCTTGAAACTGATATTCCATATGGGAAAGCATTTGTTAAGAATAACTATGTAGGCCGTACTTTTATAAAGCCAAAACAAAATCAAAGAGAAACCAGTGTCCGGATTAAGTTAAATGTATTAAAAGAAGTAGTGAAAGATAAGAGAATTATCATGATAGATGATTCTATTGTACGTGGAACCACCAGTGCCAGAATTGTAGGTATGTTAAAAGCAGCAGGAGCGAAAGAAGTTCATGTAAGGATCAGTTCTCCACCATTTAAATATCCATGCTATTTTGGTACAGATATTCCATCAGGAGATCAGCTGATAGCAACAGGTCATACTATTGAAGAGATCCGCAATATGATAGGAGCCGATTCATTGGGATATCTGGAAGTGGAAACACTACCGGAATTAATTGATGAAGGCATGACATTTTGCGATGGATGTTTTACGGGTAATTATCCAATGGAACCACCAGAAGATGATATTCGGGGAGAATATGAAAGATAAAGTGGAACTTAATTCAGCTGGTAGTTATCGATAAAGTATAGAAAGGTACGGTATAAGTTATGAATTATGACAAATATCAGAGTCCATTATCGGAAAGATATGCAAGTAAAGAGATGCAATATATCTTTTCATCAGATATGAAATTTAAAACATGGAGAAAATTATGGATTGCTCTTGCAGAAGCAGAAAATGAATTAGGGTTGAACATTACAAGGGAACAGATTGAAGAATTAAAAGAACATCAGGATGATATCAATTACGATGTTGCTAAAGAAAGGGAAGCAACAGTCCGTCATGACGTTATGTCCCATGTATATGCATATGGGGTACAGTGTCCGAAAGCGAAAGGAATTATCCATCTTGGGGCGACTTCCTGTTATGTTGGAGATAATACAGACATTATTGTAATGACAGAAGCCCTAAAATTAATAAAGAAGAAATTAGTAAACGTAATTGCTGAATTATCAAAATTTGCAATGGAATATAAGGGACTACCAACTCTTGCATTTACTCATTTTCAGCCTGCACAGCCTACTACTGTTGGAAAACGTGCGGCTCTTTGGCTCATGGAACTAAAATTAGATCTTGATGATCTTGATTATATGATTGACAGCATGAAATTACTCGGTTCGAAAGGTACTACTGGAACTCAGGCCAGTTTCTTAGAATTATTTGATGGAGATCATGAGAAAATTAAGCAAATAGATAAGTTAATTGCCAAGAAGATGGGATTTAAAGATTGCTTCCCGGTGTCTGGTCAGACTTATTCCCGTAAGGTTGATACAAGGGTTCTTAATATACTTGCCGGAATTGCAGCAAGCGCACATAAATTCTCTAATGACATACGTTTATTACAACATTTAAAAGAGATTGAAGAACCTTTCGAAAAGAATCAGATTGGATCTTCTGCCATGGCTTACAAGAGAAATCCAATGAGAAGTGAACGTATTGCATCTTTGGCCAGATATGTAATGGTAGATGCACTAAATCCGGCAATCACATCATCTACACAATGGTTTGAAAGAACTCTTGATGATTCAGCAAATAAGAGAATTAGTATTGCAGAGGGATTCTTAGCAGTGGATGGAATTCTTGATCTTTATCTAAATATTGTAGATGGCCTTGTAGTATATCCTAAAGTCATAGAAAAACGACTTATGTCTGAACTTCCATTTATGGCAACTGAGAATATTATGATGGATGCGGTAAAGGCTGGAGGGGACAGACAGGAACTTCATGAAAAGATTCGTATTCTGTCCATGGAAGCAGGCAAGAATGTAAAGATAAGAGGACTGGATAATAATCTCTTAGAATTAATTGCTGCAGATCCAGCTTTTAACATGACACTGGAAGAATTAAAGAAGACGATGGATCCTTCGAAATATACCGGCCGCTCTGAACAGCAGGTGGAAGAATTCATGGAAGAGGTTATTAATCCAATATTAAAAGAGAATCAGGATATTCTGGGAATGAAAGCAGATATTAAAGTTTGATATAGATTCATTTATAGGTGTAATTCCAATCAAGAACAGGGTTGGGGTTACACCCTTTTTTATGGATGTTGCCATTAGTTTCATTGTAAAGAGGTTGATTTTATGGTAGAATATCGATTATGCTAGCAATAAAGATAATATTAAGATTGAGGTTGGTTATTGTAATATACCTTTAAGAAGACCAACAAAATCAATTACATATAGATATGCGCAAATTCAGGTGGTAAATAATGATGAAATATCAATTAGATATAAAGCAAAAACAGAAGTTAACTCAGAATATGATCCAATCAGCACAAATTTTGCAGATGAGTTCTCAGGAACTGGATATATATATTCGGGAGCTGGCAATGGAAAATCCTTTGGTTGATATAGAAAATTTAGATGACTCAACGAATACTGACCAGATCAATAAAAAGTTAGAGTGGTTGGGACAGATCGATGAGAATAACAGGGTGTATTCCAAGCAAGAACTTAATGACGAAAATAGTGATAATTTATGGAATTTTGTTGGAGATTCAGGAGAAGATAATCTGTCCAGATATCTTCTATCACAACTTCCAACATATAGATTAAATAATAATGAACAAAAAATTATAACATTTATCATTGATAGCCTTGATTCCAAAGGATATTTTACTGATTCCTTAGAGGACACAGCAAAGTATTTTGGAGTGAAAGAAGAGGAGATAAAACGATTATTGGGATTGATTCAGGGGTTAGAGCCGGCAGGCATTGGTGCGAGAAATTTAAGAGAATGTCTGCTGCTTCAGATAGAACGGAAACAACTGGGGTCCCCTCTTGCCAAAGAAATAGTATCAGAATACTTGGAATTATTAGCAAAAAATCAATTACCACTGATAGCAAAAAAAATGAAAGTTACTATAGATCAAATAATAATTGAAGTTGAGAGGATTAAATCATTGAATCCAAAGCCGGGAAACTCTTTTGCTTCGAGAGACAGCCTTAGCTATATAATACCGGATATTACGGTTGTTAAATTAAAAGGCTACTATGAAATTCTATTGAATGAATACAAATACCCTCGAATAAATATAAATTCCTATTATAAGAGTTTGCTTACCCAAGAGTATTCAGCTGAGACAACAGAGTATGTATCAACTAAAATGAAACAGGTCGAGTGGGTCAAAAAATGTATTTCCCAACGGAATACCACATTGATTGAAATGACAAAAATCATAGTAGATTTTCAGGAGGAATTTTTTTTCAGCGGCCGGGGAATAAGGCCAATGCGGCTAATAGATGTTGCTGATATTATGGGTATTCATGAATCAACTGTAAGTCGGGCCGTGAGAGATAAATATCTTCAGTGTCCTTGGGGTGTTTTTCCCATGAATTACTTTTTTTCCAAAGCATTCGAGGCAGATGCTATGTGTGGAGGGATCTCAGCAGACGATATTCAGATGAAGATAGAGAGCCTAATCAATGCTGAAGATAAATTTAAGCCATTAAGTGATGAGAAATTAGCCCGGATGCTAAAAAGTGAAGGCATAACAATTTCCAGAAGAACAATAGCAAAATATAGAAATAACTTAGGAATCAAAGATGCAAGTGGACGTAAAATGTTTTTATAGGATGATTAGAGGCAACAGTCGGGTTGAGAGGATGGATTTCTAATGAAGGATCAAATTATAAATATGATTGAAGAAGAGGATAAAAAGAACCCATTTACGGATGAAGAAATTGCCATAGCTCTGGATATTTTTAGGGAGAATGTAACGACAATCCGAAAAGAGAATGATATTCCTGATTCAAGAGAGAGAAAGAAGCAGGTGATTCATGATGATATTAAGAGCATTCTCAGGGAAAAGGGAAATGTATCCGATAGAGGACTTACCAAATTATTAAATGATAAAGGTTACATCATTGGGAAATATGCAGTTGGAAAGTTAAAAGAAGAGGTTCTTAAGTCTTTGGATATTTCTGTTGATACAAAAGATAATAGAGAAGAATCTAATGAATTACAAGAAACAGAAGAAATTATGATTGAAAATTCCATGGAAATAAAACAGGATGAAATTTTTAGTGCTTTTATCGGTTACAATGGAAGCATGAAAAATCAAATCAGCAGAGCCTGTGCTGCGATTCTGTATCCGCCTAATGGTCTTCATTCCTTAATTTATGGGCCATCTGGAGTGGGAAAAAGTTTTTTGGCTGAACTAATGTATCAATTTGCTATTACTACAGATAATTTTGAGAAAGATGCTCCATTTTTTGAATTTAACTGTGCAGATTATGCGGACAATCCTCAACTTTTGCTTGCTCAGCTTTTTGGTTACAGCAAAGGTGCCTTTACTGGTGCCACAGAGAATAAAAAGGGAATTGTAGAGCAATGTGATGGTGGTATTCTCTTCCTGGATGAAGTACACCGTTTACCTCCAGAGGGACAGGAGATACTCTTTTACCTCATGGATAAAGGAAAATTCCGCCGATTGGGTGAAGCTGATACACAAAGAAAAAGTAAAGTGATGATTATCGCTGCCACTACCGAAAACCCACAAAGTTCACTTCTATTAACATTTAGACGAAGAATTCCTATGGTGATTGAAATTCCACCGATGAAAGCCCGTCCGGTCGCTGAGAAAATACAATTTATTCATCAATTTTTCTATATGGAATCAAGGCGTTTAGGGAAGGAAATCAGTGTAAAAGAAGATGTTTTAAAATGCCTTGCAGGGAATGAATATTCTGGTAATGTTGGTCAATTGAAATCAGATATTCAGGTCTGCTGCGCAAAAGCATTTCTGGAAAGAAAGATGAGACAGGCAGGAGAAATCATAGTAAGTTTTGACTGCATGTCGGAAGCAATAAAAAAAGATTATAAAAAAGAAAACGTATCGAAAGAAATTAATACTAAGATACATGGAGATATGTATTTTTCTCCTCAGGAAAATGAAGGCTATCTTAAAGTAGATTTAAATGAAGACTGGGACATATATGAAAAGTTAGAGATAAAATATGAACAATTAAAAAAAGAAGGGGCAGTAGAATCTGATATTGAAGCACTTCTTTATGAAGAGATAGAATCAAATTTACAGTTGCATATAAAAGAGATTGTTGACTCAGATTTCAGCATGGATGAAATTGCTAATATTGTTGGAGAAGATATATTAAATATCACGAAAGATATTTATGAGCTTGCTAAGAAAAAGATACCATTATTAGAATCTACCCTAATTTTTCCATTAGCTATTCATCTGAATATGGCAATAGAAAGAATGAAGATGAAAGGAAAAACCATTCGTCCTGGAATGAAAAATATAAGGGAAATGTATCTGGAAGAATATCAGATTGCAAAAGAAATCTTATTCACGATTAAGAAGAAATATTATTTTGAACTTAATGATGAAGAGATTGGATTTTTAGCCATGTATTTTAAAAAATTCCAAAAACAAAATTATATATCTAAAGGTAAGATCGGAGTTTTAGTAGTTTCCCATGGTCATGTTGCTTGTGGAATGGCAGAAGTTGCTAATAAGATCATGGGAGTGGATCATGCAGTTGGTCTGGAAACTGATTTTAAAGACAGCCCCGCTGACATGGCGGACAAAGTAATCCAATCTGTTCGTCAGATTGATCAAGGAAGTGGGTGTATCATTCTTGCTGATATGGGATCACTTATGAATATTAAAGATCAGGTGGAAGAAGAAACTGGAATTAAGGTCGGAATCGTAGGAAGATGTGACACCTTAATGGTCATAGAATGCATCCGTAAGGTCTTATGGACAGAAGAAGATATTCAAACTATCATCAAAGATCTGGATGTAAAAAATACTGTTTCCATATCAACAAGAAGAATTGAACATAGAAAAGAAAAAGCGATTGTATGTCTTTGCATTACCGGAGAGGGAGCTGCTAAGAGCGTAAAGACTCACTTAATAAATCGGTTAAGCAGCAGCCTGGATTCAGTTCAAATTATAGCTAAAGGCTACATAGAAAATATTAAAGTTGAAAATATTATCTCTGCTTTAGAGGAAAGTTATGAAATTCTGGCTATTGTAGGCACTATTGATCCACAAATTGAGAAGTATCCATTTATTTCAATTTCTCATATATATCGCCCACAAGGGATCGCCGGTCTTAGAAAGATATTAAACAAACAGACAATATTCGACAAGGTGAATCTTGGAGATGTCCTCTATGAAAAAAACATTTTTATAAATCCAGCCTTTTATTATAAGGATGAAATCCTTGATTATACAATTCAAAAGATGATTGAAGATGGGAATGTAAAACCAGAATTTTTACTAAGTGTTTATAAAAGAGAAGGTATTATGACTACCTATCTAAAAGGTGGAATAGCAATCCCCCATGGAAACACAGAATTGGTTACAAAACCAGTCATTTCTCTTACTAAATTAGCCAAACCAGTGGTTTGGGATGGGATCAATACGGTAGATGTTATTTTTGTATTAGCCTTAAATGAAAATTCAAAAAAATATTTTGAACAATTATATAAAATAATTTCTGATGAAGACTTGATTTTAGCCATCAGAAACAGCAATTCAATTAATGAAATTCTAAAAATTCTTCATATTCATACAGAATCAGTCAGATAGTTGGCACGCTTCTTGCTCTATATATTAAGTGAGAAAGGAGTTGGAAAAGTGGACATTAAAAACTTCCCCAAAGTCACTGTCATCTTAAGAGGTTACACCTATTCACAAGTCAGAACTGTAGTAAAAAACCTCGTAGGAACAAAACTGCAGGCTGTTGAAATCACCATGAATTCTCCCGATGCTGTATCTACTATAGAAAAGATCAGCAGGGAGTTTGGTGGTTTCATTAAAGTCGGAGCAGGTACGGTCATGACCTACGAACAGGCAAAAACAGTAATTGAAGCAGGTGCAGCATTCATTTTATCCCCAACAATGTTAAATAAAGATATATTAAATCTATGTAACGAGCATGAGATTATATCTGTTCCTGGCGCATTTTCACCAACAGAAATCAAGCAAAGCTTTGATGATGGAGCCTCTATTGTGAAAATTTTCCCGGCAGGAAGACTTGGCAGTCAGTATATTACTGATATTCAGGCACCTCTGGGTAAATTACCATTGATGGTTGTAGGTGGAATTAATACAGAAAACGTTCAGGAGTATTTTAATGGGGGAGCTTCCTTTGCCGGAATAGCATCAGGAATCTTTGACAAAGAAGATATACTCAATGAAAATGAAGACGGAATCATAAAATCCATAATAGATATGGAAGCAAAACTAGTTTAAGGATGAGAAAGATATGAGCGATATTAAATTTTCAAAATCACAAATCGTAAAATTAGAAGGTCTGACAACTGATGTGGGAGTGCTTTCTTCAATGACAGATTTGCTCTGCCAGAATGGTTTAGTAAAAGATACATATAAGCAGGCAATTTTAGATCGTGAAAAAGTATTTCCTACCGGATTGTATACCGGAAATATTAATGTAGCAATACCTCATGCAGATGTTGAACATGTGAATGAAGCAAGTATATGTGTAGGAATTTTAGATAAACCGGTAAAATTTCATGCAATGGATGAACCGGATAATAGCATTGATATTAGCCTTGTAATTATGCTTGCTCTAAAAGAAGCCCATGGACACATTGACATGCTGACTAAAGTTATTGGTCTGATACAAGATCAAGAGGCTGTAAAAGAAATTATTGAATCCAATAGCCAGGATATAATCTATAACATAATTGAAAAATATCTATTACAAGAATAAGGAGATTATTAATATGAAAAGAATTTTAGTAGCATGTGGAAATGGTATTGCAACATCAACAGTAGTTGCAATGAAAATAAAAGAAAAATGCGAAGACAATGGAATTGATGTTTCTGTGACACAATGCAAATTATTGGAAGTAGAATCAAAAGCGGATCAATTTGATCTGTTAGTTACGACCGGTAAATTTACGGGCGGAGATGTTACAATACCAGTTGTTGGGGCCATTTCTCTACTAACAGGTGTAGGCGAAGAGAGTACGTTAGATGAAATTTTATCACATTTGAAGTAATTTAATCAGAGGAGGAAAGAAGTATGCAAATCTTTTTTAATGTGTTTCAAACAATTCTTGATGCTGGGGCAATTGTATTGCTTCCTATCATTATTACGGTAATCGGTTTAATTTTCAAGGTAAAAATAGCAAAAGCGTTTCGTTCAGGTTTAACAATTGGTATTGGGTTTGCAGGTATTAATTTAGTTATTGGATTATTAAAATCTAATTTAGGACCGGCAGCACAGGCAATGGTAGAAAATTTTGGTATAAAACTTGATATACTTGATGTAGGCTGGGGCGCAATTGCAGCAGTAACCTGGTCCTCTCCAATTATTGGTATTCTGATCTTTTGTATCTTAGCAACTAATATTATTATGTTAGTTTTAAAAGCAACAGATACGTTAGATGTTGATATCTGGAATTATCATCATATGGCAATCGTCGGTATTATGGTCTACTTCGTAACTAAGAGTATTCCTCTAGGTATCGCAGCAACTGTAATTATGGCAATTATTACATTTAAATTATCTGACTGGACAGCACCACTTGTAGAAGAATACTTTGGAATTCCAGGTGTTTCACTCCCAACAATGTCTGCTTTATCCTCTATTATAATAGCAGCACCACTTAACTGGTTATTAGATAAAATACCAGGAATCAATAAAATTGATTTTAAGATTAAAGATGCAAAAAAATATTTAGGCTTCTTTGGTGAGCCAATGATGATGGGTCTTATTCTTGGAGGTATCATCGGTGCATTAGCAAAATATCCGGTGTCACAAATTTTATCTCTTGGTGTTAACATGGCAGCAGTTATGATTCTGATTCCTAAAATGACTTCTTTATTCATGGAAGGTTTAATGCCTATCTCAGAAGCAGCAAAGAAATTTACCCAGGAAAAATTCAAAGGAAGAAAATTCCTTATCGGCCTTGATGCAGCAGTTGTAGTTGGTAACCCTGATGTTATCACAACAGCATTAATCGTAATTCCTCTAACTATTTTCATGGCAGCATTATTACCAGGAAACAGGGTATTACCATTTGCAGATCTTGCAGTTGTAACTTTTCGTGTTGCTTTAGTAGTAGCAATTACAAGAGGTAACTTATTTAAGAATGTTATTATGGGTCTTGTGTGTACAGGAGCAATTCTTTTAGCAGGTACAGCAACAGCTCCGGTCTTAACAGCCCTTGCTACAAGTGTAGGCCTTGACATTGCAGCGGACGGAAGTCTAATTTCTTCTTTTGCAGCAACAAGTTTAACGGTAAGCTACCTTGTATTTAAAGCATTTACAAGTAACTTAATTATTTCAATTCCAATTCTTCTGGTAGTTATAGCTGGAACCTGGGTAGTTATGAGTAAATTAAGTAAAAAGAGAGCAGAAATATTAGCAGTAAGAGAACAGTAAAATAGATAGCAATAGGGGTTGTTACAAAACAAAGAATTCTATTTTTTGAAGAACTATATTTCAACATACAATATATAAACTATTTCTGAAATATAGTTACTTCATAAATATAATAATAGATTCAATGTATTTGGAGATAACCTCTTTTTTTATAGGAGGAATATTATGGTAAGAGCAATTGATAAATTAGAACCATTTCAAAAAGCCATATCCAAAGCACACTTAGCATCTGCCGGGATATCGATTGATTCCCTTGATCACAAACCATTAATCGCAATTGCAAATAGCTGGAATGAAATATGCCCTGGACATGAACCACTTAGACAATTAGCACAAGAAGTAAAAAAAGGTATCCTGGAGGCAGGGGGGGAACCAATAGAATTTAATACAATCGCTATGTGCGATGGTATTGCACAAGGACATTCCGGAATGAGATATTGCCTTCCACATCGTGAGATTATAACGGATTCCATTGAAGCCATGGTTGTTGGAGAAGGAGTATTCGATGGAATTGTATTTCTTGGTGCGTGTGATAAAATCATACCCGGCATGCTTAATGCGGCAGCAAGAATTAACCTTCCTTCCATCATAGTAACTTCAGGACCTTGCTACGCACAAATAAAACCAAATGATTCTAAGGATCTTCGTCAACAATTTTTAAAAGGAGAAATTACAGAAAGACAGCTAATAGAAGGTACATTGGAATATTATACCGGACCTGGTATTTGCCCATTTCTTGGAACGGCAAATACAATGGGTGCTCTTTGTGAGGCACTTGGTATGATGCTTCCTGGAGGCAGTCTGATTCCTTCCAGTACAAGTATGAGAAGATTTTCTGCAAGAGAATCAGGTAGTGCTTTAATGAAGATGGTACATAATAATATCACTCCAAGTAAAATCATGACAAAAGAAGCATTGGAGAATGCAATCATCTTATTAAGTGCAATTGGCGGTTCTTTAAACGCACTTATCCATCTTCCGGCACTTGCAGCAGAGCTTGGTCTGGATTTAAATTGGGATGATTTTTCTGAAATCACTTCTAAGACTCCTGTTCTATGTGAAATTACACCGAATGGAAATAAAACAGTGATGGATCTTCATTATGCAGGGGGAATTCCAGCAGTTCTAAAAGAACTTCTTTCAGTGATACATAAAGATACATTGACGGTATGTGGTGAGACAATGGGAGAAGTGCTGGAAAAGTCAGGAAAAGGCAATGCTGAAACAATTCGAAGTTTAGATAATCCATACTCACAGGCAGATGGAATTCAAGTATTATATGGCAATTTAGCACCAATGGGAGCACTTGTGAAAACATCAGCGGTACCTATGGATGTACGTGTATTTGAAGGTACAGCGAAGGTCTTTGAAGGCGAGGATGAGTGTTATGCTGCATTCCGTGACAAGAAGATTGTATCAGGAGATGCAGTTATAGTTCGTTATGAAGGACCAAAAGGCGGCCCTGGTATGAAAGAATTACATCGTATTACTGAGATAATTAAAAGTATTCCCAATACGGCTGTTATTACAGATGGCCGATTCTCAGGTGCCAGTGGTGGATTAAGTATTGGATATCTTTGCCCGGAAGCTGCGGATGGAGGTCCAATCGCTCTGATTCAAGATGGTGATAAAGTCAATGTTGATTTATATCAGGGATTAATTAATATTGAAGTCAGTGAAGCGGAGATTGAAAAGAGAAAGAAAAACTGGAAGCACCTTGAACGCCAAGCAGAAAAAGGCTTATTACGCAGATATGCAGAGACAGTAAATAGCGCACGCACTGGCGCAACTTTAAGATAAGCAGGTATATAAAACAATTGTATTGTATTTTGTACACAGTATTTTTAATTTTATAATTGAAAAACTAGCAGGAATCTGTTAGAGTAGTGAACTAGGTGACGAAAATTAAGAATTAAAAAGAAAGAAGTGTATAAGAATATGTTTACAAGTGACATAAATATCATGTCAGATTCCGCTGTTAAAAAATACGAATTATCCAAAAAGGAACCCGGAAAATATTTAATGCGTTCTATTGTAGCCGGCTTCTTTTTAGTGGTTGCTATTATACTCTCCAACGTAACATCAGCATTATTTTATAGTACGAATCCTGCTTTAGGTAAGTTTCTGAATGCATTATTATTTCCAACAGCTATTATACTTATCGTATTTGTTGGAGGTGAGTTATTTACTGGAAACAATATGACAATGGCATTTGGAGTATATGATAAAAAATGTACCTGGAGAATGGCGGCACGTGTTTGGATTATAAGCTATATTGGTAATTTTATAGGCTCCGTAATCTTATCATACATATTTGTAAAAGGTGGTGCATCTGCAGGAATCATGACAGAATATATGAGAAATGTTGTAGCTGCTAAACTTGAAATATCTCCATTACAGATGGTCTTACGCGGCATACTATGCAATTTTATGGTATGTATTGCAGTTTTAGTAGGGGTACGCATGAAAACAGAAATTGGTAAGCTCATAATTATGTTTCTTGTAATTATGTCCTTTGTAGTTGCTGGATTTGAGCATAGTATCGCCAATATGGGTACATTTTCTATTAGCTATTTTCTTCTTGGAGGACTTCCTATGCATCTGGTATTAAAGAGTATGTTCTTTGTAACAGTCGGAAATATTCTGGGGGGAGCAGTATTACTGGCATGGCCTATTAAAACAATGAGCATTGCTGATTAATTAAGTTAAAGAACTTTATAAAACATTATTATTTTAGAGAAACTATATATGAGAATATATAGTTTCTTTTTTATTGGAAATACTTTGGACTGCAATGTATTAAAGTGCATGAACTAAACAAAGTTGTCTAAAGTAAACCTATCAATGTGGATTTATTGACATCTATTATATTAGCAAATATAATGTAAATATAGCAAAAATAAATAATATATATGTGTAAAATAAACAAATAAATACAAAAAAGATTTAAAATAATGTATATTTATTTTTTGCTTTAAAAATTAAAAATTGTATTTTTTAAAACCAAGGAGGTAAATTATGGGAAAGAAAAAACTAATATCATTTATGTTAGCAATGGTACTATTAATGACTACTTTATCTGGGTGTACTGTTGATGGTGAAGGGAAAGATACATCAAGTAATTCAGATACGGAAGTAAGTTCTGACAATGGGGATGCAAAGAAAGAATCAGATAAAAAAATTAAAGTAGGTTTTGCTAATATTAATGAAAAGGGTTCATTTGGAAAGATGGTCCGTGATTCAGTAGAAAAAGAAGCAGAAAAACGAGGTTACGAATTAATATGTGTTGATAATAATTCAGATGGAGCTACCGCTGTAAAGAATGCAGATGATCTATTAAATATGGGTATTGAATATTTTATTGAATTCAATGTAGATGACACAGTTGCTCCTGTAATAATGGAGAAAATGAATGCAGCTAACGTACCAGTAGTAGCTGTGGATATTGCTCATCCGGGTGCGTATTTCTTTGGCGCTGATAATTCTGAAGCAGGTAAAATTGCAGGAAGAGCAGCGGCTCAATATATCAAAGAAAAATGGAATGGAGAAATTGATTATGTTGTAAGAGGAATTCAACCAATCTCAGGACCTGTAACAGCACCACGTGTAATGGATTTTACCGTTGGAATGGAGGAAGAAGGATTAATTATTCCGGCAGATAAAATTATTGAGATAGATACACAAAATGATGCACAAATATCTCAACAAAGAATGAATGACTTTTTAATGGCACATCCTGATGCAAAGCGTATAGCAGTGGTAGCCATGAATGATGTTTTAGGAGCAGGTATATGGGCAGCTGTGGAGACGGCAGGCAGACAGGATAATGTGATCTTATATAGTCATAATAGTACAGCTGATTTTGTGGAACCTTTATATGCAACGAAAGGTATGACTGGATGGATTGGAAGTGTTGGATATTTCCCGGAAAGATATGGAGAGTGGATTTTGCCTATTATCGATGAATTAGTGGAAGGAAAGACTCCACCTGAAAAATCATATATAGATCATGAACTGGTAACATGGGAGAATATTACAGACCATTATCCAGAAGATAACTTCCCTTGGTCTAAATTCATGATAGACAAAAAGTAACAAGGAGGCGAAGCATTGAGCGCATGTGAAGTTAAGCAATTAAATAATAGAAGAATTGTATTAGAAGCAAAAAATATAACCAAAGTATTTCCGGGTGTAAAAGCATTATCCAATGTAAGCCTAAAACTTCGAGAAGGTGAAGTACTGGCACTATTAGGTGAGAATGGAGCAGGAAAATCCACTTTAATAAAAGTTTTATCCGGAGTTCATAACTGTGAAGAAGGAGACGTTTTTATAAATGGAGAAAAGGTAGTATTCAATAAACCATCCGATGCGACAGAAAAAGGAATTAGTATTATACATCAGGAATTAAATTATGTAGGTACAATATCAGTAGCAGAAAATATATTTATGGGTAATATTCCCAAGAAGGGCTTCATAATAGATTATCCTAAAATGTATGAAGAAGCTAGAAAAATTATGGCCAGAATTGGTGTTGATATTAATCCAAAAGAAATTATAGGAAGATTAACCGTTGCCCAAAAGCAGCTAATTGAAATAGCAAAAGTGGTAACAGATCAGACAAAAGTATTAATTATGGATGAACCAACATCTGCATTAAATGATGTAGAAACAGAAAATCTCATTAAATTCATCCATAATGTTGCTAAAAAAGGAATAGCAATTATCTATATATCCCATAGATTTGATGAAATATTCCGTATTGCTGACAGCGTAGTTGTACTCAGAGATGGATGTAATGTAGGCGGAATGGATATTCAAGATGCAAGTAGAGAAAAATTCGTTACAATGATGGCTGGAAGAAGTATATCTGATACTTATATTAAAAAAGAGGCAAACCCAGGTGATGTTGTATTAGAGGCAAGGCATCTGTCCACGACCCATATAAAAGATGTAACATTTCAGGCAAGGTATGGGGAAATTACAGGGGTATATGGATTGCTGGGATCTGGGCATAATGATCTGGGACCTGCCATTTTTGGACAGGAAAGAATTATATCAGGTGAAATTTTAGTTGATGGAAAGAATATCAAATTAGATACACCAATTACTGCAATTGAACATGGCATGGCGTATGTACCGGCGGAAAGAAAAACGGAAGGTCTGATATTAAATAGCAGTATTAAAATCAATATGACTACAGCCTATTATTCAAAACATAAAAATAAGAAATTTATAGATTTTGGGAAAGACAATTCCATTGCTAAGAAGTGGATTGAAAAATTCAGTATAAAAACTCCAAGTCCTGAAACAAAAGCAGAATCTTTGAGCGGAGGGAATCAACAGAAAGTTGTTTTGTCTAAATGGCTGGAATTAAACCCTAAAATTTTAATACTCAATGAGCCTACAAGAGGGATTGATGTAGGGGCCAAGATTGAAATCTATAAAATTTTAGATGAATTATGTCAACAAGGTCTGTGCGTAATTATGATCACTTCTGAGATGGAAGAACTTCTAACAATGTCTGATAGAGTAATGGTGATGCATGATGGATTAATTATGGCTGATCTATCAGGAGAAAAAATATCACAAAACAATATAATAAAATATGCGATGGGAGAACAAAATGAAAGAGATGAATAAACAAAGCACAACGTTGCGTATAATTGACAGATTAAAAAGTAGTAACTCATCAGACATTATGACTGTATTAGGCGCTTATTTAATATTAGTAATATTCTTTAGTATCAAATCTCCATATTTTTTAAGAGTAAATAATTTTTTAAATATAGGTCTTTATGCTGCTATTATGGGTGCTGTTGCATGCAGCATGACATTTATAAATGTATCCGGTTGCATCGATATTTCAGTGGGTTCACAAATAGCAGTAGTAGGTATGGTAGTTGCTACTTTATCAAGACTTGAGTTACCAATAGGAATTATCATACTGGGAGGACTTTTAGCAGGCGGTCTTTGTGGAGCTTTTAACGGATTCTTTATAACTAAAATAAAAATCAATCCCTTTATTACAACAATAGCAAGTATGCAGATTCTCAGGGGAATTGCGTATCTCATATCTAACGGTCAAACAATCGTAGTTACTAATGATGTATTGAAGTTTATTGGAAGAGGCCGTTTTTTCGGCATTCCTGTCACTCTTATCATACTTATAATAATGTATTTAATCTTTGGATTTGTGGGGAAATATACCGTATTCGGAAGAAGCATTTATATGATAGGCGGGAATGCACAATCAAGCTTCCTGTCAGGAATCAAAGTTCAAAAAACTAAATTTATTATCTATGCCATTAATGGTGTAATGGCAGGGGCAGCAGGCATAATGTTAACCGCACAAACAGGTGCAGGTCTGCCAATGGCTGCTGCGGAAACAAATATGCAGGCACTTTCTGCAGTTATTCTTGGCGGTGCAGGTCTTACCGGCGGCAAAGGAACGATTTTAGGAACATTCATAGGAGTGTTCGTATTATCTACATTAAATAATGGAATGGTCATGTTAAATATACAAACATTTTGGCAGCAGGTCATAGTCGGAACCGTATTATTAATAGCAGTTGCCATTGATGCAATTAAAGGTGGAAGCCTAAAAAGAAAGATATAACGGTGATTTATGTGTAAAAATACAAAATATAGAATTAGTTTTATCATTCATATAAAAGAAGAAAAAACAGAAGAATATAAAATAAGACATAAAAATATCAGTCAGGATATGAAAAATATGCTAAAAGAAGCAGGGATATTCAATTATACAATATGGCTCCATAACAATATGGTCTTTGGCTATTATGAAACAAATGATATTACTTTCACAAAAGAGTTTAAAAGCAAAAGTAAAGTCCAGCATCAATGGGATACTTATATGTCAGATATTTTTAAAACAGATTCAGATGGAGAAAGGACCATTATATATCCAGAACAGGTTTTTCTTTTGGAGTAGATGTTTTAGTTTCATAAGTCTATCTAATGGCGGCGAAAAGCCCTTGGAATTCTACCAGTTTTCTTTTTGAAATATTTGGAGAAATGGGATATATCTTTAAAACCTACTTGAAAAGCAATATCTGCAATTGAATCAGAAGTGGACTCAATTAGTTCAATAGCTTTTGAAATTCTATAATTTAAAAGATATTGATGTAAGGAGTTACCAGTATTTAAAACCATAAGTTTATTAATATAATTAGGATGAAAATTAAGTGCTTCTCCTATATTGGTGTTGGTTATATCATTCATGTAGTTATTGTGGATATATTCAATAATCAAATTAATACTTGTGGTCGTCGAATATTGACTTGGCAATACATAAGAGCGTGCGATATAACCAATGACAGATAACATCAAGCCATTCAGTCGAAGATTATAGTAATTTTTCTGTGTTTTAAATTCTTTGACCATTTCTAGCAGAAAGGATTCCAAATGATGCATATTCTTAATATAAATATGCTGATTTAGAAAATTAAAATTAGTAAATTGTATTATTTCATTCAGATTATCGGGATCATAACTTTCAATTCTTTCAGGTGGTTGTGGATATAGAATATGAGCATAGTTACGGGTAAAATCAAAATTAGAAGTTATCATGGTAAATGTTTGATTGTTGATATCTGGTTCCATATGATAGGGAGCATTTGGCTGCCATAATACTAAATCACCTGGTGATACGTAATACTCCTTATCTTCTATATATATGATACCATTACCTTTTTGAACATAGAACAACCTGCAGTCGTATGATTTAATCCAATGAGGAAATGAATTTTTACTGATATTAATGATTTGAACAAAACGAACAAAAGGATTTATTTCTTCAAAAGACATTCTTAACAATTTATGTTCCATAAAAACACTCTCCACAACAAAGTAATATAGAATCATTCTAGCATAATTCACTACACTTTACAACAAAACAGGCAAAACGGAGGTAATTAAGAAATGATACAAAGATTAAAAAAGAGGACAGCAAGGATAGGAGTCTTTGCTGTAGGGCACGAAACATATTGGGGGCAATTTGAAGGACTGCTTGATAGCTTAATGGGTTATCATGAAGAGTTTAAGAATATTGTAGATAAAAATGAAGTAGAAATTATAGATTTTGGTATGATTGATACCAGTGAAGCTTCTTATAAAGCATTAAACAGAATAAAAGAAAGCAATGTTGATATACTTCTTTGTAATATGGTGACTTATGCCATATCAGCAACATTTGCCCCTATTATCAGGGATGCTAATGTTCCAATAATTTTAGTTGCATTACAGCCACGCAAGGCGATGGACTATTCAAAAGCAAATACATATATGCAATTACAGAATGATAATATTTGTGCAGTTCCTGAGTTTACATCTGTTGCTGTCCGCCTTGGAAAAGAAGTAAATGATGTAATCATAGGTACTTTATATGATGATAAAGAAGTGGAAGAGGATATTAAAGTGTGGTGCGACATTGCTAAAGTGATGCACGACTTAAAGGGAGCCAGAATTGGTTTGATGGGTCATGTGATGGAAGCAATGTATGATATGCATGCTGATCCCACAGCAATATCCGGTGCCTTTGGAGTACATGTTCCTCTTATTGAAGTAGATGATGTTATAAAGCTATACAAAAAAGTAGATGAGGAAAGAATCCATGAAAAGATTAAGGTAATCGAAGAAAATTTCCATATGCCAGATCCTGTTAGTGATCCGGTAACGATAAAAGTAACATCAGAGGATTTATATCAGGCAGCCAAAACAGCAGTCACATTAGATGATTTAGTAAAAGAGTATAACCTTACTGGGCTTGCCTACTATTATGAAGGTGAAGAAAATTCTTTACATAGGCTTGTTTCCTCCTCTTTTATCGTAGGGAATTCACTTTTGAATGCACAAGGAGTTCCTATGTGTGGTGAATTTGATATAAAGACCTGCATAGCCATGTTGATTATGGATCGATTAAATATCGGAGGGAGTTTTGCAGAATTTCATCCCTTTGATTTTGAAGAAGACTTTATTCTTGTCGGACACGATGGTCCACATCACATTGCAATTGCAGAGGGAATGCCTGTCTTAAGAAGTCTTACAAAATACCATGGTAAACCAGGAAGTGGAGCTTCTGTAGAGTTTAAAATAAAAGAAGGACCAATTACTATGTTGGGAATTACTCAAAATGATAAAGGCGGATTTAAATTTATAATAGGTGAGGGGATATCTAAAAAGGGACCGATTCCTCCTACAGGTAACACTAATACAAGAGGTTTCTTTGAACCAACAACAAAAGAATTTATTAAGAAGTGGGTAATGGAAGGGCCGACTCATCATTACGCATTAGGAATCGGTCATAATGGAAAGGTAATTGAGAAGATTGCAAAAATTTTAGATATTGAATGTGTCATTGTTAAATAAGGCGCTTAACAAAAGGCTGTCAAAAACTATTATTCAATAGTTTTCTGACAGCCTTTTTTCAGTATGAGCTTTATTATTATCTTGCGAGAATTTCCCCACCAGTTTCAGTGATCAGAATAGTATATTCCCACTGGGCTGAATCTTTCTCATCTTTCGTATATATTGTCCAGCCATTGCTTTTATCCTCATATACGTCAGGCAGACCTGCATTTACCATAGGTTCTATTGTAAAAATCATTCCAGGAACCAGCAGCATTCCGGTTCCTCTTCTGCCAATATGGCCTACCCAGGGTTCTTCATGAAAATCAATACCCACACCATGGCCTCCAATTTCACGAACAATAGAATATCCATTTTTCTCAGCATGTTCATTAATTGCTTCTCCAATATCCCCTAAGTAGCCATAAGGTTTTGCCTGTTCAAAACCAAGGTCAAGGCATTCTTTTGCAACTTGGATTAATTTCTTTCTATCTTCAGAAATGTCACCGATGGAAAACATTCTTGAAGAATCTGCATAAAATCCTTCTACAATTGTAGTAACGTCTATATTGATAATATCTCCATTTTTAAGGATGGTATTTTTCTCAGGAATGCCGTGGCATACTTGGTTATTTATAGAAGCACATACACTTTTGGGATAACCTTCAAAGCCTAATGGAGCTGGAATGCCGCCTAAATTAATAGTAGTATTATGGACAAAAGTATTAATATCTTCTGTTGTCATACCTTCTTTGATATAGTCTGCTACCATATCCAGTATTTTTGTATTAATGATTCCCGCTTTTCGAACTCCTTCAATTTGACTTTGTGTTTTTATCATTTTATGGGATGGCACTAATACACCATTTCTCCCATAGTCATCTAATTTTTCATCAAAAGCCAGATGACAGCTTTTATATTTTTTGTGACTGCCGCACCAGCATAAATCATTCCTGTTTAATTTCATTTTTATCCTCCAAGCTAAATAAAATTATGCGAACTCTTTTTTATGACATTTGAGTATATTGCATTATTCTTACTAACATAATATATTACTCTTTTGAAACAATAAATACAAGGTGTAAGGTTAAAAGAAATCTTTTAACCTTGATTTGAGACTCAAATGGACAGGCAGGCATGTCCGCTTGAGTCATGTTAACAAATATATCAATCAGACTATTGACATATATATTGTAGTTAAATATAATATATAACACAAGATATAGTGTTTTTGAAAAAATACATAGGGTTAATCAGCTTTGATAGGGAATCACTATTTAGAGAAATTGGAGGGATTCAAATGGAACGTTTATTAGCAGATGAATTCTTAGATAAATATAAAACTGCAGAAAATCCACTTAGCCACATTGGAGAATTTGTTTATCTAAGGACATATTCAAGGTATTTAGAGGATAAGAAAAGAAGAGAGAACTGGTTTGAAACAGTTCTTAGAACAGTAGAATATAATATAGGCCTGGGTGTAGCTTATAAGAAAAAGAATAATATAGAAATTGATTTAGAAGAAGAAAGACTGGAGGCAGAGAAATTATTTGATAATCTTTTTCATTTAAGAACTTTTACTTCCGGAAGAACATTGTATATGGGAGGGACAGAGATTGTAAAGAAATATCCGCTCTCCAATTATAACTGCTGTTTCACCGAGATTTCAGATATGCATGATTTTGTGGATGTTTTCTATCTTTTGATGGTCGGCTGTGGAGTAGGGATACGAATCGATAAGGAATTAATAAAACATATTTCACCTGTTCGTATGGTTTCCTTAGACGGAGTATATAAAGAAGATATAAGAAAATTTACTCCAAAAGAGGATATGGAAGATACAAAATTAATTCCGGATAAGAATGATAAATCCATCATCACTATCAAAGTAGGAGATAGTAAAGAAGGCTGGTGCAGTGCACTGGATGCTTACTTTAAGATGGTGACATTAAAGGAATATGGTAATATATCAAAAATTATTATTGATTATAGCTATGTGAGACCGGAAGGAGAGAGATTAAAACGTTTTGGCGGAAGAGCATCCGGCCATAAATCACTTAAGAGGATGTTTGAAAAGATTAATCTCGTAATGTCAAGGCTTAATGGCAGCCAGCTGGAATCAATCGATATTCTGGATATAGCAACGATCATCAGTGAAAATGTGGTTTCCGGTGGTGTCAGACGCAGTGCCATGATGGTCATTTGTGATGAAGATGATGATGAGGTAATTAATGCAAAGAAAAATATATATAAAGTAATAAATGGGAATTGGATCGAAGATGAGAATATATCCCATCGAAAAATGAGCAATAATTCAGTTCTTTATACCCATAAACCATCACTTGAGAGAATTGAAGAAATTATAAATTCTATTAAAATTAATGGAGAGCCAGGTTTTATCAATGGATTAGAAGCTTATAGAAGAAAAGGTTCATTTAAAGGATGCAATCCCTGTGGAGAGATTTTATTAAGATCGAAACAGTGCTGTAATCTGACTACAAATAATCTTGTTGGGTTTGTGAATGATAAAAATGAATTAGAAACTGATCGATTACAGGAAATCATTAAACTTTCTACAAGAGTTGCAATCCGAATGACTTTGGTGGATGTTGAATTAGATGACTGGAATAAAGTGATGCAGGAAGACCGTATTGTTGGAATTTCCTTAACCGGTATGATGGATATGGTTAACCGCACTGGTATGAATTATGAAGAGTTAGCTTCTTTACTTAGCAATTTAAGAAAAGTGGTTCATGAGGAAGGACACAGATATAGTAAAGAACTTGGTATCACACCTCCGGAATTAATGACGACGATCAAACCGGAAGGCTCCATATCCACACTTCCCTGTGTAAGTTCAGGAATACATTATCCTCATTCCAATTACTATATTCGAAGAATTCGTATTTCAACAACGGATCCTTTATATAAAATGATTGCGGACCAGGGATGCTATCCAATTTATAATGAGGTTGGACAGACTGATGACAACTGTACCATTAAAGTAATTGAGTTTCCAATTAAAGCACCACAAGGCAAAACCAAGTATGATGTAAGTGCCATAGATCAATTAGAATTATATAAGCTGTCAATGGAAAACTGGACAGATCATAATACATCAATTACAGTTTCTGTGAAAGACCATGAATGGAATGATGTGGTTAACTGGGTATATAATAATTTTGAATATGTTGTGGGTATTACTTTTTTACCTCTTTTAGAGGAAACGTATCCCTTACTTCCATTTGAATGTACTACCAGGGAAGATTATGAAGAACGTATCAGGAAAATCAAACCAATTGATTATAACATATTAGCAGAATTTGACGATGACGAAGAACATGATATAATAGACCAAGAGTGTTCCACCGGTGCTTGTCCAATTCGATAGTTTTTAGGGACGGGGTAAGTTCATTTATCCCCGTCCCTAAAATAATAGAGGAAAACAAATGAATGTAAATCTTGAGTATTATAAAATATTTTATTATGTAGCTAAATTAAATGGGATTACGAATGCAGCAGAAGAATTATGCATTTCCCAGCCGGCAGTCAGCCAGGCTATAAAACAATTAGAGAAGACTCTTGGAAGTAAATTATTTATCCGTACTCCCAAAGGGGCCAGATTAACTCCAGAGGGAGAAGTTCTATATTCTTATATAAAAAGAGGATATGAATATATTAAACTGGGAGAAAATACATTTCAGAAGATGCTGGATCTTGAACAAGGAGAAATCCGTATTGGTGCCAGTGATATGACATTGGAATTTTATCTTCTTCCATACTTAGAGAAGTTTCATGAGTCATATCCTAAGATAAAAGTTACGGTAACGAATGCGCCTACTCCCGAGACGATAGAATATCTTTATGCAGGTAAGATAGATTTTGGTATTGTTAGTACACCCTTTGATGTAAAACCGGAAATTACAGTAACAAAAGTAAAAGAGATTGAAGATATCTTTATTGGCGGCAGCAAGTTTGGTGAATTAAAGAAGAGGATTGTTGAATATAAAGAATTAGAGAATTTACCAATTATTTGCCTGGAACATAATACGAGTACCAGAAAATATATTGATGAATACCTTTTAGAAAACAAAGTTATATTGAAGCCGGAATTTGAATTAGCAACCAGTGATATGATTGTGCAGTTTGCAATGAGAAATTTAGGTCTTGGCTGTGTTGTGAAGGATTTTGCATCAAAATATTTAGAAACAGGAGAAGTATTTGAAATAGAATTTACGAAAAAGATACCGAAACGCCATATATGTACGATTATGAGTACGAAAAATCCAATTTCTACAGCTGCTAAGATTCTACTGGATATGATGGAATAAAAAATGTCTTTATTCACATTTTAAATTCACTGCACATATAATAGTAAAAAAAAGGTAGCTCAATGTGAAAAGAAATTTCACATTAGAAGTTTCTGCCAAATAAAATCAAGGGGATTTGATTTGTGTAGTTTGGAGGACGATATATGGATATTCATGTGGTACAATCAGGGGATACACCGGCTTCGATTGCCAGAAGATACGGTGTTACTGATGAACAAATAATAAGGGATAATGAAATAGAAGATCCAAGCAGATTAGTTGTAGGGCAAACTCTTGTGATTATGTATCCTGACGAAGTTTATACAGTAGAGCCGGGAGACAGCTTATATACCATTGCAATAGAACATGATGTTAGTATACAAAACATACTTCAAAATAACCCAAGCATTATTGGAAGAGATGTTATGCCGGGGGAAGAACTTGTAATTAGTTATGAAGGAGAAAAATTAGGTGATATAACAGTTAATGGTTATGCATATCCATACATCGACAGGGAAGTATTAATAAGAACCCTTCCATACCTTACGTACATCTCTATATTTACCTATGGATTTACTCCAGAAGGGGAACTTATTGATATTGACGATGAAGAAATAATAGCATTGGCGAGAGAATACGGGGTGGCTCCGCTTATGCAGGTTTCTACCTATTCAGAAGCAGGTGAATTTGATAGTGAACTGGCAAGTGGATTACTTAATAATGAAGAGGCTCAAAATAATTTGATTGAAAATATTATGGAAAATCTGGCAGCCAAAAATTATTACGGTCTGGATATTGATTTTGAGTACATTTTTCCGGAAGATAGAGAAGCGTTTATAAATTTTGTTGAAAAGGTGACAAACAGAGCTCATGAAGAAGGATATGAAGTTATGATTGCCTTGGCACCAAAGACATCTGCAGATCAACCGGGGTTATTATATGAAGCACATGATTATGCAAGACTTGGCCAGATTGTTGACTGGGCTCTGCTTATGACATATGAATGGGGCTATACTTACGGGCCGCCAATGGCTGTGGCACCATATAATGAAGTAAGAGAAGTTCTTGATTATGCAATCACAGACATAGAACCTAGAATAATAAGACTGGGTATTCCTAATTATGGTTATGATTGGACATTACCATTTGTCCAGGGAGAATCAAGAGCAATTGTAGTAGGCAACGTGGGAGCAGTAGATCTGGCAAGAGAAGAAAATGTAGCCATTGAATTTGATGAAGAGGCAAGAGCTCCGTTCTTTACTTATTACGATGATGAACGCAGAGAGCATATTGTCTGGTTTGAAGATGCCAGAAGCATTGATGCAAAATTAAGATTAATTGATGAATATGGTCTGAACGGAGCAAGTTATTGGACAATAATGAGACCTTTTCCACAAAACTGGCTCGTTATGATATCTTTATACGATATTATTAAATTAATATAAGACATAAGTTAAGGGACTGTCTCGCAACAGTCCCTTGCTTTTATTGTTCAGGTATTACTTTATTAATTTTGTATTGTGAATTTATAACGAGCCACAACTGAGCAAAATAACTCATGATATTCCATATACTTATACCCTGGATACCATATTCAGGAACAAAGCTTGCCAATGCATTTACACTTCGTGCATCCTTAAACCATACAATATGCTGTACTGGGGTATCGGAACTATAATCTACATATTCAAAATAAGGCGCTTGAGAATTTTCATCATAGTAAATAGTAGCACCAACCTGTCTTGCTAATAAGATGGCTGCATCAGTATTAAGAGAGTTCGCTCTGGAAACACCTATTATATATGGGAGCTGCCAGTCATATCCAATTGTTGATAAACCTATAAAAATTTTTTCGGGTGGTATCAATGGAACTGTGTGGTCTAAAATCATCCGTACCATATAAGCAGGAGTTGCAGCGGAAGGAGGTCCGGAAGAATATCCCCATCCATATGAGAGAAGTAATATACTATCTGCCATCTGGCCAAGGTTAGTATAGTCCAGTCTTTCAAGAGTAAGCTGATTATTAACGATAACCGTCCTTGGTGTTATTGTAAGGAACAATAAATATCCGTCCTCTCTTAACCGGCTATATAATTTTGTGATATAATTCTCATAAAGTTTTTGATTTTCCGGATTCAGATGTACTATGGAAACATTTAATCCATAATAATCTTTAGTTTCCAGAATGTTCAGAATATTGTTAATATGATGCTCCTGAAGAACTTCGCTATTTAATATACTATTCACAACGTCTACATTGCCTTCTCCCTGATATGTCAAAGTAGACAAGGACATAATTGGAGCTACACTGTATTCTTTGGCTAATTGAATGATTTCAGTTTCATCTTCTCCAATTATTTCCCCGCCTCCAATTGACCTATAATTAAATATTGTCAAATAAGTTAAAAAAGGTAAGGTTTTTCTCAGGATATCCATATCTATAAATGGATAGGCATAACCATTGGTTGATATTTCACTCTCAGTATTGTAACTGACTACAATGGATTCACCAGGTAAAAGAAATTCTCTATCAGACAGATAAGGGTTATTCCTCAATAATTGCAGTATAGTAACATCATGAGCGCTTGCGATACTTGCTAACGAATCTCCTTCTCTGACTATATAAGTCTGTTCTGGATAAGTTAATACAATGGTCTGCCCAACTACCAAATTATTTATATCAATTAGTCCATTTTCATTTATCAATCTGGTAACCGGTATATTATATTTTTCTGCTATTTGATAGATTGCTTCACCTGGTTGTACCACATGTATTATCATAGACAGCTCCGCTTAATTGACTTATTTTTATTATATGATGAAAGGATTTAAGTGTGATAATAGGGAAAACTTCCGGTGCTTATATAGTAATGGAGATCAATAGAGAAGCATAAGCTTCTCTATTGATCTCCATGGGCACCTCTTCCCGGTACCTCTATTGGGATATCATTTGTGGCATTGGATGGTTTCGGAATATGGATTTCCGGACTGTCATTGCCAGCAGGTTTTGGATTTACTTCAGAATCTGAGCTTATATTACTGTGGAATCCAGTTCTTTTTGACGGAGTACTTTTACTATTATTAAAATTATTTAATTCCATTTATAAATCTCCTTTCATAGGCGTATTGTTTGTAGATATCAGCTATTTATTCATTTTATAATGCATTTTATAAGAAAACTGGCAATATAGACAAGCTATGCATCATACATATATAAGGAATAATTTGAAAGCTGACAAGTTATAATCGAATTCGTTTTCGTAATCAGGGAAGGAAGGTGTAAATGATGAATTATGATGCTATTACAATTCAAGATTGCCTAGATATGTATGAATTCATGGATAAGATAACAGTTATTGAGAATGGGCGAGTTACTGGATTTGAAAAGGAGAAAAAGGATGAGGAATCTAACACTATTGGAATTAGATGAACTTTATAGTTTATTAGAAAAATTACAAAAGGACGATAGGCTTCCAAAATATACGGATGAAGCAAGAGCAGTTGAGTTATTAAAAAGATATATTAAATTTATGTCTTTAAGAAGTGATACTATATAGTACTGTAAAATTCCATAATTTTCAGTAAAGAAAATTATGGATATCATTTACAGAGAAATGGTCAGACAGATTTATTTAAACTACATAACATAAGATTATATACATCATAATTAATATTAATTTTACTTATGGAAATTGCTATAGTATACTTAGAAAGTAATAGGGCAATCTTGACTAATACAAATAATTATGGATATTACTATTCATGAATACTTAACTTTTTAGGAGGAAGATACTATGGTAAAAGCAATTGTAGGAGCTAACTGGGGAGATGAAGGAAAAGGCAAGATTACAGATATGCTTGGGCAGGAATCCGATATCATTGTAAGATTTCAAGGTGGAAGCAATGCTGGGCATACTATTATCAATAACTATGGAAAATTCGCTCTTCATTTATTACCATCAGGTGTATTCTATGATCATACAACAAGTATCATAGGTAATGGAGTGGCATTAAATATACCCTATTTATTTAATGAGATTAAAAGTATTGTTGAAAAAGGTGTACCAACACCAAAGATATTAGTATCTGACCGTGCTCAAATATTAATGCCTTATCATATTCTGTTCGATCAATATGAAGAAGAAAGATTGGGTGGCAAATCTTTTGGTTCTACAAAATCAGGGATTGCTCCATTTTATTCTGATAAATATGCTAAAATTGGTTTCCAGGTATCTGAATTATTTGATGAAGTAACTTTAAAAGATAAGATTTCAAGAGTTTGCGAGCAAAAAAATGTTATATTGGAACATCTATATCATAAACCAAAGATCAACGAAGAAGAATTATTTAACTTATTATTAGAATATAAGCAGATGGTTGAACCATATGTATGTGATACTTCAGCATTCTTAAATGATGCAATAAAAGCTGGTAAGAATATTCTGTTAGAAGGCCAATTAGGTTCTCTCAAAGACCCTGACTTTGGAATTTATCCGATGGTAACATCCTCTTCAACTTTAGCAGCATATGGTGCTATTGGAGCGGGTATCCCTCCATATGAAATTAAAAATATCATCACTGTTGTAAAAGCATATTCAAGTGCTGTGGGTGCCGGTGAATTTGTCAGCGAAATTTTTGGTGAAGAAGCGGATGAACTTAGAAGACGTGGCGGTGATGGTGGTGAATATGGTGCAACTACAGGACGACCAAGAAGAATGGGATGGTTTGATGCAGTTGCTTCCAGATATGGCTGCAGAATTCAAGGTGCAACAGAAGTTGCATTGACAGTTCTTGATGTATTAGGCTATCTTGATGAACTTTCTATCTGTATTGGTTATGAAATCGATGGTAAAGTAACAAGAGATTTTCCAACAACTGTACAATTAGCAAAAGCAAAACCTGTATATACGAAGTTACCAGGATGGAAACAAGAGATCCGGGGAATTAAGAATTATGAAGAACTGCCTGAAAATTGCAGGAAATATATTGAATTCATTGAAAAAGAGCTTGAAGTACCAGTTACATTAGTATCCAATGGTCCTGGCAGAGACGAAATAATTCGCAGATAATCATATAAAGGTGTTAATATGGGCAAGGTAACTTAACCATGTTAATGCCTTTTATTATTAAAATTACCATTATAAATAATGTGGAATTCTATGAATTAATATATTATACTATATATCAAGTGAAACTTAACTCAAAAGATGGATGGAAATGAGAGAGATGAGCATGAGAATAGCAGTATTAAGTGATATTCATAGCAATAATGTAGCCTTAAATGCCTGCATTGAGTATATAGATGATAATGAAGTTGATGGTATTATATTCCTGGGAGATAACATTAGTGATTGTCCTGACCCTCAAGATACTTTATCCCTGATAAAACAGTTGGATGAAAGATACCAAACCTGGCATATTAATGGAAATCGTGAAGAATATTTTATAAAACATGCGGATGGTGAGGAACCGTTTAACAGGTGGACCTATTCTTCTGAAAAAGGTAGTCTTTTATATACTTATGAGAATCTGACCAAGGAAGATATTGAATGTTTCAGAACCCGAAATAATAAGGAAATCGTTTTCATTAATGGGACGCTCCCTATTACGATAGCACATGGTTCTCCTGGTTTAACAAGAGAATTATTATATGCCAATCAGGAGAATACGGATAAATATCTTGAATCATTAGATACAGATTATCTGTTATGCGGCCATAGTCATAAACAGTTTGCATATTCAAAATATGGTAAGTTGCTCATTAACCCAGGGTCTGTAGGTGTTGCGATTGGTGTGAAAGAACAGGCACACATGGCAATGCTGGAGTGGAATAATGAGGAATCCGTCTGGAAATACCAATTACTTAGTATCCCTTATGACTTTGAAAAATTGTGTGAAATATTTTATCAAAGTGAAATTATGGAGAAAGCTAAGTTATGGCCTAAACTAATCATGAAATCAATAGAGACGGGTATTAATTATGCACCAATTTGTGCTAAAGCTGCTTATGACCTTGCGGTTCAAGCCGGTGAAACGGTGGGGTGGTTCGGTATTCCTGAAAAATATTGGCAGGAAGCTGCAAGAACAATACTATTTTAAACTTTCAAGCAAAATTTTTAAAAGTTCATCATTTTTCTCAGGAGACATAAAACAAAAACGAATATATTGCTGATCTAAAAAGGGAAAGGTGGAACAATCTCTTATCATCAGCCCTTTTTTTATTGCATTATCAAATAAATCCCTGGCAGTGATATTCTCCTTTAATATTTTTATGAGAACAAAATTAGCAACAGGTGGAAACACTTTGATATTATCACATTTATTTAAGGTGTTACAGATTCTTGTTCTTTCTGAAGAAATCAATTCTTTCGTTCTTAGGATATACTCCTCGTCAGAAAACATAATTTCTCCTGCAATTACTGCCAGACTGTTAATGGTCCAAGGATTTTTTCTCTTGTTAATTTCTTTTAATAAATCTTCATTACCACAAATTGCATAGCCAAGGCGCAATCCCGGAGCAGCAAAAAATTTGCTGATGCCCCGGAGTATTAATATATTATTATAATATTCAGTAAGAGGAATAGAGGTAATTAGATTCATATCCTCTGCAAATTCAACATATGTCTCATCTACCATTACGAAGATATCTCTCTGCTTGCAGATATCAAGGATTTTTCTCATATCTTCATTTTTAATAGCCGATGAGGTGGGATTGTTGGGGTTGCAAATGATTAATAAATCAACATCCGGTTTTAATTCATTATCCAGGGATTTCATATCCAGGTTAAAGTCACTCTCTTCATCCAGACGATAATACAGAGAACTGCCGCCGCCAAGAGATATTTCTCGTTCATATTCAGAATAAGTAGGTCCTATCATGATAGCTTTTTTTGGATGCTTAATCTGTATAAATAGAGAAATCAGCTCTGTAGAACCATTTCCTACAATAATGTGATTAAAATCAGTATTCACATAATTGCCAATACATTTTCTCAAAGATGTATATTCCCGGTCAGGATAACTGGTGATTGCATCTATTTTATCAGCCAGGGTTTTCCTAAGTTCTGGTGATATGCCCAGAGGATTTACGTTAGCGCTAAAGCTGGTAATATCCTCTTTTTTTATACGATATATCTGTTCTATTTTCTCTAAATCACTTCCATGAAAATGATCACTATGCTTTATCATAAAATCCCTCTTTCTTTATTACTGGCTTATTGCTAATTTTTGACGATTAGTTTATAATTATTATAGCTTATTATAACGAAAGTGCAAGAAAAAAGAACATTAATAGTGGGTGAACAGGTTGAGAGATACGATAGAACAATTATCAAGATGTAAATTTGATTATGAAACACCGGAAATTATTTTATCTGTAGATCATATTGAGATTAATCTCGAGGAAGGTAAGGAGTCTTCAGGTTCTTTTATAATTACCAATAGTAATCATTCTGCCATAAAAGGGATTGTATATTCCTCTAAAAAAATAATCACTTTTACGGATAACCAGTTTAGTGATGTTGAGAATGAAATACAATTTAAGATTGATGGGCAGGAATTGGTTTCTGGAGAATCTTATCATGTGGAAATCTCAATTATCAGTAATTGCAAAGAGGTTGTGCTGCCTGTTTCAATTCAGGTGATAGCTCCATTTTATGTTACATCTTTTGGTAAAATGAAAGATTTATTTCAATTTGCTGATCTTGCGAAAGAGAATTGGACAGGTGCGTTGGAACTGTTCAGATCGACGGAGTTTGAAAGGGTATTTTTACATAATGATCATAAAAATAAAATGATATATGATAATCTTATGAAAAGTACCAATCTTAATACAGCTTTAGAAGAATTTCTAATTGCTGTTCATAAAAAAATCCCAATTAATCTTCAAATTGATAAACAGAACCTTGAGTATAAAATTGATTCCGTGGAATCATTTATGGACAGAATTACATTAACAAAAGATCAATGGGGTTACCTTGAAGTAGATATTAGTACAGATACCTCCTTTATATCATTAGAGCATACGACTGTCAGACCGGAAAATTTTATTGGAAATTCTTATGGTCTTGAGTTTATCATAAATCCATCTTATCTAAGAGATGGCAGAAATTTCGGACGAATATTTATCACTACATACAATCAGGTATTTGTAGTTAATATTATATGTCATTATATAAAAGAAACCAGGATCAGGGAAGAACATAACCGTTTAAATAAAAGATGCCAATTAGAATTAACAAAATCATATCTTAAATTTAGACTGGGAACTATCAAGCTAAACGAGTATATACAGGAAGCGGAAGGTATCCTCCATAAGATATCAGGCAGTCCGAATCAAATTCTTTATACGATGCTTACAGCACATTTGTATATTATAACGGAACAGGAGGAAAAAGCAGGTCAGTTATTAGATACTCTAAATGATTATGAAAATGAATTCAAGCAATCTGCAGGGTTAAAATATTGTGCCTATTTATATTTAAAAGCCTTATATCATAAAGAACAAAATATTATCGATCATGCAGTAAGGGAAATTAGATATATTTATGAAAATGGGCATAAAGATCATAGAATTCTCTGGTTTTTATTATATTTAGATAAAAACTATGAGGAAAATATTATGTATAAGCTTGCTCAGATAAAAGAACAAGTTTTATCAGGGACCCATAGTCCGATTCTATATTTTGAAGCTCTTAATATTCTAAACAAGGAACCTTCCTTATTACATGAAATAGGGATATTTGAATTCCATATAATAAACTTTGGGATTAAATATGAAGCCATTGGAAAAGATATGGCGGCTCAGTTTACATATCTGGCAGGCAGGGAAAAGACATATCGTTATAATATATTTAAAAATTTAGTGATTTTATATGATAAATATTACTCAGAAGAAATACTTACCGGGATTTGCTCCCTGTTAATCAAAGGCCAGAAGACAGATAAGAAGTATTTTCAGTGGTATCGTTTGGGAGTAGAAGCTCAGTTAAAAATCACCGGATTACATGAAAGTTATATGTATTCCATTGATGAAGAGAGTAATATTATTTTATCTTCACCAATTCTTTTGTATTTTATATATAATAGTAATTTATCGGATAATAAGAAAGCATATTTATATGCATATATTATTAGGAATAAAGCACAGAATGCATCTATTTACCGGACTTATTTGAAACAGATGGAGAATTTCTGTATGAAACAGATTGGATCTCATAACATAAACCGCAATTTATCAATTATTTATGAGGATCTTTTAACAAAAGACATGATTACTGAGAGCGTTGCATATGACTTGCCTTATATTATGTTTCGTCATGTTATTAAATGTGACAATCATAAGATAAAGGGAGTTGTGGTAGTACATAAAGAATTAAAGACAGAAAGTTATGTACCACTCGTAGAAGGAGAAGCCCAGATTAATATCTTTACGGAGAATGCAGAAGTTTTTTTTGTTGACCATAATGAAAACCGCCACTTATCTGCTATAGATTATAAGATTACGAAATTGATGAATTCAGATCGCTTCATTGATATTTGTTATAATTATCAAATTGATAATTACATGCTTTTATTATCTTTAGCTGAGAAGATTAATAAATATCAGAAATTTGATGATAATGCAGTATTAGTCAGAGAAAAAGTGATACATTTATCAGATCTTAGAGAAGAATATTTTAAGATGTATTTCTGGGATTTGATCCAATACCATCATGACAGCCTTGATGGGAATTATTTATTTAATCATCTTCTCCATTTAAATATAAAATGTCTAAATAAATTCGAACGGGCGCAAGTTTTAGAATATGCAATCGTAGCCGGCATGTATATGGAGGTCTTTTCGTTTATTATAGAATATGGGTTTGAACAAATTTCAGTGAAAAGATTATTAAAATTATGCAGAGAGCTGATTGCCAGATATGATAAAGAGGTAAATGAGGAATTTAAAGAGGAGTTTATCACAATATGTTTTTACGTATTTCATTCAGGGAAATATGATGATACTATTTTACAGTTTCTGGTGAAATATTATAATGGAACCACCAAAGATATGTATGAGCTATGGAAGATTTCCAAGGAATTTAATCTTACAACTACAGAATTGGAAGAAAGATTACTTGGCCAGATGCTATTTGCAAAAAGTTATGTGGGAAACCCTTTGGAGATATTTGCATCCTATTATGGTTTAGGGCACAATAGTAAGTTAATCAAAGGATTTTTATCTTTTTATGCATATCGATATCTGGTTCATGACAGAGTTGTAGATGAAGAACTTTTTTCTATTATCCAAAAAGAACTTGTAATAGCGGAAAATGATGTTTGTATGCTTGCAGTTCTAAAGTATTTCAGTATAAAAAATGAATTAAGTGAAGAGGAGATTAAATTTGCTAAATTCCATGTTTTTGAATATATTAAAAAGGGATTTTCACTTCCATTTTTTCAAAAGTTTCAAAAAAGTTTTCAGCTTCCTTCCTATATCAGCGATAAATACTATGTGGAATATATTACTGATCCAAAAAAGAAAGTTGTAATACATTATCGTATTAATAAAGATAGTAATGAAGAATTTATTTCCCAAACAATGAATAATGTGTATTTAGGTATCCATGTGAAAGAATTTATAATTTTTTATGATGAAGAATTGCAATATTACATTACGGAAAAAGATGAGAATGGGGAAAGCATTACAGAAAGTATTAGTGTCAAAATTGATAAAACTATGGACGAGGAAGATAATTCCAAGTATAATCTGATTAATTTAATGCTGATGGCGAAAGAGCTAAAAGATGATAAAACGTTGGTACAATTAATGGAGAATTATATGAGAAGTGAATTTATTAAAAATGGATTAATTAAGATGAAATAGAAGAAAGGGAGGAGATAACAATGGAGGATGAACAAAAACTACTTGTAGGTTTTGACTTATGTAATGATTATTCACAAATCGCTTGCTATAACTATAAGACTTTTGAACCAGAATCCATTTGTGAAGAAAAAAATAAGGAACAATATCTTATCCCTACCGTATTAGGAGTTACCAATAAAGAAAAAGAGTGGGTTTATGGTCAGGAGGCCATTAAACTTGCAAACTTAAATGGAGCATATCTGGTTACTGATATCATTGAATTAATTGAAAAAAATGAAGAGATAACAATATATGATGTTAATTTTACTGGTACAGATTTGCTAGAGAGATTTTTAAGAAAATGTTTAATCATATTGAAAAAGATTTACCCTAATGAATCGATTTTAAAAATAGTATTTACATTGAAAGCTCCTAATTCTTTATTAAGAGAAGCACTGCATATTGCCCTTTCGAATTTGGGAATCAATGAAGACAGATTCTATATACAGAGCCATACACAAAGTTATCTTTATTATGCTCTTAGCCAAAGGAAGGAACTATGGACGAATGATATCGGATTGTTTGATTTTGATGAATCAGGAATGAATTATATTCAAATTAGTATAAACCGTAATTCAAATCCAATAATAGTGGGAACAAAGTATAAAGATTTTTCAAATCAACTAACTTATCATATGTTAACAGAAAGCTCCAATCTGGATGAAATAAGGTATATTTTTGAAGATATTACAAAAACTGCATTAAACAAGCAGATAATATCAACCATCTATATGACAGGAAAAGGTTTTGAAGATAATTGGGCGGATGATTTAATCGCCAGTTTATGTGTAGGAAGAAGAATCTTTAAAGGTCAGAATTTATATGTAAAAGGTGCATGTTATACTGCAAGGGAACTTGCAATTGAAAGCAAATTAAAAAACTTTCTCTTTTTAACAGATGAGATGGTAGATAGTGATATTCTTATGAGAGTATATTATGATGCAGGTATAGTGGAGGTTACATTGGCAAGTGCAGGGAATCCATGGTATAACATTGAAAGTTGTTTTGACATTATTTTGGATGACGAACAAGAAATTGAGGTTATTATCAGAAATATTTTAAATGGAAATGAGACGAGTCAAATCATTGCGCTGGAAGGAATCGTCAATGAACCGAATAAAACAGCAAGAGTTCAGCTAAGAACAAAATTTGAAGATAATAAAACCTGCATTATTGCTGTAAAAGACCAGGGATTTGGAGAATTTTATCCTTCTTCCAATCGAATATGGGAACAAATGATTTACCTTTAGGATAGTTTAGGGGATAAAGATAATCTATAAAAAAGACAGGGAGGTATCACATTGGGAAAACTAATTTTATGTCACGGCAATCTGGCTTTAAAACCGTATCAATTTGCTTTAACAAATACTAATATTTACTCAATTGAAGAAATTGCATATTATATATTTCATAATATATATGCAATTTGTGAAGATACCTTTACGAAAGAATTAGCACTGTGGATAGAGGAGGAATTAAAACTTCCTGAGACAGCTCAAAAATTAAAAAGTCTAATTGATAATAAAAACTCTCTTAAAGATATTGTGGTCACCCTGTTGTGTGCATCTGATTATTATGGAGAGGCTGAAATAAAAGAAATAATACAGATTATAGATGAGACCAGAGATCTGGAACCAATAAGAAGAAGAAAGATTAAGGCAGACCATCTTTTGAAATATAAGAATTACCAGTTAGCAGAGGCAGAATATATGGAAATACTAAATTCTGATGATGCCAATCTGTTAAGGGAAGAAGAAATCGGAGATATTCTCCATAACCAGGCTATTATTAAACTACATACAGCTTCTATAAAAGAAGCTTCTAGTATGTTTAAAGAAGCATACGATCATAATCATGATGAAGAAACGTTAAAGGAGTATTTTTATACTTTAAAACTAGGTAATTATGAAGAGGATTATCAGAAAGAAATCATAAACTATAATCTGGATTCAGAAATTCTTTTTGAAATGAATGGAGAATGGAATGAATGTTTAAGCACTATGACAGAGTCATCGTCTTATCAAAAATTTAAGCAGATCATGGAGCGGAAAGAAGAAGGAAATTTTACAATATTCTATAAGGAAATAGATAATATGATTAATATATGGAAAAAAGAATTCAGAGGAAACTAAGGAGAAGAGAATGGGATTTTTCAATTGGTTTAAGAGGGACAAGTCAGATAGAGATGAGAATGAAGACAGAGATAATATAGTGGATGAAACTCAGGTTGAAATAGAAAAAGTAAATTTTGAGAAAGAAGCAGATAACTATGATTCCACACCCAAGCGAAAAAAGTATATCCAAGATAGTTGTGAGAGTATTGTAGAGGCCTCCAGGCAAATTGACGAAGCAAAAGTAGAATATCAGGCAGTGACCTCCTACCTAACTGATATGCAGAAAATTGATGCTATTCCAGTGGAAGAGAGAGCAGATCTTGAAGATTCTGCAAGAAAAATAATTACTTTAACAAGGGACCGCACCGGCTATCAGAACCGAAAAGACATTAAGATAACGGATGTTCAATATCAGCATATGGAACAATACGAAGAAGAGATACCGGAAGAGATTATTAAAATTAAAAAGAATGAAGAATATTTAATCATTGTTAAAAATGATATGAGAGCATTAGAGGGAGAGAAAGGATCTCTCCACTTTAATAAAGAGGAAATTTTAAAACAGCAACAATATCTGAAAGGAATTGCAATTATAATAAGTTTTCTCGTTGTAGGCCTTTTGTCTTTATTTGCTACAATTGCAAGTGTATTTTACAAAAATATGATGATACCGTATATTCTTACAATTATTATGGCTGTGATCAGTGCAGTTTATGTATTCTATGAAGCGAGAAGGAATATCTATGAAACGAAACTTACGGAACAAAAACTTAACCGGGCAATTGGTCTATTAAATAAAGTAAAAATAAAATATGTGAATACAACAAATTTATTAGATTATTCCTATAATAAGCATAGAGTGAATTCTTCCAGTGAATTAAAATACCTGTGGGAACAATATATGAAAGCAAAGGATGAAGAAAGAAGATATAAGAATAATACGGAATTGCTTAATTATTATAATGAAGTATTGGTAAAAAATTTAAGGAAGTTTAAAATTGCAGATCCAGATATCTGGATTTATCAAGCAATTGCCATTATCGACAATAGGGAGATGGTAGAAGTAAGACATCGTCTAAATGTTAGAAGGGCCAAGTTAAGAGAAAGAATTGATTACAATACGAAATTAAAACAGGATGGTATGGAAAAGATTCAGAAGTTAATTTCAAAGGATCCGGACTGGAAGAAAGAAGTAGTTGAATCATTAAAGAAATATGATATAAACATATAAATTCATATTATTAAATTCAGTAAGTCACCAGATGACATATTTGCCATCTGGTGACTTACTTTTTATAATGAATTAATTAATATATATAGGGCAGAGCAGGTTGTATTATGAATTATTGCATATAAAAGTAGAAATTTGTCGAATATTTGCGACTTTTGTCCTACTTTTTATTGACAAATTAATATCAAGAGATTAAAATCAAGTTATGTAAGCGATTGATTACTTACTTAAGGAGATGGGTCATGAAATATAGTATATTGCACAGAAAAGAAAGGCTTATTATTACAACGATAGAAATTATTGATGAGCTTGGTATTCAGGGACTGTCTACAAGAGAAATTGCAAGAAGACAGGATATTTCTGAAGGTGCATTATTTAGGCACTTCAGAAGTAAAAATGAGCTGCTATTGGCGGTCTTAGAATATTTTTCTGAGTTTGATAACGATATTTTTCAATCAACAAAACTTAAGAACCTAAGACCGAGAGATGCAATAATATACCTTATTAATTCCCATGTTGAATATTATGAGAATTATCCGGCGATTACTTCTATTTTATTAAATCTTGATGTATTAAGGTATGAAACTGAACTTACAGATAAAGTGGATAATATCATAGAGAAACGTACCGGATATTTAAAGGAATTAGTAGATCTTGCACAGCAGGAGGGTGAAATTCGGCCAGATGTTAATGGTGATAACATACCGGATATAATATTTGGATTTTTTATTATGATCTGTTTGGAGTGGAAAATTTCTAAGAGAAAATTCTCATTGAAAGAGAAAATTTTATCTACACTTATCCAAGTGATGGATTCATTTGGTTAGGCTTATATGAATAAAAAAACAAGGAGGGTAAAGTATGAAAAAAGTTCTGATTGTCGACGATGCTCAATTTATGAGATTGGCGATAAGAAACATTCTGGAGAAAAATCAATTTGAGGTTGCAGGGGAGGCGGCAAATGGTATTGAGGCGATACAAAAATATAAGGAATTGAAACCGGATATTGTAACTATGGATCTGACAATGCCTGAAATGACGGGGATCGAAGCCCTAAAAGCTATTATGGAGTATGACAGAGGGGCTAAAGTAGTAGTTGTATCTGCATTAGGACAGGAAGTACAGATTAAAGAAGCAGTTATAAATGGGGCAAGATCATTTATCGTAAAACCAATTAAGGAAGAACATTTAGTTAATACCCTAAATAAAATACTAGATATTAATAAAAGTATATAGGAGGGGATAATGTGTCAGAAGAATATATAAATGAACCAATGCTTGAGATGTTTTTATTTGAGAGTACCCAACTTATTGAACAGTTGGAACAAAGTATTTTAGATAGTGACAAGGAAAAGTGTTATACAAAAACTGCAATTAATGAAATATTCAGAATTATGCATACAATAAAAGGGTCTTCCGCAATGATGATGTTTAGCGAAATATCAGGACTTGCACATTCAATTGAAGATTTATTTTATTATATTCGTGAAGAGAATCCACAGAATATAGATTGTTCGGCTCTTTCTGATTTAATATTAGAAGGTATCGATTTTATTAAGATAGAGCTGGAAAAAATTAAGAATAAGGATAGCGCAGACGGCAAAGCTACCACTTTGATTGGGACGATAAAAGAATTCCTATATGGTCTGCAGCAAGCAAATAATTATAAAAACATTGATAAAACAAAGCAAAAAGTGGAAGAGTCAAAGAAGCAATATTACATAAGCCAGGATAAGGTAATAACTACTGTATATAAAAATGCCTTTAAAGCAACCATTTATTTTGAAGATGGATGTGAAATGGAAAATATAAGGGCATATACAATTATACACAATCTCAATGACATAACCAAAGAAATATATCATATTCCGGAAGATATCATTGAGGATGAAGAAAGCGTTGATATTATAAAGAGAGATGGATTCATCGTCTATCTAAAGTCGGATCTGTCATATGAAAAAATGTTTGAGTTTTTTAAACAAACAATATTTTTAAAAGAATTAGAGTTAACTCAGCTGGAGAATGAGGACGAGTTTAAACAGTTCTTATCAGAAGAACCATCAGAAATTCAGAAGAAAGATTATCAAATTCCAAAAGAACAAGGGAAAATCAAAACCAATGTTACTCAATCAATCTCCCAACAAAGCATTATAAGCGTAAATGTTTCAAAATTGGACAAACTTATGGATCTGGTTGGTGAAATGGTGATTGCGGAAGCTATGGTGATACAAAATCCTGATTTAAGAGGATTAGAATTAGATAATTTTCAAAAAGCTGCTGTACAATTAAGTAAGATAACCAGTGAAATACAAGATATGGTAATGTCAGTTCGAATGGTTCCTCTTTCTGCCACATTTCACAAGATGAACCGAATTGTACGTGATATGTGTAAAAAGTTAGGAAAAGAAGTTGAACTAAAAATTATCGGTGAGGAAACAGAAGTTGATAAAAATATTATTGAACATATTTCAGATCCATTAATGCATCTGGTAAGGAACGCCATTGATCATGGATTTGAATCAGTAAAAAATAGAGAATTGAAAGGAAAATCAAAATCTGGAACCCTTACATTAGAAGCAAAGAACTCTGGCAGCGATGTACTTATTATTGTGAAAGACGATGGGAAAGGTCTTAATAAAGAACAGATTCTTAAGAAAGCAAGAGAGAATGATCTGCTTTATAAGAATGCAGAAGATATGTCTGATCGAGAGATTTATAACCTGATCTTATTGCCGGGATTCTCCACGAAAGAAAAAGTGAGTGAATTTTCGGGACGTGGAGTAGGGATGGATGTTGTTTCTAAAAATATTGAAACAATCGGGGGCACCTTATCTATTGAAAGTGCTTTGGATAAAGGAACAATGATTACACTTAAGATACCGCTGACCCTTGCAATTATTGATGGCATGAATATTAAAGTGGGAAATTCTACTTACACCATTCCTACCATATCCATTCGTGAATCTTTTAGACCAAAAGAAAAGGATATCATAATTGATCCGGACAATAATGAAATGATTATGGTAAGAGGACAGTGTTACCCAATCTTAAGAATTCATGAGATATATAAGGTGGATACAAAGGTTACCAATTTCACAGAGGGAATCATTATTATGGTAGAACAGGATGATAAGTTACTTTGCATCTTTGCAGATGAATTGATTGGCCAGCAGCAGGTAGTTGTTAAGGCCTTGCCGGAGTACATACGTAATTTTAAGAAAATTAAGGGGATCGCAGGATGCACCCTTTTGGGTGATGGAAGAATCAGCCTGATTCTCGATATAGGAGGCCTAATCGATAAGAGATAAGATTATCCGAAAGAATTATAATTGAGAGGAGAGATTCATATGGAAGAGATATTAAGTAACGAAGTGGACCTGGAAGAAGATACTCAAAGAGGAAGATTTTTAACCTTCTCTTTAGAAAGAGAAAGTTATGGGATAGAAATACGATATGTTACAGAAATTATTGGAATACAAAGTATCACACAGGTGCCGGAACTTCCTGATTATGTAAAAGGAATCATAAACCTAAGAGGGAAAATTATACCTGTAATGGATGTAAGGCTGCGGTTTAAGAAGGAACCAAGAGATTATAATGACCGGACCTGTATTATTGTAGTGGATATTAAGAATATATCAATTGGCCTGATTGTTGATAGTGTGACGGAAGTCATCACCATTCCAGAGGAAGAGATAGTGGATCCGCCTCAGATAAATAAGGGATCACAGAATCGTTATATCAATAAAATAGGCAAAGTAGGAAATGACGTTAAGCTATTACTGGATTGTGAAAAGTTATTTACAGAAGATGAATTAGAAGATTTACATGATGCACTATAAGGATAAAATACATCACGGAGGATGATATTATGAAATGGTTTAATAATATGAAGATTAGAGCAAAACTTATTAGTTGTTTTATTATACTATCTGTTTTTATGGGAATTGTGGGAGTCGTTGGAATCACCAATATGAATACAATTAATAAAAGAAGTGAAGATATGTACTATGATAATTTTATACCGGTAGAAGAACTTAAGAATCTTCAAATAGCACTACAAAGTGTGCGTGCTAATCAACTTTTAGCTATTTACGAACAAAATCCGGAAACATATCAGACGAGAGTGGATGAAATTAATAAATTAGTGGAACAAACCGGGGTTATTCTGGAAAACTATGAAAAAACAATTCACGATGATGAAAATAGGACTTTATTTGATAATTTTAAAAGCAGTTTGTCAGCTTATCGCCAGGTACGCGATGAAAATCTTGAATATGTAAAAAATCAACAATATGATAAAGCGTTAGAAACCATGGATTCAGTAACTCAGGCAAGGGTAAAATGTGATGAAAATGCCCAGGTATTGGTTGACTATAACACGAATTTAGCAGAAACAGCAGTAAAAGAAAATGCAGATAATTTTGCGGGGCAATCTATTATTATGATAGTTGTAATAATAGCTGGCGTTGTAATTGCAATTATCCTCGGTTTAGTAATCTCTAATATTATAAGTAAGCAGCTTAACAAATTAGTTAGTGTTGCCAATCAGATCGCAGATGGGAATCTTGATGTAGTAATAGATATTCATACAAAGGATGAAGTAGGAATCCTTAGCAAAGCATTTCGTAAGATGTCAGATAATCTTAATAATGTAATGTCAAATATTAACTCAGCTGCAGAACAAGTAGCAACGGGAGCAAGACAGGTATCTGACTCTAGTATGGCTCTTTCTCAGGGATCTACGGAGCAGGCAAGTTCAGTTGAAGAGTTAACTGCATCATTGGAAGAGATATCTTCCCAGACACAATTAAATGCAGAGAATGCCAAGAAAGCCAATGGCCTGTCAGTCACAGCAAAAGAGGATGCACTTCAAGGGGATTCCCAGATGAAAGATATGCTCAAGTCAATGGAAGAGATCAATGAATCATCTGCCAATATCTATAAAATTATAAAAGTCATTGATGATATCGCATTCCAGACTAATATTCTGGCACTGAATGCAGCAGTTGAAGCTGCAAGAGCAGGGCAGCATGGAAAAGGATTTGCAGTAGTGGCAGAAGAAGTCAGAACTTTAGCAGCACGTTCTGCTAATGCTGCCAAAGAAACAACTGATTTAATTGAGGATTCCATTAAAAAAGCGGAAAATGGTACCGTCATAGCCAAAGATACGGCTGGTGCCCTGAATAAGATAGTAGATGGAATAGAAGAAGTGGCAGCGATTGTGAAGAATATTGCTATTGCTTCCGAAGAACAGGCAACTGGTATTGCACAGATCAACCAAGGAATTATCCAGGTATCAGAGGTGGTACAGAATAACTCGGCAACTTCAGAAGAAAGTGCCGCAGCAAGTGAAGAACTATCTAGCCAGGCTGTTCTTTTAAAAGAACTGGTAGGTAATTTTAAATTAAAGCAAAGTAAAAGGTTAAATAGTAATATAGAGGAGATAAGTCCGGATGTACTGCAGATGCTAGAAAATATGACCAACAAAAAAGATAATATTACCACAGGCAATGAATCAAGTGAGAGAAAAGCAACAAAACCAACCATCACTTTAAGTGATACAGAATACGGAAAATATTAAAGTAAGTGCTGTCGCAAAATTAACCTATCTTAAGATATATATCTAGATTTTGCGGCAGCTTTTTTAACAGGCAGGGATAGAATGATAACGATTACAGAAAAAGAGTTCATACAATTAGCAGAATATATTAAATCACAATATGGTATAAATTTAAAAAAAGAAAAAATGGCGTTAGTAACTGGGAGACTTCAAAATGTTCTTGTTCAAAAAGGTTTTGAAAATTTCACAGAATATTATAATCACATCATTTCAGATAAATCAGGGATTGAAGCATCTACTTTAGTTGATAAGATCACAACGAATCATACTTTTTTTATGAGAGAATCAGATCATTTTATTTATTTTAAGGATAGCGTATTACCTTATTTAAAAAGTAAAATTAGAGATAAAGATTTAAGAGTATGGAGTGCCGGCTGTTCCACAGGAGAAGAACCATATACTTTAGCCATGCTGGTCGACGAATTCTTTGGGAAAGAAAAGACTCTGTGGGATACAAAAATATTAGCGACAGATATATCAAACCGTGTATTAGAAGTGGCAAAAGACGGAATATATAATAGTGAAAATATTGCTATGATACCACCACAATGGAAATTAAATTATTTTAAGAAAATTGATAATGAAAAAAGTGTTGTTGCAGACCATATTAAAAATGAAATTATTTTTCGAAAGTTTAATTTAATGCAGGAGATATTTCCGTTTAAACGTAAATTTCATGTAATATATTGCAGGAATGTAATGATTTATTTTGATACAAAAACGAAAAATGAACTAATCAATAAATACTATGATTCATTAGAATATGGAGGATATCTATTCATAGGACATTCTGAATCTTTAAATCGTTCTGATACAAGATTTCGTTATGTAATGCCCTCTGTTTATAGAAAAGAATTATAAATAAAGGGGTGATCGTGTGGAATTGAAAAAAATAAAAGTATTGGTAGTTGACGATAGTCTGCTTTTTAGAGAAATCATATCCCGTGGAATATCATCGGATGTTAATATAGAAGTAGTTGCTGTAGCAATGGATCCATATGATGCCAGAGATAAAATTATAGAATTCAGACCGGATGTCATGACTTGTGATGTGGAAATGCCAAGGATGAATGGAATAGAATTCATCAGAAAACTTCTTCCACAATATTCATTACCGGTTATTGTTGTCAGTTCTGTCAGCAATGGGGTGTTTGAGGCTATGAATGCAGGGGCAGTCGATTTTGTTGCTAAACCAGATGCTACCTCGGTAATTAGCGTAGAAAATTTCATACTTGAAATGATCGAAAAAATTAAAATAGCAGCGAATGCCAGCGTTATACAGAGTTATCAAGAAAATCAATCGGATAAAATCATTAAAAATACAAATTTTAATCCAGGCAAAGTAATTGCTATTGGTGCATCAACAGGGGGAACGGAGGCTATTTATAATATTATAAAATCATTGCCAGGTAATGTACCGGGTATAGTAATTGTACAACATATTCCGCCTGTGTTTTCTAATATGTTTGCAAACAGGTTAAATGCATCAACAGATTTTATCGTGAAAGAGGCAAGAACCGGTGATTATGTTGAATCAGGCCATGTATTAATTGCCCCCGGAGATTATCATATGAGACTGAAAAAGCTAAATGACAGATATAGAGTGGAATGTTTTAAAGGGGAGAAAGTGAATGGCCACTGTCCATCCATAGATATCTTATTTGAATCTGTTGCAAAAGAGGCAGGACAGAATGCAGTTGGAGTAATCCTTACAGGTATGGGTTATGATGGGGCAAAAGGCTTATTGGCTATGAGGCGAAAAGGTGCCAGAACTATTGGACAAGATGAAAAGTCCAGTGTTGTTTATGGAATGCCAAAAGTAGCTTATAATATTGGAGCGGTAGAGAAACAAGTATCATTAAATAATATTGCTTCAACCATCAATACGATGCTCACTTAATTTAGGGAGGTATATTATGGGGAAAAAGATATTTGATGAAAGAGGGCACCAGTTGGCAGATGGAATATTATCGTGTATTGGAGATGGAGTTATTTCAACGGATCTTAATGGTAAGATAATATACATTAATAATATAGCGGAAGAAATTCTGGGATATAATAAATCTGAAGTAATTGGATTGGATTTTGAAGAAGTTTTTATGATTATAAACCGTGATACTAAAAAGCCTATAAATAATCCGATACTGGATGTTATCAGAACAAGGAATACAAGAGGGCTTGAAAATAATTCAGTGGTTGTTACGAAAGAGAGAGAAGAAAAATTTGTTTCAGCTACTTGTTCACCTGTGAAATCAACAGATGGTGACATATGTGGCGTTGTAATTGTTTTTCGTGACATCACAAGGCTTAAGACATTAGAACTGGAACATATTAACAACGAGAATAATTTAAAAATAATCTTTGATAATGCTCCGGTAGGAATGATTACACTAAATGAAAATTCTATCATCACCCAGGTTAATGACGCTGCATTAAATTATATGAACCAAGTCAGAGAACAGGTGGAAGGTAAGTATTTTGGAGATGCATTTCATTGTACAATAAGAGCCAACGGGAATTTCATCTGTGGCACTGGTAAGGAATGCTCTCATTGTGAAATTAGAAAGGCTACGAAATTAGCAATTGATGATGGGCGTGCCACAAGTAATGTTGAATTTAACAAAAGTTTTCTTATAAATGACAGGGAACGAGAATTTTGGTTTTGCCTAAGTGTGACCCCCATATTGCTTGAAAACAAAAGGAATGGAGTTATTACATTAATGGATATTACTGATCGTAAGCAGCAGGAGATAACCATTGCCAGGTCAAGAGATTATAGTAATAACTTATTGGATCAGGTACCATCGATGGTATGGATGTCAGACAAGAATGTAAGATGTAATTATGTAAACAAAACATGGAAGGAATTCATAGGTACAACGTCTGAAGATTCTTTTGGCCTGGGCTGGACCAAAGTAATTCATCCAGAAGACTTAAATCATTATATTCAGACGAGAAATCTTGCAATGGAATCCCTAGATCCTTTTCAAGTTGAGGTCAGGTACTTGCGCCACGATGGAGAATATCGATGGTGCTTAGTTGGAGGCAGACCATACTATGACCTGGATGAAGAATATGGTGGATATATTGGCTCGACTTATGATATCAATGAGAGAAAAGAAGCAGAGGAAGATTTGAAGCTATATCGTAAAGTTATAGAGAAAGCAAGTGACATTATTCTTATTTTTGATATAGAAGGCTGGATTATAGATGCCAATAAGGCAGCCAGTACAGCCCATGGATATACAAATGAAGAATTATGTTCCATGAATATACGCAGTATAAGAGAAGATTGGATTTTTTCAGAACAGCAGTTATTAAATGAAAATGGTATTATTTTTGAAACAATTCACAGACGTAAAGATGGCACCACTTTTCAGGTAGAGGTTAGTTCTCAGGAGATTTATGTTGGAGAGAGACGAATTATTATAAGTATCATACGTGACATTACAGAACGTAAAAAAACAGCGAAAAAAATATTCGAGAGTCAGACAAAGTATCGCTCCCTTTTTATGAATATGCAAAACGGATACGTCTGCTATGAATTATTAAATGAGCCAGAAAATGGTTTTGTCGATTTAAAATTCATTGAAGTAAATGAAGCATTTGAAAAAATAGTTGGAATGACTAAGAAACACCTTATTAATAAAATGCATTCTAAGATATTCCCTCAAAGCAGAGAATTTATTTCAGATTATGTTGTTTCAAACAAATATAAGCTTTCAAGGGGAGAAAGTGTAAATATACCAGAGCTTTATTCAGTTATATATAATAAATGGTTTTCTATTTCAATATATAGTCCTCAGGAAGATATTATTGTAATGATTGTTACAGATATTACAGATTTAAAACAGTATGAAATGAATTTAATAGAGGCAAAAGATGCAGCAGAAGCGGCCAATAAATCCAAAAGTGAATTCTTAGCAAATATGAGTCATGAGATTCGTACGCCGATTAATGGGATTGTAGGAATGATAGACCTTACGTTACTTACAGAATTAAATGAGGAACAAAAAGATAATCTCTTTACAGCGAAAGCATGTGCCCATTCCCTGTTAAATATTATCAATGATATCCTGGACTTTTCTAAAATGGAAGCAGGAAAAATGTCAATTGAAAATGTAAATTTCAATATTAGACAGCTTATAGAAGAAATAGTAAAAATGCATTCACCCCGGGTAGTAGAAAAAGGACTTGAACTAAATTACACTTTTTCATCAACAATCCCTGAATTTTTAGTGGGTGATCCAAACCGGTTGCGTCAGGTCCTTGATAATCTGATCAGTAATGCTATGAAGTTTACTATGAGTGGAGATATTGAACTTTTAGTGAAAAAGGTCAGTGCCACAGATGATGAAATAGTATTAAAATTTTCAGTATGTGACACAGGAATTGGGATTGCACCTCATGACATAAAAAAATTATTCCAAAGTTTTAGCCAGATCGAAGATATGAATACAAAAAAGTATGGCGGCACAGGGCTTGGACTTGCAATCTCAAAGCAGCTTGTAGAGATTATGGGAGGGAATATTTGTGTTGAAAGTGAAAAAGGGAGAGGAAGCACATTTTTTTTCTCTTTAAAGTTTAAAATAGGAACTCAGGTGGAAGAAAAAATAAAAATAACACCTTTTATTGAAAAATCAGGTAAAGCACTTAATGTTCTTCTGGTAGAAGATGATTTAATAAATCAAAAGGTGATTGTTAAAATTCTGAAGAAAAAAGGTTACAAGGTAACAACAGCAAATAATGGAAAAGAAGCAGTGAATTTATTCGAACCATGGAAATATGATATTATATTAATGGATATTCAAATGCCTGAAATGGATGGAATTGAAGCAGCCAGGAGAATAAAACAGATAGAGGGAACATCATATTTTAAAACTCCTATCATTGCATTAACTGCTTATGCATTGCAAGGGGATAAAGAGAAATTTCTTTCACTTGGTATGGATGGTTATGTGTCAAAGCCTATACAGATGAACGAATTATTTTATACTATTGATAAAATGACAATTTCTGCCGATAAAAATAAAGGGATTCAACTTAATAAGGTTGTGCTGACAGAAGATGGAGAAATTCAATTTACTAATTCTAAAATTGAAAAAGACAATAGAAATATATTACCATCTTTAAATGAGATTTCGGAAAATATAAAATCAATTGAAGCAGCCATTACAAATAATGATTTAATGGCGACAGAAAATATAGCACATATAATAAAAGTTATATCCAATGAAATTGATGCATGGGAAATGAAGGATACAGCATTCAAAATTGAACTTTCTGCAAGACGAGGGAATTTAAAAGAAGCAATGCTCCATGTAAATAATCTGAAATCAGAAATAAAGACTTTGTTTGAAACTAATCTATAATTTAATAGGGGGCTAATAGTAAATATTGAGGTGGGTAAAAATTATATAGTAGGAAGACGAAATAAAAGATTTTTAGGAGAAGGAGGATAACAATGAGAATACTAATAGCAGAAGATGACTTAATCAGCAGAAAATTTTTGTATAAGTTTCTTTCAAGGTATGGAGAATGTGATTTAGTAGTGGATGGCTTGGAAACATTAGATGCATTCTTAATATCTATTAAAGAAGGAAGATATTATGATCTAATATGCCTTGATATTATGATGCCTAAAGTAGATGGTGTTAAAGTATTAAAATCTATTCGGGATCTGGAGAATCAGAAGGGAATTCCAATAGATCAACGTTCCAAGATTATAATGACTACTGCTCTTGCAGAAACCGAACTTGTGCAGAATGCATTTGAGATAGGTTGCGATGCATACGCTGCAAAACCAATTGATACGGTGAAGTTTGTTGAAGTGATGTCTAAATTAGGATTAATTCAAAAAGAATAAATGTATATATATTACTAAAAATGAATAAATATTACTCGAGGTGTATAAATAGCCGTTAAATGGGATAAGTAATCCAAATCGTGGATACTTATCCCATTTATTGTTTTTTAATGGAAGTAGTGGTATATATTACCAATAAAATATTATGTTTTATGGGGCTTTAGTCCTATATTTTAATTGACAAAATACTTTGTAGCAACTTATAATTATTCGCATAAGTAATCGATTGCTTACACAAAGATTTATAAATATTAATTTACCAATCATATAACCAAGTAAATATATAATATTAGGAGGTGAATTTATGTCAGAGTATTTAAATGAACCTATGTTAGAAGTTTTTTTATTTGAATCTGCTCAACTTATTGAGCAGCTGGAGCTGGATATTTTAAGCAGTGATAATAAAAAATGCTACACAGAAGCTGCAATTAATGAAATTTTTAGAATAATGCATACAATTAAAGGTTCCTCAGCCATGATGATGTTTCATGAAATATCCGGGCTTGCACATTCGATTGAAGATTTGTTTTATTATCTTCGCGAGGATAAACCGGAATGCATAGATTGTTCTGCACTTTCTGATCTGATTTTAGAAGGAATAGACTTTATTAAGATAGAGTTAGAGAAAATCAGGAATGAAAATGAAGCAGATGGAAAAGCAACTTCATTAATTGAAGAGATAAAAAAGTTTTTGTCAAGTCTGAAGAAAGAGAATAGTTCTAAAAATTCCATTAAGACAAAACAGCAGCCTGATTCTGGAGAAAAGCAATACAGAGCAACCATTTATTTTGAGGATGGGTGTGAAATGGAGAATATACGTGGGTATACCATAATACACAATCTGAATGATTTGGCTAAGGAAATCTATCATATTCCAAAAGATCTTATTGAGGATGAAGATAGTATTGAGCTCATAAGACGGGATGGATTTATTATCTATCTAAAGACAGAACTATCCTATGAGAAGATGTTTGAATTTTTTAACCAGACAGTATTTTTAAAAGATTTAGAACTGATCCAATTAGAAAAGGATGATGAGTTTTTACCGGTTCAATCAGTCGAAAAAGTGGAACGTAATGTTCAGCTATTATCGGAAGAAAGGTCAAATGCTAAGGAAAGAATCAATGATAAAGAAATACAATCAAATTCCCATCAAAGTATAATAAGTGTAAATGTTGCAAAACTGGACAAACTTATGGATCTGGTAGGAGAGATGGTGATTGCAGAAGCTATGGTAATTCAAAATCCAGATTTAAAAGGGTTAGAGCTCAATGACTTTTATAAGGCAACGGCACAATTAAGCAAGATTACCAGTGAGATACAGGATATGGTAATGTCAGTACGAATGGTTCCTCTTTCTACAACATTCCACAAGATGAACCGAATTGTACGGGATATGTGCAAGAGGCTGGAAAAGAAAGTAGAGCTTAAGATCATTGGTGAGGAAACAGAGGTTGATAAGAATATTATAGAACATATCTCAGATCCACTTATGCATCTGGTCCGAAATGCAATTGATCATGGCATTGAATCAGTGAAGGAGAGAGAGAAGAAAGGAAAAACAAAGTCAGGGGTCCTCACTCTGGAAGCAAAAAATTCCGGGAGCGACGTACTTATCATTGTAAAGGATGATGGGAAAGGTCTTAGGAAAGAGAAAATCCTTAAAAAGGCCAGAGAGAATAATCTTCTCTATAAAAAGGAAGAAGATATGTCTGACCGTGAGATTTTTAATCTGATTTTGCTGCCGGGATTTTCAACCAAGGAAAAAGTCACGGAATTTTCCGGACGTGGAGTAGGAATGGATGTTGTTTCAAAAAATATTGAAACCATTGGAGGTACACTGACCGTGGAAAGTGGAGTAGATCAGGGGACAACCATTACTCTTAAGCTTCCATTGACCCTTGCAATCATTGATGGAATGAATATTAAAGTAGGGGAATCCATATATACGATTCCTACCATATCCATCCGTGAGTCATTTAGACCAAGAGAAGAAGATATCATTATTGATCCGGATCATAATGAAATGCTCATGGTACGGGGACAATGCTATCCAATCCTTAGAATCCATAAGATGCATAAGATAGATACAAAGGTTACCAGGTTTACCGATGGAATCATTATTATGGTGGAGCAGGATGATAAGATCCTTTGTATTTTTGCAGATGAATTAATTGGGCAGCAGCAGGTAGTTGTCAAAGGACTGCCGGAATATATCCGAAACTTTAAAAAGATTAAGGGACTTGCCGGCTGTACCCTTCTTGGAGATGGAAGAATCAGCTTGATCCTTGATATTGCAGGTATCCTCAATGTGAAATAGATTCGTGAAATAACCATGATGGAAAGGAAATGTGTCTATGAAAGAAATAATAAATGATAGTACGGCCTTAGAGGAAGATACGCAAAAAGGGAGATTCTTAACATTTTCTTTGGATAAAGAAAGTTATGGGCTTGAGATAAGATATGTTACGGAAATCATAGGGATACAGAGTATCACCCAGGTACCGGAACTTCCTGAATATGTAAAGGGAATCATAAACTTAAGAGGGAAGATTATACCCGTAATGGATGTAAGACTGCGATTTAAGAAGGAACCAAGAGGGTATAATGATCGGACATGTGTCATTGTAGTGGACATTAACAATATATCCATTGGACTTATCGTAGATAGTGTGACGGAAGTTATTACCATTTTGGAGGAAGAGATAGTAGATCCTCCTCAGATGAATAAGGGAGTGCAGAACCGTTATATTAACAAAATAGGCAAAGTAGGTAATGACGTTAAGTTATTACTGGATTGTGAAAAATTACTTACAGAAGATGAATTAGAAGATTTACATGATGCACTATAACAATGTAGAATACGGAGGAAGTACATATGAAATGGTATTATAATTTAAAAATAGCTGCAAAGCTTATAATTGGATTTATTATCGTTGCAATGATAGCAGGAATAGTAGGAGTAGTAGGGATTATTAATATTAATAAAATTAATAATTTAGATACAGAGATGTATGAAAGACATACTGCGACAATGCCGGCTCTGGCAGATATTGCGAGAAATTACCAAAGACAACGTGTAGTTTTGCACAAGTTATATATTGTAAAGGACGGGAGTAATAGCCAGATTTATATCGATGAATATGAAGAATGCAGGATAATGATTTCTGATAGCATTACTAAATTTCAGGCAGGTATAAAAAACCCCGATGTTCAAGAAAGTTTTGATTTGTTGACCCAGACAATAAACGATTTTGAACAATTTGGTGATGAAATTATAGAATTAATCCAGTCAAATAAAACAGACGAAGCTTATGAACATTTAACTGGAAGCTATGCATCGGAAATAGCAAATACAGCTCAAAAAGAGACAGATAACCTTATGAAATTAAAAACAGATGATGCCAAAGAAAGTTCTGATTTTAATAATGCTACAGCAAAAACAGCCTCCTTTACTATGATTACTGTTATTGGAGCTGGGGTATTAATTTCAATCTTTCTTGGAGTATTAATTTCACGTATTATAAGCAAACCAGTCAATCAAATGGTAGAGTCAGCGGATAAGCTTGCACTGGGGGATGTGAATGTAAGCGTGGCAGCTGATACGAAAGATGAGATCGGCAGTCTTGCCAGAGCCTTTGACAGAATGATCGAGAATATCCGTGGACAGGCATTGGTAGCAGAGAAGATTGCAGAAGGAGACCTGACTGTTGAAGTTGCCATCCGTTCTGAAAAAGATCTCTTAGGTAAAATGTTGGCAAGGATGGTCGACAATAATAATGAAGTTCTAAGCAATATCGCAACGGCGTCAGAACAAGTAGCTGTTGGCTCAAAACAGGTATCAGATTCAAGTATTTCTCTTTCTCAGGGGGCTACAGAACAGGCTAGTTCCGTAGAGGAATTAACAGCCTCCTTAGAAGAAATATCATCACAAACACAATTAAATGCCGGAAATGCAAGGAAAGCAAATGATTTATCGGAAAATGCGAAAGTAAATGCTATGCAGGGAAATACTCAAATGCAGGATATGCTTAAATCCATGGAAGAAATCAATGAATCCTCTGCAAATATTTATAAGATCATAAAAGTAATAGATGATATAGCATTTCAAACAAATATCTTAGCCTTAAATGCTGCTGTGGAAGCTGCAAGAGCAGGTCAGCATGGAAAAGGATTTGCAGTGGTTGCAGAAGAAGTCAGGACACTTGCTGCAAGGTCTGCCAGTGCTGCAAAAGAAACTACCGATATGATCGAAGATTCTATAAAGAAAGCAGAAAACGGTACGAAAATTGCCAAAGAAACAGCAGAAGCATTAAATAAAATTGTTTCAGGAATTGAAGAAGTAGCTGATATTGTTAACAATATATCAATTGCATCAGAGGAGCAAGCTACAGGAATTGAACAGATAAATCAAGGAATCATGCAGGTTTCAGAAGTTGTTCAAAATAATTCTGCTACTTCTGAGGAAAGTGCTGCCGCAAGCGAAGAACTTTCAAGTCAGGCTGCACTGTTAAAAGATTTAGTAAGCAGATTCAAAATTAAACAAAATGTAAAATATAATGGAACATTTAATGATATTAATCCGGATGTGCTGTTAATGCTTGAAAGTATGGCTAACAAAAAAGAGAATATAAGCCAGGAAGGCAAAATCAGTGAAGTTCCATCTGTTTCAAAGCCAAAGATCGTATTAAGTGATAAAGATTTTGGTAAGTATTAAAGTTTAAGAGACTATTGAAAAATTATTTCTCTGTGAACTAAAAGAAACTATATATTTCTGGCAATTTATAAGACAATCGGTGAAAACAGCTACATTTCTTTTCTTACTGTTGTTCACATATATGACTTATAAGTTATCTTTGAAATATATAGTTTCTTTTTACATATATAGCAGATATTTATATTTGATAATAATCTTTTAAATTAAAATTTTTCAATTGATGCTATACCTATTACATCATCAATTGGCAGTGAAAAAGATATACCGCTTGCTTTCGTATTTAGACCAGCTGCATTGCACACTGCATGCATAATATCTTTTTTAATATCTTTTTTCACGACGATAAGAACAACTTCTTTCTCTGGTTGTATGGAGATACCAAAGAATTTTTCTGCTTCTTTTGAACCTAAACCACGTGCAGTTAAGACAGTACCGCCAGTTGCACCAGCCCCTTTTGCTGCCTCCATTACAATATCAGAATCACCATGGTTTATAATTGTAACAATCAAATCATATTTTCTATCTATACTCATGCTCTTAATGCTCCCTTCGTAATAAGCCGGTTAAGACCTTTAAAGTAATTGGTCCACCTACACTGTTAATTGGAATTGTAAAAGCGATACCATTTCCATCTTTTGAAAAATGTAGTTTATTATCCAACGTATCTAATGCCAATGGTATCTTATCGTTTTCTATTACGCTTAAAACGATATCTTTATCTGTTTCACCAAGACCCAGATAGTCAAGAATATCAGAATCAGCAGTACCGTGACCTAGACATATCAAATGATATGTGATCTCCATTGACTGTAATAATTCTTCTACTTTTTCACCTTTTCCTCGATTTACAATACTGACCAATAGCTTTACTGGTCTTGTGTTTTCATCCATTTAGTTATCCTCCTCAAAGTCGATAATTTCTTCACTTTCATTTGGTAATAATACAACTTCATCAGAAGAAATTCTATTCTTTATATTATATACTAATCCTAGAATTTGTATAGTCACAAGTGGAGTCATGGCAACCATAGCAACGATACCAAAGGCATCTGATAAAACGTTTCCGCCTAATTGCTCACAAGCACCCATAGCAAAAGGAAGTAAGAAAGTTGCGGTCATTGGGCCTGAGGCGACCCCTCCTGAGTCGAAAGCAATTGCAGTAAATATTTTAGGTACAAAAAAAGTAAGAATAAGTGCAATTCCATAACCAGGAAGGATCATGTACCATATACTGATACCGGTGAGTACCCGAAGCATTGCTAAGCCTACAGAGATTGCAATACCAATAGAAAGACTTGCAAGTATTGATTTTCGCGATATACTTCCACCAGTTATATTTTCCACCTGTTTCGTAAGAACATGTACAGCAGGTTCTGCTGTTACAATGAAAAAGCCCATTACCATGCCAAGAGGTATCAGTATCTGGTTATAAGGCAGGCTGGCTATTTTACTTCCAAGATATTTACCAACCGGTAAAAATCCCAGATTAACACCTGTAAGAAATATTACTAATCCCATGTAAGTGTATAGAACTCCTATAATGATTTTTGCTATTTTTCTATGATTTAGTTTAAGGGAAAAAACTTGGAACAATCCAAAAAATCCTACAATAGGAGATAATGCGATTGCTACTTCTTTCATATAATGAGGTATTTCTTCTATGAACAAATGAAATAATTCCTTGATAGAATGTACTTCTATCTTACTTAAAGCTTCATATGTCCCAGAAGTGGGATTATAGAAAAGTGCCATCAAAAGTACTGCTAAAATAGGTCCAACAGAGCATAAGGCTACCAGTCCAAAACTATCATCATGGGATGCTTTGTCTCCACGCACTGTTGAGATACCAAGACCTAATGCCATAATAAAAGGAACTGTAATAGGTCCTGTCGTAACCCCTCCTGAATCAAAGGCTACAGAAAGAAAATCTACTGATGTAAAAGCAGCAATAATAAATAAACCAATATAAAATATCAATAATAGATAGGATAATCTTAGCTGAAAAACAATACGAAGTAAGGCTATTACTAAAAATACACCAACTCCAATGGCTACCGACCATATAATGATAGGGTCTGGTACCGAAGGAACTTGTCTTGCCAAAACCTGAAGATCGGGTTCTGCGACTGTTATTATAATACCAAAAATTAATGATACAATAACCATAAAGATTAATTTTTTAGATTTGGCAATCCCCGCACCTACAAGTTCTCCCATAGGCATCATAGCTAAATCAGCACCTAAAGTAAACAGACCCATTCCAATAATGAGAAAGACTGTACCAACTAAAAATAATGCTAAAGTACCTTTTGGTATTGGAGATATTGTCATATGTAAGATTAAGACAATAACTGTAATTGGAAGAACAGAAGTGAGGGACTCTTTAATTTTAAGCAATAAATTCTTGTTCATTAAGACCTCCTTTGAAGACTAAAATCAATTGACAGTTGCTTTGTTCATGAAAAATAGAGTGAAATCCCCTGATTCTCATAGATCAATTATAGATAGAATAGAATAAATAATTCGAGGAAAAACAGCAATTGTATATATTATATCATAAATTAACAGAATTTTGAATAAAAAGTTTCATTTTTTAAATATAAAAGTTCACTTTATATTTTAGTGAATTATTTTATTCATTTTCTGGCATTATATTAAAGAAAAAAATACTTGACATAAATACTATCTATAGAATACTATATTTATTAGTTAACTTAATAGAACATTATTATACTATTGAGAAATATATTAAAATGTATTGATAGAGAAGAGTAGATTAGCAACCCTAATAGAGAGGATGATTCATCGGCTGAAAAGTCATCTTAGGAAGTGCATATTGAAGGTAGCTCTTGAACAGTATCTTTGAGAACAGGAATTGCAGATTAATTCTTATTAGAAGATAACGAATCAGTCCCGTTAAAGACTTAGAGATTATGATATTTAAAATCATAAATAAAGGTGGTACCGCGGTCCTTCGCCCTTTTTAGGGGAAGGACCGCTTCTTTTCGTGATGGCAACGAGCCGAGCAGCAGAATACTCACTCCCCAGCCTCATGTTTACATGAAGGCTGGGGAGTGAGTATTCTGATAGTGGGCGACTGCCCACGAACTTTAGAAAACGAAGTTTTCTAAAGTCTTCTAGGCTTAAGAATGAAACAAGGCGACTGCCCACGAACTTTAGAAAACGAAGTTTTCTAAAGTCTTCTAGGCTTAAGAATGAAACAAGGCGACTGCCCACGAACTTTAGAAAAACGAAGTTTTTCTAAAGTCTGCTTGGCTCAAGAATGAACCGAGGCGACTGCCCATGAACTTTAGAAAACAAAGTTTTCTAAAGTCTGCAAGGCCAATGAATAAAAGTCTGCAAGGCCGCATACAGAATCTATTAATTTGATCAGTAAATAAATATCAGAAAGGAAGATATTATGTCTCAAAATTTAGAAAAAACTTATAATCCAAAAGATATTGAAGAAAGACTATATGAAAAGTGGATAAACAAGAATTATTTTCATGCAAAGGTGGATAGAAGCAAAAAGCCATTCACTATTGTGATGCCGCCTCCAAACATTACTGGTAAACTTCATATGGGGCATGCATTAGATAACACTATGCAGGACATTTTAATTCGTTTTAAAAGAATGCAAGGATTCAATGCCCTATGGCAGCCAGGTACAGATCATGCAAGTATCGCAACAGAAGTTAAAATTATTGAACAATTAAAATCCAGAGGCATTGACAAAGATGATCTTGGACGAGAGGGTTTTCTTGAAAAAGCCTGGGAGTGGAAAGAAGAATATGGCGGAACAATTATCTCACAGTTAAAGAAGTTAGGCAGTTCCTGCGATTGGGAGAGAGAAAGATTTACTATGGATGAAGGCTGCTCTAAAGCAGTTACTGAAGTATTTATTAAATTATATGAAAAAGGCTATATTTATAAAGGTTCAAGAATCATTAACTGGTGCCCGGTTTGTCATACTTCTATCTCTGATGCGGAAGTAGAACATGTGGAACAACAAGGGCATTTTTGGCATATTAAATATCCTGTTGTTGGAAGTGATGAATTCGTTGAGATTGCAACAACAAGACCTGAAACCATGCTTGGAGATACTGCGGTTGCTGTACATCCAGAAGATGAAAGATATACTCATTTAATTGGAAAAATGGTGATACTGCCTCTAATGAACAAAGAGATTCCAGTTGTTGCAGATGCTTATGTTGATAAAGAATTTGGTACAGGTGTTGTTAAGATTACTCCGGCTCATGACCCAAACGATTTTGAAGTTGGAAAAAGACATAATCTGGAAGAAATCAATGTTATGAATGATGATGCTACGATTAACGAAAAAGGTGGAAGATATGCAGGAATGGATCGTTATGAGGCAAGAAAGCAGATCATTAAAGAATTAGATGAATTAGGCTTGTTAGTTAAAATTCAAGAGCATGTTCATAATGTAGGGACACATGATAGATGTAAAACAACAGTAGAACCACTAATTAAACAGCAATGGTTTGTAAAGATGGAAGAACTGGCAAAGCCTGCTATCAACGCAATTAAAAATGGAGAACTTGAATTTGTACCGGAACATTTTGATAAAACATACCTCCATTGGTTAGAGAATATCAGAGACTGGTGTATCTCAAGACAACTTTGGTGGGGTCATAGAATCCCTGCTTATTATTGTGATAAATGTGGAGAAGTTATTGTTTCAAAAGAAGTTGTGGATACCTGTCCAAAATGTGGTCATGATCATTTGACTCAGGATGAAGATACATTAGATACCTGGTTCAGTTCAGCACTATGGCCATTTTCAACACTTGGCTGGCCGGAGAAAACAGAAGAATTAGATTATTTCTATCCAACGAATGTTCTGGTAACCGGATACGATATTATCTTCTTCTGGGTCGTAAGAATGGTATTCTCAGGTTATGAACACACCGGCAGGTCACCATTTGAAAAAGTATTAATCCATGGTCTTGTAAGAGATTCTCAGGGAAGGAAGATGAGTAAATCCCTTGGTAATGGGATTGATCCGTTAGAAATTATCGATCAATACGGTGCGGATGCACTTAGACTTACTTTGATTACAGGTAATGCACCTGGTAACGATATGAGATTCTATTTAGAGAGAGTAGAAGCAAGCAGGAATTTTGCCAATAAGGTATGGAATGCATCAAGATTTATCATGATGAATTTTGAAAAAGCGGAAATTCCAGATGCCATTGATACAAATTCCTTAACAGGGGCAGACAGATGGATTTTATCTAAAGTAAATACACTGAATAAAGAAGTTACTGAGAACATGGAAAAATATGAGCTTGGTATTGCAGTACAAAAAATCTATGACTTTATTTGGGAAGAATTCTGTGATTGGTATATCGAGATGGTAAAACCTAGATTATATAATGAAGAAGATGAAACGAAAGCAGCAGCCCTTTGGACATTAAAGACTGTTTTAATTGATTCTTTAAAATTATTACATCCTTATATGCCATTTATCACTGAAGAAATCTTTTGCACCCTTCAGGAAAAAGAAGAGTCAGTTATGACTTCAGAATGGCCAATCTATAAAGATGCTTATAATTTTGCTAAGGAAGAAGAAGCAGTTGAAATGATCAAAGATGCTGTTAAGGGGATACGTAATGTTCGTTCCGAAATGAATGTTCCGCCTAGCAAAAAAGCAAGTGTGATTGTAGTATCTGAGGATCCAAAGATTCGTGATATCTTTAATAATAGTAAAGTTTTCTTTGCAACGCTGGGATATGCCAGTGAAGTAATAGTACAGGAGGATAAGTCAGGTATTGATACAGATGCGGTTTCAACTGTAATTCCAAAAGCTTCAATCTATATTCCATTTGCAGAATTAGTGGATGTGGAGAAAGAGATTGAACGTCTTGAGAAAGAAAAAATGAAACTTGAAGGAGAATTAAAACGTGTAAATGGTATGTTAAATAATGCCAATTTCATAAGTAAAGCTCCGGAGAGTAAGTTAAATGAAGAAAAAGCAAAATTAGAGAAATATACAAATATGATGGGACAGATTACAGAAAGATTAGAACATTTTAAAGGAAATAAATAATTAAAATTTTTGCAATGGTATTATTTGTGACATAGTTTCATTGTAACTTTATAAAAGTAAATGTACTATAATTATAAAGGTGTTTATAAAGATTATATTTTAATGTAAAATATAATCGATATAGACACCTTTTCTCCTGGATAATTATACTAATGTGTCGTAAATTGCGACCTTAAAAGGTTGCATAATCATTTCTTTATATTATAATAAAGATAAAATTGGGATTCCTTAGAAAAATTAACAAAAACTATTGATTTTTGCCAATTATATAGGTATTATGTATTTAATATATGCAAATTTAATTATAATAAAAAATATTTCGATATTACTATTTGATAACCAAATTTAGGAGGGTGAAAATGATTAATTTTGATGAAGAATTAGCAAAATATCAACCTAGTCTTGAAGTTGAACAAGCAGAAGAAACTATTTATAAAAATGATTTAACAGACGTTACTGATATCATTAAAGATATTATTAATGAGATAAAGAATAAATAGAGATTGGATGGAGATATAGATGAATTGTCCAAAATGTGGGAGCCAGGTTGCGGTGAATAAAAGTCGCTGCGATAGATGCGGTGAGGATATTACTTATTATAGACGCATTATAAAAGCATCTAACATGTTTTATAATGCAGGTTTAGCAAAAGCAAAGGTAAGAGATTTATCAGGGGCGATTGCTGAATTAAAGAAAAGTTTAAAATTATTTAAAAAGAATACAGATGCAAGAAATTTACTGGGTTTAATATATTATGAGATGGGTGAAGTAGTAGATGCCTTAAGTGAATGGGTATTAAGTAAGCACTTTGAAGAAAAAGAAAATGAGGCAGATGTTTATATAAAGGCAGTGCAATCCAATCCAACAAAGCTGGATGCCATTAATCAGGCCATTAAGAAATATAATGGTGCTTTAATATATGCAAAACAGGGGAATGACGACTTAGCCATTATCCAGTTAAAGAAAGTAATTAGCTTAAATTCACATTTTATCAGAGCTTATCATCTTTTAGCACTTCTTTATATGAAGAATAATGAGAGTGACAAGGCAAGAAAGACCTTGCAAAAAGTTTGTAAGATCGATGTGAATAATACGACTAGTTTAAGATATTTAAAGGAATTAGGAATGAACATATCCAGTGATAATGGAAGTGAAAATGCCAGTGTGGCACGTCCGGTGGATAATTCTGCAATTATGCCTATATCAACATATAAAGAAGACAAGCCTAACATATTTGTATTTGTTAATTTAATTTTAGGTATTGCGATTGGCGTTGCTACCTGCTATTTCTTATTTGTTCCAACAATAAAGAAGAATATAGTGGATGATTATAATCAAAAAAATATTGATTATAGCCAGAAGATGTCAGTTCAAACTGCCACAATTGCTACTTTAGAAAGTGATAAAAAAGCTTTACAGGATCAAATTAAGGATATGCAAAAACAAATTGATGAGTTTGCAGTTGGAGAGTATGATGCAGCACAATATGATACTCTTTTTGAAGCAATTACCAAGTATATGAATGATGATAAGGAAGGAGCAGCTGAAATCTTAGTTGACGCTAAGATGGACAAGATCGAAAGTGAGCCTGCGAAACAGCTTTATAATAAAATTAAAGAAGAAACATTTAAAACATCCTCAGTGAAACTTTATAATACTGGTCATAGCCAATATACAGCAGGAAAATATGAAGATGCTATTGAGTCACTGAATGATGCACTTGCTATGGATGAAACAAATGTAGATGCACTTTACTTTTTAGGAAGATCTTATCATAGAATGGGAGACAATGAGAATGCCATTCTAAATTATAATAAAGTAATCTCGGATTTTCCTGATTCTGGAAGAGCTACTGAAGCAAAAGCAAAGATAAATGAGATAGATCAGTAAGATTAAATTGATATTAAAAGATGAACAGGAAGTACTACAATGTAGTATTTCTTGTAAGCGTCTTTTTTTATACAGATGTACTGTAAATAAAAGTAAAAAGAAGGGATAACATGGAAAAAAGAAATGTAAAACAAAATGAGCCTGCAACAGATTTTAAGAACAATGGCATAGGAGCACATTTTGAAGTGGTGGGGAAATGCCTTGTCATACGGTTAGATCAGGAACTAGATCATCATATTGCACTAAATTTGCGAGAAAAAGCGGACAAGTTAATTGAACGTGGGAATGTAAAGAACATAGTCTTTGACTTTGAGAGATCAGGGTTCATGGATAGCTCTGGTATTGGAGTTATAATGGGCAGATACAAGAAAGTGATATTTACAGGGGGAAAAGTATCTGTTACTAGCGTAAATTCTGCGGTCGACCGCATATTTCGATTATCAGGCCTTTATAAAATCATTGAAAAGTATGAAACAATTCAAGATGCATTAAAGGCAATGTAGTTTTATTTAAGGAGGATAAGCATGAATTATTCAAATGAAATGACATTAGAATTTGAAAGTATATCAAAGAATGAAAGCTTTGCAAGAATTGTAGTAACAGCATTTATAACAAGTTTAGATCCGACACTAGAAGAGTTATCAGATATTAAAACAGCTGTTTCAGAAGCAGTAACGAACTGTATTATTCATGGGTATGAGAATACAGTGGGAAAAATTAAATTGAACTGTGGTATTCTTGACAATACGGTATATATTGAAGTTTCTGACAGGGGTAAAGGAATTGAAGATATAAGCAAGGCAATGGAACCATTATATACTTCTAAACCTGAATTAGAGCGTTCCGGTATGGGATTTGCATTTATGGAAGCATTCATGGATGAGTTAGAAGTAAAGTCTAAAATTGGAGAAGGTACCACTGTCAAGATGCGTAAAAAGATCTATAGCACTGCTTCTAGATCATAATAAAGGGCGTGAATAAATGGATACATTGGAACTTATTAAACTAGCGGGACAGGGTGATAAAAAGGCAAGAGACTTATTAGTAACAGAGAATATAGGTCTCGTCTGGAGCATAGTACGAAGATTTGCGAACCGTGGACATGAATTAGATGATTTATTTCAAATAGGAAGCATTGGGCTGATTAAAGCAATTGATAAATTTGATACGACTTTTGAGGTAAAATTTTCAACATATGCAGTACCTATGATTACTGGAGAGATAAAAAGATTCCTAAGAGACGATGGTATGATCAAAGTGAGCCGGTCCCTGAAGGAAACGGCAAATAAAGTTCGGATAACCAGGGAAATTTTAAATAATAAACTAGGAAGAGAACCAACTTTGGAAGAAATCAGCAAAGAGATTGATATAGATACAGAAGACATTGTAATGGCTCTAGAGTCAAATGCAGAAGTGGAATCGTTATATAAAACTATTTACCAGGGTGATGGTAATGCAATCTACTTAATAGATAAGTTAGAGCAATCCAAAGATGAAAGTGAAAATATGATTGATAAATTTGCTTTAAAGGAAATTATTGCATCACTGGAGCCAAAAGACCAGGATATTATACGACTCAGATATTTCTGTGATAAGACGCAAACAGATATTGCAAAAGAACTTGGAATATCTCAGGTACAAGTTTCAAGATTAGAGAAAAAAATATTAAAAACAATGAGGGAAAAGTTAGTGTAAGATACAAAATTTTCCAGAATATTAAACATAATTATTCAGATAATAATATTATTACTAGATAAAGGAGCATTTGTTAGATTTAAACTAATAAATGCTCTTTTTGTACAGAGGAGATTGTTGTGGATATGAAAACGAAAAGTGCATATATTGTAAGTGTTTTTTTATTACTAATTATTGTTATTTCTATTTTATATTATATTTTCTATCATTCAGATTCGAACACTGCTTTTGATGGTACTCTTGTAAAAAATATGCAAAATGTATATAAAAGGTTGGATTCCTGCTATCTATGAAAAATGACATAGTATATATGAAAATACCTCAAAATATTGAAATTCAACATCAAAAGGTCCTGTTATCAGATTTAGCCAAATTAGTTGGTGTTGATAAAAGAAAAGTGAACAATATTGGTAATATTGAGGTGTTCAATATAAAAAGCAAGAAAGACTGCAAATATATATTTTCAGTGATGAAGATCATTGAGTTCATTAATAAATCAAATCCTGAGATTGAAATTGTAAATCTGGGAGAAAAAGATTTTGTTGTGGAATACAAGATTCCCACCAAGACAAAAGTTATGTTCGAATATATAAAATCTTTTTTTGTAGCTCTGATCATATTTTTTGGTGCTGCTTTTACGATTATGACATTTAATACAGATGTAAGTGTTGATAAAGTTTTTGCAATCGTTTATGAATTAGTTATGGGAGAGGCAAAAAAAGGAGGGACTATCTTAGAGATTTCTTACTCAATTGGCCTGCCAATTGGAATTATTATATTTTTTAATCATTTCTCCAGATTAAAAGTAAGGGATGACCCTACACCGATACAGATTGAAATGCGTTTGTATGAAGATGATTTAAACAACGCTCTAATTCAGGATGCCAGCAGGGAGGGAACAACAATTGATGCTGATTAAATATAGCCTGCTGGTATTCATAGGATTATCCGGTGGGATCACTATTGCCGGAGCAGTTTTTACATTTATTACGAAAATTGGCCTGGTAACCAGGTTGGCCAGCCGAACGAATACTGCCAGACACATTCTTTTCTTTGAGGACTGTGTAACACTGGGAGGCACAGTTGGTAATTTAATGACTATCTGGAGATTTGAAGTTCCTTTTGGTATTATAGGCATCACAGTTTTTGGGCTATTTGCAGGCATGTTTACCGGCTGTCTTGCGATGGCATTGACGGAGGTATTAGATACGATACCTATATTTGCCAAACGAATCAACTTAAGAAAGGGGATACCATTTGCAGTACTTAGTCTGGCAATAGGGAAAGGTATTGGAAGTTTCATTCAATTATATATTTTTGCAAAATAGCAGATAATATTTTAAGACTATCTTGATTACTTAAATTAATAGTCAAAAACATAGATAGGAGTAATTTAAATGAAAGAAAAACCAAATCAGAACAATAACAAAAACAAAGGTCCATCCATTAAACAGGTTATTAATGAAAGCGATACGAACAGAAGAGATCAGATTTATAATCAATATGTAAAAAGTGTAACTCCCAAACATAGCTTAGTAGTAAATATACTAAATGCATTTTGGATTGGAGGACTTATCTGTACCATAGGGCAAGGTCTTATTAATTTTTATCAGTATCTGGGAGCAAATATAGATTTTGCAATGCTATATAATACGATTTCTTTAGTATTTTTAAGTATTTTATTAACAGGTTTAAATATCTACGGTAAGATAGCTAAATACGGAGGAGCAGGTACCCTTGTTCCAATCACGGGTTTCGCCAATTCCGTTGCTGCACCTGCAATTGAATTCAAGAAGGAAGGTCAGGTTTTTGGTATAGGCTGTCAAATATTCACCATATGTGGTCCGGTTATCTTATATGGTATCTTTTCTTCATGGGTATTTGGAATCATATATTATATTATTTTAAAATTACAATCTTAATAAGTATTGGAATAGGAGTATTAGTATGGCTGGAAAACAGACAAAAATAGTTGGCAAACAAAGTATTCAATTTGAAAACCCACCTTATGTTATAGGTTATTCTTCCATAGCGGGTAAGAAAGAGAGTGAGGGACCACTTGGAACTTGTTTTGATAAAATAGAAGAAGATCCAATGGTAGGAGAAAATACCTGGGAAGAAGCAGAAAGTAAATTACAAAAAGAAGCAGCAGACCTAGCCATTTCTAAAGCAGGTTTAACGAATTCAGATATACGTTATTTAATAGCGGGTGATTTATTAGGACAATTAATAGCGACTTCATTTGGTATCATTGATCTTGAAATTCCCATGTTTGGTGTATATGGAGCATGTTCTACTATGGGTGAGAGTTTGAGTATTGGCTCGATGATTGTAGATGGTGGATACGCAGATAAAGTAATGGCGCTTACATCCAGTCATTTTGCAGGGGCAGAAAAACAATTTCGTTTTCCTCTTGATTATGGGAATCAAAGGCCTCTTGCCGCAAGCTGGACTGTTACAGGCAGTGGTGCAGTTGTTCTGGGAAATATGCCAAATGATTCAAATAAAAATATAAGAATTGCTGGTATTACCACAGGCAAGGTAACTGACTATGGAATTAAAGATTCCATGAATATGGGAGCGTGCATGGCACCTGCAGCTGCAGATGTCATTTATCAGAACCTGGTTGATTTTAACATTCAACCAGATCAATATGATAAAATAATAACAGGTGATTTGGGATATGTTGGTTCTGATATTTTGAAGGATATTATGAAAGAAAAAGGATATGATATAAGTAAGAACCATATGGATTGCGGTATTGAAATATTTAATAAAGAGGAACAGGATACCCATTCCGGAGGTAGTGGCTGTGCATGCAGCGCAATTACTTTAACAGGGCATGTATTTAAAAAATTAGAAAATAAAGAGTGGAAAAAAGTATTATTTGTACCAACAGGAGCACTATTATCCAAAGTAAGCTTTAATGAAGGAAATACAGTACCAGGAATTGCTCATGGAGTTATCATTGAGGCATGTTAATAATTGATGGAGGTGAATGTAAATGGACTATGTTAAAGCTTTTCTGGTAGGTGGAGCAATTTGCGCGTTAGTTCAGATTCTAATGGATCAAACAAAACTTATGCCTGGTAGAATCATGGTAATCCTTGTAGTATTAGGTGCTTTCCTGGGAGCAATTGGTGTCTATGAACCATTTGTAGAATTTGCTGGGGCTGGTGCAAGTGTCCCCCTCACTGGTTTTGGGAATGTACTATTTAAAGGTGTAAAAGAAGCAATACTAAAGGATGGATGGGTCGGTATATTTGAGGGAGGTCTTACTTCCTCTTCAGTAGGCATTTCAGCAGCATTGATTTTTAGTTATATCGCATCCTGGATTTTTGATTCAAAGATGAAAGAGTAATATTTCAAGCAGAAGTATAAGGCAATCATTTGAAGTAAATCAATATATATTTAATAATTAAACATTAATAATTGGCTATATCTGATGTAATATCAAAAGAATCCGGCTTTATATTTCTGCTTTTAATATAGATAAGGGGCTGTAAAAAAACGGCCATAAAGAACGGCCATAGTAACACCAGACGGTGAAGCTATGGCTGTTCTCGATTTATTTATAAGAGTATATCTAAAATTGGGGTCACTAAATGCACCTGGTCAAATGCAGGCAGAATAATATTTATCGATTGTCAAATATTTATGCTGTCAATTGAATTCG
>NZ_RJVG01000005.1 GCF_003752155.1 Mobilisporobacter senegalensis | reverse complement strand
AGATATAATCTTGTAAATAAATCGAGAACAGCCATAGCTTCACCGTCTGGTGTTACTATGGCCGTTCTTTATGGCCGTTTTTTTACAGCCCCTTTTTCATGTCAAAATTTATTAATTCCATCTCCATTTTAATAATGTATTATTTGGTCCTTTTATTCTTAAATCCTTTTGCTTTACTTTCCATAAGATTTCTTAGATTAGAAAATTTTGTTTTTTCTTCAGGGCTCATTTTTGCCGTTAGGATATCAAATATTAAGGTTGTTTCATCAGGAGTAAAACCGAGATTCTGTGATTTTAATTTCATATTTGCGCTCATTATCATGGGTAATGTTTTTTCCAGAGGTTTTCCCTCAGTTTCATTAATTAATTCAATCATTACTGCTAATTTTCTGGAATCCAGATTCTTTAACGCTGGATTATCAAGCCAAGATAAATCTTTCATATATACACTCCAATCTATTAGGTAGTTGAGTCAGGCATGGTACTAAGAATCGTATTAAGAGTTTCAAAAGTAGATTGCTGTTCTGGAGAAAGCATAGAGGAAAGGATATCCATCATACTGGAGTCATCACCAAATCCAAAAGCACTGGCAAATGGATTGCCTTCTGTATTATCACTATTATTATTAAAGCCCATGCTGGATATGGTTTTGTATGTATTATACAAATTTTTGGCATTAATAATATTAAGAATTATGTCGATCAATTCACGCTCCCGATCTGTACATAATTCTCGTATACTGTTTAACATTCCTTCCATATCCCCTTTTCCTTCATCTAAATCCAAAGTGGAAAGTTCAAAAGCTTGACTTTTTATTGTATCCATCAATTCAGTCGCTTTTACCATGATTTGCAATGTAGGCAATGATTTTACATCTGCATAGGGAAGGGCCGCCTTTAGAATGTCCATTGTATGTTTTACTATATTCATGTTTGGGGAAGGCATAGATGTACTTTCCAGTCGTATTGATTCTTCATTATAATCACAATCTATATTAGGTTCACGACAGTTTGTCTCGCTATTTTGACCTCTCATATTTACTCCATTCTCAGTTTATCTTTTACATTATATTCGTAAAAGATTAAAAAATGACATATTATACTCATTAAGGTTTGTAAAGGTACAATATATCTGAAACAAGCACATAAAGCCCATCATTACATATTATTATAATGTATCAATAATTATGATCGAAATATGAAGTGAAAGGAGTTTTATTTTTATGGGAAGTATGAGACAGGGATATGACCGTAATCGAGGAAATACGTGCGATTATTGTGCTCCTTCTGATAGAGAGAGACGTCAGGAAAAAACCAGATATCCTGTTGAACAAATGGCATTGGCGATGGCATATGTTCCATGGCAGGAGTGGAGATGTGTTTATGATGCCAATGAGGGGTTAAAGGCAGGTACTATTTTTGAAGAGCTTGATCTTGAATTCTATGGATCTACATGTGGATTGAGAAGGGGTGAAAGAGGATGAATGAACGTGAGAAATTATTACATTATATCACAGCAGTAAGTTTTGCGATTGATGATTGTGTACTTTATCTGGACACTCATCCATATGACAAGGAAGCATTAGAATATTATTCTGTTCACAAGGAGCTTCGTAAAAAAGCATTGAAACAATATACTGAGAATTTTGGACCATTGTTAAATGACAATGTTGACGTATCATGTGGTAAATGGACCTGGATTGATCAACCATGGCCATGGGAAGGAGGATGCTAGTTTATGTGGAATTATGAGAAAAGATTACAATATCCTGTAAAAATTTCGACTCCAAACGCAAAGGCAGCTAAAGTTATTATTACTCAATTTGGTGGCCCTGATGGAGAATTGGCAGCATCCATGAGATATTTATCTCAGAGATATACCATGCCTTATAACGAAGTAGTAGGAGTTCTTACAGATATTGGAACAGAAGAATTGGCACACATGGAAATCGTATGTGCAATTGTTCACCAACTTACGAAGGGTTTAAGTATTGATGAAATAAAAGCAGCAGGATTTGATACTTACTTTGTAGATCATACTCTTGCATTATGGCCACAGGCAGCAAGCGGAACACCATTCTCATCAACATTTTTCCAATCTAAAGGAGATCCTATCACAGATCTTTGTGAAGATATGGCAGCAGAGCAAAAAGCAAGAACCACATATGATAATATTTTAAGATTAGTAAATGACCCTGAAATTTGTGATCCTATAAGATGGCTCCGTAAAAGAGAAATTGTCCATTTCCAAAGATTCGGTGAAGCATTAAGAATTGTTCAGGACAAATTAGATTCTAAGAATTTCTATGCTTTCAATCCGGAATTTGACAAGTGTAAGATGAAATAGTGAATTTATAAATAATTATAAACAGAGTAAAGGACAGATTACCAGGAAAGCCAGGTAGTCTGTCCCCATGAGAGAAACATATCGTTAATTCATATCACGAATCATTTTATAGATTCCCAAAAAGGGTTCAAAGTATATGATATAATTATTGAATTTCGTACATATACCATACTTTGATTTATAACATTTTAGTGCATCTGTTAAAAATTCTTCTGTAATATTCAAGAAATCAGCCATCATATATATGGAAGTACATCCGGCTTCATAAGCATTGACAATACCATGTAAACCAATCTGCCTGTCATATGCCCATAACCTGGCTTTTAGCTCCTGCTTAAGGTTTTTAATATCCTGAAGATTAATTATATCGCCTGCTGTAGTATAATAGTGGCCAAGTTCTTCCGCAAGAACACAGGATTTTTCACTTAATGTAGGAATATCTTTTTTTATAGCGATTTTATTCCCTTTAATCCTTCCTTTATTGCCTAATAGAGGCTTTTCTTTCACAACCAATCCATTCATCAATGATTCGTCAAGTAATTCATCATATGTCATTTATAACAACCCCTTAAGTTATTCATTTGATCTGTAAAGATACTAGAAATTATCATCATTCATTATATCTTCATCGTGAGCTCTTTCTTCGTCCGTTGCATCTTCGATCTCATGTGCTGCGTTTAATTCCTGGGCGAAACTGGTCGTATAAAAATTACTTTCTACCCGATTCCCTTCATTTACTAATCTATTCAGGCTAAAATCTATAAAAGAGAATACATTATTAACAAATTCATTATAACTGGATTCTTTAATTTCAAATCGCCCGCTTTTCCCTTCAAAAAGAACAGTAGTATCTCGGTCATTATTCTTCGCAAAATTTTCTTCTATAGAATACCCAAAAGATCTTATTATGTGACGCAGGACGTCATTAAACGAGATTTTTGCATCTAAAATATCTAAATTATATCCTATTTTCTTAATATCCGCTTTTATTTCATCCCATCCCAGGAGATAAGATGGAGTAGTACCTAATTTTGCTGCGATCATTTCAATTTTATCAAATGGGATATTCATTACGATATTATTCTCGTATTTATAGATTGTCTGCTTCGTGGAATTCATGGATTTTGCCAGTTCTTCCTGTGTAATGTGCTGATTCTCTCTTAATTCTTTAATTCGATTACCAATTGTCATGGTATCACCTCCAAGTAACTTTATTATATCACTAACAAAAAAAATGTCAACAAAAAGTATCTTGACAAGTTACAATATAATGCTATAATCAAAGTAACTTATTAAGTTACTAAACGGGAAAGGAGTTTAAATGAACTTAAAATTGGGACAGGTAAGTAAAAATAATTATATCTGGGAAAAATATAATAATAGTCAATGTTAATTTAATTTGTTAAATAAGATGGTAATTGGAGGTCAAGAATGAAAAATCATGAAAATAATATACCGTCACCTGAACAGGTAAGACTGATATTTAAAGACACTTATAATTTCTATGTAAAATATAAGAAATATTTGAATAATGATGAATGGATGGAATTAGTCAGGGAAATACATGAAATATATCAAGCTCATCCATTTGAACTATGTAAAATAATCTTAGTTGAATTATTAGATATATTTGAGGAGAGCTATAAGGTTAAATACGAAGGTTCGATAGATAAATAATCTATTTATGTTAAGGAAAGTAAAGAAAATATATTTTTACAAGATTGGCTGAGGGGAGTGATAATATAATGACAGAAAAAGACAGGATTGACGGGAAGAAAGAATATTTAAATGCCTATAAAGGGATACACAAAAAGCTAATATCTCTGGAAGAGCAGTTAGAATCTTTGAGGATAACAAAAGAATCGGCCAGGACTCAGATTTTATCCGATATGCCCAAAAGTAAAACACATACTGATTTATCAGATTATATAGTTAAAATTGATGATATGATATCCAGAATTGATAAACTTAAAAAAGAATGTATGGATAAAAAGCTGGATATTGAAACACATATTTTTGAAATGCCGGATGGTGTTGAAGCAGAAATTATATATAAAAGATATTTAGAATTTAAAACCTGGGAGCAGATATGTACTGAAATAGGATATAGTTGGCGGCAGACCCATAGATTACATAATAAAGCACTGAATAATTTTCAAATATAAAAGGAGGATGGCATAGTATGGCACTTAACTTTATGATATCATTCAAAATGGAAGTTGATAAATAAAACCTGCTAAATAATTTTAAAAAGAAAAATAATAATAACCGGTTAAGAGGGACCTGAAGAACAGGTCCTTTTTAATATATATCCTAATAAGAAAGAGGTATGAATTATGTGTAAAATAAGAGCCAGAACTTAAACTTATTGAGACTTAACAAAGAAAATCTATAGAAAGGTTGGTGATATATTGTCTGATAGTGATTTCTCTTTAAATAATCTGAAAAAATTTCAGGATAACCTTCTAAAAGCAAAAAGCATGTACCCGGACATTGCACAAGAAAAGTTAGAAGAAGCAGCCCTAAAGTTTAAAAACAGGGTAGCTGCTTTGACTAAAGAAGCAGTTAAGGCAGATGCAGATAATTTAGTAAAGGGATTTAAGTTAGAGAAAGTTCAAAAAAATGGCAGTAGCTTGGATTTGCAATTTGTCAGTACTCATCCGGAATTTCAAAAGATTGAAAATGGCTATAATCAAGTATTAGCAAATGGTAAGACTGGATGGGTGCCAGGAAAGCAGATTTTAGGGCGGGCAACAGAAGAATTCCAAAAAAGTATAGGAAATGAAATGAATGGATTAGTAGATGCTTTAACCAGGAGGTGTGGTTTGGTTTAATGAATGGAGCAGATATCTATAATGCAGTAAGCACACTTTTATATAGTAAGTATCCAACATATAAGGTCTATGGTCATGAAGTTGTGGAAGGTTATGAGAAACCTTCTTTTTTTATTGATTTGCTGCCAAAGAAAAATCTAAATGAGAGTATTAATTTCAAAACGAAAGCTTATAAAATTTTGATCACATATTTTCCGGAAGATCTAAATGAAATTGATAACTTAACAAAAGCAGATGAAATAATAGAGCTGTTTGGATACAAATTAGTTGTGAGTGGCAACAAAATTCCAGTTACGGACAGTAATTATGAGTTTGTAGGAGAAAATACAAATACATTGCAAGTTGTCATAGAAATTGAGTATTTAGAATCAAATAACAGGACAAATTCCAGCGTAATCGCAAATGAATTAATATTAAAAGAAAAGGGGTAATATGTATGGGAATGCCAAGTGTTAACATTAGTTTTAGTGAAAAAGCAGCACAGATTATTAAAAGAGGAGAACGTGGAATTGTAGCGCTTATTCTTAAAGAAGCAGATGTTCCGGCGACGAATCCGGTTACAATTTTAAATGTTTCAGATATACCGGATACATTGTCTGCATTTAATCAGGAACAGATTAAATTAGCATTAATGGGATATATGAATTCACCTAAAAAAGTAATTGCATATGTGGTAACAGAGGATTATACTCCTGGGTTAAATTATTTTGAATTAAATCGTTTTGACTATTTAGCGATTCCTACAGTTCAAACGGATGAAAAGACAAGTGACATTGTAACCTGGGTAAAAGTTCAAAGAGAAGCCGGGAAAAAAGTAAAAGCAGTATTACCGGATACCACAGGTGATCATGAAGGAATTATCAACTATACGACAGCGGAAGTGATGAATGGTGCCAATACATATACAACAGAACAATATTGTTCCCGTATTGCCGGATTGATTACAGGAACACCATTAACGATCAGTTGTACCTATGCTCCATTAAGTGAGTTAACAAACTGTACAAAGCTTAAAAAGTCTGAAATGGATGGAGCAATTGATGCAGGTAAATTTATTGTATACCACGATGGTGAAAAAGTGAAAGTAGCACGTGGTGTAAACAGTTTGACAACAACAAGTGCAGATAAAGGAAATCAATTTAAAAAGATTAAGATCGTGGAAGCCATGGATATGATCTACGATGATATTACCAAAACAGCACAGGACAGTTATCTTGGTAAATATTTAAATACCTATGATAATAAAGTATTACTTATGAGTGCAATTGGAGGATACTTCGAGCAATTAATTCTGGATGGTATTTTATCAACTGCCAATATTGGAATTGATATTGAAACACAAAGAGCTTACCTTAAGTCAAAGGGCGTTGCTACAGATGATATGTCTGATGATGAAATCAGGGTATATGATACTGATGATAAAGTATTTCTTAAGGCAACTGTTAAGATATTAGATGCAATTGAAGAAATCAGTTTACCAATTAATATATAAGAAAGGGAGTATGAGATATGGGATATAAACCAGAGCAAGTAATTAACGGAACATGGGGAGAATTATGGGTAGATAGCGAATATATTTCTGAAGTAACCTCTTTAAATGCAAAAGTAACACCAAAGACGGAGACGATCAGCCAATCCCGCCAATTAGTAGATGGTACTAAAATCACAGGCTTAGAATGCAAAGGAGAAATCAAATTAAATAAGGTATCTTCAAGATTTATTGCATTACAAAGTGATAATCTGAAAAAAGGTATTCAGACAGAAGTTACTATCATCTCCAAATTAGAAGACCCTAGTGCCCTTGGATGTGAAAGAGTAAAATTAATCGGTTGTGTATTTACAGAAATGACACTAGCCGATTGGGAACTTAAGAAAAACGGGGATGAAACCATTCCATTCACCTTTAGGGATTGGGAAGCAATCGACTTAATATAGGAGGTCAATATGAATTTAGTAGATAAATTATTGGCACTGGATGCCAATGAAGTAAAACAAAAAGAAACAGCTGCTGTTGAGGTGAAAAGGCTTTCCAAATTATTAGGAGAGCCTTTTATGGTTAAGGTGCAAGCCATAAGTGGACAAAGATTTCAGGAACTATCTGCAGATATTCTTGATAAAAAGGGAAACGTTGATTTCTCAAAAGTATATAAACAAAATACATTAGTGGTTTTGGAAGGTATTGTAGAACCCAATCTAAAAGATGAAGGACTGCAAAAGCATTTTGGCGCATCTACACCGAAAGAATTAGCTGAGATTTTATTTCAGGGCGGGGTAATGGCGAACCTTGCTAATACCATCAGCGTCATAAGCGGATTCAGTGATGATACGGATGAAGAAATAAAAAACTAATGAATACCGATGGGGAAGTACAATTAATGTACTTCCTTTTTCGGTATAAGAACTGGGAGCCCCAAAAGTATAAACAACTTGGATATGGGTCAAAAAAAATCGTACGGCAGTTCATGTATCAGCAATTAGAAGACATGGCAAAAGAGTACGATGCGCTGGGAGGTGGAAATAATGGCTAATAATGTTGCAGTATCGTTTTCATTGATAGATAACTTTACCGGACCTATGAATGATGCAATCCAATCAATGATGAAGAGCTCTAAAAATATACAAAGCCTGGTAAAAGATGTTTTGAAGGGGAATAAAGTGTTTGAAGACGCAGGTAAAATTGTAGAAGATGCTTTAAATAGTCCTTTTGCTAAAACAGGAAAAGAAGTATATGATCTTGCAACAATTTACAACGATGCAGCTAATGATATTAAAAGCGGATTTATGGATAAAATCGGTAAATTTAATACAATTGCCAGTTTCATCAAAAATATTAAAGAATTATCAGGGACAATGAAAGGCACAGCAAAGGCTGCTGATGGCCTTGGTAATATTAATCAAATTAATACTATTATAATAAATGTTAGCAATACTATATTTAATGCCACAGGTAAGGTTGATAATTTTAATAAAGCAGGTAAAAATTTATCAAATACAGGAAAAGGTATAAGTAAATTAGGAGGCGTATTTACTAAATTAGGAAGTACATTCGGTAATTTTGGTAAAATAGGTAAAGTTGCCCTTATGGGATTGAAAAGTCCTGCTTTTATCGCAATTGCAATTATTGCAGTTCTTGCTACTATCGTTTTTGTCATAATTAAAAATTGGGGCACAATAAAACCGTTTTTAAACAATATTGCCAACTTTTTTAAACAGAAATTTAATAGTATAAAATTAGTCGTTTTAGTATTTGTTAATGAATTTAAAAAAGCCAAAAATAGCATAGCAGGTGTCATAAATGTATTAGGACCAATTATATATAACATTATAAAAATTTTTAACCCAGTTTTAGTATATATAATATCTATTTTTGTAAAGAGAATTAGAAATAGCTTTTTGATTATTAAAGCAGTTTTTAGTGCAGTTATTAGAGGTATAAGAGGATCTATTTCTGGTCTATTATCGTTATTCAATGGAATTATAATTTTAATATCAGGTGGATTTACTAATAACTGGTATAAAGTTTGGGATGGTGTCAGATTAATATTTAAAGGCGTATTTGAAAGCTTTTCATCTCTGGCCAAGATACCAATTAATGCGGTAATTCAATTAATAAATTTAGCAATTAGTGGAATTAATAAATTAGGTATTAAATTACCAGATTGGTTGGGGGGGAAATCATTCTCAATTAATATCCCAACAATTCCTATGCTGGCAAAAGGAACGAATTACTGGCAAGGCGGTCCTGCCATGATTCATGATCGGGGAGCTGAGATCGTGGATCTTCCAAGAGGCAGCAGAGTTTATCCACATGATAAAAGTATCCAGATGGCCAGGGCAGAGGGAACAAAAGGAAAAGGTAATGTTGCAATCACAATTGCCAAGCTTGCAGATAAGATTGAGGTTCGAAGCGATAAAGATATTGATGATATTGTGAATAAAGTTGCTAATAAATTTGAAAAGATCCTTAATAATACTGGAGAGGTGGTGTTAGCTTAATGGAGATTTGGTTACAGCAAGATAATGAAAGTTTAAGACTGCCTGTACTGCCTTCCGGTTTTGAAGTTCAGAATGTGCAGCAGAATTCAACAGTTAATGTTACATCAAAGGGAGAGATAAATATCATTGGAAAGAGAGGGTTAAAAACACTTTCTCTTTCTTCTTTTTTCCCTAATCGGGAATATGGATTTGTACAATATACAGGTTTTCCTGGTCCATATGAATGTATTGAATTAATTAAGTCCTGGATGAACAACCCTGTAAAAATTTCGATTACAGATGCAAATATTAATATGCCAATGACTATAGAATCTTTTACTCATTCAGAACAGGATAGCACAGGAGATGTATATTATACTTTAGAGTTAAAAGAATATAGAAAACCTGAAATAGTTGCGGAGCAAAAAGTAAATGCTGATAAAAAGAGTACAAAGTTAACGGTTAATGATACCAAAAGAATAACGAAAACAGTTAAAACAACCACCTACATTGTAAAGAAAGGTGATACTCTATACAGCATTGCAAAAAGGCTGACAGGAAATGGTTCAAATTGTTATGCAATTGCAAATCAAAATAATATAGCCAATCCGAATCTGATACAGGCAGGTCAAAAGTTGGTGATTAAGGCATGAAAATAAAATGGGTGAAACAATCGGATGGAAGTGTGAATGATATCACAGATTTTGTCTCAACGATAAACTGGGGAGGGTCAGCCGGACAGGCATCAAGAACATTGGATATATCAGTTCTTAATTCACCTTTCGATAAAAACATTTCAGATCCAAATATCAATCTGGGAGACAGGATCAGGCTATATTATGATGATAGCAGATTACTTATTGATATCATGGTGTATAACCGGGAGAGAAATAATGAAACCGGAACGATTACATATAGCGGATACGATGATCTTAATCATTTACTAAGGAGCAATGGTTCTTATAACTTTAAAAATGTTACACCTGAAATGATTACGAAGAAAATATGCAATGAATTAAAAATTGAAACAGGTACCATTGCAGCCACCAACGTAAATATAAAAAGTATGCTCATCGACAGTTCAAGCTATTATGACATTATTTTAAAAGCCTATACAAAAGCACATAAGATGAATGGTAAAAAGTATATGCCGATTATGTCTGGCCGGAAGTTATATGTAATTGAAAAAGGGGAGATTATTAAAGATTTTATTCTTAGTGATGAAGTTAATATTTTAAGTTCCAGTTACACAGAATCTCTTGACTCTATGGTAAATCAGATCAAAATATATGATGACAAAGGGAAACAGATCGGTGAAGTAAAAAATGATGATTGGGTGAAACAATTTGGGATCTTTCAGGATATTTATACAAAAGAGGACGGAGAGAATGGAACAAAAGCTGCTAAAAATATGCTGGTTGGTATCGACAAAACTGCAAGTTTACAAGCGATTGGAAATATCAGCTGCATCAGTGGATTTGGCATTGCAATTTATGATTCATTGACTGGACTGAAAGGTACATTTTGGATTGAACAGGATTCCCATAGTTTCGAAAATGGAAATCATACCATGAATTTAGATCTGACCTTTAAAAATATCATGGAGGTAAAGGAGTAATGAAGTATGAATGGATATGAAAAATTAATTAAGATCATGAGAAATACGGGCAGCACTTCTAATAATGTTTTCCTTGTTACTATGGAAAGTTCGAATTCATGTTATCTAAATAATCTTAAATTAGAGAAAGATGATTTATTTATTTCACAACATTTAGTAACAGGGTGGTATATAGATCCAGAAACTTTTATAAAGCCTCTGGAAAAAGGAGATATGGTTATTTTAATGAAATTAGATGAAACAAAATATGTAGTTATTGGAAGGGTGGTATAAATGAGTTTTCCTTTCGAAACAGATGGTCAGGTGTCGGCGGAAGAAGTGATAAAAGTCCCTAAAGAATATGGTATCAACTTAGATACAGGGAAATTTACAGGTAAGATTGTAGAGGGTGTTGAAGCCATAAAGATTTGGATCTATAACGCTCTTAAAACCAGTCGATACAAATATAATATATTTTCCTGGGATTATGGCAGCGAAATAGAGGATTTGATCGGACACGCCTATACACAGGAGTATTTAGAAATGGAAGCAAAACGTATGGTGGAAGATTGCTTAATGATGAATCAATATATAACTGGTATTTCAGACTTTAATGTAAAATCAGAATACGACAAATTATCCATTTCATTTACTGCAAATACACTCTTTGGGGAGGTGAGAATAGATGTTTGAAGACAGAACATATGAGAACTTGTTAGAGGAAGCATTGGGTATGATTACAGAAGACATTGATAAACAGGAAGGCAGTCTGATCATGAGAGCGATTGCTCCTTGTGTCTATAAGATTGCTGAAACTTATGTTCAATTGGATAATTTTATTGATCTGGTATCCGGGGATACTGCAGTTGGTGAATATCTTGATCGTGTTGTAGCTGATTATGGAATTACCCGTAAAGAGGCGACTCATGCAATCAGAAAAATAGTAACCAATGGAGAAATTCCAGTTGGTTCGAGATGGAGTTTCAATGATACCATTTATGTGGTCGAAGAATTATTAGATACCAATACATATAGTGCAGCTTGTGAACAGCATGGTGAAATTGGAAATACATATAGTGGTCCATTAGAAGCCATTGAAAATGTAAATGGTGTTACGGCAACTCTGACAGATATTATTGCAAGTGGTGCAGATGAAGAATCAGATCATAATCTGCGTGAACGGTTCTTTAATTATCTGAGAAGACCTAGTACAAGTGGAAATACATTTAATTACCGTGAGTGGGCATTATTAGTTCCAGGTGTTGGTGATGCAAAAGTATTTCCACTATGGAATGGGAATGGTACAGTAAAAATATTGATCGTAGATAGTAATATGGAAATTGATCAGACTTTGGAGACAGCAGTTTATGATTATATTGAGAAGGTACGTCCAATAGGAGCAAATGTTACAGTAGACAGCCCGGGCGAAAAAGTAATTGGAATTACTGCCAATATAGTTTTGGATGGAACACAGACCTATGAGGATACAGTAGCTGCATTTACATCAGCATTAGCAGATTATTTTAGAGAGTTAGTATTCGAGACTTACAGTGTAAGTTTCGCAAAGATTGGAAGTATCCTGTTATCAACTCCGGGAGTGAAAGACTATAATTCATTATTAATAGATGGAGGAACAGCTAACATTACCATAGGAGAAACAGACATGCCAATTTTAGGTGCTATTACATTAGCGGAGGTGGTATAGATGAATTTAATGGAATTACTGCCTCCGGTCTATGATGATAATAATACAATGGAAGAATTACAAGGAATCCTTAGCAATAAAATCAACCATGTTGCGGCTGACTTTAATGAAACCATTGACCAATGCTTTGTCAGTACGGCAACAGATCTGTTAAGCAGATACGAAAAAATTTATGGACTTACGGTAGATGTGACCAAGTCAAAAGAATTTCGGCGAGAACGAATCATAGCAAGGGCAAGAGGAACCGGTACAGTCACGAAGCAGATGATAAAAGAGGTTGCAACGTCCTATTCCAATGGCGAGGTTGAGATAATTGAAAACCCATCTGACTATAGTTTTCGTGTAAAGTTTGTGGGTACAAAAGGGCTGCCTCCTAATATGGCTGATTTGAAATTAACCATTGAGGAAATTAAGCCCGCTCACTTATCTTTTACATTTGAATATGTGTATAATACTTGGAAAGATGTAGCTAACATGACATGGAATGAAGCAAATGCTTATACATGGGAACAATTAAGATCGAGGTGATGAAATGGCAAAATATACAAAAAATTATAATTTAGAAAAGCAACAGAATAATGAATACATAAGTATTGACGGACTGAATAATAACTTTGATAAGATTGATAAAGTATTAGGGAATACCGGAAAGTTTGAATCAGCAGGGGGAACAGCTACAGCCATTATTTTATCGGATGTCATTTTGGAAGATGGAGCTGGCAAAACCTTTAAAGTAATATCAGGGAATGGAGGAGCATCAACTACTATAAATGGTAAGAAGTTATACAAACCAGGAACAACCGCTGCCCCTACTCTTATTGCAGGTAAAGCAGTTACAATTTGGTATGATGAAGCTGGTGACTGTTTTTTTATCAAAGCTAGTGCAGAGGGAAATGCAACCGCTGACCATGTACTAGCGGGAAAGACATTCAGCAACGATAATGATACAGGATTGATAGGTAATATACCAATACTTACAGGAATAAGAACACCATCAGGCATTGCCAAATGGGCAGATGGAGCCTTAGCTGTATATCCAGAAAAAGGATATCAAAAGGGAGGAGCTGGAGATGGAGAAATAAAAGTTACTACCGATAAGTTGCAAAGTGCAGAACCAGCCTTAATATCGTCAAATATAAAAAGTGGTGTATCCATCTATGGTGTAGCAGGTTCAATGGCTACTCCTGGGTTTTACAATTTTCCATTGTCAATACAAGAATCTCAACCTACTGCTGTTAAAAATGGTCATATTTGGGTTAAGAGTTCGGCTACATTTAGTAAGATTCAAATAGTAGATGCATTTACCGCAGGGGTAGCAGATGGGACACTTATGTTTGTAGTAGGTGATACAACACTTAGAAAAGAAAGTATTTCACACTCTATTAAAACTACGGATAATAAGTCAGTAATAGTCTCTACATCAGAAATAGATGATTCATCTGCAGACTGGTTAGTCAGTAATATATCTGGAGATATTTCAACGAGTGTAATGTTAAGAAGACCTATGGTATATTCTAAGCTTGGTGGGTTACTAGATGTTGAAACAGCACATATGTGGGATGGGAATTCATGGAAATTAATATCACAAAAAGGTTCATACTTAGCTATAGCTAAAGGTGGCAGCGGTCCTGGATATGGATTATCAATATGTAATGTTTCTAGTGATACCTATGTTAGAAATGTCACAACACTTGCCCAAGGTTCTACCTATAGTTCTAATACGACTTATTCAAGTGATGGTAGATATCTTGCACACTACAATATAGTCTTTCAAAGAATTGGAGACGTATACTCTTCTTTCTGGGATGTACCATCTTCTGTTAATTTAGGAGGTTTAACCTATAATTCTGTTAGCATAACGACTATATCAGGAGATGGTAATACTGTAGCTTCACTGTATAGGAATAATGGTAATAACGATTATGTAATTATTATTTTCAAGAACAATGGTAATACTTTTGTACAGTTAACATATTTTAGCATTGGTTATACTAATTCGATATTTAGTATTTCTATGAATTATGCGGGAACAATGATTGTATATAGCGCAGCTGCAAGTGGCTCTAGCCAAGGGAGTATATACGCATATTACAAAAATACTGATGGGAGTTATAGTCACAATGGTTCTGTTAAGTATGGTGTGGGATATCCTTTTATAGTAAAATTTAATAAAAACTATAGCAGAATAGTCTCTCTTACCGGATTACCATCGCGTTATAATTTAAGTGTATATACATTTAATGAATCAAATAGAACAGTAACTCTAGAAAGAGAAACAACTCATAACGCAGATATTACCAGTACTATATACCCTTGTGGTGTGGCAATTTCCAATACAGGTTTTATTCTTACTACAGGATATCCTAATTCACCTTATTATTTTCTTTATAATTATATACAAGGAAGACCATATTCAATTTCAGGATTACTTGGTAAGAACTCATCACATTCCGCAGTATTTGATTTTAATTCTGATGGGACAAGACTTGCTATTTCAGTTGCAACAGGAGATGTATATATTTACGCAGTATCAGTGAACGAATCAACTTTTACAATGAATTTCACACTAATTAAATCTTTAGGGTTTCCTACCAATAGTGATACATACGCAATTCAATATTTCCCTTAATGAAAGGAGGAAATTTAAATGTTTTATTACAAATATAATGATAAATATGTCATCGTTAAAAAAAGTACTCTTCCTATAGAGGGGGATAATGTAGCTATTTCCAAAGAAGATTTTGATCTTGGCTTGTATGATGTAATTGTAGGATTTCTTGATGAAAATAATGAAATACTTAGGCATACAAAAACTCTTAGGAATGTCGATGAGGTAGCTAGAAAACTGAATAATATTGAAGAAAAAATTAATCCTTCAATAAATTATGAAATGTGTACATTGGAAGAACTAAAAACTTATCAGATAGCTAAAAGCAAAGAAAATTTGGAGGTTTATCTGAAAGAGAATCCAATTGTTTCTTCCTGTCACGGAAATACTGAGAAACAGTATACTATTACAAAAGAAAAACAATCTCTGCTTACTCAGATGATTCTTATGTGTCAAATAGCTATTATATCAGAAACAGATTATCAGCCATCTTGGAATGTTCAAGGTGAACCATGTACCTACGACTGGACTTTACAGGAACTGCAACAATTGGCATTCGAAATAGAGTCTGTAGTCCGATTGGTTGTAAATAAACAACAAAGCATGGAAGCGAAAATCAACGCGGCCACATCCAAGGATGATGTAATGGCTGTAAATATTACATTTTAGGAGGAGTCTTTGAAGCAAATGCATAAGACTCTATTTTTATATATAATTTCAGGGTTTCTCCTTTCTTTACCGAGTATACTGTTGGATGATTATATCCCATACTGGCTTTTAAAAGAGGAGAAGCCACACTATAAAATTTTATAAAATGTGAGGTGACATATGGATGAAGAATTAATCAAGCATAGACTAGATGTTCATGATACGAGACTCAACGATCATTCCAAAAGATTAGACCGGCTTGAAATCACACAGGCAGAAGCCAATACTATGATCAAAAATCTATGTGAGAAAATCGAAAATCAAACCAAAGCAATCTATTGGTTAATAGGACTTGGAGCAACTAGTTTGCTGGGGTTCTTTTTTTATGCAGTTCAACAGAATATTTTTTAGAGAAATGAGGAATTATTATGGAATTAAATTTTTTACAAGACTACATTGTCTTAGTAGTTTTGGGAATCTGTTTATGTGTTGGGTATGCAATGAAACAGTTAGATTTTATTAAGAATAAATACATACCTGCAATAATGCTTTGCCTTGGCACGGTTGTTAATATTATTGTTAATATTCCAAATATGAATGCAACTGTTATTTTAGGTGGTATGGTAAGTGGGTTGGCATCTACCGGACTATATGAAGCTATGAGGAATCTTATTGATTCTAATGGTAAGAAAGATGGTAATGCAAATGTCTAAAGTAACAGATCAGTGCAGGGATATAAAAGAGTTAAATATATTGGTTCAGGTATTACTGAATCTTGCTCTGGCTGATATAAGAAAGCAAGGTGTCAACCCATTAATCGTTGAAACTTACCGATCCCAGGAAAGGCAGAATTATTTATACTGTCAGGGAAGGACCATATCAGAAGTGACTGCGAAAGGAATCAATACCACCTTTGCAACTGCTTACTGTTGTCCCAGGGCTTCAAAGAAGACATGGACTTTAAACAGTGTACATAAATCAAGGAAAGCAGTGGACATTGTACCTCAACGTATGGTTGATGGGAGAATGACGGCTATTTGGAATGCGAAAGATAAAGAAACCCAGATTATCATTCAGACAATGGAGAAGTACGGATTTGAAGCAGGGGCCAATTGGAGTTGTAATCCGGATAGTCCCCATTTTCAAATTAAGGGGGATTTTACAACTTCCTTTATGCAAAATCGTAATAATAAATATATTACAAAAGCAATACAGAAAGCTCTTAACAAGAAATTAAATATAAAATTAAACGTTGATGGAATATGGGGGATAAAGACCAGGGAGGCTGTTAATAAATTTAGAGCCAAACAGGACTATCCTTTTCAAAACAACGGGAAATTAGCTAAAAAAGCTTTAAAAGATTTATTTGTATAAAAAGAAAACCCTGATCAGAATTCATTGGTCAGGGTTTTCTTTGATATTAATAAATAATTTTTACTCCGGATAAATCAGTCTTTCTTCAGCAATATCATATAACACTTCACTTAAATATCTATTTGCCAGATATTTTGCCATCCCAAGGTTCATGTCAAGGTAATTACCACAGTTAATCGCAGCAGCACCAGGGATTTCTCCTTCATAATCTCTAATAAATTCATACAATTCTATCATCAAAGGAACGATGTCCTTTGATTCGTAATCTCCGTTCAAAAGAAGATAAAATCCTGTTCTGCATCCCATTGGCCCAAAGTAAACAATATTAGAACCATAAGTTTCATGATTTCTTAAAAATGTTGCTGCCAAATGTTCAATTGCATGCATTTCTGCGGTATTCATTACAGGTTCAAAATTAGGTCTGGTCATTCTTAAATCAAAGGTGGTTATAACAGAATTGCCTGCGCTGTCTTTTCTGGAGACATATACCCCAGGAAGTAATTTCATATGATCAATTGTAAAACTGGCGATTGGTTTCATAATATCCTCCATATTGTCTAATGATAGTAAATCAATAAAGTAATACACCTTATATTTTGGTCCGAATTATTTAGATATAAATAATATTTCTTAAAAAGTATATCATATTTAGAGGTTTCTGATAAGTGCTATTTTTCTTCCTTGCCAATTATACCATATAAACAAAGTCTTAAAATTCCCATTTTGTATTTGGGATCTGTGGATAGGTAATTGGACTGTTCCATAAATGATACACTGGAGAGGAGGAAATGAAGTATAACTTCATCAGGGATATCCCTGTCAATGGCTCCTTCTTTTTTTCCTTGCTCGATAAATTTTGTATATATGGAGACTGCTTTGTTATTCAGAGCTTCCTTATAGATTTGCTGGAAGGTCTTATCTTCCCATGCAAATTTACTGAAGAGGGATTTTCCATAAGCATTTACAGCCTCTTCTTTTTTCTCCATGATTATCTTTAATTTTTCTGAAAAAGGAATTCCCCTTTGTAATATTTCATCATATCCTTCAATGATGGTATCAAGATATTTAATTAAAACTTCTTTGGCAAGCGCATTTTTATCACCAAAATAATTATAAATGGATACTTGTGATACATTAGCTTTTGCTGCTATTTCACTTATTCCTACATCAGTGATTCCACGATTTGCGAATAATTCACCGGCTGCATTAATAATAGACTCTTTTTTTGCATTGGTTCTTTTTTCATATCCGTTCATTGTTATAACTCCTTCAATCCATTGTATTCTGTAAGATAATCTCTTGTTGGATATAGTATATCATAGTTTTGAAATATTTCAAATAAAATTTCAAAACATATTGACAAAATTCATTTGAATATATATTATGAAATATATAAAAACAAATTTCAAAACTTTTGTGGAGGGATCATATGAATTCTTATGTATTGAGTTTTAAAGATATGAAAAGCAATAATCTTTCAGAGGTGGGAGGGAAAGGTTTAAATCTGGGAGAATTATCAAAGATAGAAGGAATCAAAGTACCGGATGGTTTTTGCGTCACTACCAATGCTTATAAAAAAGCGATTGAAGGAAATTCAGAAATAAATGTTTTATTAGATAAATTATCTACAGTAAAGGCGGAAGAAAGAGAAGCCATAATAAAATTAAGTGAAAGTATCCGTAATATTATTGAGCATATCACAATAGATAAAGGAATTGAGGAGGAAATAAACAGAGAGTTATTAAAACATGATGACAACCAGGGGTATGCAATTCGTTCCAGTGCTACCGCAGAAGATCTTCCCCATGCGTCTTTTGCCGGTCAGCAGGATACGTATCTAAATATCATAGGTAAGAAAGAAATTCTTAACTACATCATCCGGTGCTGGGCTTCTCTTTTTACGGACCGTGCTGTTACCTATCGTATACAGAATGGTTTTGATCACAGAAAAGTATTACTTTCTGTGGTGGTGCAAAAAATGATTTTATCTGAGGCTTCCGGAATTCTGTTCACGGCTGATCCAATGACATCGGATCGTACAACGTTATCTATTGATGCAGGATTGGGACTGGGAGAAGCAATGGTATCGGGAATCGTAAATCCTGATATTTATAAAGTGAGAGCTGGGAAAATTATAGAAAAGACTTTAGGGAATCAGGACTTTCAAATAAAACCGGACCTAAACGGTGGGATTAAAGAAATCAAAATAAGTGAAAGAAATCAAAAGGGAGTACTATCCGATATTCAGATTCTGGAACTGGCTTCCATAGGTAAAAAGATTGAAGATCATTTTGGAGCACCACAAGATATTGAATGGTGCCAGATCAATAACGAGTTTTATATTGTACAAAGCCGTTCCATCACTACCCTGTTTCCATTGCCGGACGTTACTGCCGGGAAAAACCCACGGGTTTACATGTCAATTGGACATACCCAGATGATGACAGATGCCATAAGACCGTTAGGAATGTCATTTTTTGAAATGCTTTCTGATTCTTCTATGGAGAAGATCGGAGGGCGCATTTATACGGATATTACTCATGATTTATCTTCCACCGTGGGAAAAAAACGTTTAGTGATGGCAACTGGTAAACAGGACCCATTGATTCAAAATGCTTTAAAAAATTTAACAGCAGATAAAGAATTTATGGCATCCTTACCTAAAGGAAAGAGAAATATTAAAGGGGGTATTTTTACTGCTGCTTCTATCAAAGAAACCTTTAAAATATACAAGAAAAACAATCCTAAAATCATTGAGGATTTAATCAAAGAATTTGAAAAGGAAATAAAAGATACCAGGGACCAGTTAGAAAAACAATCTGAAGCAGAGATTCTTGAGTTTATCAAAAATGACCGGAAAAAACTATACGATATGGCTTACCATCCTAAGATGTTAGGAGCAATTATAGCCGCTATCCTTGTCAATGATTCTATTAATAAAAAGGTAGAAAAGTGGCTGGGAATAAAAAATGCAGCAGATATTTTAACAAAATCCTTAGACAATAATATAACGACCCAGATGGGATTGAGCTTATGTGATGTTGCAGATTCCATACGTGAATATCCGGAAGTTTACCAATATATTTCAGGGAATCCAAAGGATGATACTTTTCTTGAGGATATAGTCAAGCTTTCAGGTGGTGTGGATGTAAAGAGAGAATTAATGAAATTTTTTGATAAATTTGGCATGAGATGTCCTGGTGAAATCGATATTACAAAAGAGAGATTTTTGGAAAAACCTACTCAATTAGTTCCTATCCTGCTAAATAATATCCGGGTTTTAAAAAGAGAAGAACATTATGAGAATTTTACAAAAGGAAAGGAAGAAGCCCTTTCCAAAAGAAATGAAATTATTTTAGCTATCAAGAAGCTTCCTGGAGGAAGGAAAAAGGCTAAAAAAATGGCAGAAAACATAAGTTTACTCCGTAATTTCATCGGCTGCCGTGAATATCCCAAATATTATATTGTGTGCCGCTACCAATTATATAAAAATGCATTGCTCCGGGTAGCAGACCAATTAATACACAGCCAGGTCATAAAAGAGAGGGAAGATATTTTCTATTTATATTTTGAAGAGCTATATGAAGCAGTAAAGACACATAAAGTAAATTATGAAATAATCAGGAAGAGAAAAGAAGAGTATATCCGATTTGATAAATTGACACCACCCCGTATCATGACAAATGATGGCTATGTGCCACAAATTGGTTTTAAAGATCGCCAGATACCAGCCGGGGCATTATGTGGAATCCCTGTTTCTACTGGTATCATTGAAGGTCGTGCCAGAGTGATCCTGTCGGTAGAGGATGCAAATATTGAAGAAGGGGATATTCTGGTTACCCAGTTTACAGATCCAAGCTGGACACCTCTCTTTGTCACTATAAAGGGTCTGGTTACAGAAGTAGGTGGATTTACGACTCATGGGGCTGTCATTACAAGAGAATATGGGCTGCCGGGAGTTGTAGGTGTTGAAAATGCAACCAGATTAATTAAGGATGGACAAAAGATCCGGGTAAATGGGACGGAAGGATATGTAGAAATCATAGGATAATATATGAATAAAATGACAAAATCAAATACAAATTTATTATTGTATCTTTTAGGAAGATTTGTTTCTGATGTAGGTACGAGCATACAGTTAATGATAATACCACTATATATTTTAGATATGGGCGGTTCCACTACCACAGTAGGGATTTCTTCATTTTTGTCCATTCTGCCGGCACTGATCGTATACCCATTTGCAGGAGTACTTGGTGATCGCCTGAATAGAAAAGCAATTATGGTGGTAACGGATCTGATCAGCGGAGGAGTAATCCTATTTGCATCATTTCTGACCTATACGGGTAATATGAATCTAATCCTATTGCTGACCGTTCAAATAATTATTTCATTATTAAATGGTTTATTTGAACCTGCCACAAGAGGGATGCTGACACAATTGGTAAAAGAAGAGGAGTTAACTGGAATTAATTCTAAGATTGCAGCGCTAAAAAGCCTTTCCTACCTGATTGGTCCGGTTCTTGGTTCTGCACTTTATGTAAATTTCGGAATTACTATATTATTTTTAATCAATGGGATTTCCTTTTTAATCTCCGGTATGAGTGAGATGTTTATAAAATACTCTCATGGAAAATATAATATAACATCAGGAGTTTCAGGAATCTATAAGGATCTGGTGGAAGGGATAAAGTTTATCCATGGAAATAAATTAATCCAGAAATTATGCTATTTTCTTTTGATTACTTACTTTGTAATACAGCCTGTTTTCGGAGTAATATTACCGTTACTGTTTCAAAAGAAATTAGATTATCCCAGGGAAAGCTATGGTATCCTCCAGACAATCATAGTGGCAGGTATGTTAATGGGTAGTATATCCATTAATCTATTGTTTAAAAAAGAAAAAAACGTGATGAAACCAATGAAATTAGGAAATAGTATTCTTATTATTGCCATGATATTTTTTGAGATGTTGACTTTACCAGGTGTCTTAGTCTCGTTAGGGAATAGTTCCATTTTATATTTTGTAGTTTTATCCGGTACTTTGTGTATATTTAGTGGTGCACATACCTATATAACAATACCGTTACAAACTATCATCCAAAAGGAAACTCCGGATGAATATATGGCACGTGTATTCTCTCTTGTAGCAATGATTTCAAGAGGAGGAGCGCCATTTGGAGCGTTGGTTTATGGGATCTTCCTTGATTTTACTGAAATTTATGTTGCAGTAGGAGTAAGTATTTTACTTATGCTGGGGGCATCTGTACTGCTAATATCAAAAAAAGGTAAGTAAGACAAAGATTTTCTGATTAGTACATTCCTTTACAAATATATTTCTCTGTGATAAACTACCTTATAATATGTTACAGCTTAAGGCTGAACTATAATATTAATATATGACAAGTAAAGATAAGACTATGATAGATAAGGAAGTGCAACAATGTTAGATGGAAAGAAAATATTATTCAGCGGAATGCAGGCAACGGGGAATCTTACACTGGGAAATTACCTGGGAGCTTTAAAAAACTGGGTCACATTAAATGATGAGTATGAATGTTTTTTTAGTGTTGTGGATCTGCATTCACTTACAGTAAGGCAAGATCCGGCAGAGTTAAGAAAAAGAGCAAGAGCATTACTTACTTTATATATTGCGGCAGGACTTGATCCTGAGAAGAACTGTATCTATTATCAATCCCATGTATCAGGTCATGCAGAACTTAGTTGGATTTTAAATTGTTTCACCTATATGGGCGAATTAAACAGAATGACACAATTTAAAGATAAGTCACAGAAACATGCTGATAATATCAATGCAGGATTATATACGTATCCGGTTTTAATGGCTTCAGATATTCTTTTATATCAGACAGATGTGGTGCCGGTAGGAGTGGATCAGATGCAGCATCTTGAACTTACAAGAGATATTGCAGAGAGATTTAATAATATTTACGGCGATGTATTTACAATCCCGGAAGCTTATATTGGCAAGGTTGGTGCCAAGATCATGAGTTTGCAGGAGCCAGCGAAGAAGATGTCAAAATCTGATGAAAACCCCAATGGAAGTATTTATCTAATGGATGACACAGATACGATCATACGTAAATTCAAGAGAGCAGTAACAGACTCTGGCAGTGAAATCATATACTCTGACGAGAAACCAGGTATTAAGAATCTTATTGATATTTATAGTGTATGTACTGGTAAATCAAAAGAAGAAATAGAGAAAGAATTTGCGGGCTCAGGATATGGAGACTTTAAACTTGCGGTTGGGGAATCTGTGGTAAGTGTATTAAAACCGGTTCAGGACAGAGTTGCTGAATTATCCAAAGATAAATCATATATTGATACTATTATAAAAACAAATGCAGAAAAAGCAAATTATTTTGCAGGTAAGACTCTTAGAAAAGTACAAAAGAAGGTTGGCCTTCCAGAAAAGATAAGATAGTTAGTTCAATAAGGGCGGCCATTTATGGCTTGCCCTTATTCTATGGTTCTCAATTGCCTAATGTATCATTAAATTATAGAAAGGATTAAATTATGTCCGTAGGTTTAGTTTTAGAAGGCGGTGGTATGAGAGGTATTTACACTGCCGGAGTATTAGAATATTTCCTGGAAAAAGAAATTGATATTCCATATGTAATAGCTGTGTCAGCCGGTGCATGTAATGGGACAGGATATGTAGCAAAACAGAAGAAGAGAAATTTTGCGATCCTTACGAAATATATAAATGATCCCAGATATATAAGTCTTAGAAATTTTATTAAGAAAGGCTGTATCTTTGATTTTGACTTTATTATTGATGAATTGGGAAATAAATTAGAACCTCTTAATATAGAAGACTTTTTTTCATCCAGTACAAGATTTATAACAGGAGCCACGGATATCGTAACGGCAAAGCCTGTGTATTGTGAAAAAGAAGAATATAGTGAAAATTTTAATTTTCTAAGAGCTTCCTGTTCTCAACCTTTCTTATCTAAAATTGTGGATTATAAAGGGAAAAAACTATTGGATGGTGGAATTGTAGATCCGATTCCAATCAGAAGATCCATAGAAGATGGGAATGAAAAGAATATTATCGTTCTGACCAGACATAAAGGATATCAAAAGAAAAGAGAATACAGCCACAGGCTATGTAAATATCTTTATGGAGAATATCCTGAGTTAGTGGAATTATTAATGACCAGAGATAAAAAATATAATGAGACGCTGGAATTCTGCTATCAGCTCCAGGCAGAAGGAAAGGCAGTCATAATCCAGCCGGAGGAAAAACTTTTAGTGAACCGTTTGGAAAGAAACCGGGAGAAATTAGTTGACACATACCGGTTAGGAATTCATGATGCTAAGAAAAATGTAAGAAGAATGAGAGAGTTTCTATCTGATGACTAGAAACTCTCTCATTCTTCTTACATTAAAAGCTTGGTGGTGTGGATACCCATAATAGGCTGGCTCCGGTCTTACTTGAGGCAGTAATATAGTGTTTTTTATTTGGGGTGAAATAAAAAGCTTCCCCTTTTTTTGCTTTGTAAACTTTAGATCCAATATGAATATTAATATTTCCACTGAGTACAAATCCAAATTCTTCCCCTTCGTGTGGATTATCAGGGTATGTAGAACCACCTGGATCAAGTGTCAGCAGTATAGGCTCCATCATATTTTTTTGGGCATTTGGAATGATCCATTGTACTTTATTATTTAATTCATTGTCATATTTCTCAAAGAAATCTGTTTTTTTAAATACGACTTGCTCTGAGGTGGTATTTGTAAAGAATTCTTCAAGATTCGTTCCTAAACATTGTAATATATCAACAAGAGTAGCAATAGAAGGCGAAGTTAAATCTCTTTCTAATTGAGATATAAAACCTTTCGAAAGTTCTGCTCTGTCTGCTAATTCTTCCTGAGTTAAATTCTTTTGTATTCTTAACTCTTTAATTTTGCTTCCAATCATCACTTAAAATATGCACCCCGTTATCCTAATCATTATTAGTAAACATTTAGTTTAGCTACACTAAACGAGAACTATTTTTATTATACACGTTAATAAATTAATGTCAATAGGACAAAGGTTTTCCTAATCATAAGGATATCTGTTTCGTTTGTTTTATAAGCATAGAATCAATTGGTTTCGATATCTGGTATCCAAGAATAAGTGAGAAAAATATAGTCACAGCATCTTTTATAAAGAAGAAAGGAGCAGTAGGCAGTAATGTTTTTGTAATTAATCCATATACGGCTAAACCCAGTAAATGGCACACCAAAAGTCCTGATAGGCTGAAAAGGATACGTAAAGGGAACTTTTTTCCTTTCCCCAGGCCGGTGATAAAAGCCATAAAAATGAAACCGATAAGATATCCTCCCGTTGGACCGGCTAAAGCACTCAGGCCACCTTTGAAATTTGCGAATACAGGGAAACCCACAGCTCCTATTAACAGGTATATTAATACAGAATAAGTTCCCAGTTTAGCGCCCAGAACAATTGCAAGTAAAGCAACTGCAAATGTTTGAAGAGTTATTGGTATTCCCCCGGGTAATTGGAAGGATATCTGAGATAAGATAGAGAGTATGGCTGTGAACATTCCAATCAGGACCATATCTTGAACGGTAAGTATTTTCTTTTGCTTCATTTAATTATCTCCTTTATGTATTTTATATGTAGTTCCATTTTGATTATAAATGAAGTATATATTAGTCCAGGGGTATTGTCAACCTAAAAATATAAAAGGTTAACAATAAGAGTTAAACGAACCTTTACTTTCCTAAAACATAAAATTTACATTGATTCTGTAATATGTAATATAAGTAAAAGGGTATTGTTAAGGAGAAGGAATATGATGAAGAGAAAAGAAAAATTTATGAATTTATCAATTCGAAAAAGATTAGGGCTTACATTTGGTTTTATTGGAATGATCACATTACTCATTGTGATCATTGGATTATTTGGTTTTATTAATCTTAATTCGAAAGTGGCTCTATTTTATTCCGGCCCATATAAATTAGAAGAAAGTGTTTTAAATGCTCAGATTTCAATACAAAAAATTGAGAATAACATTAATAAGGCATATATGACCAAGCAAGATAATTTAATCAAAAAATATATAGATCTGGCAGAGGAGCAGCATGGAAAGTTAGAAAATTCAATAAAAATAATAGATCAAAATATTGAGGTGCTGACAAACACACCGGAGACAGAAGGAATATCAAGTCTGAAAAATGAGATAGATAAAGGAGCCAGATACCGGAAAAATATTGTAGAAAGTGCAGGTAAGGGGGACAGAGAGGCTATTAATAGTATTTACAAAAATGATTATTCTCCTATACTCAATCATATATCAGAAGAATTAGATGCGATTGCTTTAACTTCCCTGGATTATGCCAAGATATATATTAAAGATGCCAATTTCAGAACAATAGTAAGCTTAAGTATTTTTGCAGTTCTATTATTGATAGGAATAGTAGGAGCTTTGTATATATTTAAAGTTGTAATAAGTAGTATCATTATGCCGGTAGAGGCCATTAAAGATACGATGGAGGAAGTTTCAAAGGGAAATCTAAATGTGGATTTAATGTATGATTCAAAGGATGAATTTGGTGTCTTGTGTGATTCCATCCGTACTACAATATTTGGATTAAAAGAGTACATAAACAATATTACAATGGTTTTAAATACACTGGCAAGCAAAGACATGACGGCAAAAGTCGAGATTGAATATAAGGGTGACTTTCAGCCGATCCAAGAAGCTTTAGCGCAGATTACGGTATATCTGGGTGATTTCTTATATAAAGTGAAAGCTGCTGGAATCGAGGTTCATGAAGGTGCAGAACATATAGCAATTTCTGCCGGGGAAATATCTAATGGTGCAGTGCGCCAGACAGATTCCATAACCTTATTAAGAAAGCATATTCAGGAAATAGTGGAACAGGTAAATGAGAATTCCAGTCATACAAGTTATGTCACGGAATTATCATCAACGACAGAAAACAGGGCGATAGAGGGCAGTGAGTATATGAGATCATTAGTGAATGCAATGGAAGCAATCACCTCACATACAAGTAAAATATCTGATGTAATACGTGTTATTGATGAAATAGCAGAGCAGACCAACCTATTATCCTTAAATGCATCAATTGAAGCTGCCAGAGCAGGGGAAGCGGGAAAAGGCTTCGCAGTAGTGGCATCGGAGATTGGAAAACTGGCAAACCAGTGTACGAAAGCAACGAAATCTACTTCTGATTTGATAAAAAGCAGTATTAATGCAATCAGAGAAGGCGGTATCGTAGCGAAAGAGACAGAAGAAAAATTCCAATCTATCCTGGAGTCCACTATGAATACGAAAGAATATATGGAATCTATTTATAGTTCTGCTTTAGCGGAGAAAGATAAACTGGAGCGAATTATGGAATATAGTGATCATCTAATAGAAACAGTGGAAGAAAATTCAGCAGCTGCCGAAGAAAGTCTTGCAACCAGTGAGGAATTTTTATCACAAGCAGAAATATTACAAGAATTATTAGAAGGATTCATATTACCGGAAGATGAAAATATAAATTCAAGTAATGAATTGTCATTTGACGAAGAAGAGAAAGATGCCGATTTATTTTCTTGTATAGATCAGATAGCTTAGAAGGCTTTGGCAAATGATATCTGTTTGCCAAAGCCTTTTTCTTATTTATAAAATTCAATAATTTTATCCATTCTGGAAGTCATATTGGCAAATAGCATATCTACTAATGTAATAGCCACCATGCTCTCAACCACAACAACTGCTCTCGGAACGATAATCGGATCATGACGTCCTTTTACGTTTATCTGTATATTCTCTTTTTGATTATTTACTGTTTCCTGGGTTTTACCTATGGAAGGGGTAGGTTTAATTGCAGCCCTGAGTATGATCTCAGAGCCATCGCTTATACCCCCTAAGATACCACCTGCATGATTGGAGCGTTTGGACAGATTCCTATTATTGTCATACTGCCAGGTATCATTATTCATTGATCCCAGTAAATTAGCTGCTCCGAATCCTTCTCCAATTTCTACACCTTTTACGGCACCAATTGATGTGATTGCTTTCGCCAGATTAGCATCCAGTTTTTCAAAGGTTGGATCGCCCACACCAGCAGGCATTCCAGTAACGATACATTCTATAACACCGCCTACAGAATCCTGCTCTTTCATAATATTTAACAGATAATCTTCTGCCAGGCTGGAAGCATCCAGATCAGGCATATAAAGAGGACTTATCATCACATTATCTTTACTGCACTTATTATAATTAATCGTAATATCTCCAATAGATTTTGTATATGCCATTACATGAATTCCCAGGGCATTCAATATACCGGAAGCAATTGCTCCGGCGGCTACTCTCCCTATGGTTTCACGGCCAGAAGAACGGCCGCCTCCCCGATAGTCCCGGAAACCATATTTCTCGCTAAAAGTATAATCTGCATGTCCCGGTCTATAATAACTTGCGATATCGGAATAATCTCCAGAATGTTGGTTCTGATTATGTACCATCATGGAGATTGGAGCACCAGTTGTCTTATTTTCAAATGTACCCGATAGAATTTCTACCATATCAGATTCTTTTCTTGGAGTGGAATATTTCGTCCTTCCAGGTTTTCTTCTGTCTAAATAACGTTGGATAATAGATTCTTCCAGATTAAGTCCGGAAGGACAACCATCGACAACAACACCAATTCCTTTGCCATGAGATTCTCCCCAGGTAGAGATACGAAATTGATTTCCATATATTGATCCAGACATAGATTTCTCCCTTCTGTAAATGTTCATATTGATACGTTGATACATATTGTAATACATTATATAGGAAATAATAGTGGGATTCAACAACAATATATTATAAGAAAAAAGAATAATAATGGGACATTTTAAAGGAATTTATCATAACATATAGTAAGGTGGCGAAGGCTATCTATTATAATACCACTAAGAGGAGGACATCAGAACTATGAAATATTATAATGATAAGATGAATAATAAGGAATCACATGTTAATACCGGTGATTATAAAAGACCATATCAAATGAATCGAAACTTTGTAGCCGATCAATATAAAACACAAGAAATTATTAAGAAAACTGGTGAGACTTCAGAATTAATTATAGAAGACAATACTGTATATGAGATTGACAAAGAATGTATTGCTTGTCTAAAAAATAAAAAAATATAAAACGAAAAGGCTGCTTTAGCAGCCTTTTTGTTTAAGATAGAACTAGAAGCCATTACCGCAGCAGCAAAGAAGGATAATAAGTAAGAGACAACCATTATCATCGCCACAACCATTACCACCAAATCCGCCAAAACCATTGCCATTTCCACAGCAGCAGAGTAAGAGAATGAGAATAAGACAAAGACTGTTATTACCTCCTGTAGAACATCCTCCACCACAATTTGTAGCTGTTAAATCACTCATTTTTAGTTCCTCCTAAATTATAATTACAATGTATAATATGTAGTGACGCTTGGTCAGTTTCCTATTTTAGGAAGAAATTTTTTAATTAATTTATAAAAATATTAGATATCTCTGGAAGTTATATAATATTTTGATATAATAAAAGGAATCATTATTTTAATATTAATATTTTCTCATGAAAACTTATCCATTTTGTAAGCGAACATAAATGAATCTGGTGAATATTATGAATTACAAGATTTATTTGCTACTAAGTGGAGGTCACAATATGAGTGAAAATGAGAATAAATTAATTAGAAATAATAATTTTGATTTTAATACTTTAGAATCAAAATTTAGAAATAGAGAATATAAATATATTGCTGAAGGATCAGGAAGAAGAGTATATGATTTAGGTAATGGATATGTTGTAAAAGTTGCAAAAAACCCCCGTGGATTTGCTCAAAACAAAGTAGAATATGATATAGCAAAAAATAGTAATTTACAAATATTTGCCACAGTTTTAACTGTTTCCGATGACTTTAGGTATCTTATTATGGAAAGAGCTGAAAGGATTAAAAATATATATTATGTAATGAATTATTTTAAAGTAAAAAATGCCAGGGAATTATATCATTTAAAGGAATTACAGGATATTGCCCGTGATTACGAGTTGATATTAAGAGATCTTGGACGGGCATCCAATTGGGGACAGATCAAAGATAGGCCGGTTATCGTAGATTATGGTTTTACGAAAGAGGTTCGCAGAAAATATTATTAGTAATATAGAAATCTTAAGGGCTGCCACAAGATATTAATCTTTTTAAGGCAGCCTATTAGAAGATTCAAATGGTTTTAATTAGAAAGATAGATGAGAAAGGAAACATTATGAATTACAATAAGAAAAAAAGACTGGTTATAGGTATGAGTGGAGCAAGCGGAGCAATCCTTGGTATCACACTATTAGAATTAATGAAGGAACATACAGATTGGGAGACACATCTTGTAATATCAAAGGGAGCACAACTGACCATCAGAGATGAGACAGAATATACGCTGGATCAAGTGAAGGAATTGGCAGATTATGTATATGATAATAACAATGTTGGAGATGCATTAGCCAGTGGAACTTTTCGGACAGAGGGGATGGTCGTTATCCCATGTAGTATGAAAACTGCTGCAGGTATTGCCAATGGTTTTTCAGACAACCTTTTGCTGCGGACGGCTGACGTTACAATAAAAGAGGGAAGAAAACTGATTGTTGTGCCAAGAGAAACTCCATTAAGTACTATCCATCTAAGAAATATGTTATTACTGGCAGAGGCTGGTGCAATGGTAATACCTCCAATGGTCACTTATTATAATCAACCGGCTGATATTGAAGATATGAACAGGCAAATTGTAGGAAAAATCCTTGACAAATTTGATATAGAAGTGATAGGTTTTAAGAGATGGAAAGATAAGGAGGATAACAGATGAGACTTAACAGGGAACAGGCATGGAATCTATTAACAGAATATAATAAAACCGATTCCTTATTAAAACATGCATTAACTGTAGAAGGGGTCATGAGGCATTTTGCCAATCTTTTTGGGGAAGAAGATATAGATAAATGGGCTATTATAGGATTGCTTCATGATTTGGACTACGAAAAATATCCGGAACAGCATTGTATTAAAGTTCAGGAAATACTAAGAGAGAGAAATATTGATGAAGACTATATTCATGGAATAGCAAGTCATGGCTTTGAGATATGTTGCGATATTGAGCCAATAGAGCGTATGGAATTAGTATTATATACAATTGATGAGCTGACAGGTCTGATAACTGCAGCGGCTCTTATGAGACCTAGTAAAAGTGTTATGGATATTGAATTGAAATCAGTGAAGAAGAAATACAAGGACAAGCGTTTTGCTGCAGGAGTAGATCGCAGTATTATTGAAAAAGGTGCCAGTAAATTAGGAATGGACCTGGACACAGTTATTAATGAAACAATTCTTGGCATGCGTGAAGTTGCTGAAGCCATTGGCTTAGGAAATCATGAGGAATAATTATAACAGACATATGAAATAATTTAGAAAGACTACTAAAATATTAATACATGCCAATAATATAAGTGTAATATATATTTAAAATAAATAATTTTTAGGAGGTATCAGAAATGGCAGTAAAAAATGCTATGACAAGTGACTTTTTGCATTCAGCGTACGGTGGTGAAAGTTTAGCACATATGAGATATTTATATTGGGCAGATGTGGCTAAAAAAGAAGGATTCCCTAATATCGCTAAACTTTTTGATGCAATTTCTTTCGCAGAAAGAGTTCATGCGAACAACCACTTTAAGGAAATCGATGGTGATATCGCGGATGCTACCGTTACAGCAGGCGGAGTATTTGGAATTGGTAAAACAGTAGATAATTTACAAGGTGCGATCAATGGAGAACTTCATGAAGTGGAGCAGATGTATCCAGTGTATTTAAATGCAGCAGTATATCAGGAAGAAAAAGGAGCAGAAAGATCATTCCACTTTGCATTAGAAGCAGAAAAGATACATGTAGATTTATTTACACAGGCTCAGAATGCGGCAAAAGAAGGAAAAGATATTGAATTAAATGCTGTTTATATCTGCCCGATCTGTGGACATACAATTTTAGATGGTGCTCCGGATAATTGTCCTGTCTGTGGTGCAAAAAAAGAAGTTTATAAAGAATTTTAAGTTACAGTTCAGCCATGCAGAAAGTAGTATGCAAATTGCACGTGGGTGCTTGCACACTAAGGGCAGTTTGTACACGGCTTTCTATATGGCGTTCTGCCAAAGCGAGATGCAGGGTCGCGAAATCGAGCTTATGGCTGAATTGTAACTTCAATATTATGATGCCTTGTCATTAGTTTAAACTAGTGATGAGGCTTTTTTTTGCGCGAAGGCACAAGTCAAGCGCCGCTACAGACTAAGATGAATCATGCTTGCATGAAAACTCATCTTAGTCTGTAGTGGCATTATACTAAAAGAAAAATAATTCGAATATCTCATATTTTTTTGTAACATTCTATCTTTATATTCGTTTTTATAAGTGTAAGGAGTAATTGATAGAGAAAGGAGGAACAAATGCAATGTTTAATAAGGGAAAAAAGAAAGAATCAATAAAAAATAATGATGAGCTGATTGAAGAAATATGCTCTGCCACTTGGAAAGATATATATCGTTTCATATATTATAAAGTTCAAAATAAAGAAGAGGCAGAAGATATCACCCAGGAGACTTATGCCAAGGCACTTCCTTATTTGCAAGATGAAAAAATCTCAATGGATAAATGCAGAAGTTTCTTAAAAACCATAGCATTAAATATCATCCGGGATAATTGGAGAAAAAGCAAAAGACAAGGAATTATGATGAACATAGATGATGTTGAGCCGGGAAAATTAGGAGAAGACGATTTTGCAGATGCTTATGCAATTCGTGAATGGACTGAAAATGCATTAAAGACATTAAATGATGAACAAAGGACAATCATAGAGCTTCGTATCTTAAGAGGATATTCCGTTGAAGAAACAGCTAAATATATGAATAAATCGGAAGGTAATATTCGGGTAATACAGTACCGGGCATTGCAAAGTCTTGGAACAGTATTAAAGAAAAGTATATAGAAAAGGAGGATAACTATGGACAATATGGAAAAGAAAATATCTGATTATATAGATCAGCTTAATAAGGAAGTAAAACCAATAGAACATAATCAATTCAATGAATCAGCTGATTATGAAGAACTTATGGATACGGTTCGTACTATTCGAAATCTAAAAGAACCAGAGTATCCGGATGAGAATTTTTCACGCAGGTTAGCTGCATCAGTAAAAGGAGCTGCAAATATGAATAATAAAAGAAATAAATATGTATGGATAACCAGAACAGTTGCAGCAGCAGCTGTGGTAGCATTGGTGTTCCTTGTTAATATGTTTATGCCAACGAATAATGGTAATATTGTAAATGCAATGGAGAAAGCATTAAAAGAATTAAAAGCGTATCATGGAATCATTGAAGTAGTTGAACTTAATGGACAAGGAGATAAAGTTCTTCAAGGAAGAAGAGAAGTCTGGGCAGATCGGAACGGAAATTATTATCTGAAAGAATTGGAAGGTTCAATGAAAGGCCTGGTAACAGTAAATAATGGAGATAAAAAATGGCAAATCAGAGAAGATACTAAGCAAGTTCATATATTTTCAGCATTTCCAGATGCATATCGCTTTACTTTTGAATTAGGGAAAGAAATTGAGAATATTAAAAATGCTGTGAATGTAAAAGTGATTGGAGAAGAGAACATATTAGGAAGAGAAACTTCAAAAATAGAAGTGACCCCTGATGGAGGAGCAGTATATTACCTATGGGTGGATAAAGAGACAAACCTTCCATTACAAAGAGAAACAGCAATGGAGAATGCAGTCCAGTATCAAATTACTTATACGGAGATAGAATATTTAGATGAGATTCCATCAGAACTCCTTGAATATAATATTCCGGAAGGATTTGGAGAAATAGATAAGAATGGAGAGCAGGTGTTTGAAAACATACAAGAAGCAAAAGAAATCATTGGATTTGAACCAAAGCTTATTTCACAGATACCAGAAGGATATAGTCTAAAGACGATTGCTGTTGAGATAAAGAATAACCGTTTAAACTTATACTACAAGAATGAAAGTAATACTGTAATCATTACACAAATGAAAGCAGATGGAGAATTAAGACCGGATACTTCTGCTGTGCTTGGTAAAGTGAATGGCAATGTTGCTGAAATATTTGTATCATTGGACAATAGTGAAGGAATTCTTATCGGTGGCGGATCATATGCTGGAATGACAGATATCAGCAGGGTGCGCTGGATTGAAAATGGAAAGGAATATTCCGTTCTTGGAGATATTTCTTTAGATGAAATGAAGATTTTTGTAGAAGAGATATCAGAAGGTGAAATGATCATTCCAGAAGAAGAGGTAGATACGAATGAACCGGAAGTCACTGTTGAAGTTAATATGGAAATAGAAGAAAGTGAGCAAAAAAGTGCAGATGCAGGTCATTCCCCTTGGAGACTGGACCCTGCATATGTTACACAAGTATTTGTAAGTCTGTTAATTATGCCAGATGGAATTCAGGGAGACTATCCGATTGCTTATGATAGCATAACAATTGAAGAAAATTCAGGTGTTTATGCAGTTGCAAAGATTAACGATGACAATTCCCCAGCAAGTTACGTATACTTAAAGAGACTGGTAAGAGAAGATTCTACAGGAATATGGACTGTAGTCGGATACGATAAAACAAAGTAAAGCAGTCATTAATAACTGGAAGAAGGGGCTTTTGCACAATATACTTTTCTGAAATTTAGAAGAACTTTATATTTTTGCAAAAGTCCCTTCTTTTTATATAATCAGCAAGAACTTGTATTATATAAAACTCCTTTTTCATTTCAAGTATGATAGAATATAATTATATTTGGATGGGTATTTTACTATGAAGGAAGTTGTGCTATAGTTAATCTGATTACTTATTATATATATCATAAACAATACTATGTTAAGTTTCCAATGATAGAGCAATGGCTTGAAAGGAGATTAGCTTTATGAATAAACAAATTAATAAACAGATGAAACAGATAAAAAAAGAAGAACATAAATTATTAAATCAGAAAGAGAATGTTTTTGTAAAATCCACAATTAATCCAGTTGTAGATAAAATTCAAGGTTATATTCCAGGTAAATTAAAATCCACTTTAGAGACAGCGTTTTATAAAGGATTCTGGCTGGTTTTCAAAAAAGGTAATATCTATATAGAGAAAACTTATAATAGAGATAAAATACAATTAGAGTACGATTTAAACAATTATGCCATTGATAAAAGTTCAAGCAGAAAGTATATAAACCGCCTGGACCGGTATGCAAATCAGTCCCAAATGATGAACTCCTCCATTTCTGTAATAGAAGGTGGTGTTCTTGGTCTATTTGGTATTGGGTTACCTGATATTCCTCTCTTCTTGTCACTGATCATGAAAGGAATTTATGAGATAGCATTAAGCTATGGTTATTCTTATGATACGGATGAGGAGAAAGAATATATTCTACTAGTGATTGGCGGTGCCATGACAAAAGGGGAAAGACAGAAAGAATGGAATCGCAGGATAGATGAATCAGGTGATAATATTGACAATAATATTATTACAGACATTGATTTGGAAGAACAGATGAAAGCTACGGCAAGTATCTTATCTGATGCACTTTTGACCGCAAAATTTATTCAGGGAATTCCTTTTGTTGGAGCAGTAGGTGGTATTGTAAACTATAATATAATCCGTAGGATCAGCAGGTTCGCTGCTATAAAATATAAAAAGAGATATTATATAAAGAAACAAAAGGAATCTTCCGGTAAATTAACCTGATTTTTCTGATACTTAATCATACAATAGAAGGAGCTGCCCTCAATTCATATTTTCAGGACAGCTCCTTCTATTGTGTTATTTTAAAATTACTCTTAAACTACACTACTATCCTATGCACAAATCCGTTCAATATCTTCTCCGCTTAAGGATTCTTTCTCTAATAATTCTTCGGTTATCTGTTCCAGCCGATCTAGGTTTGATTCCAAAAGGCTTCTCGTTTCCTCATACAATTTATTCATTAGTTCTCTGCATTTGCTGATTAATTCATTATCATGGCTGGATTCTAAAACGTCCATACTAAATAGCCCCATGTCAGAATCCATACCAAATTTATTAATATAATCAACAATGGAAGAAGAAGCTTTTTGAATGTCATTGCTTGCTCCCGTAGTAATTTCATCAATACCAAAGATAATTTCCTCTGCAGCTCTGCCGGCTAATAAGACTTGAATATTGGAAAGTATTTGTCTCTGGGTTTGAAACATAGTATCTTTAGGTATGCTCAAATTAAAACCTCCAGCACCTCGAACACTTGGAATGATTGTTACTTTTGAGATATAATGTTCTGGTAATAATAATGAGGTAACCAGAGCATGGCCTGCTTCATGATATGCAGTTACCTTTCTATCCTGGACTGTAATATAACTACGATCTGCTTTTGGCGCGCCTGCAATCACTGTATAAAATGCTTTATCAATATGTTCTTGGCGGATTACATTTTTGTCATCATTTGCAGCAAAGATTGCAGCCTCATTTAAGAGGTTTTCAAGCATTGCCCCACTAAAATATACGGTAGATTTTGAAAGTGCATCTAAATCCACATCCTCTGAAAGTGGCTTTTTCTTTGCGTGTAAAGATAATATTTTCTTTCTGGAGTTTACATCTGGAAGTCCAATTTCTATCTGTCTGTCAAACCGGCCTGGACGCAGCAGTGCTTCATCTAAGGTGTCCAGTCTGTTGGTAGCACCGATTACAACGATTCCTGTATTTTCATGAAAACCTGACATTTCAGTAAGCAATGCATTTAATGTCTGATCACGTTCATCATTGCTTGCCGAAGCATTTCTCGCTCTTTTTTTACCTATGGCATCAATTTCATCGATAAATATGACTGCCTTCTCACTTTTCTTAGCTTTGCTAAATAGATTTCTGATTCTGCTGGCTCCAACACCTACATACATTTGTACAAAATCAGAACCGCTCATGGCATAAAACGGCACATTTGCTTCTCCGGCAATTGCTTTAGCCATAAGAGTTTTTCCAGTACCGGGAGGTCCATACAGTAGTAATCCTTTCGGCATTCTTGCACCTATGGAAGCATATTTTTCTGGCTCTTTAATAAAGTTGATAATATCTTCAACCATATATTTGGCTTCTACATTTCCGGCTACCTGATCCAACGTTATAAGAGATTTACCGTTTGGTTTCTTATTGGCATTATTTATTAGCTGGGTATTTCCTCCACTGCGGATATAATAGAATCCTCCTCCAATTATGGCAACTATAAATAGGAGTTTTAATATATCTGCAAATACGTTGTTTTGACCATAATTAACTTTAATATCATGAATTAATAAAAATTCTATAAAATCTTCTGTTTTTGGATTTGGAACCCTATAAGAAGTGTCAGAGTCAGATTTTAACTCTGCTTTAAAAGTATCACTGTTATTTCCAAATGTCACCGTATCTACCTTATTTTCTTCTACCGCATTTATAAAAGAGGGGTAGGACATTTCCGGATCTGGTTTATTTAAATAATAATTACCCACTAGTCCTACTATAAGCAGAATTAGAAAAGACAGGATAATCAGATGAATTCGCTTCATGAAATACCTCCATTGTTTGATTAAGCCCTAAGTTTATGTATCAATTGTAACTCTTTTCGAAAAAAATTTCTATGTATAATTTCTGGCAAGGATATCATGAAATATATTTTGTTATTTAATCGTACATAGGATAGATATTTAAAACATAAAATTAGGAGAGAAGTTATAATCTTGGATAGAATAATATAAAGGAGGATATTTATGGAGACAAAGGACATACCCGTAGATAATAAATCAGACGACAATAAAAAGGAAGATATTACTGTGGATACCGGAGATAGCAAAGAAGTGGAACAAAACCAAGGGGATGAAACAGAAGTAAAAATTGAAGTGCTGGTAACAAAGGAGTTAGAGAAAGAAAACCTTGAGAAAAAAGAAGTGGAACAGGAAGTAAAAGAAGAGCAGAAAGTAAAAGAAGAACAAGAAGTAAGAGAAGAACAGAAAGTAGAAGAAGAACGGGAAGAGAAGGAAATAAAAGAAGAGCAGGAAGTAAAGGAAGAGCCCAAGAAAGAGAATCAGAAGATACATAATAATCAGAATAAAAAAGAACTCAATGATGCATCAACCGGAGAAGAGATGCAGAATCATAAAGCTGTTTTCATACTTTCCTATTTAGGAATCTTATTTTTCTTACCACTTATTGTTTGTCCTAATTCGAAACCAGGACGGTTTCATGCCAATCAGGGGCTCGTTCTCTTCTTAGCTGCCATTGGGGGAGAAATTGTTCAAATTATACTGGAAATGATACTACCTCTTAGTTTTTTAGGATTTCTTTCTTTTATCTTTAGCATCTATGGCCTTGCGATATTTGTATTGATGGTTATAGGTATGATAAATGCCAGTAAAGGGGAACAAAACCCATTGCCTGTCATTGGTGAAATACAGATCATTAAATAATTTTATATGTTTTATTGATTAAAATTAAGAAAAGTGACTAAAACCGGGGCTATAAGGTGAGAATCTTGTAGTCCTAATTATATGTAATAAATCACAGGATTTTCCAGAGAAAAATATTTTTCATATTACGGATACGAGTTTATAATATAAATGTTCATTATATGGTATGATAGAGAAAAGCTTGTAATTTTAAAAAGTTTGTTCTTTTATTAAAATTTGCAACGATATGAAAGTTTAGAGGAGATAATATGTGTGGGAGATATTATATTGCTGAAGAAACATCCTCAGAGATCCAAAAAATAATACAAAGAATCCAAAGTCAGCTGGATGCTCCCTCGATGAAGACAGGAGAAATATATCCATCTGAAAATGTTCCAATACTGGTTGCTAAGAAGGGCGGGATTGTTCCTAAAATAATGTCATGGGGAATGCCCGGCTTTCATAAAGGAAATAGAATAATAAATGCCAGAAGTGAAACTGTTTATGAAAAGAATATGTTTAAAGACAGTATAATTCATAGAAGGTGTGTCATACCTGCCAACGGGTTTTATGAATGGAACCAGCTGGGAGGTAAGAAAAAATATTATTTCACTGACTCTGCACAGGATACTATTTATATGGCTGGGATTTATAACAAGTATCAGGATAAAGAGTGTTTTGTGATCCTTACTACCAATGCCAATTCCTGCATGAGTGATATTCATAATCGAATGCCTTTAATTCTGAAGAAGGAACAGATTGGAGACTGGATCATGAAAGAAGAATTAACAAAAGATTTTTTGAACCTGATTCCTGATGATCTGAAAAGAGAAGAAGTAAGAGATGAAGGGAAGGAAGAATTTGAACAGATGACTTTTGATTTTTTATAAATGTGATTTGAATCATAGTGGTTTCAGAATTTATAGATATACTAATCTTTATAAATCTTGAAAGGAGATAAGAATATGTCAGAATTTACTTCACAGGTAGATGCACGTAAATATGCACCAAAAGATAAGCATCCTACTATTTTAGGTACATTTGATGCCTTGAAACCTGGTGAGAAAATGGAATTGATCAATGACCATGATCCCAAACCACTCCAATATCAATTTATGATAGAGAAAGAGGGAGAATTTGAATGGGAATACCTGGAAGAAGGTCCGGAAGTCTGGAGAGTCGCTATATCTAAAGTTAAATAAAATCATGAAATATGGAATATAAAGTAATGATATAAAAATCCACAAGTCAGATTTATTGGTTTGTGGATTTTTCTTGTGGGTATTTTAATGAGTCATATTAGCAGTATATCAATTAAAATCTGTATAATTTAAATAATAGGTAAGAAATAATTCCAATTCAATGTTGAAATTTGCTAAAATATGGTATAAAATGAATTTAATACAAATTAGGAGGTTATTTATGCAAAAAACGAAATTAGGAATATCAGTAGGATTGGTAGGTGCAGCATTATATTTTTTGGGAGCTCTTAGTATCATACCGGCATTTTTACTGGCAGGTTATGTATTACTTATGGAGGATAATGAATGGCTTAAAAAAACAGCAGTTAAAATGGTAATAATGATCATTGTCTTTAACATATTATATTTGGCTGTGGGAATGGTTCAGAATGTATTTGATTCATTAGATATAATATTTGGATGGATTACTCCATTTAGGATTGAAGTTCCGCTGAATTTAGATCAACTTGCCAGAATCGTTTTAGTTATTTTACGAGATCTAATATTGATTATATCAGGTTTTAATGCATTAACTATGGGAACTATAAAATCTAAATTTATGGATAACATTATTAATAAGCACATGTAAAGATATGAGGAGGATTTATCAGTATGGCATTTTTTAATAAAATGGGTGAAGCATTATCTAATAAAAGTAAAGATGTTGTGAAAAAAGCAAAAGAAATGGCAGAAATCGTAAGCTTAAATGGACAGATTAACAGCCAGGAAGAAATTATAAATAAAACATATATTGAAATAGGAAAATCCTATTACGAATTACATAAGGAGGAGGCGGATAATATTTATGCACCTCAATTTGAAATAATTAGTAATGCATTTTCTAAAATCGAAGAATTAAAAGTGGACATAAGTAATATTAAAGGGGTTCAAAAATGTCCAAATTGTAGTTGCGAGATTAGCGAAGGAGTTACATATTGTCCAAGCTGTGGTGCTAAATTAGAATTCCCTGAAGCAACGACTGAAGTAGCTGAAGTGATTGAAGACGAAGTGATTGAGACTGAAGTTATAGAGAATTAAAGAAAAGGACTGTCACCAGATTTTGACGATATGGGGACAGTCTATTTTCTATATGGGTAATTGTTATAAAGTTTGACTTCTATATTCAATCTATGGTAAACTACTAATACTTAAATTAAATATTTTGGTAAATTGGTGCCTGATACATGATTATTCATGGGATCAGGATAATAGGGAAATAAGTGAAAATCTTATACGGTCCCGCCGCTGTAATGGAAGAGCTGTGTTTGACAATTATATTGTAAAGCCACTGCATAGAAATATGTGGGAAGGAAAACATAGCATGGATGCCTAAGTCAGAAGACCTGCCATTTACTTTGATTATACACTGATTACGGATGATAATTAGTGATTTTAAAAGAACATTTTCTGTCTATAATTGCGTCTTTTGATAGTGTGTAATCAATTTCTACACACTATTCAAAGGACGTTTTTTTAGTTTACGAAAAACGGTTCCTCTTTGTGAAGGATGGTATAAACATGAGAAAGCACCCCAGAGGATACTCCATTGATTATTATGCATATTTGTCACCTCTTCGTATGTGGAACGCTTCTTTTAAAGTGCTGTTATCAGTAAGTATATTACTCATATGTATTATTGCGGATAATATATATGTTTCAGCTGCCATTATCCTGGGGATGGGCTATTTGACGGTAAGGAAGGGAAATGTCCATTTTCAGGATTATCTTGCCCTTTTGCGAGTCCCTCTTGCATTTATCATATTAGGAAGCCTTCCTATTGGTGTTAGTATAAGTAAACATGCCACTGGAGATTATTTCATGAATTTTCACTATTTCTATTTTTATGTTACTTCAGAAAGTATACTTACTGCTGTAAGAGTCATAGTGAAAGCTTTTGGTGCAATCAGCGGGATGTATATGCTGACATTGTCCACCCCGGTAAACGATATCATTATGGTACTTTGTAAAAGTCACGTGCCAAAGCTTATTACAGAATTAATGAGTATGATATACCGGTACATATTTATTCTAATGGATGTCCAGTACAGGATCAGAAATTCGGCAGAATCAAGGCTGGGATACCGGGATTTTAAAACAGCTTGTTTCACCTTTGGTAACTCCATGAGCAGTCTGTTGATCATTTCACTAAAGAAAGCAGGAATGTATTACGATGCAATGGAAGCAAGATGCTATGAAGGAGAGATGCATTTTCTGAAAGAAGACAAACCTGTTGAAACAAGGCAGATCCTAATGGGGGCATTATTTATAATAATTATTATTTTAATCAAACTATTTACGGAAATGGAAGAAGGGATTGTAGTGTGAAACAACCTATTTTAAAGATAACAGACTTATCTTATTCCTATGATAATCATGAGAAAATTTTAAAAGATGTGAACCTGGACATATTTGAAAGAGAAAAGATTGCGGTACTGGGAGCTAACGGTTCCGGAAAATCAACTTTTTTTCTGAATATTAATGGAGTATTGATCCATGAAACGGGAGATATTTATTATCGAGATACAAAAATAGATAAGAAGAATCGAAATGAGTTAAGAAAAAGAGTGGGAATTGTTTTTCAGGATGCGGATAATCAAATTATAGCATCTACCGTATTGGCAGAGGTATCATTTGGACCAATGAATTTAAAACTTTCGAAAGAGAAAGTAAAAGAACAGGTCTATGAAGCACTGGATTATATGAATCTTATTGGCTTTGAAGAACGCCCTCCTCACTATTTGAGCGGAGGCGAGAAAAAAAGGGTCAGTATTGCGGATATTATAGCCATGAAACCGGAAGTGATAATTTTTGATGAACCGACCGCATCTCTTGATCCACTGAATCAGCAGATGCTGGAAGAGGTATTGAAAAAGTTGGAGAAGGAAGGAAAAACAGTCTTAATATCTACCCATGATGTAGATTTTGCTTATCGATGGGCAGAACGTATATTAGTGTTTTCAAAAGGTGAGATCATTGCTGATGCTCCACCGGATGAAATATTTCAAAATGATGAAATTATAAAAGCAGCAAATTTGAAAAGGCCTGTTTTATTAGATATATATGAAATGTTAGTTAACAAAAAGTTCTTAAAAGCAGAGAATTCCTATCCCAAGACGATAGATGAGCTTTATGGACTGTTGTCAAAAAGTAATTAGTTGAGTCATATTAACAAAAACTAGTTAAGGAGAGAAGAAAATGTCAAAGAAGCAAAAGAAGTTAGTTTTATTTGCCACTGCAATGGGACTTATGCTGTGCATAACCCCTGTAGCAAATGCCATGCATATTATGGAGGGATATTTATCGCCTAAGTATTGTATTGCATGGGGCGCAATTAGTCTTCCATTTTTGATAATGGGTAGTATTTTCATGAAAAATACAATTAAGGAAAACAGGAGATCCATAACATTATTTGCCATGGCTGGTGCATTTATTTTTGTGATTTCCTCACTAAAGATTCCATCTGTAACAGGCAGCTGTTCCCATATGACAGGAACAGGCCTTGGCGCATTATTGTTTGGTCCTGCTCCTGTTGCAGTTTTAGGGATGATCGTACTAATCTTTCAGGCAATTTTATTAGCTCATGGAGGATTGACAACACTTGGGGCAAATACTTTTTCCATGGCAATTGCAGGACCATTTTTGTCCTACGGAATTTATTATGTATGTAAAAAATGTAACCTTAATAGAAAAGTCAGTATTTTTTTAGCAGCCTGTCTGGGAGATTTATTTACATATTGTATTACAAGTATGCAGCTCGCTCTTGCGTATCCATCTAAAGATGGTGGAGTGATGGCTTCTGCCGTTAAATTTTTAGGAGTTTTTGCACCTACACAACTGCCTCTTGCAATTATTGAGGGTATCATAACCGTAATCATTATGATTGCATTAGAAACCTATGCAAAACCAGAATTAAAATCCATCGGTTTTTTAAAGGAGGTGAACTAAAATGAGTAAAAATAAAAAAACAGTTATTATTTTATCCGTAGTTATTATCCTCATGGCTTTTGTTCCTCTATTCCTTCTGAAAGGTGCTGAGTTTGGAGGTTCTGACGATGCAGGAAGTAAAATGATTGAAGAAATAAATGGAGGATATGAACCATGGTTTACGCCAGTCCTGGAAACATGGATTGACGGAGAACTTCCAGGAGAAGTGGAAAGCTTGCTATTCTGCCTTCAATCAAGTATTGGGGTAGGAATCATTGCTTTTACTATGGGACGTTTTGTAGAACGTAAACATAAGGAAGATGAACAGAAAGGCGCAGCGTAGGGAAGAAATTTATGCAACAAGGTATACTAATGGTCAGTTTTGGATCCAGTCACAAAGAAACGAGAGAAAAGAATATTGATGGGATATTTTCACATGTAAGAGAGAAATATCCTAAGGCAAAATGTTATCAGGCATTCTCAAGTGATATGATTCGGAAAATATTAAAAACAAGGGATTTCATTGAAATTCCGGATATAGAAGGGGCCTTAATAGAGATGAAGAAGGACGGCATTACCCATGCATATATCCAGCCCACTCATATTATTGATGGAATTGAAAATAATAAGATGAAAGAAATTGCAGGGAAGTTTTCAGGTGAATTTCAGGTATTAAAGATAGGCAGTCCGCTACTGGATACAAAGGAAGACTTTGACGAAACGGTCAAGGGAATATGGGAAGAATTAACTCCTATTGTGAGAGATGATATTTTAATCCTTATGGGGCATGGTACAACCCATGAAGCCAATGAAGCGTATTCCAGATTAGAAGCATGCTTTCGCAGTCATGGAAAAAATAAAGTGTACATTGCAACAGTAGAAGGTACACCTACTATAGAGGATGTAATGGATAAACTGACTTGCAGAAAAGGGGAGAGGATCGTACTGGCTCCGTTTATGTTTGTTGCAGGAGAGCATGCGGTCAATGATATGGCGGGAGAAGAAGATTCTTTTTCTTCTAAATTATCAGCAGCAGGATATATTACTGATTGTATTTTAAAGGGAATTGGTGAGTATGAACCAATCAGGGACAGATATATCAAACATTTGGATGAGATTCTGACTAAAGCAGAATAGAGGAAATTAAAGGAGTAGCAATGGACCTTTATATTAACAAGAACCAGAAAAAACTTAAGTGCGGATACACTACAGGAACCTGTGCAGCGGCAGCAGCAACTGCCGCTGCCAGTATGCTGCTATTGGAAAAAGAGTATAAATGTATTCCTTTAATAACACCGAAAGGAATTGAGGTAACGATACCTATTGATTCTACTGAGATAGAAGAATCAATAGGTATCGTTACCTGCTCTGTAATAAAAGACAGCGGAGATGATCCGGATATTACCAATGGGATCCGTATCTTTGCCAAGGTCTCTTTGGGAGGCAGTCAGATACCCGGGGAAGAAAGAGTATTTATTACAGGCGGAATAGGTATTGGTACGGTAACAAAGCCAGGTCTGGAACAGGAGATAGGCAGTCCTGCAATTAATAAGGTACCAAGGCAGATGATAAAAAGGGCAGTAGAAACTGTTTGTATGCAGGCAGATTATGCAGGCAGAATTATGGTAGAAATTTCAGCACCGGAAGGTGTAGAAATAGCAAAGAAAACATTTAATCCAAGACTTGGTATCAAAGGAGGCATCTCAATTCTTGGAACAAGTGGAATTGTGGAACCTATGAGCGATAAGGCTCTCATAGATACCATTGAGACGGAACTAAAGGTATCAAAAGCACAAGGGAAAAAACATTTGCTGGTCTCTCCGGGAAACTATGGAATGGAATATATCCGTAAGGATTTAAAGATAAATAGTAATGATATTGTAAAATGCAGTAATTATATTGGTGAAACCATTGATTTGGCTGCCAGTTGTTCTTTTGAGAGTCTGCTGTTTGTGGGAAACTTTGGGAAGCTTGTAAAACTTAGCGGAGGCATTATGAATACCCATTCCAAAGTAGCAGATGCAAGATTTGAAATCATTGGTGTCCACGCAGCATTATGTGGCGCATCAAAACAGATAATACAGGAAATTATGAATTGCATTACAACAGAGCAGGCACTGGATATTCTGGTTGAACATGAGATTTGCGAGGACACGATGTCCAGTATCCTAAAAAAAATCGATCAGGTAATCAAAAATCGAGCCGGTGAGGAACTGAAAGTGGGAGTTATTCTGTTTTCTGAAAAAAGAGGATTTTTAGGTAAAAGTAAATTGGCAGATGAATTGATCAAGTATCATGGAATATGAAAGAGGTGCAGTATGGTTTATTTTGTAGGAGCAGGTCCCGGAGCAAAAGATTTAATAACTGTCAGGGGATTGGAACTTATTAAAAGTGCGGATATTGTCATATACGCCGGTTCTTTAGTAAATCCTGAGTTATTAAATGATTGCAGAGAGGATTGTAAGATTTATAATAGTGCATTCATGACCCTGAAGGAAGTAATTGAAACTATGGAGGAGGCCGAACATAAACAACAGATGACAGTCAGGCTGCATACGGGGGATCCTTGCTTATATGGAGCAATCAGAGAACAGATAGATATGTTAAAAGAGAGGAAAATCCCATATGAGATATGTCCCGGTGTGAGTTCTTTCTGCGGTGCAGCGGCAGCATTATCGGCAGAATACACACTTCCCGGAATATCCCAATCCGTGATCATTACAAGAATGGAAGGAAGAACATCTGTACCTGAGAAAGAAAGTATTGAAGCTTTTGCAGCGCATCAGGCAACAATGGTTATCTTCTTAAGTGCCGGAATGCTCCTTGAGCTGCAACAAAGATTGCTGGCAGGGGGATATCCTGAAGATACGAAGGCTGCAATTGTATATAAAGCAACCTGGCCGGAGGAAAAGGTATGTTTTTGCAAGTTAAAGGAATTGGCAAAAACAGCAGAGGAAGAAAATATTAAAAAGACAGCATTGATTGTAATTGGGGAAGTACTTGGAGATGTTTATGAATATTCCAGGTTGTATGATGAGTGTTTTACTACGGAATATAGAAAGGGAAGGATGTTAGATGAAAATCAGCCTGATTAGTTTCACTTCCAGGGGCTATAGACTTCTTAACAAGCTTTTAGATATGATAAGCGATACCAATGAAGCAAGAGGATATTATAAAGGAAAATATTTACCGGCCGATCATGAAACAGATTCCAGGATTGAGATAGTGACAGATGAACTGTCTGAGTGGGTCAAAACACAGTATATCCAAAGGAATGCTATTATTTTTATCTCTTCGGCCGGAATCGCGGTAAGGGGTATTGCTCCTTTTGTCAGAGATAAATACAGGGATCCTGCAGTTGTTGTGATGGATGAATATGGGAAGAATATCATTTCCCTTCTATCAGGTCATCTCGGGGGAGCCAATGAACTTACAAATTATCTGGCAGATATGCTTCAGGGAAATCCAGTGATTACCACTGCCACAGATTTAAACTGTGTATTTGCGGTAGATTTGTTCGCAAAGAAGAATCAGCTCTTGATTACAGACAGGGAATTAGCCAAAGAAATATCAGCTGCAATTCTTAATGACAAAAAAGTATTTTTACATGCAGATACCATAATAAAAGGAGACTGGCCTGAGGAATTGGCAAATAGAAAAGAAACTTCAGAACAGTTCGGTATCTATGTGTCACCATTTGTAACAGTGAATACTCCTGAAATGGAAGGAAAAAGCCTTCATCTGATACCAAAAGTCATCAGTATCGGAATCGGATGTAAAAAATCAACCAGTGAAGATAAGTTAAAACAATTTATATTAGAGCAATTAGGACAAAAAGGAATCGATATCAGATCTGTTATTAATATTGCAAGTATCGATATAAAAAGAGAAGAGGAGTGTCTGCTTAGGATTTCCAGGGAACTGGAAGTTCCTTTTCTTACCTATGGCAGTGAGGAACTGATGAAGGCCGAGGGTGAATATGAGAGATCAGATTATGTAAGCAGGATAACAGGTGTAGACAATGTATGTGAACGGGCGGCTAAGTTAGCAAGCAACCACGGGAAAATTATATTACACAAGACAAAAGGCAATGGAATGACATTAGCACTGGCAATGAAAGAATGGAGTGTTACCTTATGAAAAGCAAACTTTATGTAGTGGGGATTGGTCCCGGGGGCAAAGAGTTCATGACAGAACAGGCAGCCCAGGCACTGAATGAAAGTGAAATCATTGTAGGCTATACAGTGTATGCGGATTTAGTGAAAAAATATTATCCTGATAAAGAATTTATTACCACCCCTATGAAAAGAGAAAAAGAGAGGTGTGAGATTGCCCTGACAAAAGCACAGGAAGGAAAGACAGTTGCAATGGTATGCAGTGGTGATTCTGGTGTTTATGGCATGGCCGGATTGATTCTGGAATTAGGTGAGAAATACAAAGAAGTTTTCGTAGAGATCGTTCCGGGTATTACTGCCGCATCTTCCGGTGCAGCGGTATTAGGAGCCCCTTTGATTCATGATTTTGCAGTGATCAGCTTAAGTGATCTGCTTACCCCTTGGGAAACAATAGAGAAGCGCCTCCATTCTGGTGCAGCAGCTGATTTTGTCATCTGTCTTTATAACCCTTCCAGCCATAAGAGAAGTGATTATCTGGAAAAAGCCTGTGATATTATTTTAGAGCATAGAAATTCAGAAACCATATGCGGATATGTGAAAAATATTGGACGTGAAGGTCAGACAAGTGAAATCATGACCTTGAAAGAATTACGAACCCGGAAGGTGGATATGTTTACTACAGTATATATAGGTAACTCTCAAACCAGGAGAATCGGGAATTCCATGGTGACCCCGAGAGGATACCGATAGATAAGGAGAATTCTATGAGCGGAATATTATATGGAGTTGGTGTGGGTCCGGGAGATCCGGAGCTATTAACACTGAAGGCACTGAATAAGATCAAGATGAGCCAAACCATTATTTTGCCTGTTGCCCATAAAAAAGAATGTCATGCTTATAATATAGTGGCAGGTATTTATCCGGAAATAGAAGGCAAAGAAATCATCTGTCTTCCTTTTCCAATGATAAAAGACAAAGAAATACTAAAAAAAGCCCATGATGAGATTTTTAAGGCTGTAAAAGAGGAATTAGAAAGTGGGAAAAAGGTTTCTTTTTTAACCATAGGAGACCCAACCATATATTCCACTTATATGTATCTTCATCAGAGAATGGTGAAAGAGGGATATGAAGCATACATTATAAATGGTATTCCGTCCTTTTGTGCGGCAGCAGGGGTACTTAATATTCCACTGGGTGAGAATAAGGAAGAAATACATATTATACCCGGTTCCTATGATGTGGAAGAAGCAATATTATTAAAGGGAACAAAAATATTTATGAAATCAGGGAAGCAGCTGATCAAGTTAAAAGAAGCTCTATTGGAATTAGAGAAATCTCATAAATATTCTATATATGGAATATCAAATTGCGGTATGGAAAATGAAATAGTTTATAAGAGGTTACAAGACATAGGAGAAGATAGTGGATATTTAACTATTGTTATCGTAAAAGAAAATAATTAGGCAGAAAAGGGAGTGGTACAGATGAATCGCATTGTTGTATTTGGAGGAACAAGAGAAGGAAGAAAGCTTGCAGGGTATTTAGAAGGTTCAGGTGTAAGTGTTCATATGTGCGTTGCTACGGAATATGGAGAATCCATTCTTCCAAAAGGAGATAATATTCATATCTGTGCAAAACGTCTTAATAGAATAGAGATGGAAGAATATCTGCTAACCCATCAACCGGAATATGTGATAGATGCAACTCATCCCTATGCAGTAGAAGTGACGGACAATATTATAGAGGCATGCAAGGAAACAGGATTTTCCTATATCCGTCTTATCCGGGAGGAGAACAGTACAGCAGAGGAAGCAGATATTATCCACGTACCGGATATTGAAAGTGCGGTTGCCTATTTAAGGCATAAGGAAGGAAATATCCTTATTACAACAGGAAGTAAGGAACTTAATAAATATACCCTCCTTGATAACTATAGAGAAAGATGCTATGCAAGGGTGCTCTCCGTTGCATCTGTAGTGGAAGAATGCAGTAAAATAGGATTTGAAGGAAAAAATCTTTTTTGCATGCAAGGTCCTTTTTCAGAAGAATTTAATTATGTTCAGATACGTATGATCCATGCTGCATATGTTGTAACGAAATCCTCTGGAACAAACGGAGGATTTTTAGAAAAATACAGAGCCTCCATGAGAGCAGGTGTAAAACTGATTGTAATAGGCCGGCCTATGGAACCAAAAGTAAAGACAGACAGCATGTCCTACAGAGAAGTGCTGGTATTTCTCAGAGAAAAATACGGAGTTTTGCCAAAGCAGAAGGTCACTTTGATCGGAATGGGGATGGGAAATAAGAACCATCTTACTTATGAAGCTGTGAAAGCGTTAGAAGAAAGTGATGTTATTATTGGAGCCAGCCGGATGCTTACACTTTGCAGAAGTATCGTATCTCATAAAGAATTTTACTCCAGCTATACAAAAGAAGAGATAGTCCGCTTTATTAAAGCACATCCGGAATATACTAATATTGCAATTGCTTTTTCAGGAGATGTGGGTTTTTCTTCTGGAGCCAAGGGATTATCATCTTTGTTGGATTCCTGCCAGATTACTGCAGTATCAGGAATTTCAACCCCTGTTTATTTTTTAAATAAGATAGGAGTGCCTTGGGAAGATACTCTATTTTTAAGCAAACATGGGAAAGAACTTAATATTATAAGTAAAGTACGAAATAATGAAAAAATATGTGTCTTATTGGGAAGTACCAGTGATGTGTCAGAAATCTGCCATAAACTATTGGAGTATGGAATGGAGTACCTGAATATTACAGTTGGAGAGAGACTTTCCTATCCGGAGGAAAAAATCTTAACCGGAAAGCCAAAAGATTTTGTGAATCAGGTCACGGAGAATCTTGCAGTTATTTATATTGAAAATATATTTGCCGGACATAGAAAGCAAAGAATAGAAGATGAGGAATTTACCCGGGGAAAAGTTCCTATGACAAAACAGGAAATCAGATTAATATCCATAGAAAAATTAGGTTTGGATAAAAACTCCATCGTTTATGACATAGGAGCAGGGACAGGTTCTGTGTCTGTGGAGGCGGCACTTCGATGTGAAGACGGAACCGTTTATGCTATTGAGAAAAATACAGAAGGAATTTCATTAATAGAGGAAAATAAGAGGAAATTTCAAGCAGATAATTGCACCATTATAGAAGGTATGGCACCGGAGTGCCTTGAAGGTCTCGAAGCTCCTACCCATGTATTTATTGGAGGAAGCAGCGGAAAATTAGAATCGATTGTAAAATCTGTCACGAGAAAAAATAAAAATGTCCGAATTGTTGTAAATGCTATTTCCCTGGATACGGTCTCGGAAATCATGAAATTGGTGAAAGAAGGTATTATAAAGGAGCCGGATATAATCCAGACCAATATATCCAAAAGCAGGAAGACTGGAAATTATCATATGATGCAGGCTTATAATCCTGTTTATATTGTATCGTTTGGAGGAGGAAACAGGAATGGTTAAAACAATCCCCAGAATACTTTTTGCAGCCCCCGGCAGTGGAAGCGGAAAAACAACAGTGACCTGCGGAGTGCTTCGATATCTGCAAAAAACCGGGAAGAAAGTGACTTCTTTTAAATGCGGTCCGGATTATATTGACACCATGTTTCACAGCAGGATACTAGGGATGAAAACCGCAAATCTGGATACTTATTTTACTGATGATAACACCACCAGATATCTATTGGCTAAAAATACAAAAGATATGGATATTGCTGTCTTAGAAGGGGTCATGGGATATTACGATGGTTTGGCAGGAATATCACTAAAAGCAAGTACTTATGATATTGGAAAGGTTACTGGAACACCAGTTATCCTGATCGTGAATGGGAGAGGTTCCAGCGTATCTTTAATCGCCCTTATAAAAGGAATGATGGAATACCGGACTGACAGTAATATAAAAGGCGTGATTTTGAATCAGGTGGGGGAAGGCATATATCCTGAATTAAAGGAAATGATTGAGAGGGAATTGGAAGTTCCTGTAGTAGGTCATCTTCCAAAAATGGAAGATGTCTTTCTTGGAAGCAGGCATTTGGGCTTATTACAGCCCCATGAAATACATAAAATCAATGATAAGATAGAAAAACTGTCAGAAGCAGTAGGAAAGAATATTGATATGAAGCTTCTTCTGGAAATCGCCCATGAGGCGAAGGAGATAGAATATGAAGAACTCATAATCCCGAAGCTTTCTAAGGAGGTGCGGATCGGAGTCGCAAAAGATGAAGCATTTAATTTCTACTATGCAGATAATCTGGACTTGCTTAAGAGAATGGGAGCAGAACTTGAATTTTTCTCCCCTATCCATGACAAGGAATTGCCGAAGCATATTCACGGGCTTTTATTGGGGGGCGGATATCCGGAGAATTATGGAGAAGAACTGGAAGCAAACCTCTCCATGAAAGAATGTATCAAAGAAGCAATTACAGGAGGAATGCCCTGTCTGGCTGAATGTGGTGGTTTTCTTTATCTCCAGGATACCCTTGAAGATATATCAGGAATTCACAGAAAAATGGTGGGGGTTATAAAAGGGAAGGGATTCAGAACAGAAAAACTCCAGCGTTTTGGCTATATAGAACTTGAGACAAAAGAAGACTGTGTAATAGGAAAACGGGGAGAGAAAATAAAAGGGCATGAATTTCACTATTGGGATAGTACCAGCAATGGAGAAACATTTCTTGCCAGAAAACCTCTCCGTAAGAGGGAATATCCATGTATCTGGAGTCAGGACAGAATATTGGCCGGATTTCCACACCTTTATTATTATAGTAATATAGATATGCCTTATCAATTCCTGTCAGCTTGTGCTCAGTCCAGGCAGGAATGGCTGCAAGAATAATATTAGCATAAAGAAGTAATTGAAAAATGAAAAGAAATTTTGAAAGACTTGGTATAAAAAATGAAAAATGAAAAATATTTGGAATTAGAAAACGTTCTGCCCGCAGATATTGAAAGAAGAAGCTTTGAAATCATATCAGAAGAGCTTGGAAATGTTTCTTTAGAGAAATCCCTGGAGCCGGTGATCAAACGTGTGATTCATACAACAGCTGACTTTGATTACCTTGATAATCTTTGCTTCTCTACAGATGTAATAGAAAAAGCATTAGAAGCAATAACTCAGGGTGCATGTATTGTAACGGACACACAGATGATAAGATCCGGTATTAACAAAAAAGAATTGGCAAAATACGGTGGTGAGGTATTTTGTTTTATGAGTGATGAAGATGTAGCAGAGACTGCAAGAATTACCGGGACAACCCGTGCAGTTGCAAGCATGGATAAAGCAAGTAAACTTGATAAAAAAATTATTTTTGCGGTTGGGAATGCACCTACAGCTTTGATCAGGCTTTATGAATTGATTAAAGAAGAGAAAGTAAAGCCTGAATTAGTCATTGGAGTTCCAGTTGGATTCGTGAATGTAGTTCAATCGAAAGAATTAATCATGAAAGGAGATACACCTTATATTGTGTCCAAAGGAAGAAAAGGAGGAAGTAATGTTGCTGCCGCCATCTGCAATGCACTATTGTATATACTAAGAGATGAAGAAAACCAAACGAAATAGGAAAGTCTCCTTTTATTGAACTATCTTTGTTCAAATGAGAGTCAAGTATCATTAATAGAACATATCCACTGTTATTCTTCATATATTATAACAGAGAATTATTTTAAGGGTGAATATATGGATAGTGGAAAAGTGAGTAATGACCTTAACCTGGCACTTGATGTGAATGATCAGGTTCGAGAGAAGTCAGCTGATCTTAATGTGGGATATATTGAAGAGGATAATAGTTGGGAGCTTATTGTCAAATATAGCGGAGATATAAACAGAATTCGTGAAGAGATGCAGATTCAGATCACAGAATTAATCAGTGGATATGCAACCGTGACCATTCCACAGTCAAGGATCGCGCAATTTATATCTTATCCGGAAATAGAATTTGTAGAAAAGCCCAGACGTCTTACTTTTGCAGTGAGTGCAGGAAGGGCAGCTTCCTGTATTAATCCTGTTCAAACAGCAGAATTTGATTTATTCGGGGACGGAGTATTAGTGGCAATCATCGATTCGGGAATTGATTATACCCATCCTGATTTCCGTAATGAAGACGGAACATCAAGAATATTGGATTTATGGGATCAGACAATTCCTGGGACGCCTCCCATAGGATATACTGTGGGAACTCTTTATACAAAAGCAATGCTTGATGAGGCACTATCCAGAAGAACTGTTCCGGAGCGGTTAGAAATTGTTCCAAGCGTTGATATTTCCGGACATGGAACCCATGTAACGTGTTTGAAAAATATTAAGGTTAGATATCCACTTAGAATCGAAAGTAAATTACCTGAGTTGACGAAACCAATGGATTTTTTAGAAATCTCACAAATGAAAATTATTTATGAAGGTAAAATTCAATCTTTTAATGAAAGTTCATTATATAATATAACAATGTTAATTAATAAGCTTGGTATAAGCTAAAATGTATTTATTAAAGAACTTGTTATAATTAATAAAAATCACAGAAGCAGTAAGTTTTTTATCGGTAAAAGACTTACTGCTTTTGTTTTTTTTTTCATAAACCTTCCGGTGGATAGGAAATGTATTTTTTATTATGAGAACATCTGAATTTTAAGGGTGTAGTTTTATAATACTTTTTAAATATTTTTGCAAAGTAACTTACATTTCTATATCCAATGCTATGGGCAATATATTACAAAGATATATATTTAGTTATATCAACTACGATTTAACAAATAAATCAGCCATGGCGAAAAAGTGTCAGTCGACAATTATAATAAATTTAAACAGTATTATAAAAAAATATAAACATTATTATGATAAAATATAAACATTATGTTAGAAATTTTTTTAATTTTCAACAAAAACATATATGAATTTCAGCAAGTTACAGTATAGATCAAATTATCTGATATAATTCTATTATATAATGATTTAATCAAATATAGATTTGTAATGTTTATGTATACTGAAATTAAAATATTGCTAACCTACATTAAATTTCTTTTTGAAGAGACAATCTTACCTTTGTAATGACAGTTAATATAAGTTAAATACAATTGTATAAAAAGGTTCGTAATATCATGACATCGAGGCGTATTTTTTTAAAAGAAATATATTTTATTAATAAAAATGAACACTTTAAAAGGTAAAAGAATATAAAACAATAGAAGAATCAAAAAATTACAAAAAATGTTTAAATTTGTCAAGATATAACAAAAACATTCAATTAATATTTGTATATATTTTATATTTACTTTTCATATCATAATAATTACAATTGATGTATAAAAATGATTTATATGTATTTGAATTATATTCAGATAAGAGGAATAATAATTATGTAATAAAGTGTATTTTAATTAATTATAATATGTATTTATAAGATTGGTTGGTGGATTATGAAAATAAAATTTAAGAAAATAAATATAATTCGATTTTTTATTACGTTTTGTTTATTATTCCTTATCGTTAGTATAAGTTATAAAAACAATATAGGTTCCAATATTAGTAAAGAAGAGAAAAATGTTTTTGTAAAGAATTCTGTTGTTAATGGGGGGCCAAAAAATGAAGGTGGATTTTCATATAATTCTGATGGCACAGTATCCTTAGGGCAAGGAATGACAAGTAATGGGTTTTATGACTCAAAAACAAAACTAATTATAGAAAATGGATCATTAATAAAACCTGAAAATGGTAAAGTTATGGGGCAAGTTGAATTTCAACAAAATGTTCAAGGTAAAAATAATTATTTATTAATTATTATGGTCGATTTTGTTCAGCAAAAATTCAACGTCGATGATGTTACATATGATTCTTATGCATTTTCTTTGAAAGGAGATGCCAAAAAGAATATTGATATTGAATTACCCTTAAAGGATTTAAACGCGCGCGAGTTTGAATATATAATTATTAGAGAACCCAATATTACAGAGCTATCAATAACCAACAAAGATGAATGGGCTAAATTACACATAACTAGAGATTTCTATTCATGGAGGCTTTTTTTGAGTGACTTTGATTACAAATCGTTTTCGTTGGAATATGACAAGTCATATAATGAAATGGGCAGAAATAATGGACTTACAATGGAATTAACAAAAGCTCATAACAAAATTATGACATTACCGACATGTAAAAGTTTAGAAAATGTTGAGTTAGTCATGGGGAATTCTTATAATGTTGATATGGATTTTGCCTTAGTGTCATTTTTAGGCTGGGAGCAAACAGAATTTGAGGATGGAAGTTTGGTCAAATATGTTAAAATTCCATCTAATAAAAGTATATATTTAAATTTAAAATTACCTAAAGTTAATTCTAAATTACCTTATCAGATAATAGCTTTTCCGAAACCATATGACAAAAATTTTAGGTATACAATGCCACCATTTTCAACTTTTAGAACGATTGTAACTCCAAAAAGTGAATAAAATTCTAGCAAATAATAAGGAGGTTATAATTATGAAAAAATTAATGAGTTTATTTTTATTAAGTTGTGTACTATTATCTTTCTAATCTCCAGTATATGCAAAAGGTTCAGAAGATTATGCTAAAGAACAAGATAATATCAAGTCAATTATAATTGACCAAAAGGGTAATAAGGTAGTTGAATATGAGGAAATTGAATTTGTTCCAGATTCTTATGTTATTCAAAGCAGTAGTCCTTCTATTGCAATTGGTGCTAAGGGAATGCTTGCAGCACCAAGTTATTCTTCAAAATTAGGGGCATATAATGATAATTCTTATGCAAGAGCACAATCAGATTCAAGTGTAGGTATTGATTATATGTTTGTTTCTTGTTCAGCATACTATCCATCGGGTTCATTTATTGGCAGTGATAACAATAGTAATCCTTCTGGTACTAAAGTTCTTGCATTGTCTGCCACAGTTGAAGCACCTGATTTATTTGATTTTCAAGTTGGTTCAGCAGATTCACAACATGTTTATAGAACAGCTGGGTATAATGAAGTAAGACATTTTCTTATATGGCCAGAATAATATTTTAGTAATGACTATTGGTAGCTCAAGACTTAAATAACTTAAATTTTAATTATTATCAAAAGAAAGCTGACTGCTGACTGAAGTGGTCAGCTTTTTAGTGTGGTGTGTCCAGCAAAGCTGGACCACGTTAGTCGGTGTAAGCCCGACCATGGTTGTATGATGTAATGCTGAAATTTGCAAAAGATAGTTGATTAGAAGAAGTCAGTTAGGAAATATGTCAATAGAATATACATATTATATTTCATTTAACATTAATGGAAAAAAGAAAGCATTATTATTAAGTCAAAGATTTTATGAGAATTTAATGAAGGAGATATGTTGTAATTTATAGTGGTAAGATTTGGATAGGAGGAGGGATAAACATGAATTTGTATGGAAATGAAATACCGAACATTTTAATTAAAATATGTGAAAAAGAAGAATACGCAAAAGATGTAAAGAATGGTAAAATCTATATGAAAGAAAGTGGATATTTCCGAAAGCTAGAAGAAAATCATCGAGGTGACATTTATGATGGCAAAATGCCGATACATGGAAACCTTGACATAAAAATTGGTTTAAAGAATGGTCGTATAAAAAGCTTTAAACAAGATTTTCCGGACTTAGTAATAAAAGAAATAGATGCTGGAATGGTAAATGATGATAAATTTCCAATATATTGTACTACTATTCTGAATGAAAATATTACGGAGTATATTAGCGATAAAGAATTTAATTTTAAAAATGAATTTATAGAAGAAATGAAAAATTTTGGTAGATATGCCGTAGTATTCAATGCTGATGAATTAATTCATAAATCAAGTAAATATCTTGTTGAGAATAAACTTGCTACTCGTGGAGAAACCGCTTGCATACTAAGTACTATAAACTATTGTGACATACATAATAAATATACTATAAAAGATACAGCATATATACAAAATCTAATACAGTTTTATAATAAGGATTTAAGTTATAAATGGCAAAATGAATGTAGATTGATTATTTTAAATAATCGTTTAATCCCATCTGATAAAGACCATTTTATAATGCAAATAGGAGAGTTAGAAACGGCCGTGATTATACCTATTGATGAATTAAATAGTTTAGAACTTTAAAGTTCTGTTTATTAAAAGAAGCCACTTCTGATTAAGCATATTCACAAAACCGGAAGGGACTTCTTACTTTTTAAGTATAAAAAGACCTTAAGACCTGTCTGAACGAGGTTGCTATCTCCTTAACTAATCTTGTCCAATTTTCCGTAACAGAAATTTTGAAACTCGAACGGCTCAAACACCGCGATCTTCATTTCATTCGAGACATTCAATTCCGCTTCACCTTGCCACTCAAATTCATCCCGGATATACTCATCCAGCCACACCTGCTCATCCGTTGTTAATTATTTTCTCATACTATTCACCCAATTCTGTCAACACCATGTCTAGGCACATACTCAGCAAATATTGTTTCGTAAAGCATGGATATTTTTCCACGAGGTTATCGAGGCGGTGCTGGCATGAAGTAAGTAATAGTAAGGAACACTAACGTTTTGTGTCATATCCTTTTAGTGTATTTCTATTAACCAAGAAACGAGGGTTCTTATGAAAGAATCACATAACAAAGAAAAAGTATTGTTAGAAGACTATGCATTAAGATATTTTATAAAAGACATTTAGAGGCAAACTGGTATGGAAAGTAAAATTATATCGCGGCGAGAAGGACCAGATGCTGTAGTTGAAATTAATAGTACTATAATAGGTATAGAGATAACCCACCTTTATTATGACAACGAAGAAGCAATTACAGGAGGAATGCCCTGTCTGGCTGAATGTGGTGGTTTTCTCTATCTCCAGGATACCCTTGAAGATATATCAGGGATTCACAGAAAAATGGTGGGATTTATAAAAGGGAAAGGATTCAGAACAGAAAAACTCCAGCGTTTTGGCTATATAGAACTTGAGACAAAAGAAGACTGTGTAATGGGAAAACGGGGAGAGAAAATAAAAGGGCATGAATTCCACTATTGGGACAGTACCAGCAATGGAGAAACATTTCTTGCCAGAAAGCCCCTCCGTAAGAGGGAATATCCTTGTATCTGCAGTCAGGCCAGAATATTGGCTGGGTTTCCACACCTTTATTATTATAGTAATGTAGATATGCCTTATCAATTCCTGTCAGCTTGTGCTCAGTCCAGGCAGGAACGGCTGAATGAATAATATTAGCACAAAGAGGTAAATAAAAAAGAAAGAGAAATTTTGAAAGAGTTGGTATAAAAAATGAAATACGAAAAATATTTGGAATTAGAAAACGTTCTGCCGGCAGATATTGAAAGAAGAAGCTTTGAAATCATATCAGAAGAGCTTGGAAATGTTTCTTTGGAGAAATCCCTGGAGCCGGTGATCAAACGTGTGATTCATACAACAGCTGATTTTGATTACCTTGATAATCTTTGCTTCTCTCCGGATGTAATAGAAAAAGCATTAGAAGCAATAACACAGGGTGCATGTATTGTAACGGACACACAGATGATAAAATCAGGTATTAATAAAAAGGAATTAGCAAAATACGGTGGTGAGGTAGTTTGCTTCATGAGTGATGAAGATGTAGCAGAGACTGCAAGAATTACCGGGACGACCCGTGCAGTTGCAAGCATGGACAAAGCAAGTAAACTTGATAAAAAAATTATTTTTGCGGTTGGGAATGCACCTACAGCTTTGATCAGGCTTTATGAATTGATCAAAGAAGAGAAAGTAAAACCTGAATTAGTCATTGGAGTTCCAGTTGGATTTGTGAATGTAGTTCAATCAAAAGAATTAATCATGAAAGGAGATACACCGTATATTGTGTCCAGAGGAAGAAAAGGAGGAAGTAATGTTGCTGCCGCCATCTGCAATGCACTATTGTATATACTAAGAGATGGAGAAAACCAGATTAACTAGGAAAGTATCCCTTTATTGAATTATCTTTGTTCAAATAAGAGTCAAGTATCATTAATAGAACATATCCACTGTTATTCTTCATATATTATAACAGAGAATTATTTTAAGGGTGAATATATGGATAGTGGAAAAGTAAGTAATGACCTTAACCTGGCACTTGATGTGAATGATCAGGTTCGAGAGAAGTCAGCTGATCTTAATGTGGGATATATTGAAGAGGATAATAGTTGGGAGCTTATTGTCAAATATAGCGGAGATATAAACAGAATTCGTGAAGAGATGCAGATTCAGATCACAGAATTAATCAGTGGATATGCAACCGTGACCATTCCACAGTCAAGGATCGCGCAATTTATATCTTATCCGGAAATAGAATTTGTAGAAAAGCCCAGACGTCTTACTTTTGCAGTGAGTGCAGGAAGGGCAGCTTCCTGTATTAATCCTGTTCAAACAGCAGAATTTGATTTGTTTGGGGACGGAGTATTAGTGGCAATCATCGATTCGGGAATTGATTATACCCATCCTGATTTCCGTAATGAAGACGGAACATCAAGAATATTGGATTTATGGGATCAGACAATTCCTGGGACGCCTCCCATAGGATATACTGTGGGAACTCTTTATACAAAAGCAATGCTTGATGAGGCACTATCCAGAAGAACTGTTCCGGAACGGTTAGAAATTGTTCCAAGCGTTGATATTTCCGGACATGGAACCCATGTAGCAGGGATAGCCTGTGGAAATGGAAGGGCAAGTGCAGGAAGAAACCGGGGAGTAGCCGCACGAAGTGAAATGCTTGTGGTAAAACTAGGATCTTCAGTGGGGAGTTCTTTTCCAAGAACTACGAGGCTGATGGAAGCAGTTGATTTTGTAATAAAGCGTGCCATTAGTCTTGGAAGGCCAATTGCAGTAAATATCAGTTTTGGAAATAATTATGGTTCTCATGATGGAAACAGTATTCTGGAGACCTTCCTGGATGAAATCTCTGGTTTTGGAAGAACGTGTATTTGTGTTGGAAGTGGTAATGAAGGTGGATTAAGGCATCATGTCGGTGGAACATTAGTTATGAACCAGCCTCAAACAATAGAGCTTGCAGTGGGGCCTAGTGAATCAACTTTAAGCGTCCAGATATGGAAAAATTTTTTTGATGATTTTGATATAGAATTAAGAAATCCCAATGGAGAATTGGCTGGTCCGATTCAAAAGGTCCTGGGCACTCAAAGATTTATTCTTGGCAATACAGGAATTTATTTATATTATGGAGAACCTACTCCTACCAATATGGCACAGGAGATATATATTGAATTTATTCCAATTAATGATTATATTGATGTAGGTACATGGAACATAAGGTTGATTCCTAGAATAATTGTAAATGGAAGATTTGATATGTGGCTTCCGTCAGGAGAAGTAATAACTCCAACTACAGGATTCCTGCAGCCTACAGAAGAGATCACACTTACCATTCCATCAACTGCAATGAGGGTAATCACTGTTGGTGCATATAATGCTTATTTGAACAGCTTTTCTTATTTTTCTGGCAGAGGCTATACCAGATATTACAGGAATATAAAGCCTGATCTGGTTGCACCGGGAGTTAATATTACGTCAGCGGCTCCCGGAGGGGGGTATACCTCCATGACCGGAACTTCTATGGCAACTCCTTTTGTAACGGGGAGTGCGGCCCTTATGATGCAATGGGGAATTGTTGAGGGAAACGATCCTTATCTTTATGGAGAAAAGGTAAAAGCCTATCTTATTGCAGGTACTAGAAAATTAGATATTGAACCGGAATATCCCAATCCAAGATTAGGGTATGGAGCATTGTGCCTTAGGGAAAGTTTCCGATGGGCCAGAAGAACGTTTTAACATAGAAATAAGGCGAAAAAGGAAGTAATCCTGTTGTAAGGAATGGCTTCCTTTGGAGGTTGTGTGATGAAAGAATTAAAGATACTTGCGCCCTGTGGAATACTGGGTTATGGATATCCTGAGTCCTCTCCAATTAATAAAGCTGATAAAAATATTCTTGAGGAGAATTCTGCTGTTAATTGGATCTGGAAAATGGCTCATCAAGAAAACCGGAAAATGGTAAAGTTATGGAACAAGGTTATTCTACATATATTATAATAGAAATTATTTTTAAGGTGAAGATATGGATAGTGGAAAAGTCAGCAATGATCTAAATCTGGCACTTGATGTGAGTCCACAGGTAAGAGAAAGATCAACAGACTTATTTGTTGGATATATTGAAGAAGAAAATAGTTGGGAGCTTATTGTTCGGTATAGTGGGGATTTAAGCAGAATTCGCGAAGAGATGCAAATTCAGATTACAGAATTAATAAGTGGATTTGCAATAGTGACAATTCCCGAATCAGAGATTGAACAATTTCTTTCTTTTCCTGAGATAGAATTTGTGGAAAAACCCAGACGTCTTGTCTTTGCAGTAAGTGAAGGCAAGGCGGCTTCCTGCATTAATCCTGTTCAGACAGCAGAATTTGATTTATTTGGGGATGGGGTATTAGTGGCTATTATAGATTCTGGAATTGACTATCAACATCCTGACTTTCGTAATGAAGATGGAACATCAAGGATATTGGATTTATGGGATCAGTCAATACGTGGAACCCCTCCGGAAGGGTATAATGTTGGAACACTTTATACAAAAGTAATGCTTGATGAAGCACTAGCGAGAACAACAATCCCAGAACGCTTGGAACTCATACCAAGTGTAGACATCTCTGGTCATGGAACCCATGTTGCAGGAATTGCTGCGGGAAATGGCAGAGCCAGTGGTGGTAGAAATCGTGGAGTAGCTTCTAGAAGCGAACTTCTTGTAGTGAAACTTGGCTCCTCAGTAGGCAGCTCATTTCCAAGAACAACAAGGCTTATGGAGGCAATTGACTTTGTAGTAAAGAGAGCCATTAGCCTTGGACGGCCTCTCGCGATAAATATTAGTTTTGGAAATAATTATGGCTCTCATGATGGGAATTCTATACTTGAAACTTTTATAGATGAAATCTCAATATACGGTAGAACATGTATTGTTGTCGGCAGTGGTAATGAAGGTGCATTAAGGCATCATGTTGGCGGTACGTTAACAATGAATGAGCCCCATATCATTGAACTTGCAATAGGACCGAATGAATCCTCTGTTAATGTCCAGATATGGAAGAATTTCTTTGATGATTTTGACATCGAATTAAGAAATCCAAATGGGGACTTAGCTGGTCCAATACAAAAGGTTTTAGGAACTCAACGATTTATTCTTGGGAATACTGGAATTTACTTATATTATGGGGAACCTACACCAACTAATATGGCACAGGAAATTTATATTGAATTTATTCCGATTGATGATTATATAGATGTTGGAAATTGGAATATAGGATTAGTACCAAGAGCGATAGTAAACGGGAGATATGATATGTGGCTTCCAACAGGGGAAGTGATAACTCCGGAAACAGGCTTTTTACGACCAACCGAAGAAATCACCTTAACAATTCCAGCTACTGCAAGAAGTGTAATAACTGTAGGCGCGTATAATGCCTATCTGAATAGCTTTTCTTATTTTTCCGGAAGAGGCTATACAAGATACATCAGAAATATTAAACCTGACTTAGTGGCACCTGGAGTTAATATAACTTCAGCTGCACCCGGAGGGGGGTATACGTCTATGACAGGGACATCTATGGCAACTCCTTTCGTGACAGGAAGTGCAGCACTCTTAATGGAATGGGGAATCATTGATGGAAATGATCCTTATCTATATGGAGAAAAGGTAAAAGCATATTTGATTGCAGGAACGAGAAAGTTGGATATTGAGCCGGAATATCCAAACCCCAGGTTGGGTTATGGAGCATTGTGTCTAAGAGAAAGCCTAAGATGGGCCAGCAGGACGTTTTAAATAGAAGAACCAGAGGTTTTAAACAGCTGATCAGAGAAATGTTTAAAATCTCTGGTTCTTCTATCTTCTGCCTAAAATAGCAGTAATGAAAAATGAAAGCAATGACCCATTTTTAACGCTACATATTTAATACATAAGAAAAGACCTTTATTCAAATAAATCTTATTAGTTTTTTTAATATGTAAATCATACTATTCCTATTGACAAAGTATAATATAAGATGGTAAGTTATATTAAATTAAAACATAGTAAACCGGTAAGAATTATATAAAAGGAGGGAGATGCCATATCAGAAGGCGAATATTAATCCATTACATAAAGGCAGGAATTCGATGTTTTACTTAAGTTAAAGGCTAAAATAATAAATTTAAATTGAAATTTGGAAAGGTAAGGTTCTAATTATGAATAAGAGAAGATTATTAAGTTTAGGTTTAACTTTAGTACTATCAATCGGAGTATTAACAGGATGTGGGAGCAAATCAGAAATAATTGAAATTACAAATGTTTCCTATGATCCCACCAGAGAATTTTATGAAGCTTATAATGAGGAATTTAAGGCTTATTGGAAAGAAAAAACAGATCAGGAGGTTACGATTGTTCAGTCCCATGGTGGCTCTGGAAAGCAGGCAAGGTCTGTAATCGAAGGAAATGAGGCAGATGTTGTTACATTAGCTCTGGCTCAGGATATCACGGCAATTGAAGAAGCCGGATTAATTGAGGCTGGCTGGATAGATGAGTTTGAAAAAAACAGCTCTCCTTACACTTCTACCATTGTTTTCCTGGTCCGTTCAGGAAATCCAAAGAATATTAAGGATTGGGATGACCTGATAAAAGACGGCGTGGAGGTGATTACACCTAATCCAAAATCCTCCGGCGGTGCAAGATGGAACTTTTTGGCGGCATGGGGTTTTGCAGATGAACTTTATGGGGGAGCCCAGGATAAAATCACAGAATTTATCACAAAGTTGTACAACAATGTAATTGTACTGGATTCCGGAGCAAGAGGATCAACAACGACATTTGTAGAAAATGGTCAGGGAGATGTTTTGATTGCCTGGGAAAATGAAGCCTATTTATCCTTGAAAGAACATCCTGATGAATATGAGATTATCACTCCAAGCATTAGTATTTTAGCAGAACCTTCTGTTGCAGTAGTGGATGAAGTTACGAAAAAAAGAGATACTGCTGAAGTAGCCAGTGGATATATTTCATATCTATATTCCGATGCTGCACAGCGGCTTGCCGGTGAGAATTACTACAGGCCTTCCAATGAAGAAATTTTACAGGAATTTTCCAACGTGTTTGACTTGAATAGCCGTTTGATAACGATAGATGATTTTGGCGGCTGGGAGGAGGCCAGCAAAGAATTTTTTGTAGATGGCGCATTATTTGATCAAATTTATTCTGAATAAATAGCTGAAAGGTATTTTATCAATGAAAGAATTAATAAAAAAGACAAAAGGAAAATATGGGAAGAAAATTATTCCCGGTTTTGGAATATCCATGGGAATTACTATATCTTTTTTAAGCCTGATCGTGCTGATTCCAATGGCATCCATCATCGTAAATGCGTCAGGGCTTTCATTTGAGGAGTTTATAGGGATTGTTACAGAAAAGCAGGTTGTTTCCGGATATAAAGTCAGTTTTTTATGTGCATTCATTGCAGCACTGATCAATAGCGGTTTTGGTGTTATATTAGCCTGGGTATTGGTAAAGTATGAGTTCCCGGGAAAACGGATATTGGATGGATTGATTGAACTTCCTTTTGCCCTGCCTACAGCTGTAGCCGGCATTACTTTAACTGCATTGTATTCGGATAAAGGATGGATTGGGAAAATATTTGCAGGAGCAGGAATCCAGATAGCGTATACGAAGGTTGGTATTATTATTGCAATGGTATTTATAGGAATTCCGTTTGTAGTAAGAGCAATACAACCGGTATTGGAAAAACTGGACACTCAGTATGAAGAAGCTGCAACCATGCTTGGTGCAAGTGGAAGTAAGACTTTTTTAAAAGTGATACTTCCAGAAATATTTCCTGCAATGTTAACAGGTTTTGGCCTTGCATTAGCCAGGGGGATTGGCGAATATGGAAGTGTTGTATTTATAGCTGGTAATATTCCATATAAAACCCAGATTGCACCTCTGCTGATCATGACTAAACTGGAACAATATAAATATGCAGATGCAACAGGGATTGCATTGGTAATGCTCATTGCATCTTTTCTTATATTGCTGATTATAAATATTGTTCAGTCATATATGAATAAAGTCACAAACAATTAGAGGTGTAAGTATGAAATCTAAAATCACAAGGATTATATTAATAACGGTTAGTTTCATTTTTATTGGGGGCATGTTAGTACTTCCGCTAAGTTCTGTAATTGTATATGCTCTGAGGGATGGCATCAAAGCTTATAAAGAGGCAGTCTTTGATGAATATACAGTAAAAGCCTTGTATCTGACTATAATAGCCACCATGTCTGCCGTTGCACTAAATACGTTGTTTGGGATATTTGCAGCATGGACTATTACAAAATTCAATTTTCGCGGAAAACAGTTACTGACAACATTGATCGATATTCCTTTCGCAATCTCACCAGTCATTGCCGGCCTGTTATTTATTTTAATATTTGGCCGGGTCGGCTGGGCCTATGATTTTATAGAAAAATATAATATTAAAATTGTTTTTGCGATTCCAGGAATTATTTTAGCAACCATATTTGTGACATTTCCTTTTGTATCCAGAGAGATTATTCCTGTTCTTAACTCTCAGGGGAAAGATGAAGAAGAAGCTGCCGCCCTTATGGGGGCTGATGGATTCAAAATATTTCGAAAAATCACATTGCCCCACATGAAATGGGCATTGCTTTACGGAGTTATATTATGTACCGCAAGAGCCATGGGGGAATTTGGAGCGGTATCCGTTCTTTCAGGTCATTTAAGGGGAAAGACCAATACCCTTCCTTTACATGTGGAAATATTGTATAACGAATTTAATTTAACTTCTGCTTTTGCAGTATCCTCCATTCTGGTGATCATGGCGATCATTATATTAATTTTAAGAAATATTGTTGAATACAAAGGGAAAAAGGCTGGTGAGTTGTAATGTATGTGGAACTTAAAAATATTAATAAATCTTTTGGGGATTTTAAGGCCTCCGATCATGTGGATTTTCAAATTGAAAAGGGAAAATTAATTGGATTGTTAGGTCCCAGCGGAAGTGGCAAGACAACAATATTAAGGATGATAGCCGGGCTGGAGATGCCTGATTCCGGTGACATTATAATTGATGGAACCCGTATCAATGATGTGCCGGCCAATGAAAGAGGAATCGGATTTGTTTTTCAGAATTATGCACTCTTTCGATATATGACGGTATTTGATAATATTGCTTTTGGTTTGGAAATTCAGAAAAAAAGTAAAAAAGAGATCAAGAACAGAGTAAATGAATTAATAAAATTGATTGGTTTAGAAGGTTTAGAAAAGCGATATCCTCATCAACTTTCAGGAGGGCAGAAGCAGAGGGTTGCTTTCGCAAGGGCATTAGCTCCCAATCCCCATCTGCTTTTACTAGATGAACCTTTTGCAGCAATCGATGCAAAGGTGCGTCAGGAACTTAGAAGCTGGTTAAAAGAAATGATTGAAAGAGTGGGAATCACAAGTATTTTTGTTACTCATGATCAGGAAGAAGCTATTGAAGTGGCAGATGAAATTATTATTACAAATCATGGAAGAGTGGAGCAGAAAGGCTCTCCCATAGAAATATATAAAAACCCCGGAACACCGTTTGTAGCCCAGTTTATCGGGCAATCCACCATTATTGAGAATTACGGTGCATTAAAAGGATTTGAAGTATTAAAAAATATAGAAAAAGCAGTTATCAGACCTGAATTTATAAGTATATCCAAGAAGTCCAGATTGAAACAGTACATAAGTGCAGCAGAAGAAGGAACCGTAGAGAAGATATCTTTTCGTGGAAGTTATTTAGAAGTAAAAGTCAGGGTAAAAGATATCATCCTCACAGCGACCCGTACCATGGAAGATGAACTGATAGAAGTAGGAGAGACAGTAAGTGTGTTGATCTATCGCCTGTATGTGTTTGATGAAAATAAAACCTACCTGTTAGAGAATAACACAATGGAGGATAAGAATCCGGTCTTTATTTAGTAGATAGTATAGGTAATTGGGAAACTTTGTATGTAGTGTTCAGGGAGGGTTTTATGAATAGTGAGATAAGAGTCGAAAGACTTACCACAGATATATTGATCATTGGTGGCGGCACAGCAGGATGTTATGCTGCCATGACAATCAGGGAATATTCCGGGGCAAAAGTAATAATTGCTGAAAAGGCCAATATTAAAAGAAGCGGATGTTTAGCAGCGGGAGTCAATGCAATCAATGCATACATCATTAAGGGAAGAACCCCGGAGGATTATGTTGATTATGCGAAAAAAGATGCAGATCATATTGTAAGGGAAGATTTACTGCTTACCATGTCACAGGGACTAAACCGGGTTACGGAAAAATTAGAAAAATTAGGTCTGGTTATTTTAAAGGATGAAAATGGAGAATACGTAGCCCGTGGAAACCGAAACATTAAAATCAATGGTGAAAATATAAAACCTTTATTAGCAGAGGCAGTAAATCAGTTAGAAAACGTAAAGGTTTTAAATCAGGTCAACATCATTGACTATATTGTGAAAGAGAATAAGATTTTTGGAGCTTTTGGTATTGGAGTAAACGATAATATCCTTTATGAGATAAAGGCCAAAGCAGTTATTTGTGCTACCGGCGGTGCTGCCGGTCTATATAAACCAAATAATCCGGGATTTTCAAGACATAAGATGTGGTATCCGCCATTTAATACAGGTGCCGGTTATGCTATGGGAATTCGAAACGGAGCGGAAATGACTACATTTGAAATGCGCTTTATAGCCCTTCGATGTAAAGATACTATTGCACCAACAGGAACAATTGCACAGGGAGTTGGCGCAAAACAGATAAATGCTTTGGGCGAAGTGTATGAGACAAAGTATGGGATTACGACTTCAGAGAGGGTCTATGGGACAGTGAATGAAAATAAAGAAGGAAGAGGTCCCTGTTATTTAAAAACAGAAGGAATTCCCCCTGAGCAGGATGAAGAATTAATAAAAGCATATCTGAATATGGCACCCAGCCAGACTCTTTCCTGGGTCGAAGCAGGAAAGAATCCAAGTGAGCAGAATGTAGAGATAGAGGGAACAGAACCATATATTGTGGGAGGTCATACAGCCAGCGGTTATTGGATCGATACAAAGCGCTCCACCACAATAAAAGGTCTTTATGCAGCTGGAGATGTGGCCGGAGGGTGCCCTCAGAAGTATGTTACCGGTGCCCTGGTAGAGGGGGGAATTTCAGCAAAAGCAGCAGTGGAATATATAAAAAATGAAGAGGATTCGAATATCCTTAATGAATTAGAGGAAATAAGGCTCATTAACAATAAAAAGAATGAGGTTGAAAAAATATTAAATAATAGAAATCCGGCCTTTCCCCCAGAGCAGTTGGAAGAGGCAATGCAGAAGGTTATGGATTCTTATGCAGGTGGGATTGGAACCAATTATCAATTTAATGAAAAGCAGCTGGATCTGGCAGATGAGAAAATCGACCAGCTTATAAAGCTTGCTGATGGTCTGTCCGCTTCCACCATGCATGAATTGATGTTTGTATATGAATTAAAGGAACGCCTCATAGTCTGTAAAACGGTGATTGCCCATCTAAGGGCAAGAAAAGAAACAAGATGGCATAGTTTTGCCGAGAATTTGGATTATCCAAATAAGAGTGATGAGTGGCTAAAATATGTAAACTCAAAATTAGTTGATGGGAAATTACAAATTATATTCAGAGACTTAGTGGGACGAGGTGAGACTTATGAGCATAGTTTTTGATAAGGGGAAATGTGTAAGCTGTAAAAAATGTTTATCTGTCTGTCCCGGAAGCCTGTTAAAGTCAGGAACAGATGGAAAACCGTTCATAAAGTATGAAAAAGATTGTTGGGGATGTACTTCCTGTATCAAAGAATGCCAGTTTGGGGCCATTGCTTTATATCTGGGAGCGGATATTGGTGGAAGAGGAAGTAAGTTAACTGCTAATATTGATGGTGATATTGTTCATTGGAAGATTGAAGAGAATAATGGTAAGGTACACGCCATTGATATAAACAGATCGGATTCAAATAAGTATTAGTTCATTTAAATCCTTGTGATTCGTAAGAAATCACCATGGGAGAACAGATAGGAGAATAAGTATGAGTGAATTATCGCATCTTGACGAATTAGAAGCAGAAGCAATATATATCATCAGAGAAGTGGCGGCAGAATGTGAAAAGCCGGTCATGTTATATTCCATAGGGAAAGACAGTTCCGTCATGCTGCACCTTGCCATGAAAGCTTTCTATCCGGAGAAACCGCCTTTTCCATTTATGCATATAGATACTTCATGGAAGTTTAAGGATATGATCGAATTTCGCGATCGAAAAGCCAAAGAACTAGGAATTGAGATGATCGTATATCGAAATGAAGAAGCGATTGCCGGGGGCATTAATCCCTTTGAACATGGTTCTGCGTATACGGACATCTTAAAAACCCAGGCTCTAAAGCAAGGATTAACCCAATATGGATTTACGGCAGCATTTGGGGGCGGCCGCCGGGATGAAGAAAAATCCCGTGCGAAAGAGAGAATTTTTTCTTTCCGTAATGAAGCTCATGCATGGGACCCTAAAAACCAAAGACCAGAGATGTGGAAACTCTATAATACAAAGATCAATAAAGGGGAAAGTATGAGAGTATTCCCGATTTCCAACTGGACTGAAAAAGATATCTGGCAATACATAAAGAGAGAAAATATTGATATTGTACCGTTGTATTATGCCAAAGAAAGACCGGTGGTATATCGGGACGGCAATATTATTATGGTAGATGATGAACGATTTCAGTTTTTACCAGATGAAAAAATCCAATATAAAAAAGTACGTTTTAGAACCCTTGGCTGTTACCCTTTAACAGGGGGATGTGAATCAGAGGCAACTACATTGGATGAGATAATAGAAGAGACCCTAAGTGCGGTATCCTCCGAAAGAACGACCCGTGTCATTGACAATGAAGCTGCAGGAAGTATGGAAAGAAGAAAGAGAGAGGGGTATTTCTAAGATGAAGAGTTTATTAAAATTTATCACATGTGGAAGTGTGGATGACGGAAAATCCACTCTTATAGGACATATTTTGTATGACGCAAAATTACTATATGCAGATCAGGAAAAAGCCTTAGAATTAGACAGTAAAGTTGGCAGCAGGGAAGGTGCCATTGATTATTCATTACTACTGGATGGTTTAATGGCAGAGCGGGAACAGGGAATCACCATCGATGTGGCATACCGCTATTTTACAACAGATAACCGAAGCTTTATTGTGGCAGATACACCGGGCCATGAAGAATATACAAGAAATATGGCAGTAGGTGCTTCCTTTGCGGATCTTGCCATTATCCTGGTAGATGCAAAGCAGGGAGTGCTCATTCAGACAAGAAGACATGTAAGGATCTGTTCACTAATGGGGATCAGGCATTTTGTATTTGCCATAAATAAAATGGATCTGATTCATTACGATGAGTCCCGTTTTAAAACAATTGAAAGTGAAATCCAGGAATTGACCCAGGAACTTTCTTTAGAGAGCATTAAGATCATTCCTTTATCAGCAACGGAAGGGGATAATTTAACAAAGAAATCCACAAACATTCCTTGGTATGAGGGGGAATCCCTGCTAACATATCTTGAGGATATTAATATATCAGATACCCATGAAGAGGGATTTTATATGCCTGTTCAAAGAGTCTGCCGTCCTAATCATACTTTCAGGGGTTTTCAGGGGCAGATTGAATCGGGCAGCATTGAGACAGGGGATGAAATTATCACTCTTCCAAGCAATGAGAAGGCATTGATTAAAAGTATCCATATTACGGATAAAAAAGTTGAGACCGCTTCAAAAGGAAATCCGGTAACCATACAGCTGGACAGGGAAGTGGATGTATCCAAGGGATGTGTACTTATGAAAGGTGCTAATCTTGAAACCAGTAAATTATTATCCGCAGCTATTCTTTGGATGGATGACTCAGAACTTAACATCGGAAAGGATTATATTGTAAAACTGGGAACTAAGATGTTACCCGGTGTTGTTACGGATATAAAATATAAAATCGATGTCAATAATGGAGAGCATTTACCCGCCTCTCTTTTAAAAAAGAATGAGATTGCATTGTGTGATATTACACTTTCAGAAAAGATTGTAACAGATAAGTTTGATTCCCATAAGACGTTAGGTGAACTCATCTTAATTGACCGGATCACAAATATGACGGCAGCTTGTGGTGTAATAGAAGATATCATAGACAGTCAGGAAGAAAAAGCAGCTTTTAGATATAAGGAACTACGTGCAAGAGGAGATATCTTTGAAGAATTCTATTACAATCTGAATGTATCCTCTTTGTCAAAATATAAATCTGTACTTAAGACATACACGGTAGGAGATGAAATACCAGTGAAAGGGGATAGCTACAGTTATCCAGAGGATTTTGATATATTACAGCTTAGTGATAAAGTAGCGATCAGGGTACGTAATAAAAAGATATTCCAGATGATTCCTATTACTGACTATATTTATTCAGGATTTCCGGTTACAGATGCCTGTGGTTTTGCCATAAGGGCTTATTCCGAAGACGAAGTAAATGACTTTATTAGGGAGTATAGTGAAACAGATGAAAATAAAAAGTTAGGTTTCTCCCAAAAATGGCTGAGTTTTGAAACTTATAGAAGAGTAGCATTTAATAATAATTTTTGGGTGATTTAAAAGGGAGGAATGTTATGGCTGTAGATTATGCATCATTAAAAAAGGGCGGATTTATGAGACAGAAGCAAAAGGGGATGTTCTCCCTCAGGCTGCAGGTGGTAGGAGGAAATCTGACTGCCGAAAATATAAAGAAAATATATGAAGTAGCAGAAAAATACGGGAAAGGATATGTCCATTTAACCTCCAGGCAAAGTGTCGAGATTCCATTCATTCGATTTGAAGACATTGAAGAAGTGAAAGAAGAATTAGCAAAAGGAGGATGCAAGCCTGGTGTATGCGGTCCCAGAGTACGTACGGTTACTGCCTGCCAGGGAAATACATTATGTCCCAGTGGAAATATTGATTCTTATAAAATCGCACAGGAACTTGACCAGAGATATTATGCCAGAGAATTGCCCCATAAATTTAAGTTTGGTGTAACCGGCTGCCAGAACAATTGCTTAAAAGCAGAAGAAAATGACCTGGGTATCAAAGGAGCTTTGGATGTCCATTGGGAAGAAGAAAAATGTATCTTCTGCGGGGTCTGTGAGAAAGCCTGCCGTGAAAATGCAATTACAATTGATGGCAATACTCTTACCTTTGATGCAAATCGATGTACCTATTGCGGAAGATGTGAAAAATCATGTCCGACCGGAGCCTGGGAAGGGGAAAATGCTTATATTGTGTCCTTTGGAGGACTATTTGGTAATACAATCAACAAAGGTGCTTCTTTCCTGCCATTAATTAAGGACGAAGAGCAGCTCTATCGTGTAACGGATGCTGCAATCCAGTTCTTTGATGAGAAGGGGAAATCAGGGGAACGTTTTAAATTTACTATTGACAGAGTAGGAGAAGATAAATTTAAAAAAGAAATGGAGGAAGCTTATCATGGCTGATTATGATATTACCGATACGGTAGATATTACAGATGTGGTTTGTCCACTAACCTTTGTAAAAGCCAAGGTTGCCATTGAAGAACTGGAAGACGGACAGATTCTGTCAATCAGGATGAATGATGGAGAACCGGTTCAGAATGTTCCAAGAAGTTTTAAAGAAGAAGGACACCAGATTTTGAAACTAATCAATAATAATGATGGAACTTATGACCTAATCGTAAAAAAAGTAGAAGAATAAGTAATTGAAATAAGAGGTGAATCCATTGGCAGTTAGAGTAAATGAATCAAATTTTGAAGAAGAAGTATTAAAGACACAGGAATTAGTCCTTGTTGATTTCTATTCGGATTCCTGTATTCCATGTAAGCAGATTTCTCCCATTTTAGGAGAGCTTGAGGAACAATACAAAAGCCAGATAAAGATTGTAAAGGTAAATGTTAATTTTGATGAATCCATTGCAAGCAATTATAAGGTAATGGTATCGCCTACGATTGTATTTATAAAAGAGGGCAGGGAAATTAACCGGACCAGAGGTTTTACAAAAAGAGAAGAACTGAAAGAAATAATAAATAAGATTATATAGGAGGAAGACACATGTTTATAACAGTTGCAGGCATTAAGAAAGAAGTAGAGGATGGCACTACAATCGAAAAACTGATTCTGGATGAAAAAATTGAGAATGCAGAATATGTCACAGTAACCGTTAATGATGAATTTGCCCGCCGGGAAGATTTTGATAAGAAAGCATTAGGTGATAATGATGTGGTTGAATTTCTGTATTTCATGGGAGGAGGCAGTTTTTAATGGCATTTACCAATGAACAGATAGAGCGTTATTCCCGCCATATTATATTAAAAGAAGTAGGGGCAAAAGGCCAGAAAAAATTACTGAATGGAAAGGTTCTGATTATTGGAGCCGGGGGTCTCGGCGCTCCTGCAGCCATGTATCTTGCTGCCGCAGGTGTTGGGACAATCGGAATCGCAGATGCAGATGAAGTAGATTTATCCAATCTTCAAAGACAGATCATTCACGGAACGAAAGATGTAGGAAAAGCAAAGGTAATTTCAGCAAAAGAAACCATGAATTCCATGAATCCTGATGTTACGGTAAATACATACCGCACTTTTGTAACTTCTGAAAATATTATGGATTTAATTAAGGATTATGATTTTATTATTGACGGCACTGATAATTTTCCGGCAAAATTTTTAATCAATGATGCCTGTGTCATGGCTGAAAAACCATTTTCCCATGCGGGAATCATAAGATTCCAGGGGCAGCTTATGACTTATGTTCCGGGAGCTGGTCCATGTTACCGCTGCGTTTTCAAAAATCCACCTCCAAAAGATGCGGTGCCTACCTGTAAACAGGCAGGAGTCATTGGTGCCATGGGAGGTGTGATCGGCAGTCTTCAGGCAATGGAAGCCATTAAGTATATTCTTGGAGTGGGTGATTTATTAGTGGGAAAATTATTGACCTATGATGCCCTGAAAATGGAATTTCGTACCGTGAACCTGCCTAAAGAAGTTTCTGATTGCGGCATATGTGGGGATCATCCTGCAATTACAGAATTAATTGATTATGAGCAGACAGAATGTGATGGAAAGTAGGGAGATATATGTTATTTTTAAGAAAGAAAGACTATGAATTAATCCTTGAACATGCCTTAAACGGTCTTCCAAACGAAGCCTGCGGATTAATTGCAGGAGTCATAAAAGAGGATAAAAAGTATATAGAGAAGGTTTATCTCCTTACCAATATTGATGTCAGCAGGGAACATTTTTCCATGGACCCTAAGGAACAACTGGCTGTGCTAAAAGACATCCGGGCCAACAATTATGTATTATTAGGGAATTTTCATTCCCATCCCGAAACACCTGCAAGACCTTCAAAAGAAGATAAGCGTCTTGCATATGATTCCAAAATCAACTATCTGATACTTTCATTAATGAATCCGAAGCAGCCTGTATTAAAGGCGTTTTTGATTCAGGAAGGTAAGGATGTCAGTGAAGAGGTAATTGAAATAGTGTAGAATTACGTATATGAAATTATACCATAATAATATATAATAGAGGGCGGACGAAGGGTTCGCCCTATTTGCATTACTTGGAGGATAACATATGTACTGTATTAGTATTAGTCATAAAACAACACCAGTAAATATAAGAGAATTATTTTCCTTTTCGGAACAAGAACAAATGGAATTTGAAAGACTGGTGATAAGTGATAAAGATATTTTCGGATGTGTGGTTATTTCGACCTGTAATCGAAGTGAAATATATTTTAGCGGAGAAAAAACGGCAATAGATATTGTAGAGAAACAGTTATCGGAATTTAAAAAGGTCAGGAAAAATGAAATCAGAAAATATTTAAATATATATAGTAATGAAGGAGCCATGAAGCATTTATTTCAAGTCACAAGTGGATTAGATTCCATGGTTTTAGGAGAAGATGAAATTTTACGGCAGGTCAAAGATGGATATTATTTAGCCTTGAATAATAAATGTACGAATCATGAATTAAATATCGCATTTCAAGGGGCCATGAATAGTGCAAAACTGGTGAAGACAGATACAAGATTATCCAACACACCAGTTTCTATTGGTACCTTAACTGCCAATAAAGTAGTTGATTATTTGGAATCAGTGCAGGGTAAAACGGTGTTAATTGTGGGTATTACAGGGCAAATCGGAACTATCGTAGCCAAAAACCTACTCTCTAAAAACTGTAATATTCTTGGGACCAGCAGAAGCCACAGGCATGAATTAATATTAAATGACAGTAATATAAAAATGATAGATTACAAAGACCGGTATCAATATTTAGAAATGGCGGAAGTTATAATAAGTGCAACCACAAGTCCTCATTACACCTTTACATATAATGAAGTATCAAATATTTTAAAAAGCAGATCCTGTCCTAAATTATTTATAGATTTAGCAGTACCTTGCGATATCGACAAAGATATATCAGAAATTAATAGTATCCAGATCATTGATATTGATTATTTTGAGAAAGCTTCCAAAGAAAACAACAGAATAAAATTAAAAGAGTTAGATAAAGCACAATTAATATTGAACAAGTGTGTTGATGATACTTTAAAAAATATATATTTTCAGGAATTCTATCCAGCCCTGGATCAAATAGAACAAAAAATAGAGGAAAAAGGATTTGGGCATATATTATTTCAGCTGAAAGAATCACTGAACAGTGAACAGTTAATGACACTTATCAATTCATTTGAAGAAATAATAAGGGAGGAAGACAAATGACCTATTTTCCGTTTTATGTTGATATCAGTAACCAGAATTGTCTGGTTGTTGGAGGTGGCAAAATTGCATATCGTAAAATAAAAATATTATTAGAATTTAATGTAAGGATAAAAATAATAGCCCCCGGCATCTCCAGACAGATCTATGACTTGGAATCTGAGATAAATAAGAAGCATTTAAAGAAAATCATAATAATAGACAGGGAATTTGAAGATGGAGATATAGATGATACGGATTTTGTCATAGCTGCAACGGATAATGAACATTTAAATTCCCATATATCAAGACTTTGTAAAAGAAATAATAAAATGGTTAACGTAGTTGATGTAAAAGAAGAATGCAGCTTTATTTTCCCTGCAATTATAAAAATGAAGGAAATGGTAGTAGGAATATCCACTGGCGGCAATAGTCCTGCAATGGCAGCTCAAATAAAAAAAGAGATCCAAAAGAATATTCCTGACTATTATGGAGAATTAATTGAATTTTTAGGTGAAAACAGAGATTATATAAAGAGTGAGGTATCTGATTCCGGGGATCGGAAAAAAGTTTATGATGAATTAATAGAGCTGGCAAATTTACATAAAGGGAACATAACCGGACAGGACTTAGTGGATATCGTTAATAAATATAAAATGAAACTTAATTCAGATGTGCTTTGAACCACAATGTTAGTATGAAGGAGATTCTACCAGAATGAAGGAAAAAAAGATTAGAATTGGTACAAGAGGAAGTAAACTTGCACTCGTTCAGACCGAATTAGTAATTGATGCAATGAAACAGGTATTACCTGATTTGGAATATGAGATAGTTATTATACAGACAACAGGTGATAAAATCCTGGATAAACCATTGGCTGAATTTGGAGGGAAAGCTGTATTTGTTTCCGAGTTCGAAGAAGCTTTGCTTTGGGATAAAATTGATTTTGCAGTCCATAGTGCAAAAGATATGCCGATGGAACTTAGTGAAGGGTTAGATATTGTAGGAGTGCTAAAAAGAGACGATCCGAAAGATGTGCTTATTACGCAAAAAGGAACAAATATTCATGAGAAAAGCACGGCTTTGATTGGTACCAGCAGTCTAAGAAGACAATTTCAGATTGAGCAATTATATCATAATATAGAATGTCATCCCATACGGGGAAATGTAAATACCAGATTAAATAAATTAAGGGAAGGTCAATATGATGGAATCATTCTTGCAGCAGCGGGGATCAATCGTTTGAAATTAAATCAGGAATCTGACTTCCAATATAAATATTTAGATATTGATGAGTGTATACCTGCCGGAGGTCAGGGAATTATTGCGATTGAAGGAAAGAAAAACTCAGAATGGGTAAGCCTTTGTGAGAAGATCACAGACAGGAATGCAAAAATAGAATTGGAAATAGAACGAAGGGCATTAAAATATTTTAATGCAGGATGCCATGAGCCAATTGGAGTTTATGCAAAAGCTTCGGAGAATCAGATTACAGTATGGATGATGAAAGAGATAAATGGTGAAATAGTAAGGAAGAAAGAAACCGGAAATATTTCAAAGGGTCTGGAGTTAGCCAGGGCTATGGTAAATAATATAATGGAGAGTATTTAATATGGGAATTGTATATTTAGTTGGAGCAGGTCCGGGAGATTCTAAGCTTATTACAGTAAAAGGAATGGAATTACTTAAAACTTGTGATGCGGTTATTTATGACAGGCTGGCATCATTGGAATTATTGGAATATGTAAAAGAGGATTGCGTAAAAATCTATGTGGGAAAAGAATCCGGGCATCATTCCAAAACCCAGGAGGAAATTAATAAAATTATTATAGACTGTACAGGAAATTATGAAAAAATAGTCCGTTTAAAAGGAGGAGATCCTTTTGTATTTGGAAGAGGGGGCGAAGAGGTTGAGGTATTAAAAGCCAGCCATATTCCATTTGAAGTAGTGCCGGGAGTTACTTCTGCTATTTCAGTGCCGGAAAGTGTGGGCATACCCGTTACTCACAGGGGAATCAGTCAAAGCTTTCATGTTATTACAGGGCATACGAAGTGGGGTGAATCCACTTTAACAGATAATTATGATGTATTGGCGAAACTGGATGGAACCCTTGTGTTTTTAATGGGCTTATCCAACATTGGGGAAATAACGGGAAAGCTGATTGAGAACGGTAAAGATAAAAATACTCCGGTAGCGGTTATTGCAAGTGGAACCATGAATAATGAAAAAACAGTACGGGGTAATCTTTCCACCATAGTTTCTAAGGTGAAAGAAGAAAAAATCTCATCTCCTGCCATTATTGTTGTAGGTAATGTGGCTGCTCTTCATTTTACATCAGAATGTGAAGATAAAGTTTTATCCAATGTAAAGATAGGAATTACAGGAACCAGAAAGCTGCGGGAGAAACTTGAAAAAGAATTGATTCACTTAGGGGCCCGGTTTTATACAGTATGTGATATGCACATTGAAAAAACATCTGCTATCCATGAATTGGATGGAGAACTTAAAAGTTTGGCCAAGTACCAGTGGATTGTATTTACCAGCCAGAATGCTATTGATATTTTCTTTGAGAGAATGGAGAAATGCTTGATAGACAGAAGAAATTTGAGCCAGATGAAATTTGCAGTAATCGGAAGCGGAACGAAGCAGTGTTTAGAGAAATATGGCTATTTTGCAGATTTTATCCCTTCCGGATATACAACAAAGGATCTGGCCAATGAGTTTTCTGCCATTGTGGATAAGAATGATGAAATATTAATACCAAGAGCTTTCAAAGGAAGCAGGGAATTAAATGAAATTTTAGAAAAGAATCATTTGAAATATAAAGATATACCAATTTATGACGTAAGAGGAAAACTAACGGAAAATGCCGTATACGTAAAGGACATGGACTGTCTTATATTTCTAAGTGCTTCCGGCGTGATCTCCTTTTTTGAAGAGATCCATGAAAAATCTGTCACTCTGCCTTCTACTGTAAAAATAGCATGTATCGGTGAAGTGACAGCAGGGGCTGTGAAGGAACAAAAGAGAGATGCCCATATTATAGCAAATGTAAATAATATTGATGGATTGATGGACAGTATTCAAAAATTTAAGTGGTGAGTATATGGAATATCCAGTTCGGGTCACCTGAATTATAGAACATTAAGAAGCTCTAAAGTTGAATTAAGGAAAAGAGGAGAAACAAATGGAACGTATGAGAAGGCTTCGGGTAAACGAAGCAATGAGAAGTTTAGTACGGGAGACAGATCTTAGAAAAACAGATCTGGTTTATCCGGTTTTTATTATGGAAGGAGAAAATATTAAGAATCCCATTGATTCCATGCCGGGAATCTATCAATATTCCATTGACTGTTTTGAAGAAGAATTGGATAAAATCCTGGAATCAGGAATTCAGGCAATTTTAATATTCGGCATTCCTTCCCATAAAGATGAAGTGGGGAGCCAGGCCTATGACGAGAATGGAATTGTCCAAAAGGCAATCCGTTATATTAAAAAAAGAGCACCAGGACTTTTGGTCATCGCTGATATCTGCCTTTGCGAGTATACTTCTCATGGACATTGCGGTCTAATTAAGAATGGAGAAGTATTAAATGATGAAACCCTGCCTTTATTAGCCAAAATGGCCGTAAGCGCTGCCAAAGCCGGGGCAGATATTATTGCTCCATCTGATATGATGGATGGGAGAGTTAAGGCAATCAGGGAGGCACTGGATCAAAGTGGCTTTTATAATTTGATGATTATGGCATATAGTGCAAAATATGCTTCCGGGTATTATTCTCCATTTAGGGATGCTGCTCATTCTGCACCGAGTTTCGGAGATCGTAAGACCTATCAGATGGACTCTTCTAATTTAAAGGAAGCTATGAGAGAGTGTCAGTCAGATATTGAAGAAGGTGCAGATGTGATTATGATAAAACCTGCACTTGCATATCTGGATGTAATTAAGGAAGCAGCCAATCGTTTTGATCATCCAATCGCCGCCTATAATGTAAGCGGTGAATATTCCATGGTAAAGGCAGCAGCAGCAAACGGATGGATCGATGAAAGAAAAATTGTTATGGAAAATCTGATTGGAATCAAAAGAGCAGGAGCCAAAATAATCATTACATACCATGCACTGGATGCTGCAAGGTGGTTAGAGGAAGAATCATGTTAACAGAAAGTTTTGATAAAAGGAGGAAATCATGAATTCTGAGAGATCAAGAGAGTTATTTGAAAAATCCAAAGCCTGCATTCCCGGAGGCGTGAACAGCCCTGTCCGTGCCTTTGGAAGTGTGAACAGAGCTCCTCTGTTTATTGAGAGAGCGGCAGGCTCTAAAATATATGATGTAGATGGGAATGAATATATTGATTATGTGAATTCCTGGGGACCATGTATTTTGGGACATGGTGATAAAAGGGTGATTGATGCAGTCAAGAGAGCATGTGACAATGGGCTGACGTATGGCGCACCAACAGAAAAAGAATATATCCTGGCAAAATTAATCAGTGAATTGATTCCGTCTATGGAACAGACAAGACTGGTCAGCTCCGGAACAGAAGCGGTTATGAGCGCAATTCGGGTTGCCAGAGGATATACAAAGAGGGATATGATTATTAAATTCAGAGGATGTTATCATGGCCATTCTGATGGGCTGTTAGTAAAAGCAGGATCCGGTGCATTGACTCATTCTGTTCCTGACAGCAGCGGTGTCCCTTATGATTATACAAAAAATACTCTGATTGCTGAATATAATAATGAAGAATCTGTAAAAGAATTATTTCATCAATATGGGGAAAAGATAGCGGCAATTATTGTTGAGCCGGTTGCGGCAAACATGGGAGTGGTTCTTCCTAAGGATGGATTTTTGCAATTTTTAAGAGATATCACCAGGAAATATGATTCTTTACTGATATTTGATGAGGTAATCACAGGCTTTCGTTTAGGTTTAGGGGGGGCTCAAGGATATTATGGAATCACTCCGGATCTAACTACACTGGGAAAGATTATTGGTGGAGGAATGCCGGTTGGGGCATATGGAGGAAAAAAAGAAATTATGGAGATGGTTGCACCGGTGGGATCTGTCTATCAGGCAGGAACCTTATCGGGAAATCCAATTGCAACCGCAGCAGGTATTGAAACTTTAACTATTCTGAAAAATACGCCGGATCTTTACCGCCAGATGGAAAAGCAAGCTGAGAAAATAGTTTATGCAGTGAAGGAACGATTTGAGAATCAGGTCTGTATCAACCATATTGGATCCCTGATATGTATCTTTTTTACAAAAGAGAAAGTAGTTGATTTTGATTCCGCTATGGCTTCTGACACGAAAAGATATGCAGATTATTTCGGATATTTATTGGAGAATGGAATTTATCAGGCACCATCCCAATATGAGGCAATGTTTCTATCCCATGCCCATACAGATGAGGATATTCATAAGACCTGTGCTGTGATAAAAAATTACCGGTAAGTCAAACGGCATTATAATCAAGTTCAACGATTATCAGACATATTAGAATAATCTTCTGTGTATTACGCATAATAATTAAAATTAATTAGGAGGTAATACTACTTTGAGGGAAAAAGCATCCAGCCGGAAAGATACAATTGATCAAACAAAGAATTATGTGAGTGGAGACAGAATGCCGTCCTCTTCAGGCCATAAATTTAAAAATAACGAAAGAGATCCTTCTAAGGAAAGTGGAAAGAGGAGCAGTACTGGAGACACAAACAAATTAATATAATTTACGACCGGGAAGAGGTTGTTGCAAAATTATTACGAATAATACAAGAAATGCAACAGCTCCTTCCCGGTCGTTTTAGGTTGGGATAAAGGTCGGATAGAAAGAATTTTACATAGACTTAACGTAGATTTGCTTCTGCCAGAACAATAATATGGTATCAATAAGTATATTGTTAATATGGGGATAAAAATGTCCACATGATAAACTGGGAGGTCAAACTATGGACAAAAGAAAAGATGCCTTAGAATATATTATTTATAATAAAAAAATTAAAACGGTCTTTCAGCCTATTATATCCCTTAGGGATGGCACTGTTTTAGGACACGAGGCACTTAGCAGAATTACATGTGAAAGTGAAATTACAAATTCTGAGATGCTGTTTTTAACTGCGGGAGAGTATAATCGTTTATGGGATTTGGAACTTCTTTGCAGGACAACTGCCCTTAATGCAGCGTATAAATTTATGGTTCCTCCCTATAATAAAAAATTATTTATTAATGTAAATCCTTATACAATGCATGATGATAATTTTAAGAAAGGATTTACAAAAAGCTTTCTTAAGCAATATGAAATTGCACCTCATAATGTTATTTTTGAAATAACCGAGAGAAATGTCATTACGGACATGGAAGGGTTTAAGGCAACAATTGCCCATTATAAAAGCCAGGATTATAAAATTGCCATTGATGATGCAGGAGCAGGATATGCAGGATTAAATCTCATAAGTGACGTAAATCCTAACTATATTAAACTTGATATGAAATTAATCCGGGGAATCAATGAAGATAGTTTAAAATATGCACTGGTAAAAGGAATGGTGGAATTTTCCAAGGTTTCAAATATATATCTTATTGCAGAAGGAATTGAAACTTATGAAGAAATGGACACTTTAATCAATCTGGGAGTCCAATATGGACAAGGTTATTATATACAAAAACCAAAAGAGGAAATATTAGAAATCAATTCCAAAGTGCTGGAAGAAGTAAAAGAAATCAATTTAAAGAAAAATCATACTTCCCAGAGTATGATTTCGAATCTGTATATAAAGAATTTGTGTACTTCTATTGATCTGGTATCACCAGAGGAAAAGATTCCTAACGTATATGACCATTTTAAGGCAAATCCCAATTGCTTTGGAGTATGCGTGGTTGAGAATGATATCCCCATAGGAATAGTCACTCAGGAAAAATTAGCATTTCAATTAAGTGGATTTTATGGTTTCTCATTAAATCAAAACAAGCCTATATCAAAGCTTATGGATAAGAATTATCTGTCGGTGGACTATAGGACACCTGTAAGTGTTGTATCATCTATGGCTATGTCCAGGTCGATTAATAAACTTTATGATTTTATTGTGGTGACAGAAGATGAGAAATATATTGGTGTTGTAACAATAAAAGATTTGCTCCAGAAGACCACGGAGATAGAAATTTCTACGGCCAAACACCAGAATCCGCTCACAGGCCTTCCGGGGAATCTGGTCATTGAACAAATGTTAAATAAATGTATCCTAAGTAATATGGAATATAGTATTGCATATCTGGATATTGATAACTTTAAAGCATATAATGATGTATACGGATTTGAAAATGGAGATATGGTCATTAAGCTGTTAGCCGATATCTTACAATATTATAGATCAGCAGATCAGTTTGTAGGACATATTGGGGGAGATGATTTTGTTATTATCTTAAATAAGCATGTATTCGATGATTATTTTAAAGATATTAAGAATGAATTTGAATATGAAGTGTTAGAATTATACAATGAGATAGATTTAAAAAATGGATATATAACTACAGCAAACAGACATGGCAAAGTGGAGCAATTTCCATTAATCTCTCTTACCATTGTTACTGTTAATAATAAATCAGAAACATTTAAGAATGAATTTGAACTTACGGAAATACTTGCAGGATTAAAGAAAGCAGCGAAACAAAAGAAGGTATCTGAGAGAACTATTTTAGATAATGAATGATAGAATTTGTAAAATGTGGTAGTTTATTCTAATAAATCATAGAATCCAAGCCGATACTTAAGGAAAGACATTATATATCAATTAATGGTGATAAAACATATGTGTCGTGCAAGGAGGCCTTGAAATGCTAATTCATATTCAGGATAATGATAATACCAATATTTTATTTAAAAACACTAAGAATGAGAGACATCATGGAGATGGTCATTTACAGGATAAAAAGAATCAAAAGACAGGTTCTGTTTATGGTGGCAGGCTGAATCTGAATCAGGATAAGATTCTCATGAAGAAAGTCATGGCACATAAAAAAGCATTAAAGACCGTTTTAGATACATATATGAATGATAAAGAAATTGACGATAACATAGAATCCAGAAGACAACGTATTAGTGAATTGGAGGTGGAATGTAAGGAATATAATGAGGAATTAAAAAGTATTGCAGATAAGAAGCAGCAATTAAGAGAAAAGTACGGGATTACAGATGACTATAATAAAGAAAAAACAGTGGATCCAGAGTTATTTGCAGAATACCAGACACTAATATCGGAATATGATGAGAGAGCAGGGGAATTACAAAAAAAGCTTGACGATTCAAATTATTTGATTTCTGCAGAATCCAATGTTATCAGCGGTATTGAAAAAGAGAGATTAAAAACACATGCCATGGTAGATGCAAAGGAAAAAGCTTCTGACATATTGGAAGAAGCAGGTAAAGAGATTATTGGAATGATTATAGATGATACGAAAGATCAGATAGATGAAGATATAAAAGAAAAAAGAGAAAAAGCCGAGAAAGAAGCGAAGGAGAAGGAAGAAGAGGAGTTACGGCTGGAAGAACTCAAAGCAGAAAAAGAAGAGAAAAAAGAAAAAAATAACGATTCACCTTTGGATAATTTGATTAATATTCAATTATTAAATGAAATTACCAAAGCAGATCTTGCAAAAAGCAAATTGCAAACGGAAATTAAGACCATGTTAAATACTCAGGTAGTACTGGATGAAGATATCAAAGGTATTAAAGTGGATAAACAATTATAAAATATTGCAGGGGTTGCCGCAAACTATTAGTTATAAAACTACAAATGCGGCAGCCCCGTTTTAGATTTATAATACGATTCCTTGACGATATTTATCAGTAATTCTATAATATACCTTATAGGCATTCTTTCGTGAACTTTAAATATATATTATAATGGAATGCTTGGCGGAGGTAATTATATTGCACAAAATATTTACATATTTAAAACCATATAGCGGCCACATGTTAATTGGCTTTCTTATAAAAGTACTGGGAACCTTTATGGATCTGGGGCTTCCCTGGGTGTTAGCATACATTATTGATGATGTAATACCTCACAAGGAAATTTCATTGATTTTGTGGTGGGGAGGAATCATGGTACTGTTGTCCATTGGAGCCAGAAGTTTTAATATCATTGCCAATCGAATGGCAACAAGTGTTGCAAGAGATACAGTACAAATTCTACGCCACGATCTCTTCGTAAAAATTCAAAGTTTATCTGGCAGTCAGGTGGACTATTTCTCAGTATCTTCCCTGGAAGCGAGAATGACCACGGACACTTATCATATACATAATATGATTGGAATGATGCAAAGAATCGGTGTCAGGGCACCTATTATCATTATCGGGGGAATTATCATTACTTTTACTTTAGAACCTGTTTTAACGTCTGTTTTAGTAGGTGTTCTGCCATTTCTGGCACTTATCGTCATCCTTGTATCTAAAAAGGGAATTCCATTATATACGAATATGCAATTGTCCATCGACAAAATGGTTCGTGTTGTGAGAGAAAACATCAGCGGAATCCGGGTTATTAAAGCACTTTCAAAAACCTGGTATGAGAAAGAAAGGTTTTCTCATGTAAATGAAGAATTAGCAGAGAAAGAAAAGAAAGCCGGGATTACCATGGCAATAACAAACCCATTTATGAATCTTATATTTAATTTGGGTTTGACATTGGTAGTTATTGTGGGTGCTTACAGGGTGAACAGTGGGGCTTCCCAACCAGGTAAGATTGTCGCTTTTCTTTCTTATTTTACACTGATGCTTCAGGCGGTCATGGCAATTACAAGAATTTTTGTAATTTATTCTAAAGCCATGGCATCAGCAAATCGTATTGGAGAAATTTTAGAAACGAAAGAAGATTTACAGATGCAGGATATCTCTCGGATACCATCGGTGTATCATATAGAATTTCAAGACGTTAGTTTCTCATATGTGCATGGGGATGATTCAGATAAAAGCCAACTTATCAAAGATATTAATTTTGGAATTATGAGAGGTAAAAGCCTTGGAATTATAGGTTCAACGGGATCAGGAAAAACTACACTGATTAATCTTCTTATGAGATTTTATGATGTGGATAAAGGGAATATACTCATCGACGGGCAGGATGTGAGAAGCTATGATAAGAAAGTGCTGCGTAAAAAATTTGGAGTAGTTTTTCAGAATGATATTCTCTTTGGTGATACTATATATGAAAATATTAATATGGGAAGAGGTTTATCGAAAGGGAATGTAAGAGCCGCCGCCGTGGATGCCCAGGCAAAGACTTTTATTGATGAGTTAGAGAAAAATATAGATTTTAAACTTGCTATAAAGGGGAGTAATTTAAGTGGAGGTCAGAAACAAAGGCTTTTCGTCGCCAGAGCATTGGCTGGGAAGCCGGAAATATTGATTTTAGATGATTCTTCCAGTGCCCTTGACTATAAAACAGATTCCCTCCTTCGCAAAGCAATTCGAGAGAATTATAAAGATACAACTACGATTATGATTGCCCAGAGAATCAGTTCGGTTATGAAATTAGATCATATCCTGGTTATTGAGGATGGTAAGATGGCGGGATATGGAACTCATGAAGAACTGCTGAAGTCTTGTGAAGAATATCAGGATATTTATAAATCTCAGATAATGTAGATAAGAGAATGGAAAAGAGGTGCAATATGCCCCCAGGTCAAAGTTTTGGTAAAATGAAAATAAGCAGTAAGACTGAAAAACCAAAGGATACGAAATATGTGTTCAAACGGCTGTGGTATTATATATATCAATATAAATTGCTATTTTTATTAGCACTTATATTAACCATTGTCAGCAATATATTAGCAATCATAGGCCCTATGTTATCGGGATATGCTATTGATGCTATTGAACCCGGAAAGGGATCTGTAGTGTTTAAAACGGTATTCTATTATGCCGGCTGGATGGTTCTGTTTTATGTCGCATCCTCTATACTTTCTTATATTCTGTCAGTGTTAATGATTCATCTTAGTCAGAAGATTGTAAGGAAAATGAGAGAGGATGTCTTTCATAAGTTAGTTGATTTGCCAATAAGTTATTTTGATACGAATCAAGCCGGTGATATCATAAGCAGAATTTCTTATGATATTGATACAGTGAATACATCCATGTCTACTGATGTAATACAGATAGCAGCAGGCTTGATCACTGTAATAGGTTCTCTGATTATGATGATAATTATTTCACCTGTTCTTGTATTGGTTATGTTTGTAACTATACCTCTATCTGTTCTGTATACCCGTTTTATGTCAAAAAGAATTAAACCTCTTTTTCGTAAACGTTCTGCAAAACTGGGAGAAATGAATGGTTTTATTGAAGAAATGGTATCAGGGCAGAAGACGATCAATGCATATGGGGCAGAAGATGAGATATTGAAACGTTTTGATAAGATAAATAAAGAGACAGTAGATGCTTATTACGATGCAGAATATTATGGGAGCCTGATGGGACCCACAGTGAATTTTATTAATAATATTTCTTTAACACTAATTACTATAGCTGGTGCAATTCTTTATCTTTTGAGTCATATGAGTCTTGGAAATATTTCTTCTTTTATTCAGTACAGCCGTAAATTTTCAGGGCCAATCAGTGAAGTGGCAAATGTAGTGAGCGAATTGCAGTCTGCAGCAGCGGCAGCAGAGAGGGTATTTAAGCTCATAGATGAAGAAGCAGAATTAATGGATAAAGAGGATGCCATTGATTTAAATATGGTACATGAAGATGTATCGCTGCACAATGTCTCTTTTGGATACATTCCTGAAAAAACAATTATTAAGAGTCTTTCCCTAAAAGCAAAATCAGGTAGTTTAACGGCCATTGTTGGGGCGACGGGTGCAGGAAAAACAACGATTATTAATCTGTTAATGAGGTTTTATGATATATGGGAAGGGAATATCTATCTGGATGATAAGGAGATAAGGGATATTACAAGAAAGAGCCTTAGAAAATCCTATACTATGGTATTACAGGATACCTGGCTGTTTGAAGGAACTGTTTTTGACAATATTGCGTATGGAAAAGAAAATGCAACAAAGGAAGAAGTAGAGGAAGTGGCTAAGATGACAGGGATTCATTCTTTTATTAAAAGACTTCCAAATGGATATGATACGATAATAAATGAGAATGGCATTAATATCTCAAAAGGACAAAAGCAGCTTCTAACCATAGCAAGAGCGATGCTTCTGGATTCCCAGATGTTAATCCTGGATGAAGCAACTTCTAATGTTGATACAAGAACAGAGATCAAGATACAGAAAGCTATGAGAAAATTAATGGAACAAAAAACATGTTTTGTTATTGCACATCGTTTATCAACGATTCAGGGGGCAGATAATATCCTCGTTGTGGATCAGGGAAATGTAATAGAACAGGGGAATCATATAGAACTTATGGAGAAGAAAGGATTTTATTATAAATTATACCAATCACAGTTTGAATAGAAACAGGGCTGCTGCAAAATACAGTTTTCTAGAAATGTAGAATAAATTTATTCTACATTACAGGATACTTATCTTTTGCAGCAGCCTCTTTGTGTAGTTTAATAATCAAAACCGTAGGAATCCATCATCTGATGATTATTAATGATCGCGTCGCTGTTTAATTTTTTCTGTCTTAAAGATTTATCACTTCCTAAAAGTGCGCTATACAAAATATCAATAATATATAAGAACATTAAATTATTTGATAAAGATACAGAGTTATTGGCAACAATTTTATCTGAGATAATAAATTTGAAATCGGAGATATCGTTTAACTTAGGTGAATCGTAACTTGTAATAGTCAGATTTTTGGCTCCTCTTTCTAAAGAAGCATTGGCTACCTGGTAAATATCCCGCATCATGATTGTTGGAGCAATAAAAATGGACAAATCGCCGGGAACTATATTTGTTGCCTGGATCCGCATATCAATAATATCAGTAAAAGATTTTGAGCCAATTCCAATCTGATCTAATTTAAATTCTAATTCTTTTGCTATGAGTGCAATGTTGGAAAGAGAAAAAATATGAACATTTTTTGCTTCCTTCATAAATTTAATGGCTTCCATAACAAGAGATTCATCTAACATTGCAGAAGTATTCATTAACATTTGACGATAATCTGCGGTAACAGATGAGATCAATCCATTCTCAGCAGAATAACTGTTTTGTTTCATCATATTATTATAAAAATTTTCTTGAGCAAGTGCGATCTTAAATCCATTAAATCCTTTATATCCAATTTTTTTGCAAAATCTATTAATACTTGCTTCTGATGTTCCGGTTTCTTTCGCAATTGTAGTTATCGTACTGGATACAACTAAATCTGGGTGATTTATTACATATTGACTTATCTCATTTTCACTTAAAGTAAAACTATGCTGAAGTGAAACTATTTTAGATATTACTGTAGATACCATATCCCGAACTCCTTATCTGTTAAGTTAAAACATTATACCATATCCAGTAAATTCGAAAACACCTCATTAAGTGGATAGGTACATATTCTCACTAAGCTCGGAAACACCTCGCTAAGTGTTCACATTATACTATAAAATCTGGAATAAAGCAAATTATAACAGAAAAATCGCAAATGATTTACAAATTAATTCAAAATAAAGAAAATAATTTTCAAAAATATTGACGTGTAATGAAAAATGTGTTAGCATTATAACATAAAAAGTAAAGTTAATTATATAAAAATATAAATAATGCACAAAAAAGAAGTGAAATATGACATGATCAGTTTTTAGCATTGAAAATTATTTTCAACAGATTGAATTATTAAGAAGGAGGCTTATGATGGGAAGTTTCGATTATGAAAAATTATTTGACGTTGTAATTGCAGGAGGAGGTGTCTCAGGAGCAGTCGCTGCAATAGCAGCTGGAAGAACTGGTGCAAAAACCCTTGTTATCGAGCAGTCAGGATATCTTGGAGGCTCTCTGACATCTTGTGGTGTTGGGCCTATGATGACTTTTCATGCAGGGGAAAAGCAGGTAATTAAAGGTGTGATGGAGGAAATTGTTGAAAACATGGTTGCAAGAGGCTATTCCCCAGGGCATATAAAGGACACGACCCAATACATAAATTATCTGACTCCATTTAATTCAGAAGGTTTGAAAATTGTTCTTGATGATATGTTACAGGATGCAGGTTGTGAAGTATTGTTTCATACCTTTATTGGAAAAGTTAATAGGAAAGATACAAAAATTCATTCCATTACTGTATGTAATAAAGATGGTCTGAATGATGTCTTTGGAAAAATATTTATCGATGCAACAGGTGATGGTGATGTTGCAAGTTTTGCTGGTGCACCCATGGTTAAAGGAAGGGAATCAGATGGTGCAATGCAGCCTATGACTATGAATATGAAATATTGTAATATCAATGTAGATCTCATTAAAGAGCACATTGAAAAATATGCAGACAGATTTCCACGTATGGTAAATAATATAGAGTTAATGAAAAAAACAAAAAGATTATCTTTTGCAGGTTTTGCAGATGAATTTAAGGAAGCAAGAAAACAGGGAGAACTAGATATTAAAAGAGAAGAAGTATTGTGTTTTGAGACAAATACTCCAGGGGAATTCATTGTAAATACTACAAGAATCCTTGAGCATGATGGCACCAGTGCCTTAAGCTTAAGTGAAGCAGAAAGATTAGGAAGAAAACAGTGTGAGCAATTGGATAAATTCCTAAGAAAATATATCCCCGGTTTTAGGGATGCAATCCTTGAATTTACCGGTCCTTCCATTGGAATACGTGGTTCAAGGCAATTAGTTGGTATTTATACCTTAAATGGGCAGGATGTAATAGAGAGAAAAAATTTTGATACAGTGATTGCTCATTCGGCATATCCAATTGATATTCATAATCCTAAAGGGGAAGGAACAGAAAGTTCTTTTGTTTCAGAACCTGGAACTTATTATAGTATCCCTTATGAAGTTATGGTATGTAAGGAAGTTTCCAATCTGCTTGTTACTGGCAGATGTGTATCCGCTTCTTTTGAAGCACAGGCAGCGATACGTACAACTCCAACGGCCGGTGCATTAGGTCAGGCAAGTGGAATCGCTGGGGCAATGGCAGCATTTGCTGATTTAGATACCAGAAATGTAGATATAAAAGAATTACAAAATCATTTAATTCTGCAAAATGCATATCTGGATCTTCATATTAGAAAGTCATAGGCATATTTAGCCTAAAAAATAGATTAAAGGAGGATTTAATTATGACTTTACAAATTATTGGTATTCTTGGGCTTTTTGTGATCATGGTAGTACTGATGATGACTCGCAAATTACCAACCATTCTGGCATTACCGATTATGGCGATTGGTATTGCACTGATTGCAGGAATTCCATTTTTGGGTGGGGAATTCGACATTGCAAACGGAGTCATTGAAACCGGGGCAATGAGAATGAGTACAGCGATTGCCGGATTATTCTTTGGAGGTTTCTTTGGAAAGGTTTTATCCAAAGTGGGTGTCACTCGTACGATTATTCGTAAGGCAGCTGAAATGGCAGGTGATAAGCCATTGCCAATCGCATTGGCATTTTTAGTGGTATGCTCTATTATTTTTGCAGCTTCTAATGGTCTTGGAATGATCATCTTAGTTGGTACTATCATTATTCCAATTATGATCAGTGCCGGGCTTAGCCCAATGGTAGCAGGAACCGTTCTTTTACTTTCTAACGGTATAGGGGTTACATTCAGTGTAAGTACATTAGCTGTTTATATTGATGTATTAGGCTTGCCTCAGGAAACAGTTACATCCTATTCATTATTATGTGGTATTCCGTTAATCGTGGTCGCAGTTATCATGATAGTATTTACTACAAAGTTTAGCGGGAAAACAAGAAAAGCATGGGCGATGCCTGCAGGTGGTGATTTATCTTCAGAGAAAAATGTACGCTCTATTGCTTTAATCAGCCCGATTATTCCGGTATTATTAGTATTTATCTGGCACTTACCATTAGTAACAGCAATTATAATTGGTATTATTGTAACGTTGATATTATCTACTCCTAAAAATGCAGTGCAGGTAGTTTCCAGTGCATTTGTAGAAGGGATACAGGATACTGCAGGGGCAGCAGCTTTAATGATCGGTATTGGTATGGTACTAAAAGCTGTTATGGCACCGGAAGTGGCTCTTGTATTAGAACCATTGATCAAAGCAATTATTCCTTCCAGTAAGATAATGTTCATCTTAATATTTGGTTTACTTTCCCCACTTGCAATTTACCGTGGACCACTAAATGTCTGGGGGCTTGGCAGTGGTATTATAGCTTTACTTGCAGCAAGTGGTATGAATCCTGTTGCAGCAATGATAGCATTAAGATTAGATTCTAATGTACAGGCAGTATGTGATCCTACAAATTCCCACAACGTATGGGTGGCTGATTTTACAAAGACAGATGTAAATGAATTTACTAAGAAATCTATGGTATGGATTATGGCATCAACATTTGTTGGTTTAATTATTGCAAGTTTTATTGTAACATTATAATGAAATTGGGGGCTGTTTTTAACAACCCCCTCCTAAAGTTGAAAGCAATTAGTATCTATATACTTTTTAAATAAATAATAGTTACAGTTCAGCCAAAGCCAGGTTTCGCCTTGCTATATCCCGCTGAACTGTAAAAACAACAGAGAGGTGCTAACATGAACAAAAAAGTCAGAATTGGTATTGATGTAGGCGGAACATTTACAGATGCAGTTCTTATAGACAACGATACTTATGAAGTTATGGCAAAACGTAAAATACCAACAACCCATAAAGAAGGGGTAGCAGTTGGTATTGTAAAAATAATCTCTGAATTAATGAAGGAGAATAACGTTTCTCCCGATGATGTAACATTCATAGCACATGGTACGACTCAGGCTACAAACGCCTTATTAGAAGGGGATGTTGCTAATGTTGGTATCATTGGAATGGGAACTGGGATGGATGCAAGAAGTGCAAAAAATGAAACTAATGTTGAGAATATAGAGCTTGCTCCCAATAAATATCTTAAATCCAATCATGTATTTATCGATTCAAAAGAATTAAGTGATGGGATCATTGAAAAAGCGATTGATGAATTGTTAGAAAAGGATTCGGAAGTTATAGTGGCATCTGGTGCCTATAGTGTGGATGATCCTGAAGATGAACTGCGTGTAATGGATAAAGCACAGGAGAAAGGATTATATTATACTGGAGGTCATGAGATTTCTCAACTGTATGGGTTAAAGATGCGTACCAGAACAGCAGTCGTAAATGCGAGCCTGATTCCTAAAATGATGGAAACTGCCAATATGACAGAACAAGCGGTAAAAGATATGGACATAAAATCCAATCTTATGATCATGCGTTGTGACGGTGGAGTCATGAGCATCAATGAAGTCCGTAAAAGACCGATTCTTACTATGTTATCCGGGCTGGCAGCAGGTGTGGCAGGAGCATTAATGTATGAAAAGATATCCGATGGGATCTTCTTTGAAGTGGGCGGTACCAGTGTTGACATTTCAGTAATTAAAAATGGTAAGGTAATGATTAAATATGCCCAGGTAGGGGGTCATAAAACCTATCTTCAATCCCTGGATGTGAGAACTCTTGGGATTGCCGGCGGCAGCATGGTACGTGTGAAAGATAATAAAATCATAGATATTGGGCCAAGAAGTGCACATATTGCGGGAGTGGAGTATGAATGTTTCCAGGAAGATTCTGCCCTGACCGGTGCTAATGTAAAGTTTGTAAGTCCCAGAAAAGATGATCCATGTGAATATGTTTTAGTGAAAGCCCAGGATGGGGAAGAATATTCCTTGACTCTTGCAGGCGCTGCCAATTTATTGGGCTATATTCCAGAAGGAGATTATGCACAGGGCAATATTAAATGCGCTAAAGCAGCCTGGCAGGCTTTAGGAGATTATCTGGGCATGCCGGCAGAAGATGCGGCTAAGCAGGTTATGGATCTGGCGATCAGGAAATTGGAGGTCGTAATAAATCAGCTGATTTCGGAATATGAGCTGGACCGGAAATTCATCACGTTAGTTGGCGGCGGCGGAAGTGGAGCAGTGATTGTAAATGCCTTGGCAGAGAAGATGGGATTCAAATGGAAACTGGCAAAAAATGCACCATATATATCAACTATAGGTGTGGCTCTTGCCATGGTCCGTGAACAGCTTGAAAGGACTATCGTAAATCCAACAGAAGACGATATCAAAAAAATCAGGATTGATGTATTAGAAAAGATTGTGAAGTCCGGTGCCAAAGAGGATACTGTAGATATTTCCATTGAAATTGATGCACAGAAGAATATTCTAAGAGCCATTGCCACAGGTGCGACAGAATTAAGACAAAAAGACTTAAATACAGCAGACCTGACGGAGGAGCAATTAAGAAATATATCAGCAGAAGCCCTGGGAGCAAATGAAGGGGATACGACCTTCGTCTCTGCAACTGGCCGCTGGAATGTATATAATGCCATTAGTAAGTCGAAAATGTTAGGATTTATTCCTGTTAAGAAACAAAGTTTATGTGTAATTGACAGAGAAGGAGTGGTTCGTCTTAAAAAAGAAAAAGCTTTTACAGTGAAGTTTAAAAAGGGCAGCCGTACTACCATGTTTAACAGCTTTTTGGAGGAACATACAATATACTCTGATGCAAATGCGACCATTCCTAAAGTATTCGTATTCTATCGTGAAAAAATGCTGGATCTGACAGGAATGCAGACTGCAGAACAGCTATATTCCATCCTTGATGTAGAGACAGAGAATTTAAAAGAAGATGAAGAAATTATTGCTGTAGCTTATAAATAGAAGAAACACAGAATGGTGATCTGACAGACGGGAGGGCGTTTTCTTGATTAAAGATGAAATTTTGGCTTTATGTGAATTAACTAATGATTTGTTGTATCATAAGATCCCGAAAGATAAACTTCATTATTATATTGATGAATCGTTAAAGATTGGGAGAATGGCTGGAAAAGAATTTAAAGGGCGGGACATTTTAAGTCTTTGCAAAGAGCATAATATTGAACTGGAATTTATAAAAGAAAGTAAAAAAACATATGGGGTATCTTTTCGTGCCCAGGTGGAAATGGATAAGAAGCATACAAAGATCTGGTTATATGAAGGTTCTATATTAGAATTATCAGACCACAGCAGTTTTGAAGGGAAAAAACCTATTGATTTTAAAAAAGCATTAGAAATCCATTTATCCCATGAGTTTTTTCACTATCTTGAATTTATAAATAATGACTTTGTTTCTGATCAGCTTGATCCTTTGGTTACAATGAAATTGCCGTACTTTACAAGGAAAGCCCGTATTAACCGGTGCAGTGAAATTGGAGCCCATGCTTTTGCAAAAGAACTGCTTGGATTAGAAGAATTACCTAATATATATGACTATTATTATTTAATAAATTCTGGTAAGACAACGAAAAAAGAATTTTATGATATGATAAACAGATATGAAAAATTATTAGAAGAATAAAGGAGAGTGTCTGTATGGAGCCACGTTGTACCATTATCACCAGTCCTTTGTGCGATTCTGTATATCAAAGGAATCAAGATAATATTGCGATCATACCGATAGTAGTATTATATACCAGACCTGTAAACAAAATAAAGATAAAAGCATTCCGCCCTGATTACGATTCAGATTGGGTTGAATTGATTTTAAATTATAGTACTGCAAAAGGAAATATATCAGTGCCTGCCGGTGACTGGTATAGGATACATATGCAGGCTTTCGATGAAAATGGTGGGATTGTTGAAGAAGATACAAGTATACAAGTAGGAGTGGGAGAAGTTTTTGTCACCTGTGGTCAATCCAACTCCTTAAATTTTGGCGATACATTAACGAAATCCCAGAGTTTGGATGTAGTAAGCTTTCATCCCGAGAATCATACATGGCAGTTATGTGCCGATCCCCAGCCAACAGAATATGGTCCGGAAGTTGATATGGGTAATGGCGGTTCAATATGGCCAACTGTTGGTGATTTCTTAGCAAAAGAATTACATATGCCAGTAGGTTTCTATTCAACTGGATGGGGTGGTGCTGGAATCAGTGAATTTGGATCAGATATGGTGAAATACAGAAGGCTTCTTAATGCACTGGAGTTCTTTGGAGATAATGGGTTAAGAGCTGTTTTATGGCACCAGGGTGAAACAGATGCTATTTATAATCCAGATACCCAATATTATAAAAATCTATTAACTGATCTTATATATCGGAGCAGAAAAGATGCCGGCTGGGAGGTATCCTGGGTGATCGCCCAGGCTGCATATCATCCAAAGGCAGCACGTGAAGATGAAAAATTAATACGAATTGCCCAGGAAATGTGTTGCAATGGGAAAGACATTTTACCAGGACCAAACAGCGATACATTACAAGGAGATTATCGTATTCTTAATAGTGCCCACTTTACCTTAAAAGGGCTGAAGGCCCATGGAATGCTGTGGGCAGCAGAATTGAAAAAACTGTTTTATTTTGTCTAATTAAATAATTTATTGGAAAAAATATGCACTTAGCTAAGACAGATGTCTTTCCTGGGTGCACATTTTTTCGTATTTCAGTCCATATTTTATTGCTTTCAAGTGTAAAAGGTGGTAGAATGATATGGAAAAAACTTAAAGGATGGGGATATTCAAATGGAAAACGAAAAAAACTTTAAACCATTTGTTTCAGCCGACAAGGTTGTTCCGGAATTTACCTTTACTTCTATTGCAATAGGTATTATTCTGGCAATTCTTTTTGGTGGTGCAAATGCGTATCTCGGATTGAGAGTAGGTATGACAGTATCTGCTTCTATTCCGGCGGCAGTTATTTCAATGGGTATTATCAGGGTTATTATGAAGAGAGACTCTATTTTAGAGAATAACTTGGTACAAACTATTGGTTCTGCCGGTGAATCTTTAGCTGCCGGTGCTATCTTTACTATGCCTGCAATGTTTATGTGGATGCAGGAGTGGGGAGAAGGAAGTCCTTCTTTTGTAGAGATGGCAGTTATCGGTCTATGCGGTGGTATTCTTGGTGTTGTATTCATGATTCCACTAAGAAAAGCGTTAATTGTAAAAGAACATGGAACACTTCCTTACCCGGAAGGAACTGCTTGTGCAGAAGTACTTCTGGCAGGTGAAGAAGGCGGAGAAAAATCCGGTGGTGTATTTGCTGGACTGGGTATTGCAGCAGCGTATAAATTCATTAGTGATGGTTTAAAGCTGTTCCCTAGTGAAGTTCACTATGAAATCAGTTCATATAAAGGATCCGCAATTGGTATGGACGTATTACCAGCCCTTGCCGGTGTAGGTTATATCTGCGGACCTAAAATTTCAGCGTACATGTTATCCGGTGGTGTTCTTGGCTGGTTTGTATTAATGCCGCTTATTGCATTATTCGGAGCCGACACGACTTTATTCCCTGCAACTGTTCCTGTGAATGAATTACTTAGCACAGGTGGAGCATTTGGCCTTTGGGGCAATTATATCCGCTATATAGGTGCCGGTGCGGTAGCAGCAGGTGGTATTATCAGCCTAATCAAATCATTACCATTGATCGTAAGAACTTTTGGGGATGCAATGAAAGATTATGCGAAGAAAGATTTTGGAAACAGTACGATCCGTACCGACCACGATATGTCAATGAAAACAATTCTTATTATTGTGATTGCAATTGCATTTATTATGTGGCTGGTTCCTGTTATTCCAGTTAACTTAATCGGTGCATTAATTATTGTAGTATTTGGTTTCTTCTTTGCAACCGTTTCTGCAAGAATGGTTGGTTTAGTAGGAAGCAGTAACAACCCTGTTTCAGGTATGGCCATTGCAACATTACTATTCTCAACATTGATTCTTAAAGCGACAGGTTCAACAGGTCATGAAGGTATGTTAGGAGCTATAGCAATTGGTTCAATTATCTGTATCATAGCTGCTATCGCAGGCGATACATCTCAAGATCTAAAAACAGGTTATATTTTAGGAGCTACTCCATACAGACAACAATATGGTGAAATTATCGGTGTTGTAGTATCTGCACTTGCAATTGGTGGTGTATTATACTTACTAAATGCAGCATGGGGATATGGTTCAACTGAATTGCCGGCACCACAGGCTACCTTAATGAAGATGGTAGTAGAAGGTGTTATGGGCGGAAATCTTCCATGGAATCTTGTATTTGTTGGTGTAGGTATAGCTATTGTGGTTGAAATCTTAGGTATACCAGTTCTTCCATTTGCAGTTGGTCTGTACTTACCAATTCACTTAAGTACAGGTATCATGGCGGGTGGTTTGGTAAGACTTTACTTTGATAAGAAGAAAGGTCTTGCTGAAGATAAGAGAAAAGATCTTGTTGAAAGTGGTATCTTATTCAGTTCAGGTTTAATTGCAGGTGAAGGTTTAGTAGGTATTTTACTTGCTGTATTTGCAATTATACCAATTGGTGCTTCAACATTAGGTGGAGTGATCGATATTTCATCGAAGATCTCATTAGGTAATATCGGTGGATTAGTATTCTTTGGATTGTTAATATTGATTTTACTTAAATTTACGCTATGGAGAAAAATTAAAAAATAAATAATATAATTTAAATTATGGAATTAAGAGGGATACATGGCAATTATCAGAGTTTGCCATGTATTCTTCATATAAAGATTTCATTTATAAGGAGTAAAAAAGTGGGCAAAAATAAAAAACAAGAAAATTATATGGATTTTGTACCATTAAAAAATAAAAAGTATAGTTGGAGTGAGAATGAAAAAGGAAGAGTGATAGTTGAAGTACCTCATGAAGGTTTTTATGATAAAATTGCTCAAAAATTTTTCAAGACTCCTAAAATAAGTAATATTGAACTTGATGATTATGGCAGCTTTGTGTGGAAATGTATTGATGGAGTGAATACGATTTATAGAATCTCTGAAGAAGTTCATAAACATTTTGGTGAAAAAGCAGAGCCCTTATTAAACAGATTAGTAAAATTCTTTCAGATATTAAAGGACCACAAGTTTATTATTTATAGTAAGGAAGGGAAAGATTGATGTTAGAAATGATTGTTGGTATCCTAATGACGGCCATTGCAACATCTGTAATATATATATGGGGACTAAAGAAAAGTATGTCCCAGCAAAATGATCTGTTGCAAATTCTTTCAATCAAAGGGCGTAAGAAGGTCCTAAAATATTTGAAAAAGAATGGACAGATCACTATTTCTGAGGTTGAAAAAGAAGTGAATAAAATTTCGGCATCCCAGTTTTATAGCAAAAGAAAAGCAGTTGTAACAGAACCTAAAGTTTTTAGTAAAGCTTTAATTAACGAGATGAAGGAAAATGGTATTATAACAGAAGAATTGGATCACGGAAAGAAAATATATAGATTACAATCAAAAGATTGAAAAACAATTTACCCTAAAAGATGAGGAAGTCTTTAGGGTTTTTTTGTTACTTTTAAATATATGAAAGTAAAATCTTTTACTATAGAAATTGTACGGTTCTGCCTGATTAATTTGGTGATATCGTCAATGTACAAAATCTAATATAAATTTTAATATAAATTCATCAAGATTTTTAGGATTAATACGAATTACAACAGGAGGATCATATGAATACAAGTATGAATTATAGTAAGGCAGAAGATTGGTACATTGAAGAAGAAAAATTTGACAGCTCATGGTTGGGAAAATGTGAAGCAATCATGTGCCTTGGGAATGGATACTTGGGGCTTCGATCTGCGACAGAGGAGGAATATCTGAATGAAAAAAGGGGTTATTTTGTTGCGGGAACCTTTAATAAATTCGATGACAGGGAAGTAACAGAATTACCGAATATTGCAGATATTATTAATTTGCAGATGATTATTAACGGTTGCTGTTTTACATTGGATAAAGGAACCATAAAAAAATATAGTCGTAAACTTAATTTAAGAACAGGTGAATTATCAAGATGTATCGTCTGGATTTCCCCAAAAGGGGATGAATTAGCTATTGAGTTTTACCGGGTGGTATCTATGGCGGATTTACATCTGATTGCCCAAAAAGTTATAATTACTCCTATAAACAGCAATATTTCTTTGAAAATAATATCGGGCATCAATGGACGAATTACGAATAGTGGTTCCCAGCATTTGTCAGATGGAGATAAGAGACTATATGAGCAAAAATACATGCAGCTGGTTCAGACAACAGGAGAATCCCAAATAGATTTTGTACATAATACAAGTCTTTCCTTTATGATAGATAATGAGACTTGTGAATTGGAGTCCCGCATTATTATTGAGAGAAGAAAAATCTATATGGAGTATGAGATGGATGTGCCTCAAGGCATTCCTTTGGTCATTCAAAAGATTTCCAATGTCTATACATCAAGGGAACCAGATAATGCAGATATAGGACTTAAAAAGCTCCAGGAAAAATCGTTGTCTTTACTAAAGAATGCTGTGGCTCATGGGTATGACAGGATTGCTTATGATTCTGCCACAGAGTGGGGAAAGAAAGTTTGGGACAAGACACCGATTAAGATTACAGCAGAAGACGAATTTGACCAATTATCAATACGCTTTGCCCAGTACCATTTAGCTATTATGGTACCTTCTCATGATAATAGAATGAGTATAGGAGCAAAGGGACTAAGTGGAGAAGGGTACAAGGGGCATACATTTTGGGATACTGATATTTTTGTGCTGCCTTATTTTATATTTACAGATCCCCAGTTAGCAAAACAATTAGAACAATACCGCTATCTGTCCCTTAATGGTGCACGGGCAAAAGCATTATCCAATGGATTTTCAGGAGCTCAATTTCCATGGGAATCAGCATGGCTTGATGATGGAGAAGTGACACCTGTGTGGGGAGCAGCAGACATTATAACAGGGGAGCCAACTAAGATTTGGTCAGGGTTTATAGAACAACATATCACATCCGATGTTTCCTATGGTATTTGGCAATATTACAAAGTAACGGATGATCAAAAATTTATGGACCAATATGGTTATGAAGTGATATTTGATACTGCTAATTTTTGGGTATCCAGATTAGAATTCAGTGAGGAAGACGGTTTATATCATATCAACAATGTAGTTGGCCCGGATGAGTATAAAGAGCATGCAGACGATAATGCATACACCAATTATATGGCTTATTGGAATATCAAAAAGGCCATGGAATATTATCAATATTTGAAAGAAGAAAGAACATCCATCTTTAATAAACTTCTAAACTCTCTGGATTTAGATGCCTCCTATGAAATGTGGGTGGATAGAGCTGATAAAATATATCTTCCGGTACCAAGAGAAGAGGATCTTGTTATTCCTCAGGATAAATATTATCTCACTTATAAGGAGATCGACTTGACAAATTATAAAAGTCAAACTCAGGTAGATACTATTTTTCTTGATTATAATATAGAACAGATTAATCACATTCAGGTATCAAAACAGGCAGATATAATGATGTTATTCTTATGTCTGGAAGATATGTTTTCTTATGAAGTTAAAAAAGCAAATTGGGATTATTATGAACCACGTACTCTTCATGATTCATCCCTTTCCCTTTCTTCTCACTGTATACTGGCAAATGACTTGGGAGATTATGATAAAGCATATGATTTATTCCGTAAAGCTGCAGGCATTGATCTGGGAACTAATATGAAGAGTTCAGATAGTGGTATACATGCTGCTTCTATTGGGGGCATATGGCAATGTATCGTCTATGGATTTGGCGGAGTACGTATGATCAATGGGAAACTTAGAATAGAGCCGAAACTGCCTAAAACCTGGAGTGATCTGGAATTTCCTATCATATGGCATGGGCAGAAATTAATAATAAAAATAAATAAGAACAGGTTACAAATTGAGAATATAACAAAAGAGGCTGAAGTAGAAGTAACGATCTATGGAAAATCATATCATATTGACGATAGACTGGAAGTGGACTTACCTGAGGGCTGCCAGCTGTAACATTCCTACTTGTAAAGAGAGAGATAGCATTTTCTGGATAAGTTTATATATTATAAAAATATTATTGGTTGACACATGTATACCAAAATGATAGTATTAAGGTAGACATATGTTGACCAAAGGAGCGATTATTATGAAATATATAGATTTATCAAATGGAGAGTGGAAAATAATGAATTTGTTATGGGAATCTTCACCACGTACCATAACAATGCTGACAGCCGATTTAAAAGAGAAAACTGGTTGGACAAAACATACTGTAATTACAATGCTTTCCCGTATGGAGAAAAAAGGTGCAGTACGTTTTGAGGAAGGGTCACGTGCAAAACAGTATTATCCCAATATTTCAAAAGAGCAGGTTTCTTACACTGAAACGAAAGGATTTTTGGATAAGGTTTATAACGGAAGTCTTAGTATGATGGTAAATGCCATGGTAAAACAGGATTCTCTTACAAAAGATGAGATTGATGAACTCTATGGTATTCTTAAAAAAGCAGAGGAGGAGAAGTATGATTGAAACCTTTGTCTCATCCTCGATTTTAATAATTATCCTATGTATTATACGCTTCCTGTTAAAAGGTAAGATAAATTTTCGACTCCAATATGCACTTTGGGGTCTGGCAGCCATTAGATTACTGCTGCCAAATACATTGATACAGTTACCTGGTATTGGGAGCTCTTTTAGTATCATGAATCCTGTAGTCCACGTTAATAAAAATGTAATTAAAGGAACCGACCTGGAACCATTAGTCACTAATATTACAACAGGCGTTGTATATCATGATGAAAATGCAACTTCCCTGTTGATTAAACTTGCGGCAATTGACTGGGAATTAATTATTATGGCTGTGTGGTTTGCAGGAGTTGTTATCATTGGAATATGGATGATTGTCATTAACATACGTTTTAGCAGATACTTAATTGATCACAGAAAGCGTATATTAAAACCAGATTTTCCATTACCTGTATATACAGTATCTGACTTACAAACTCCGTGTCTGTATGGGGTATATTCTGAACCGGCTGTATATATTACACCAGAGATATTAGAAAATCCGGAACAATTAGAACATGTTTTAACTCATGAATTATGTCATTTTAAACATTATGATCATATGTGGTCTATTATTCGATGCGGATTAATCGTGTTGTATTGGGTGAACCCATTTGTATGGCTGGCTGCTTACCTTTCAAAAAGAGATTGTGAACTGGCCTGTGATGAAGCAGCAATTGAAATATTGGGAAACGAACAAAGAATTCAATATGGACGAACCATACTTTCACTGGTTACGAATAAAGCAACATCCTCTGATTTAATAAAGACTGCCATAACCATGACTGCTGATAAACGGGCATTGAAAGAGAGGATAAAGATGATAGCAGACCAGCCTAAGATGTTAAAGACAACATTAGCTGGGTTAATGCTGGTGTTATTGGCAGTTATAGCAGTCACATTTACATCATCGGAGGAAGAATTCATTGATTTAAGGAATAACAGTGAAACTCAGAATATATCAGACAGTATGACAAAGGCTGAGGAGGAGAACTCAATCAAAGATATCAGGGAGCTGATCCCCAGACCTGCAAATTGGAATCCGGATTTGAATATTGGTGCAGATTCCCCGGTATTGGATTATGCTTCCAGAGCCTATATCATTTTTCACGGGTATTTTGGATTGTTTGTATATGATCTAGATACACAAACATTGGTAAGGACATTAGACTTAGAGTCCATTGGCTGTAATATGACACAGGGAGATAACTATTGTGAAGTCACAGTATCCAAGGATGGCAAAACAGTGTATTTACATCCGTTAAGTGAAGAGACTATGTATGTTTATAAAGTAGAAGATAATAAACTGTATCAACAACAATATGAAAAAACAGAAGAACCGTTTAATAATTTTGTACCGATAGAAGAATTGGTAAAGGAATCCGGGTTTTATAGTTATAATGCTGTCAGATTTATCACAGAGGATGGATATGAATATTTTGGCTATTTATACTTTATGGATTCTAATCTTAATTCGTTGGTTTATCAAGAGGGAGATATGCTTATGGAAATCTTTCGGGAAAAATAAAGTTCTTCTAAGTTCAGAAAACTGTATTTTGCAATGGTCCCTTTAAATATTTTCATAAAGTTTGGGTTAATAGGTTTACCGAAAGTAGTTTAAGTGATAGAATAAAAAAGTTAAATAAAGGAATGAAAAGTATTTATTGCGGAGGATATTTCATGAGGAAAAATAGCCTTGGTTTCATTATAATAATTTGGATCATAATGTTGACCGGATGTAGTTTTGGCAATAGCGCAAATTCATATCATAAAACAGGTATGAAATATTTTGAGAAAGGCGAATACAGTAAAGCAGTAGAGAACCTTAAGGAAGCTGTAAAATTGAATCAGGGGAAAGCAGAGTATTTTATAGACTATGGATTTGGATTAGTGAAAACGGGACAAGTTGATGAAGCATTAGCAGAATTTGATAAAGCTATTTTAAATAAAAACAATAAGGTTGTACGTGAGAACAATAAAAAAGCTTATCGCGGCAAAGGAGTTGCTTATTACGAAGGAGGAGAATATGAGAATGCAATTGTTGAATTTAGTAAGGCATTAGAAATTAAAGAGGAAGATAAACTAAATCAGGATTTAATGTATTATATTGCTTCATCCTATGAAAAATCGGGTAATTATAAAGACGCCCTCAATCAATATGAGAAGATACTGGATGAATTTAAACCAAATGCGGGCATATATGAATTGATCGCAAGAACGAATTATCATTTAGGAGAATTTGAAAAAGCAATAGAGAGTTATGATAAAGCACTGGAATTTGATAAAGATGTATATGAATATTATTTTGAGAAATATGCAATATTTAATAAGATGGGAGAAGTTGAAGCAGGGAAAAAAGTATTATCCAAAGCTGCCCAAATAAAAGCAAAATCAAAAGAGAATGATTTTAATGGAGCAAAACTCTTATTTTTATCAGGTGATTACGAGAAAGCAGCAGTTAAGTTTAATGAATCGTTGGAGGATGGCTTCAATCTTGCGAATTATTATCTGGGCGAGATTTATCGTATTGAAGAAGATTATGATTTGGCAATCCAATATTATAAAGAATATCTCAATAAAGAGTCTGACATACAGATATCATTGGTGTATAATCAATTAGCAGCTTGTCTTATTGCAAATGAAAATTATGAAGAAGCACTGGGATTTTTGAACATGGGAATCAAACAAAATGATTCCAGTACTTTAAAAGAATTATTATATAATCAGGTAATTGCTTATGAAAATTTGAGCAGCTTTAAAGAAGCCTATGGTACTGCTGAAAAATACTTGAAGTTATATCCGGATGATAAAGAGATGATGAGAGAATTTGAATTTATTAAGACACGAGTGACTGAATCAAAATCATCCAAAGAGAAATAATAATATAAAAAGAGCACGGAGGTCATTATGGCAGAAATTTTTGAAATAAAAGAGCAGGAAGAGAGAATCATTCTGGTTGGTGTAGCCGTAAGTGATGGTGATGATACGAAAGAATCTTTAGAGGAACTTGAAGAACTAGGGAAAACTGCCGGGGCTGTCACTGTGGGAAAAGTAATACAAAATAGAGAAAATATTCACCCTGGAACTTATATCGGGAAAGGTAAGATTGATGAAGTCAGGGAATTAGTTGAAGAACTTGATGCAACCGGAGTGGTCTGTGATGATGAATTATCACCGGTACAGCTTAAAAATCTGCAGGAAGCTCTGGATGTAAAAGTAATTGATCGAACTATTATGATTTTAGATATCTTTGCCAGCCGGGCTTCTACGAAAGAAGGTAAGATACAGGTTGAACTTGCCCAATTAAAGGACAGAGCATCAAGATTAGTTGGACTTCGTAATTCCTTATCCAGGCTTGGAGGTGGTATTGGAACAAGGGGTCCCGGTGAAAAGAAACTTGAAATGGACAGGCGTCTTATTAAGGAACGTATTACTCAGTTAAACAGAGAGCTGAATGATGTAAAAAGATCCAGGGAAACTACAAGACAACAAAGAAGTAAGAATGGAATACCAGTAATTGCAATAGTGGGGTATACCAATGCAGGCAAATCTACTTTGCTAAATACTTTGACAGGTGCAGGGGTATTGGAAGAGGATAAACTTTTTGCAACCCTTGATCCTACTACAAGAAATCTCACATTAGAAAGCGGGCAGCAGATTTTGCTGACAGATACCGTTGGATTTATCCGTAAATTACCTCATCATCTTGTAGATGCGTTCCGCAGTACACTGGAAGAAGCGAAATATGCAGATATTATTCTCCATGTTGTAGATAGTTCCAATCCCGATGCTTACAAACAGATGCATGTAGTTTATGAAACTTTAAATAAACTTGGAGTGAAAGATAAAACTATTATTACGGCCTTTAATAAGCAGGATAAACTAGAGGTTCCATTGATCATTAAAGATTTTAAAGCAGATAAAGTAGTGAAGATTTCTGGAAAACAGAAGACAGGTCTTGATACATTGCTGGAAGTGATTGAAGATATATTAAAAGAACAAAAGATCCTGATCGAGAAAGTCTTCTCTTATTCCGATGCAGGAAAGATACAAGGGATTCGTAAATATGGACAATTATTAGAGGAAGAATATAGAGAAGAAGGTATCTTTGTGAAGGCCTATGTACCAAAAGAAATCTATCCTACCCTGTAACAAACGCTACAGCTCAGCCATAAGCTCGAATTCGCTACACTACTTCTCGCTTGGGCAGAGCGCCATATAGAAATCAATATGAAACTGCCCTTAGGATGCTTGCACCCTAAGGGCAGCTTTATATTGATTTCTGCATGACTGAACTGTAACAAAAAAGTAAATAGGAATTAAGTCCTATGCAAACACTATATCTAGTACTGTTGAAAAAAATAGTGCATATATATGGTGTTTTTTATTGACTAAAAGATGGAAATCTGCTACAATCTTAATCACAGGGTTTAGTAAAAATATAGAAGAATATGGCAGAAAAGTATAACATTTTCTTCCATATAGAGTGGGAAGGAGATAACACAAATGATTAATGTAGTAAAAAGAGATGGAGAGATTGCAGAGTTTCACTTATCCAAAATTACAGGTGCTATCACAAAGGCATTCAATGCCACAGAGAAAATGTATAATGAGGACATCATCAATCTGTTATCCTTAAGGGTAACTGCTGATTTTCAGACGAAGGTAAAAGATAATCTGATATCGGTAGAAGACATTCAGGATAGTGTTGAACATGTTCTTGAACAAACAGGATATACTGATGTAGCAAAAGCTTATATTTTATACCGTAAGAATCGTGAAAAAATACGTAATATGAAATCAACTATCCTTGACTATAAGGAAATTGTTGACAGCTATGTAAAGGAAGAGGACTGGAGAGTAAAAGAAAATTCTACAGTTACATATTCTGTTGGGGGACTTATCTTACATAATTCAGGCTCTATTACTGCAAATTATTGGTTATCAGAAGTTTATGATGAAGAAGTTGCAGCGGCCCACCGCAATGCAGATGTACATATTCATGACTTATCCATGTTGACCGGATATTGTGCTGGTTGGTCATTGAAACAATTAATTAAAGAAGGGCTGGGAGGAATACCTGGTAAGATTACTTCATCACCGGCATCCCATTTATCCACACTTTGTAATCAGATGGTTAATTTTTTGGGAATCATGCAGAATGAATGGGCAGGAGCCCAGGCGTTTTCATCTTTTGATACTTATTTAGCTCCTTTTGTAAAGGTAGATAATCTATCTTATAGAGAAGTAAAGCAATGTATCCAATCTTTTATCTATGGTGTAAATACACCAAGCCGCTGGGGGACTCAGGCACCATTTTCTAATATAACGCTGGACTGGACGGTTCCTAATGATCTTGCTGAATTGCCATGTATCATTGGTGGAAAAGAAGTAGATTTTAAATATAAAGATTGTAAAAAAGAAATGGATATGGTTAATAAAGCTTTTATTGAAATTATGATTGAAGGGGATGCAAATGGAAGAGGATTCCAATATCCTATCCCAACCTATTCTATTACACGTGATTTTGACTGGTCTGATACAGAAAATAATAAATTATTGTTTGAAATGACTGCAAAATATGGAACTCCATATTTCTCAAATTATATAAACAGCGATATGGAACCAAGCGATGTTCGTTCCATGTGCTGCAGACTTCGCCTTGATCTTAGAGAACTTCGTAAAAAGACTGGTGGATTCTTTGGTTCTGGTGAAAGTACAGGTTCTGTAGGTGTTGTGACGATAAATATGCCAAGAATTGCATACTTAGCAAATACAGAAGAGGAATTCTTTAAGAAATTAGACCGTATGATGGATATCTCTGCACGCTCTTTAAAAGTGAAGAGAAAAGTAATTTCAAAATTATTGGATGAAGGTTTATATCCTTATACAAAACGCTACCTTGGAAGTTTTGACAATCATTTTTCAACCATCGGAATTATTGGAATGAATGAAGTTGGACTGAATGCCAGATGGCTTGGCAAAGATATGTCTCATAAAGAAACCCAGGAATTTTCAAAGAAAGTTTTAAATCATATGAGAGAACGTTTGTCTGATTATCAGGAAGAATATGGAGACCTCTATAATCTTGAAGCAACTCCGGCAGAATCTACTACATATCGTTTGGCAAAACATGATAGAAAACGTTGGCCGGACATTAAAACAGCCGGCAAAGAAGGAGACACTCCATTCTATACAAATAGTTCTCATTTACCAGTAGAATATACTGATGATATCTTTTCTGCCTTAGATATTCAGGATGAACTTCAGACATTGTATACTTCAGGAACTGTATTTCATGCATTCTTAGGTGAGAAATTACCTGAATGGCAGGCAGCAGCAAAATTAGTACGAACAATTGCAGAAAATTATAGTTTACCTTATTACACTTTATCACCGACCTATTCAATTTGTAAGACTCATGGGTATTTAAATGGTGAACAGTTTACTTGTCCGGAATGTGGTGGGAAAGCAGAAGTTTACAGTCGTATTACCGGTTATTATCGTCCGGTTCAAAATTGGAACGAAGGTAAATCACAGGAGTATGTAAACAGGAAAATATATGATATGACAGCTGCGAGGCCTATGCCTTGTGGAAATAGTAATACAGAAGTTGAAAAGCAGATGGAAGCAATGGAAACTATAAAATCCAACGGTACCTATCTTTTTACAACGAAAACATGCCCAAACTGTAAGATAGCTAAGACTTATCTTGAAGATATAGAATATGAAACAATTGATGCAGAAGAAAATGCAGATCTTGCATATGAATTTAAGATAATGCAGGCACCTACTTTAGTAGTAGTACAGGATGGACAGGTAAATCGTTATGTAAATGCTTCTAATATAAAGAAATATGTGGATGAAAAGCTAATGTTCATACAATAAGAAATATAAATATAGTGAATAATTCAAATAAAAGCTCTTTGAGCATAGTGAGGAAACTCAATTATGTCAAAGAGCTTTTATATTAACTTTTTAGAAAAAAATCTGATTAAATATTGAAACTCAGTAATAAAATACACCTATTTACGGTCAAAACTAGAATAAAATGCTTAAAAATAAACGAAACTCAAGAATGTATTTATGCAAAATGACTATAAAAGTCAAAAAAACGGGTTGACAAATTGGTTATAGTTACTTATAATGACAATATAAAGTTTGTTAACCGATTTCGTAAATCGGTAAATGAAGGAAGGATAATATGGTAGATAACAAAAGAGCAAAAATTACAATTGATGATGTGGCTGAAAAAGCCAAAGTTTCAAAGACAACAATATCTCGTTATATCAATGGAAAATATGAATATATGTCTGAAACCACAAGAGAAACAATTCAAAAAGTAATAGAAGAATTGGGTTATAGGCCAAGTAATATTGCAAGAAGTTTAAAATCACAAAAAAGCGGAGCAGTAGGATGTGTGATAGCAGATATTACGAGTCCCTTTTCTTCTTATATCGTAAAAGGAATCAATGATGTTTGTAAAAAAAATGGTTACCAGGTGCTGTTTGTGAACACAGATAACAATCAACAGAGTGAAATCGAGAGTATTCAATCTCTTATGGATAATAAACTGGATGGTCTGATTGTAAATGCCACAGGCTACAATGATGAATATCTGATGGAAATCCAGGAAGAAGGAATGCCTATTGTTATGGCGGACAGATGTTTGAAAAATAAATATCTTATGGATTCTGTCACGACTCAGAATTATACTTCAACTTATGAGTGTATTAAGTTCTTACAAAAGCAGGGTTATACGAAAGTTGCTTTTTTCACTCAGGAATTAGGCGAAATCAGTAGTCGTTATGAAAGACACAATGCATATATTGACGCCATGGCAAAATTATATTCACTGGATGGCAATCGATATACATACCTTGTCGATACGGATGATTTGAGTGTATGTACCAAAGGTCTTCGTAAATTAAAAGAAGAAAATCCAGAGGATGAAATCGGAATTTTTACAGTGAATGGTGTAACATTAATGGATGTGCTTACGGCAATGAATAAAGAGGGCTTTGCTATTGGAAAAGATTTTGGTATCTGTGGTTTTGACGATTGGGGATGGGCATCCCTGATTCCACCAGGAATAACAACAATTACACAAGATTCCTATGCTACAGGAGTGATGGCAGCACAGTTATTAATTAAAAGAATTGAAAAAGGCATTTCAAAGAAAAAGAAATTCATTGAATTACCTACTCAGCTGGTAGTAAGAGGTTCCACAACACCTTATCCCAGAGAGAATAATGAATAAGAAATGGAGCAGTCATAATGAATAAATCAGAAGTCAAGAATCTAATGAAAGGCAAATTAATTGCAGTTATCAGAGTAGAAGATCCAAATGAAGCAAAAATAATTTGCAGAACAATCGTAGAATCTGGAATTGATACGTTAGAAATTACTTTCTCCGTAAAAGATGCAGAAAAATTAATCTATGATTTAAAGCAGGAACTTCCAGAAGCAATGATAGGGGCAGGAACAGTATTAACAAAGGAACAGGCAGAACTTGCTTATAAAAATGGGGCGGATTTTATTGTTTCACCATGCATTGTAGAAGAAGTAGGGGCATACTGCAAAGAATATGATATCTTTTGCTCCATGGGAGCTGCAACGCCAACGGAAGCACTCCATTCCTATCAGGCAGGAAGTGATGTGGTGAAACTATTTCCGGGAGATTGTCTTTCACCTAAAATGATTAAAGGAATTAAGGCTCCAATGCCGTTTATTGATATGATGCCCACAGGGGGCGTAGATGATACGAATGTGAAAGAGTGGTTTAAAAATGGTGCATATGCAGCCGGCTTTGGAGGATATTTAACAAGTGGGATTAATTTAAGTAATCTTGATGAGCTGAAAAGACGCTGTCAAAAGCTTTTGAATGCATATCAATAGAAGGAGCAGGTTATGGATAAGGAAAATTTAGCAATTAATACATTAGTATTTTGGGAGCAACTAAAACAGGGGGTTCTACAGGAAGATCTGCTTGATCTGTTAAATGCCATGGATATAACTAAAGTGGAGATACGCAGAGAGTTTATCAAAAACTTTGACCGGGAGATTCACAACATCGGGAATAAGGCAAAGCAGTTTAATATGGAGGTATATTACTCTGTCCCTGAATTACTGTATGAGAATGGAGAACTTTTGTTTTCTGCTCTTGAGAAATATTTAATAGAAGCAAAGGCTATGAATGCTACCAGGATAAAACTGGGTATAGGTGAGTATAGAGAAGCAAGGAATGAAGACATCAGTAAGCTGAACAGGCTGTGCGAGGACTATAATATCTTACTTACAATTGAAAACGATCAGACCCGGGAAAATGGGCAGATCCACAAAATCAAACAGTTTTTGGAAGATGTTAGTGCATTAGGTAGTAAGATTTTAGCTACTTTTGATATTGGTAACTGGTTATGGCAACAGGAAGATCCTATGACCAATGCAAAACTTCTTAAGGAATATGTTGCTTATATTCATCTTAAAGATGTGAAAGGAGGCGAAAATCCACAAGCTACATTATTAGATGAAGGGGATATTGAGTGGAGACAAATATTAAAGGAACTTCCCCAAGTACCTTTGGCTCTGGAATATCCATGTGGATCTAATGCATCAGGGCAGCTGGCAATAGAACTGGCTAAATTAGCAAAATAGCAAAAGACTAATTAGAGGAGGATTTAGTATGTTAGAAACAATAATCGGTATCATCTTATTGCTTACCTTTGTAGGCTTCACAATCTATGCAGTAAAGGGCGGAAACTTAATGATTGGTTTCCTGGTAATGGCGATCATCTGGGTTGCACTTGGCATGGTTGGAGGAAAAATCACATGGGAAGATGCACAAACAGTGGTTTTTCAAGGAGGTCCTGAAAGTTGGGGTGCAACAGCAGTAGTTGTTATCTTTGGTAGTTGGTTTGGACAAGTACTTGTAAAGACCGGGATAGCATCAACTATCATTCGAAAAACAGTAGAACTTGGTGGTGATAAACCATTAGTTACGACCGTATTATTATGTATCGTAACTGGTTTGATTTTTACCAGTACTTTTGGTGCAGGTGCAGTAGTTGCAATTGGTGTTATTGTGTTACCGATTCTTTTATCTCTTGGAGTTCCTAAATCATTGGCAGTATCATCCTATTTAATGTCAGTAGGTTCAGGTATGTATGTAAATATTGTTCTATTTAAACAGATGCAAGGGATATTTGAAGGATTTCCATACGACAGCAGTTATTTAAGATTTGGATTCGCTGCTATGGCGGTTCAGTTAATTGTAGTAATAGTGATGCTGGCAGTAAGATTAAAGAAAGCAGATGTAAGCCACGCTTGGGCAGCTACGTCAGGTTCTCTTGACAGCAACGAACAGGCTCCTGTATATGCACTGATTACTCCAATCATTCCTGTTGTACTTGCAATATGCTTTAAATGGCAGCCAATCCCTGCATTTATTGTAGCAGCTTTTTATGCACTATTTACTTGTGGTAAGATCAAATCATATAAAGACACTGAAAAAATCGTAACAAAGACTTTTTACGATGGAGTTGTTGATGTTGCTTCTCTTTTAGGATTCTTATTCATCCTTCCAATGTTCAACAAAGTTTCAGGTTTAAATGCAGTATTTTTTGAATCTATATTAGGTGGTATTATGCCTACCAGTACATTGTTCGTAGCTATTTTATTTGCTGTTATTGCACCATTAGGTTTATTTAGAGGACCTTTAACAGTATTTGGTGCAGGTTCAGCAACACTTGGTATCTTAAGAGGTATCGGTACATTTACAGCCCCTTTCCTATTCCCTTTAATATATATTCCAACAATTACAATGAATATTTCATGCTGTCCAACACAATCCTGGAACCTTTGGGCGATTAACTATTCCAAGACAACAACAAAAGATTTCTTACGCTCAGGCGTATTGTGGGGTTGGGTCATATGCGCTATTAATACAGCAATTGTTTATTTCATGTTTGGCTAAAAGTAAGAAAATATATAGTATGTAAATGTATTCCCCATAAGTAGGTAACCTTAAAACACTTTATTGTTTCAAGGTTACCTACAACAAAATAAGAATCCAAAGTTACAATTAAGTTTAGTCCAAATCACATCCCAATTAAGTTTCATTTGATGAATCATGTGAAGAAAGTTATGAAGCGATTTATATAATTATAATGAAAACATATTAACTATGAAAATAATCAACTTAATATAAACTACAAAATAACAGGAGGAACGGGAAATGAGTAAAAAGGCAATACGAGTAGGCATTGATGTAGGTGGGACTCATACCAAGGCAGTTGCAATAGATAATGAAACTCATGAGATAATCGGAAAAGGCTCTGTCATGACGACCCATGATCATGAATTAGGAGTGGCACAAGGGGTTATTGAAGCATTTAAATTATGTTTGACAGCTAATAATATTGATCCGGATGATGTAATATTTATAGCACACAGTACTACTCAGGCAACCAATGCCTTATTAGAAGGGGATGTTGCAGAGGTGGGAATCCTGGCTACCGGAAAAGGCGGATTTGAGGGAATGCTTGCTAAAAAGCAAAGTAAGATTGACGATATCGACCTTGGAACCGGAAGGATTATTAAAATACATCACACTTATTTAAAAAAGAAAGATTTTAATGAACAATCTGTGGATGGCGAAATAAAAGCATTGAGGGAGAAAGGATCAAGTGTTATTGTTGCATCAAAGGCTTTTGGCGTAGATGATTTTACGGAAGAACAAAAGATCCAGCAAATTGCTGAAAAGCATGGTCTGCCAGTATCTGTAGCATCAGAGATCAGTAAACTGTATGGTCTGACAAGAAGAACAAGAACAGCAGCAATCAATGCCAGTATTTTACCTAAGATGTTAGATACTGCAACCAGTACAGAACAAAGTGTCCGTCAGGCAGGAATTAAAGTACCTCTCATGATCATGCGTGGTGATGGTGGTGTTATGGATATCAGTGAGATGAAGAAAAGACCCGTACTTACTATGTTATCCGGACCTGCTGCCAGTGTAGTAGGTGCTCTTATGTACCTTAGGGCATCCAACGGTGTATATTTTGAAGTTGGTGGGACGAGTACCAATATTGGCGTTATAAAGAATGGCCGTCCTGCTGTTGATTATTCCATTGTAGGAGGACACGCTACTTATATTAGTTCCCTGGATGTTCGCGTTCTTGGCATCGCCGGCGGAAGTATGGTAAGAGCCTCTAAGAATGGTATTGTGGATGTAGGACCAAGAAGTGCGCATATTGCCGGTATGCCATATGCGGTATATACTCCAATTGAAGAAATCGAGGACCCGGAAGTGGAATTCTTTACTCCAAAGAAAGGTGATCCATCAGATTATGTTGCAATTAAATTAAAAAATGGTAAGAGAATTACGATTACCAATAGCTGTGCAGCCAATGTACTTGGAATTGTTACCCCGGAACATTATTCCTATGGTAATCCTGCTGCGGCACGTAAGGCAATGGAACCACTGGCAAAACATATGAATATGACAGTAGAAGAAGTTGCAGAACAGATTCTTGCAAAATCTTTTGAGAAAATCAAACCAGTCATTGAAATGTTAGCAGAAAAATATAAAATAGAAAGAGACCAGATCTCTTTAGTTGGTGTTGGGGGTGGAGCAGCTGCATTATTGCCATATACAGCAAATCACATGAATTTGGAATATAGTATTCCGGAAAATGCAGAAGTGATCTCATCCATTGGAGTAGCTCTGGCTATGGTGCGGGATGTGGTGGAACGAACCATACCTACTCCTTCAAAACAAGATATTGCAGATATTAAGAAAGAGGCTGCAAACCTTGCGATTGCCAACGGCGCAGTTCCAGATTCTATTGAAGTGCAAATAGAGATTGATTCCCAGACTTCAAGAGTAACTGCAATTGCTTTAGGATCTACAGAAGTGCAGACCACGGATCTCCTAAAGGCATGTACAGAAGAGGATGCAAAAGAATTGGCAGCAAAGTCAATGGGAAGTACTTTGGAGGAAACAAAACTTATTACAAAGAACAATGTATTCTATGTATTTACTTCAAAGAAGAGCAATGGTGCAGATCAGATTCGAATTGTAGATAAGAAAGGGTTCATCAAAGTGCAACGTGGTGATGGAGATGCCGCTGGCTGTACGGTAGCAGAGGCTCCTGAAATTATTGAAAAAATGTGGGAAGACCTGGCAGTGTTTAAAAGCGATATTCGTCTTCAACCAGATCTCTACATCTGTATTGGTGGCAAGGTTCTTGATTATGCCGGTATGAGAGATCTTGAACAGTTGCTTATGGTTGTAGACACAGAATTAGGTCTTATGGAAGCAGAAGAACAAATTATTGTTGTTGGAGCAAGGAATGATATATGATAAAAGAATCCGCAGAAAAATTAATGTTGCTAGACGATATAGAGTGGGGGAATTATGCATTTAGCCGTGATCCGCTAAATCGTAAGATTGATTCCGATTTAAGGACTCATATGATAAAAAATGCCAATTTTTGCGGTATTGAACAAGCCAGAAAACTTAAAAATCAATATGGGCCCGCTACAGTAAAAGAGTATGCAAAGAAGCTTGATCTGAAGATTAAATATGAGGACTCTGATGGAGCTGATAATTACATTGTTTTTGCAAAGTTTAATTATCCTGATAAGGTGACCATATATCAGGGGAATATAGAAAAAGTAACAAATCTGTTGGAAGAAAAGGATATGAATGAAATGATGGAGCATGTGGATATTGAAAGTATGCTTTTGGCACATGAGATGTTTCATTATATGGAAGAACAGGATGAGAAAATCTATACGAGGACAGAAACAATTGAATTATGGAAAATAGGACCATTACGCAATAAATCAAAGCTTATGGCAATTGGTGAAATCGCTGCCATGGCATTTGCAAGGGAACTTTTGGGAATATCTTATAGTCCTTATGTATTTGATGCCATAATGCTTTATCCTCATGATGGGGGTAAAACACAAAAGTTAGTTGATGAAATTCTAACGTTTAAAAAGAATAGATTCCCTCAAAATTATCATAGAGGGCAGGAAGGGGAATAATATGAGTGAAGTAATTTTATTTGGGGAACCTATGGCGTTATTTATGGCAGATACTTATGGTCCATTAGAGGAGGTTGAGCATTTCACACGTTCTTTAGCTGGTGCAGAGGTTAATGTCTGTATCGGATTAACCAGATTGGGACATAAAGCAACCTATATTACCAGACTTGGTGATGAACCACTGGGACATTATATAGAGAATTTTCTAAAGAAAGAATCTATCGGCACAGAATTTATCACTTATGATCCTATCTATAAAACAGGATTTCAATTAAAAAGTAAAGTGAAATCAGGAGATCCCTATGTTCCTTATTACAGAAAAGGATCTGCGGCTTCCCATATGGGAATAAAAGAAATAGATGCAATTGACTTTAATGGAATCAAATTAGTTCATATAACAGGAATACCGCCGGCTCTGTCAGATACCTGCAGGGAAGCAACCTACCGATTGATTGAACGGGCAAAAGAAAACCATATCTTTATTACATTTGATCCTAATCTAAGACCTGCCCTGTGGGAGAGTCAAGAAGTAATGACTCAGACAATTAATGATATTGCTTCAAAATGCCATATGATCCTGCCTGGAACTTCAGAAGGGCTGATTCTAATGGGAAGTGAAGATCCTGAGAAAATCGCAGATTTTTACCAGGGACTGGGTATTAAAAAAGTGCTTGTAAAACTTGGACCGGATGGGGCCTATGTGAGAGATGAGGATACTTCATATACAGTTCCTGGTTTTAAAGTGGAAAAGGTTGTAGATACTGTTGGTGCAGGAGATGGATTTGCCGCAGGAGTGATAAGTGGATTATTAGAAAATTTATCAATCAAAGAGTCTGTACTTCGTGGAAATGCCATTGGTTCCATTCAAGTCACACATATTAGTGATAATGAAGGGCTGCCGACCAGACAGGAATTGGATGAATATATAAAACAAAGAAATTAAAGAGGAAAATTCCTTATATGTAAGAAAGGACTATTTTTAATTATGATATTACAACTTGCCATAGACCGGGTAACCATTGAAGAAGCAATTGATATTATAAAAGAGACCAGGGAGTATGTGGATATTATTGAGATTGGTACTTCCCTGATTAAAGATTATGGAATGGACTCTGTCCGTAAAATAAAAGAAAACTTCCCTGATATTAGGATTCTTGCAGATATTAAAACAATTGATGAAGCAGAGTATGAATTTCGGGCAGTATATGAAGCAGGAGCAGATATTGCCACTGTTATGGGAGCATCAGCAATCTCTTCCATTGAGATTTGTGACCGGGTTGCGAAAGAATATAAGAAAGACTATATGATCGATTTGCTAGAAGTAGATGACCAACGTTTATCCAGCTTAATAAAGTTCAAAGATGCAATCTTTGGAGTTCATCTTCCGGCAGATAAAAATGGAATAGGACTGGAGAATTTAATTCAGGAATCAATCCTGTCTCTAAAAGGGATAGAAAGGATATCTGTGGCAGGAGGAGTGTCTGTAAATACTATGCCACTACTTGAGAAAAGTGGAATTGAAATAGCTATTGTTGGAGGAGCCATTACAAAAGCCCAAGATCGTAAATTGGCGGCAAAAGACTTCAGTAGAATGAAAGAGGTTAGAAAATGATTGATATATTACAAGATATTATGAAGGAAATAACGGTTGTGTTAGAAAAGGTAGATATAGAACAGCTGGAGGAATTTTTATCCTATGTGCAAAAAGATAAAAGAATCTTTGTAGATGGAGAAGGCCGCTCAGGGCTTATGGCCAAAGGATTTGCCATGCGATTGATGCATCTTGGTTATAGAGTCTTTGTCATTGGAGAAACCATTACTCCTTCTATTGAAAAAGAAGATATCCTTATAGCAGTATCCGGTTCAGGGGAATCTTCCAGTGTAGTAGCAGATGCTAAAAAAGCAGTTAAGATAGGCTGCAGTATTATTGCGGTGACAAGCAAACCTTCCTCAACGATTGGAGAATTAGCAGATATGGCATTGATCATACCGGGGACTGTGAAATCAGAACAAGGTAAAGAAAGGGCATCCATCCAATTACTAAGCAGTTTATTTGATCAGACTTTACATATTACATTAGATGGGATATGTCTTATGTTAAGCAGAAGGGATCAATTTTCCAATGAGGAAGCAACCAAAAGACATTGGTAGTCCTTAGATAAACAACATCAGAAAAGGATCCGTTATAAAATATAGCAGGGGCTTTTGCAAAATATATTTTTCTGAAATTTAGAAGAACTTTATATTTTTGCAAAAGCTCCTTTTTGGATTGTATTTTTTAGTCGCTTATTTTAGTATAATATAGGGAGAATAGTCCTAAGGCAACTACATATAATAAATTATACCCACAGAGATAGTATTGTAATTGACTATAAGATTATATTCATGAAAGGAAAATATATAATGGATTAACATTATATAAGGTAATACCATGAAGTTTAGTGAAATGCCATATGAACGAGTAGATCATGAGGAATTAAAGAAAGAATTTAATAATCTGTTTACAAATTTTGCAAAAGCTGAAACGGGAGAAGAACAATTCGAAGCACATAAATATTATTACCATATCATGAAAAATTATGAGACCATGTCAACTATAGCTATGATTCGTCATGATATGAATATAAAAGAAGAATTCTATGCAGGGGAACAAGACTATTATGATACCATGTCGCCTCAGATAGACCATCTGATCAATCAATATATGAAGATGGTTTATGATTCGGAGCATAGGGATTATTTAGAGAGTAAGATTGGACCAGTTGCATTTAAGAATATTGAGTTAAGATTAAAGTCATTTGATGAGAAATTAATTCCACTGATTCAGAAAGAAAATGCTTTATCAACAATGTATAATAAACTAATTGCAAGTGCTAACATTAAGTTTCATGGAGAGGAACTTAATATATCTTTGCTGCGTAAGTATTTAATTAGTGAAGATAGAGAGATAAGAAGGCAGGCCCATAAAAAAGAATCCGAATTCTTTTTATCCATTGGGGAAGCTTTGGATGAAATCTATGATGAGCTAGTAAAAAATCGTACCGAACAGGCAAAATTGCTGGGATATGATAATTTTGTGGAACTGGCTTATTACCGAATGGAAAGAAATTGTTATGGTCAGGAGATGGTAAAGGTATTCAGGGATCAGGTAAAAGAATATCTTGTTCCATTTGCAGAAAAATTACATGAGCGAAGAAGAGAAAGAATTGGATTAAGCAGCTTATCCTATATAGATGAAGAAGTACATTTTAAAAATGGGAACCCTGCGCCCATTGGAACTCCGGAGCAGATTCTTCTGGCCGGTAAAGAAATGTATACAGAATTGTCAAGTGAGACAAAAGATTTCTTCCATTTCATGATGTCTAATGAATTATTTGATGTATTTGGAAGAAAAGATAAAAGAGCCGGAGGATACCAGACAACTATCCCTAATTATAATGCTCCATTCATTTTTGCCAATTTTAATACCACAAGTGGAGATGTTGATGTAATGACTCACGAATGTGGCCACGCATTCCAGGCATTTTTAGTAAGGAATGAAGAAATCAGAGAGCATAAAGAAATCACTATGGAAACAGCAGAGTGTCATTCCATGTCTATGGAGTTTTTCACCAGGCCATGGATGCACCTTTTCTTTGGAGAAAGAGCGAATGAATATATTCAAATGCATCTTGAACATTCCGTATCCTTCATTCCATATGGCTGTATGGTAGATGAATTTCAGCAGATAGTATATGAAAATCCCGATATGAGTCCTCAGGAAAGAAAAGATAAATGGATGGAACTTGAAAAAGTATATCGTCCGCATCTTAACTATGAAAATGATCCTTTCTTTGGAACGGGAGGCAGATGGCAGAAACAGACACATATATATAATTCACCATTCTATTATATTGACTATTGCTTAGCGATGACTTGTGCATTACAATATAAAGTAATGATGGATGAAGACTATGGAAAAGCCTGGAACAGTTATCTTAATCTTTGCAAAGCCTCTGCAAGTGACTTCTTTGTGAACACTATAAAGACTGCTGGTTTAATCAGCCCATTTGATAAAGACTGTATTAAATCATTAGTGGATAAACTTGAAGAAATAGTGTAATCTGCAGGGCAGCATAAAGGAACGTTCCCAGATAAGTTCAACTAAAATTCAGTCAGGATTCAAATCACATCTGAATTTTAGTTGAACTTAATTTTGAACTTGAATACAGTTCAGAATACGTTTTGCTGTAATATGAAGATACTTAGAGATTAAATAATGAAAAGAGCTGGAGGAGAAAAATGAGTTTAGCAGATAAGATATTTATTGATATGTGTAAGGATATCCTTGAAAATGGCTACAGTACAGAAGGGGAAAAAGTCAGGCCTAAATGGGAAGATGGCTCTTTTGCCTATACCATTAAGCAGTTTGGAGTGGTAAATCGTTATGACTTATCAAAAGAATTTCCAGCAATCACCCTTAGAAGAACCGGCATCAAAAGCTGTATTGATGAGATGCTTTGGATATGGCAGAAGAAATCCAATAATATTAATGATCTACATAGTCACATATGGGATAGCTGGGCAGATAAAGATGGTTCCATAGGCAAGGCGTATGGATATCAATTAGGAGTAAAACATCATTATAGAGAAGGAGACATGGATCAGGTGGATCGTGTCATCTATGATTTAAAGAATAACCCTTACAGCCGAAGAATCATGACTAACATCTATGTTCATCAGGATTTGCATGAGATGAATTTATATCCTTGTGCATATAGTATGACATTTAATGTGACAACGAATAAAGAAACTGGAAACTTAAAGTTAAATGCAATTTTAAATCAACGTTCACAGGATATATTAGCAGCAAATAACTGGAATGTATGCCAATATGCAGTTCTTGTCCATATGTTGGCACAGGTGTGTGGCTATGAAGTGGGTGAGCTGGTACATGTAATTGCAGATGCACATATCTATGACAGACATATTCCAATCATCAAAGAATTAATTACAAGAGAAACTTATGATGCACCAACTTTCTGGATGAACCCGGATATAAAAGATTTCTATCAGTTTACAGTGGATGATTTTCGTCTGGATAATTATATCACTGGACCAAAGATAGAAAATATACCTGTAGCAGTATAAATCTTGAGGTATACTGTTAAATTGCAGATTAGAATTGAGAGGATAAAGAATGAATTTAATTGTTGCAGTTGATAAAAATTGGGCAATCGGGCTTAAAAATCAATTACTGGTGAGAATCCCGGCAGATCAGAGGTTCTTTCGGACAGAAACAACCGGAAAGGTAGTTGTTATGGGAAGAAGTACCCTTGAAAGCTTTCCAGGTGGACAGCCTTTAAAGAATCGTACTAATATAGTGATAACAAGGCAGAATGATTACAATATGAAGGATACAATGATCCTTCACAGTATAGAAGAAGCACTTGAAGAAGTTAAGAAATATCCATCAAATGATGTATATGTCATAGGTGGTGAAAGTATATACAAACAGATGTTACCATATTGTGATGTGGCCTATGTCACTAAAATTGATTATGCCTATGAGGCAGATACTTATTTTCCTGATCTTGATGATATGCCCGATTGGGAATTGGCAGAAGAATCAGAAGAACAGACTTATTATGATCTGGAATATACTTTTCGTAAATATGTAAGGAATTAGACATTACCTAAAGGAATGATTTACATAAATTATTCGTATAGGTATATTGGATAAATTTAGATTTTACTATTGAATATTTAATCTTAGAAGTATAATATATTCAGTAATAAAGAAATCTGTTTAATGTAATTACTGGAAGTTTGGTAGTTATCAGCTAAAAGGAAGGATGAGAATAATGTTGGACATCAGATTTGAAAAAACTACTGCACCTAAAGAAATACCAGACGAAGATAATCCATTAGTATTTGGTACTATTTTTACGGATCATATGTTTCTCATGGATTACGAAGAAGGTAAAGGATGGCATGATGCCAGGGTAGTACCTTATGGGCCTCTTAGTCTTGAACCGTCTGCCATGGTATTTCATTATGGACAGGAGATGTTTGAGGGTTTAAAAGCGTATAAAACAGAAGATGGAAGAATATTATTATTCCGTCCTGATAAGAACATTGAGAGAGCAAATAGGACCAATGAAAGACTTTGTATGCCAGAGATCCCGGAAGAAGATTTTTTGGCGGCACTAAAAGCTGTAGTAAAAACGGATGAGGAATGGATACCTACAAAAGAAGGTACTTCCTTATATATCAGACCATTTTTGATCGCAACAGATCCATTCTTAGGTGTACGTCCATCCAATACGTACACTTTCATAATAATACTTTCCCCAGTAGGGGCTTATTATCCGGAAGGCTTGGATCCGGTCAAAATATGGATTGAGGATGAATATGTAAGAGCAGTAAAAGGCGGTATCGGCGAGGCAAAGACTGGTGGAAATTATGTGGCTTCCATGAAGGCACAGGTAAAAGCACATGAGGCCGGATATTCACAGGTTTTGTGGCTTGATGGTGTGGAACGCAGATATATTGAAGAAGTAGGAGCTATGAATATTTTCTTTAAGATTGATGGGAAAATAATAACGCCCCAATTAAATGGAAGCATCTTACCTGGGGTAACAAGAGATTCTGTAATCCAGTTGTGTAAAGACTGGGGAATCCCGGTAGAAGAAAGAAAAATTACAATTGATGAAATTTATGAAGCACATAAGAATGGTATTTTAGAAGAAGTTTTTGGCACCGGAACGGCTGCAGTAATTTCACCCGTTGGACAATTACGTTGGGAAAATCATATTATGAAAGTTCAGGATGGCGGTATAGGAGAACTTAGTCAGAAAATGTATGATACAATTACAGGAATACAATTAGGAAAAATAGAAGACACTAAAAATTGGACTGTGGAAGTAAAATAAATAGTATATTGATAATTCTTGTTATAAGGAGGCTGTCATGAATAATTTTATTGAAGAGAAGAATCGAATTTATATGAATGACCTGAAAGGACAACTGATTGCAGAAGTAACTTTTCCGGATATAGATGCCAATACAGTGAACCTAAATCATACTTTTGTTGATGATTCTTTACGTGGTCAGGGAATAGCAAGTAAATTAGTAGAAGCAGCGGCTTTAAAAATGCAAAAGGAGAATAAAAAAATCATTCCAACCTGCTCTTATGCGGTTCACTGGTTTGAGAAAAATAAAGACTTTGCATTTCTTTTAAAGTAATCCCTCTTGAAACTTTATCATATAAATAGAGTCGTGATTTTGTATAGGAATCAAATATATGGATGGTGTCTTTTTCATTGGAATAAACTTTCCAATACCCGCACAATTTATAATTTTTTCCCTGATTCATGATGAAACCGATGATATCATCTAAGGGATATCCAAGAAATACACCTATTTCATGTGGATATTCCTTGGATTTTTTTATTCTTAGTGCCAGAAAATCAATCATCTCATCTAAAGAATGATTCAGAGGATAATCATAATTTTTAAGAAAAGCTTTTATCTCCGGTTTTGATAATTGTTGTTCCAGCAGAGAAGCATCATAAATCAACAAGATATTACCGGCCCTTAGTTGATAAAGAATCTTAATACGTACAGGGCATGTGGATAAAGACTCATGAAATTCATGAATCCATTTTTTCAGCATCTTGATTTCTATTTGACAGGACAATAAATTAGCCGGTTTTAATCCCATAATACTTGGGGCACAATAATATGCCAGTAATTTTTCAAATTCATGATAGGTGAGCATAAGTTACTCCTAGAATGTGATATTTTTATCTATTATCTCCTGTAATGGAATATTGATACTGGAAATCACTCCTAGTGTGTGAGTCAAACGATCATTAAAATTAAATATAGATGTATACATTAAAATATCAGCGTATAATTATTCAATTTGACGTCGATTAACTGAAAGTGATATACCACTTGAAGGGAAAACGGTCAAATTAATATAATATACGCTGATATTTATTTAAAAATTAAGATGAACTTTGACATTCATGTTTACTACATTTCTTAAACTAATTCTGCGATTCTGCTTGTTGCAACATAAATTTCAGAAATTCTGTACCAGGTAGGGAAATCCACGATACCATTTGCAGGTAACCCAAATACACTTTGGAAAGTTGAAACAGCATCTGCTGTCTGCTGGCCAAAATTACCGTCTGCCACTACCTTAGGGATGGCAGGGAAGGAATCTGAAATTACATTGATCTGGTTTTGTATCATTCGAACAGGTTCTCCAGAGGAGCCGATTGTTAAATTATAACCAGGGAATGATGCAGGAACACCTGCAACGACAGGTGCTGTATTAATGAACATATTTTCTCCATAAAAATATCTAAGGATTCCAATTGGGTCATAACCTTGATCTCCTAAATATTTAGAACCCCATTGAGTCATCCACCCCGGACACTGAACCCGGTTACCATCACAATATTGGGTCAAAATTGGCTGGATTACATTTGGTCTTGATAAATAATTAGTAAAAAGAGCATCTACTTCAAGTGCTATGTTTCGATAATAATTTCTTCCAGGGATAAATTTGTGATCATAAGCAGTAGATGATGTAATTGTAAAATTATAACCTTGATTTCGATACCACTCTGTAAATACACGGTTTAATGTAAAAGAAAGAATCGCAAAAATATTAGCCTGTATTGTTGTAGTAGGCCATGTAGCATAAATTTCACTGGATGCTACATTCTTGATATAATCCCGGAATCTCACATAATAATTTTCTGCGGGACTGGCAGGCGGGCCATCATGTACAATAACGAATTCTGGTACGACAACTTGGCTTAAAACAATTTCGCCTGTTTCTTCAATATCTTTTATTTCATCTTCAGCAATTTTTGGAGGATAATCACCGTATAAAGTATGGGGAGAAACTACAAAAGTGTGCTCAGCAACTTCCGCTGCCTCTCTTAAATTTGTATTTTGTATGGCTAAAACATCTGGTAATATTTCAGTACCATCTACGATGATCTGTTCGAATTCAGGAGCAGTTACTTTAACTGTATAATTGGAGTAAGGTTGATCTGAATTAGGCTCCAGACTATAATCCAGAGGTGGTGCTGGTAATTCAACCTCTTCCGTCTGGCCTACATCATTAGTAGTAATCTCTTCTATTGTAGTGCCGGGATCATTGGTATAGGATATTGTGACTGTAGCATTTGGGATAGGGCGAAAGCCAACTTCGGTGAATGCATTCACTTGAAGTCTGCCAAATGACTGTGTGCTTACTTGAGCTGGATATACCAAGTGTTTATTCATAATACCTCTTTTATAATATTTGATTATTGTTATTAATAGCATATGTATCATAGAAAAATCTGTGATTATCTAAATTTCATTTTCTATATAAGTTTTACGTTATAAGAAACTTGATTTATTCCTCATCTGTGCTAAAATAATCAGAGAATTAAAATTGGGGGACAGACGATGGAAAAAGATGAGATCATTATTCGAAATGCAATTGTTCATATATTAGATTCAACCATAGGGATGCCTGTTTTATCAGATACATTATTGGAGCTTGGTCCGGATTTAAATGATTTTTTGAGAGGACATATTTATAAGATTGCTTCCAGTGATGATGTGAAAAGCTGTCAGTTTAATAAGGAAGAATCAATTGTTTATCATATTCTTGAAGAGTTCAATGAGGATAATTTAATACAGATAAGCCATAATATAGCAAGCCATTTATATGGTATCATGAATCAGAATATTGATATTACGCCAGCTGATCTGCTGGTGGTAACATATCAGGTGAATAGTACCCTTCATCTGGCGTTATTAAAAATGAATTATAAAGAATCATATATACATATCACTGGTTCTGATGTATATGGTAATAGTAATGATATTATTAAACAGAAAGCTACTTTACCGTCGGAAGGAACAAAATTATCAGAAGCCGTATTAATTAATCTTTTAGATTATTCTATTGAATTAGTAGAGAAAAAATATGAAATAAATGGTGTAAAGACCAATTATCTGTCACAGATATTTTTACAATGTATGGGAAAACTGTCTCCTAAGGCTAAACTTAATATTGTAACAAAAGCAATGGAGCAAATACATCAAAAATATTATGAAGAAGATTTTGACAAACATATGGAAGCAAAAAGTATTCTTCACAATGAATATATAGAGCAAGGTGTTATTAATACGTCCTCCCTTGGTGAGAAAATTTTCAAAGAAAATCCAGAAATCCGGGAAGAGTTTGTAGAAAAACTTGAAAAATATAATATCGAAGCGGATGAAGTGAAGCCAAGGAACAAGCAGACGACCAGGAAGTTTGAGAAGCAATTCTTAACAACGGATACCGGGATTGAAATTAATATTCCAATGGATCAGTACAATAATAAGAACAATATTGAATTTATTACGAATCCGGATGGAACCATATCTGTGTTAATTAAGAATATTAATCATATTACAAGTAAATAAGCCACAAGGATGGGACTTTTGTATTTTAGTTTATCACTACAAAAGCCCCATCCTTTTATGTGTAAAAATTTTAAAAATTACTATTGCATTTTCATGCAAAGCAATGTATAATTATAAAAAATAATTAATAAAAATTCATTTCGAAAAAAGGCTTGTATAATTTATAAAGATATGGTAAAATCTCTACAATTTGAGTAAAAAGTCGAAAAAGAATATGTCTCTAGCAGATATCATGATGTACAAGGGAGTATGTCCGATAAAATTATTGGGGTAAGTCTCTTCTTTTTTTGAGATTTTTTACAGAAAAGGATGCTATTAGTACTTAAATTCATACAAAATTCTTTGAAAAGGAAACGAAAAGTAATTTTTTTAAAGATATATTGGGAAATATTTCCAATATCAAAGCAACTTTCAACACAGGACAGAAAGGAACGGGTGCAAGTTATGAAAGCTTATCTAATACTTGAAGATGGAAATGTATTTACTGGAGTGAGTATTGGTGCCATGAAAGAAGTAATTAGTGAAATCGTATTTAATACTTCCATGACTGGATATTTAGAGGTACTAACAGATCCCAGCTATGCAGGGCAGGCGGTTGTCATGACATATCCACTAATAGGGAATTATGGAGTATGTTATGAAGATATGGAATCTTATAAAGCATGGCCAGATGGTTTCATCGTTCGTGAAATTTCTAGAAGAGCAAGTAATTTTAGAAGTGAAGACAGCATTGAAACTTTTCTAAAGAATCAAAATATATCAGGAATTGCAGGAATTGATACGAGAGCCCTTACGAAAATACTAAGAGAAAAAGGTACTATGAATGGTATGATTACTTCCAATGAAAATTATAATCTTGATGAAGTAATCAATAAATTAAAAGAATATTCTCCAAAAGAAGTGGTACAGAAAGTTACCTGTAAAGAGAAAATAGAATACAAACCTGAGAAATTTATAAAAAAGGTTGCCTTAATAGACCTTGGGACAAAGAATAATATTGCTAAATCCCTTGTAAAAAGAGGATGTGCAGTTACTGTTTACCCGGCGGCAACGAAAGCGGAAGAAATTATAGGGGAGAAACCAGATGGTATTATGTTATCTAATGGGCCCGGAGATCCAAAAGAATGTTCTGATATAATCAAAGAAATCAAAAAACTATATGATAGTGATATTCCAATATTTGCTATCTGTCTGGGACACCAGCTAATGGCCTTAGCAAACGGTGGGGATACTCACAAATTAAAATACGGTCATAGGGGTGCCAATCATCCTGTAAAAAATCTAAAAAATAATAGAGTATATTTATCTTCTCAGAATCACGGATTTGTTGTGACGGAAGGAAGTATTGATAAGCAAATTGCCGAACCAAGTTTTGTCAATGTAAATGATGGAACGATTGAAGGTTTACATTATCTTGGCAAGAATATATTTACAGTCCAGTTTCATCCAGAAGCGTGTCCGGGACCCCAGGATTCAGAGTTCCTGTTTGATGAGTTTATTCATATGATGGAGGTATCAAAATAATGCCAAAGAATGAATCAATTAAGAAAGTATTAGTAATCGGATCAGGTCCAATTGTCATAGGTCAGGCAGCAGAATTTGACTATGCAGGAACACAGGCCTGCCGTTCCCTGAAAGAAGAAGGTATTTGTGTTATATTAATAAATTCTAATCCGGCGACCATTATGACAGATAAAGAAATTGCGGATAAAGTTTATATAGAACCACTTACGGTACCAGTGGTGGAAAAATTGATCCAGCTTGAAAAACCAGATAGTGTATTGCCTACTCTTGGAGGCCAGGCTGCATTAAATATTGCAATGGAACTTGAGGAATCTGGATTTTTAAGGGAAAATAATGTGAAGTTGATCGGAACTACTTCCCTTACCATTAAAAAAGCAGAAGACCGTCTGGAATTTAAGAATACCATGGAAAAGATAGGAGAACCGTGTGCTCCTAGTGAAGTGGTAACAACAGTAGAGGATGCAATTGCCTTTTCTAATAAAATTGGTTATCCGGTAGTTGTTAGACCTGCCTATACACTTGGAGGCAGTGGCGGTGGAATTGCTGACAATGAAGAACAGTTGATTGATATTTGTTCCAATGGATTAAGGCTCAGCCGTGTGGGTCAATGTCTGATAGAACGTAGTATTGCAGGCTGGAAGGAAATTGAATATGAAGTAATGCGTGATGGTATGGGAAATTGTATTACAGTATGTAACATGGAGAATTTAGATCCGGTTGGTGTACATACGGGAGACAGTATCGTCGTGGCACCGTCACAAACACTTGGGGATAAAGAATATCAGATGCTTCGTACCAGTGCATTAAATATTATTACCGAACTAAATATAACGGGAGGCTGTAACGTTCAATATGCCCTTCACCCTGATACTTTTGAATACTGTGTAATCGAAGTAAATCCCAGGGTAAGCCGTTCTTCCGCATTGGCATCTAAGGCAACCGGCTATCCAATTGCGAAAGTTGCAGCTAAGATTGCATTAGGATATACTCTGGATGAGATTAAGAATGCAATTACAGGTAAGACTTATGCAAGTTTTGAACCTGCACTGGATTATGTGGTAGTGAAAATCCCAAAATGGCCTTTTGATAAATTTATCATGGCAAAAAGAACTCTTACAACTCAAATGAAAGCAACCGGAGAAGTTATGAGCATCTGTACTAATTTTGAAGGAGCTTTAATGAAGGCAATCCGTTCTCTGGAGCAGAATATATACAGTTTGGATTATGGTAATTATGACCAGTTAGACATAGAAGAGATCAGAAAACAACTTTATCTGGTGGATGACAGGAGACTCTTTGTAATTGCAGAAGCAATCAGAAGAGGTATCACCTTGGAAGAAATTCATGACATTACCAGGATTGACATTTGGTTCCTGGATAAGATTGCAATCTTGGTAGAGATGGAACAAGAGTTAAAAACAAAGACATTAGATGCTGATTTATTAAAAGAAGCAAAGAGATTAGAATATCCGGATAGGGTAATTGCACAGTTTACAGGTAAATCAATGGAAGAGATTAAAAAATTACGAAAGCAGGAAAATATCATTGCAGCTTATAAAATGGTTGATACCTGTGCAGCAGAGTTTGAAGCTTCCACACCATATTATTATTCCTGCTTTGGAAGTGAAAATGAAGTAGTAAACCACAAACAGAAGAAGAAAGTTATGGTACTGGGATCGGGCCCAATTCGTATCGGTCAGGGAATTGAATTTGATTATTGTTCCGTACACAGTGTATGGGCATTGAAAGAATGTGGATATGAGACGATTATTGTAAATAATAATCCGGAAACAGTGAGTACTGATTTTGATATTGCAGATAAATTGTATTTTGAACCGTTAACACCTGAAGATGTTGAAAATATTGTAGATTTAGAAAAACCAGATGGTGCTGTGGTACAGTTTGGTGGTCAGACAGCCATTAAATTAACAGAAGCATTATTAAAGATGGGAGTCCCTATCTTTGGAACCTCTGCAGCTGATGTAGATGCGGCAGAAGACAGAGAATTATTTGATGCCATCTTAGAAAAGTGCAATATCCCAAGACCTGCCGGCAAGACGGTCTACACAACAGAAGAAGCAATAAAAGCAGCCAATGATTTGGGATATCCGGTGCTTGTCAGACCTTCTTATGTACTAGGTGGTCAGGGAATGCAGATCGCAATATCAGATGAAGATATCATAGAGTTCATGGAAATAATTAATCGAACAGTTCAGGAACATCCAATTCTGGTAGATAAATATTTGATGGGTAAAGAGGTTGAAGTGGATGCAGTGTGTGATGGTGAAGATATATTAATACCTGGTATTATGGAACATATTGAGAGAGCAGGGATTCATTCCGGAGACAGTATTTCAGTCTATCCGACCCAGAATGTATCAGCTAAGATGAAAGAAGTAATCGTGGACTATACAAGAAAATTAGCAAAATCCCTTCATGTAATTGGGCTGATTAATATCCAATTCATTGTATATGAAGAACAAGTCTATGTCATTGAAGTAAATCCTCGCTCGAGCCGTACCGTTCCTTATATTAGCAAAGTAACTGGAATCCCTATTGTAGACCTGGCTTCCCGTGTCATTCTGGGAGAAAAGATCAAAGATTTAGGATATGAACCAGGATTAGCAGAAGAATCAGAATATATTGCTATCAAAATGCCAGTTTTCTCTTTTGAAAAGCTTCGAGGAGCGGATATTAGTTTAGGTCCTGAGATGAAGTCGACTGGAGAATGTTTAGGCATTGCAAAAACATTTAATGAAGCCTTATATAAGGCGTTCTTAGGTGCCGGTATCAATCTTCCAAAACATAAAAAGATGATATTTACTGTAAAAGATGCAGATAAATTAGAAGCAGTAGAAGCAGCAAAAAGATTTAAAGCTTTAGGATATGAAATATATGCGACCAGAGGTACTGCTAACGTATTTCTTGAAAATGGTATCGATGTTATTAAGGTAAATAAAATTGAAGAAGAATCTCCAACACTACTGGATCTTATCTATGGGCATGAAATAGATTTAGTGATTGATACTCCGACCAATGGACGTGATAAATCAAGAGATGGCTTCTTAATAAGAAGAATGTCGATAGAGACCGGAGTAACCTGCTTAACATCCATAGATACCGCCAATGCATTATTAACAAGCCTTGAGAATTCAAATAATGAGAATTTAACATTAATAAATATTGCTGAAGTGTAAATCAGGGAGGTTGGTTAGATATAGGAGTGAAGGTCGGTTAATGCATTAACAACCTTCATTTCTCTCATAAAAAAGAAGTTCGATAACTTTTGTATCGAACTTCTTTTTTTATATTAAGCTGTTCTTTTTACTTCTTTTAGGGCTAATGTTACTGGTGGTAAACATAGAATAATCACCGTAGCAATAAGCTCTGGAATAATATAAGTTGCATTATAGCCCAGTGTATAAATTAACGAATTCATATTTTCAGGAGCATAACTTCCAAAGAATATGTAACCAGAGATTACATGGAAGAGATATCTTCCAAGGATACCAACAATGCAGCCTTTTACTAAACCATAATTACTTTTATAAAATAGACCAGAAAGACCCAGTGCACCAAAAGCAAGTGGATAATCAAGTATTAATTGCCATGGGTGATAAATATAAGGATCAACAATAAGTTGAAGAATACCATAAGCAATTCCAGTTGTTAAACCAATTTTCGGTCCGTATAAATATCCAATAAAACAAATAAAAAACATACTAAATAGAGTGATAGAGCCACCAAATGGTAATGAAGCAAGTTTAATAAATGAAGTTATGGTTGCAAGAGCAAGTGCCATGGATGCGAAAACAAGTTGCTTTGTATTCATTCTTTTTTCAGATTTACCCAATAGTGTGATTATAAAAATAATCAATAAAAGTAGAATGACAAGAGCAGCATACCCTGCCGGTCGTAAAAGATATTCTCCGTCACCTTCGGTAACAAAGAAATGAATTAGATTTTGAAACATAAAAAATCCTCCTTTGATTTGCGCATAGGAGGGGCCATAATGGATGCTTCCTTACGCCGGCATTAACCGGATCAAGTAATGAGGGTAGTGAACGTATAATGAATGAACACCTCTCAGCCGCAGGCTCCCCTAGCAAAAAATATTTGCTTTATTTAGTTTATGTACAATAATTAAATTGTACGATTTACTACTGCTTCAATATAACAATATCAGTGATAAAAGTCAAGTAGGAATGATAATTTTGGTTGAATTTGATAGTAATCTAGAAGGGTATTCAGATTTGGAGTAAAACATATTTATGTTAATTATTACCAAAATTTATGAAACTTTTTAGCACTTTATGAAATTGAATTATCTGAATTTTAATGTTATAATAGTACTAATTTACGGGAAAATGCACGAATGAAATCAAAGTGTAATATAAATAGGGATTATAATCGTATAAATAGAAAAACTTTACATAAGTAAATATCCTTTTTAGGACTACAAGGGGGCACCAATGAGACAGGGCGAGATATTTTGGAGTGAAAATCTTACAAATGATAAATTAAATAATATATTAAGTCTTATTTCAGATATTTATTTCGAATATGATGTAGTTAAAGATTTATTAAAGTACAGTGGAAATGACGTTGAAGGCGGTATATTAAAGGAATTCAGTAAATATGTCATTACTACGAAATATATTCATGAAGAAGACAAAGACAATATTTTAAAGTTATTAAAGAATAGAACAGTAGGGAACCTTGAATATCGTCAGATTGATAAAAAGGGTAATATTACCTGGCATTTTGTAAGGACCAAAGCATTACTTAATGAGAATAATGACTTAACCACTTTAATGGGATGTGTCTATAATATTGATAAACAAGATAAGAGAAATATTAATGATGTGAGCAAAATATATTTTGATTCTTTAACAAAGCTGAATAATAAGATGGCATTGGAGACCAAGATCAATAATTATTTAAATGAGGAGGGGAAAGGAAAGAACCATGCTTTCTTAATTTTAGATATTGATAATTTAAAAGCAATCAACCATAATCTGGGGCGTCTGTTTGGAGACACCGTACTTAAAAATGTTGCAGATACATTTAAAAAACTTTTTTATACTGCAGGATATATTGGCCGTATCGGAGGAGATGAATTCCTTCTGTTTTTAAAAGAAATCAATAAAAAAGAGGAATTAGATAAAAAAGTAAGCATGATCAAAAAGGTTTGTGAGGAAACCTATAGCGGTGAAGGGTTAACAAATCAAATATCTTGTAGTATTGGAGTTTCAAGATATCCGAAAGACGGACAGGATTTTGATTCTTTGTTCAAAAGTGCGGATCACGCTTTATATGAAGTGAAAAATCAAGGTAAGAATGGTTATATATATTACAATAAAAAAGACAGGAAAGAAATAGAAACAGAAAAGTATCATAATACATATCAGGTAAAAGAAGATAGAAAATTTGGATATTCTATATTTGATAAAGAAATTACTACATTTGCATTTGATATTATGGCAAGTACAAAAGATATCAGTAGTGCCATCAATATGTTGCTTCAGCAGCTGGGGAAATATTACTGCGTTAATCAAGTATCAATATTTGAGACAGATGAATATGAAAAAACTCCTAGATTAACATATCTATGGAGAGCAAAAAATGATAAGAAAAATATTTACAAACAATATACTTTAAAGAATTATGATCAGGAATATAGCAGCTTTTTTAATGAAAAAGGCTTTTTTGCAGTTACAGATTGTGCTGCCTTGGACAGCAACGAATATCCTTATTATAAAGTCATCAACTCTTTGGGAGTAAAATCCATACTACAATGTGGTATCTTTGAAGAGGGGAATTTCCGTGGCTGTATTAGTATTGAGGATTGTGATGAACATAGAACCTGGGTGAAAAGTGAAATTGATTCTTTGCTGACAATTACTAAAATTGTTGCATCTTATTTATTAAAGATAAGAACATCCCAGCAAAGTAATGAGAAAATGGAAAAGATGCGTAATTATGATGAATTGACAGGAATTTCCACCTTCTATAAGTTTAAAAGAGATTCTGAAACTATTATCCGTCATTCCAAAGAAAAAGATAAATTTGCAATTATTGTATCGGATATTAGTAATTTTAGATTTATTAATGATACTTTAGGATATAAAAAAGGAGACCAGGTACTTTGTGATTATGCTGATTTAGTCACTCAGAGTTGTAAACAAAATGAACTGGCTGCCAGAATTTCAGCCGATAATTTTATGTTGCTCGTGAAGTTTAAGGATGAAGACTCTCTAATGAAACGAGTTGATTCTGTAAATGAAAAATTTCGCCAGGGGCAGAAATTAAAAAACAGAAATTTAAATATTATTATTATTAGTGGAGTATGTGTAATTCAGGATAACATTGATATTTCCACTGCCATTGACAATGCCAATATCGCAAGAAAAAGTATAAAATCTTCTCAAAGACCACAATGTAAACTATATGATGACCAGATGTTTGAGAAGATCACAAAAGAGATTGAAATTGCCAACTCCATGGATGAGGCATTAAAGAATAATGAATTTAGTATTTATCTCCAGCCTAAGATTAATCTTTCTGATGGGAGATTAGTGGGAGCAGAAGCATTAGTCCGCTGGATTAAACCAGAAGGTACTATTATACCTCCGGACAATTTCATTCCACAATTTGAAAGGAATGGATTTATTATTAATTTAGATTTCTTTGTTTATGAAGAAGTTTGCAAAACTCTGAGAAAATGGATCGATAATGGTGTCGATGTGATACCAATTTCCGTAAATGTTTCAAGGGTTCATTTAAACGAGGAAGACTTTGTGGGGAAATTCAAAAAATTGGTGGATAGTTATAATATATCGCCAGAATTACTTGAATTAGAATTAACAGAAACTATCTTTTTAGAGCATACAGAATTGGCTCTAAATGCCATGAGGGAATTTCGTAAACTTGGATATCAGGTATCCATTGATGATTTTGGCGCAGGCTATTCATCCTTAAACCTGCTTAAAGATATTCAAACGGATGTGTTAAAAATAGACAAAGGATTCTTTCTCCAAGGTGAGATGAATAAAGAAGGCAAAGTGATCGTATCTAATATCATAAATATGGCGAAGGAACTTAATATGAAGGTATTATCCGAAGGAGTAGAAACGAAGATGCAATCAGATTTCTTGCGTGATATTTCTTGCGATATGGCCCAGGGATATTTTTATTCCAGACCGGTACCAGTGAAAGAATTTGAAAATATTATGGATCAAAGTTTAATTTAAAAGAAGAATAAAAATGCCGCTGTATATAAAACAGGGCATTTTTATTTTGCTGTTATTATAAAATTTTATAAGCTGCTTTCATTTAAACTGATATCTGATTCATTAATGATACCGGAGTTGTCCAGACTATCCAGAAAATACTGGGCAGCGCCGGAAAGAGGTATTTTATCATTATATGCAGCTACTAAGGTTCTTGTTGGCAATTCTTCCTCTGTCTTTAGGGTAACAAGCTCTTTGTTATCTTCGCTAATACAAAAGTCAGGAATAAATGCGACCCCAAGACCTATTTTAGCTAAGTCAATTAACAGATCATTACTGCTTAATTCAATTGCCGGAACGAGATCCAGTGAATGCTGGAGAAATAGATTATGAAGATATTCACTGGTAGTTGAGTTTTTCTCCAGCATAAGTATTGGATAATTTAATAAGTCTTCTAAAGATAGTTTTGTAGATTCTATAGGAAAAGCCTCTTTATTAACAATGAATACATCCTGAAATTCTTTAATGGTCCGAATGCTTGTTATATTATTTAATCTTGAGTTAGGAGTGTTTATAATGATAAGGTCAACTTGATTATTCTCAAGTAATTCTACACATTGCAAAGAAGTCCCGTTGGTAACTTTAATATGTACTTTTGGATACTTTTTGTGGAATTCATTTAAATATGGAACCAGAAAATATCGGCAGATAGTATCACTTGCTCCAATTCTTAACTGACCGCCGCCTAATTCATTGGCTTCAAATATTTGATTTTCTCCACGCATAATAAGATTAATGGCCGGCTCTATATGTTTAAATAACATTTCGCCTTCTTTTGTCAGCTTGACCTTTTTCGTACTTCTAATGAAAAGAGTCTGGTTTAAACGCTTTTCCAGAACTTTGATCGATTGACTTACTGCTGACTGAGATATGAACAATTCTTTTGAAGCCTCGGAAAAACTAAGTGTTCTTGCAACCTTATAAAACACTTTGTATAATTCATAATTGATATCCATACTTTGACCTCCCGTTAATCTTATGTTTAGTTGCCATGCTACTAAATAAGCAAAATATTATAAGCTTTACTAATGAACACTTTGATAGTAACATACATTCTGATAAATAACAAGTAATATATTTTGTTACGGTAACATGGTAAAGTGAAAATGGCAGCCTTCAGATAAATATGTAGTTTCTGTGAAATCCTTCTTTGAACTTGACTTATCCTAGAAAAAGGTTAAAATATTATTCATGACGATATGAATGAATTATGATTGCTTTCTATGCATATTAAATGGATTCCATCGCCTACAAAAACTTATAATGGAGGAAACAAAGTGAAAAAAATTAAGAAAATCATATCAACTTTACTTATATTTACATTGGCGCTGACTTTAGTGACTGGATGTAGTAAGTCAGGTGGAAGTGAAAATTCAAAAAAATTAACTGTTACAGTTGGGGATTCAAAGGTATATCTTGATGAGATGATGTACTATATTTTTATGAATGAATATCAATTGGATCAGTATGATCAAATGTATAAAGCATATATGGGAACAAGTTATTGGGATATGGAATATTCTGAAGGCGTAACGATGCGTGAATTCGCAAAAACTTCAACTATGGATATGGTAGTTCAATATGAGATATTATATGCTGAAGCGAAAAAAGCAGGATATGAATTAACAGCTGAAGAAAAAGAGACTCTTCCAACAAATGTTGAACAATTTATGAGTGCAATTACAGAAGAACAATTAGAAAAAACTGGCCTTACGAAAGAAATTGTAGAAGATGTAGTTGAAAAATTAATGGTTACCAGTAGATATATTCAGGATATGATTGATAAATTTGAAATAGATGATGCTGCAATTACGGCTACCGTGGATAAAGATGAATTAAAACAATATAATACCCAGGCGTTATTTGTTGAAACATCAACAATTGATGAAGAAGGAAAAACAGTTGCATTTTCAGATAAAGAAAAAGCAGATGCTAAGAAGAAGTTAGATACAGTTCTTGAGAAAGCAAAAGCCGGCGACGAGTTTGATAAAATCGTCGAAGGTCAGGAAGAGATTCAAAAACAGGATAATAACTTTGTTATAGGCCAGGGGGCTGTAAGTGAAGAATACGAGAAATTAGCCAAAGGTCTGAAAAATGATGAAGTAACAGATGTTGTTGAAACAGCAGATGGATACTATATTATTAAAATGGTCAACAACAATTCTGATGAATCTTATAAAGCTGAGGTAGATAAAAAAATCAGTGAAGAAGAACAAAAGCAATTTGAAGCTGAATATGCAAAGATTAAAGAAACATATAAAGTTACAATCAACGATGAAGTTTGGAATGAAATTGTAATGGGTGAAACAACTCTTATCCAGGCAGAGGATACAAGTGCAGCAGAAGGAACTACGGAAGAAAGTTCTGATGCAGCACAGGACTCAGATTCTGAGAGTGCAGACGATACTGAGGCTGATGAGACAGAAGCAAAATAATTATCTGAAATCATAGCTGATATTTATAAAGATAGAATGGCTCATAACAAATATATTTGTTATGAGCCATTACTATGTGATATTATAATATGGCTTAAAGGTCAATAGTTTGTATAAAGTTCAACTTAAGAATCAGATCGTTGTCAATATATTGAAATATTAATTGACAGGAAACTTAATAAGTGATACTAATGATTGATTAAACATATATTAATTTTATTTATAAAACAACATATGTTATAATATGTACAATAAGCAGATTAGTATGTAAAAGGTATGACATCTTTAAGGGCCTAATCTGTATAGATATGACAAATTTGCTTCAATGAACTGATGAACATTGCAATGTGGAGGTAAACCATGAGTAACGTAAAGAGAATTTATGTAGAAAAGAAAGAATCTTATGCGATCAAAGCAAAGGAATTAAAAGGGGAAATAATAAATTATCTTGGTATAAAAAATCTTGTAAAGGTCAGAGTGCTAATCCGTTATGACATCGAAAATTTAAGTGAGGAAACATATTCAAAATCTCTTGGTACCATTTTTTCTGAGCCGCCTGTAGATTATTTATATGAAGAATATTTTCCATATGATAAAACAGATAATATTTTCTCTGTAGAATTTTTACCGGGCCAATTTGATCAAAGGGCAGATTCGGCAGTACAGTGCGTGAAACTTCTTAATGAAAAAGAAGAACCGGTCATTCGTTCAGCAGTTACTTATGTGTTATCAGGAAATCTTGATATAGATGAAGTGGAAAAGGTAAAAGCATATTGTATTAATCCGGTAGATTCCAGGGAAACCAATGAGATAAAGCCGGAAACTTTGATTTCTGAATTTGAAGAGCCGGAAGATGTAATAATCTTTGAGCAATTTATTCAATCTAATGAAGGTGACTTAAAGGAATTATATGATTCTTTAAGTCTTGCAATGACATTCAAGGATTTTATCCATATCCAGAATTATTTTAAGGAAGAAGAACATCGTAATCCAACTATGACTGAGATTCGGGTTTTAGATACTTATTGGTCCGATCATTGCCGCCATACTACATTTTTAACAGAATTAAAAAATATTGAATTTGAGGATGGTTATTACCAAAAACCAATCAAGGACTCCTATGACCGTTATCTGACAGATCGTGAAGTCATATTTAAAGGAAGAGATGATAAATATATCTCTTTAATGGACATTGCTCTAATGGCTATGCGTAAGTTACGTGCAGATGGTAAATTAGAGGATATGGAAGTATCCGATGAAATTAATGCATGTTCTATTATTGTACCTGTTGAAATTGATGGAAAAGAAGAAGAATGGCTGGTGTTCTTTAAGAATGAGACACATAATCATCCAACGGAAATCGAACCTTTTGGTGGTGCAGCCACATGTCTTGGGGGAGCAATCAGAGATCCCCTCTCAGGGCGTGGATATGTGTATCAGGCAATGCGTGTGACAGGTGCAGCTGATCCGACGGTTTCATTAAAAGAAACATTAAAAGGCAAATTATCTCAGAGAAAAATTGTCACTGGTGCAGCAAGTGGTTATAGTTCTTATGGCAATCAGATTGGTCTTGCCACAGGTCTTGTAAATGAAATCTATCATCCCAATTATGTGGCAAAAAGAATGGAAATCGGAGCTGTTATGGGCGCTGCCCCAAGACGCAATGTAATTCGTGAAAATTCTGAACCAGGAGATATGATTATCTTACTGGGCGGCAGAACCGGGCGTGACGGTTGTGGTGGTGCAACCGGCTCTTCTAAAGTCCATACGGAAAGTTCCATTGAAACTTGTGGTGCAGAAGTTCAAAAGGGAAATGCCCCAACGGAGAGAAAGATCCAAAGATTATTCCGCAGAGAAGAAGTGAGTTCTATTATAAAAAAATGTAATGATTTTGGTGCAGGTGGAGTATCTGTTGCAATCGGTGAATTAGCAGATGGCCTTCATATATATCTTGACAGAGTTCCAAAAAAATATGCCGGCTTAGATGGAACAGAACTTGCCATTTCTGAATCCCAGGAAAGAATGGCCGTTGTGGTAGATAAAAAAGATGTTGATAAAATGCTTATCTTTGCAGGAGAAGAGAATCTGGAGGCAGTGGTTGCAGCAGAGGTGACGAAAGAACCAAGACTTATAATGCTCTGGAGAGACAAAGAGATCGTAAATATATCCCGGGCATTTTTAGATACAAATGGTGCCCATCAGGAAACAGATGTACTGGTCTTGATGCCAGATAAGGAAAACAATTATATCAACAAAGAAATCAATGTGAGTGATTTAAAGAAGAAATGGCTTGAAAATCTAAGTGATTTAAATGTCTGCTCTCAAAAAGGTCTGGTTGAGATGTTTGATAGTTCCATTGGAGCTGCTACAGTAACAATGCCTTATGGGGGGAAATATCAATTAACTCCAACACAGACTATGATTGCAAAATTACCAGTTTTAAAAGGAAATTGTGATACTGTGACCATGATGAGTTACGGTTTTGACCCTTATCTATCCTCCTGGAGTCCATATCATGGTTCTGTATATGCAATTATCTCATCAGTGGCTAAGATTGTTGCAGCAGGCGGAGATTATTCAAAAATCAGATTTACATTCCAGGAATACTTTAGAAGGCTTGGAGCAGATAAAAAGAACTGGGGTGAACCATTCGTATCGCTCCTTGGTGCTTACGATGCCCAGATGAAATTAGGACTTCCTTCTATCGGTGGGAAAGACAGTATGTCAGGAACATTTAATGATATCAGTGTTCCTCCAACTTTGGTATCTTTTGCAGTAGATGTTGCAAAATATAAAGATGTAGTCACTCCTGAACTAAAGAAGGCAGGGAATGTTTTAGTTAAATTTACAATTAAGAAAGATGAATATGATTTACCGGACTATTCTTCTTTGGTCTCTATGTATCAGGAAATAACAAGGTTAATCAAGGAGAAAGTCTTAACATCAGCCTATGCCATATCCTTTGGCGGAATCTCTGAGGCGGTTAGTAAGATGGCATTTGGCAATAAATTAGGAGTGACCCTTGACGAGAGCCTAAGTAACAAAGAGTTATTTGCACCGGAATATGGTTCGATCATTGGAGAGATTTCAGAATCAGATCTGGATAAGATCAAGGTGGAATATAAGAGAATCGGTCAGATTACTTCTGACGAAAGGTTCGTATGTGGCAATATGATTGTAAGTATGGAGGAAGCTTTAAATACCTGGATGGGAACTTTAGAAAAAGTATTTCCAACAAGTTCAGGGGTGGAAGATAAGGTAATTGATACAAAACTTTATGATGCCAAGACCATTTATATTGGTAAGGAAAAATATGCAAAACCGCAAGTATTTATTCCTGTATTTCCGGGAACCAATTGTGAATACGATTCCATGCGTGCATTTGAAATGGCTGGTGCGGATGTAACAACAACAGTATTTAAGAATCAAAATGAAGCAGATATCAGAGATTCTGTGGAAGCATTTGTAAAGGGAATCAATGAAGCACAGATCCTTATGTTCCCAGGCGGATTTAGTGCGGGAGACGAACCAGACGGTTCAGGTAAATTTATTGCAACTGCATTTCGTAATGAGAGGATCAAAGAAGCGGTAAATCAGCTTCTAAAAGAGAGAGATGGTTTGTGTCTTGGTATCTGTAATGGTTTTCAGGCATTAATTAAATTAGGTCTTGTGCCATATGGAGAAATTACACCTGCAAAAGAAGATTCTCCTACTTTAACAACGAACAGCATCGGACGTCATATTTCCAAAGCGGTCTATACAAAAGTTGTCAGTAACAAATCACCATGGCTGCAAAAAGCAGAATTAGGCGGGGTCTATTCCATACCTGCTTCTCATGGAGAAGGACGTTTTGTAGCCAGTGAAGAATGGATTCAGAAATTAATTAAAAATGGCCAGATAGCCACTCAGTATGTGGATATTAACGGTAATCCCACTATGAATGAAGACTTTAATCCCAATGGTTCATACTATGCAATTGAAGGTATTACAAGTCCGGATGGAAGAGTGTTAGGCAAGATGGCCCATTCTGAACGCAGTAGAGAAGGTGTATCATTAAATATTGTTGGAAATCAAAATCAATATATCTTTGAATCCGGTGTAGAATATTACAAATAAATAATGAAGCTGTTGCAAAAATAGTTTTATCAAAAAAGAAGGAACTAACTACTTCTTTTTTGACAGAAAAGGATAAAATTTTGCAACAGCTTTTTCTGTATTTACAGGAGAATGTATATATTTGGAGCAGCTTATAGAATTTTCTGTAAAGTTAAGACATTCCGTTGATTATGAAAAATTATCGTGTTATAATGTGGGGAATAAAGATTGGAGGACAAAGATGGAAGACGTTATTGTAATAGGTGTGGCAGGAGGGTCAGCATCTGGTAAAACTACGGTTGCAAACCGATTAAAAGAGGCATGTAAAGAAAGTGTTGAATTATTAAGTCATGATTTTTATTATTTACCACATAATGAATTGCCTTTTGAAGAGAGAGCAAAATTAAATTATGATCATCCAAATGCGTTCGATACAGATAGATTAATCAATCATATTAAGCTATTAAAGCAATGGATTTCTATAGAACGGCCAGTATATTCTTTTACAGAACATAACAGATTAGCAGAGACTGTAAGGGTAAATCCATCGAAAGTAATTATTGTAGAAGGATTTATGATATTTGAAAATGCAGAATTACGTGACTTAATGGATATAAAAATATATGTAGATGCAGATGCAGATGAAAGATTGATCCGCCGTATCGTAAGAGATGTGAAAGAACGTGGAAGAAGCCTTGAGTCTATTATTGAGCAATATACGAATACAGTGAAACCAATGCATGAATTATTTGTGGAACCATATAAAAAATATGCAGATGTGATCATTCCCAGGGGCGGTATGAATGATGTAGCGATTACGATGCTTATTAATCGCATCAATGCAATTATAAATGAAGAATAAGAGTAAGAATAAGAAAAAGAGTAATAATAAGAATAACCGAGAGTGTTGCTTTCAAAAGCACACTCTTTTTTGATTTTTTAGAAAGTAACAAAGCCTGGATGCATAAAATGTAAAGTTTAGATTTAATAATTTCACTCAATTTTAAATATTAATAAAATGTTACAAAACAAAAATAGTTTTAATATTCACTAATAAAACAGCCAAAATATGACTAAAATGTGGTAAAAAATACATAAATAATTTATAAATTATTTTGATGAAGAAAATGGTCAATCTATTTCGTTTTATTGATTATGAGGAACTTCAAATTTCCTGTAATACCGTTAAAATGTACAAAAAGTAGCCTTTAAAAAATTATAAATTGTGCAATAAAATTTTCAATAATATGTTAGAATATAGTATAGAATAGGAAAAATATAAATATTAATTAAATGTGACATAAATGTTAAATAAATATTAAATGATTTTTGAATAGAGGGAGTGCTCCTAGAAGGGTGAGGACGAATGAATTTATACGATGCTATATTTGTTAGAAAGTCTTCCAGAAATTATATCATGGAAGAGATTGAACCACGAATTTTAGATAATCTGATGAACTTTATAAAACATGTTTCATTGCTGGATGAACATTTTAAAGTATCTTTTAAGATTTTAAAAAATTTAAAGGATACCAATGAATTACCAATAAGTACGAATGTAAAGGCCCCTTATTATTTAGTGATCGCATCTGAGGAAAAAGAAGATCATCTATTAAATGTGGGATATGTTATAGAGCAGATTTCTCTGTATTTAACTACCAAAGGAATTGGTTCCTGTATTTTAGGAGTTTCAAAAGTAAAAAGAAGTCAGATTGCTGACCTGGAATATCCAGTTGCATCTATTATGGCTTTTGGAAAAACAAAAGAGAATATATATAGAGAAAGTAGAAAAGCAAGGCGTATTAGTGAAGAGCACTTATGCAGTTATAAATCTGAAATTCCAAACAGTATAAAATCAATTATAAAAGCCGCCAGATTAGCCCCATCAAGTATGAACAGCCAGCCCTGGAGATTTATATTATATGATAATCGCATTCATGTATTTGCAAGAAAAGATTTCTTATCAGGCCGTCTATTAAAAAACACACGGGAAATTGATATTGGTATCATGCTTTCCCACATCATGCTCACTTCTGAAGAATTATGGCTTGATATCGTTGTGAAGAAGCAGGATAATATTGCAGAAAAAGAGTTTAAAAAGAATGAATATATAACAAGTGTGTTAATTAAATAAATAGTATAAAAAAACACAAAAAATTAAAAAACTTTTCCAAAGGTATTGACAAACTCAATTATATATAGTATATTATGTCATGTGCTTAAGAAATGCACATAACATAATATGCACGAGTGGCTCAGTGGTGGAGTATCGCCTTGCCAAGGCGAGGGTCGCGGGTTCGAATCCCGTCTCGTGCTTAATAAAGTAAAAAGGATATCCGGATGGATATCCTTTTTACTTTATTCGAGTCCAATCCTGGACTCGAAGTTCGAATGTCTCCGCTTCGCTCCGGTCCGCGCATAACCGAGGTCCACTGGACCTCGTGCGCCGTCTCGTGCTTTCCCAATCCCTTGTTTTCAAGGGATTTTTTGCTGCGCTGATATGTGCACCGTATCTATACTACGATTTCGTGTTCTTTCTATCGCTCTTTTTCAGAGCTTTATTCATAATATTAAGGTTCTCTTGTTCCGTATTGGGATTGTAAATATAACTTAGAGTAGTCCTTTCATCAACCTGTCCAAGCATATCCCAAAGATAATTACATTCATCTATTCTACGAAAAAAGCTTACATCATTTACAAAAGTATAAACAATACACTTTGCTGCTTGGTGTATATGAATTCTAGTGAATTTTATTTTATTTAATTTATTTAATATGATATCATGAGTTTATATTTAGTTAAAATTCATGATAATAAATGGGAAATATCAAAGGGGGGATATTATGATATTTTTCTCCAAAATTTAATTAGAAAATAATGAAGTAAAACAACACCTAATTATAGTTGTTATTATCCAAAAAAATATGTGCACTATTATGTGTACATTAATCAGAAGTGGCTATTGATAAACTTCGTCAAAGTAAGGCTAGGTTTGGAATTGCATATGTAATATTTTCGAATAACAGAATGGTATAGATGTGCTAAAAATATTGTAAGAAAAGTCAAAATTCTATAAGAAAATTTAGTGTATTTTGTACTGAGTTTTTTCAGGTCAATATTTTACATCATAAAGGAAATGTCAGCTATTTAATGCTAATTATATTTTCGATATCCTATGTATAAATAGGAGGAAATGAATATGGCAGAATATTATGACAGGTATGGCAAAAAACTACAAATCGTGACCATAGATAATGGTTGTATGTCGTTTACAGTTCTCCCGGAGAGAGGCATGGATATTGGTAATATTTATATAAATGGAGAAAAGGTGTCTTGGGAGGAACCAGAGGGGGAACTGCTTCATCCAGACAGTGTTGATTTAAAAGAACAGGGATCCTGGGACAAAGGATTTGTAGCCAGCGTTACGACCATTGGTCCCGAGGTGTTTGGAACACCGGATAGGATAAGAACCGTGCATGGAACCGGTGCTTATTCAACTGTAGATCCTTACTCTTTTTCTCAGAAGGAAACGAAGGAAGAGATAGAGGTTATGGGTACAGTAACAATTCGAGGATATGAGAAGAACCCGGTGTATAAAAAGGATATCCGCATAGTCACTAAGCGGAATTCCACTTTTTTAACTCGATATGAAAGAACATTCAATCTTACAGAGAACAGGCAGCATATTGATGATGGATTTCATATCCAACCGGCAGGTGCTTTTGTATCAAAAGGAGGTAGATACGTGTTACCTGTAAAAACAGAACATATGTTACTGCGTGACTCTGCTCCAATCGAGGAGGACCCAAAGAGAATATATGATCACAGTATGAAACTGGATCCTATCAGATGCTATCAATATGTTCCGGCAGAAGTACGGGGACTAGAGATGCTTCCTCTTCCGAATACCCATCATGTCACAGCGGAGATGCTAGTGGATGATAGATGGACGATGGCAGCTGTTCTTGTAAGACCTTTAGATGTATTTCCGAGAACATTGATTGCCAAAAGAGCAATAAATAAACCTATGTACGCAATTGAGCCGTGTAAGACCAGGCCTAATTCAATCAAACAAAAAGCCATTGATGGAGAATTGATGTATCTGGAGCCTCACAAATATATGGATTCCTGGATTACTTTAGGATATCTGCTTCAACAAGATGAGATAAAGGATGTTGCGTCTAGAATTGAAGAGGCGCAAGGGATAAAGGATGAAAAAAAATAGTTTTATTCTTAAGTTCAGCGTTATATTAATGGCAACATTTTTGCTATATGGAACATATGTAAGCCGGGAAACATACCAGAATATTCTGAAAAATAACTATAAAAATATAGATATTATGGTGGATGTGGATATAGAAAGTCTAAGGCAGACTCATGAATTAATCAGAGGAACCACTTTTTCTTTGTCAGGCAGTGATTCAATAGAAGGCTGGCGAAGGGATGAAACTTTTTTCTCCAGGGGAGATAAGAGGAGTCGGCTGAATCAGGAGAACCTGAACAAGATAATGCAGAAGATTCTTACAGATAACAATGTATGGAACTTTGAATTGTTTGATTATGTTGCTATCTATGAAAATGATCAATTGTTAGCGTTTACTTATACGAAGCCTTATAGCGCAAAACAGATTATTACCTCTTCTAGAATAGTATATGAGCAGATTAAGGACATGGAAGATTATACGGTAGAACTTCCTCCTACAGAAGATGATTATACCATTTATACCACATTACGTATCAAATCAGATTTTAAAAGTGCCAAAGCCTTATATATAATTGGTGCTACAAATGAACAGTGTTTTGGAGAAAGATTGAATAGTCTGGCTACTTATGATGGTTCACTGGTGTTTATGACAAACAAAGAGGGAACCGTTTATTCTTCCAATGATAGTAAATGGTTGGGCAAAGAATTGCCAAAGCAGCTATTTGTATTGCCTAATTCAACAGTAAAAAGTGAGCTTGTGATGAATGGAACCAGTTATATTGTAACAAAACGAACGATAAATAAGGGATACGACCTAATCTATCTTTATCCGAAACAAGAGGTAGTATTAAGTACTTTTATAGGCATGAGATACTTTATTATGGTATCGATACTATTTGCTGCATTTATAGTGGTGATTTTTGTTCTTATGACGAATGGAGTAAAGCGTTTGGTGAAGAGTGCCTATGAGTCCAAAATATTACTTGATGAAATGGAGATTAAATTTCTTCAACATCAAATGAATCCACACTTTCTGTTTAATATTTTATTAACGATACAAATCAAGGCAAAAATGTCGGGAGATGAAAAGATTTACAAGATGATTTCTTCGTTGTCGGCATTATTGAGGGCAGGTATCTATAAAGATGCACGTGCCATTGTGTCAATAAAGGAAGAACTTGAATATGTAGAGTATTATCTCTGGCTGCAAAAGGAGAGATTTGATGATCGTTTAAACTATAGTATTGATATATTAGATGCTTCCATACTAAACTGCAAAATTCCCAGACTTATTATAGAAGCCATGGTGGAGAATGCTATTGTGCATGGTATTGAAAATATGTCAGAAGGAGCTATGGTTCGTGTTACTTTGGAATATGCTATTGTAAATGGAAAAGAAGAGATTTTGATTCATGTCATAGATAATGGAATTGGTTTTAATGCGGCAGAGGTAGTTTCAGAAAAAGTAGGTTTAGAGAATGATGGCAGCATACGGCGTGATAAAATGGGGCTTAACAATACCAATCAAAGATTGAAGTTGATTTATGGTGAGCAGTATGGTTTAGAAATCCGAAGCAAGGAAAATGAAGGAACTGATATTAAAATACATATACCCAAAAAGTTAATGGAGACGGAAAATGATAAAAGTAATGATAGTTGATGATGAACGTAATATCAGAGAAGGTATTATTCATTTAATTAATTGGAGAGAATTAGGGTGTGAAGTGGTACATTCTTGTAATAACGGCAGTGCTGCTCTTCTGTATATGGAGGGAAATCCCGTAGATATTGTTGTGACTGATATTAAAATGCCGATTATGGATGGAATTGAGCTCAGTGAAAAAATTAGTCAAAAGTATGGGGCTAAGATAATTATATTAACAGCGTATTCTGATTTTGGATTGGCGAAGCAGGCAATCAAGTATAACGTGTCGGATTTTATTGTAAAGAATGAATTTATAGAAGAATTGCCCATATCTATCAATAAAACCATAGAGAAAATTGTAAAGGAACGAGAGATGAGTGAATCCGGCACATCAGAGATGCCTGGCAGCTTAAATTATGTCAGTATTTTTCAACGTCTGATCACTACGGGGGAAATTTCAGAAAAAGATATAGAAGAAGGGAAGTTACAGGAGAACAACTATGTTCTTTGTGCTTGTGATATAGGTTATTACGATAGGGTTACAGGGAATCAAAATATGTCAAAGCTTCTTAATAATATTCTTCGAATCTCATTGAAAGATTGCAGCTATAGTATTATACCGTTTACAGATTCCTACTTGATTATTACGGTAAGATATAAAAAGAATAGCCCAATCAATATTAATACCATAGTAGATTATTTTAACAGTATAATCATCATGATAGAAGAATTCATGAATATTGATATGAAATTGGGTCTTAGTTCTGAAATAAAAGATATAGCACAGCTTAAAAAAGGATATGAAGAAGCAAGACAAACATTGGCTAAGATAACAACGGAAGGAACGGCTATCAATGTGTATACCTCTCTGTCTTTGGCGGGTGCTATTACAGATTTTGATGTGGACAGATACACTAATATGCTGTTAGAGATGACCTTTGATGAGGAAAGCCAAGAGGCAGAAGAAAAGCTGGCAGAAGGTTTTGAAAGGTTGGCTGATACCGGCTACGCTTTTGAACAGTGTCAGTTATATATGCTGGTAATCTGTAGCTCTATTATTCATAAAGCGGTAAAGTATCATCTGGATGTGGATCAGGACTTTAATGAAATGGAAAGGGAAGTATATGAGAAGATTCAGAATGCAAAAACGATATATAGTTTGATTCTTGTAGGAAACCACACCATTAAAAGAGTCAGAATGCTTTGTATAGGTAAGAAAAATTTTAAAAATGAGTTGATAAAAAAGGTGGATGAATGTATACGAAAGCACTACAAGGAAGAACTTAATCTTCAATATATTAGCAATGAGCTGTACCTTAACAGTAGCTATGTAAGCCGGGCTTATAAAAAATTGACTGGTCATACTGTTACCGAGAAGATTGCCATGTATAGAGTAGGGAAGGCAAAAGAACTTCTGGCAGGTACTAATACAAAGATTTATGAGATAGCACAGGCAGTAGGATTTAAGGATGCACCGTATTTTACCAATGTTTTTGTGAAATATACTGGAATGAGTCCGTCTGAATTTCGGCAGGAGCAATAAGAAGACACATCAAAATATTTTTATATAAGTAAAAAATACACAAGAAAAATAAGAAGAATAGTACATAAAACAAGAAGAGGTCAAATTAACATAACAAGTAGAAAAATAATTCTATTCTGAGTAACAAGATGAAAGGGTATTATAATCTTGCACTAAAACAAGTTTTAGAAAAATAATTAGTGGAGGATAGATATGAAATATGAATGTGCTATTTTTGATTTAGATGGTGTAATTGTGGATACTGCAAAATACCATTATTTTGCATGGGCTGCTCTTGCCAAGAAGCTGAATATCAACTTTACAATAAAACACAATGAACTCCTTAAAGGCATATCCAGAGAAGAGTCGTTAGAAGTTTTGTTGGGCTATAGTGGATTAATTAATAAGTTTACTCGAGAAGAAAAAAATCAGATGATGGAAGAGAAGAATCAATTGTATTTAAGCTATATTGAACAGATAGGCAGGGATGAACTTCTAGAGGGAGCATTATGTTTACTAGAAACATTAAGAAATAGAGGGGTTAAAATAGTATTAGGATCAGCGAGTAAAAATGCTCCTTTGATAATGAGTAAACTTGGAATTGAGACTTATTTTGATGTGATAGTAGATGGTAATTTAGTTAAAACAGCAAAACCTGATCCGGAAGTGTTTATATTTGGGGCGGATAAAGCGTTAGTTCCGTATGAAAAATGTGTTGTATTTGAAGATTCCATAGCAGGAATTCAAGCAGCATTGGCTTCAAATATGTTTGCGGTCGGCATTGGAACGAAAGAAGATATGCCTTTAGCGAATGAAGTTATCAGTAACTTGAGTCAATTTGACGTGGATAGATTTTTTTGTTAATTATTAAATTCGAGAGGAAGTCAGACTGATGAAGAAAAAGTTACTGAGTAGAAAAATACATAAAGAAAGAATTATTAATAAAAGAAAGAGAAGTTACATATTTGATTCTATGGGAAGTATTCGTGTTAAACTAATTGGAGCTTTTATCATTCCCGTTGGGTTGATTATAGTACTAGGGGTAGTTTCCTATTCAAAAGCTTCATCTGGTCTCATTCGGAACTATGAATTAGCTACTATATCTACAATTAATAGTCTAACTGAATATCTAGACTTTGGATTTAGTACAGTTGAATCGAAAGCCAATATGCTAAATAGTAATAGTACGTTGATGAAGTATTATTCTGGTTATTACAGAGATAATAAAGTGGAAGAGCTAAAACAATATGAATATGTGAAGTCTTTAATTGCATCCAATATATGGACGGAAACTTATATCAGTAATATTTATCTGTTTTCTAAATATGGAAGAGCCTTTGGAGTGTCAGCGGATGGTGCTGAAGGCGAAGCATTATATGATAACTATATGGAATCGAAAGATGGACTTAGTTTTATTGAATCTGGTGAAAAGACAACGTGGGTTGGAAGGCATTCTTTTATAGATGAACATGTATCAAATGGGAAAGACTATAGTATAAGCCATATGAGCTATTTGTATAATTCCAGTGGCAGGCCCATTGGATTTATTGTTATTGACGTTAATAACGATTATATTGAAAAAGTACTCGATAATAGTGGAATGCTTGATAAGGGAAGCGTTGCATTTATAACAAGTGATGGAAAGGAAATCGTTGGGGGGAAACAGTTAAAAGATTATAAACTTTCTGAACAAGACTACTTTATGAAAGCCATAAATAGTGATGATAAACAAGGGTATAGTTATATAAATATTGGTGATAAAGAATATATGTTTTCATATTCAAAGACAAGCAAAGGGAATGCTTTATTGTGTGCATTGATTCCAAAGGCAGAAATTATTAAAGAGGCAAAAGAAATGAAAGAAGTTACACTTATAATTGTTTTTTTAGCAAGTATCATCGCGATTATATGTGGAACTATTATTGCTTCTGGAATTGGGAATGTTATAAATAAAACAAATCAAGTATTGAATGTAACGGCTCAAGGTAATTTGGGTGTAAGAGTTGAAATGAAGCGTAAAGATGAATTTGCAATTCTTGCACGAAGTATTAATCACATGATTGAAAGTATGATGGGACTTATTCAAAAGGTGACAGTGATAAGTGCAACTGTTTCTCATTCTGCATTTGATGTATCAGGAAGCTCACAAGTATTACTTGATGCAACAAAGAAAATTAATGAATCTCTTTTAGATATTGAACAAGGTATTATGCTACAAGCAGAAGATTCAAGTAATTGTTTGGCAGAGATGTCAACTTTATCAAAACAAATAAACGAGATATATTTAAATACAAGTGCAATTGGAGACAGCGCTAAAGAGACAAAATCTGTTGTTAGACATGGGTTTACAATAATAAGTGAATTGGAGCAAAAGGCAAAGAATACAACTAAGATTACGAGGGAAGTGATCCGAAATATAGAGGATTTGGAGAAAGAATCAGACTCTATTGGAGAAATTGTTCAAACAATTAATGCAATAGCAGAAGAGACAAATCTATTAGCCTTAAATGCTTCTATTGAAGCTGCAAGAGCAGGAGAGTTTGGCAAAGGATTTTCTGTGGTGGCGGATGAGATTAGAAAGTTGTCAAATCAATCTACAACTGCAGCCAATCAGATTGATAATATTATTATTGGAATCCATCAAAAAACAATAAAGACCGTTGGAGTTGCAAAAGAAGCAGAAGGTATCGTTGCCTCTCAAAGTGATGCATTAGGGCATACTATAGCTCTTTTTAGTGAGATTAACGAACACGTTGAGGAATTAACCAGGAACTTAATAAAGATCTCAGAGAGAATGGTAGAAATTGAGCATGCTAAGGAAGATACATTGGGGGCTATTGAAAATATTTCGTCAGTTTCACAAGAGACCGCAAGTGCCTCAAATGAACTAGCAGGAATAACCACAGAACAATTAAGGGCAGTGGAAACGTTGACGGCTGCTGCTGCTAAATTAGATGAAGACGCAAAAGATTTAGATGAATCGGTGGCAATATTTAAGATATAGTATGTATGTACCTCCTAGTAAATTGGTTGCAACACTGACGCTAGGAGGTCTTTTAATAGGATATGAATTTTTGTGGAACAACGATAAGAAGACAATACATCAAAATATTTTCATAAAAGTAAAAATTGTATAAGAAAAATAAGTAGGATAATACATAAAACAAGAAGAGGTCAAATTTCCATAACAGGAAGAAAAGCAATTCTATTCTGTATAACAGGCTGAAATGGTATTCTAATCTTGTATTAAAAAATAAATCGTTTATTTAGGAGGTCTTATGAAAAAAACAAAAGTAATTGCGTTACTGTTAGCCCTTACCATGACTATGTCATTGGTAGCATGTAAAAACAAGGATGCCAGCAAAGAAACAGGTACAAACACAGAGGCATCAGTAGATGAGACAGACAAAGGGGATACACCGGAGGGAACAAGCTCTGAACCAGTAGAAATCTCTTATGCAACTTTTATGGTTGGATCTCATGCATCTGCTGCAGCAGAAGAAGAAGTAATCAACGCATTCAATAAGAAGTTTGAAGGCAAGTACAAAGTAGTAGTAGAAGAACTCCCTAGTGATAATGCATTTGTTGATAAGATGAAGATATTAGCATCTTCACAAACATTACCAGATGTATTGATTGGAAAGAATGGCATCAGAGAGCTGGCAATTGAAAATGGGCAAGCTGTTAATATTAAACCGTTTTTAGAAGCAGATCCGGAATGGATGAAGTTTGTAGGAGAAGACGCTATGAATTATAACATGGAAGATGACGGAAGTGTTTACTCTATCTCCAACCAGCGTCAGATTATCGGCTATTTCTACAATAAGGATATGTTTTCAAAAGCGGGTGTCACTCCAGCTAAGACATGGGATGAGTTCATGAGCAACAATGCTAAGCTGAAGAAAGCAGGATTTACACCATTGGCTTTAATGACTGGTGAAAATGCATGGACTACAAATTTATGGCTGGCAGCAATGATTGGTACTGATGGTGCAGATGGAAATGCGTTCATGAATACCAGCTATCCTGCAAATTATAATAACAGCTCAGTGATCAAGGGCTTAGAAATGTTGAAAACATGTTTAAAAGAGTACACTACTCCAGATGCAGTAGGTGCACTTTATGCAAATGCAGCAAATAACTTTGAACAGGGTAATGTGGCTATGATCGCAAACGGACCTTGGATGTGTCCTGATTTTACAGATGAAACTAAGTCTATTCCAGGTTTTGGAGATCAGGTTGGTGTAGCTCTTTATCCTGAAGATGGATTGATTGCACAGTTTGAGGTTGGGTATATTCTTTGTACCAACGGAAAGTCTGCTGAGGAGCAAGCAGGTGCACTTGAATTCCTTAAGTTCAAGACAAGTGAGTATGCTCAGAGTGTATTCCTGGAGAAGGCAGGCGTTCTTCCTTTAACAGACAATATTGAGATGTCTGCTGAGTACAAAGCTGCTAATCCAATTCTTTCTGAACTAATCCAGTTGTCTGGTAGTGCAAAGTATACATTTGAGAATATCGATAATACGGCATTCTCTTCTATCGTAGATGAAACTGCTGTTAGATATCCAGAACTTGCATATGATGAGATTACACCAGAGGAGTTTGCAGATTACCTTACAAAGGCAGCTGAAATGAGCAAGTAATAAAGTGTTTTAGACAATTGCGCAAGCATAAATAAGGATTTAATGGCGATTCATATTTATGCTTGCGTTATTTTTTTGCAATATTTGCGGAATGGAGAATATTATGACAAAAAATAAGAAGTGGGTAATACTTTTTCTGCTTCCGGGAATTTTATTATTTAGTTTTATATTTCTTGGACCTATTATAGTCTTGTTTGGAACTTCCTTTACAGATTGGTCCATTGGCAAGGAAATATCTTTGGTTGGATTAAAGAACTACATATATTTATTTACAGAAGATAAAACATTTATGGATAGTTTGAAAAATACAGCTATCTGGATTCTTCTTCAGGCAACTTTTCATGTTTTTATTGGAACTGTAGTAGCTATTATATTAGCAAAAAAGAGATGGTATAGCAGTGCAATAAGAACTATTTTCTTTATACCAAATGTTATTTCAAGTGCAGCATTAGGCATGCTGTTCTTGTGTGTAATGAATCCACAGTATGGATTTATCAATACGTTGATTATGAAAATAACAGGAGAAGGCTTTAGTCAGAACTGGTTTATGGATCCAAAGTCTGCATTTTCAGCAGTAACTATGACATGGCTTCCATATGCAGGACTTGTTACAATTCTGGTCATGGCTGAGATGTCATCTGTTTCAGAAGATGTATATGAAGCAGCAAAGATTGATGGAGCCTCGTCTTTTCAGACAGATATATATGTAGTATTACCACTTATGAAAAATATTATTGGAACCTCTGCAGTTCTGGCAGCCACTAGTATGCTGCAAAAGCTGGACATAATCATGATGACCACCAATGGTGGACCGGGAAGCAGAACCATGAATATGCCCATGTATCTGTATAAAACGGTATTTACCAACAATAATTATGGACTGGCAAATGCACAAGGTGTTTTACTAGTACTTCTAGGTGTGATTTTACTTAAGAGTATTCGTAAGATATTCAGTATGGATGCAAAAGAATAGAAAGGATGACATTATGCTTCGAATAATTAGAAAAATACTTACAGCTCAGTTGCTGACGGTCATAGTGGTCATCTCCATTGTACCTTTTGCGTGGGTGTTATTTTCTTCATTTAAAACCAATAGCGAGATATTGACGGGAACATTGGGATTTCCTTCTGGTTTTCGCTTGAGTAATTATGTGACAGCATTTAAACTGGCACCTCTTATAACCTTTTATAAAAATAGTATAGTAATAGCTATAGCAGGAACAGTGCTAAATCTATTTGTATGTACCATGGCAGCTTATGTTGTGGTAAGGTGCTCATTTAAGTTAAAGGGAGTGGTAATGCTTCTGTTTTCTGTGGGACTGATTATTCCCGGAGCAGCATTGCTTCAGCCACTATATATAATACTTAATGTAACTAACCTTTATAATACGCGCACTGGTCTGATTCTTGTATACACAGCACTTGGTATGCCAACAACTTTTTATGTCATGATGAGTTACATAAAGACCATTCCGTATACCTTAGAAGAGGCAGCATATATAGATGGATCTGGTTTTTTACGAACCTTTGTAAAGATTGTTTTGCCTCTTACAAGGCCGGCATTTGCAACGGCTGGTATCATTCAGTTTTTATTGTGTTGGAATGAATTCCAGCTTGCACTTACTTTAACCGGAGAGACGGGAAAAAGAACCCTGCCAATAGCCCTTTACTATTTTAAGAGTGCATTTGCCAGTGATTATGGAGCCATGTTTGCGGCAACAGTAGTAGTTATCGTACCTAGTATCATTACATTTATATTATTTCAAAAACAAGTTGTTTCAGGTTTGGCTGCTGGATCAGTGAAAGGATAAAGGATGAATATAAATTGGTGCTTATATGAAAATTCCTATAATGGGGAGCTTATAAAGTATTATGAAGGGTTAATGACCCAGGGGAATGGTTATCTTCATGTGCGTGGAAGCTATGAAGAAGGAATATCAGGAGCAGTGCAGGATGAAGAATATGATAGGAAACCTGCTAATGTGACATTGGAGAAACATAAAAAGCAGAAATCCAAATGGGGGACTTATATCCCTGGCATAGTAGGACCACATCCTTATTTGAAAACGGAAACAATCAATCTTCCCTACATATTTGACTTGAAGGTAAATGCAGATGGAGAAGAGTTAGACATGGAAAACTGTCAGATAGAAAAGTACGAAAGGTACTTGAATCTTTTGGATGGTATTCTTACCAGGTCCTTTACCTGGAAGACAAATAAGGGAAAGGTGCTAAAGCTTACTTTTTCTCGAATGATCTCCATGGCAGATAAACATATAGCAGTACAAACACTTACGATAAAAGCAGAGTCAGGTGATATTAACATAGTTGTTACTGGTGACATCAACACTGGAGTCAGAACCAATGGATTTAATCATTTTACAAGAATTAAAAAAGAGAAACAAGATGATATAACCCGTGTAATTACTGAAACCAATGGCGGAAATACCATTACCATGTGCTCCTATTTGGACTGTGAGGGAGAGAATGTAATACAGCAGGGGGAACAACTTAAAATAACAAAGATTATCCAGGTTAGCACAGATCGAGATGAGGAAATTGAAGCATTGAAGGAAACAAAAGAGGATATTCGAACACTCGATTTGGATCGGCTGGTAGAAAGACATAGACTTAAGTGGACAGAGAAATGGAGGGCTGCAGATATTGTTATTACTGGCGATAATCATGCCCAGCTAGCTATTCGAATGGCTATTTACCATTTAATAAGAGCAGATAATGAAGATGATCCCAGGGTAGCTATTTGTGCCAAGGGTCATGCTGGGGAAGGGTACTGTGGTAGATACTTCTGGGATACAGAGATTAACATATTACCATTTTTCATCCATACAAATCCCAAGGCAGCAAGAAATCTGGTGAAGTTCCGTTATATGACTCTTTCTGGTGCAAAGGAAAATGCAAAAAACTATGGTTACAAAGGTGCCAGGTATGCCTGGGAGTCTTCTGTAACAGGTATAGAGGAATGTGCTAACTGGCAGTATGCTGATCATGAAATTCACGTAACAGCGGATATTATATACGCTATGGAACATTATGTAAAGGCTACAAAAGATGTGGGTTTTATTGAAGAATGTGGTTTGGAAATGATGAAGGAAACAGCAGAGTACTGGGCTGAACGTGTGGATGAGATAGACGGGCAATACCAGCTTTTAGGGGTAATGGGACCGGATGAATATCTACCAATGACCAGAAACAATGCATTTACGAATCGAATGGTAAAGTTCTCTTTGGAAAAGACTGTTCAGTATTTAAGTGAGACTAATCAAGGCCAAAAAGATCAGCTTAAAAAGTGGGAAACAATTAAAGAGCGGCTAAGACTTCCTTATAAAGAAACAGATGAACTTATTATGCAGTCTGATGATTTTGCTTCTTATGCAGATGTAAATTTTGATGAAATTTGGAAAGATCGTTCTAGATACTTTGGAGAATTTATTTCTCAGGAAAAAAACTACCGCTCAAAGGCATTGAAACAGGCTGATGTACTAGAGATGATGTTGTTGTTTCCAGAGGAATTTACAGAGAAGCAGTTAATAGCAAATTATGATTATTATGAACCGATTACCACTCATGACTCGTCTCTTTCCGCAGCAGTTCATGGTATTCTGGCAGCTCGTATGGGGAGAGTGAAGGAAGCAGAAAGATTTCTAGATAAAGTAATAGACATTGATATGTGTCCAGACAAGTGTGGAGCTGAAGAGGGCATTCATATTGCAAATTGTGGTGGTCTATGGCAGTTAATTGTCTATGGTTTTGCAGGATTAAAAAGTGCTATGTGGGAAGATAATATAGTGCTTAATCCATGCTTACCAAGAGAATGGCAACAAGTGGAGATTCCTATTATGTGGCACGGAGAAAGAAAGAGGGTTGTAGTGACACATGAGGGATACAATATAAATTAAAGGAGAAAGGTATTTATGAGAAAAAAATTGTTGTTATTTATGCTAATGGTAGCAATGGTAATTACCACGCTACCTCCACAGGCAGCACAGGCAGAAGTGGCAAGTCAGTATCGTAATCCTCTTATGAGGGGTGCAGATCCGACAATCGCAAGAGATGCAGATGGTTTCTACTATTGCGGCTTTGCTACAGATAATGATATTTATCTGAAGAGAGCAGAGACGGTACTAGGCATATCTACTGCAAAGAGTAGACTTGTATGGAAGAAGCCGGAGAACTTTGGCTATGTATGGGGGCCATACATCTATCGCATGGAAGGTAAGTGGTATATCTATTTTGCATCTGGTCCGGAGACAGACTTCGGTTATGGTCATCCAAGTACATATGTATTAGAAAATGAATCACCGGATCCATTTGAAGGCACTTGGGAGCTAAAGGGCAGCTGGTCAAATAGGGATGAAAATGGGGAAGCTACAGAAAAGGCTGGCCTTATGAATGCAGAGGGCTATGGACTTCCTTGTGGTGTAGTCACCATTGGAGGAGAAAGATACTATTCCTATACCAAATATTTCTACTATGAGGATCAGTATTTGGGAGTAGCCAGTGGATCGGCTATTGATTATACCAGAACCAAATTTGATGAGTGCCCTACCATCGTAAAGATGTTGAATCCGTGGACTCTGGACAATGGAACAGTAGAAGGCTCTACAGGAACAGAATGTACCCTGGCAAGACCGATTTATGACTGGGAAAAGCATGGAGACAATATTGATGAGGGTTGTGCGGTAGTAGAAAAAGACGGCAAGGTGTACTTTGCTTACTCTGCAAGTAGCTTTATGAATGATAACTACTGTGTAGGTGTATCCTATGCAGACTTAAATTCAGATTTATTAGATCCAAATTCCTGGGAGAAACTTCCTGTACCACTGATGTCGAAGTCACCTGAGAACAGTGCCTTTGGACCAGGGTCACCTCTTTTTGTAAAGTCTGAAGACGGTACAGAGGATTGGCTGATTCATCATGCAGGCCCGGTTGGTGGGCAAACTGGAGCCAATCGTTGGGTCAGAGCAACTCCGGTTAGCTGGACCGATAATAGTTTTGTTAATGTAGGTGTACCTTCTAACCCGGGAACTGTTTTTGACAGACCTTCCGGTGAGGAAAAGAGTGAAGTACTGGAAGCAGAAGATGCTGCCTGTGTTGGTGTAGAGAAGAGAATTATCAGTAACAGTGCCAGAAGTTCAGGCTCCGGTAATGTGAAGTTTAATGAAGCCGGCGGATATGTTGAGTTTGACGTAGAAGCCGAAAGCGCTGGTATGTATTCTCTGGATTTCCGTTACAACAATGCCGTTACCGGTTCGGCGATTACCATGGAGTTATCTGTAAATGACAGTCAGCAAAGAATGTTGAGCTTTGTGTCGAATGGAGAATATACTGCAAATCTTGATGTTTTGAAGGTATATAATATTATTTTGCAGGAAGGAATTAATAAGATCCGCATGACTGCTCCGGCTTCCTGTGAACTTATTCTGGATGCCCTTACCATTAAGAAAACTACACTTTATGAGGCAGAAGAGGCAGCCTTGTCTGGTGGTGCTAAGACTAGTACAGAGCATACAGGATACAGTGGTAGTGGTTACGTAGATAATCTTTATACGAATGGAACCGGTGTTGCATTTACGGTAGATGCTCCTTATACAGGGAACTATTCCGTTGATCTTCGTTACTGCAATGGATTCTATGGTGAAAAAATCAATAAATCTCTTGCTATTTATGTGAATGGAGTAAGAGTAAAGACTGCTGATTGTTTCTATGGAACCAGCTGGTCAGATTGGCAGGATCGTTACGATAACTTAAATCTAAAGCAGGGCGTGAATACTATTGAATATAGGTATGACGATGCTTCTTTGGGCAATGTAAATATTGACTATATTACAGTAACAGAAGCAGTTACTATGACATACGAAGCAGAACAGGCAGAACTGTCCGGTGGTGCAAGTTTTGCACAGGATCATGCAGGATATACCGGTACTGGCTTTGTAGGTGGTCTGTGGCAGGATGGAGCATTAGAATTCCATATAGATGTGGAAACAGCTGCTATATATGATGTATCTATTAAGTATGCCCTTGGCTTTATCGGCGAAACAAGAAACATGAACCTGTATATCAATGGTGAGTCCAAAGGAACGATTAACTTTTCAGATAGTACCGGATGGGATAACTGGAGCGAAAAGGTCGTTGCAATGGAACTGACGGAAGGAATCAATACCATCAAACTGACCAGAGAAGGAGCCGGTCAAGGAGACATTAACTTGGACAACATTCATCTGCAGAGGAGAATTCCATGGGCATATCAGGCAGAAAATGCTACCATGTTAGGTGGAGCCCATAAATCCGAAGATCATCTTTGGTATGAAGGAACCGGATTTGCAGGTGGATTTGAAAGTGCCGACGGTACAGAGGGTATTGAATTTACAGTAAATGTACCATACACAGGTACCCATACAGCAACATTGAGATATTCCGGTGCACATGAAAACAATATTACCATGAGTTTGTATGTAAATGGAGTGAGAATCAAACAGATTGAACTCCCACCTACAAAGACCTGGGATGACTGGAATGAAGCAACCTATGATGTAGACTTGAAGGCAGGAGACAATACCATAAAGCTTGTGCGTGAGATTACTGACTCTGGATGTTTTAACATAGACAGCCTGACAATTGACAAGTATAGCAGCGCTAAGTCTTCTCTTAAAAATCCAGGTTTGGTATCAGGTACGGTATATGTAATGAAGTCAAAGACAAGTGGCAAGGCTGCGGATGTTGCAGGTTATTCCAGAGATGCTGGTGCCCTTGTAAATCAGTGGAACTATTTAGGTAATATTAATCAATTATGGGAACTGTTAGATCAGGGAAATGGATACTGGAAGCTTATGAGTTCCTATAGTGGGCACATGCTGGATGTTGCAGATACTTCGAACTACTTTACCTGCCAGCAGATAAATGATCCAAATTCTATTTCTCAACAATGGAAGATTGAGCAACTAGGAGATTTCTACAAGTTGACCAATCGACAGTATGATATGGTTCTGGAAGTAGTGGATGGTTTGACCAGTAATGGTACTATGATTCGTCTTGCAGCATATGAAGAAGGCGCAGATCGTCAGCTTTGGAACATTGCAGATGGATTTGATGCCACTGGTATTAAAGCAGAACAGCCAGGTGAAGAGGAAGAACCAGGAGGAGAAACACCAGGAGGAGAAACGCCAGGAGGAGAAACGCCAGGAGGAGAAACACCAGGAGGAAATACACCAGGAGGAAATACACCAGGAGGAAATACATCAGGTGGAGATACAAGCGGGGGAACATATAATCCAACTAAACCATCTGTTCCTGAACAACCGGATAAAGAAAAAGAACCTGAAGTAAAGCCTCAGACTGAAGTAACAGGTAAAATAAAAGTAGGCAAGACAAACAATGTACTATCTTGGGAAAAGGTAGAAGGAGCAACAAAATATATTGTTTACGCATGTAAGACAGGAAGCAGTAAGTATACTAAGATTGCTACAATTAATGCTGGGAAAAAACTTTCCTTTACCCATAAGAATGTAAAAGGAAAGAGCTATAAGTACTATATCCAGGCATATGGAAAGAATGATGCTGGTAAGACAGTAAAACTTATGCAATCAGATACAATGCAGACAATAAGCTCAAAGGATAAAAAGACTTTTTATATGACAACCAATATGAAAGTAGCCAAAATTAATAGCACTGGTGAAATTATTGTTGTAGGTTCTGGAGATTGTACAATATATGTTTATATGCCAAAAGGAAAGATCAAAAAAATTGATATTAACATTAAAAAATAATGATTAGAGAAAAGGCGGTTGCAAAATTAATTGCAACCGTTTTTTGATTCGCCCAGCATGGGTGAACTCTTGCGGGTGAAAGTCCCGAATGTGCCTTTGTAGTAGGAAACACATAACTGAGTGCAAGGGTGTCCATTGCGAGGTGGAAACAAACTGAAGTCCAAATGGTAAACGTAAACCAAAGTTGTAAATCGAGAAGTTGTGGAATGAAACGATCTATATATTTAGTTGCTTTATTTATTTTATTCAATATGATATTATGATTTAATAATTTACATAAAAATCTGAATTTGTGAGGAAAGCATTTATGGAAGATAATATTGTGATTGTAGAAACAGAGCGGTTGATTTTAAGAAGATATAAGAAAAGCGATATAACAGATTTGTATGAATATTTATCCGATTCAGATGTTGTTAAATATGAACCATATAAACCAATGACTATGAGTGAAGTAGAAAGCAATCTTGACTGGAGAATTTCAACAGATGAAATGATTGCTGTTGAATTAAAAAGCAATCATAAAATGATAGGAAATGTGTATTTAGGAAAAAGCGATTTTGAATCACTTGAAATGGGGTATGTATTCAATAAAGATTATTGGGGTAAAGGATATGCGAAAGAAAGCTGTGAGGAGTTAATGGCATTAGCATTTTCTGGTGGAATTCATAGAATTTTTGCAAATTGTGACCCACAAAATATTAATTCATGGAATTTATTGGAGAGACTAGGATTTGAGAAAGAGGCGCATTTGAAGAAAAACGTATACTTTTGGAAAGACGATGAAAATAAGCCTATTTGGAAAGATACATACATTTATGCAAAATTAAACTATTAAACTCCATTTTATAGCATAAATTCGAAATAATAACAGAATAACGAAGTAAGATTATTATTAAACGATACGAGGACAAAAAAATGATTTTTAAAGAAACAGAAAATAAAGAATTTCCAACAATAATTCTGTTACATGGGGGTGGACTATCTTGGTGGTCATTAAAACCTATTATTGAACTGCTGAAAAATAATTTTCATGTTGTAACTCCAATTATTGACGGACATGGGGAAGCTGCCAAGGAAACTTTTGTCAGCATTGAAAATTCCGCTCTTAAGTTGATAGAATATATTGATGATCAGTATAATGGGAAAGTTTTTGCGATTGGAGGACTATCTATAGGTGCACAAATTGTGACAGAAGTATTATCATTAAGAAACAATATTACGGAGAATGCAATAATCGAAAGTGCATTGGTTTATCCAATGAAAGGCGCGGCTTCTATGACTATTCCTACATACAAATTATTTTATGGATTGATTAAAAAGAGGTGGTTTTCAAAATTGCAATCGAAAACATTATGTGTCCCAGACAAGATGTTTGAGCAGTATTATGATGACAGTCTGAAAATAACCAAGGAATCACTCATAAACATTACATTAAGCAATGGGAATTATCATTTGAAAAACTCTATTTCTGATACAAAATCAAGAGTTTTGGTCATTGTAGGTGAAAAAGAACTTAGAATCATGAAAAAATCAGGTATAAGATTGCATGAAGCAATTGCTGATAGTGAATTGTATATTGCTCCCAATATGAGACATGGGGGGATTAGTCTGCTATACCCAGAACAGTATGTAACTTTAATCGCAAATTTCTTTAACAAGAAAAAATAATATAATGAGGATTACCTGGACATGGTTTGATAACAATGGTAAATATACCAAGGAATTTGCCATTAGCGAAAATTGGTGGAAATCATATAAAGCAATTGAAAACTTGTGTTTTCTTAAAAACTTTGGCTATATCGAGATATAAAACCTATTTATATATACACTGGAATTTCAATACAAATTATTAATAGCAGGCAGGTATATTTTATGAGGACTGAGAAAGAAATGTTTGATTTAATATTAAGTGTTGCAAAGAAAGATTCACGTATACGCGCAGTATACATGAATGGTTCCCGAACTAACCCAAACGCACCGAAGGATGTTTATCAGGATTATGATATTGTTTATGTGGTTGATGATTTTGAGACATTTACCGTTGACAACAGCTGGATAGATATTTTTGGTGATAGGCTTATATTACAAATGCCTGAAGCAATGCGGTATCCGAGTGGTGAAGGACATTTTAATTGGATGATGTTATTTACTGATGGTAATCGTCTTGATTTGACTCTTATTCCAATTCAAAAGCTTGAGCTTATTGGTAAGGATAGTTTGAGTATAGCTTTGCTGGATAAGGATGGTATTTTGCCATCATTTCCAACAGCATGCGATAAGGACTATCTCATAAAGCCGCCATCTAAACTGTTTTATTTGTCCTGTTGCAATAATTTTTGGTGGTGCTTACAAAATGTTGCAAAAGGTATTACTCGTAATGAATTACCTTATGCGATGTTGATGTATCACAATGTTGTACGGGAGGAATTACACGATATGATTTCGTGGTATATTGGCATTATCACTGATTTTAATGTTTCTGCCGGTAAAATGGGAAAATATTTCAAAAGGTATCTGCCACCAGAAATTTATGAACAATACTTATTAACTTATTCCGACAGCGATTGCAACAACATGTGGAAAGCGATAATGAATGCCTGTGATATTTTCAGCTCTCTTGCTATAGATGTTGCTGAACATTTTAGTTATAAATACAATAAGCAAGATGAGGAGAATATGAGAATATATATTAACAATGTTAAGAACAATGTTTACCAAAGAAATTAGTCATAATACAAAATCTAAAAATTTTAATTCATAGCCTCGGCTATAAGTTAATTTGTAGGTAGCTTTTAAAAATAGAATATGTGTGTTATCATGTGTACATAAATTAGAAGTGGATAAAATCCCTTTCTTTTCAACATTTGTAGAATAGGATTTGGTTCGAATACCGTCTGGTGCTCATAAAAACCCTTGATTTTCAAGGGTTTTTTGTTGTATATATATTGCACCATTTTTTCTTGCACTTTTTAGAATGTTATTCATAATATTCAAGTTCTATTGCTATGTATTCAGATTGTCAATATATCCAAGTTGTATATACGTTAAGATGGTGTACTCAATTTAAATGGAAATTTTAGTTTATTATCCATATTTCTTATGCTATAATAGTTTGAATTGGTAAATAATGTTGTTTTTTATTATAATTTATGTTTTATATACCCATGAGAGTAGGTTTACATTCTATGTCAAAACAAAGTAAAAAAACCAATTTTATAAAACAGGCAGGAATACTTGCCATAGCAGGTATTATTTGCAGAATCATTGGAATTATATACAGACGTCCATTAACTGAACTTCTTGGTACAGAAGGCCTTGGTTATTATAGTATTGCTTACAATATTTATGCAATCATTCTTTTGGTATCTTCTTATAGTATCCCATCGGCAATTTCAAAAGAGATGGCTAAAAAGTTGATTTTCAAAGAATATAAGAATGCTCAAAGAATTTTCCAGTGTGCTATCATTTACGTTTTTATAATAGGGGGACTAGCGAGTATCATTACCTTCTTTGGTGCAGGTTTGCTGGTAGAAAAGAATTCTGTTATTGTCCTTAAAGTCTGTGCCCCTACTATTTTTCTATCAGGTCTTTTAGGCGTATTTAGAGGATATTTTCAGGCACATAACACTATGCTTCAGACTTCTATCTCCCAGGTTTTTGAACAAATTTTCAATGCAGTAGTAAGCATATCAGCTGCATATCTTTTTATAAAGGCAGTTAAACAGTCAGACTCCACCTCTCAAGCAATATACGGTGCAATTGGAAGTGCAGTTGGAACTGGAGCAGGTGTACTGATTGCACTTTTATTTATGTTGATAATATATTTTCTTAATAAAGGTTTTATCCAAAAACGAATTCAAAAGGATTTAGATAATCAGACGGAATCATATAAAGAGGTTTTAAGAAGAATTTTTTACACAATAACCCCCATTATATTAAGTACATTTATTTATAATTTAAGTACTACTTTAAATCAAACAATTTATACAAAGATACTAATTTATTTAAAAGATTTTCAGGAAAAGGTGGTTGCATCTCAATATGGTATTTTTGCGGGAGAAGCCGTTGTTATTACTAATATTCCAATAGCTCTTGCATCTGCTATCTCAGCTTCAATGCTACCGAATATTTCAGGAACTTATTCCCTTGGAAATATAAAAGATACGAATCATAAAGTTGATGTGGCTATTCGAACAACAATGCTGATTTCTATACCTTCTGCAGTTGGTTTCGCCGTTCTCTCAAGACCAATAGTTCAAATCCTGTTTCCACAAAAGGATACGTTAATACAAGCATCTGAATTACTTCGCTTCCTTAGTATTACTGTTATTTTTTATTCGCTGTCTACAGTAACGAATACCGTTCTCCAAGGGATTGATAAAGTAAATCTCCCGGCTATAAATGCTCTGGTTTCACTTATAATTCAGACAGTTGTACTTGTTGTAATATTATTATTTACCGGTTGGAACTTATATGCCCTTATTATAGCCGCAATACTCTATTCATTTCTTATGTGTGTTCTTAATGGATTTTCAATACGAAAAAATTTAGGATACAGATTGAATATACGAAAAAATATTATTATACCCCTTGCAGCTTCAGCTATTATGGGAGTAATAGCGAGATTATCATATATATTTCTCTATGTCATATGTAAAAGCAATGCAATCTCGATTTTTTTAGCTATAATTGTTGCAATAATTCTTTATTGCATAATTGTTATAAAATTAGGTGGTATAAGCGAAAGTGAACTTATTATTTTACCAAAAGGAAGAATGATAGTAGGGTTTGCAAAAAAAATGAAATTATTATAATACATGAGAAATTCTGTAAAGAAAATGATAAAGAACTGATAGATGGGCTTACGGTTTTATACCAAAAAATAAAATGATAAAACTTGACATACATTGATAATTAAATATTGATAATTGGAATAATATGTATTAATATAGCAGAAGGAAATAATATAATGTAGGAGGAAAAATGAAAAATAAAAGGGTGGTTATATTTGTAACGATTATACTAATGATATCGGGTATGATTATTACTGACAGAGTAAGATTTAATAATAAAAAAACTCCGATATTTGCTGTAAGTATTATACGGGCTTACGATGTTGATATATATACTGGGTTTGGTTATTCTATTATATACGGACATAAAGGTGATGTACTGGTTTCTGAATGGAACTGGGGTTATTTATTTTAGCAACAATTTATGAATATATTTTTAGATTGGAAGAATACCATGTTGAAAAATGAGATTTATGATTTTTATAATGCAGGTGTAGAAATAGCTAGATTGGAGAAAGGGTTAGGGAAAATTGAATTCTTTCGAACGAAGGAAATTTTATCACAATATATACAAGGGAATAATGTAATATATGATATTGGAGGAGGAATCGGTACTTATTCAGCTTGGTTGGCAAAACAAGGAAATGACATCCATTTATTAGATCTGGCTGATACTGCGATAACTTACGCAAAAGAACATATGATGAATGATTGCCATTTTATAGCTGAAGTAGCAGATGCTAGACATGTTAATAGACCTGATAGAAGCGCAGATGTTGTATTATTGATGGGTCCTCTATATCATATGCAGGATATAAATGATAGAAAGCAGACATTGAAAGAAGTATATCGCGTGCTAAAAGATGGTGCCTTATTGATAGTGGCTGGAATATCAAAATTTAGTTCAACAACATGGGCATTGTCAACATATGGTGTTAATAATAACTTCATAGATGATGAGATTTTCTTTGAAATGCTAAAAGGAGAATTAACAACAGGAATTCATAACAGACCCAAGGAATATCCATCACCTAATCGCTGAATCTTTCTTTTCAACACCTAAATCTTTTGGAACCGAATTAAAAGAAGCAGGTTTCTCAATAGTTGATAAACATGCGGTGGAAGGATGTATTTGGTTTACCCCTTGTCTGGATGAAAAATGGAGTAATGATTCAAGTAGAAAACAACTTCTTGAAATCATACATATGACTGAGCATGAAGACGAAATTATAGGTATGAGTCCCCATTTTTTACTTATCGGAAAGAAATAATACTAACAAACAATTTATAGTGGATATTATTGAATTTTATGAGGTGACAGTAATGGAAAGCTTACGAAAAGCTACGCTTAATGACAAAGAACAAATATATGGATTACTTGTAGCGTTAGAGGAGACAAGCATTGATATCAAGCGATTCTCAGATATTTTTGATGCTAATATATCAAACCCTTCTGTTTTCTATTATGTTTATGAAAAAGAATATGTAATCTTAGGTTTTATTAGCATACATGTGCAAAAATTATTACATCATACTGCTAATATTGCTGAAATTCAAGAACTTATAGTTGATGAAACAGTAAGATATCAAGGAATTGGGAAACGCTTATTTCAAAAAGCAAAAGAAGTTGGTACAGATAATGATTGTAAGCAATTAGAAGTATGTTGTAATCAAAAAAGAGTATTCAGTCATAAATTCTATCAATCGCAAGGAATGACAAATAGCCACTACAAGTTTTGTTTAACTTTATAATTATTAAGGACAAATCCATGCAAGTTTTATCAAGAATTTTTCTAACTGATCGATTAATATATGGTTACAGGGAGGTGAGAATGTGGATTGGATTAAGATAACTCAAAATGCAATTGATGAAATCGAAAACAGAATTGGTGAAAATATTAATGCTGATATTTTAGCTGCAAGCCAATTTGTTTCATCTTTTTATTTCCAAAAGATGTTTTCAATATTATGTGACTGTACCGTGAGTGAATATATTAGAAACCGGCGTATGTCATTAGCTGGCTATGAAATTTCAAATACGAAAATTTCTGTATTGGATATAGCATTAAAATATGGCTATGACTCAAATGAAAGTTTTACAAAAGCATTTACAAGATTTCATGGTATAACGCCGTCCGTTGCCAGAAAAAACAAATCAAATTTGAAAGCATTCTCAAAAGTATCCCCTATATCAAATTTAACAGGAGGAAAAATTATTATGGGTAGTTTAGGAGAAAGAGGTTATATTGTAAAGGAAACAGGAGCAGTGTATTACACTGAAGATATGGACAAGACACTTAATTGGTTTAAAGATGTGCTTGGTTGGTATGGACAGATTGAAGAACGTGACGAAAATAACCTTGGGCTTTACGGGTGTGTAAATAACATTCCTACTGAAATTGAAGTATTGCATATTGCTCCATTTACTGGTATTCACATGTTTAAAGGTGAACCTATCAAAAGAATTATAGGATTTATGCTTGTTCAGGGTGTTGAGCAATTATACGGCTATGCTAAAAGCCGCGGATGGAATGATATTTCAGAAGTTGTTGAAGAACCTTGGGGAGGAAAGACATGTGAAATAACTACAATAGACGGAAGTATATTAAAGTTCTTTGAGTAACTACATAAGAATAACATAAAGCTAACCAAGGGGTGAGTCTTCTTCTTTGTCACATCTCAAAAATCATCCAGGCAATATTTGCATTCGTGTGATGGAAAACGATTGCCTGGATATGGTATGATATTGTGAATACGACTGGAAAGGGAAAACACTATATGAAGATAAAGAAAAGCCTGGTAGTTTGCCTTGCAATTATTTTAGTATTATTGATTGCTGTGGCATCATATATGTTGCAAGTCTGGAAAAATAATAAATATCGGATTGTGGCTGGTGATCATTTATATTTAACATCTCAGAACAAATCATTATTATGGTTTGACATTGTGCATTCTAATAATCCACATGACATCATGTTTAATGATATAGAAATAAAATTTGTAGAATTTTCTCCTGATTTAGTTTTGGTTGAAGGGGGATATAATAGTTTTGAGGGTAACAGGGATACTGCAATAGCAAACGGAGAATCCGCATTTGCTGCTTTTCTTGCAAAACAAAATGAAATAGCAGTCGATGATATAGAACCACCATTTTCAAAGCAAATAGAATATTTGCAGACCAAATACCCACCCGATGAAATTTTGGCAATGTATTTGATCCGACAAATTGGTTCAATGGAATTGATGGAAGAAGATATTGACTTTGACTTAGATACATTTTTATTGAATGAAACAAGGTTTTTCATAGAAAATGGTTTGAACTACTCTGCTACAGACTTGAACAGTATTCTTAAAACTGTGAACATGTATTTGCCGCAGAGAATTAGCAAAGATAATTGGAGGAATCTGAAAGTTTATAGGGTTTATGGGAAGGAGAATGGTATTCTTTATTCAGTCTATAATGACACTGTTAATTACCGAAATACATATTTGGTTGAATATATAAAGGAAAAAATGGAACAGTACGACAAAATATTTATTATTATGGGTGGGCAGCACTTACTTGATACGAAACAGCAATTAGAAGAACTATATTTTCAGTGATAATATAATAATTACCTTTTGATTTCAAGAAATAACTGCTTATTTACTTTTTAAATCCCTTGGCTTTTTAAGGAATTTTTTGTGTTGGTTATACACAAGTAAGGTGTATCATGTCTCTGAATTATTTAAACAAGGGTATGCCATAAAGTTTAAGTTGGTATAAAATGGTATAAATTTTCTATGAAGTATAGTATAATACCGTTATAAAAAGGGGCTGATTATTCGGAAGAGAAGCCAAAGGGAGGAAGTAAATTATGATACAAATATTAGGCGCTTTCTTGTTTGCAATAGTAGCTGTTATGACTGCTCTTGTATCTTGCGGCATGCCTTTAGGTGAATTCACAATGGGTGGGAGATATAAAGTTTTACCCAAACAGCTTAGAATTATGGGTGTAATTTCATTTGTCATTCAAATATTTGCAATCATTATTATTTTGCAGGCAGGAGGAATTTTCACTCTGTGGTTTTCTGAAAAAATTACAAAGTATATCTGTATATTTTTTGCAGTGTATTTGTCCTTAAATACAGTTATGAATTTTTTATCAAACAGCAGGAAGGAAAAATATTTTGCAACACCTCTTTCCATTGTAGCAGCAATATGCTTTTGGATTACCGTCTTCAATATGTAGATAAATCTTCTGTGGAGGTAATGAGATGTAAATCAAAGATAATTTGGATTATTTATATTTGGGGAAGGAGCACATTATGAAAAGGTCAATGATGCAAGCTTATGTGAAAGGCAGCAAAGAAGCAGTAGAGCTTTATTTGCAAGCTTTTGATGCTACGCTGGGTTTTAACGTAAAAGACACGGATAATACATTTTATCATGCAGAACTTGATATTTGTGGTCATATCTTAGCAGTATCTGAGGCGAAGGATGGCACAGATAAAAGAATTACAGGTAATACAATGCAGTTTTGCTTACATTATGGTGAAGGAAACGAGGATATGGTTAAAAACGCTTATGAGATTTTAAAAGAGGATAGTGAAATCCGCTTTCCATTAGGTCCATGTGATTTTAGTCCATTGTGTGCTGACTTTATTGATAAATTTGGGATTAGATGGTGTCTTTTTGTATAATGGTAATATGGATTAAATATAATGAAACAGCCATTCATCAGATAAAAATGTGAGGTTAGTAATGAAAATAGCAGTATTAAGCGATATACATAGTAATCATTTAGCACTTGAATCTTGCATCAGGTATATTGACGATAAGAATATTAGAAACATTCTATTTTTAGGTGACTATGTAAGCGACTGTGCATATCCACAAAAAACCATGAATATTATATATGATTTGAAAAAACGTAAGACATGTTGGTTTATAAAAGGGAATAGAGAAGAGTATTTATTAAAACATCTTCAAGGTGAAGCGGACGGATGGACATCCCCTTCAACAGCAAGTGGAAGTCTTTGTTATACTTACGAAAATCTAAGGGAAAAGGATTTTAACTTTTTTAAGGATTTAGATATAAAAGGACATATGATAATAGAGGGATATCCTGAGTTTGAATTTTGTCATGGTTCGTTAGTAAACGCCCGGGGAGATTTATTATTTGGTAGTGATGAGGCTAAAATGGCGTTATCAACAATAGCAACAGATTTGATAGTTTGTGGACATACTCATCAGCAAGGCGTTTTCGAATATGGAGGCAAGAAAATAGTAAATGCGGGTTCGGTAGGAATTCCCTGGGGACATGATGCAAAATCTCAATTTGCGATATTACATAGTAATGGCAGCGCTTGGGAAGAGGAATTCATACAATTAGATTATAATAGGGAAAAAGCAGTTACAGAATTATATGAAAGTGGCTTGAGTATTCAAGGGAATATATGGATAAAGCTGGTTGAGGAAACATTAAGAAAAGGAATTGACCGCTCCATAGATTGCGTAGATCTTGCAATAAAAATCAGTATGAGTAAATGTGGTAATGGAGATTGGAATAGTTTAGACGAAGAATATTGGGAAGAAGCAGCAAAGAAGATAGGGATTATATAACAAAGAGATATTAGGTGTTTACGATTTTAGTCCATTATGTGCAAATTTTATCTTTATATAAGCAGACGATATTAATAGAATAAATTATCAGAGATAGTTTTAAGATGGTACTTTAGGAACCGGAGGATTTAATTTATGGATAATGTTGTTATAAAAACTGCAAGAACGATTATGAAGTTTCCACTAGGACTTGTTTCGGCAGAAGAAATTATTAATGCCATTTCTGATAGAGAAACTCTAAGATATATGGATAGTGCACCATATGATTATACTATTGAAAGTGCTAATAATTTTATAGATTTTTTAGAGTATGCTCGTAGTTCAAAGAAGCATCTTGAACTTGGTGTTTTTGACAATAAGACGAATATATATATTGGAATGATGACATTGGGTGATATAAATTTAGAAAACAATACTTGTGAATTAGGTTATTGGATTAGTAAACCTTATACTGGAAAAGGTATTGCAACAGAATGTGCGAGCGAGTTGCTAAATTATGCGAATAATGTTTTGGGAATGAAAACTATAAATGCATATGTTATTACCGGTCACAGTAAATCTATTGCATTATTAGAAAAATTGGGATTCCAGAGAAAGGATTTATTAAAAAATAATACTAAAAATAAAGGAGTATTAGTAGATAGATATTGGTATATAAAAAATATGTGAATAAATCAGGAGTGGGGAAAATTCTTATTTAAGATTATTTTGAATAACAAATGCCAAGTTCTTAGATGATATATGAGAACTTGGCATTTACTAATTTATTAGTAAAGTGATATTAATTTATGGATTGCATATCTTGCAAGGCTCATACCCTTTTTTAATAAATTCCTGCCTTTTCTTAAGGATTATTTGATTTTTCTTATCAGGGAGACCGGAGCAGGAGGGAAGATGAAATTTGTGAGTTTTCGAATTTCCAATGTAATGATCACTGACTGTAATAGTATCTGTAATAGAAGATTCATTCTTTGTTTCAGATGTATTAGTAGAACCAGAAGACCAATTACTGGTAGGGTCAGTATTCCAAGTAATTTTTTTACCATCACTGCTTGCAATGATGGTTCCCTGAATGTCTGTGCGAAACAGTTTTATATCTCTTGTTTTTAATCTATCCAGAACCTCTTTGGCAGGATGCCCATAACTATTATTCCCCACACTAATAACAGCATAAGTAGGATTGACAGCTTTAAGGAGAGCAGCGGAACTGGAACTATCACTTCCATGATGACTGGTAAGATACACATCTGCAGAGATATCTTCTTTCACAGAAAGTATATCCGTTTCACTTTCAGATTCAGCATCGCCCAAAATCAGAAAGCTATTGGAACCATACTCAAGTTTTATTCCAATAGAATTATTGTTTGCTTCAAGATAATCGTAGTTAACAGGTGCTACAATTGTAAAAGAAGCATTTCCAAGATGATACGTATTACCTATAGCAGGGTGTTTCGCTTGATAGTCCTTTTTATCCATCGTATCCAGATAGGATTTATATACATTCGTATCTGCCACATAATCTGGGGATAGAATAGTCTTAACATCCAATACATTTAGTACACCGACAATACCATTTAAATGATCAGCATCGTAATGAGAGATGATAACGTAATCTAATTCTTTGACGCCTTGTTTCTTTAAATAGCTGACAACATAAGAAGAATATTCCCGGTCCCCACCGTCTATAAGCATATAATGTCCATCTGATTCAGCAAGCAGGGCGTTCCCCTGACCAACATCAAGGAAGTGAACCGACAGGGAGGAAGACTCTGCCCCGGGAATATCAGCATCAACTTCCTTACTTATATTGCTATGGGGGTTTACTTGATCATTATCATTAACATTAATAGTAGTGGAACAACCTAGGAGTAACATACTGCTTATGAATAAAAGCAGTAAAAGATTCTGATATTTTCTAAAAAATTTCATGTCATTATATCCTTATTCAGTCAAAATTTAACTTTCTATAATATATTAAGCTTATCACAGCCTTATCAACGGTAAAAAGATATTATATATCATGAACTAAAAAATAGAAAGATTTAGATTTTGGAAGATAAATGTAATTAATAATACAACATAATTTTATAGTAAAAAAGTGGTTACAGTTCAGCCATAAGCTCGATTTTGCTTTGCTGCATCTCGCTTAGGCAGAGCGCACTATAGAAAGTAATGTAGAAATTGCCCTTAGTGTGCAAGCACCCACGTGCATTTTTTATACTATTTTCTCCATGACTGAACTGTAATAAAAAATTGTGATCAAAATCACAAAAAGTTATTGACAAAGAACTGGGAAGCAATTATAATGTATAAAAATCATATAAAACATATAGGAATACTAAGAAATATCCTGTAAGAGGTGAGTATATGGAGGATAGGAAGAAAACCAATAGTAAAAAGAATGTTGTATACGAAAAAGACATTCAAAAAGTTATTGAATTCATTGAAACAATTCAGTTTGGTTCAATAACTCTTATAATACAGGATGGAAGAATCGTGCAGATCGAAAAGAATGAAAAAGTTAGAATGAAGTAAATGAAATCATTGGTGATCAGAAAACTGAAGCCGAACAGATGTAGATAAAAGTCTATGTCCGTTCGGCTTTTTTGCGTAAAGCATGTTTCTTCCGGTTGTATTTGAAAAGATAGGAGGCAGTATATGAATTCAACTTTTGTAGAACAAGAGAAAGAAAGGCTAGAATATATTTCTAACAGACATCCGTGCTTTGGTGGAGGCCCTAATATGAACAAAGGAAGAGTACATCTTCCGGTAAGTCCAACCTGTAATATTCAATGTGCCTTTTGCAAAAGGAGTATGAATAAGCTGGAACAAAGGCCTGGTGTTACTAATAAATTATTAGAGCCTGCCAAAGCAGCTGATATTGTAGACAAAGCATTAGAACTATGTCCTGAAATTACAGTGGCTGGGATCGCAGGGCCAGGAGATACACTGGCGACTCATCTGGCCATAGATACATTTGAGATTATTAATCAGAGGCATCCGGAGCTTATCAATTGTCTTAGTACCAATGGACTTTTACTGGAGAGATATGCGGAAGAACTTATATCGGTAGGAGTGGAAACCATAACGGTTACAGTAAATGCAACTGATCCTGAAATTTTAAAAGAAATCTGCCTTTATGTGATTTATGAAGGAAAGAAATATGAGGGTATTACAGGCTCCAGGATATTAATAGAGGCACAAAAAAGAGGTATTCGTAAGGCTGCTGAATTAGGTGCACTGATAAAAATCAATATTGTTTTAATTCCTGGAGTAAATGATGGACATATTGAAGAAATTGCCAGAACAGTAAAAGAATTAGGTGCTGCATTTATTAACATCATTCCCCTTATTCCACAACATATATTTGCAGATAAATGTATGCCTACCTGTGAGGAGTTACATAAGGCGAGGGAAATTGCCGAGCAGTATTTACCTGTTTTTAGACATTGTAAGAAGTGCAGGGCAGATGCCTGTGGCATTCCAGGGAAAAAAGATGTGGCGGATCTTCTTTATGATTACCGTGAAGTGGAGCAGACCTTTTCCCATGGTTGAAAAAATAGATTTAAGCGTTAAAGGTCATCAATAAACATCCATATTCATTTGAAATGTTTGGAATGACTTTAACCTGATATCTTAATAAGAATTGAAATGTCAGAAAGGAGAGAATGAAACATGGAATATTTAATTGGAATAGCTTCTACAGATGGTAAAGTTGTCAATCAGCATTTTGGTCGAACAAAGGAATTTATAATAGTTAGAGTGGAAGGAAACAGAGAATATCATTTTATCGGGAAACGTAAGGTCATAGCAGTATGCAATGGCGGAGAACATGATGAAAAAGCATTGGATACGTTGATAGAGGAACTTTCTGATTGTAAATATGTTTTATGCTCCCAAATTGGAAGAAATGCAGAAATAAGCTTAAGAAGCAAAGGCATTCTTTCTCTGGAAATCTCTCATTTTATTGATTATGCCATTAATAAAGTGATGAAATATGATGAAAAATTCAATAGGAATATATATGCTTTAAAAAGTTAAACAAAGGTTATGAATAGGAGATAGGAAAATGACTGAAAACAAGATAAGACAAATTGCTATTTATGGAAAAGGAGGAATTGGAAAATCCACTACGACTCAGAATTTAACGGCTGGCCTTGTGGAATCAGGGAAAAAGGTAATGGTAGTCGGGTGTGATCCGAAAGCAGATTCAACAAGGCTTTTATTAGGAGGATTACATCAAAGAACGGTTTTAGATACTTTAAGGGAAGAAGGAGAAAAAATAGAATTAAACGCTATTATGCGAACTGGTTTTCAGGGGACCAGATGTGTGGAATCAGGGGGACCTGAACCAGGGGTAGGATGTGCAGGGAGGGGGATCATTACATCTATTGGACTTTTAGAAAGGCTTGGAGCATATACAGAGGATTTAGATTATGTTTTCTATGATGTTTTAGGTGATGTTGTATGTGGTGGCTTTGCAATGCCGATCCGGGAAGGGAAAGCCAAAGAAATATATATTGTAGCTAGCGGCGAAATGATGGCTTTGTACGCAGCAAACAACATTGCAAAAGGAATTCAAAAGTATGCACTAAAAGGTGGTGTGAGATTAGGAGGAATTATATGTAACAGCAGAAATGTAGACAGAGAGTTTGATTTACTAAAAGCTTTTGCAAAAGAATTAGGAACACAGCTAATACATTTTATCCCAAGGGATAATATCGTACAGCATGCAGAAATAAGGAAGAAGACCGTGATCGAATATAATCCTAAATCAAGTCAGGCCAATGAATACAGAGAATTAGCAAAGGATATAGAAGAAAATGAAATGTTTGTAATACCCAAACCCATGACACAGGAGCGATTAGAAGAAATTCTATTTGAGTATGGATTAATGGATAATATCGAAGATGATTATAGAATTTAGGAGGAGTTAAGAAATGGCTAAATTAGCTAAGAAATTAACAGAGTTAGTGGGTAATACCCCCTTACTGCAGTTAACTGACTATAGCAAAGAGAAAGGAGTGGAAAGTAATTTAATTGCAAAGCTTGAGTATTTCAATCCGTTGGGATCTGTAAAAGATAGAATTGCTCTTGCCATGATTGAGGATGCAGAAGAGAAGGGACTTATTAATAAGGATACTGTCATCATTGAGCCTACAAGCGGCAATACAGGTGTTGGCCTTGCTTTTGTGGCCGCTTCAAAAGGATATAGGATAATACTCACAATGCCGGATACCATGTCTATAGAAAGAAGGAAATTATTATCTGCATTAAGGGCAGAATTAGTTTTAACTCCCGGGAAAGATGGTATGAAGGGAGCGATACGTAAAGCAGAAGAGCTCTCTGCCGCTTTTCCTGATTCATTTATTCCACAGCAATTTAATAATCCGGCAAATGTTTTGGTACATAAGAAGACCACTGCAGAAGAGATCTGGAGTGATTTGGACGGAAAAGTAGATATTTTTGTGGCAGGTGTGGGGACGGGAGGCACTGTTACCGGAGTTGGTACTGCTTTAAAAGAAAAGAATCCTGATATAAAAATTGTTGCTGTAGAACCATATTCTTCTCCGGTTTTATCTGGAGGGGCACCGGCGCCTCATAAAATTCAGGGAATTGGTGCAGGATTTGTACCTAAGATATTTGAGATAGATGTGGTGGATGAGATATTCAAAGTGCGTAATGAAGAGGCATTTGAAACATCTCAGGATCTATCCAGAACAGAAGGATTATTAGTTGGAATTTCATCCGGAGCAGCAGCTTTTGCAGCAACCCAAATCGCAAAACGTAAAGAAAATATATCCAAAAATGTGGTAGTGTTACTGCCGGATACGGGTGAGAGATATCTGTCAACTTCCTTATATGATTGGATTTATTAGGGGGATTATGAAAAAAGTAGAAAATTATTTTATAAATATAGTAAGGAGGCAAAAGCATGGGAAAGTATGTAGATAGACCCAGGTATGGCTGTGCATTAGGAGGAGCCCTGTCTTTGCTCAGGGCAATTCCAAGAGCTATCCCAATCATTCATTCTTCAACAGGGTGCGGTTACAATGTCTATAATGGAATCAATTCCGGCTCTGCTTATTTAGGAGGAGGATATTGCGGAGGCAGTGCATTGCCCAGCAGCAACATTATTGAAAGAAATGTGGTATTTGGAGGAGAAGACAGATTAAGAGAGCAAGTAGAAACTACACTGGAAATCATGGATGGAGATATCTATGTGATTGTTACTGGTTGTATGGTTGAAATGATTGGAGACGATATTCATTCTGTTGCCAATGAATTTGAGGAGAATGAAAAGCCCGTAATTGCAGTATCCACACCTAGCTTTCAAGGTAATTCCTATACTGGTTATGATATGGTATTCTCTGCACTGGCCAGGGAATATACCATATTTTCGGAAGATAAAAAAGAGAATAAGGTAAATATTCTTGGTATTGTCCCAGGAGAAGATGTTTTCTATAAAGGTAATCTGAAAGAAATTAAGAGAATTCTTAATTTAATAGGAATTGAAGCAAATACTTTTGTAGGAGAGGGAGAAACTTTAGATGACTTTAAGAATGCGGGAAATGGAAGTCTTAATATTATACTTTCCGATGTTTATGGAATAAATACGGCGAAGGTATTTCAGGAGAACCATAATATACCGTATATTATCACAGGGTTTCCTATCGGTTATTTACAAGTTGAAAAGTTCTTATATGAAATTGGAGAAGCATTAAATATAGACCGTGAAGTAATTGAATCTGTACTTAAGAAGGAGAGAGACATTTACTTTGATTATTTTGAAAGAATTACTGACATATACAATGATATTGATCTGCAGCGCTATGGAATTGTTGTAGCTGATGCAAATTATGCACCGGCAATTAGCAGATTTATATCGGATGAATTGGGCTGGCTGCCTCAACTAGCCATGATAACAGATTTTTTAACGGAAGAACAAAAGAAAAGAATTGAGTCAAGATTTGATAATTATGAATCTGGACTAAAACCTTATGTGGGATTTGATACCAATGCCTCATCTGTGAAAAAATATATAAGAAAGGTTTGGAAACCAGATGGAAATGAAAGATATTATGATACAATGGGCCCTGGTTTTGTGATAGGCAGTGTAATTGAACGGGATTTTGCGGAGGAATTTAATTATCCGCTTTTGTCTGTGACATTTCCCGTAACAAACCGGGTTATTTTTAATCGTTCCTATGTTGGATTAAATGGAGCTTTAACACTCACAGAAGACATATTTTCTATGTTAGTATCAGGCAGATAAGGAGGAGAAGGATGAGCTATCAAGTTGAAAACTCTGCACCAGCCAGAGAAGAACGTTTAAAAGCAGGAATTGCCTTTGGGGGAACGTGTAAAGAATTAAAATGCTGTATGAAGCAAGGTGGTTGTCTTAATGGGGCGAATCGCAGCTTCTCCCAGACTTATGGATGTCAATTTACCTTAAGCCTTGGAATACTTAATACGATACGAAATGCAGTCGTTATTATGCATGGACCCATTGGATGTGGATTTTGTTCGACAGCGACCATTGGTACCGGTAAGGCATTTAAACGATTAAGAGATCCTCAGGCAGATGGGACCATATGGTTAAGTACAAATCTGGATGAATCTGCTGTTATTGGCGGAGGAGAAGAAAATTTAAAAGAAACCATACTTTTCGCAGACAAAGAATATCGGCCGGAAACAATTCTGGTAGTAAGTTCTTGTGTTCCGGCGTTGATTGGAGATGATGTGGATAGTATTGTAGAGAATCTTCAAAGTGATGTTGCTGCGAAACTTGTGCCGGTAAATTGTGAAGGTTTTAAAACGAAAGTTATGGCAACTGCTTATGATGCTGCCTATAACGGCATCATGAAGAAATTAGTTGATCTTCCAGGAGAATGGAGAAAGCTGACGGAAACGGATAAAGAGAAGATTGACAGAGATTATAGAATTAGCAGAAAGGTAAATATCTTTAATGTTGGTTCTATGAGTCGGGCTGATGAACTTGAACTTGCAAGATTATTAAATGGGATTGGTCTGGAAGTTACATTTTTACCATGCTACTCAGAACCGGAAGATTTCTCTTTATCTCTTGAGGCGGTATTGAATGTAAGTATATGTGGAACACATGATGATTACTATCTTCAGTTTTTAAAAGAGAGATTTAATATCCCTTATATCATTGATACAATTCCAATCGGGCGTAAGAACACAGACAGATGGATTTTAAAAATTGCGGAATTCTTTCATCTGGAAGAGGAAGCAAAGCTTCTGATCAAGAAGGAGAATGAAATATTAAATGAGAGTCTGAATCCCTTCCGAAAATCTTTGAAGGGTAAGAAAGTTTTTGTAAGCGGCGGAGAAGTAAGAATTTTATCTACAGCAGAAGTCTTACAGGATCTAAGTATGGAAGTCGTTGGATTTAAGGGGCATCATATAGATAAGTTCGTGGAACCGATTTTTGAATCATTAGCAGATATTGATGATGTATCTATAAATATAGCAACTCAGCATCCATTTGAGCAGGCTAACATTGTTAGAAAATTAAATCCAGATGTTATTGTGATTCATACCGGTGGAAACAATATCACTGCAAAGCATGGTCTTCCAATTCTTCCACTTTTTGGACCGACTTATAATTATATGGGATACTCCGGCGTTTTTGAAATAGCAAGGCGACTGAACAGAGTGATCAAGAATTATCAGTTTAATAAGAATATGAAAAAATACAGAGTGTTGCCATTTAAAGAATCATGGTATGAGAAAGATCCTTATACCTATATCAAAGAAGGATAATCAAGTTGACCAAAAAGATTGGAGACTTAAATTGATATATATATTAATTTAAGTCTCCTTTTTTACAAGGAGGATGTATGACGGAAAAAAAGAATTCATTCAGGTTGGATCTTCGGGTGTTCATACCTATTGAAAGTATAAGCCTGGCATTAGTATTAAACAAACTCTTGCCGACCAATGGTAGTTATACACAAAAGGAGTATCCATACTTTACTTATTTCTTAATCTTATTATTAGCTATTTTTATTGTTATAGCAGTTATAACAGCCTTTAATAAATCTTTTCAAGATAAAATAGTTTACAAGAGCTGGTTTATAGGAGCCGCATTTTTCCTATTAAATATATATAATCTTGCAACCATAAAATTTATGGTGATTCCTAACATATATTTTCCCAGCCCGGAGATGATCTTAAAGGTATTTATTAAGGATTGGGCATTCTTATTAAAATGCCTTGGTTATTCCGGAAAACTTTTATTAACAGGTTATGGATCAGGAGCAGTCCTTGGAATTATAACAGGGATTTTAGTGGGATGGAGTAAAGGATGGAACTATTGGATTAATCCGGTGATTAAAGTAATCGGTCCAATCCCATCCACTGCCTGGGTACCTATTGCATTAGTTGCTTTTCCAACTTCGTTTACAGCCAGTGTATTCCTAATCGGGCTTGCAGTATGGTTTCCCACAACAGTTCTTACCAGTTCAGGAATCTCAAGCGTGAAACAGGCATATTTTGAGGTTTCCAGTACCTTAGGAGCTTCAACGATTCAAAATATATTTAAGGTTGCTGTACCTTCCGCAATGCCCAGTATATTTATCGGTATCTTTAATGGAACCTGTTCCTCCTTCTTAACGTTAATGACTGCAGAAATGTTAGGGGTAAAGTATGGAGTTGGATGGTATATTAACTGGCAGAAGGATATGTTGTCATATCCTAATGTATATGCAGGATTAATTACAATTGCGGTGACATTTTCCTTATTAATTACTTTACTTTTCAAAGTAAGGGATAAGATTTTAGGCTGGCAAAAGGGGGTTATAAAATGGTAAAAGATCTGAATGGCGAAATAGAAGCGATCCATATTTATAAACAATTTATCAATCCACAAGGGGAGAATATCGTTGCATTAAATGATGTAAATGTAGTTATAAGACCGGGAGAATTTATTTCTTTAATTGGACCATCCGGCTGTGGAAAAACAACTTTTCTAAGATTGGTGGCAGGTCTTGATAAAGCAAATTCTGGTAAGATTACTCTGGATGGAGAAACCATTACAAAAGCAAGTTATGAAAGAGGTCTTGTATTTCAAGATCCTACCTTATTCCCCTGGTTGGATGTAAAAGAAAATGTTGCATATGGATTAAAAACGAGAGGAGTATTTAAAGAGAAAAAGGATGAAGTGGGAGAATTCATTAAATTAGTAGGACTGGAAGGATTTGAAAAATCTTATCCCCACCAATTATCCGGAGGTATGGCTCAAAGAGCAGCACTTGCAAGAGCTTTAGTAAACCATCCCAAAGTATTGCTTCTGGATGAGCCCTTTGGAGCATTAGATGCATTTACAAGAATGAGTATGCAGGATGAATTAATTAAGATATGGAAAGACAGAGGAACTACCATGATAATGGTAACCCACGATGTGGATGAGGCAATCTACTTAAGTGATAGAATCGTTGTGATGTCAGCCAGGCCCGCAAAGATTGAGAACATCATCAATGTTAATATCAGCCGGCCCCGAGGGAGAGATATGCCTGAATTCTTAAATTTGAGGGCTAAAATATTGCAGATATTAGATTTTGCAGGAAAACGTATAGAACCCGAATATATCATATAATTCAGTTTGATGGAACAAATAAATATCAGTGAGAAGAAAGAATGAAAAAAAGATGAAAGAAAAATCAAAGGAAAGGCTTGGTACAAATTATGAGAACAAAGATAGTATCATTATTATTAATTATTATTTTATCAATGACTGCAGTGATTGGATGTGGTAAGAAAAATCAAAGCACTGATGAGGATTCAGCGCAAGTTGCCGTAGAAGAGACCACGGAAGATTCTAATGGAGAGACTGTAATAGATGGGGATAAAACTACGGATGACTATACGATTAAAGTGGGTTATGGTGGAAGTTTATGTGAAGCACCAATTCATATTGCATATGAAAAAGGATACTTTAAGGAGCAGGGAATTAATGTGGAATTAATTAAATTGAATCCCGGAACTGGTTTTGATGCAATTACAACCGGTAAAGTAGATGTAAATTTTGCATTATTAGCAAGTCTTGTAGATCCTTTATCCAATGGGCTGCCAGCTAAGATCACGACCGGAGTACATACAGGTTGTGACAAAGTGCTGGTAAAGGCCGATTCTTCCATTAAAACAGCGAAAGACTTTGTAGGCAAGAAAGTGGGTGTGGCAAGTTATACAGCCAGTCCATATGTATTTTTAAGAAGAGTATTGGCAGATAATGGTGTTGGTGTCACTGTGGAAAATTCAGAGGTAGAATTTGTAGTATATGGAGCAGCAGATCTTCCGTTAGCTTTAGAAAATGGAGCAGTTGATGCAATTGCTATGAATGATCCTTCTGCATATATTGCAGCAAATGAATATGGATTTACTACCTTGTTTAATTCAGCAACTGATAAACCATATGATGAACAATATTGCTGCTCAATATATATGAGAAATGAATTCATAGAAGCACATCCTGAGCTGGCAGAAAAATATACGATCGCAATTCAAAAGGCAAGTGCCTGGGTTCAAGAAAATCAAGAAGAAACAGCTAAGATTCAGGTGGAAAATGAATGGGTAGCAGGGGATGCTGTAGGAAATGCAGAAGTCTTAAAGACCTTTAACTATATCCCATCGGCAAAGGGAGCATATGAAGCTTTTGAAATCGTTGCAAATCAAATGCAGGAAATAGGCATGGTTAATGAAGATGTAGATATTGATAAACTGGTAACAAATAGTTTTAAACTATTTGAGGGACTTCCGGAAGAATTTAAATAAAAGAAGAAATATTTAAAGGGTTGGATGTTTATTCATCCAACCCCATTACTGTTATATAAGCTTTTTCTTCATGATCATTCTGGCTGTTGATCAGATAGAAGTTTGACTCATATTTTTCTATTGCTCTGGTCATGGCACTAGTGATATTCCAATTTTCTTCATAATTATCTATATCATAGGAATTCAAATCATCCTCCAGTGTTCTTATTGGAGCAGGATGTTCAAATGGGAATTTACCAGTGAATACATGACTTTTTCCAATGGAAATACGATATTCCACTTCATGTTCACTCATTTGATTTCTTGATTCTTTCGATCTATTCATTTCCTGTTCCATATCATTTGGTTCTACCATATTTAAGATCAGTGGATTCTCTCCAGTATGGATCAACTTTTCTCGAATAACCCGTCCACTATAGGACATATACTCGGATAAAAAATATTCAAAATTTTTTCCCATATCCAGATTAAAATTAATTTTTTCATTGGTATAATCAAATTTATCTATATGTTTTTCTAATCGGTGTAATAAGTTTCCATCACCATCCGCTATTTTAATATCGATATCTATAATCATTTTATCACCCTGAGTTTTTCTATTTACAAAGAAGATATCGGACAAAAGTAAGGATATGATAACCTTTTGGGTCGTATATATTCTGGTATATTATGAAGGGTATGGCTGGACTGTAGCAATCCAATGGATAAAATTGGTATAAAATAGTAAAAGTTTTTGGTATAATGTTAATATGAAAAGGGGTTGGTTATTTGGAAGGAAAAGCAAGCAAAAAAAAGAAATATATCATTGGAGTTATAGTGATCATAAGTATTTTAGCTTTTTCTATAATGTATATGGAAAGACAGAAGGCTAAATTACCAAAAAGATTAATGGATAAAGAATTTTTGTTGGATAGTAATATTAGAATTGATAATCTTAGTAATATTCAGGAAGAAAATCTTTATACATTAGCCAAAGTATGGGGGTTTGTAAAATACCGTCATCCATCCATTACCAGTGGTGATGTAAATTGGGATATGGAATTATTCCGAGTAATGCCAAAGGTAATTAAGGCGAAATCGAAAGAGGAAGCACAGAGATGTATGTTAGAATGGCTGAATCAGTTTCCTTTTGAGATTCCGGAGGTGAATGAAGAAGATCAGCAGGAACTTTTAGAAATAGAGAAACAAAAAATATTGGGGACGAATCTATCATGGATCGAGGATCAGTCTTTTCTTGGAGCAGATTTAAGCAGTTACCTTAAAAAGCTAAAAGAGGTTATTGTTCTAGACACTTTAAAAGCTTATGCAGTTTTTTCTGATAATGGATTGGTCAATCTAGAGACCGAATCCAGATATCAAAGTATGAAACCAGAGGATAGTGGGATGCGAATTTTATCTCTATTTCGTTATTGGAATATTGTCGAATATTATTATCCTTATAAAGATATAACAGGGGAGGACTGGAACAAGATATTGCGCAGGATGATTCCTGTATTTCTTCAGGGAGAGGACCGGCTCTCTTATGTACTTGCAGTTTCAGAGCTGACTACCTTTATCCATGATTCACATGCTTTTGTCAGCGATAATCAGTACGTATTGGAGGATTATTTGGGGCGTTATATGCCACCGGTGGAATTTTTAAATATCAATGGAGATATTGTAATCTTCAAGGTGACAAATGAGAATAGTGGTGAGAAAATACCTCTTCAACCAGGTGATATTATTCTTTCTATGGATGGAATCAGTATAGAAGACAGAATTGAAAATTGTAGAAAGTATCGATCTTTATCCGATAAAAACCGGTTTGTAAATGCATTCCGTTCTAGTCTTCTTGGAACAAAAAAACAGGAAGCCCAGATAGAAGTTTTAAGGGAAGATGAGAAAATAACATTTACAGTACCATGTACAAATAAAATGTCATCTCTTTCCGGGAATGAGAAATCAGGACTTATAGAAGATGGAAGAATTGGTTATATCAACCCGGGAACACTGAAAAAAAATCAGATAGACAAGCTCATGAAAGAATTCCAGGATACAAAAGGTCTGATTATAGATCTGAGAAATTATCCATCAGATATTATTATTATATACTGCCTTTCAGAATATCTGATTCCAGAAATTACTCCGTTTGCCCAGTTTGGTTTCTGTAATCCTTTGATACCAGGTAATTTTTATACTGTGGAATCACAGTCATCAGGGAGAGGCTTTATGAAAACTATAGATACAACTCCTGTGGATAGGCCTTTATATAAAGGAAAGGTAATCATCCTTATGGATGAAAGAACTCAGAGCCAGGCAGAATTTACAGTCATGTCCTTAAGAAATGCTCCAGAGGCGGTAGTGATCGGAAACTCTTCGGTTGGAGCGGATGGTAATGTTGTATATTTTGAGTTGCCAGGAAATATTACTACAAGTATGACAGGACTTTCTGTATTTTATCCAGATGGAAGACAGACTCAAAGGGTTGGGTTGGAACCGGACATTTACCTAATGCCTACGGTGGAAGGGGTAAAGGAAGGCCGTGATGAACTGATGGAGAAAGCAATTTCAATGATATTAGTTACAGTTTAGTCATGGAGAAAGCAGCTTACAAATTGTATGTGATGCTTGCACGCTAAATAGGATTTATAAGCAGCTTTCTATATGGCGCTCTTCCAAAGGGTGATATATTTAATGCAATCAATTTATAATAATTCATTTCAATACATTGTAAAAATATTCGTGACAAATATATCATTCATGCTATAATACTATAAAAGCATTTTAGAAATATGGTACAATACATATGAACATTAAAATAGCATAGATGAAAAACAGGAGGATCAAAGTATGGATAAATATAGAATCTTAGTTAAGGGCATCGTAGAGTACAATGATAAATATTTAATTGTAGAGAAATGGTACGATGACCGTATTATGAATCCATATCAATGGGGATTTATCGATGGCAGCATAGAATTTGGAGAAGCACCGGACAAGGCTGTGATCCGGATCATTAATGAAAATACAGGGATTAATGCTGAGATAAGTAAAATATTATATACCTGGTCCTTCATGGTTGGCGAAGTATGTAATATCGGTATCAGTTATCTGTGCCTATGTTCAATGGATGAGGTACTTTTATCAGAAGAATTGCATAACTATAAGTGGATCAGTAAGGAAGAATTTAAAGATTATATAGATAATAAAGACATTATTGACGATATTGAAAGAGCGGAACTTTAAATATAAGCAGCGAATAATCTTTGAATGAAAGGCAGGATAAACGTGAAACTTCTTATTAAACATGGACATGTACTGGATCCGTCGACGGGGATTGATGGAATCTATGATTTACTTATTGAAAATGGAATGATAAAAGCTGTGGAGAAACATATTGAGGGTGAGGCAGATGAAGTAGTGGATGCCAGTGACAGATATGTTATGCCAGGATTTATTGACCTTCACGTTCATCTAAGAGAGCCTGGATTTGAATATAAGGAAACCATTAAAACTGGTTCTATGGCAGCAGCCAGAGGAGGGTTTACGTCCATTTGTGCAATGCCTAATACGAATCCTGCTGCGGATAGTGTGGAGAGCATTGAATTTATCTTAAAGAAAGCAAAGAAAGATGCCCTTGTAAATATATTACCTGTGGGAGCAATTACAAAAGGCCAGTCAGGTTTAGAACTGACAGATATATCCGGGATGGTTAAAGCCGGAGCAATTGCCATTAGTGAAGATGGAAAATCTGTAATGGATACAAGCATTTATTTAGAGAGTATGAAGATCGCCGGTAAAGTTGGAATTCCAATACTGGCTCATTGTGAAGACAAAAGCCTGGTGGGCATTGGGGTAATGAATGAAGGAGCGAAATCAAGAGAATTAGGTCTTCCTGGAATTAGTAATGCAGTGGAAGATGTGATTGCAGCCAGAGATATCATTTTAGCCAAGGAAGCAGGAGCAAAACTTCATTTATGTCACTGTTCTACGAAAGACAGTGTCACATTTGTTAAGATGGCAAAAGAAGATCATTTGCCGGTAACAGCAGAAGTATGCCCTCATCACTTTACAATGTCCGATGATGAGATAGCTTCAGATCATGGTAATTATAAAATGAATCCACCCCTTAGAAGCAAAGAAGATGTACAAGCCCTGAAAGAGGGATTAAGAGATAATATTCTTGATGTAATTGCAACAGATCATGCGCCCCATGGTGCAGAAGAGAACAATCAATCCATGGCTGCAGCTCCATTTGGAATTGTTGGACTTGAAACGGCATTTTCATTAACTATGACAGAATTAGTAAAGGAAGGATATCTTAGTCCCATGCAGATGGTAGAAAAATTAAGCTATAATCCTGCTAAGGTAATAGGAATCGACAAAGGTAGTCTGGCCGTAGGAAAAATAGCAGATGTGGTGATTGGGGATCCCAATGCAAGGTATAAGATAGATGTAAATGAATTTGTATCCAAGGGAAGGAATACCCCTTTTGATGGAAAAGAAGTATACGGAAGAATTGAAACAACAATAGTTGCAGGAAAAGTTGTTTATAATATAACTAGGAGTGAAGAGATATGATGACCCGAAAAATCAGTACTACAATAACCAGAATTGATAAATTGGCGCAGGATGTATATAGTATGTGGCTAAAAGCGGATTCAATCGTTAAGGAAGCAAGGTCCGGACAATTTGTATCTCTTTATTGCAAGGATGGCAGCAGGCTTTTACCCAGGCCAATCAGTATCTGTGAGCTCGATAGAATGAATGGAACACTGCGTTTAGTCTACCGGATTTTAGGGGAAGGAACCAAAGAGTTTTCTACATTAAAGGAAGGGGACACGATTGAGATAATGGGGCCTCTTGGGAATGGTTTTACCTTAGAAGGAAAGAAAGCTCTGTTAATCGGTGGAGGCATAGGTATTCCTCCAATGCTTGAACTTGCCAAAGAACTTTCCTGTGAAAAGCAGATAGTACTTGGATATCGTGATGAATTATTCTTAAATAATGAACTGGAACAATACGGTAAGGTTTATATCTCAACAGAGGATGGAAGTGTTGGGACAAAAGGAAATGTAATTGATGCAATCAGGGAGAATAACCTTGATGCCGATATGATATTTGCATGTGGTCCAACACCAATGTTAAAAGGGATCAAGGCTTATGCCAGGGAATATGGCATCAAAGCCCAGCTTTCCCTGGAAGAAAGAATGGCTTGTGGAATTGGAGCATGCCTTGCATGTGTATGCAGATCAAAAGAAGTGGATTCCCATACTCATGTTCATAATAAAAGGATTTGTAAAGAAGGTCCGGTATTCTACGCCCAGGAGGTTGAACTATAATGAATTTGAAAGTAAACTTAGCAGGAGTAGGATTAAAGAATCCGGTGATGACTGCATCAGGAACTTTTGGCTCTGGAGCAGAGTATAGTGATTTTGTAGATTTAAATCAACTGGGAGCAGTAGTCACCAAAGGAGTAGCGAATATTCCCTGGGAGGGGAATCCAACCCCAAGAATTGCTGAAACCTATGGTGGAATGCTTAATGCAGTTGGATTACAAAATCCTGGTATGGATGTATTTGCAAAGAGAGACATACCATTTTTAAAACAATATGACACGAGGATTATTGTAAATGTTGTTGGTAAAACTACAGAAGATTACATTGAAGCAGTAGAAAGACTTAGTAATGAAGCTGTTGATATGCTTGAGATTAATATATCCTGCCCTAATGTAAAAGAGGGTGGAATTGCTTTTGGTCAAAATGCAAAAGCAGTAGAAGATATAACAAAAGCAATCAAGAAGGTGGCAAAGCAGCCAATTATCATGAAATTGAGTCCCAATGTTACCGATATTGTAGAGATGGCAAAAGCAGCTGAGGCAGGAGGCGCAGATGTTTTATCTCTAATTAATACGTTAACAGGGATGAAGATAGATATTCATAAGAGAAAACATGTATTAGCCAATAAGACAGGTGGATTATCCGGTCCGGCAATTAAACCGGTAGCAGTTAGAATGGTATATCAGGTATCCCGGGGGGTAAATATTCCAATTATTGGAATGGGAGGAATTATGACTGCAGAAGATGCAATCGAATTCATTTTAGCAGGAGCAACTGGAGTAGCTGTTGGAACAGCTAATTTTGTTAATCCATGTGCAACGATGGATATCATTCACGGAATAGAAGAATATATGAAGAAATATCATATATCTGACATAAAAGAATTGATTGGTTCAGTGGAATAATTGAATACGGGAGGAAGAACAATGGAACAGTATAAGAAAGAATTTATAGAATTTATGGTTGACTGTAAAGTATTGAAATTTGGTGACTTTACTACAAAGAGTGGGCGCAGGACTCCTTTCTTTGTGAATACCGGTTTTTATCGAACAGGAATGCAGTTAAGAAAATTAGGTGAGTATTATGCAAAGGCAATCCAGAATAAATTTGGTTTGGATTTTGATGTTTTATTTGGGCCGGCATATAAGGGAATACCCCTTAGCGTGGCAACAACTATGGCGATCAGTGAATTTTATGATAAAGAGATACGTTATTGTTCTAACCGTAAAGAAGTGAAAGACCACGGGGATACAGGAATCTTACTTGGAAGCCCGATTACAGATAAGGATAAGGTCATCATCATTGAAGATGTTACAACTGCAGGAACTTCTATTGGAGAAACAATGCCAATTTTAAAAACTCAGGGAAATGTAGATGTTCTGGGGCTTGTTGTATCTGTAGACAGAATGGAGCGCGGACAGGGAAGTAAAAGTGCATTGGCAGAAATTGAGGAGACATATGGTCTTAGGACAACTGCTATTGTGACAATGGAAGAAGTTGTGGAACATCTTTATAATAAACCATATAATGGGGAAATAATAATAGATGATGGATTAAAATCTGCAATCGACTCATATTATGAACAATATGGAGTAAAATAATTATTAATTAATTTGGTAATTTGCATATGCTCAACGGATCTATGTTATATGTAAATTACCATTCAAAATTAGAGAAAATTAAAATGAAGGAGACAGATATGGTGGAAAAAGTATATAAAACAATGAAATCCGTGGGAATTGGAAATCTGGTACTTGGGATTTGCATGATCGTATTAGGAGTAGGTGTTGGTGTGGCTATTATTGTAAATGGTGCAAGACTGCTCCATAAAAAATCAGATTTATTATTTTAATTTAATCATACGTATAATAAGGGTGAATAAATGCAGGGTGGCAGTTCCTTTTTAAGGATGACTGCCCTTTTTAAATGGGACTGTACTGAGGTGACTTAAATGAAATGATTCAGAAAATATTATAAAAGTTAAATTTGTATAAAATAAAAAATATCAATAAAATTTGTAAAAAACTCTTTACAAATTGTCATATCTATACTATTATTGACTTATCTAAGATATATATCTAATTTTCAATTAAATTCTTAAGATCTTTCCATGGAAAAAATCACAAATAATCCAAGTAGAAATTTTACAATGAATTAATTTAAATAGAAAGGAGAAAATTACTGTAAAGATATTGTTTCTATTTCTTTTGATCCAATTTATTTTACAGTGATGAAAAGTAATGATTGAAAAATAAAAAAATTTATGGTTTTTTTGGCACACCATCTTATGATCTTATTATTTATCTTGCCAGTATACTGAATAATCTGGGAGCACATGTTCTGGTAATAGACTATTCCCAAAAACAGGATGTAATGTCTTGTTATGTAGAGCCTGATGATAGGATTGAATTTTTTCAATATAAAGATGTGGACTACGCATCTAATTTGAAATTATCGTCTATAGAATCATTAGAATATCAGTATATTTTTGTGTATCAGGATGAGCCGGTAAGAGAAAGGGTTCCTTATGATGGGCTCTTTGTGATATCTGATCTTGGGAAATCCAGTCTTAAAAGAGCAGGGGATTTTATAAGAGAATACGATGGTAAAGTTCAATTTATTATACGGGATTTTTGCAGTGATAAATTAAATAAGCAATATATTTTAAGAGAATACTTAGAGGTTGATACAAATATTCTGGATTATAATATAATTGAACTTGACTATTATGATTATTCATATCGAATTGCAATGACACATGAATATTATCAGGGATTTCGTCATATATCCAAAAAGTACAAGTGGTGCTTATTAAGGATGGTTGAATGGATGGCGAGTCCTTCAGGAAAGTCATTATACAGGGCTTATCGGTGGGCCGAAAGGGGGAAATGTATTGGAAGTAGCGTTTTGGAGTAATATTGGGGGAAAAAATGGTGTAACAAGTAACCTTGCAGGTATTAGTATTATGCTTACTTTAGAGAAAAGATGCCCGTCAGTATTATTTGAAAATCATTGTCATATGATGAATTTAGAACGGATGCTTATTAGAAAAAGACCGTCTGGATTGCTAAAAGAAGAGGAAAATTACTTTTATGATCACATGGGAATAGATTCTCTGATAAAGAGGATACATTCCAATCAATATTCAAAAGAAACTGTTCTTAAGTCAAGTCTGAATTTTCTAAATAGTGGAATCTATTATATCCCTCAAAGTAAACTTATGAATAAAGAATTATTTGAATATGAATTAAATCAGGTAATTCATCCTTTCTTAGAACAGCTGAATGATATTTCACCCATTACTTTTATAGATACTGCAGGAAGCAGCAATTTAAGTACGAAAGTGATACTGTCCAAAGCTGATCTGGTAGTAGTGAATTTAAGCCAGGATTTACAAATTATTGATCATTTCTTTGAAAATTATTCATCTTTAACATCTAAAGCTGTATATCTCTTAGGTAATTACAATCACAATTCTAAATTCAATCTATTAAATATTCGCAGAAAATATCACATTAGCAAAGAGCAGATCGCAGTAGTACCTTATAATATAGCATTTCGAGATTCTTTAATTAGTGGAGATACCATATCTTTTCTGTTGCACAATCAAAAATGTGAACGAAAGGATGAAAATTATTATTTTATCAGAGAATTAAAGAAAGCTGCAAATATGATTTATAAAAGGCTGGGAGAGTTAAATCCTTCTCCTGATCAAAAAGCCCTGAGGGCTTAAGGAGGTGCGGATGTTTCAAAATCACTATCAGAGTAAAGATACAGTAATAAATGAATATAATTTTGAACCCTTATTATTGGGAATCATGGAAACCTTTAATCAGATATTAAGAATGAATGTATATGAAGCTGGTTTTACGAAAGAAGAAATTGATGAAAGAATGAAGAATAAGAAGCAGCTGCGTAAAGCTTTACGGAACTGCGCTTATGGAGATAAATCATCAAAAATATATGTGAAGGATCATATCAAAGACATCCTTGTCCGAAAGTATAAGATCAATCCTGTCAATATAGATTCTGTTATACCGTTTTCTAATATAGTTAAGTTAAATGCCATGGATCAATTTGATATTATGCTATACCAATTGACAAAGAAACATAGGTATCATGCATTAGATATTTTTATACAGGAAAATGATCTGGCAGAGCCCAAGAAAGATTCTCAGGGAAACAGATATTATGAGATATCAGAGGAAGATATTAAAAATGTATTTGAACGTTGCTTTTATATGAATTTAACTTTTATAGATAAAATAAATATTTTGACCCAAAGAATATATCAAAGGTATAAGGGCAATGGGGTTATCGATGAGATTCGAGATATGAAGATAGACGGGGTAAGCGCAGGCGTTTCCGGAATCCCGGAAGGACTTGATATGAGTGACTGGAATCAGGTCAAGACAACATCAGCCTATGAAAGTGTATGGATATTTTATAAAGGAAAGTCGATTCATTTATCTTTCCTGGGGTTTCATAGCAATAAAGAACTTATCCGGGTATGTAAAAATATCTATCGTTATAATAGCCAGGGACAGTTATCTGAGAGTTCCGGATATATCGTAAATGAAATGATGGATGGTTCGAGAGTAGCTGTCGCCAGACCGCCATTTGCAGAAAACTGGGTTTTCTTTGTCCGAAAATTTGACAGTGTCCTGCAGGCAGATATTAACGAACTGCTTACAGATAAGAATAAAGAATTACCAATCAAACTAATCCAGTGGTTGATCAAAGGCTGTCAGATCACAGGGATTACAGGGGAACAGGGGGCAGGGAAGACAACATTGCTAATATCCATGATTAATTTTATAAACCCTACTTACAATCTTAGGATTCAGGAACTATCTTATGAATTACATTTACGGAAAGTCTATCCAAATCGTAATATAGTCTCATTTCGTGAGACAGCATCTACAAGCGGCCAGGAAGGGCTGGATTTTCAAAAGAAAACAGATGGGACTGTTAATATTCTGGGAGAAGTTGCATCTGCTCCAGTGGCCAACTGGCTGGTTCAAATGTCTTTGGTTGCATCTTTATTCACTCTTTTCACACATCATGCAAAAACCACAGAAGATTTAGTTGTATCGCTTCGTAATTCATTATTATTAGAAGGTGGTTTTCATAATGAGAGGGTAGCAACGGAACAGGTGGCAGATACGATTAATTTTGATATCCATATGAAGAAAACAGAGGATGGACACCGATTTATTGAAAGGATCACAGAAATAATCCCAAGAAAAAACAATCTGTTCATGCAGATATATGGGAAAACTGCAAATGATTTAACAGGGGAGTTATTTGCTGCAAATGACATAATTGTATTTGACGGATCTCAATATGTCATGAAATCTTCTTTAAGTGAAAAGGCTATTCAGAAGATTAAAAGTCATCTGGTAAGAGAGGATATAGAAAGTTTTGAGAAGGATTTGGCAGAATGGAGGCAATTACTTAAGTGAAAGAGAAAACGAATAAATATTTATACCTGGGGTATAGAATATTTCATAACTGCTTTCTTACCAGAAAATATGTAGAAAAATTGCGTCATAGCTATGAATTGGTGAAACCAACGGATGAATATACCATTGGTATCCACACAATGAGACTTCTGATAAAATCTTTTCTTATTACATTATTACTTCTAGGGTATTCTTTCAGTCAGAATAACCTATCAATCTATACTTACGGTATGATCCTGACTTTAAGTTACCTATTAGGGAACCATATTGTAATGAATGGTATTGAGAAAGAAGAATTCAAATTATTAAAGCAATTGGAGAAATATTTAGGGGAGGCAAGGCATTATTACCATGCAAATGGAACAGTTGAAGAAGCAATTTATGATTCTCTTGAGGAAGCAGAATATGAAATCTCATTACACATTAATCATATATACGAATTGCTAATGAATGAAGACGAGTTTGAAATAAGTAATTATAAAGAGATTGCTCCCAATAAGTTTCTTGTTACTTTCATGGCCCTTTGCCAGACTACAATTATTTATGGAGATACAGTGAAATCAGGCAAATCTTTATTCCTGACAAATCTTATCCATTTAAAGAATGAAATCAATGTAGAGATATTAAAAAGGGAAAAGACAAAGCATATATTCTCTGGATTAATTTTTATCTCAATTTTTCCTGTTTTCTTTCTAAAGACAATAGAAAGGTGGGGTGTTTCTAACCTGCCCCGTTTAGAAGAATATTATAATGGAGTTTATGGCATTGTGGTCTCTATCTTAATTTTTATCATTACGATCATTTCTTATCAAATTATCTTTTACCTAAAAACGAATCTTAATCTTAGGCAAAAGGATTATCTTTTTCTTGAAAATTTTAGCCGGACTAAGGTAGTAGACCAATATATAGCAGAATGGTGCAATTATAATCCAATAAAGGCAAAGAAACTAAATGAACTTGTAAGAAAAAACGGAGATGGTATGACACTTAGACAGTATCTGGCACAGAAAGTCATCATTGGAGTCGGGTCTTTTCTCCTTATTCATATGATTATATTCAACATAATAGTAGTTTCCAGATGGAATACAGTCCATTATGTTGGGAATTACAGCGGGATAAGTTTTGCTGATGAGAAGAAAGAAATCCAATTATATCAGGAGATTATTGAGAATAATACAGACATATACAAAGATCATCCAGGGATCAGGAAAGGATTGTTTCCTTCTAAAAAGGATGTATCACGACAATATGTTAAACTGGCAGATTTAATAGAAGAAGGAATACGGAAAGATAATTTTAAGATAAATACATACACCACAGATATTCTGGTAGATGAAATTATTAATAGAATTAAGGAATATCAAAGTTATGGGTACTATTGGTACTTTATATTACTGGCTTTTGGATTATCTTTTATTTTATCTCATATTCCATATTTTTTGTTACAGTCTAAGAAGTTATTTCAGAATATGGATATGGAGAATGAAGTAATACAATTTCATTCTATAATTATCATGTTAATGTATTTACCAAGAATGAATGTATCCATTATTTTAGAATGGTTAGAAAATTTCAGTGAAATATTTCGATATTCCATTATGGAGTGTGTAGATAATTTTAGTTATGATGAGGAGTTGGCCTTTCACAAATTGAAAGAAGCAGAACCTTTTCTTCCATTTACAAGAATCATACAAAATTTAGAAGCATGTGATAAGGTGGGAGTTGAAAAAGCATTTGACGAGTTGGCGGGTCAACGGGATTATTACATAGAGAAGAGGAAACAGGATAATGAAATCCAGCTTACCAATAAAGGAGTACTGGGGAAAGTGCTTGCATATATACCTTTATTTCTTACAATTGGACTGTATCTGATTATACCATTTGTATTAGAAAGCGTAAGGATGTTTCTAAGTTATATAACACAGATCAATGGAATGTAGAATAATTGCAATGGAAAAAGAATTCAGTATTAAATAATAAAAAGGAAGGAATTATATATGGATAACAGTTTAAAAGGACTTATTTTAGCAGCAGGAACTATCATAACCTGCATAGTGATCGGGTTGGGGTTTTATATTGCCAGAGAAGCCAGGGATACAGCAGCAGGGGGAGCGGGGCAGATTAGTAAATTAAATGCTGAGTTTAATGAAAGTGATAAAGTGATGTATGATGCACTGGAGGTGTCAGGAAGTGAAGTAGTGAATGTAGTCAATAAATTTAAGAATGCTGATATTGGAATAAAGGTGACTACAATGAAAAAGGTTACCTATTATATTAATAATCTTGAGAATAATGATACTACTCTTGGTGATTTATCAAGTGCGTCAATTAAAGATGCCCAAAAATCTTCCAGCAGTTCTTTTATTAATCCCAATGCTCAATTTCTTGGAGAGATTCTTCGGGATGTGAATGAGACCATTATTGGTATTTCATTTAAACAATTAAGTTAGGAGGCCGGTATGGAGAGTGTACTAGATTTGATATATCAGACATTTATAGTAGTAATTTTCTGCTTCGCACTTTCTTTACTTCTCTTATTATATAATAGCTGTAATCAAACAATAGATGAAACTAAGAATGTCTTATATAGACAACATGGGATCATGGAGAATTAAAAGACTGGAGAAAGCATGGAATCATTTGGAAGAGTACTTGAGATATTAATTACTATAATTTTGATTTTCTTAATTCCTATACAATACTTTGCTATAAAGCAGGATATGATTAGTCAGACTTATGTTATGACCCAGACTTCTTATTTCGTTGATTCAGTCAGAAATCTTGGTTATATAAATAAAGAGATGTATGAATCTTATCTTAGGAAACTTTATGGAACAAATAATATATATGAGATTAAGATGACACATTATCAGTTCGTATACGAAGCAGAAGAAACGGATTATAGGAAACATTACTATTGCTTTTATGAAGGGGATATCTTAGAGCAGGTTTATAATGAGGCAGGGGAGGAACGTTATGATTTTCACCAGGGAGATTATCTTATGCTGAAAGTGCAGAATAAGAGTAAAACATTGGGTACTTTTATTGTAGAACAATTAATAGGAACCACTCCCTCTTTAGACCAGATCCAGGTGGTGTATGGAGGTGCCATACGGGATGAAGGCTTCTAATATGGGACTGATCTTCGCTTTTGTATTCATATGTGCTGCTGCAATCATAGATACAAAATTTAATACTCTCTCAGCAATATCAAATCTTCAGATCCAATATAATCATGGAGTGGATAATGCCATTGAAGCAGCAATGGATCGATTGGTTGAAGTGGATGATGGTCTGGAGAAAAAAATAAATAAAGATGAGGCTATAAAATGTTTTTATGATAGTCTATCAATCAATTTTGGTGTTATGGATAATAGGGACCTTAAAAATAAACTTGCAGGCTATGTACCAGTGGTTGCTGTTATTCTGGATGATGGTTTCTACGTATATCATGATAAAGAAAAGGTAGTAAATAATGAGAAAATCGTGGTTAAAGAATTTAGTAAAAAATATCCTTATCAATATTTTGACCAGAATATTACATATTATTTTACACTTATGGATTATGTCAGGCTAATTGACAACACCAGTGAGGAATTTTATGAGGGGGATTATCATGACTTGGCTAAATTGTTTCCACAGGGCATTATGAATGACGAAAGAGAATATGACAGAATTCGTAGAACATGTATCATTAATACTCTTACAGATACTATAGAGATGTATATTAATGAACATAATAAGATTGCTTATCATTACGGAATCCAATATCATTTTGCACTTCCTTATATTGAAAGAGAAGACTGGTATCGTACAATTGATGATATTAGCATGATAGCATTTTTTCAAGGATATCCATATGGTAATAAAATATTGGGTACATATAATCGATTTGCTTTAGCCGGAGCAAGGATTCGTAAAGGGGAGAATTTAGAGCAGAAGTAAATGTATGATAAAATAAGTAAATGGGTGATTTAATGTAGTTGTGATGATATTTGTAATTCTAAACTATAGAAATAAAAAAATAATCACCCACCCGCAAAGTATGTGATTATTTTTTATAATTATAGACTTAAGCGACCAATCATTTGGTACTGATTGCCTTTTCTTATCTTTACCATAACATTATTTTCCAATTTATCAATTTATATCCCAAAAAGTTTACATATTTTAGGATATATAGTATTATATAACCAATTCTAAAAAATTTTAGAATAATTTTTATATGGGGGAGAAATTAGAAGATGAATAAAAAAATGAAAAAGTTATTGTTAATAATAATATTGCTTATTATTATACCTGACTATTCAGTGGCAGCTTCAACAATTAGTGAGAAAATCAGTATAGAAGATTATATTAAATTAATGGCAGAATCCATTAATTTAACGATTGATGCTACGGATAAGCATCCATATATTACTGCCGCTATGAAGGAAGGATTGGTAAATGAGGGGGAGCTTGCTACATATACTTCGAATATCACAAAGGAAGATGCAGCAGTTATTGCTAACAGGGCAGATGAATTGCTTCATGGGACAGGCCATAATACAGATTTATATGATCAGATTAAAACCAAGAAAAGACTATCCGATCTGAGTAATATTACAAATAGTAAACAAGATGCCGTTATTAAGATTTTCTCAAAAGGTATTATGATTGGTTCATCCAATGGATTATATACTCATAGCAGGAAGTTTAATGGAAAAGAGGCAGTAACAGTATCAGAAGCTAAGATAATTGTTACCAGAGTAAAAACTTCATCAAAAAGGAGGAAATTAAGCCCAGATGGGCAGCTGATTCGTATGACTAATTTGCCGAAGAATTATAAGTCATATGAATATATACTAGAGTCTTTTCCAAATGCCTTTTATGAGAAAAAGTTTAAGTATCAGCTTACCAAATATCATTATAAGCCAGTTGAATTAGTAGATTACGCAAGCCCTGTTAGACTAAAGAAAAAAAAATTTAATGATTATAAAATGCAAGAGGTATTAGATGCTTATCTTGATTCTTGGGCTAAGAAAGTACAAACAAACTTAAATACAAGATTAAATGTAGACTATCGAACTATTGATAATGAATGGATTAATACACTAAGAAAGACATATTATATTTATGGTGATTCGGCTTCTGATAAACCTCGTACTAATGATATCAAAGAGTATGTTGCTAAAGTAAAGAAAAATAAAGTAATTATCAAAGGAACTGTATCTGTAGAGCCATCAACCATTTATTACAAAAAGGGCTATTATATTAGAACTTATATAAAGTTTAAAATTGATGATGCAACAAATATGAATGTTCAGGAAGAAGATTTGATTTATGGAAGAACTGTATACTTGCCAAATTTAAAGAAAGATAATTGGGTCACAATGTATGTGGATATTGAATTAGGTTCTGCAAATGGTCTTAGCAATGGTAAGGATTTAGCTATATTTGATGATTCAATCTATTAAGGACGTGTAAAATGAAGAAAAATATATCAAAAAAACTTCTTGCTTTCATTCTTTTGTTTTGTTATCTTTTTACATCATTTGATATTTCTGCGTTGGCTGCAAATGTTGCAGATGTTAAGTCAGAAGCCGGTATGATAATTTTTAAAACAACCGATACAAAAGCAACAACGGGTATAAGATGGAAAACCGTAGGATTTACAATAACAAGAGAAAGGTGCATGTCAGGACAATATAATAACGGCGGTGATCCAATAAAGTTAAATCATGCAACCATTAATCTGAAGCCAGAGTGGATGGAAGAAGATCCTAAAGGTGATGAAATAGAAGTAACTTTTACAATTCCCAAAGTTATAGTTTCTAAAGCTTTACTAAATGCAGGCTTTGGTGAAGTCAGAAATAATGATATACTCTATCTTCACGGAATTCATCAAGTTACTCATGATGGTAAAAATTACGGCGGTAAGAAATATACTTATAGTAGTATTTGCAATGCAGAAGAGTGGGCGAATAAAGATGATTTTAAAGACCGATTTGACATTAAGGTTGAATATGAAGGTGATAAAGAACCAGTTCAAATAGAATATAAAACTTCCACAGGAGAGATTATGGCAACTTTGGATCGTGCTGCACAATACCCGGGGACAGATCTTAATGTTAGATTAGATACTGATCGAATCAATCCTAACGATGGAAAATTATATTACCTCTACAAAAGTTATATTGATTATCTGACCATTGACAAACCTATTCCGAATACAGGAAGGAATATCTTAAACGGTGATCCGTTTGCAGAGGTTCAAGAAAGAGCAGAAAAGCAGAGAGTTGGCGGCGTACGTTTTGTTGCAATTATGAGGTTAAAGAAACCAATCCCGGAAGAAGAGACAGAGCCAGAAAATAGTGAACGAATTGTTAATGAGATGATAGAACCATCTCCTCATGGTGTAATCGGGGCAGATTACCGTAATAATGAGCAATTTGATGCTGCAGATGGTATACCTACAACAGAAGATCTCTATGTAAATGCTTTTTCCAGTAACTATTTACTTGGATATAAACTGGCGAAAACCACAGGAACTAAAAAATATCCCGTCAATGTAAGTAAAACATGGAGCCTTACATGGAGTACATCAAACCCTCCAGATGCAGATGGCAGCCCCACCCCTCCGACACATCATAGTGCTACAGAGACAGTGAATAAAACAGTATATGTTGAACGGTCTTATTCTTATTGGCAGATTGGTACCCTTGATTATTATGGAATCAACAATGCTAAAATAAATAATTATGCCCTTCCTGGTGGCAGTATAACCCTTATACCAAAAGGCTATGCACCTCCAGGCATTACCCAGGTACATAGACCAGACCTGACAGACCATATAAAAGATCCTGTGTATAACACAAGTTTATCTTTATCAGGCTCAATCAGCGGCGGTTCCTCAAAACCTTCTGTCCCGAATGAGTCTTTCGCCTCTCAGGCAGATGGAGTTGTCCCTCAAATCAAGGTAAGAAATGATAAATTCATTTTTGATGGGAAAAATATAATGACGGACCAATATGTTGATACAAAAGCACCATCCCCTGTAAAATTTGAAATTGATACAGAAGAAGTAAATGAAAATGTATTATATGAATCAGCTTTAACAATTGACAGAGATAAAACAAATGGTGAATATGAGACGACTGGAACAATGACCTATAGCAGAATAACCTCTGTCAATCCTGAATTTGATGAAGAATTAACCTATGAGATAACAGGACTGAATAATGTTGTAATTCATACCCCAACGGTCTGTGATGCATATATCTTACCAAGTAAGGAATATAACCAAATGCTATTTCCGGATAAATCAGCAGCTCCTCTGGTATTGGATAGATATTTTAACATTAATCTTCCGACAGAAGGGGAACATCGTTATATCAGGGGTTATGAATACGGGGATTATGGTAAATATATTAATCGCCGCCAGGTAAAAATTCCATTTGATGTTTACCAGGGAAATAACTATATTAGAGCTGGAACATGGCATACCTTAACTTCTGATATTACAACATTTTATATACCAATTTGGGTTGATGAAGGAAATTATACAATTGATTTAAGAAGTATAAGTATCAATGCAGATGGAAATAACGCAATTGAAGAAACAGAAAATCTGGCTAATCTTACATTATCTAATTATGTTGCCACAGATACTATTAATGTTCAGGTATCTGGCAGAATCTATGGACTTAATCTATATGATATCTCTGATTATCCAATCTGGAAAAATGCTTTCAGACAGCCATACTCTACGATTCACACAGGTTTTTATTATCCGGTAGGTATGAAGGATCACAATGGAAACAATAGGGACATCAATTCTAAATTCACTCTTCCATTAGTCAATGGAAATCATCCAACCATAAATAATGCGGGTGTATTAAAAACAGGATATATCACCAGATTCTCATTAATTACTATTGGAAACATGTATGATACAAATGACTACATAAAAATCAGCCCCAAGTTTTATTATATAGACCAGAATGGAAACAACAGGCAGGAAGTAGACATCTACTACTCAGAAACTTTCCTTGATAAGAAACATAGTCTGATAAAAATGGGAAGTGAAAAGGATCAGCTTAATAAAAAAGCATTAAAACTTGGAGAGGTATATCGGAGTGTACCATCTGCAGAAATTGCTACGACTGCCAGAATAAAAGGAGTAACAGAAAAGGTCCTTAAGGGGATAAAGAGAAATGTATTTACCTTTATGAATATTATAATTCCTGAAAATATGAGAACATATATAGGGACAAATTATTCGCCTACAGGTATCATACCCACAGGAGTAGATCCCGATAAAGTTATAAAATCTAAGCAAAGATGGTATGGTGAGTATTATATCCCAAGTGAAGTACATATAGTACCCAAAGGGTTTGATGTGTTTCGGTACGCAAAAGAATATGGCTCAATTGATTATTTTGAAGAGATATGGTTAAAGGATGGGTATATAATAGTCAATTTTGACATTGAGACTATTAATGATGATACAAGATATTTAAGCTATATCAATCCTATAAATTCCATACAGGGTTATTGCAACATGTGGAACAGGGAGGGATTTCAATATTTGAAAACTGATGAGAAAGGAAGGCTATTTCAATTTTTAGATGGGGATTATATTCTTTATGATACGAATCAGTCAGCTGCAATTGATTATATTTCAAGAGGAACTCATTAAGGTATAAATTTCCATGAATCAATATATTAAATAGATAACCTTTTTACGATATTATGACGATATAAAAATATAAGTATAAATGGAAAGGGTGAGAAAATATGGATTTACTAAATCTTCTAAAAGTACAAAAGTGTGATACCATAACTAACTCCCATCCTTTTGCATATGCTGATGCTTCTTTTAAATATATATACTGCTTTGGACTTGGAGTACTTGCTCTTGGCCACATGAAAGCAATTGCAGAAACAAAGAAAAGTTTTGATGAATTACTTGAGAATATAAGGCTTCATCCAAATCAACAGGATAGGATCATTATAGATATTAACAACAATTTTGATTATAAGATAACAGAAGTATTTAAAGTGATGGATACGAAAGAGAAACAATATGCTTTCGCAGGTGATTTAATTCAACTATCAAATAATACTCTATGGGCCCAAATCTATTGTGAGAATGTAACGAATCATTATATGAGTGTTTTCCATTTTACCAAGATGGAAAGACAGTTTCTTATAGATTTCATATCGCTGACCCATAAGAACAACATGAAAGAAGCAATAAAATTATATCGAAAGTTTGTAAAGGGTGGATATCATATCAGCTATGAATTGCTTCGATATCTAAGCGGTGGTTTTTTAATAGAGGAGTCCTTTGAGAATCTCATATTAGATCAGGGGGAAACTTTAGTAATAGATAAACCAACTTATATTCATGGACATGTAATTATAAGAAATGGCGCGAGCCTTATTCTTAACGGAGCTGAGGTAAATATAAATGGCAGCATTTATGTAGAGTCAGGAAAAATTAGTATTCAATATTCTAATATATCAGTGGAAGATACCAATGAAAAATATTTAATACGAATTCTAAATTGCGCAGTAGTTAAAATAGAAGATTCAGAAATTAATTGTAATTTTAAATGTGGAATGATACAGCAGGAAAAGGGTTTCCTGATTGTAAATAATTCTAAAATACTACATACAAAATCGGAAAGAGCAATTCATTTTGATGGAGCGAATTTAACCATGAATGGGACAATGATAGAAGATGCCATGAATGGAGGAGTTCAAATATTGAACCGGTCATCAGCGAATATCGATGACTGCAGTTTCTACCACTGTGAATCGGAACACGGGGCAGCCGTTTACTGTGATTCACTGTCTGATACAAGAATAAGCAATTGCAGATTTCGCAGCTGTAATGCAAAATACATTGGCGGTGCAGTATATTTTGCATACAAAAAATATGGACAGGAAATCTATAGTTGTGAATATATAAAATGTAATCCCCAAGATAGTATTGTATTTAATGATTTTACCCAGGAGGAATAATTAGTTAATAAAAAATACAAGAAATTTTGGAGTCTTTCGGATTTTAAAATCTTTAAAAATAATAAGACTGTAAATGGAGTGATAAGGATGAAACTTGATACATTAACAAAGCTGAATCATAAAAAGAAATCGTTTATAACTCCAAAGCATCCTCTTTTCTTTGAACACTTAGAATTTAAGAGTACCTATAGTGCTGGATTATTTATGCAGGCTGGACTGGGTAAAATAATTAGTCCGCTAAACAACTTTGAATTAGAGCGTACTATATTAAAAGGTTTGGGTCTGTCAAGTAAAGATGCAGCAGGAGTCATTAAGAAAGCAAAAGAAGGAAATCGAATCATTGATGATCTAATTACCATTTTAGATTCCCCTGTGAAAAAGTATTTATTTATATTAGATATGATGAATGTAAGTATGGCAGATGATTCAATATCAGAGGAAGAGCATAAATCAATCCGGATATTTACCCAGCTATTAGAGATTGATCGAAGTGAAGAAAAACTGCTTTTTGAGTTTATTACGAATTCGTATCTAACAGATACGGATAAATGTCTGAAAACATATGAAAAGATGATGAATAAAAAGATGCCGGTTACCATGTCTGAATTAAAATTCTATATTCCGGAGATTGAATATGTGGCTTCTATATATGGGAAGGTAATCATGTCAAATGAAGTATTGCGTTTGGTGGATAACTGTAAACTGCTGGAACCAATGATTGTACCACAAGGAGCAACCTTAGTCATTGATAATGCTAAGATTGAGATATATGGAAATATACAGGTGGATGGCGGGCATTTAATCATTAAAGATAGTATATTAGAGAATAATCTTAATTCATATAATACTCTGATCCAAGTTAAGAATTTTTCAGAAGTTGAGATCTATAATTCCAATATCGATTGCAGATCCTTTGGAAGTGCTATTAATCAGGAGAATGGAAATCTAATAATCGAAAATACGATAATTCGTAATACAACTAATTTTAGCGGAATTAAGTTCTGGGGAAATCAGATCACAATTAAAGATACAATTTTTAAAGGATGTTTTTCTGTAAATGAAGGAGGAGCACTTCATATTAGAAATGGAAGAGGCATGATAAAGGATTGCAGGTTTGAAGACTGTGAAGCTAAAATTGGTGGAGCAATTTATTCCACCAATGAAATCATGATCATTGGGTGTAAATTTAAATTTTGTAAAGTAACAGAATATGGTTCAGCTATATTTTATAAAGGTGAAGTAAAATCAAATATTTCAGAATGTGATTACTACGACTGTTATCCGGAGGGAGAAGAACTCCTTCAGTATATAGGGGATCTGTCTGAGAAAATCATTACAAAAGAATATACAATAAAAGTACCTACAATTTTGGACATACCAATCAGAGTGAAGGAATTGGGAATTATAAATATTTTGGATTGTGTCGTATATATGAAGCAGAATATAATATGTGAAGGTCTGTTAAATATAAAGAATTCGAAGATCGTTGCTCTTAATAATAAGAGTGAATATCTATTTGTATTGGATAGATCAAGGAACTGCATCATTGATCACAGCAAATTTGATGGGAATGGCGAAACGGGGCTGTTATGGACCAGAGGTACAAAAACATATGTTAATAAATCAATATTTTTAAATTCAGTGAAAGGGAGAGCTATCTATGATTCATATGAACCGGAAATCAAACATTGTATCTTTTCCAATTGTATGAATGGAGCATTAAGTACGAATGCAGGAAAGATTAACAACTGTAGCTTTATAAACTGCAGAGATAAAAGTGGTGCTGGTATTCTGATATATGGAAAAAGAGGGGAAATAAACAGTTGCCAATTTATACGCTGTATCTCTGAATACAGTGGCGGAGCGATTGATCAATCTGGATATCATAGAATCACGGATTGCACTTTTGAAGAATGTACTCCAAATAATATAAATTAAAGGAGATGTTGAGAAATACAGTTTAGGGATATGTAGCCGGTCTGTTTTGGTTAGGTGAAAAAATGAACGAACTATGAACAAAAGGTTAATTTTATTTTAATTCGACAATTTCATATTAATTTATATTGAAAATCATTCTTATTTAGAGTAAAATAAATTAGGAGTATAGCACTAGGTTTTATTTAACTCTTATTTTTGGAATTTAGTCAATCATTGGAGGATGACATGAGAAAAAAGTCGCACATTTCCCTTGCGAAATATATTATTAACAACATGCACACGGAAGAGCTTAGGATACATAAAAAAGCCTTTTATATAGGTAGTATTTTACCAGATTGTGTACCATCATTTATTACAAGAAAGCATTCAATCGATGAAACTTTTCATATATTAAGAGAAGAAATAAGAAAAGTTACAGAAGATTATGATGTGGAAAAAGGTATGAATGGTTATTATTGCAGGCATCTTGGTGTAATAACCCATTATATTGCAGATTATTTTACATTTCCTCATAACAGAATTTTTACCGGTACTTTAAAAGAACATTGCAATTATGAAAGTGATTTAAAGAAAGAATTTAAGGAATATGTAGGTTGTGTTCAGGTACGTAAAGAAAGAGATTCCCAAAAAGTATTTCACAATGTGGATGATATCTGTGACTTTATTTTAAAAATGCATGAAGAATATCTAAATGCTATCAAAGTAGTAAAAGTTGATTGTCTGTATATCGTAGATCTTTGCCACAGAGTAATAGATGCTATTCTTTTATTCTTTGAAACAATGTTGGTCAAAGGGAATGACCATACCCCGGTAATCGCTTAATAGATTATGATAATATATAAATAAAAAGGCTTTTGCAAAATATATTTTTCTGGAATTTAGAAAAATCTTATATTTTTGCAAAAGCCTCTTATTTTATCTTTAAGAAAAATTATCATGATTCCATCTTTCTTTTCCAATATAGTGAGCTATAATAAATATCACTAGTTAAAATAAATGAAATATTTTATATAAGAAGGACTCCATAAAATTGAAGGTTACAATATCCTGATCTGAATTTTGAAATCGAATGAAATATACTACTATAAATAGTAATGCGATTATAATCCAGAAAAATTTATTCCATTTGGGATTTATTTTATCTTCAAATAACCATATAATACCCATAATAGGAACAAGGAAATATAATGGATGAAAATAAAAGGCATCTGCAAAATGAAGATGCAGAACCTGAACCCATGCTCTTGTCATTCCACAGCCGGGACAGGAGAGACCAAGGAAAAATCGAAATGGACATCCATAGCCGGTGAAATAAATAATAAGAATATATAATAATAAACAACCAATAATAATAATTTTTTGTTTTAATGCCGTTTTCATGTTCTGCCCTCCAGATAAAGGAAATCAAGCCAGTCTGAATTTACTTATGTAAGTAAATTCTAGCCTGGATTAAATTATAACTTGAATTCTTAGAATGGTCAATAAAATGGGTTTTTTTATAAAACTATTGCAAAATATTGAATATACGATAAAATAGATATGACTGCGAACGAACAAAAAAGAGAGAATAGAAAGGTATTAACAATGATTCAAGCATGTAATGTAACTTTAAGACTCGGTAAAAGAGCTTTATTCGAAGAGGTAAACATTAAATTTACCGAAGGCAATTGCTACGGTTTGATCGGAGCAAATGGTGCAGGTAAATCAACATTTCTTAAAATATTATCAGGTCAATTAGAGCCAACAAATGGAGATATTGTAATTACACCTGGTCAAAGACTTTCCTTTTTACAACAGGATCACTTTAAATACGATGAATTTGATGTACTTAATACAGTGATCATGGGCAATTTAAGACTTTATGAAATTATGAAAGAAAAAGATGCGATCTACGCAAAAGAAGATTTCACAGAAGAAGATGGTCTGAAAGCCAGTGAATTAGAAGGGGAATTTGCAACATTAAATGGTTGGGAAGCAGAATCAGATGCTGCATCTTTATTAAATGGTCTGGGAATTGAAACAGACCTCCACTATAAATTAATGAGTGAATTAAATGGCAGCCAGAAGGTAAAGGTCTTACTTGCTCAGGCTTTGTTTGGCAACCCGGATATTCTTCTTCTGGATGAGCCTACAAACCATCTTGATCTTGACGCAATACGTTGGCTTGAAGAATTCTTAATTAATTTTGAGAATACAGTGATTGTGGTATCCCATGATAGATATTTCCTGAATAAAGTATGTACCCATACTGCAGATATTGATTATGCAAAGATTCAATTATATGCCGGTAACTATGATTTCTGGTATGAATCAAGTCAGTTAATGGTGAAACAGATGAAGGAAGCCAATAAAAAGAAGGAAGAAAAGATTAAAGAATTACAAGAATTCATCCAACGTTTTAGTGCAAATGCTTCTAAATCAAAACAGGCAACATCCAGAAAGAAAGCATTAGAAAAGATTGAATTAGATGATATCAGACCTTCCAGCCGTAAATATCCATATATTGATTTTAGACCCAGCCGTGCAATTGGCAACGAAGTTTTAACAGTAACAAATCTTTCTAAGACAATTGATGGTGTTAAGGTCCTTGATAATATTTCATTCATCATTGGACATGATGATAAAGTTGCGTTTGTTGGACCTAATACACTTGCAACAACTACTTTATTTAGAATTTTGTCGGGAGAAATAGAGCCAGACGAAGGTGAATATAAATGGGGCGTAACAACTTCAAGTTCTTATTTCCCTAAAGATAATACGAAGGATTTTGATTGTGACGATACAATTGTTGACTGGCTGATGCAGTTCTCACCAGAGAAGGATGTTACTTATGTACGTCAATTCCTTGGAAGAATGTTATTTGCAGGAGAAGAAGGAATTAAAAAAGTCAGAGTATTATCCGGTGGTGAAAAGGTACGTGTTATGCTATCCAAAATGATGATTTTAGCTTCCAATGTTCTTCTTATGGATGAACCTACAAACCATTTAGATATGGAATCTATTACTGCATTAAATAACGGTTTGATTAAATTTAGCGGGGTAGTATTATTTACTTCACAGGATCATCAATTTGTTCAAACCATTGCCAATCGTATTATGGAGATTACTCCAACTGGATTGATTGATAAAATTACTACTTATGATGAATACCTTGATAGTGATGAAATGGCTCGAAAGAGACAGATTATGAACATTCAAAGTGATGATGTAGAAGACTAATAGGAATCATTTATTAATGCCCGGGAATTTTATCTCGGGCGTTTTAAATTGGGCGGTAAAATACTTCCTGCTATATTGAGTGATACTCAATATAGCAGGATTTTTGCGTAGTTGCCTTACGTTTTCAGTTGTATAAAAATAATATAAAGTATATAATATTTCTAATGATGATTCTTTAAATTATTATATTATAAATATTTTTCACAGTAGACTTAAATAGAAAAACAGAGGTATATAATGAATTTATTAACGATTGAAAAAATGACAAAAAGTTATACAGATAGAATACTTTTTAATAATGTTACATTTGGGATTAATGAAGGAGATAAGATAGGTGTCATTGGTGTTAATGGTACAGGTAAATCCACCCTTCTTAAAATAATATCAGGACTGGAAGAACCTGACAGTGGAACAGTAACGAAAGGAAATAATATAAAGATTACGTATCTTGCACAAAATCCTATTTTTGATGAAAAGCTGACTATATTACAAAATGTATTGGAAGGTGTTGTTAATGATACAGAACATTGGAATATGGAAGGCGAAGCAAAATCCATGCTAAACAAGCTGGGGATAATGGACTATGATGGGACAGTTGCTATATTGTCCGGTGGCCAGAAAAAGAGGGTAGCTCTCGTCCGGGCTCTTTTACATCCGGCAGATATCTTAGTTCTTGATGAACCCACCAATCATTTAGATAATGAGATGGCAGAATGGTTAGAAGACTATCTGAACAGATACCGTGGTGCATTAATTATGGTAACTCATGACAGATATTTTCTTGATAAAGTAACCAACAAGATTATTGAGATTGATAAAGGGAATATCTACAGTTATATTGCTAACTATTCTAAATTCCTTGAAATGAAAGCGGAGCGGGAGGAGATGGAATTAGCAACAGAACGTAAGAAGCAAAGTCTATACCGTATGGATCTGGAATGGATGATGCGTGGGGCAAGAGCCCGTTCTACCAAGCAAAAAGCCCATATCCAAAGATTCGAAGAGCTAAGGGATAGAGATAAAATTGTTGAAACAGCAAATGTAGAATTGAATTCATTATCGTCCCGCCTGGGTAAGAAAACGATTGAGATTCATGATATATCCAAATCCTATGGAGATACGGTACTATTCAAAGATTTTACTTATATTTTTTTAAAAGATGACAGAATTGGAATTGTGGGTAAGAATGGCTGTGGAAAATCAACATTGCTCAAGATTATTAATGGTATTGTAGAGCCGGATGCTGGTGAGATTGAAATAGGGCAGACAGTCAAGATAGGCTATTTTTCACAAGAGAATGAGTATATGGATGAAAGCCTTAAAGTGATCGACTATATCCGTGAAGTAGCAGAATATATTCAGACCAGTGATGGAAGTGCAAGTGCCGCCCAGATGCTTGAAAGATTTTTATTTACAGGAGCAATGCAGTATTCTTATATTTCTAAATTATCTGGAGGAGAAAAGCGTAGATTGTACCTTCTTCGAATACTGATGGATGCTCCGAATATATTAATATTAGATGAGCCTACCAATGATTTAGATATTCAGACCCTTTCTATACTGGAAGATTATCTGGATAGTTTTAATGGAATTGTCATTACCGTATCCCATGACAGATATTTTCTTGACCGGGTGGTGGAAAGGATATTTGCTTTTGAAGGAAATGGAACCATCAAACAGTATGAGGGAGGATTTACCGATTACAAATTAGCTCACGATAGAATCCAATCGCAAGAAGAGCCATACAGTACTAAAGAAAATAGAGAAAAACCAGCGAATGGTAAGGTAAAGGAAACAAAATTAAAATTCTCTTATCAAGAGAAAAGAGAATACGAAACCATTGATGATGATATCTCAAAACTTGAAGAAAAAATAGAGCAGATAGAAGAAGAGATCCTTGCAAGTGCAAGTAATTACTCGAAACTGAATGAGTTAATGGCTAAGAAAGAAGAACTTGAACAAGAGTTAGAAGGTAAGATGGACAGATGGGTGTATCTCAATGATTTAGCTGAACAGATAGAGAATGAGAAAAGCCAGTAATATAAAAATAATAAAATTTACTAATCTTTTGGAGGAGTAAGATGGCTAAAGTTAAATCTAAAAGTACCAGGGGTGTATATGAAAAAGAATCATATTTTAAGATCAGAGAAGGGACGCCTTTGCCGTTAGGAGTCCGACTTGTAGATAAGAGCGTATATTTTTCAGTTTCCGTACCCAATGGAGAAGAATGCAAACTGAATATCTATGGGAAAGATTCCAAAGAACTGATAGAGTCCATTCGTTTAGAACAGAAAATGGGAAATCTATTTTATTTAGCAATTGATAATTTGGATTACCATCTTTATGAGTATATGTATGAAGTGGAAGGGAAGGAATTCATTGATCCTTATGCCAGGATAATTTCGGGGAAAGAGCATTGGGGAAAGGCGATAGACTTAGCAGAGCAAAAACAGATCCGGGGAGGGTTTTATTTCTCTGAATATCAGTGGGAAGAAGACCGTCCATTAAGAACGAATTATGAAGACCTTATCATATACCGGATTCATACAAGAGGATTTACAAAAGATACTTCATCTAAAGTAAAGAATAAAGGAACTTTTAGAGGGATCATTGAAAAAATCCCGTATCTGACGGATCTTGGAATTACTGCAATTGAACTTTTACCATCCTATGAATTTGATGAAATTATAAAAGAGATTATCAATCCTCATGGAGCTTTGGATCATCAAAAGATAAATTATTGGGGGTATACAGGCCAGAGTAATTATTTTGTGCCAAAAAGCTCTTACGCCGCAAATACAGCAAATCCTATAGATGAATTTAAAGATCTGGTAAAAGCATTGCACAAGGCCGGTATTGAGATAATTATGGAGTTTTATTTTGAGCCTGGTATCAATGAACAGTTTATCATTGACTGCCTGCGCCATTGGGTCATGGAATTTCATATTGATGGTATCAAGATAAACCAAAATGCTATTTCTCCAAAGTTAATAGCTACAGATCCCTTCCTTAGTGAAACAAAAATCTTTGGACTTAGCTGGAATACGGATGAGATCTATCCAAAAGAATTTGTTCCCAAATTTAAGAATTTGGCGGAATATAATGATGGTTTTCTTACCGATGGGAGACGTTTTTTAAAAAGTGATGAAGAACAGGTGAGTAAAGTGGCTGATTGCTTTAAAAGAAATCCCCAGAAGGCTGCATCCATTAATTATATTACCAATACCAATGGTTTTACTTTAATGGATTTATACTCATATGATGTAAAACATAATGAGGATAACGGCGAAAAAGGACGGGATGGAACAGATTATAACTATGGCTGGAATTGTGGAGTAGAAGGAAATACAAGGAAGAAAAAAGTATTAGAACTTCGTATGAAACAAATTAAAAATGCCTTCCTTCTCCTTATCCTAAGCCAGGGAGTTCCGCTGATCCTTGGAGGAGATGAATTTGGAAATTCTCAAAAAGGAAATAATAATGCATATTGTCAGGATAACAGTATTTCATGGCTGAATTGGAAATTAGTTGATACCAATAAAGAAATTCATGATTTTGTTAAACTTTTGATCCAGATTCGAAAGGATCATCCTATCTTACACTGGAAAGAAGAATTAAAAAATATGGATTATGCTTCTTGTGGATTTCCAGATCTATCATTCCACGGAACAAAAGCCTGGTATCCAGACTATACCAATTATAGCAGAATGTTAGGCATTATGCTCTGCGGCAGATATGCCATGATAGACAGAGTACATCATGATGATGATTTCTACTTGGCTTTTAATATGCATTGGGAGGATCACGAGTTTGATCTGCCAAAACTTTCAAAAGGGGCAAACTGGTATATGTTTCTTAATACATCAGATAATGAAATATTCAATTATGATATTACAGAAAAGTCCCAAAATATATTAAAGGATCAAAGAAAATATATGGTGAAAGCCCGTTCTGCAGTTTTATTGATCGGGAAATAATATTAAATGTGGAGAGAGGGGATTCCCATGAATAGTTTTACATTAAAAATGATCGCGATTATTACGATGCTCATTGACCATACAGCACATGTGCTGATACCACCTGATGAACCTATATATTACGTTATGAGAGCAATTGGCCGGCTCGCTTTCCCAATCTTTTGTTTCTTGATCGTGGAGGGTCTGTTTCATACGAGAAATGTGAATAAATATATGTTACGTTTAGGTATTTTTGCTTTGATATCAGAGATCCCTTTTGACTTAGCCATAAAAGGAGAACCATTTTATGAGTATTATCAAAGTGTTTATTTTACTTTATTGATTGGTCTCGCCGTGATCTATGGCTTACATAAAATTAAAATCCATTTCCCATCAAATTTACCGGTATCGATTATTCTTCAGCTAATTGTTATATTAGCCGGTTGTATATTGGCGATTCTTTTGAAAACGGATTATAATGCTATGGGCGTGATATTGATTTTGGCATTTTACTTATTTCGTGAAAAGAAATTATTCCTTATATTATCTGTACTCTTTGTGACTATAGTAATAGGAGGAAGGTTTGAGGGAATAGCTTCATTTTCGTTAATATTTATTTTATTATATAATGGTCTAAGAGGACCGAAGGTAAAGTATCTTTTCTATGCTTTTTATCCAGTGCACTTATTGTGCCTGTATCTGATAGCAACATTTCTTTAATCTAAAAGGGCCGTTACTATGTATATAGTACCAGCCCTTAATTTTAATTATTCAATTTCATCTACAATTTTATCATATAAATCTAATCTGCAAAATTCTTCTTTGTCAAAATGTCCACAGCTTTCACATGATACGCCATGTGTATTTTCAGATATGGAGTTGGTTGCTCTTAATGATCCTTTTTTGTCCTTAGGCAGGTATTCACTACAATTTTCTGCTACTTTTGTATAGGTTTCATGACTTGCTCTCATATTTTTATTCTCCTTTTGTATCATAATCTTAAATGGAAATCTTAATGAGATTTTTTATCTCTTAATAAGTATTTGTAGATTCAATAATAATATGCGAAAGGAGATTAATATTAAATATTACCATAACAATATAAGAAAAAAATCAATTGATTAAGCCATAAAAAATGCTTTTATTAAAGAATTTAAACTTTCCTGGTCTTTGCTTCCCATTAATTCTCTGGCAGAATGCATTGCTAAAAGCGGAACACCCACATCTACCGTATTCATAGGTAATTTAGATGAAACCATGGCACCTAAGGTACTTCCACCAACAATATCGGAACGATTGATGAATTTCTGATATTCAATATTATTTGCAATACAGATCTGCTGTATTACTGCGATTGCCTCTGTATCAAATGCATATTTTTGGTTCAGATCTATTTTTATGACAAATCCACCATTTAAAACATTTTTATTTACAGGGTCATTTTTCTCAGGTTTGTTTGGATGGAGGCAATGCCCTACATCTACAGATAAAAGAAAGCTGCGCATAATAGATTCATAGAAAGCAGACTGTTCAAATGCAAAACTATGGTATATCTTCTCCAGAATGATTGTTAAAAGATTTGAATCTGCACCCTGCTTTGTAAGACTGCCAACTTCTTCGTTATCAAATAAAGCAATGATATTGATGCCCGTTGTTCTGTGGGAATTGATGATTCCATTTATACAAGAGAATACAGATGTCAGATTATCAAGTCTTGGGCAGGAGATGAAATCTCCATTCATGCCAATAATTTGTCCTGGTTCAGCATTATATATAAAGAGATCAAAATCAAGAATATCTTCTGGGTCAGCATCGATCTCTTTTGCTAAAAATTTAATAAAATAATCCTTCTTACAGATGTTCTCACCCATCATACCGGCTAATGGAAGCATATCCGTCTGTTTATTCAATTCCACCCCTTTATTTATAGTGTTGTCAAAATGTATTGCCAGATTAGGAATGGTTAGAATCGGCCTTTTAAAATCAACCAATTTTGTTCCTGGATGAAATATATCGTCGCTTTTTAATGATACTTTACCGGCAATGGAGAGAGGTCTGTCCAGCCAGGTATTTAAAATAGGACCGCCATATATTCCTGTATCAACTTTTAGATAATCCCCTTCACATATTTCTGCAATTGGCTTAATTCTAAGGCAGGGATGGTCTGTATGAGCAGCGGCAATTCTAAAATTACTATTTTCAAGATCATCCGGTATGGTAAATGCAAATAAAACAGAACCATAAGGAGCTGTATAATAAGATTTTCCTTTTTTAAGAGCCCATTTCTTGGTTACATCAATTTTCTCAAATCCTGCTTCTTCTAAAAGGGAGATACTTTTTTCGACCACATGGAAAGGTGAGGTGGCATCATTGATAAAATGAATTAAATCATACGGATTATTTTTATATTCCATTCTTCTTCTCCTTGCATAAACATGATATACTTATTATATATCTTTGCCATAAAATTTCAATCTTTAATAGAAAAGGAGCTGCAACATGATTTCAATGAAAATACTTGATGTTAAATCGTTTATGTCAAGTTTATTAATACATTCTGTTTTTGATGATTATCTTCTCTGCGAATTAGATATTACTACCTTTAGTCAATTTCATGTATCAGGAAAATTGAATAAAGAGTGGTTCACAAACGATGAACTGGAAGAACTTGAGGATTATTCAAACTGGATAGAAATAAAACCATTTGCTTTTCAATTAATGAAAGGAAGTAAGACACCACAATTTATTAAAATAGTATTACAATTTCAAGGTAAGAATACTCAAAAAATTTTAGATGAAATGAAATTGCCATTTAAAAAAGAAGATGTAAATGGATTATATTTAAATGTCAGATATGAACATAATGAATTGCATATAATTACAGGTACATCACTTCGAACTTTTACATTAGATAAATCTTTGGAACATGAATGGGATTCTTATGTAAAGAATTTTTTAAAGGAAAATAGTATTTCTTATGAAGAAATTTAATAAAACAACAAATTTGTTAGCACTCAGCCATATTGAGTGCTAATTTTATCTTGACAAGGAAATTATTTCGTATTAAGATATTTTATGAAATGTAAAATGAAACTTAATCCAGATGTGGTTTCAACCACATCTGGATTCTGGTTGAACTTATCCAGGGACGTACAGTATAAGTTTTGTAAATGTTATTATGAATAGGAGAGATTTATTATGAGTAAACAAAAAGGTAGTCTTTCAATTAATTCGGAGAATATATTTCCAATTATTAAAAAATGGTTATATTCTGACCATGATATATTCTTTCGTGAATTGATCTCTAATGGTAGTGATGCTGTAACAAAACTAAAAAAACTTGAGCTTATGGGAGAAGTGAATCTTCCAGACGACAATAAGTTCAAAATTGAAGTCATTGTAAATCCAGAGGAGAAAACAATTAAGTTTATCGATAATGGTATTGGTATGACTGGCGATGAAGTGAAAGAATATATCAATCAGATTGCTTTCTCAGGTGCAGAAGCTTTCTTGGAAAAATATAAAGATAAAACAAATGAAGATCAAATTATTGGACATTTTGGTCTGGGTTTTTATTCCTCGTTCATGGTTGCAGATAAAGTAACCATTGATACATTGTCATATCAAGAAGGTGCTGTCCCAGTTCATTGGGTATCTGAAGGCGGAACAGAATTTGAAATGAACGACGGGGATAAAGAAACCCGCGGAACTGAGATCACTCTTTATTTAAATGAAGATAGTTATGAATTCTCTAATGAATACAGAGCAAAAGAAGTGATCCAAAAATATTGTTCATTCATGCCGGTTGAGATTTATTTTAAAAATATCAATGCTCCAGAGGAATTTGAAGAAGTGGAAGAAGAAGTGGATGGGGCAGAAGCAGAAGATACTGTTATTGATGCAACGGTAGATGAAGAAGGAAATGCTAAGGAAGAATCCGAAGACTCTAAGAAGGAAACAAAGAAAGTTCCTAAGAAACCAGAACCTGTTAATAATCCTACCCCTCTTTGGACAAAACACCCAAATGAATGTAGTGATGAAGAGTATAAAGAATTCTATCGTAATGTTTTCCACGATTATAAAGAACCTTTATTCTGGATACATCTTAACATGGATTATCCGTTTAATTTAAAAGGTATCTTATATTTCCCTAAATTAAATACAGAATATGATACTTTGGAAGGAACTATTAAATTATATAATAATCAGGTATTTATTGCAGATAACATTAAAGAAGTGATCCCTGAATTTTTAATGTTATTAAAAGGTGTCATTGACTGCCCTGATCTTCCTCTTAATGTTTCAAGAAGTGCTCTTCAAAATGATGGATTTGTTAAGAAGATTTCAGAATATATTACGAAAAAAGTTGCAGATAAATTATCCGGAATGTATAAAGTGGATAAAGAAAATTATGAAAAGTTCTGGGATGACCTTAGTCCATTCATTAAATTTGGCTGCTTAAAAGATGATAAATTCAGAGATAAGATGAAAGACTTTATTATCTTTAAGAACCTAGAGGGAAAATATATCACTCTTCCTGAATATATTGAAGCAGGCAATAAAAAATCTGAGAATGAACCAGAGAAAGAAGAAGTTAAGGATTCATCAACTGAGAAAAATGAAGCCGATGAAAAAGAGGACAACAAGAAAGATGAGAAGAAACAAGCAACTATCTTCTATGTAACAGATGAACAACAGCAAAGTCAGTATATCAATCTATTTAAAGAAGAAGGAATTGATGCATTGATTCTTACTCATAATATTGACCAGCCTTTTATTTCTCAATTAGAGCAGCAGGATGATGCAATCAAATTCCAAAGAATTGATTCAGATTTAACGGAAAATCTAAAAGAAGAAGCGAATAAAGAGGATGAAGAAATATTAAAGAAACAAGTGGATACTTTGACAGAGCTCTTTAAAAAAGCTTTAAATAAAGAAAAACTTGAAGTTAAAGTTGAAAAATTGAAAAATGAAAATGTATCCTCTATGATCACATTATCTGAAGAAAGCCGCAGAATGCAGGATATGATGAAGATGTACAATATGTATGGAATGGACCCAAATATGTTTGGATCAAGTGAAACCTTAGTATTAAATGCAAATAATAAACTTGTACAATACATCCTGGAGAATAAAGAAGGAGACAATGTAAATCTGATCTGTGAACAGTTATATGATTTAGCATTGTTAAGTCATAAACCATTGCCTGCAGAAGCAATGACTAAATTTATAAATCGAAGCAACCAGATTATGTTACTGGTTACAAAATAATCCTTTAAAATTTAATAATTAATCTATAATATTTAAGCGAGTGGCGGTTATATTAATAATTAATCCACTCGCTTTTTACATGTCCTGAATCGACAAATTATAAAATACCTCTTTTCAAATGGTTATATTCATGTTATGATTGGTAGTAATGAAAACTACATAATGTAGAAATTGGATTTAGGAGGATTTTTATGAATTACAAAATTATTGGAGATAGCTGTACTGACTTAACAGCAGATTTAAAAAAAGATGAACATATAGAATTGGTACCATTATCTATTCATATTGATAATGAAACAATAGTAGATGATGAAACATTTGATCAAAAAGAATTTATTAGAAAGATGGAAGCAAGCCCGAACTGCCCCAAATCCTCATGTCCATCTCCAGAAGCATATATGAATGCATTTTCTGAAGAAGGAGATCAATATGTAGTAACATTATCTTCCAGCTTAAGCGGATCATATAATAGTGCTGAATTAGCTAAGAAATTATATCTGGAAGAACATCCGGGTCGAAATATCGCAGTATTTGATTCCAAGGCAGCCTCTGTGGCACAGACTTTAATAGTGATGAAGATCAAAGAATATATAGAATCAGGTCATCCTTTCGAAAAAGTGGTAGAGCAGATAAATCATTTTATTGAAGAATTAAATACTAAATTTGTATTAGAATCTTTAGAGACACTTAGAAAGAATGGACGATTATCCAATCTGAAAGCAATCATTGCAAGCGCTTTAAATATAAAGCCTGTCATGGGAGCAACAAAGGAAGGCACCATCTATAAGATTGACCAGGCAAGAGGAATTAATAAAGCTTTAAAATTAATGGCTACTACTATAGTTCAGGATGTTATTGATCCAGAGAATAAAATTTTAGGAATTGCTCATTGTAATAACTATGAAAGAGCTTTATATATTAAAGAAGAAATATTAAAATTAGTTAAATTTAAAAGTGTATTTATAGCGGATACCGCAGGCATTGCTTCTTTATATGCTAATGAAGGCGGAATTATAGTAGCTTATTAAGGATTTAAATGTCCCGAGGCACCTCGTCTTATCCTTGCGGTAACTTGAATTATCCTCGTCGACAAGTAGAAAATGAAATAGAAAATCATGCGAAAGCATCTTAGCAATTCAGACCTAGATAGGGCATTAAACCGCCCCATCTCAGGTCTGTTTTTTGTCTTTTGAATTACAGACTACGCATAGCATCTAATAATTCAGCACAGAAAAATCCCAGTAAAATCAAGTATTCCAGCTCTTTTCGCTTTTCTGAAAACAAGAAAAAGGAACGGAAAGAATGAAGGAAAATAGAAGAAGAAATTGAGCTTCTGAGCAAGAACTTTTGAAGGAAAAAGAAAGGGAAAATAATCTTGTTGGAGGATGAATGGAATTACCTAGAAGAAGATGAAGGATATTACCCAACGACACAGTGATATTTGAAATTGAGGTTTTTCGGAGAAGTATTTTACAGGGATGAATTCTGAAAATGGTTTAAACTAAAGATTCCTGAATGATTGATTTTAAGAAGTTATGCAAAATCTGGATTTTGATGAAGTTCGGATAAAACTCGGAAGAAACTGAAAAAACAGTAATAAATGTATTAAATAATATGGTTGTTTGCCGGTTGGATAATTTTGCTATAAACCCATCAGTGGTTGATAGTTGGGATGATGATACTAAAAAATTCTTTTTAAATGAATTTACATCTACTTTTTTGGGTATAGGAGATTGCGAAAATGTTGGGCAAATGATAGAAAAAAATTTAATAAAGTTTCCATGCCGATTTAATTTGTTTGAATATTAAAATATATCGTGAAAGAAGTAATAAATTGTTATAATGTAAAAGACTGCTTATAATATAGATATACAGAATTCCAATATAGAACTTAGAGGGTCTTTAAGGAATAAGTAATTAATTTCTAATATAGATTTAAAAAGTGTGAGATAAATTTAATTATATTTGCTTAAACTATTTTTGACAAGTAGTACCGGAAGAAGTTATAAGGAAAATGGAAAAGAATTCTCTGTGCTTAATAGTGCAAACCATTTTTTAGACCACTACAAAAGAAAAAATCGAAGAGATAAATATTAAATAAAAATTTTGAGATAGTAATATGTGAATTTAACATATATCTCAATTGGTATTGACAATAATTACCACAAACTGTATACTTTTATTATTAATTCAATAAGGGAGGCTAATTATGAAATTTTTAAAAAAGGGTAAATTTAATTTATTAATATTTAGTTTATTGGTATTTGTTTTGGGTGCAACTGGAATAGTTTATGCGAAAGAAATAACTGTAGAAAAAATTTATAAAAGTAAGAGCGAAATACAAGAAAGTATCACAGAAAAAGAAAATGTAATTCCTCTATATTCTCTTGAAAAAGTGGGTGATTCTTATAAGGTTATATATAGAAATCAAACAGAAGAAGAAATAAAAAAAGATAATGAGCTTTTAAATAATGAGCCTATCTCATATGAAAAAAAAGTAAGAAATTATTATTATAAATCTGTATCTTCAATTCCTGAAAGTATTGATTATTCAGAATATAATAATGAATATGAATATATGTTTATTGGTAAATTAGACTTAATCTCTGTAACAGCTTGTGGAAAGGACTATATTGCTGAATATAAGGGAATTTTAAGTAATAAATAGTTAAAAAGAAAAAAATGTATTTTAATGGAAAAAGGGTTGGATTAATTATAATTCCGATAATAAGGATGTCATATTAATATTTCAAACTGCAGATAATCGAGATAATGAAGAAGATAAAAAGCAGTGCTATTTGGAAAGAGTTATTTGGACTATAAATAGCGATACAAATTACCGAGATACAAATTTTAAGCATTTCTGTACGTCGTATTATCCAGGTAATTTTATCGAATTAATGGAGGAACTGAAACGAAGAAAATTATGATATTATTTATAAAAGGAATCGAATTTTGTATTTTATGTAAAATATCTTTGTTACATTTAATAATGTAAAGCTTGCCATACAAGCAAGAGTAAAAAAATGGGGATTCGATATATAGATAAAGAGGTGAAATGCCTAACATCATGATTAAAATAATTGAATCTAATATATAAAGTAGTAGAAAAGAGACAAGACAATATTGGTATAAGGTAGGTGGTTAAGTGATTTCTGATTTATTACTCAATGAAATAAAAAATAACCTTGCAGAATACAAAGGTGATAAATTAAAAATGGTTGTAACTGTAAGCAATGAACAAGAAGAAAAATTTAAGTAAATTTATAATTAATAAATTGCCGTTTATTACCTGGAAGGAAATGAAAACAAATACTAATCTGACAATAGGAAAAACTGAAGTTCACCAGGAAGAATATAGTGTTTTCAATATAGTGAACTTTGAAAGGCATACATAATAATTACCATAGACTGAAATATGTACCAAGAGATTTGGTTTTTGATAAAAAGAGATTTCTTTTTAGAAAATATAAAGGGAGCACATACACATAAGACCGAAAGGACTAAGATTCCGAAGATGATAAAATATATCAGCGGATACAAGAAATACACAAAAAAGCTTGGATTAAAGGTGTTTCCACTCTCAAATTTTGCCATAGTTGGTTAGGATTTATTTGATTCAAGTAGAGAGCATAAAAATAGTGAAAAAAAAATAAATATTATAGTTGATTCATATTTATTAAAAGCAAAATATAGTATACTACACCAGAACATTTGAAAGACTAACTATTAAAAGTCAAGTCTAAAATGTTATTTTTTTGAATGAATTGCAGAAATGCATTTCAGATAGATTGAGAACTGAAAATTAGTTCATAGGACATTGAAAACTGCATGACAAACAGAGCATCTTTGTAGGTGCTCAAAAAGGAGATATTTATTTATAAAACCTAAGCTAATTTAATGTATGTTTGCCCAGAACATTCCAGTTGATAAATGACTCTTACAAGCTTCTTCGTAGCATGAGATATTGCTACATTGTAGTGCTTACCTTCGGCACGTTTCTTTGCAAGGTAAGCTGCAAATGTTGGATCCCAGTTACAAACAAATTTAGTCGCATTAAATAATGCGTAACGAAGATATTTGGAACCTCGTTTTTCCATATGGGAATAGGCACCATCAAGTTGACCCGATTGGTAAGTCGATGGTGACAGACCGGCATAAGCAAGTATCTTATCAGGAGTATCAAATCGTTCAAAATCGCCGATTTCAGCGATAATCATTGCACCCATACGATAGCTTATTCCAGGAATACTAAGTATTGGGGAATTTATTTCATCCATAATGATTTTGATTTCAGATTCTATTTCATCTATCTCGGAATCAAGTTCCTGAATAAGTTTAATTGTGTGCTTCAGTTCAAGCGATTTAGCAGGCATATTTGAACCGATAGAAGTTCGGGCAGCTTCTCTGAAAAGAATAGCGGTATCTTTGGAATAGTGCCCTTTTGATGCTGTTTCAAGTAGGTTTGCAAGCTTTGTGAGATGAGCTGATGCAACAGCATTGGCACTTGGAAATTCTGAAAGTAAAGTATAAATAGAAACCATGTGAAGCGTAGGAACAAGCTTTTCTAATTCAGGGAAAAGGATTGTAACAAGTCTGGAAATAGAAGTTTTAAGCTTAGCACGTTCTTTTACTTTATCAAAACGGTAACGTGTTAATGACTTTAATTCTTCATTGTGATAAGATGTGTCTGAGTAGGACTTTAAGTTCACATCAGACATAATCATAGAAGCAATTGTTCGGGCATCTACTTTATCCGTTTTCGTCTGTCTAAGGCTTAGACTTTTTCTGTACAGATTGGTATGTAATGGATTGATAACATAGGTGGCAAGGCCTTTATCAACGAGATAACCGAGAAGATTGTAACTATAGTGTCCAGTGGCTTCAAGCCCTACTTTTACTTTCGTTAAATCTTTTGCAACTGAGAAAATCTTCTGAAAAAGATCATCAAAACCATCACGGTTGTTTTGAATGGTAAATGCTCTAAATAGCACCTCACCATCTGAGTTAGTGATAAAGCAATCATGCTTATCTTTGGCAACATCAATTCCGGCGTAAATCATAGCAATTCTCCTTTGAATAAATTTAATACTGTTTGGAACCCACGGGTACTCCCTGCGATTGTAACCTCGTTCTAAATAAACCGTCATGCGGTATCTAACTGATTAACAAATATACAAAGAGCCTGTGGTTGGAGCCTTTCTGAAACCATCAAGTGGTAGGAGTGATTCACCAATCCACAGTATCTCCAAAAAGTATAGCATACAGACCTTGGAGAGGGTCTATAAACACTACTACTATATAATACGAGGAGTGATTATTATGACCTATAAAGGTAGAGAGTTTATAGACAACATTAGAGAATTTTTCGAAGAAAATGACAATTGGCAGGACACGACAAAATACGAAGTCATAGAAAGATTTCCTTTATATGGCGAGAGACGTTATACTTTGTACAATTTATTATGTGAAATTGATGGTTTAGGGAAAGACGAGATGGTTGTGTTTTATGATGCCGAAGATGTATTAATTGAAGATATTACAAGAGTCCTTAACATGTTTTTAGTTACATCAGTAAAAAAAGTTAGCTATGAATGTAAATTTGGAAATGAGCATATCGTTAAATTCAAGTTTTCTGATGGATATATAGAAATAAGAGAAGCCAAAGCAAATAAAAGAATAGCTTAAAAGATGATTATTTTATTGAATAATTGTATCAGAATGAATATAATAATCTTATGGTCTGAAATATTCTACTATGTCCCGAGGCACTATTCAATATCGCATAGGTAACCGCAATTATCCTCGTCGACATAATAGAAAACATAGCTAAAACAAAATTAAATTCAGACCTAGATAGGGCATTAAACCATCCCGTCTCAGGTCTTTTTTTTGCCTTTTCAATTACAGACCACGCGTAGCTTCTAAAAATTCAACACAGAAAAATCCCAGGAAAAACACAGGAAAATCAAGCGTTCCAGCTCTTTTCTCTCTTTAAAGAAACAGAAGAAAGAACGGAAAAATATGAAGAAAAGAGAAAAAAATATTGAAGAACGAAAAACGCTTCTTCGGAAAATAATTGTGCATAACATGAATGAAGAGGACCTTGTTAGAGGACAAATGAAATTACCTCCGACGAGGATAAAGAGGGTTACCCCACGACATTAGAAGACAGTGATCTATGGGAGAATGAACTTTATGAAATCATGAAATTCATTCTCTTTTTTTGAGCCTAAAGGAGCGGATTCCAATCAGTTCTACATTAATTAACAATTTTAACCCATGTTTCTATAGGGTTTAAAATGGTAACGGTTAAATAATCTCTTCATATAATACTATATAAACAGTAATGGAGGGAAATATTATGGGAGAATTGCTTAATATAGATAACATTAGTTATTCATACCACACATTAGAGGGAGAGACTGAAGCTTTATCTAAAGTCTCTTTTCAAGTGAATGAGGGCGAATTTATTGCTGTGGTAGGTCCAAGCGGTTGCGGCAAATCTACGCTTCTTTCCTTAATTTCAGGTCTTATTAAGCCTAGTGATGGCAATATATATATAAATGGTCAAATATCTTCAAATTCAGGTAAGAATATAGGATATATGTTACAGAAAGATCATCTCTTAGACTGGAGGACAACTTTAAAAAATATTACATTAGGTCTTGAGATACAACACAGATTGACAGAAAATAGCTATCTTATGATAAATGAAATGTTAAATACCTATGGTCTAATCACATTTATGAATTCAAAACCAACGGAATTATCCGGAGGTATGAGACAGAGAGCAGCTTTAATCCGCACTCTTTTACTGGAACCAGATATACTTTTGCTTGATGAACCTTTTTCAGCTCTGGATTATCAAACAAGAATCGAAGTATCAGACGATATATGGCGGATCATAAGAAGAGAAAAGAAGACAGCGTTATTGATCACACATGACCTTGGGGAAGCCATTAGTATGGCAGATCGAATTATTGTACTAAGCGAAAGACCAGGTACTGTAAAAAGCATTGTTGATGTAAACTTGACAATAGAAGGGGAGAAGACGCCATTAAAAGCAAGAAATACACCTGAATTTAAAGATTATTTTAACTTGCTGTGGGAGGAGTTGAATAATCATGAAAAATAATAAACAAATTGTCCAAAATACTGAAGTTAAAGTATCAAAGGCACAACTTGAATTCATAAGAGCTCATAAGAACAGGATGAAGAAAATAACCATTTATCAGATAATCATATTAATTGTATTTATTGGTATGTGGGAAGTATTAGCGGATTTAAAACTTATTAATTCATTTGTATTTAGCAGCCCCTCAAGAATTGTTAAATGCTTCATAGATATGGCAAGTGACGGAATCATATTTTATCATATAGGAGTGACACTTTTAGAAACCTTTTTCAGTTTTTTCTTAGTTATAGTAGTTGGACTGCTCACAGCAATTTTGCTATGGTGGAATGATAGTATATCAAAGGTTCTGGAGCCATATCTGGTAGTGTTAAACAGCCTGCCAAAGTCAGCTCTGGCACCTGTTTTTATTGTATGGCTGGGAAACAATATGAAGACTATCATAGTGGCAGCCGTGTCAGTTGCAGTATTTGCTACCATTATTAACCTGTATACAGATTTTAAAGAAGTAGAAGAAGATAAAATTAAATTGATCCGCACCTTAGGTGGAAATAAGAAAGATATTCTTTTTAAAGTAGTGATCCCAAGTAATATACCTTCTATACTAAGTATCATGAAAGTGGATATTGGTCTTTCTTTAGTGGGCGTCATAATTGGAGAGTTTTTAGCTGCCAGGGCAGGATTAGGTTATCTGATCATATATGGAAGCCAGGTATTTAAATTAGACTGGGTCATGATGAGTATTGTCATCCTCTGTATTATGGCAACAGCCCTGTATCAGATACTAGCTTCTATTGAGAAAAGATTTAAATAATCTCCAGGGACGGAGGTCAATACATGGACCTTCGTCCTTAATTTTTGCTGAATAAAGTTGCGTTATACAACTTTTACGAGTAGAATAAAATATATGAAATATAATAATAAGTAATGTTAAAGGAGATCAGTATGAGAGATTTTGTAATAACTACAGATTCAAACTCAGATTTACCCGAGGAATATATAACAGAAAATCAGATTGGCATTATTCCTCATTATTACGATTTAGATGGGATTACATATGGAGATGAAATTAATCTTACTCCAAAACAATTCTACGATAAAATGCGAGAAGGAAAAATGCCAACTACCATGGCCAGTAATCCGGCTGTAATACTGGATACTTTTCGCAAATATGCGGGAGATGGTCTTGATATATTACACCTTAGCTTTTCAGCTGCCCTTAGTGGAGGCTGCAGCAATGTTATGGCTGGAGGAAGAGAAGTTGCAGAGGAATATAAAGAAAGTAATATTATTGTAATTGATACCTGCAATGTTTCTCTTTGTCAGGGAATGATCGTCATGAAAGCAGTGGAACTTAAAAAAGCAGGCAAATCCATAGAAGAGGTCGCACAGTGGATCAGAGATCATCTTCAGAATTTTTGTGTCCAATTCACTGTAGATGACCTGTTTCACCTGAACAGAGGCGGAAGAATATCTAAAACGACTGCAATAATGGGAACAGTAATTAATGTAAAACCAATTCTGTATGTTAATGAAGAGGGAGCTCTTTTACCACTTTCCAAAGTCAGAGGAAGAAAACGTGCTTTAAGTACTATAGTTGACAATATGGAAGAAAGAATGGGAGCTTTTAAGGATAATATAGAATTGATCTGTATTGTTCATGGAGATTCCATGGAAGATGCCAGATATGTAGAAGAATTAATCAAGAGCAGATTTCAACCAAAGAATATAATTATAAATACAATAAGCCCAAGTATAGGAGCCCATTCCGGCCCTGGAGCCATTGGGATCTGTTTTATGGGTGAAAGAAAATAGGAATTAAAAAATCGAGGTAATAAAATGGCAAGATACTTTAATGACAAAAAAATTGAGTTATTGGCTCCTTGTGGAACAATGGAGACATTTGAAAAAATGGTAGAGGCAAACTGCGATGCAATTTACTTCGGTGGGAAATCACTAAATATGCGAATGATGAGAAAAGGCTATAATTTCTCAGATGAAGATACAATTAAAGCTATAAAAATGGCTCATGAGTCTGATAAAAAAGTTTATGTGACAGTAAATAATATGTTAAATGAATCTGAAATAAATGAAGCAATTGAATATCTTCATTTTTTAAATAATTCTGATGCTGATGGTATTATAATCCAGGATTTAAGTGTTCTGGAGATATGTAAAGAATATGCCCTCAATAATTTTGAAATCCATTCTTCTATCATGATGAATGTCCATAATATTGAAATGGTCAAAAAACTGCAGGAATACAATGTATCCAGGGTAGTCTTATCCAGAGAAATGGATCTAAAGACTGCAAAATACCTTCAAAGTCAGACAGGAATCGAAACAGAATATTTTGTACATGGAGATATGTGTGCCGTGAATGGAGCAAATTGCTATTATAGTTCTATTGTATTAGGCAACAGCTCTAACCGGGGCAGATGTTTTAAACCATGTCGATGGCCATATCTTGTGCAAAAAGATGGGAATGTATATCCTACAAAATTCCCTCTTGCAGCAAAAGATATGTATATGTATGAAAATATCCCCGAATTAATTGAAGCCAGCATAACTTCATTTAAAATAGAAGGACGTATGAGAGATACGGATTTTATTGTAGATCTGGTCAATAAATACGGTGATGCTATAGACCGATATATTCGTGAACCGCTAAATTATGATAAAAAGAGGCATGCCAATGAATTATATGAACATAGAAAACGTGACTTTACTACTGCATATGCTTTTTCAAAACCGGGTTTGAAGTTTATCAATTCAAGATATGAAGGAACCGGTAAGTTCTATTCCACAGGAAAGATGTTTTCAATACCTACAGAGGAACCTGAAATAACAGAGAGGATAATCAGTGATATCCAGTCAGAATTTGATCAATACACAACTAAAGTTCCGTCGGTTCATCAACTTTCTGTAAAAGTAAATAATTATGATCAGGCAAAACTTTCCATTGAACTTGGAGTTGACCGTATCTATATACCTTGTGAGGTTTTTGCACCGGACCGGTTTATAAGCAAAGAACAGCTTATGGAATTGGTCAGGGTTAAGAAAGATACGAAAATTTATCTTGATTTACCTCAGATGATGGATGAACTTTGGTTCGATAAAATAGATCAATACTTAGAAACTTATGGTAGATATTTTGACGGATTATTAGTTTCTAATTTAGGGGCTATGAAAAAATATAGCAATAAGTATAAATTAATTACTAATTTCAATTTAAATATATATAACCATAAATCTTTAGAATTCTGCAAAAATATGGGTGCCAGTGAAGCTACCATATCTATAGAGATAAAACGAAATGAACTGCCTGAATTTATGGCTAAGGCAGATATACCATTAGAAATAGTGGCTCATGGACCTCAAAAAGTTATGTATTTGGATCATAATCTTTATGAAAATATAGAGGTCCTGGAACCAACAGCTCAAAAGGATAATAAGTATGTAGAGAATAATATACTGGTACTTCAGACAGACCAGGGGGAAAATCCGGTCTATATAGATCAAAATGAGAAAAATCATTTGTTTACAGGGAAAGAATTTTGTATCCTTCCGATTCTTGATATATTAAATTTTGATAAACCTCTGAGTCTTCGGATTGAAGGGCAGACTTATGATCTTACCGAACTTGGAACGATCATTGGGATTTATAAAGAAGCAGTCAAAGACAAATCCAGGTGCAGACAATTATATGAAAATATGAAACCGTTCAGAGCCGGTTTCACTTTGGGAGCTCTCACTTTTAAGAATATAAATTAGGAGGAAATTTCATGAAATATATAGGACCTGAAAACATTTTAGCGAAAAGAGGAGAATATTTTTATCCTGCTACCTCATATTTTTATAAAAATCCTCCCCAGATTGTGAGAGGTTCCATGCAATATCTATATGATCAGGAAGATAAGAAATATACAGACTTTTATGGAGGGGTATCGGTAATGAACTGTGGACATTCCAACCCTGAGATCCTTAAATATACATTGGAACAGTTAAATTGTTTACAACATACTACAACCTTGTACTTAACTGAACCGATGGTACTATTAGCAGAAAAATTAGCGACCATATTACCGGGAGACATTAAGAGAACATTCTTTTGTGTAACAGGTTCCGAGGCCAATGAAGGAGCCATGGCAATGGCCAGATTACATACAGGAAAGAATGGTTTTATTGCATTACATGGAGGACTTCACGGAAGAACACATTTGACTTTAAGTGTGACAGGAATTCCAATGTGGAGATTAGATGATAATTTAGTAAAAGATAATATTTATTTTATCGATCGTCCATACTCAGAAGATATTAGTTACGAAGAAGCAATGGAGAAATCTTTAAAACAGCTAAAGTCAGTTTTAGAGGAACATAGTGATGAAATAAGCGCAATGATAATGGAACCAATTCAGGGAAATGGGGGCATTGTTATGTATCCCCCAAATTATATAAAAGAGGTTAAAAAGCTTTTAGAGGAATATAATGTTCTATTGATCATAGATGAAATACAGACCGGATATGGCCGTACCGGTAAAATGTTCTGTATAGAACATTACCATGTGATTCCTGATATCATTGTCACGGCTAAAGCATTAGGTAATGGAATACCGATTTCTACCTTCTCTACTACCGATGAGATCGCACAGTCTTTTAACCGTCCTTCTGCTTCAACCTTTGGAGGGAATCCGGTAGCTGCAGCCACAGCATTAGGTGTTCTTAAATATATTGAAGAAGAATCTTTGGTTGAAAGAGCAGAGACACTTGGTCATTATCTAAAGGAAAGACTGGAGAAAATCTCATCTCCATTTATAAAAGAGATGCGAGGTACAGGATTAATGATAGGAGTTCAGTTAAGTTCCAAGAGTGAGGACATTTCATCCGGTGATATAACAGATCTAATCATGGAGGAAATGAAAGATCTGGGATTTCTTATTGGCAAGAATGGAATCAATAGAGACGTACTGGCTTTTCAGCCTCCTCTTGTTATTGAGAAAGAAGATATCGACTCTATGATTTTGGCGCTGGAGAAAACTATGAATAAGATAAATCAGGGCTGAATTGGCGCTGATTTTCTTCTGTCATCTGTACAGGATAAAATAATAATTGTTACGATAATACAAATGGTTCCAAGCCATTGCCATACCCCAAGAGGATTATGTAACCAGACAATAGATAAAATAGCTGCAGACAACGGTTCTGCGGAAGATAGTATACTGGATTCGGTTGGTTTTATATATTTTAAACTTTCCAGATAACAATAAAATGCAATGAGTGTTCCAAAGAGAACCACAAATATGACACCCAATATGGAAGTAACTGACCAATGTCCGGTAAAATCCCATGGAGAATGGATAAAACTAAAGAAGATTCCACCAATTAACATTCCCCAGCCTACAATAATTGTTGAACCCCATTTTGATAAAAGAGAACGTGGCTGCAAAGTGTAGACACTTGCTGCGACTGCTGAACTAATACCCCAGAAAAGTGCCGCTTTAGAGATGGATAAACTATGTATATTACCTTTTGTTATAATGAAGAAGGTACCTAACATTGCCAAAATAATTGCCGCTATTTCATTTGGTCCTGGTATCTTTCGGGTCCGGATTCCCAGATAAATCGTAATCAGTACGGGAGACAGATATTGAAGGATAGTGGCAGTTGCTGCATTTCCATGCTTAATTGCGGCAAAATAAGTATATTGGGAACCAAGCATTCCAAGGATACTAAAGAATATCAAGCCTATCACACTGCTTTTCATGGTCCAGATTTTCCACATATCTTTATTACCGCTTAATAGTGCATAAGATAATAAAAGAATGCCTGATATAAGAAGACGGATCACTACAAGCCATTCCGGTGTAAATCCTTTCTGCTGAAATAAATATTGGGCAACGGTTCCGGAGATTCCCCATAACATGGAACCGATAATAACAAGTAATATTCCTTTTAGTCTATGTTGCATTTTCATTCTTAAAACTCTCTTTCATACATATTTCAATTTAAAATTAAAACGGTTATCATTAAAAAATATCGCTGTTGGCATTTTACTTTCTCAAATAAAAATTCCTTCGCCATGGAAGGAATAAGTGAAATGATATGACAATATACTATGGAAAAGCTTCCGATGGGACTCGAACCCACGATCTATTGATTACGAATCAATTGCTCTACCATCTGAGCCACGGAAGCTTATCACTAAATAATTTTATTACAATTAAAAATTTTTATCAAGTGTTTTTCACTGTCTTTTCTATATATTTCTAATATAAAATTTTACATTAATGAAAATAAATAGAAATCATAATTCATGTTTTGTTGTATTAAGCCTTTTTGGATGTATTTATTAGTAAAAAAGTATGATGAATATTATAATTGTTCTAGTGAAATACTATACCTTGTAAACAAGAAATAGAAATTTCTATTATTATTTTTTAGGAGGAGTATTCCATGAAAAAAAGATTATATTTACTTATAGCATTATGCTGTTTTGCATTTGCAAGTTTAACCGCTTGTAATACAGGCGATAAAGATGTGAATGATACGGATAATACAACAGGAGATACTGTAGGAGACGATGTTGATAATGCCGTAGATGATGTTGAAGATGCAGCAGATGATGCAGTACAGGGTACTGAAAATGCCGTAGATGACACAGTAGACGATGCAGTTACAGATGATACAACCGCTGATGACAATACTAATAATTCAGCAACAGATCAAGCAGAATAATTGATGAAGCAAGGAATTAAATAAAGAATAATGAAAAGAGAAAGAAGATATCAATTTAGATATCTTCTTTTTATGATAATCCATATATCCGTATTAATTATCAAAATCAATATGGTATTGTCCTTCTAAAGCATTTATCTTAATGTAAGATAAATTAAAATTATCAGACATTACATCTACACAATATTCGAATACTACATCATCATAAGGTTTTGACATAAGAATATATGTGCCATTGTCTTTGCCATCGATTAAATCAGATATTTCGTTATAAACATCAGATCCACTGATTTCTCTTTTATAACCGGATTCTTTTATTTTTTCTTCAATGATTTTATATATTTCTTCCATTTTATTCTCCTTATTGTTCTGATCGATTCTATCTTTTTTATTTATATGATTGGATTTGTAGGAGTATTGTTTCGAGTATACAGGGGAAAAACTATGAGAATCCGCACTTTCTTTTAAAATTCTGCTTATATTCTCCCTGCTTAAAGGTTCATCTGCCAAGGTCTGCCTGTCTTTCCTGCGATATACTTTTTTTAAACGTTCCATATCTGTTCCACCTCTCCAACTGTAGCTATTATATACTGAATTATGAAAATGGTAAATATGAGATTATATATTTGTCCATATTTATTGACTTTAAATAGATATCGTATACAATAAAATAAATTAGATCAGAATTTATCTGGTACGAAAGGAGTTTCATTCAAATGGAGGATAAAAAAATACAAGGCTTTTTACATTTAGAAAGAAATCTGGAAGCTATGATTTATGAAGGAATTGTAAAAATTGGATATGTAAAAGGAGAAAAGCAAAGTATTTATTATGATTATGATCTTTTAGTATATTTACTTAATATAGAGCAGGAACAAGAGAATATCAAAATGGATATTATGCCAAGATTAAGAGAATTTCAAACTTTTGTATTGAAGAACTGGGGTAAGATTGGGATTGAAATTGAAAACCATCGATATAAATTTAATCTGCCTGGAGGAACCATCGATCATATTTATGAAAAAAATAAGGATAATTTATTTCTAAGTGATTTAATTGGAGCCCTTTCCGTGAAAGATTGTACCTTAGATAATATAATGAGTGTCTTTTATAAATATTCCCAGGACATTGTTTGTGAAGAATCTAAAAATCCAGAATTTAATTATGTCATTTATTTTAAAGATACTAATATTGATGAATTTAAATACTGCTTTACCTTTGGGGAGATGGGAAAATATTATCATCGCCTGACTCCATTTGATTATGAGAGATTAGATTGATCAAGGGGATATGGGAAACTATTAAGTTTTCTAAATTTGTGAAATAATTAATACAAATTCCTCCGCTTCAACGCTCCATCCGCTTAGCTTCCGCTCCGGAATTGTATTAATTATTTTCCCAATAGATATAATATTAGAGTTTCCCAATTGCCTAATTAATTTGATCTGTGGATACTATATAGATAACACGCTCTATCGCGGTCAATGATTTCTTTTTCAAGGGTCATTCCAACCCGTTTTGCTACTTTTATGGAGCGGGCATTAAGTTTATCAATGACAGCTACAATTCTAGGTAATTCCAGGGTTTGAAAAGCATAATCCAGAGTCGCCGTAATACATTCTGTTGCATATCCTAAGCCCCAGTGGTCGGCATCCAGAAGATAACCTAATTCAATTTCATTCTGTCCATTAATTTCACGGTTTGAGATACCACAACGGCCAATAAGTTTATTTTCTTCTTTGCTGAATACTCCCCATAAGCCATAACCATAGAACGCATATACATTTTTAATATAAGCTTTGTGTTTCTCTATTTCTATTTCAAGATAATCATCAATGTCGTCTATAAAGGCACGTACCTCAGGGTTTTTATAGATATCATAAAGATCTTTGATATCGCTTACAGCTAATTCTCTAAGAATAAGGCGTTTTGTAGAGGCAATGGTAATTGGAATTCCATTGGCTCTTTTTAATTCATTATTTATAAAATTATAATCAATATGTTTAAAGCTTTCTATTAGAACATGTGCCAAAGATAAATCCTGATTACCGGAATTTTCATTAATAAATCCAATACAGGGAATACCAGCCTCATTTGCGGCAATCACGCCATTCATAGAATCTTCTATTACAATACTTTCTGATGCTTTTACTCCAAGTTCCTTTAAAGCTTTTAAGAAAACATCAGGAGCAGGTTTGGAACGTTCCAGATTTGCACCACTGACAAATTTGTCAAAGTATTTTTTAATACCCAGTGCTTTTGTAACTTCTTCAATCTGTTTTTCACTGGAAGAAGATGCAATTCCAAGTTTAACACCATGTTTATAAAGGTCTTTAATTAACTCTTTCGTATATGGTATTGGAGTATAGCCTTCTTCTTTCACCAGTTTATGGATAGCAATTGCATTCGCCGCCAGAATCTCCTCCGGTGCAACAGACAGATTAAATTCTTTTATGGCAGATTCACACATGGAAAGAGCTGTTGAGCCCACGAATCCGTAATTATATTCTGTAGTAATATCTACCCCAAATTGCTTCATGGCAATAACAAATGATTTCGCATGCAAAGGTTCGGAATCTACCAAAACACCGTCCATATCAAATATAACAGCTTTTAACATAAATATTCTCCTCTTTCTTTTTTAATAAGCATATCTTTGAGGAAAATCCGTAATGATAGCGGAAACATTCCTTTTTAGAAGCTTATTAAATATTTTATCATTATTCACAGTCCATACGACTACATCATAATGGTGTAGTCTACAAGATTTTACCAGCATAGGAGTAACTAATGTATAATGAGGAACTACGAAATCAGCTTTGGAAGCTTTTAACCTTTTTACCGGGAATATTTCAGTAATCCTTCGAAGTATGGAGGCATGTTCATAACCAATTAATAAACCGACCTTAATATTCGGATTTATTTTTTTTATTTTCTTAAGTACAGAATCATGGAAAGAAGTTATGACAAACTGGTCAATTGAATAGTAAGCTGTGACTAAATCAAGAACCTCCTGTTCATAACCTGCTTCTTTTAATTCAATGTCTAACATAATATTCCCCTGACATTCTTCTAATACATCACGAAGTAATGGAGGGGTATAACCTTCTAATGAAGTTTTCCGACATAATTCTTCATAAGTCATGGAATTTAGTTTCTTTTTATTCAGGTGATTATTATGGAAAATCACAAGTTTTCCATCTGATGTTATTCTTACATCAAACTCTACCATTTTTATATTAAGATCTATTGCTATTTGAAAAGCTTCTTTTGTATTTTCAACTTTGGCCAGGCTTTTCGCTCCGCGATGAGCTATGATTAAGGTGTCTTTTTTTTGTTTATGAAAAAGGTACTCAAATATACTACTATGTGTTTGATTTGATTTTTGCTTTAATTTTTCTTTTTTCATATTTTTGTCCTATGATCTGATTAATGTGATGATATTATATGATACTCTGTAGTTACAGGGTTGTGAACCAAGTAGGGGGTCTACCTTTAACTTAATTATAGCATCTTTTTCAGAATGTACAAGACAAGATAATGGAGGTGCTTACATTTCTTAGGAAAAACTTAAGAATTAAAGTATTGTATTATCTGGTAAAATTGCCTTATAATACAAATGATAAATCAAAGGAATCTTTCTTATATATTATTATGCGCCGGCAATTGTTCCATGACTTTGTGTGCAAAAAAATTCCTGATATATTATAGAAGCCAGTTCTATAAATACCAGGAATTCCATGATTGTTCTAATCTGGTAATTGAAATTGTTTTTTACATATACTTTCATAAAAAAGTCCAACTGCGAACCAAAGTGGTGCATAATCCAGACGTATCACCCCTTTATAATTTAATTTGGCCTTGCTGTAATCCCATGGGCAGGCTTTATACTTCTTAAGAAGATTACCGGTTCCATATTCGGTAATGAAGATGAAAAGTGTATAAATGATTCCACGTACGAATGTATTCCTATTTTTAAGAAGTCTGCTGATGGGAGAAAGAAAAGCAGCCATACCATAAATGGGAAACATCCATACAGAAGTGTTGCATTTTAATGATTTGTCAGAATGTTTTATGATTGAATTAAGACCAGTCCATAAACATTCCATACACCATCCGCTAAAGCCACATATGATAAAATTTTTTAATAGAGTCTTTTTCACAAATGGCCCTCCTTTCCTTATTTATAGAGTATCTACAGGAAAGTTTATAATATACAAATGAGTGAAAAGTTGTTCAGGTATTTTGATATTTAGTGAATCCCAATGGGATAGTACAAAGCAAATTCATAGGAGGATGAAAGATGAAAAAACTAATAACTATATTATTACTATTGGTAATGATCTGTACACCAGCGACAGTAAATGCTGCAAGTGTACTTAAAATCCGATATAGTGGCAAGACTGTCAACTATAAGGATACCAGGTTAAAGGCAACTTATAATGGAGAAAATATAAATTTAAGTAAAAATCCGGGTATCCTGATGGATAAGAATGGAATGGTTCCATTTATGGATGTATTTGTGAATTCTGCCATGAAAGTAAAAGGTTCTTATAATTCCAAGACTAAGAAAATTACATTAAAAAATGGTAAAAATACAGTTGTAATGAAATTGGGCAGTAAAACCGCAACAGTAAACGGTAAATCAAAAAAGATGCCGGCTGCTCCGGTTCAGGTACAATATATATCCAGTGGAAGAACGAAGATTCTTGTCCCTTCCAGGTTTGTTGCGGAGAATCTGGGATTTTTATATTCCTGGTACAGCAAAACCGGTACAATTGCTATTGAGAATAAAGGTCTGCTGATTGAATATGGTGGAAATCAATATAATTATAAAGGCTCTACCGTGGAATTTTTTGTAGATGAAGAGCAGGTCGCTTCTGAAATCCCTGGTATTTTAATAGGGGGATACACTCTTGCTCCTGTAAGGGAAGTACTGGCCGATTCCGTTTTAGGTGTAGATTACTCTTATGATGAGGCTGATAAAACATTAGTCCTGTCAGCCAATGGAAATACCATGAAACTTACTATTGGCAAAAAAGAAGCCGTGTTAAATGGAGGAAATATTACATTGCCTGCGGCGCCTCTTGCCATATTATATAAAGAAAATAACCAGACATATATTATGGTTCCGGTGGAGTATGTAACTCAAAAATTGGGATTCTATTATGAGTACGATGGTACTGCAAAGTCTGCCAGTCTTTATACAAAAAAACCAGGAAAAGAGCCAAGTGCTGAGGAACTGCCAAATGAGATTCATATAAGCAAGGGAATCAATACATTATCAGGTATCACTCAACTTGATGATTACGTAAACAGGCAGTATATTCTTACGGTGCCAGGAAACCAGGTACCTTTCTATACAAGTAATATTCCAGATATTATGGATTCTTCAAGAGCATCCTGTGAAGTGTCATTAAACAATCAGGGAAATACTGACATTAGAATTAGAACGAATATTATCCGTGGTTTTAAGGTTACAGAGACGGATTCTGAGTTTGTGATAACTATAAAAGCACCAAAAGATATGTATTCTAAGATAGTATTTCTGGATGCGGGCCATGGTGGGTCGGCAAAAGGAGCCCAGGGTTCCAATTATGGGAATAATTTAATAGAAAAAGATGTAACATTATCTATTGTAAAGAAGATGAAGGAAGCAGCGGATAAAAATAATGATATAAAAGTATATTATTCCAGATTGGACGATGCCACAGTTACCAATTCAGAGCGTACAAAGATGGCAAATGAGATTGATGGGGATATCTTTGTAAGTGTTCATATTAATGCAAGTACTGATACATCTGCAAAAGGCTCATTAATTATGTATTCTTCCAAATATGATCAAACAGCAGGGTCTGGTTTATCCTCAAGCAAGATGGCATACTTCTTAAAGCCTTATTTATCCAATGCTGTAGGCAGTGATGACAGAGCAATGCTCAGGGGCAATATAGAAGTATTAAACAGTTCTGCCATGCCGGCAGTACTTTTAGAGGTGGCATTCTTATCGAACGAAGAAGATGTAAAAATATTACAGGATGATACCAGGCTTACTGTAATTGCAGAAGGAATCTATCAGGGAATCAAAGATTTATTTGTGAAATATCCACCAACCAGATAAGGAGTTGGGGCAATTAAAATCAAGCCGGCTTGATTTACCTGGCTTGGAGGGAAAAATATGAGAGAACAAAAGAATAAAATGTCCTATAGGGATGCTATGGAGTATATGAGTACTGTAAATATATATGGGAGTGTCTTAGGCCTTGATAATACGAAAGAATTATTAAGGCGTTTAGGCAATCCCCAGGATCAGTTAAAATTCGTTCATGTTGCAGGTACCAATGGAAAAGGTTCTGTATGTGCATATATTGGAACTATTTTAGCCAAGGCAGGATATCTGGTAGGAAGATATATTTCTCCAACGATACTGGAATACAGAGAAAGAATCCAGACAGGACAGAATCAGTCTACAGTTTTTATCAGTGAAGAAGAGGTTGGAGATCTTATTGGCAGAATAAAAGAAGTGGCAGATTCCATGGTAGAAGAAGGAATGCCCCATCCCACTCCATTTGAAATAGAAACGGCAATGGCCTTCCTATACTATGTAGAGAAAAAATGCGATATTGTTATTCTAGAAGTTGGCCTGGGAGGACGGGAGGATTCTACCAATGTGATTTCCACCACTGTTTGTTCTGTCATAACCTCTATCAGCCTGGACCACATGCAGATATTAGGAGATACCCTGACAAAGATAGCCTATGAAAAAGCTGGTATTATTAAGTATAAAATTCCTGTTGTTTCCTACGCTCAGGAAAGTGAAGCCATGGAGGTAATCAAGGAAGTAAGTGAACAGAATCACTCAGAATTGACTTGTATGAGTTTAGAAGCCATTGAGAATGTGGAACATACATTTCATGGGATTACTTTTGATTATAAGGAGTATAAGAAACTGGAGATCAAATTACTCGGTGAGAATCAGGTAAAAAACGCAGCTCTGGCGATAGAAGCAATTAGTGTACTTGCCGGCTTAGGTTACCGGATCAAAGAAGCAGATATCCGAACCGGCCTGCTTCTTACCAGGTGGCCCGGGAGATTTGAGATGATAAAGACAGAACCTTATTTTTTTGTGGATGGGGCTCATAATGAAGATGGAGCAAAGTCATTAAGAAAATCTATTGAAATATATTTTACAAATAAGAGAATTATATATATAATGGGTGTACTAGCAGACAAAGATTATCATAGTGTATTAAGACACACAGCACCTTATGCTGACACTATTATTACGATTACTCCAGATAGCTCCAGAGCTTTATCCTCAAAGGAACTGACCAAAGCTGCATTAGAATACTGTAAAAATGTGATTGATGGAGAAACAATAGGGAATGCAATTGATATTGCAATGGAACTTGTTAAGAAAGAGGATGTTATATTAGCTTTTGGATCTTTGTCTTTTCTAGGGGAGATATATAGACACATTGAAACATAAGAAAGGACATAGACTTATGATAGATGAGAAGAAAATTGAACAAGCAGTAAGACTGTTTCTGGAAGGGATAGGAGAAGATGCAGACCGTGAAGGCCTTGCAGAAACACCACGCCGCATCAGTACCATGTGCAGTGAATTATTTGCAGGCTTAGGCCAGGATGCCGGTGAGCATTTAGCCAGGACATTTCAGGCGGATAATAATGAGATGGTTCTTGAGCGTGATATCACTTTTTATTCTGTATGTGAACATCATTTTTTACCTTTCTACGGGAAAGCCCATATTGCTTATATACCCGATGGAAAAGTTGTTGGAATCAGTAAATTGGCAAGAACCGTTGAAGTGTATGCCAGACGTCCTCAGATACAGGAACAAATGACCGCTCAGATTGCAGATGACATTATGAAAAATTTAAAGCCCAAGGGTGTTATGGTAATGATTGAGGCAGAACATATGTGCATGACAATGCGCGGTGTGAAAAAGCCGGGAACTACTACCGTAACCCATGTATGCCGGGGGGAATTTGAGAACAATGAGAGTTTAAAGAATACCTTTTTTCACTTTATCCGATGACTGGCAGCTGTAACACTCTCGCTTCAAAGGAGTAGATAACAGCTGATATGTCCCTGGATAAGGTCAACTAAATTAAGATGTGCTCAAAATCACATCTTAATAAGTTTCACTTTATTTAAGAGAGTTGAGTTAGTAATGGATAGAATAAACCGGATTTTAATTCATCCTGAATATAAACAGGCAATGAATAAGAACTTTAAAGCAGAAAGAAAACGTATCTTTTGCAAACATGGGATAGAGCACCAGTTAGATGTGGCAAGAATTGCTTACATTATGGCGTTAGAACAAGGACTGCATTTTTCTAAAGAGGTCATCTATGCTGCTTCGCTCCTTCATGATATCGGAAGGTATTTAGAATATGAAGGAAAGTTATCCCATGAAGAGGGAAGTGTTCTACTAGGGAAAGATATACTTATTGACTCTGGATTCAGCCAGGAAGAAACCGGATTAATACTGGATGGGATTAAGAGCCATCGCACTAAAGATAGTGATCCAAAATCTTTTCAGGGAATCATCTATATGGCAGATAAAATGTCCAGGAATTGTTTTGAATGTAATTCCAGGGAACTTTGTAATTGGACAGAGGATAAGAAGAATAAAGGAATAAATATATAATAGAGGGACAAGTATGATTACAAATCTAAGAATTGGTGAAACAGATTTTAAAATCGGTGAGAAAACTTATATTATGGGAATACTTAATGTTACGCCAGATTCCTTCTCTGATGGCGGACGTTTTAATCAGATAGAAGCTGCCCTTGATCATGTGAGAGAAATGATAGAAGATGGTGCGGATATCATTGATATCGGCGGAGAATCTACCAGGCCAAACCATATCCAGATTTCAGAGGAAGAAGAGGCTGCCCGGGTTGTACCTGTGATTAAAGCTATTAAGGAACGATATAAGATACCAGTTTCAATTGATACGTATAAGAGTAAAGTTGCCAAAGCAGCACTGGAAGCAGGTGCAGATCTTGTAAATGATGTATGGGGATTGAAATATGACCCGAATATGGCAAATGTCATTAAAGAATATAATGTTCCTGTTTGTATCATGCATAATAGGGAGAATATGGATTATGATAATTTTAGGTCAGATATGCTGAATGACCTCAAAAGATCTATAGAGATTGGAGAAAAAGCTGGAATTAATAAGGAAAAAATCATCATAGATCCAGGGATTGGTTTTGCCAAGACATACGAGATGAATCTGGAAGCAATGAACCATCTGGAAGACCTGTTACAATTTGATATGCCAATACTACTTGCTGCTTCCAGAAAATCAGTGATAGGTCTGACACTTGATCTTCCGGTAACAGAGCGGGAAGAAGGAACCATTGCTACCAGTGTTCTGGGAGTAATGAAAGGATGCCATTTTGTAAGAGTACACAATGTGAAAGCCAATCTTAGAGCCATAAGAATGATAGAAGCAATCCTTCATAATGAGAAGCAACTTAAATGATAAAATAAATTCTGATTCGGGTAGAAACTATTTACCTGAATTCTAAGAAATTAGGTGGGACGATGGATAAAATTAAAATTTCAAACTTAGAAGTATATTGTCATCATGGAGTTTTTGCAGAAGAGAATGTACTGGGACAAAAATTCTTAGTATCAGCAGTGCTGTATACGGAGATAGAAGAAGCAGCATTTGAAGATGATATCAGCAAATCCATTAATTATGGTGAAGTCTGCCATTATATCAAAGAATTAATGGAGAAATATACTTTTAAATTATTAGAATCAGTAGCAGAATGTTTAGCTTCCAGAATATTGATGCGCTTTCCCCTGGCAAAAAGGATTAAGCTGGAAATAAAAAAACCCTGGGCACCAATTATGCTGCCAATTGAAACAGTATCTGTAGAAATTGAAAGAGAGTGGCATACTGCTTATCTTTCCATTGGTTCAAATCTTGGAGATAAGAAAGATAATCTGGACCAGGCGATTGCTTTGCTAAATGCAGATGAATATTCAAAGGTGACTAAGATTTCTGAATATATTACTACAGAACCAGTGGGAGGAGTAGAGCAGGATGATTTTCTAAATGCTGCTCTGGAAGTAAAAACATTAAGGTCACCAAAACGTCTCTTAGAAATTATCGGTGTAATCGAACGTCAGTTAAAGAGAGAGCGTAAGGTTCATTGGGGGCCAAGGACGATAGATCTGGATATTATTTTCTATGATGATATTGTTATGGATACGAAAGAATTGACGATACCTCATCCGGAAATGGAAAAAAGAGGTTTTGTATTAAAACCTCTTCTGGAAATTGCTCCAAAATCAATTCATCCGATTTTTAAGAAAACCGTGGTTCAGTTACTTGACGAACTTGATGATTAAATTTATTTCTTGAGGACAGGAGGGTTAAACGTGGATAACGTTTCCTTCTCTCCTACAGGAAGATAGAATATATTGTCTGAACGAAATTCCTGAAAAAATACAAAATTACTTGTAATATTAATATTGTTATAATTACCGGATATGATTGATTCCACTCCATTTGTCTCTGTATCAAATCTATAGATTCCATTATTTTCTCCATCATCCACCTGATAATATAAATAATTACCATCTGAACTGATATTAAAGGCAGCACAGCGGTCTTTCACTACTGTTTCAGGGTTGGTGCCATCTTTCTTTATTCTATGAATACTATAATTATCTGAAAGTGACATATAGTAGATATAATCATTGGCTGCAATGGCATTCATTGTATTTTCCTGATATAAAGTAGAGTTTTCACTTGTATTTATATCATAAGTATGGATATTATGGTCTCTTCCAATACCGGAATAATATATGATTCCGTCCATGATAGAAGTTGGAGAGACTGGTTCATTTACCAGTTCTTGTTCTTCTGTACCATCAATTTTTATTTTATATAAAGTTAACCCGCCATCTTTGGTAGAGTGCTCAAAATAAATATAATTTCCGTATAATTTCATATTCTCATTCAGCCCTGCGTATAGCCTTTTAATATTTGAGCCATCCCTGTCAATCCGATATATTCCTTTATTATCTAACTCCAAAGCACTGGATTTTTCTTTGTCGCTACTCCTTTTAGTATAATAGATATATTTTCCGGCCCCGTTAATATACTTTACCTTATCTTCATATACTTTTTCAAAATTAGTGGCGTTTAAGTCCATGGAATATAAGGAACCATCGTCTTTTATATTACTAAAATATATCTTGTCATCCAGCTCACAGAACAAACCGCCATTTAAAAGATTTCCCCCGGTATTTCCTTGAACATTCTCTTCATTTAATGTAACTTCTGATTGATTTCTCATATTAATAAAAATAAATACAACAACAGCAATTATTATAAAAATCAATCCAATTCTTTTGAATTTCATATATATTCCTCCCAATGTAGAATTACAACCAACCTTATTATAAACTTTTGGTAAAAAATTTGCAACGTTCACGATGAGCAGATTAGTCCATAAAAGACAGGTTATTGTCCATGCTTGCATGGTAAAATAACCTGTCTTTTATGGATAAGTGCAACGTGAGCGAGAAAACTTTGTTTTCGAGCTTCTAATCTGCGCAGAAGAAACGCTTCTAATCTGCGTAGCAGAAACGCTGCTGATCTGCGAAGAAGGGTCAGTTAATTAATATAAGGTTGAGAAAAAAACTTGTTTTTCACCTTCTAATCTGTTAAATTATGATATAAATGAAGAAAATGAGCCAGGTACGAAGTACTTGGCGAATGTAACAAGATCATGAACTTGTTCATGATATAATGTTTACGGTAAGAAGAAGTTTTAAGCTACTAATCTATATAATTTATGTTATAATAAAATTACTGGAAGGTCTGGAGGAGAATACATGGTTGATTTGCAAAAGAGCAGGGAAGAAATAGACCGCATTGATAAAGAGATCGTCAGACTCTTTGAGCAGAGAATGGAAGTGGCGAAAGATGTCGCTGAATATAAAATCCAAGTAGGTAAAAAAGTATTTGATAAGGAAAGAGAAGCGGATAAATTAGAAAGTTTAAGAAATCTTGCTCATAATGATTTTAACCGACATGGGGTCCATGAATTATTTGCCCAGATTATGTCTATGAGCCGAAAGCTTCAATATGGACTAATCCATTCCAAGGAAGAGACAATTCGTTTCCTTGCCCAGGATACGCTGCCGCTCAACAAAGACAGTAAAATCGTTTACTTTGGAGTAAAAGGCAGTTATACAGAACAGGCAATGGAAGAATATTTTGGAGAAGATATTGAAAGTTTTAATGCATTGACCTTTAAAGAAGTAATGGAAGCTGTAAGTGAAGGAAAAGCCCATTATGGTATCCTTCCAATTGAGAATTCTTCTACCGGAGGCATCACGGATATTTATGATTTGCTGGATGAATATGATAATTATATTGTGGGACAGCATATACTTAAGATTGACCAGGCACTTTTAGGCTTAGAAGGGGCAGCTATTGAGCAGCTGACCAAAGTATATTCCCATCCCCAGGGCTTATTACAATGTTCAAAATTCTTAGATGAGTATGAAAATATAAAAAGAATTGAATATCCAAGTACAGCTGCCAGTGCTTTAAAAGTAGTCGAAGATAAGGATCTGACCCAGGGGGCAATTGCCAGTGTAAGAGCGGCACAGTGTTATGGATTAAAGGTATTAAAAGAAAATATTAATTATAATACAGCTAATTCAACCAGATTTATTGTGATCACAAATCAAAAGATATTTTTAAAGACGGCCAATAAAATCAGTATATGTTTTGAGCTGCCTCATGAGAGCGGGTCTCTTTATAATATGTTATCCCATTTTATTTATAATAATCTGAATTTAACGCAGATTGAATCCAGACCAATTGTGGGGAAAAGTTTTGAATACAGATTCTTTGTGGATATTGAAGGCAATTTAAATGACCCGGGTGTACAGAATGCACTTTTGGGAGTGAAAGAAGAAGCAACCAGATTGAAAATATTAGGAAATTTCTTGTCCTGATGAGGCTGCAATAATTTGAGATGAAGCAAATCTCGTTATTAATAAGGTAACATAAGAAAAGGAGAACATAAATATGATACAAGATGATTATATTAAATTTACCATTGGAAAGCAAAAGCATATTGCATTAATTGCACACGATAGTAAAAAACGTGAATTGGTGGATTGGGTACTGGAAAATAGAGAAATCCTAAAGAATCATTTCCTATGTGGAACAGGAACAACTGCAAGATTAATATCAGATGAAACAGAACTGCCGGTAAAGGGTTATAACAGCGGTCCTTTAGGTGGTGACCAACAGATCGGTTCAAGAATTGTAGAAGGAAACGTAGATTTCGTTGTATTCTTCTGGGATCCACTTGAGAACCAGCCTCATGACCCTGATGTTAAGGCACTTCTGCGTATTGCAGCAGTTTATGATATTCCAATTGCCAACAACCGTGCAACTGCAGATTTCCTGCTTTCTTCTTCCTATATGGGAATGGAATATGAGAGAAGAGTTGTAAACTATAATAAAGTGATTCAACGCCGTATTGATGGATTTACAGAATAGTAATATAAGAATATGAAAGAAAAAGATAAGTAGCTTCCGGTTACTTGTCTTTTTCTTTTTTTCATACTTTTTTCAAAATCTAATCACAGAATGTACATAATTTGTTGTTAAACTTAGTTCATCAAGTAAAACACAAAATTAAAATTCATATGAATCTAAATAATTTAAAACAAGGAGGTAATTTTATGAACAATGAATATGAAAATAGAAACAATGAAATAGAATACTATGAATATATTTATCAGGAGTTAGATTCTGATAAGATTGATAAAGAGGAGACTTTCGGGGGAAGCAGTAAGGAAGGAAAAGGAAAGAGAGATCCAAGAAGGTTACATTCTTTCATGAAGATCGCTTCCACTGCTCTCGTATTTGGACTTGTTGCCGGAACCACATTTCAAGGGTTCAACTATGCTTCCAATAAATTATTGAACCAAAATACCAGCAGCAATAGTAAGATCAATGAATCAACAACATTAGGCAATACAAATAGTTCCAGCCCTGTTGTGAAAACAAATACGAACAGCTCCCAATCCGGTGAAGTTGCTCAAGTTGTTGAAAATGTAATGCCTTCCATTGTATCTATCTCAATTACTGCGACACAGAATGTAAGTGATTTTTTTGGAAGAATATATGAAGATCAGGCGACAGGCAGCGGCTCCGGAATAATAATAGGGCAAAATAATAAAGAAGTATTGATAGCCACAAATAATCATGTTGTAGAAGGAGCGGATACAGTTACTATTACATTTGTAGACGATACAACAGCAGAAGCGACAGTAAAAGGTACGGCTGCCAGCTCAGATCTTGCTGTGGTATCTGTAGATTTAAATAGTTTATCAGAAGAAACAAAGTCCAATATCAAGATTGCAACTTTAGGTAATTCCGATTCACTTAAGGTGGGAGAAATGGCAATTGCCATTGGAAACGCTCTGGGTTATGGACAATCTGTAACTGTAGGATATATTAGTGCATTAGAGAGAGAAGTATCTGTTGAAGACAGCAGTATGAAGCTGTTACAAACAGATGCGGCAATCAATCCTGGTAACAGTGGCGGTGCATTACTTAATTCAAAGGGAGAAGTAATTGGCATTAATTCCGTAAAATATGCGTCTGAAGAAGTAGAGGGCATGGGATATGCAATACCGATCTCTGATGCGATTCCAATTGTGACCCAGCTTATGAATCAAGAAACAATTCCTGAATCTGAGCAGGCATATCTGGGTATTATGGGCACAGATATCACAAGTGATGTTGCAAAAAGTTATAAGATGCCGGAAGGAGTATATGTAGGAGAAGTATCAAAGAATTCTCCGGCTCATAAGGCTGGGCTTACCCAAGGCAGCATTATTACAGAATTAAATGGCAGAGATGCAACAAGTATGGAGAAATTACAGGAAATACTAACAAGTACCAGAGCAGGAGAAAAGGTAACTTTAGTAATTAAAGTACTGGAGAATGGAGAATATGTAGAAAAGACTCTTGATATAACTTTAGGCAGCAAAGCCCAGGCAAAGTAAAATTTAGCACAAAACCATCTTCCATGAATATATTATAGTAGTAAAAGAAGCTAAATAAGCAGATTTAATATGAACATAAGATTTAGCTTGGCAAGTCGTTAAATAAGAATCATCTACCAATGAGATTAAGTGAGATTTCAGGCAGATGATTCTTTTTTATAGATTAATAAATAGGAGGATGGCAATGAAGAGGAGATTATTAGCAGTACTTATGGTCGCCATATTACTCATACCAATGTTAAGCGGATGCAAGAAGGAAACAGGACTTACCAAGATTACATTAAATGAAGTTGCTCATTCAGTCTTTTATGCACCTCAATATGTTGCTCTTGAACTTGGTTATTTTAAAGATGAAGGGTTAGATGTTGAATTAGTGACAGGTTTTGGCGCTGATAAAACCATGACTGCAGTCCTTTCCGGGGATGCAGATATTGGATTTATGGGATCAGAAGCGTCCATCTACGTCTACAATGAAGGCGCAGAAGATTATGTAGTCAATTTTGCTCAACTTACTCAAAGAGCTGGTAATTTCTTAGTATCAAGAGATACGAATGAGGATTTTAAATGGGAAAACTTAAAAGGAAAAACGGTAATTGGCGGCAGGGCAGGAGGTATGCCACAGATGGTATTAGAATACATCTTAAAGAAAAAGAATTTCGATATTAAAAAGGATTTGACAATTATTCAAAATATTGATTTTGGTGTTACTGGAGAAGCGTTCACTTCTGGAACCGGAGATTACACTGTTGAATTTGAACCAACGGCTACTGCTATCGAAAAAAGTGGAAAAGGTAAAGTTGTCGCATCACTGGGAATAGAAAGCGGAATGGTACCTTATACTTCTTATGCAGCGAAAAAGAGTTATATTGAGAAAAATGGTGACATAATACAAAAATTTACCAATGCAATACAAAAAGGTATTGAATATGTAAATAAACATACTCCAGAAGAAATAACGAAAGTGATAGCACCTCAGTTCCCAGAGATGGATCAAAAAGATCTGGTCATAATTGTAACAAGATATTATGATCAACAAACCTGGAAAGAGAACGCAGTTTTTGAAGAAGAAAGTTTAACCTTACTGCTTAATATTATTGAAGAAGCAGGAGAAATCTCTAAACGGCCTCCTTATGAAGAGATTATAACAACGAAATTTGCAAAAGAAGCAGTGAAGTAATAGTTCATTAGTAAAAGGTGTCTCTATAAGTTGGATTATAGAGATGCCTTTTGTATCGTTAAATTGAAAAATATAGTAAAATAGTACCGATTCCTAATTTTATTGTTTGCCATGTAAAATAATAAATGTTATAATATGAGTAATTATAAATTATTTCGTCGATTCTAATAGATTAATACATTACATAGGGGGGATGTTAATGAGCATATTAAGAAAAGGTCGTCACATTAATTGTATTTCATTCTTTATTTCTTTGGTATGTATCATACCTTTCCTATTAAATTCCACAGTTATTGAAGCAAAGGACAGTAAAAAAAGTGTATTATATATCAGTTCATATAATGAGAATCTGGAATCTGTCCCAGAGCAGATAAGTGGTATTAAGTCTATTCTGGAACCGGAAGAGATACATCTTGATATAGAATATATGGATATGAATCGTTTTCGAACGGAAGAGAATGAGAAGCTTTTCTATAATATATTAGAATATAAATTATCAAATCTTGATCCTTATGATGCAATTATTGTGGGTGATGATGCAGCATTGCAATTTGCCATGAAATATCAGGAACAATTATTTAAGGATATTCCTGTCATATTTCTTGGAATCAACAACATAGATACAGCAGTAGTGGCGTCAAGGAATAAGTATTTTACAGGTATCATTGAATCAACAGACCTGGAAGAGAATATTAAGATCGCAAGGAAATTCAATCCTGAGGCAACAAAAGTCATTGCTATCGTGGATAACACTTTACCCGGCCTAGGAAATAAAGAACAGTTCTACTTAACAAGAAACAATATAAGAGATATTGAATATGGGCATATTAATGCATCTGATTATACCTTTGAAGAACTTGAAGGTATATTGGAAAATATAGAGAATGATACGATCCTACTGTATCTAAGTATGTATGTAGACCGTACAGGAGCATACATTGATATTAAGGATGCGGTTAAAATGTTAAAAGAACATACCCATATACCGGTTTACCGTGCGGAAGTTGGTGGAGTGGGAGCCGGGATACTGGGGGGCAAGATGGTGTCCTATTCAGAGTCTGGTAGAATTGCTGCCAAGATGGTCATGGAATATTTAAATGGGAAACCGATAGAATCTATCTCCATGATCACAAAAAGTCCAAATTCTTATGTATTTGATTATAATATTATCAAAAAATATGATATTGATGAGAAACTGATTCCTGCGGATGCAATCATCATTAATCAAAAGACAAGCTTTTATGAAGAGAATAAGCAGCTTGTGATTACTACATTATTAATCATTGGTTTGTTAATTATTTTTTCTGTCATCCTGTCTTTTGATAATATCAAACGCAGAATTATTGAGAAAGCATTAAAAGAAAGTCATGACCAATTGTCAGATGCCAACGAGGAACTAAGTGCGACAGAAGAAGAATTAAGAGCTCAATATCAGACGATCCAGGAACATTTAGAAAAGATAGAGATATTAAATCATAAGAACGAGTTTCTGGCATATCACGACTATTTAACCAATCTTCCAAATCGAATGAGTTTTATACATAAACTACAAAGTGAATTAGAAGCCAATCATAGAGGTGCCATATTAATTCTTGATTTAGACAATTTTAAGGGAATTAATGATACTCTGGGACATGTCTATGGGGATATGGTGCTAAAAGAGGTGGCGGACCGATTATCTTCTTTGGTGAGTCAGAAAGTATTTCTCTCCAGGATCGGAGGGGATGAGTTTGTTATTCTCCTGTCAGAAGACGATAAGAATGAGATCATAAAATATATTGAATTAATAAGGGAACAGTTTCAGAAGTCTTTTATATTAAAGAATAAAGAAAATTATATCCAATTTAGTATTGGTATCTGCAGATTTCCTGAGGATTGTTCCGATGCAAACCAGTTGATCATGAATGCGGATACTGCTATGTATAAGGCAAAGCTCAGTGGTAAAGATAACTATGTATTCTATCATGATGAAATGAAGGAAGAACTTAGGAAGAAATCAGAAATAGAAGGAATCCTAAGGCAGGCATTCCGGGAAGATGGATTTTTATTACATTACCAGCCACAGGTGGATGTAAATACAGGAGAGATCGCAAGCTTTGAAGCGCTGCTTCGACTAAAGGATTTTAACATTTCACCGGGAGTATTTATTGGTGTTGCAGAAGAAATCGGTCTAATCGTAGATATAGGCAGATGGGTAACCAAAGAAGTCATTAACCAGCTGGTAAGATGGAGGGAGCAAGGATACCCATTAAAAACCGTATCCCTGAATTATTCCAACAGGCAATTAAGAGATGTAGATTACATACCATTTTTAAATAATTTATTAGTATCCAATGGATTGGACCCTGAATATATAGAAATCGAGATTACGGAAAGCAGTCTGTTGGAAGAATCTCTTCAGACTCTGGAATTTCTGGATCGTCTTAAAGAATTGGGTGTAAAGATAGCATTGGACGATTTTGGAATAGGTTATTCCTCTATTAATTATCTATCTTATATTCCTGCCAATAAGGTAAAGCTGGATAAATCATTAAGTGATAAATTCTTAGGGGTTCATAATAGTTCGGTCATTGACAGTATAATTGCTCTTGCCCATGGACTGGAACTTGAAATTACTGCAGAAGGTATTGAAGAATATAATCAGTTCATCCGGCTGAAAGAGGCGGGGTGTGATTATATTCAAGGCTATTTATTTAGCCGGCCGGTCGGTGTGGATGAAATAGAAAAAGTATATGGCACAAACTTAATTGAGAGCTTAAATAATGCATAAAAGTTAATAAAATTTAAAATGGAACCTATCTGAACAGACTTTTTCGTGTCTATTCTATAGGTTCCATTTTAGAGTTTCCACAGGTTTTTCTATTCTGCAGGAGTATCTTCCTTCTGAGGAGCTACATCCTCTTCTTCATCACAATAATCATCATCAAAATCGTCATCATAATCATCGTCGAAATCATCATAATAATCAGGAGCAAAATATCTATAAACCGCATAAGCCACTGCAGCCATTGCAGCTACAGCCCCGATGATTGCTAAAGTCCATACAATTGTATTCTTTTTTTCGTCATCCATTTTCTTTTTGTGAACTAGTTCATTAAGTTTAACAGCATTCATTAACTCTTCAATTCTATTATTCATAACAACACGTCCTTTCTTGTGGAGCTTAACTCACATCCTAAATTGTAGTTATCCTAATAATGCAGATTAGAAGCGGACTCATCTGCTTTACCGCAGATTAGAAGCTCAAAAACTGCGTTTTTTCGCTTACGTTGCACTTATCCATAAAAACCATGATATTTTCTCGTGCAAGCACGGAAAACCTCCTGTTTTTTATGGACTAATCTGCTTATACGAATATTATACCACAATTTAGTATTTTTACTATACATAATAGTATATTCCATTAACATACTTTAGTATATAACGCTAACAAACTTTTTATACAATGAATTCTAGCGATTTATTTTAGTATGGATTAATTAGTTTCTTTTTTTAATTTTGCAAAAGTTGCTAACATTTTTTTGACACCGGCATTGTCAAAATCAACCGTTACTTCATAATCTTTTCCGCCCTGGGTAATATCTGAAACGGTACCTGTTCCAAATTTAAAATGACTTACCCTATCACCAATACCATATGCAAGGGGTTCTGCGTTGGTGACTGCAAATTGCTTCTTGGGCATTGTGGCATACGGATTGGAATGTAGGGATGATTTTGGAACCTGGTATGGTGTTTTGTCAAATAACGTGCTATTCATAGTTTTATTAGAATATGAGCTGCCACTGAAACTGTTTCGTTCCATAGAAGAGTTCTTAGGAAATCTAGGAGCGAGAGAGGAGGCAGATTGCTTTAACAGATATCTTGGAATCTCACGGAGGAATCTGGATGGCTTATTGAACTGAGTTTCCCCACGGACCATTCTCTGCCTTGCAGCACTTAAGGATAACTTCTTCATGGCTCTTGTAATACCCACATAACAGAGTCTTCTTTCTTCTTCCACTTCAGTGGGATCGTCAGAAGTAATACACATATAACTTGGGAAGATGCCATCTTCCATACCGCACAGATAAACATAGGGGAATTCAAGACCTTTTGCACTATGTAAAGTCATTAATATTACCACATTATTGGATTCTTCAAGGCTGTCAATATCTGCTACCAGAGCAACCTCTTCTAAAAATTCACTAAGGGTAGGTTCTTCCGTGGCATTCTTCTCATAAGTTACCACTTTATTGATCAATTCATTGATATTATCAATTCTTCCCTGTGCTTCCTCTGTTTCTTCTGCTTCCAATTCGGTAACATAACCAGTAGCTTCAATAATTTCATTCATTAAATCCTCCAGAGAATAATCAGGAGAAGATAAATGAGATTTTAAAACTTCTATGAGGCTGACAAAAGAGGAGATTTTACCGGCACTTCGTCCAAGATTAGGTATGTATTCGGCGTGTCTTAGGGCATCGTAAAAACTGATGTCATTATTCAGGGCATAAGCAGTAACCCGGTCTATGGTAGTTAAACCAATTCCTCGTTTTGGAATGTTGATGATCCTCTTGACTGCAATATCATCAAGACCATTATCTATGGTTTTCAGATAAGCAAGCAGATCTTTTACTTCCTTACGTTGATAGAAGTTCACCCCGCCCACGATTTTATAAGGTATATTCTTTAAGATCAGCTTCTCTTCAAAGATACGGGATTGAGCATTGGTTCGGTATAAAATAGCGAAATCATTATAATCTGCACCATCATCGTTAATCATACGGTCAATGTCCCTTACAACATTTTCAGCCTCTTCATACTCGTTATCATACTGGGTAAAATGGATTGGTTCCCCTTCTTCATTCTCCGTCCACAGAGATTTATCTTTTCTGCCTACATTATTGCTGATCACTTCATTGGCTGCATTTAAGATATTCTGAGTGGAACGGTAATTCTGCTCCAATTTAATTACTTTTGTATCAGGAAATTGCTGTTCAAAGTTCAGGATATTATAGATATTGGCCCCTCTGAATTTATAGATGGATTGATCATCATCACCTACAACACATAGGTTATGTTCAATTTCTCCTTCCTCATTTCTGGTGGATGCCAGAATACTGATTAATCGAAACTGTGCAGTATTGGTATCCTGATATTCATCAACCATAATATATTTAAAACGCTTCTGGTAATAATCCAGAACTTCAGGATTGTTCTGGAATAATTCAACTGTCTTATAGATCAGATCATCAAAATCAAGTGCATTATTACTCTTCAATCTTTTTTGATATTCTTTGTAAACACTGGCATATTTTCTCTTAACAAAATCTCCCTGTGCATTCAATTCATATTCTTCCGGGGAGATCAATTCATCTTTGGCAGAGGAGATTACAGACAGAAGGGTACGCTCCTTAATATTCTTAGTATCTATCTCAAGGAATTTGCATATTTCTCTTATTAAAGTCTTCTGGTCATCTGCATCATAGATAGTAAAACTCCTGTCATATCCAAGACATTCTATGTATCTTCGCAAGATTCGCACACAAGTGGAATGGAAAGTACTGACCCAGATATTTTCAGAACCATATCCAACGATTTTATCAACACGTTCCCTCATCTCATTTGCAGCTTTATTGGTAAATGTCAGTGCAAGAATATTCCATGGATTTACGTTAAGTTCATCAATTAGATATGCAATTCTATGAGTTAATACTCGGGTCTTACCAGAACCTGCACCTGCAAGAATCAGTAAAGGACCTTTATCGTGTTTCACAGCTTTCTGCTGTTCTTTATTTAAGGAATCATAAATACTCATTATAGTACCACCGTTCTAATTTATTGAAGGTTTGTATAACCTGCTGGTCATGGACAAACATATGTTTATCTGATGACTACCAGCTATAACACGTCCACTTCTAAAGTGGAAGATAACAGCTGCTACGTCCCTAGATAAGTTCAGTTAAAATTCAGATGTGGTCCATAACCACACCTGAATTAAGTTTCACTTGATTATATCATTAAGTATATCATAGGGCAATAAGCTGCAAGTTAAAAATTAATGTCATAGTCAGCCATACCATTCATAATATACCGAAATGCAGAAGCCGGCTAAAAAATATATTATGTAACAATCATATTCTAATAGTAATTTCGTGAAAAAAGATAGGCAATATGAACTTTAGATGGTAAAATATTGTAAGGTAAAATAAGATTTAATTCGATGGAGAAAGGGAAGGGATTATGGATAATAGTTTTTATATGAATGATTTTGGAGGACCGGGTTTTATGTTTCAAATATTCCCAATCATATTCTTTATTATTTTTGCAATAGTAATTGGAGGATTCATCATAACAGCAGTGAAAGGCGTAGGCACCTGGCATAAGAACAATAATTCACCAGTATTAACTGTAGCTGCAACTGTTGTAACAAAGAGGACGAATGTCACTCATCATCACCATAATACAGGAAATGATTCAATGGGGCATACCAGCTCTTCCACCTGGTATTATGCTACATTTGAAGTGGAAAGCGGTGACAGGATGGAACTTGGCATATCAGGGACAGAATTTGGAATGCTTGTGGAAGGAGATACAGGAAGATTAACTTTTCAGGGAACACGTTTTTTAAAATTTGAGCGTAATTAAATTCGAAACAAAACGTTTCTATCTTTACATATAGTTTTGAATACTATATAATAAGGTAATGAGGTGATTATGGTGGGATTTAATAACGACGATTATATTAGAAATATTCTTGGACACTTACAGAAGATTGATTATATTAAACCAGATGAGATTCCAAATATTGATTTATATATGGACCAGGTAACTACATTTATGGATGAACACCTTAAATCATCCAAAAGATATGAAGAAGATAAGTTACTTACAAAAACAATGATTAACAACTATACTAAGAATAACTTATTGCCGCCGCCGGTTAAGAAGAAATATTCCAAGGAGCATATGTTACTCTTGATTTTTATTTATTATTTTAAGAATATTCTATCCATAAGTGATATTCAGAATATGTTTGAACCACTTACAGAGAAATTCTATAATAATAAAGAGGTTAATCTTGAAACAATATACAATGAAGTATTTGAACTTGAGAAAGAGCAGATAGATGTTCTGATTAAGGATGTTATTAAAAAGTTTTCGAAGTCCAAAGAAACTTTTGCAGACCCTAAATTTGATAAAGACAGGGAATTTCTCAATACTTTTTCATTTATCTGTATGTTAAGCTTTGATGTCTATGTGAAGAAAACGATGATTGAAAGATTAATCGATCAATCAGTTGCAGAGATGAATGGAAAGAATAAGAACAAAAAGGCAGAACCAAAGAAAACAGAATAGCGAAGCAAAAGTGTATTCAAATTAAAATATATAAGATAAATAGATAAGAAAAAAGGAGGAATTGTTTAGCACAGGTTCCTCCTTTTTATATTCATTTATTAAGATTCTACTTCCTCCGCTTTCGTTGGAATTCCAATTCTGGAGAATATCATATCATATCCATCATTACCGTAGTTCAAAGAGCGATTTACTCTGCTGATAGTTGCAGTAGAAGCCCCAGTTTTCTCTGCAATTTCTAAATAAGTCTTATGCTCGCGGAGCATTCTGGCTACTTCGAAACGTTGTGAAAGAGAAAGAAGTTCATTCACTGTGCAGACATCTTCAAAAAACAGATAACATTCTTCAGCATCCTTTAAATTTAGAATTGCTTCAAACAGGTGATCGACAGCAGCTGTTCTAATCTTTTTACTCATCTTTCCACTCCTTTTAAATATATTGTTACATATAGTGATATTTTACCACGATGAAGTATGAAAGTAAAGCCTTTTTTCTTAGCTTTGAAGGAAGGCTTTAAAACGTTCTATGGAAGTATTCATAATTAAATCCTCCGGAAAATCTGTAATTTCCAGAATCTCTTTAGAATAACAATAATTTGCAATGTCTTCTGCAACATGGGCATCACTTCCCAGAGTAATGGGTACCCCGTATTCCTTACATAAGTTTAACATCTTAATATCATTCTCTTTGGCATTCAGACGAAATCCATTTGGATTTAAGGAATTATTATTTAACTCAAGTAAAACATGATGTTCTTTTGCAGCTTTTACGAGTCTTTCATAATCAAGCGGATATTTAGAATCATCCGGGTGTCCAATGATTTTAACATGAGGATTTTTCATGGCACCAATCAAGGCATTGGTATTCTCGTCCATGCTTCCCGGTTTAATACATGGGACATGAAGGCTGGCAATGGCAATATCAAGACCACGTAAAGTCTCATCATCTAAATCTACATTTCCTTCGTAATCGATAACATTAAGCTCAACACCAAGAAGTAATTCAACTCCATGTCTCATACGGGTCACCACTTTGAGATTGTGAAAATAAAAGTCGTGACAGGTACCTGGCATATTAGGTGCATGTTCAGTAATTGCAAGGAGTTTAATTCCTTTCTCACTTGCAGCCTTAGCCATCTCTTCGATGGTATTATAGGCATGTCCGCTGGCTATGGTATGTGAATGGGTATCAATTACAATATTCATATTAATCCTTCTTTCTAGTATACTTTGATGTGGCTGGCTTTCATCTTTGCTTTCGCCTCATACATAAGTGCATCGGCACGGCTGAAAGTCCCATATAAATCCCGGTCAGTCACAGGGTTATAGTGAGTGTATCCATATGGAATCTCTAACTTGATTACATTATTCTCATTATAGCATTTTATCTTATAATTTAAATCGGACATACATTCCAGAAAGGTAATATCATACGCATCTTTCACAATAGCAGCAAATTCATCTCCACCGATACGGTAACAGGTTCCACAATCCATCAATGCTTTCTTGATACAATCAGCAGCAGCGATTAGAAGAGTATCCCCTATCTCATGGCCATAAGTATCATTCGCTTCTTTTAGATTATTTAAATCAAATATAACAGCAATGACATTTGCAGTAGGTAATAAGGATTCATTCAGCTTATCAAGATCCTGGACATATGCAGTCCGGTTCTTCAGATTCGTTAATATATCAGTATAAGCAAGCTTTTGAAATGTACCTGAATTCAGTCCGATCTTAATCATAACGATCATCTTTTTAAAAGTTGAAAAACCAATCAATATAATAAATAATAACAGACCTATACGAAAATAGAAAGAGGCATCTGTTGCATCAAAGAAATAACAATGAATACAATTTAAAATCGTAAAAACAGCCAGGATCAATGTTGATATTCCTAAAACAAATGTATCTCTATTTCTATAAACAATGACTTCTTTTAATACTGTATACAGGGATAAACCAACAGATAATGCTGCCAAAATAAAGAATGCCGGCAACATTCCCATATAATCGGAGACTCCTATAAAGGTAAGGATATTCGTAACAATAAAATCTATAATAAATAAAGTACATAATATATTAAATCCTTTGCTATTGTTGGAGTGGGAAGCTCCTTTTAAAAACAAGAGGAAAGGAATCGGAAATATGATCAAACTAAGATTTGAAATAATATTTTCGATAAACTGATAAGGAATAAAAAATTGCAGCATCTTAGTTTCAGTGGCAGACCAGATCGCTACTAAAATAGCAAAGAAGCCCAGATACAATAGACTTTTTCCTTCTTTGAACTTTAAACGCATGTAACCATAAACAAAGATAAAAATTGTACCAAAGATAAAAATTAAAATGCATATAAGAAATGGCAGCAAATGAAGCTGGCTGATATTGGTGAGAATTGCAACCTTGCTTCCCATTTCGATCGAACTGATTTTTCCGGACATTGGTTTTTCATATGTATTAAATTCCAGAGTGATTTTTGTTCCTTCTGTTCCGCGAGGTATGCGGAAAATATGATAATTACTTCCTGTAGTCCTGCCAAAAAGTAATTTTCTCTCATGACCATATTCATATATTTTAATGTTATCAACAAATACTCTCAAATTGGGAAAAGAAGAACGTAGAGAGATTGCCATCCCTTCTACGTACCGTTCTGGTAAAATATTCGAAATTCTAACCTTAGTATTCTTAGGCAGTTCCAATTTTGTGGGGATTATTACATCGTCATCACCAAATTTCCCAGTCGAATCATACCAACCGGTATCGTATGGAGTAATCTCTTCATTATTTAAGGATGTTTTTTCCAGCTTAGAACCATAGAATGCAACGATCACAATAATTATGGAAGAAAATATTAAAATATATAATGATTTTAAGATATTATTATCTTTCATGTCGATTCACCTCAAAACGGTAAGAATAAATTCTAATATGAACTTAAATATAGAGATAGGTTTTAAGTCAAATCTATAATGTGAGCGTTGTAAATAACATAACTATCTTCACCTAGAGTATAATACAATGTGGGGAAAATTACAACAAACAATATGGGAAATATATTCAAATTACAATAAAGGGTAATAAAAAGTCGTTTTTTGTTGAGGAAGTCCCGTAAAAATGGTATAATGATAAATTAGTTCCGGTCCGGAACAGGGTGTACATTTTGGATATTATGTAATACAATAGTGAAAGACTTGATGGCACTATTGAAAGAAGGTGCTGTTGCAAAATACAGTTTTCTGAAGAACGTTATTCTTGAAATTTGTGCTCCGTCGCGCGAAAGGCAGCGGCATTCTCTATCTTGCCGCTTTTCGCACATACATCCCATAAATTATCTACGAAATATAAAGGTTCTTCTTACTATATAGAGATTCTTATATTTTTGCAACAGCATCTTTTGAATCGGGAACGAAATGAAGGGATTGGCATAAGCCATGCCATGAATTTAAAATATTATCAGTTTTACAGCTATCTGTTGTGAAATATCAGAAAGGACATATTAAGATGAAAAAAGGACAAATTGGCGAAGGAATTGTAGAAAGAATTGATTTCCCCAATAAAGGAATTATCAATATAGATGATACAAAAATCATAGTTAAGAATGGATTGACAGGGCAGAAAGTCCGCTTTGCAATAAATAAAAAACGTAAAGGAAAATGTGAAGGGAGACTGTTGGAGGTACTTGAAAAATCCCCTCTGGAGTCAAGAGAAGCAGTCTGTAAGAACTTTGGATCTTGTGGTGGCTGTACCTATCAGACAATCAGTTATGAAGAACAGCTTAGATTAAAAGAAAACCAGGTTAAAAAACTAATAGATGAAGTCTGTGAAGATTATGTATTTGAAGGAATCAAAGGAAGTCCAATAGAATGGGGCTACCGTAATAAGATGGAATTCTCCTTTGGAGATGAGGTAAAAGATGGTCCATTAGCACTTGGACTTCACAAAAAGGGCAGCTTCCATGATATTGTCACAACTTCCGACTGCAAAATTGTGGATAATGATTATAATTTAATCCTTACCTGTGTATTAAATTATTTCACGGAACTTGGTACAAGCTTCTATCGTAAATTATCCCATACAGGGTATCTAAGGCATCTGTTAGTAAGACGAGGAACAAAAACAGGAGAGATATTAGTGAATCTTGTAACCTCCACACAAGAAAACGTTGATCTTAAACCTCTGACAGATAAATTATTGGCCTTAGATTTACAAGGAAAATTAGTAGGAATCCTTCATACGAACAATGATAGCCTGGCAGATGTTGTTCAGGCAGATTCAATGGAGATTCTCTATGGACAAGGCTATATTTATGAAGAATTATTAGGATTAAGATTCAAAATCTCAACGTTCTCCTTCTTCCAGACGAATTCTCTTGGAGCAGAAGTTCTCTATAGTACTGCAAGAGAATATGTAGGTGAGACAAAGGATAAGCTGATCTTTGACTTATACAGCGGAACCGGAACCATTGCCCAGATTTTGGCACCGATTGCGAAGAAAGTAATTGGGGTAGAAATCGTAGAAGAGGCAGTAGAAGCCGCAAAAGTAAATGCAGAATTAAATGGCCTGAAAAATTGTGAATTTATTGCAGGCGATGTGCTAAAGATGATTGATACCATAGAAGAAAGACCGGACCTAATCGTACTTGACCCGCCAAGGGACGGAATCCACCCTAAGGCGTTGGATAAAATTATTGATTATGGAGTGGATAGGATCGTATATATCTCCTGTAAGCCGACAAGTTTGGCGAGGGATCTTGTAATATTGCAGGAGAAGGGGTATAAGGTTGAGAAGGCGTGTGCTGTGGATATGTTTCCTGGGACGGTGCACGTTGAGACGGTAGTATTGATGTCAAGAAAAGAGAAATAGATGGGATGAGAATGACCATAAACAAAGGGTTTCCAGACATTAAGTAATTCTTGCAGCTGGTCTACCAGAGGTACTAATGTTTGGGAATCCTTATTTTTATTGTTTAAGGTAACATATCGACTGCTATAAAGTGATAGGGTTGAGTTGACAGTGTAGATAACGCCTATTAATAAAGAGGTTGAGGAGACAGGATAGATGTAACTTTAGGCCATTTACATTATTCATTTCGAAATCTTTTCAATTACAACTTTATAAATGAAATAGCAAATATGTGCATACAATTGCTATTTAAAACTTATTACTGCCTGTTCAAATCTGATATTTTATGTTATGATTTTTGTAAATGCTTAAAGGAGGAAGCTGTTATGCAGGAACCTAATATAGAAAAGTGGTATTCTCAAGAAGAAATAACGAAATACCTTGGAGTTAGCAAGGATACAGTTTATAGATGGATAGCTAAGAAAAATATGCCTGCAACTAAGATAGGTCGACGTTGGAAGTTTAAGCTAAGTGAAGTTGAAGAATGGGTGAGAAATAATGGTGCAAATTATTAATATATAGTTACTAGTGGAGGGAAATTATGGATACACAGGAAATATTAGATAGGATCTTTAAAGATCCTAAAACTGTTTTTGAGCTTACAGAGTTTGAGAACTTGGGAAAACCAATTCATGAAATTATTGCTATTTATCCAAAAACGGTTGAATCAGGTAAAGATGCTGGAAAAATAAAATATTATGTGAAAAGCTTTATACCTTTTTCATCAGGTAAAGAAGAAATTCAAGTTTTTGATGAAACAGGAAAATCAAACCCAGAGGAAATAGTTAGACAACTTTGGGTATATAAACTGTTAAATATATATGAATATAAAAGTGATGAAATTGAATTAGAAAAGAGTGTTCATTTTGGAACTGAAGTAAATGCAAAAGCTGCTGATATAGTTGTATATACAGATAATACAAAGCAAACACCTAAAATAATTATAGAGGTCAAAAAACCAAAAAGAAAAGATGGAATAGAGCAATTAAAGAGTTATCTAAATGCAGAAGGATCACCGGTTGGTGTTTGGACAAATGGTAGTGAGAAAATTATATTATATAGACCATATCCAGCAAATTTTGATGATACTCTTGTAGACATACCCAAAAAAGGACAAGCACCCAAAGATGTGCTTGAGGTCAAAAGAACGTTAGCCCATTTAAAAAAGAGCTTTAATTTTAAGAAAATAATTCAAGATCTTGAAGAACTTGTTCTTGCAGATAGTGGAAAAGACGAGTTTAATGAAATTTTTAAGTTAATATTTGCCAAGATATGGGATGAGAAAGAAGCACTTGATAATAGGACTAATCAAGAAATACAGTTTACTAAAGCTTTAGATCCTGAAATTACATACGAAAGAATAAATGGTCTTTTTAAAAAGGCATGTGAAGAATGGCCGGGTATTTTTAAAGAGGGAGAGGATATTGAACTTACTAAAAAACATTTACAAATTTGTATAGGTCCAATAGAAGGCGTTCGGCTTATGGGGTCTAATCTCAGAATTATGGATGATGCGTTTGAATATTTATTGCCCACCGAATCAAAAAAGAAAAAAGGTCAATTTTTTACACCGCGTCATGTTATTGAAATGTGCGTTAGAATGTTAAACCCTAAAAAAACAGAATATGTAATGGATCCTTCTTGCGGTTCTGCAGGATTTCTACTTCATGCTATGGAGTGGTGTTATCCGGCTCTTGATAGAGATAGTCGTGAATTAAGAAAGCATCGTTATGCAGCTAAATATTTGTGGGGTATAGATTTTGAAGAGAGAGCTGCTAAAACATCTCGTGCATTAATGCTAATTGCGGGAGATGGTCATACAAATATTTTTGGGCCAGATGTTAACAGTTTAGATCCAAAGACTTGGTATGAAACTCAATCTGGACAAAAGTTAATGAGCAAATTAATTGAATTAAAGCTTACCAAAAATAGGCCTACAAGAGAAGATGAATCAAATGTATTAAGAGATGATGATTTAGCGTGGAAATACTTTGATGAATTGCAATTTGATGTGATACTTGCCAATCCCCCTTTTGCGGGTGAACAGAAGGATAAAAAAATGCTATCTCATTATGAGCTTGCAAAACCTGCATTAAAAAGGGCAAAAGATAAAGCTGCAAAAGAAGAACGCGATGTACTATTTATTGAAAGAATATTAAAATTCTTAAAACCGGGTGGTCGTGCTGCTATAGTATTACCTCAAGGTAAATTTAACAACGCATCATTGGCATTTATACGTGAATGGATATTAAGAAAAGCCCGCATTTTAGCAGTTGTTGGATTACATCAAAACACCTTTAAACCTCACACAGCAACTAAAACATCCGTTTTGCTTATCCAAAAACATACACAAGAACAGATAGATTTAATCAATAAAGTTAAGCAGGAAGTAGCTGCAGCATGCCCAGATTATGAACAGAAAATTAGGGATCTATTTGAGCAATATAAAGACGTAAATGATATTGAAGAAGATAATATCCCTGAAGATATTTTAGAAATCTTATATGAAAACTTTAGTGAGTCATATGATACAGCTGATGTAGAAGTTGATTCTGAAAATGATGAGGAAGATCAAATTGTAGAAATTGATGATATAGAGGCAAAAGTTGAAAATGCCATCGAGGCTATTAAGGCTTTAAGAAATGAATTAATACAAGAAAAATTCAAACTAGAAAATATGCAATCTGATTTGGAAGCTTTGATAGAAAAGCATAAACAAGAGATCGATACTATTACTTCTAACTGGGAAGGAACAAAGAAGGCTTTGAATGCTGAATTGAAACCTCTTAAAGGAGAGCATAAAGCACAAATTAAAGCTCTTAAGGATAGTCAAAAAGAAAAAGTCAAGAGAATTAAAGCTAACATTAAAGCTTTGGAAACTGCTATACCTAATGCTGAGTATGAGCTTAAGAAGTTTACAAACCGTGGTAAATTAGAATTGCTAGTAGCAGATGATGAAATGATTGGTGCGTTAAACGAAAGATGGATTGATGGAGAGGTATCTAAAAGACTTAATTATCCTATCTTTATGGCTGTGTCTGAAAAGAGTGGTAAAAATAATTCTGGGGATTATGAATATCTTCTTGATAAAGATGGAAACACCATCGTGTTTGATGATGGACAACCAGTTATCGATCAAGATTTGGTAAACTTTGAATTAAAAAAAGAAGATTTAAAAGATGCTAGCCTAATTGATGAGGACGATTTGTGCATTGCTGAAGCCTTTGTTAGATTTGCTCAAAAGCAAGCCTTTGATTTTTGGAGGGAGAGCTAATGGCGGTATGGAGTGTTACAAATGTAATTGAAGTAATAAATAATCGTAGAATTGATAGCGAGTTCTTTCACCCTATTTATATTCAAGCTGAAGATAAGGTGTTAGCTGTAAATGATAATAAAAAACTAGGCCAACTAGGAGAGTTTTTAGTTGGTCCGTTTGGATCGGCTTTTCATGTAAGTAATTATGATCCGACTTCTCCTTATAGATATATAAGAGGAAAGGATGTAAAACCATTTACGTTACTGGACGAAGATAGTGTTTTTATGCCAGAAGTAGATTATAAGCGATTAGAAAAATATGCTGTCCAAAAGGATGATCTGTTAATTTCGGTTGTAGGAACACTGGGTAATGTAGCTATAGTCCCAGAAGGTATAAAAGGCATATTTAGTTGTAAAAGTACAGTGTTTAGAAAAGCTAAAGTAGACCCGTATTATCTACTTGCATATTTTAATTCAATGTATGGGCGGGATTGTTTATTAAGAAGACAAAGAGGAGCTATACAAGCCGGCCTAAATAAGGATGATTTAAAAACTGTACCAATACCAGTATTTCCGGATAAAGAAAATGAGATTGCTAATATGATTAGATTGTCTTTACAACTTTCTGAAGACAGTAAAACTTTCTATCGTCAAGCGCAAGCGCTTTTAGAAAAAGAACTAGGACTTACTGAACTTGTTTTAGACAAACCACGAAGCTATGAGGCGACTTTTAGTGACTTAGTGAATAGTTCGAGAGTGGACGCAGAGTACTATAATCCACAAGCAAAAATGATTTATAATGCTTCTTGCTTTCAAAAATATAAAACAATAAAAGATATGTTTTATATTTTAAGAGGGCAAACACCTTCAGTATATTTTAATGAGGGTACTCCAGTTTTAAAAACTAAGAATATAAGAATACCAATTATTAATGATTTAAAAATAGAAGACTATAGTAACTTATCTAAAAAACATATAACTATAAAGCATAAAGACTTAATTCTTGCTTCTATGGGTGTAGGTTCTCTAGGACGAATTAGCTATGTTTTTGATGATAGTTCTAATGCCATTATTGATGGTACATTACGTATTTTAAGAGTAAAAGATGGTTTTGATGAACAGATAATACCAACCTTATTATTCTTAACTTCTAAATATGGACAGATACTTATTTATAAAGGAATAATTGGATCTACAGGAATTATTTCTTTGCCTGATAATCATTTGAAAAATATTCGCATACCAATTATAGATTCTGTTATTGCTAAAGAAATAACAAGTTTAGTAATTTCAAGTTACAATGCAAAAAAGGAATCAGAGCAACTTTCAGAACAAGCGACAAGAAGAGTCGAAGAATTAATCGAAAGAGGCATAGGCGAATGAATTTATCATATTAATATGTAATAGAAGCAAATGAAAAGAGGTTAACATGAAAAATATTAACGATCAGATTATCGAATTCATCAATGAACGAGACTGGGATCAATTCCATACTCCTAAAAATTTAGCTATTGCAATAGGAGCTGAAGTAGGTGAATTGATGGAGTGTTTTCAGTGGAAGACTGATACTGAATTAGATCGTATAATAGAACAGAAAGATACCGTTAATTTTGCTGACGAAATAGCAGATATCTATATGTATATGATTAGCCTATGCAATAGTATGAATATAGATTTAGAAGAGTCTGTGAGAAACAAGATAGACAAGAATAAAATGAAGTATCCTGTAAGTAAGAGTTATGGAAATGCAAAAAAATATACAGATCTATAGATCTTATTTAACACAGGAAATAAAGAGAACTGAAAGTTGCACATTGCTTTCAGTTTTTTTTATACAATAAATTTTCGAATTTTGAAAACACCGTAAAATTTTAAATAAAACTATTGACACCAGAATATGGATATGCTATATTAAACACAACAAGTAAATGCCCGGGCGTTTTCGGGAATAGAAAAAAGGGGGTATGTCAATTATGGATAATATCGGAACAAAACTTAAAGATATTAGATTATCAAAAGGATTAAGTTTGGCTCAGGTTAGTGAAGCAATGGGATGGCCTATTTCTCGCATTAGCAAGATAGAGAACCAAGCACAAAAACCATTATATTACGATGTACAATTGTTGGCGGAATATTATGCAGTAAATCTATTAAGTTTAGAAGCTAATGATATTAGAAATGCAGTTCGGAGTTCAACGGCTGAGGAGCTTTCTATTAGTGAAAAAATTAGAGAGGCTGCCCAATTGTATAAGAAAGAGCCATTCGCCGGAAGTGTGGTTGGAGATATTATAACTAAAGAAATACCATCAATACTCATTAGACAAGCAAGCCTTAATCAACGCAAATTCCTTGTCACGGGCTCTATTGGTAAAGGTCAATATGCAGAGATCCCGTGGGTGGCAATTTTTAATCGCAGGATAACTGATAGCGCGACATATGGCATATATATTGTTTATTTATTTACCGCTGATATGAAAGGTGTGTATTTAAGCCTAAATCAAGGATTTACTTATTTTAAGGACAAGTTCGGTAATAAGCAAGGAAAAGAAGAAATAAGTAATATGGCAATGTACTTGAGAAAACATACGCCTATACCTATGAGTATGCGAGAATATTCTATTAGTTTAAATTCTACCAAGCAACTTGGAAAAGGCTACGAAGCCGGCCATATTGCAGGCAAGTATTATGATGTTAAAAATTTGCCTAGTGATGAAATAATGATATCAGATTTATTGGAGTTGATAGATGCCTATGATGATATTAATGTACAGATTACCAATAATCGATTGGTTGAACAGTTTTATGATTATATAGTTGAAGCATCAAAAGGTAATGTTGAAGAAGATCAGATAATTGGTACTTCACAAAAAATAGCTATTGAGACAAATATTGAAGATAATCCTGAGCAAAAAAATGAGCCCGTAATTGGCAAGGACGGATTAAAGAGGTATTTAAGGTCTCCTATTAATTCTCAAGTGGCACTACAAAAAGCAAATTTTATGTGTGAATGTGATAACACTCACTACAGTTTTAAAGCTAGAAATTCAGATTATATGTATGTAGAGGCACATCACCTCGTCCCAATTAGTAAAGGGGATCAATTTGGCTATTCACTTGATGTGCCTGCGAACATAATAAGTCTGTGCCCTAACTGCCACCGATGTGTACATCTTGGTGAGGACCAAGAAAAAGAGAATATATTAAGAAAGCTATATGAAGATAGGAAAGACCGACTCGAAAAGGTCCAAATCAATGTAACTTTTGAGCAAATAAAAAAAATATATAATTTAGTTTAAAGGAGGACATGCCTGTGGTAAAAAAAGAAGTTCGTTGTCCAGTCTGTAATAATAAATTAATGTTTGCATATGAAAATGTACAAGGTGCCATAGAGCATAAGTGCATGAAGTGCAAACGAGTAATATTAATTAATTTTACAGAGAATTGTATATCACCTATTATAGCATAAAACTATTAATAGGAAAACAGTATTGACAATAGAACATGTGTTCGATAAACTATAGATAGTTATCTTAGGAATATATATGCTAAACAAACCAAAACAGTATGAAGTAGTATTGGAGGTTGTTAAGTGGAGAAAGTAATACATGTTCATTGCCCAAGCTGTCGCAACAAACGGCTATTTGATCTTGACGAGAATGGAGCTACAGGTATAGTAAGAATCAAGTGTCCGGTTTGCAAGTCTGTAGTTGAAATAAAACTAAATAATATAAAAAGAAATTAAATGTACATACTGAGCAAATAGGAGCACAATAAGTAGCTACCAACGCCTGATGGAAACACAAGTAAGTGTTTTTATTAGGCGTTTTTTGTTACCTAAAAGTTGATGTTATTATTGTTGATCCACCACACAGACTATTAAACAATGGAATGCTGAATATCCGTAGTTTTCAGAAGTGATTAGCTAAAAACTAGACCAATATTCCTATAAATATATCATCAATTTTACGATTAAGTGGGGAGAAATAAAAATTTTATTGATATAAGATAAAAACATCTACATTTTAAAGAGGAGGTAACAGAATGGATATCAAGGGTTTTGTTTACAGATGCACAAAAGATTGTCCATGGAAAAAACACTGTTTTGTAATTAAAACACCCTATGAATTGAAAGAAGAAATGCCTGTCATATATAAGTGTAAAGGTACAGGCAATGAAATTCTGATTCATATTGGGCTAAATATTGGGGGTGGAACACATTACAATTAATTAAATGAGTAGCTTGCAAATAAGCCGCTAAGACGTGCTAAATTGCAGTGCTCTACAAAACGGACATCACCGTAAGTAGACGCTGTAATTTAGTATGTTTTAGTGGCTTTCTTAAATTAAAAAAAATATCAAATGCCTGATTTGCAATAAGGGCAAAGGATACATATTGTTACGCTCTAGTCCCTAGGGACTGTTGCGTTTCAATAGAAGTACCCTTCCCTTGTTGCGTTTATTTTTGACTTGGAGGCTGTGTACTTCATGACACAGACCTATTTTTTGTATCCTTTGCACTCCGCTGAGGGCTGGTGAAAAGGAGCAAAAACATGTCAAGAGAGTACAAAACCAGTAAGAAGAAAAGAACCAACTACATTTATTACACTGCTGAAGGAACAAAGATAGTTATTGTACCAGGAGAAGATGGAGTCACTGAAGCTGATATCGAGCTTCTTCATTCAATCGATGATTGTGAGGTGGACGAACAGCGTCGTTATCATTACAGAGTTACAACCCATCTGGATGCTTACCATGATGGCGAAAATGAAGCGGCGAATGATCGCAATAAATATCTTGCTGATGAAAGCGTAAATCCTGAACAGATTCTTCTTGAAGAGGAGAATGAGGATGAACATCAAGAACTGCTGAGCAAACTTGCTAGGGCTATGGAATGGCTGACATTGGAGGAAAAAGAGTTATTTAAGAAAAAGTACGTTGATAATCGAACAAATGTTGATATGGCTAGTGAAATGGGAGTTTCAGAAACGACGATTCGAAAGCGTTTAAAGAAACTTCAAGGAAAAATTAGAAAACTTATATCGGCGGATGTGTAAAATATTTTCAAAAATCATCCAAAAGGTGGTTCGAATGAATTCTCTTTTTCGCTTATCGGTGGGGGGCAGGATATACTCCCCCAGAAAGGAGACGGAATATGAGCCTTAAACATAAAGTCACTATCAACGTGGCTAAACAGGGCAACGAAAGAGACCAGGTAATCCAGAGCAGTAGGAAAACGATACGAAGCAGAATGCTTGATTTACTATTTGGAAAGAAGGTTAGTCTGTTAGTGATTACGCCTGGTGATTCTGTAGAGACGGTGGAAATCAAAGAAATCAAGGAAGGAGGTGTGGTGCATGAGTAAGATAAAACTACTGCTAGATGTGGTTTCAGATTTAAGATCATTGGCTGACAGTGTGCAGGCAGTAGCTGATGCAATGGCGAGTAATAATTCTGAAGAGAATCCAAAGTCTAGTAAGTCTCAAGCTAAAGAGAAGCCTAATGAAAAGCCAATCACATTAGAAGAGGTAAGGGCGGTACTTGCAGAAAAGAGTCATGACGGATTTACAGCTGAAGTGAGAGGACTTTTAGAAAAGTATGGTGCATCAAAACTCAGTGAAATTGATCCAAGTAAGTATGCTGCACTTCTTACAGATGCGGAGGGATTAAAATGAGTAAACATGCAATTCTCTCTGCATCTGGAGCCCATCGCTGGATGAATTGTACACCTTCAGCCAGATTGGAACTAGAGTTTGATGATAATAGTGGTGAAGCAGCAGCTGAAGGTACTGCCGCACATGCGCTAAGCGAGCATAAGCTTCGAAAAGCACTGAAGATGCGATCAAAAAAGCCAATTTCTCCATATGACTCCGATGAAATGGATAATTACACGGATGGTTATGTGGAGTATGTACTTGAAGTCATTGAGCAAGCAAAGCAGGCATGTAGTGACCCCATGGTTTTAATAGAACAGAGACTTGATTTTTCTAAATATGTACCAGATGCCTATGGCACCGGGGACTGTGTTATTATAGCTGACGGAACTTTACATATCATCGATTTTAAGTATGGTCAGGGTGTTTTAGTCAGTGCAGAAGATAATCCTCAAATGAAGTTATATGCCCTTGGAGCGCTTGATTTATTCGATGGTATTTATGATATTGACACGGTTTCCATGACAATCTATCAACCCCGTCGTGAAAATGTTAGTACAGACACAGTTTCAAAAGATAGCATTTATCAATGGGCAAAAGATGTATTACAATCTAAAGCAGAACTAGCATTCGCAGGTGAGGGGAACTACTGTCCCGGTGAGTGGTGTCAATTTTGTAGAGCAGCGGTGAAATGCAGAGCAAGAGCCGAAGCAAAGAAGAAACTTGCAGCATGCGAGTTTGCTTTACCACCGCTGTTATCAGATGAAGAAATTGCTGAAATTCTCTCATCCATTGGTGATCTTACCAGTTGGGCAAACGAGATTATAGCTTATGCAACAGATGCAGCAGTTAATCATGGAAAGAGGTGGCCAGGTTTTAAAATAGTTGAAGGCCGCTCCAATCGAAAATACACAGATGAAGGAGCAGTTGCAGAAGCGGCTAAGATGGCAGGTTACCGAGATATTTATAAACAGAGTCTTATCACAATTACTGAAATGGAAAAATTGATGGGTAAGTCTAAATTTAATGTAATCCTAGATGGGCTAATCATGAAGCCAACGGGTAAACCGACGCTTGTACCTGTTTCAGATAAGCGTCCTGAAATGAATATATCTTCAGCAAAAAATGATTTTATGGAGGTTTAATTATGTCAAACACAGCAAAAAGAACTATTCCTACGAAAGTAATTACTGGAGTTGTCAGGCTCTCTTATGCAAATGTCTGGGAGCCTAAGTCAATTAATGGCGGTACTGAAAAGTACAGTGTAAGCCTATTAATACCAAAAAGCGATACCAAAACACTAAGTGCTATTAATGAGGCAGTGAATGCTGCTATTGAAGAAGGAAAAGGTAAGTTCGGAGGCAAAATTCCGAATAAGGCTGCACTTAAGCTCCCTTTACGCGATGGCGATATCGATCGTCCAGAGGATGAAGCTTATGCCAATAGCTACTTTATCAATGCCAACAGCATTACTGCTCCTCAGATCGTGGATAAAAATATTAATCCGATTCTCGATCGGTCTGAAATATACTCCGGTGTGTATGCTAGAGTAAGCATCAATTTCTATGCCTTTAATTCTAACGGAAATAAAGGTATAGCATGTGGCCTTGGGAATATTCAAAAAATTCGCGATGGTGAGCCTTTAGGTGGGAGAACCAATGCTTCTGATGACTTTGCCACTGATGTGGATGATGACTTTTTATCATGAGAACCCTTAGCATAGATATAGAAACATATAGCAGTGTAGACCTCGCCAAAAGCGGGGTCTATCGTTATACTGAAGCCCCCGATTTTGAAATCCTTCTATTCGGTTATAGTGTGGATTATGGTCCTGTGAAAGTAATTGATTTAGCCTGTGACGAAAAAATTACAAAAGAAATACAGCATGCTATTTTAGATAACAAGGTGATTAAGTGGGCATTTAATGCACAGTTTGAACGGATTTGCTTGTCTCGTTACTTAGGTATTCATCTTGAACCTAATTCATGGCGCTGCACGATGGTGTGGTCTGCATACCTTGGATTACCTCTATCACTGGAAGGAGCTGCATTTGTAACAGGAGCGGATAAAAAGAAATTAACAGAGGGTAAAGAGCTTATCCGTTATTTCTCTGTTCCTTGCAAACCCACACTATCAAATGGTGGTCGAACAAGAAACTTACCTGAGCATGCTCCAAATAAGTGGTATAGCTTTAAAGCATATAACGTTCGAGACGTTGAAGCAGAGCTTTCCATACAGGCTAAGCTTCAAAAGTTCCCTGTACCTGATCAGGAATGGCAGAACTATATATTGGATCAGCGTATTAATGATCGGGGAATTCAGCTGGATCTGGAGTTGGTACGTCAAGCTATAAAGTGTGATGATAAAGTAAGAGAGAAACTTACCAATAAACTGCAGACTTTAACTGAGCTGGAAAATCCAAACTCAGTGGCTCAGATGAAAACCTGGCTATCTGAACATGGTCTAGAAACGGATAGTCTTGATAAAGCATCCGTTAAAGTGCTATTAAAGGATGCACCTGATCATTTGAGTGAGGTGTTGGAACTAAGGCAACTATTGGCAAAGTCCAGTGTGAAAAAATACATTGCTATGGAAAACGCGGTATGCTCTGATAATAGAGCAAGGGGATTAATTCAATTCTATGGAGCCAATCGAACTGGTAGATTCGCAGGAAGACTGATTCAAGTTCAAAATCTCCCACAGAACCACTTACCGGATCTGGAGCAGGCACGAAGGTTAGTCAGAGATGGTCATTTTGAAGCCTTGGAATTGTTGTACGATTCTGTTCCTGGGGTTTTATCTGAATTGATTCGCACTGCCTTTGTACCTAAAGAAGGATACAAGTTCATCGTTGCTGACTTTAGTGCTATTGAAGCTAGAGTTATTGCCTGGCTTGCAGGCGAGACTTGGAGAAATGAAGTATTTGCGACTCATGGAAAGATTTATGAAGCGTCTGCCTCTCAAATGTTTCGAGTTCCCTTAGAGGAAGTTACAAAAGGAAGCCCACTTAGACAAAAGGGAAAAATCGCAGAATTAGCTTTAGGTTATGGCGGGTCAGTGGGTGCACTAAAGGCAATGGGTGCACTAGATATGGGGCTTACCGAGGAGGAGCTAAAACCGCTGGTGTATACTTGGAGAAATGCAAATCCTAATATTGTTAGACTTTGGTGGGATGTCGATAGCGCTGTTAAAGAAGTTGTAAAAGAAAGAAACAGTAGAGAAACTCATTGTATTCGTTTTGAGTATCGAAGTGGCATGCTATTAGTTTGGCTTCCTTCCGGAAGACAGCTTACCTATGTCAAACCAAGAATGAGTATTAATAGCTTTGGAAGTGAAGCGGTGACGTATGAAGGTGTTGGTGCTACAAAGAAGTGGGAGCGTATTGAAAGCTATGGCCCCAAATTTGTAGAGAATATCGTACAGGCTATTTCAAGAGATCTACTTTGCTATGCCATGCGAAAACTAGATGAATCAGGATTTCAAATTGTTATGCATGTACATGATGAAGCGGTTCTAGAGGTTCCATTAGATGTGTCAGCTCAAGAAGTTTGTAATCTTATGGGGGAGACACCACCTTGGGCTAAAGGACTTTTACTTCGTGCAGATGGTTACGAATGTAATTTTTATAAAAAAGATTAATTTGAGGGGGTTCGAAGCCTCCTCTTTTTTTGCTTATAGCTGAGGGCTAGTTTTATGGCTCTACAACATTTCTGGAGGTCCAATATGAATACCGTTCAATGTAACATACAAATAAAGCAAGAACTCGAAATCGAGGTGATGTAACCATGGATAAATATAACGCAGAAGGTTACCCAGATCCAACAGCAGCTGAAGCTATAGAAAATGTTATGCGTGATGAAAGGGCAAAAACCTATAAGCCCTGTGTCTTTATCTGCTCACCCTTTGCGGGAGATACACTAAGAAATTTAAAGAAAGCCAGAGAGTATCTATTATTTGCAGTGGAGCAAGGAACCATTCCTTTTGCACCCCACCTGTTATACCCACAAGTGTTGGATGATAGTGACCCAGAACAAAGAAAGCTAGGACAATTCTTCGGAATGGTTTGGCTTAGGAAATGTGATGAGTTATGGGTGTTTGGTGGATACATATCAAAAGGAATGCAAGTAGAAATTGATAAAGCATTAAAGCATCGTATCCCTATTCGTTATTTCAACGAAAACTGCAAGGAGGTGCAGCAGATATGATGATAGCGGTTGGTAACAGCCGAATGGATAAAAAGTGGAAGAACAAAGATATCACATGGGGAGATTTTGTTACTCGAGTGGGGTCCACCATAAGAACAACCGAAACTGTCGCTGAATTCCGGAAAATGAGTCGAGCTTTACAAGACTCGATAAAAGATGTCGGTGGTTTTGTGGGAGGTGCACTTCGTGAAGGCAAGCGTAGAAACGGTTATGTTCTTACCCGTTCCCTTCTCACACTAGATATGGATTATGCAAAACCAGGAATCTGGGATCAGATTGAATCACTTCATGATTTTAAATGCTGCATCTATTCCACCCATAAACACACACCAGAAGCACCGAGACTAAGACTTATTATACCTCTAAAACGAGAAGTAAAGGAAGATGAATACCCGGCACTTGGCCGTATGGTGGCAAAAGAGATCGGTATTGATTTGTTTGATGATACTACCTACGAACCATCGAGGTTAATGTACTGGCCATCGACTCCGGCAGATGGTGAATTTGTATTTAAAGAAAAAGAGGGGGAATTATTAGATCCTGATTTCTATCTTTCCAAATATGTAGATTGGCGGGACACTTCCATGTGGCCGGTTTCCTCAAGACAATCAGAGGTAGTACAAAGAAGGCTAACAACGCAAGCAGATCCATTAGGTAAAGAGGGTGTTGTCGGAGCATTTTGCAGAGCATACACCGTGGAAGAAGCCATCAATACATTCTTATCGGATATATATGAGCCAAGTGCAATGAATGGCCGGTTCGATTATATTCCTGCAGATTCTTCGGCAGGTTTAGTGATTTACGATGGAAAATTTGCCTATAGCCATCATGCTACCGACCCAGCGTGCGGTATGCTGCTGAACGCTTTTGATTTAGTTCGAGTGCATAAATATCGTGACCTAGATGAAAAAATAGCTGAAAACACACAGCCAAGTAAGCTACCTTCTTTTAAAGCCATGACTGATTTAGCTTTGAAGGATGAAAGAGTAAAAGAACAGTTTGCTGAAGAGAGAAAGGCTCAAGCGGAAAGCGAGTTTACTTATGAAGATTGGGAAAAGCTGCTTGAACTTGATAAGACAGGTGCTGTTAAAAACACACTAAGAAATTTAATCTTAATACTTGAAAATGACCCAAATTTAAAGGGTATTGTCTTTAATCAACTATCAGACAGCCTTGAAATAAAAGGTGATGTGCCTTGGTCGCATCCATCTAAGTTTTGGAGAGATGCAGATGACGCACAGTTGATCAGCTATGTTGACACTCACTTCGGAACGTTCTCTGCAAGAAACTATGATGTGGCAGTAGCAAAAGTAGCCGACGATCGTTCCTATCATCCAATTCGTGAGTTTATAGAAGCCCTCCCTGAGTGGGATAAGGTGGAGAGAGTAGATACCTTGCTCATTGATTATTTAGGTGCCTCAGATAATCCTTATGTAAGGGCTGTTACTAGAAAAACACTGTGTGCAGCTATTGCGCGTGTGCTTACCCCAGGTATTAAGTTTGATTCGATGCTGGTCCTAAATGGGCCACAAGGCGTCGGTAAAAGTACTCTTATTGCTAAATTAGGTGGTGATTGGTTTTCCGATAGTTTAAGCTTATCGGATACCAAAGACAAGACAGCTGCAGAAAAGCTACAGGGGTATTGGATCTTAGAGATTGGAGAATTAGCTGGGTTAAAAAAGGCAGAAGTTGAAACACTTCGTAGTTTCTTAACTCGTCAGAATGATATCTACAGAGCGAGCTTTGGAAGAAGAGCCACTCCTCATTTAAGGCAGTGTGTCTTTTTTGGTACCACAAATGCAGAAAAAGGATACCTAAGAGATACCACGGGAAACAGGCGTTTCTGGCCGGTAAAGACTCCAGGTAATGGAGTAAAACAATCATGGCAATTACAAAAGGATGAAATTTTGCAAATATGGGCTGAGGCTCTAACTTATGTGAAAGCTGGAGAGAAACTGTATCTTGATACCAGCTTAGAGAAGCTTGCAAAGGAAGAACAAAGGGAAGCAATGGAATCAGATGAACGTGAAGGTTTAGTTAGAGAGTATCTTGATATGCTCTTACCGGATGACTGGGATACTATGGATATATATGAGCGTAGAGCTTTTATCAATGGTTCTGAGTTTGGCGAGAGCAAGCGGGTTGGCGCTTGGAAACGTGAATCTGTTTCGAACATGGAGATTTGGTGTGAGTGCTTTGGTAAGGATCGTGCTAACCTTCGTAGAGTGGATGGAAATGAAATATCTACGATTATGGCTAGCATTGGAGGATGGACAGGACTTGTAAAAAAAGAACGACTTCCAATCTATGGACCACAATGGGTTTATGTTCCAAAAGCATGATTTGTTTTGGAACACATGGAACAGATTTTTCTTGGGAACAGATTTCGCTTGTTCCGGTGAAACAAAAACTATAGTTTGGAACATACCATCGGAACAGGCGGCAGCCCCTAGTAAATTAGGCTACTTAGTAGTCTGTGTTCCATTGTTCCAAAAAATATTATTAAAAATAATATAAAAGTCAAATAGATGAAAATATATGTAAACGCGTATATTCGCGCGTATAGAGACTTTTTGGAATATGGGAACATGGAGGATATATGAGAGAAAAACAGATTGAACAACAATTGGTAAAGGCAGTGAAAGACATAAATGGATTTGCGTTAAAACTTGTATCACCTGGTTTTGATGGAATGCCAGACCGAATGATTCTTTTACCGAATAGAAAAATAGCTTTTGTAGAAGTAAAAGCTCCTGGTAAAATGCTAAGACCTTTACAGGAAAAGAGAAAAAGACAGTTAGAATCACTTGGGTTTTTGGTATTTTGCTTAGATCATATAGATGAGATTGGAGGGATACTTCGTGAAATACAAGCCTCATGAATATCAGGTTTATGCCACTGAGTATATCCTCACCCATCCTATAGCAGCAGTACTTTTAGATATGGGGCTTGGTAAAAGTATTATAACCTTAAACGCTATTTTTGATTTGACTCTTGATGGCTTCCTTATCCGAAAAGTACTGGTAATTGCTCCTCTACGAGTAGCAAGAGATACATGGCCAGCAGAGATTGAAAAGTGGGATCACCTTAAGGGATTAAAATACACCGTAGCTGTTGGTTCTGAAATTCAAAGAAAAACAGCACTTAGGAAAAGAGCCCAAATTTATATTATTAATCGGGAAAATATCGAATGGCTGATTTCTAAAAGTGGTATTCCCTTTGATTTTGATATGGTAGTAATCGATGAGTTGTCCTCCTTCAAATCACATCAAGCAAAAAGGTTTAGAAGTTTAATTAAAGTAAGACCAAAGGTAAAAAGAATTGTCGGTCTTACCGGAACACCATCCTCCAATGGACTGATGGATTTATGGGCGGAATATCGGCTTTTGGATATGGGACAAAGACTTGGCCGATTTATTGGCAGGTTCAGAGAGGAATATTTCGTAGCAGATAAGCGTAATCAGCAAGTAATTTTTTCTTATAAACCTAAACCGGGAGCAGAGGAAGCCATATACCGTTTAATATCCGATATCACAATTAGCATGAAAGGTTCCGACTATCTTAAGCTACCGGAACTCGTTATCAATGAAGTACAGGTAAAGCTTTCTGAAAAAGAGATGGATACCCTCGATACCATGAAACGGGATTTGATAACAACTGTTAAAGGTGAGGAGATTACTGCATCAAATGCTGCAACGCTTTCCGGTAAACTTCTGCAGATGGCTAATGGTGCAGTCTATGATGATCAAGGTGAAGTAATACATATACATGACCGAAAGCTTGATGCATTAGAGGATCTTATTGAAGGAGCCAATGGGAAACCCGTATTGATAGCTTACTGGTATAAGCATGATTTAGCACGAATACTAAAGCGATTTGATGTTGAAGTTCTATCCAGTAGTGATTCAATAAAGAGATGGAATAATGGTGAAATTACAGTGGCTATTATTCATCCGGCATCAGCTGGACATGGATTAAACTTACAAGCAGGCGGATCAACCCTTGTATGGTTCGGGCTAACTTGGAGCTTAGAACTTTATCAGCAAACCAATGCTCGCCTTTGGAGGCAAGGACAGAAAGATACTGTTATCATTCATCATTTGATTGCTAAAAGCACCATTGATGAGCGTGTCATGAAGGCTCTAAAAGATAAGGATAATACACAGTCTGCGCTGATTAATGCGGTAAAAGCAACACTAAAGGAGGTCTGATGCGATGAACATTGTATGGTATTATTTAGATAAAAAAGCAGCTGCAATAAACGCCTTAAAAGATTTTAGCAGCATGAAATACATCATTGAGCATACAGATGAGGACATTGCTACTTTGAATGATAAAATGAGCTCCCCTACCTCACCGGTTCTAAACGGTATGCCATCAACCCATGATCCTAAAGCAGGAGAGAAAAAGCTAATTGCTTATATAAACGAGATAGATGTATTAAAAGAACGCTACCGCCAAGCATTAGAATACATGGACTGGTTTCAACCGGCGTGGGATGCTTTAACGGATGATGAGCGCTATGTATTAAGGGAGTTCTATTTGAATGATGAACAAAAGCAGACCGATGCAGTTTATAATATTTGTGAGCGCTTTCATATTGAGCGTTCCTCTGCTTATAACAAAAAGAACCGAGCACTTGGTCATCTTGCATTGTTATTGTATGGTAAGTGATGAGTAATATCGTGGACGATTTTCATAATTACTCAGGTTATAATGGTAGTATGAAAAACTGTAGAGAGCCTTTCGTGTAGACCACGAGGGCTTTTTTTATGCGAAAAAGGAGGTGCAATATGCCAAAGAAACCTAAACGACCGTGTTCCTATCCTGGTTGTCCACAGCTGACTGATGGTCGATTTTGTGAGGAGCATGCTAAGAAGGAAGCTGCTCGTTATGAGAAATATGATCGAGATCCAGCAACTAGTAAACGATATGGTCGAGCATGGAAAAGAATACGCGACCGCTACATAGGTGCCCATCCGCTCTGTGAAGAGTGTAAGAAACAAGGAAAGCTGACTCCGGCTTCAGAGGTACATCATATCCTTCCGTTAGCACGAGGAGGAACCCATGATAAAAGTAACTTGATGGCTCTTTGTACACCTTGTCATTCGGCCATCACTGCCAGAGATGGTGATCGTTGGCGTACCCGGTAGGGGGTATCAAATCTCTAAACCCTTTTTAGTGGACAACGGGTGTGGGGTTTCACGCGAAAATTCGCGGTTTCAAACGGGGTAATAGACCCAACAAGGAAAAGAGGTGAAAAGATGGCCAAAGATGGAACAAACCGTGGAGGTGCCCGCATCGGCTCTGGACAGAAAAAGAAGCCACTTGCAGATAAAATTGCAAATGGTAATCCAGGTAAACGAAAACTTGAGGTTGTAGATTTTAGAAATACAGCTGACCTTAAGGGGCAGGAGATGCCACAACCAAGAGCTATGCTATCATCTGTTCAGAAGGATGGTAAGACACTTGTAGCTTCAGAAATTTATGAAATTACATGGAAGTGGCTGGAGGAGCGTAGTTGTGCTCATTTAGTGTTGCCACAACTTTTAGAACGCTATGCCATGAGTGCAGCTCGTTGGATTCAATGCGAGGAGGCTGTGACTGAGTTTGGTTTTCTAGCTAAGCACCCAACCACTGGGAATGCAATTCAAAGTCCTTATGTTGCGATGAGTCAGAATTTTATGAGTCAAACGAATAGGCTTTGGATGGAGATATATCAGATTGTTAGAGAGAATTGTGCGACCGAGTATAGCGGCTCTAATCCACAGGACGATGTCATGGAGCGATTGCTAACTGCACGTAGAGGAAAATAAATGATAAGGAGATGTGTAATGAGTAAAAGATATTTTACAGCAGAAAGTGTGTGTGCTGGGCATCCTGATAAACTATGCGATATTATTGCAGATAGTATTTTAGATACTTGCCTACGTAAAGATAGAGCATCACGTGTGGCTTGTGAGGTTATGGCTACTAAGGGTAAAATTATCGTAGCGGGCGAGATCTCCTGCAGCGAGAAGGTTGATATCCGATATGTTGTTGGAAGTGTACTTAAAAAAGTAGGTTATAACCCAAAAAGGTTTCAAATTTATATATATGTACACAATCAGAGCAAGGATATAGAAGCGGGGGTTAATAAAGCACTTGAAGTTAGAAATGGTATCAATGAACAATACGGTTCAATCGGCGCCGGAGATCAAGGAACTATGTATGGTTATGCAACAAACGAAACTCGTGAGATGCTACCACTTCCCCTTGTGCTTTCTCATAGAATCGTAAAAAGACTTGATGAAGTCCGTAAAGGAAAGCTTATAAAAGGTATTCTTCCCGATGGTAAAGCACTGGTCACAGTAGAATATGATGGGGATATTCCTATAAGGGTAAAAACCATCGTCGTTTCCGTACAACATCGTGAAGATAAAAGTCAGGAAGAACTGGAATCGGATATTCTTAATCAAGTACTATGGCAGTGCTTTGAGGATTTTCCTTTCGATAGTGATACAGAAATTCTTATTAATACATCAGGCAGATTTGTGCTTGGAGGCCCTTCAGCGGATACAGGACTAACCGGTAGAAAGCTGATGGTTGATACCTATGGAGGTCTAGCTTCCCATGGTGGTGGAGCACTTTCCGGGAAAGATCCAACAAAGGTTGATCGAAGCGGTGCTTATATGGCTCGGTATATTGCAAAGCATATCATTTGGTGTGACTTTGCGAAAAGGTGCGAAGTTAGTATATCCTATGCGATTGGTAAAGCAAACCCTGTAGCATTTTCCGTGAATACCTTTAGAACTGGTACAGTATCAGATGAGATCCTTACCTTAGCAGCAAATGATGTTTTCAATTTAAGACCAGCGGCTATCATTGAAAAGCTGCGTCTCAGAAATGTGATTTACTCCGATACAGCGGTTTATGGTCATTTTAATAATTTTATTTTCCCTTGGGAAGATGTTGATAAATACAATGAATTTAAGAAGGCGGTGGAGAAATATGCTGATTGAAAAATTAAGGACTGAATTATTAATCCCTGCCGATTATAACCCAAGAAAGAATTTAAAACCTGGTGATCTAGAGTATGAAAAATTAAAACGTTCTCTCGAAGAGTTCGGTTATGTAGAACCTGTAATATGGAATAAAACAACAGGCCATGTGGTGGGCGGTCATCAGCGTTTGAAGGTACTCCTTAGTATGGGGATTACTGAAGTAGAATGTGTAATCATAGAGATGGATGAAGAAAAAGAGAAGGCTCTTAACATTGCGCTAAATAAAATTAGCGGTGATTGGGATAAGGATAAGTTGGCTCTTCTAATCACCGATCTAAGTGCCGCAGACTTTGATGTATCTTTAACTGGTTTTGATCCAGGAGAGTTGAACGATCTTTTCAAGGATACACTTAAGGACAATATAAAAGAGGATGATTTTGATGTAGACAGCGAGCTGAAAATGCCCGCTGTTTCGCATTTGGGGGATGTTTGGTTACTAGGCCGGCATCGACTGGTCTGTGGGGACAGCACGAAAAAGGAGACCTTTAATATTTTGATGGAAGGTAAAGCAGCAAACCTTGTGGTAACGGATCCACCATACAACGTAAACTACGAAGGCACAGCAGGAAAGATAAAAAATGACAATATGGAAAATGACGTATTTTATCAATTTTTGTTTGATGCATTTAGTAACATAGAACAAGCTTTATCAAAGGATGGAAGCATTTATGTATTTCATGCAGATACGGAAGGTTTGAATTTTAGGAAGGCTTTTATCGATGCTGGCTTCTATCTTTCTGGAACTTGTATTTGGAAGAAGCAATCCCTTGTTCTTGGACGATCTCCATATCAATGGCAACATGAGCCTGTGTTATTTGGTTGGAAAAAGAAAGGTAAACATCTGTGGTACTCAGACCGCAAGCAATCCACCATTTGGGAGTTTGACAAACCAAAAAAGAATGCGGATCATCCGACTATGAAACCTATTGCCTTGCTTGCTTATCCGATTATGAACTCTAGCCTAACCAATAGTATTGTGTTAGATCCGTTTGGTGGATCTGGATCAACGCTAATTGCTTGTGAGCAAACAGATAGAATTAACTACACCATTGAACTTGATGAAAAGTATTGTGATGTTATAGTAAAACGCTACATTGAACAGGTTGGAACGGATGAGAATGTTTTTGTAATCCGGGATAAAGTAAAGATTTCTTATAGCGATTTAACCGAACATTCTTATAGCAAGAATATATAAAATTATGGATTTACAGATGTTTAACTTGCTATTATGTAGCTTTTGAGTGATATATAGTACTACCAAAAAGAAAGGTGGTATTTAGCATGAGAATTAATTTTTACAGATCTTGCACTGAAAGGAAAGCGCTTGTAACTGCGATAGGCGATATACTTGGAATAAAGCCTAAATATAAAGGTGCTCCAACATTTATTTATCAGATAGGTGACTTTGAGATAGATAAGGAGGGGGGGCTTATCTTTGAAGAGGATGTTGTGGGTGCAAAAGCGGCCACACTGCTTGTTGATCTAGAGGAACAAGGATTTGCCTATGAAAAACTAGAAAGCCCGGCACAGAGCGAAATAAGCGGCGGAGACCTACTTGTAATCGAGGTTCCAAAGAAAGGCTTCACTGAGACAGCTTTTACTAACCTGAATAAGATCCTTGAAAGCAAAGGCGGTCTTATTAAAAAAGCTCTTAGCGTGAATGCACTTCCGATTGAAGAAACGGAAGATACACTAAGATTTCCATGGTTTCAACATGAGTCGGATCCTGATAAGGTTAACGCCTATATTCATTTGATTTCAGCTATTTGTAAGATGGCTAGAACGCAGAAAAGAATTACTGCAACAGCTAAGGGAGTAGATAATGAAAAATATGCTTTTCGCTGTTTCCTCCTTCGACTTGGCTTTATAGGTTCAGAATATAAGACTGTGCGAAAAATTTTACTTTCTAAGTTGACTGGGAGCTCTGCTTTCAAAAGTTCTACCGCTAAACATGAGGAGGCAGGGCAGCAATGATAAGAATACATCCAGAAATGTTAAAGACGTTAAAGAATTATTACACACCGGGAACGAGAGTAATTCTTGTCCAAATAAACGATCCGTATACGAAGCTTCAGCCTGGGGATAAAGGAACAGTCTTAGGTGTTGACGACATTGGTACAATTCATGTGAATTGGGACTGTGGTAGTTCTCTCGGAGTAGTATATGGTGAGGACTCTTGTAAGAAAATCGAAGATTAATCAATAGTTGAAGCTTTATAGGAGGTTGGAATGAATAAAAAGATAATGGAACAGATACTTGCCATCCGCGACACAGGCGAAACGAATATGTTTGATGTGCGTAAGGTGCAGGAAATAGCAATGAGAGAAGGGTATGATGAGCTGTTTGTTTACCTTACTGATAACATTGGAGCATATACTCGATTTATTCTGACCGGTGAGGAGAAATAAACCATGTGGAGAGAAGGCAGTATTAAGGTTCATAACAGCATAATCCATTACTGGGTAAAGCATTTTGAAGAGGGATCAATTTTCGGTATTGACGAAGGTCGTATTTCTAAACTAATGCTTGAGCGTAACGGTAAAATTATTGCAAACTATGACAGAGGCTGGGATGTTGAGCCGATTGATGAGGATACAGAAATTGCACTTGCTATCCTTAAGATGGAATATAACTAAACTTTAAAAAGAGAACAGTGCCAATAAAGGCTCTGTTTCTCGTACAGATAGATTGAAAGACTTGCCTGACGCAGGTCTATTTTTATACCCGTAGGAGGTGGCGGCGATACGGAAACTAAAAACATACAAGCCGACCATCTTCAAAGCAGATGGTTCGGTATATGACAGGGATGCGGCTGATACAGCGGTATCCTTTATTAATTGCCTAAAGCACACTAAGGGGGAATGGTACGGACAGTCGTTTGAACTTATTGACTGGCAAGAACAGATTATTCGTGACGTATTTGGAATTATGAAACCCAACGGTTACCGTCAATTTAATACCGCTTATATCGAAATAGCTAAGAAGCAAGGTAAATCAGAACTTGCGGCGGCTGTGGCTTTGCTGCTTACTTGTGGTGATTTTGAGCATGGTGGTGAAGTATATGGCTGTGCATCTGACAGGCAGCAGGCATCGATTGTATTTGATGTAGCAGTCGAAATGGTAGAGCAGTGTCCAGCATTGAAAGCAAGAATAAAGCCTGTACTTTCACAGAAGAGGTTAGTGTATAAGCCACTTGGTAGTTTCTATCAGGTCCTTTCTGCTGAAGCATATACAAAGCACGGACTAAATGTTCATGGCGTAGTATTTGATGAGCTTCATGCCCAACCAAACCGCCAGTTATTTGATGTAATGACTCATGGTTCTGGTGATGCAAGAAAACAGCCATTGTATTTTCTTATTACTACGGCAGGAAATGATACGCACTCGATCTGCTATGAAGTACACCAAAAGGCTAAGGATATCCTGAAAGGGCGAAAGGTTGACCCTACATTCTACCCAGTCATTTATGGAGCCGACGAGGATGATGACTGGACAGATCCAAAAGTATGGGCGAAAGCCAACCCCTCAATGGGTATTACTGTCGATATTGAAAAGATACAAATTGCTTGTGAGAGTGCAAAGCAGAACCCTGCGGAAGAAAACCTATTTAGACAACTTAGACTAAACCAATGGGTGAAACAGTCGGTACGGTGGATGCCTATGGAAAAATGGGATAAATGCTCATTTGCTGTGGATCCTGACAGTCTCAGAGGAAGGCAATGTTATGGGGGCTTGGACTTATCATCTACAACGGATATTACAGCTTTTGTTTTAATCTTCCCGCCAGAATATGAAGAAGATAAATACATCATCTTACCATACTTTTGGATACCGGAAGATAACTTAGACTTAAGAGTGAGGCGAGACCATGTTCCCTATGATGTGTGGGAGAAGCAAGGTTTTTTACACACCACTGAAGGAAACGTGGTGCATTACGGCTTCATTGAAAACTTTATTGAAGAATTGGGATTAAAGTATAACATCAGAGAGATTGCCTTTGACCGTTGGGGAGCAGTGCAAATGACACAGAACCTTGAAAATCTTGGCTTTACTGTGGTTCCTTTCGGCCAAGGCTTTAAAGATATGAGTCCACCTACGAAAGAATTAATGAAGCTTACGTTGGAAGAGAAACTAGCACATAGTGGGCATCCTGTACTTCGATGGATGATGGATAATATATTTATTCGTACCGATCCCGCTGGAAATATTAAGCCGGATAAAGAAAAATCAACTGAAAGAATAGATGGTGCTGTAGCTACTATCATGGCTCTCGACCGAGCAATTCGCGGTGGTGGAGGTGGAACATCAGTTTATGACGGAAGAGGGTTGTTAATATTATAGTTTATATTATTCCTGGTTTTTATTAAAAACCTGTTGACAATACTAACGCTCTGGTTTATAATAATAACCACAAGGTTAATATTATAAATATAGGAGGCGTATTATAATGGCAAGCAAGATAATCCAGATATCATTTAGCGAAGCAGAGTATTCGCATTTGGAATCAAAAGCTGAGGAGGAGGGAATGACCATAGCGCTTTATATCAAAAACAAAGTGCTAGATGATACAGAATTCAAAAAGTGGTTTCGAGAACTCCTTGAAAGAGTGTCACGAATTAAATATGGAACCCCATTCAATATTAAGATGGTATTGTCTACAGATTGGGTAAATATTGAGAGGGGAGTCCGTCTTGCAATGGGGCGTGCTTTTTATAATTATGTTGTTGCAGGCAAAGTTGAGGGTGTTAAACCAACTCAAAAGGATAGTGCCAATGTTCAATGGTATGAAGTAGGAGGGGAAGAATAATGTTATACTCTATAGATTCTGGAAAGTATGTTGAGAAACTCCCACACAAAAAAGAATTTGATGGTTGGATGAAAAACCTGCCGGCTTCAGACTATCAAAATATTATTAATGCCCTTAGCCAAAAGATAGATTCAAGTGATATAAATACATCAAGCTGGATCCCCGGAAATGACTGGTCAGGGACTGTATACCAATCTCTTTATCATGCGTGTGGTAATAACAAAGATGCTTCTGGATTATTTTTTGGACTTATCCTATTTGATCTATTGATGCGTAGAGAAGATGCTGTTTGGGGATTTGGTCGATTTGAAAAGAATGGAGTTCCTATACATGGAACAACCTATTTTATACTTAATAACCCTCCAGCACGATAAACATGATAACTAATAGACCGCTTCTTGGCTGAAGCGGTTTTTTATTACCGATTATTAAGGAGAGTGGTGCATATGGGACTAATATCAAATATATTCAAGGCGCGTGACAAGCCTAAGGACCGAACCTATGGAAGTAACTATAGCTTCTTTTTTGGTGGCACGACAAGTGGAAAGCCAGTGAATGAGCATACAGCATTGCAAATGACTGCGGTTTATTCCTGTGTGAGAATACTGGCAGAGGCTGTAGCAGGGCTTCCACTCCACCTTTATAGATACACTGCAAGCGGTGGTAAGGAGAAAGCTCTCTTACATCCGCTATATTTTTTATTACATGATGAACCAAATCCAGAGATGAGTTCCTTCGTATTCCGTGAGACGATGATGACTCATCTGTTATTATGGGGCAATGCTTATGCTCAAATTATTCGGAATGGTAAAGGTGAGGTAGTTGCACTTTATCCTTTGATGCCTAACCGGATGACTGTTGACCGCGATTCTAATGGTGCTCTTTATTATACTTACACTAGGTATTCGGATGAAGCACCTACGATGAATGGAATAACGGTTACTCTAAAACCAAGAGATGTATTTCATATTCCCGGATTAGGCTTCGATGGGCTTGTTGGCTATTCCCCGATTGCCATGGCTAAAAATGCGATAGGAATGGCGATTGCATGTGAGGAATATGGAGCCAAGTTCTTTGCGAATGGGGCTGCACCAGGAGGGGTATTGGAGCATCCGGGTACAATTAAGGATCCACAAAAAGTAAGAGACAGCTGGAATGCAGCATACCAAGGCAGCAGCAATTCACATCGTGTAGCAGTGCTTGAGGAAGGGATGAAGTATCAGCCTATTGGTATTTCACCAGAACAAGCTCAATTTTTAGAAACAAGAAAATTTCAAATTAATGAAATCGCTCGAATTTTTCGTGTGCCGCCCCATATGGTTGGTGATTTGGAAAAGTCGAGCTTTTCTAATATTGAGCAACAGTCTCTGGAGTTTGTGAAATACACTCTTGATCCCTGGGTAATAAGGTGGGAGCAGGCGATTAGTCGAGCCCTTTTAAATTCTGATGAAAAGAAACTTTATTTTGCTAAGTTCAATGTAGATGGTTTGCTCCGAGGTGATTATGTTTCGAGGATGAATGGTTATGCAACCGCCAGACAGAATGGCTGGATGAGCGCTAATGATATCAGAGAGCTCGAGAACCTTGACCGTATCCCATCAGAGCTTGGCGGAGACTTATACCTGATCAATGGCAATATGACCAAACTCGCGGATGCGGGCATATTTGCAAACAAAGAAGGAATGGAGGAAAAACCGAATGAAGAAGTTTTGGAATTGGGTACGTGATTCAGATACGGAAACACGAACCCTCTACCTAAACGGTGCAATAGCCGAGGAAAGTTGGTTTGAAGATGATGTTACTCCCGCTGCTTTTAGATCAGAACTTATGAGTGGTGAGGGTGATATTGTTGTTTGGATCAATTCGCCTGGTGGTGATTGTATCGCAGCATCACAGATCTATAACATGCTGATGGATTATAAAGGCGATGTCACAGTAAAGATTGATGGCATTGCAGCATCAGCTGCGTCAGTTATTGCGATGGCGGGCACGGAAGTTTTAATGTCCCCAACCTCGCTAATGATGATCCATAACCCTTTTACAATAGCCATCGGAGACAGTGAAGAGATGCAAAAGGCTATCGCCATGCTGGATGAAGTGAAAGAGAGCATTATCAATGCTTATGAAATTAAAACCGGCTTATCCAGAACAAGATTATCACATTTGATGGACGCAGAAACTTGGCTAAATGCAAATAAGGCAGTAGAGCTTGGATTTGCAGATGACATCATGTTTAGGCCAGGAGAAAGTACACTTCAAGACAGCTTTGTATTTAGCAGAAGAGCAGTGACCAATTCATTAATGAATAAGCTTAAAAAACCAGTTGTAACACAGTCAATCGAGCCGCTTTATGAACGGCTTAATTTATTGAAATATTAGGAGGAAATGATTATGAGTATAATTCTTGAACTGCGTGAAAAGCGCGCAAAAGCATGGGCAGCAGCAAAGGCATTTCTTGACTCAAAACGTGGCAGTGACGGACTTGTATCTGCAGAAGTTGCTGCAACCTATGAAAAAATGGAAGAAGATGTTATTAATCTAGGTAAGGAAATCGCAAGACTAGAACGCCAAGAGGCCCTTGAAGCAGAGTTGAATAAGCCTGTAAATATGCCTCTTACTGGAAAGCCTGCAATTCCGGGATTGGATACAAAGACTGGAAGAGCTAGTGATGAGTATAGAAAGGCCTTCTGGAATGTAATGCGTAGCAAAAATCCTCGTCATGATGTACTAAATGCACTCTCTGTTGGCACTGATTCCGAAGGAGGATATTTAGTACCTGATGAATTCGAGCGTACCTTAGTTCAAACTCTTGAGGATGAGAATGTATTTAGACAGCTTGCTAAAATAATTCAAACTTCAAGTGGTGATCGTAAGATCCCTGTGGTTGTGACGAAAGGAACTGCAGCATGGCTTGATGAGGGCGAGGAATTTGATGAGAACGATTCTGTATTTGGACAGACATCGATTGGTGCCTATAAACTTGGTACTATGATTAAAGTTTCAGATGAGCTTCTTAACGATAGTGTTTTTGATCTTGAAAACTATATCTCCACTGAGTTTGCCCGTAGAATTGGTGCAAAGGAAGAAGAAGCATTCCTAGTTGGAGACGCCGATGGTAAGCCAACTGGAATTTTCAACAACACAGGTGGTGCTCAGCTAGGAATTACTACTGGTTCAGCTACTGCTATTACTGCAGATGAAATTATCGATCTTGTCTATTCACTAAAAGCGGCTTATAGAAAAAATGCTGTATTCTTGATGAATGATGCTACGGTTAAAGCAATTCGTAAACTGAAGGATGGACAGGGTCAGTATCTATGGCAGCCTTCTCTTTCAGCTGACACACCGGATACCTTATTAAATTACCCGGTTTATACTTCCGCTTTTGCACCGATTATTGAAGCTGGAGCAAAGACAATCGCTTTTGGTGATTTCAAATACTACTGGATTGCAGATCGCCAGGGGCGTTCATTCAAGCGTCTAAATGAGCTATTTGCAACTACAGGTCAAGTTGGTTTCTTGGCTAGTCAGCGTGTCGATGGTAAGTTAATTCTACCGGAAGCTATTAAAGTTCTTCAGCAGAAGGCTTAATAGGAGGTGTAAAATCATGAGCTATAATACAAAGAACTACACTGAACAAGGTGGTGAAAAGACCGTTATTGGAGGAGTCTTAGAAATCAAAGAGGAAGCCACAGTAATAGGCCTTCCTGTTCTTGATAATCAACCAGAGAGTACTGCAGAAACCGTTGAAGCTTTGGTAACGGACTTTAATGCTCTTCTAACTAAGCTAAAGTTTACAGGGTATATGACTGCAGATGAAGAGTAAGGATGGTGGTTGTGATGAATACACTTCTTGAAAAAGTGAAAGCTAATTTGATTCTTTCTCACAATGAGGACGATATTCTTCTGCAAGGTTACATTACTGCAGCTGTATCCTATGCAGAAAGCTACCAGCACCTTAAAGAAGGACACTATTCCAATAACATCATGCCACCAACCACCGAGCAAGCCGTCATTATGTTATCATCCCACTTCTATGAAAGTCGGGATGGAAGCACTGGCGGCTTTTTCTCTGATAATGTTCAAGCAGGACAGCAAGTATGGAATACGGTTAATTTGCTACTTCGTATTGATCGTGATTGGAAGGTGTAATTTATGAGTTTAGGAAAAATGAATACCTTTATTGAAATCATATCCGTTGAAACAATCAAGGATAGTGAAGGATTCGGTACGGTCAAAGATACAATTCTCGCTTCTTTGAGGGCATACAAGGAAGTACAGCATGGTAGTGAAAAATGGGCGAATAGGGCGGCGTTTTCTGAAGCTACCGCCTTGTTTCGTTTTCGCAAAATACCTGAAATAGAGGTATCTACCGAGATGGTCATTGTTACTGACGACGGACGTTATGAAATTACAAGTGTTGAGGATATAAAGGGACGAGGGATGTATATTGAGGTATTAGCAAAAAGGGTGGTGGCTTCCAGTGGCTAAGGCCGATGTTAAGTTGCCGGAGGATTTTCTTTTGAAACTTTCTAGACTCGGTGATAAAACGGATGAAATAATTCCCAAGGTGCTAGAAACAGGCGGTGAGATTGTTTTATCAAAGGTTAAGTCAAATTTACAATCAGTTATCGGTAGTAGAACAAAAGTAGAGAGCCGATCCACCGGGGAGCTTATATCCGCTTTAGGTGTTTCGCCTGCCAAGCAGGATAGAAACGGTAATTTCAATGTGAAGGTTGGGTTTAACGAGCCACGTAGGAACGGTGAAAGTAATGCTAAAATTGCTAATATCATCGAATACGGGAAGTCTGGTCAACCACCAAAGCCATTTTTAAAGCCTGCGAGATCATCTTCAAGAAGAGCGTGTATTGAGGCTATGAAACAAAGATTTGAGCAGGAGGTGGAAAATATATGAGTATTTTGGCGGAGCTTAAGCATATTTCAGAGTTATGTGAAATTCCAGTCGAGACAGGAGTATTTTCAGGTGTGCCTCCTGATATCTATCTTGTGATTACACCTCTGATTGATCTATTTGAAGTTCATGCTGATAATAGACCTGGTTATGAGATGCAAGAAGCCCGACTATCCTTATTTGTTAAAGGAAGTTATACAACTGCGAAAAATCTAATTGTTCATACTCTCCTTGGTGCTGATTTTACTATTACTGATCGCCGGTACATAGGTCATGAGGACGATACTGAATATCACCATTATGCTATAGATGTGGCAAAACTATATGAATTTCAATTGGAAACGGAGGAATAAGATATGGCAACGATCGGTCTTGATAGACTGTACTATTCAAAGATAACTGAAGATGCAAATGGCGAGGAAACCTATGCTGTACCTACAGTGCTTGCAAAAGCAATCACAGCCGAGCTCTCGGTGGAACTGGTAGAAGCAATTCTGTATGCAGATGATGGTGCCGCCGAAGTCGTTAAGGACTTTAACAGCGGTACGCTTACTCTTGGTGTTGATGACATTGGCCCTACAGTGGCAGCAGATTTAACTGGTGCAACTACAGATGACAATGGGGTATTAATCTCCGCAAGCGAGAACGTGGGGACCCCTGTTGCTGTGGGATTTCGTGCGCAAAAGGCCAATGGGACATATCGATATTTCTGGCTGTATCGTGTGAAGTTCGGTTTACCCGCAACCAACTTGCAGACAAAGGCGGATTCTATCACATTCTCTACACCTACTATTGAGGGAACGGTTATGCGAAGAAATAAGCTGGACGGCATGGGTAAACATCCATGGAAAGCGGAGGTTACAGAAGGCGATCCAGGCGTTACGGCATCCACTATTACGGAATGGTTTACTGAAGTTTACGAACCGGTCTACACTCCAGAAGAATAGGAGGAGAATAGATGGATAATGAGAGAAGTGCGGTTATTAATATTGGGGGGAGAGATTTTGAATTAATACTCACCACACGCGCCACAAAAGCAATAGCAAATCGTTATGGTGGACTTGAAAATCTCGGTGAAAAGCTGATGAAGTCAGAGAACTTTGAGATGGCACTGGAAGAGATTATATGGCTGATCACACTACTTGCAAATCAGTCTATCTTAATTCAAAATCTAAGAAACAAAAACTCACCAGAAGCATTGTTAACCGAGGAAGAGGTAGAACTTTTAACTACTCCATATGATTTAGCAGCATATAAAAACGCAATCACAGAAGCTATGTTTAAAGGTACGAAACGAAATGTAGAGAGTGAAGAAGATAACGTCACTGGGGGTGTCGCATCAAAAAACGTGGAAGTCGGGTAACGGACGCTGAAGTCTTTACCCGGCTATTCTATTATGGAACAGTTCAAATGGGCATGGATGCAGAGGAGTTCTGGCTTATGCCAATAGGGCTGTTTTTTGATTTATGGACCTGCCATAAGCAATGGCATGGTATAGAGAAATCAAAAAGAACTCGAACAATTGATGATATTATCCCACCGGGTATATAGGAGGTGATGGCATGGCAGATAATTTTGGATTAAAGATAGGCGTCGAGGGGGAGCGTGAATTTAAGAAGGCACTTTCTGAGATTAATCAATCCTTTAAGGTGCTAGGCAGTGAAATGGCTCTTGTAACAAGTCAGTTTGATAAAAATGATAAATCCATACAATCGGTTACGGCTCGTAATGCAGTTCTGAATAAAGAAATAGACGCACAAAAAGATAAGATATCTACCCTTAAGGCTGCGCTTGATAACGCCACCACCTCGTTCGGTGAAAATGATCGCCGTACCCAAAATTGGCAGATACAACTAAATAAGGCTCAGGCAGAACTAAATGGTATGGAGCGAGAATTAGAGAAGTCTACAATCGAAGCAGATAATCTTGGTGAAGAATTAGATGACTCTGGAAAAAGTGCAGAAGATGCCGGTGGTAAGTTTGATAAATTTGGTGGCATATTGAGTGGTATCGGTGTAGCAATGGGTACAGTTGCTGTTGCTGCCGGAGCTGCTGCCATTAAATTGGGAAAAGAAGTGGTAACTCAATTTGGTGAGCTGGAGCAAAACCTAGGTGGTTCAGAGGCAGTTTTCGGCAAATATGCTTCATCAATTCAAAAAACTGGTGAAGAAGCCTATAAAAACCTTGGTATCTCACAAAGTGATTATCTGGCGACAGCAAACAAAATGGGTGCATTATTTCAAGGTTCAGGTGTCGAACAACAGAAAAGCTTAGAGTTGACTGAAAAAGCAATGCAACGTGCTGCGGATATGGCATCCGTTATGGGCATCGATATGTCCTCTGCTATGGAAGCCGTTACAGGAGCAGCAAAAGGCAACTTTACCATGATGGATAATTTAGGTGTTGCGATGAACGCTACAAACATTGAAGCCTATGCTCTCTCAAAGGGATTGGATTTCACATGGAAAACTGCAACGCAAGCAGAGAAAGCTGAAGTTGCAATGCAGATGTTCTTTGAGAACACAGAGCAGTATGCTGGTAACTTTGCGAAAGAGTCAACTCAGACAATTTCCGGTTCTATTGGATTGTTAGAAGCTGCACTTGGGTCTTTCACAGCAGGACTCGGCAATGCCGATGCGGATATGACTAACCTCACGGAAAATCTTGTGGATGCGTTCCAAGCAGTTGTTGCTAACATTGTACCGGTTTTAGAGAATATCGTAACAGCTTTACCAGCAGCTACAGGAGCAATATTAGAAGCGGTTGCTGATTTACTTCCTTCGCTTCTTGAAACTGTGACAAGTATATTTACCCAGGTACTTGAAACAATTTTAAGTCTATTACCCGAACTTATACCAGCGGCGGTTACTGCTCTTATGACGATTGTTGGAGCGTTAATTGAAAATCTTCCGCTACTCATAAATGCAGCTATAACATTGGTAACGGCACTTGTGGAGGGTATTAGCACAGCTTTACCGCAGCTTATACCAGCAGCTGTTTCTGCTATCATACAAATTGTTCAAGGGCTAATTGAAAACTTACCTCTGATCTTAGACGCGGCTTTGCAATTAATATTAGGATTAGCACAAGGCTTAGTGGAGGCTATTCCACAGCTTATTTTAGCTTTGCCAGCCATCATCTCTGCAGTAGTGGATTTCTTAATTGAAGCTATTCCACAGATTATCGATGCCGGCATTCAATTGTTGACTTCATTAGTAACAGCGCTACCTACTATTATTGATGCGATCTTGGAAGCAATTCCAGAAATCATCGATAATATTATAAATGCAGTTATCGATTCCATTCCAATGATTATCGATGCAGGCATTCGCCTTTTAATATCGTTAATTCAAGCATTACCACAGATTATTACGACAGTCGTAGCCGCGATTCCTAAGATTGTAACCTCATTAGTAGGAGCTATTGTAGATAACATCGACCAAATAATTCTTGCAGGAGTTCAGTTGTTTATCGCTCTTATTGAAAATCTTCCTCAGATAATTGTGGAAGTAGTAAAAGCAGTACCGCAGATTATTGAAGGATTGGTAAATGCATTCTCAGACTATATAAGCGATATGTCCGATATTGGTGATGATTTAATTAAGGGTCTTTGGCAGGGCATTACGGATGCAGGAGCGTGGCTATGGGATAAAATCTCAGGATTTTTTGGAAATGTAGTTTCAAAAATAAAGGACTTTTTTGGTATTGCATCTCCATCAAAATTATTCGCAGATCTTGGACACAATATGGGTGAAGGAATTGGCGTAGGATTTGAAGATGCAATGGCAACAGTATCAAGGGATATGCAAAACGCGATACCTACAACCTTTGATATGAATATGGTAGGGCAAGGTAGTGTTAGTACCACTGGTGCAGGCATAACACAAAACATTTCAGTTGTTACTCCTAAGCCTTTGTCTGAAAAAGAATTGTCTAGAGAATTTAAAAACCTATCACGTAAGCTGTTACTTGAAATATAAGGAGGGATGGCTATGGAACTTACCTATATCAACACAAGTGGTGAGAGCATCACGCTTAATCAGAGCCGCCCATTTTTCATTACTAAGATAGACGGTACAGGCAACATACGCCAGACCGTTAACACTTTCAAGGCACCGGAGCAGGACGGTGCTTTTTATGTGTCATCCACGATGGATATGCGAAACATCACATTGGAGGGCACGATTATTGCAAATACACCAGATGAAGCATATGAGTTACGTAAAAGTTTCCTAAGATTATTCAGTCCTAAGAAATCAGGGGTAATAAAATACCGCGAAAGACAAATTGCATGCGTTATTGAAGAGGCTGTTTTATCAGTTTCGACAAGAGAGAGGATACCAAGTTTCTTTATAAGTCTTTTGTGTCCATCTCCTTTTTTTGAAACTTTAGATGAAGTACGTGAGGATCTTGCATCCTGGAATGCGCTCTTAGAGTTTGCATTAGAGATACCGGAAGAAGGCTTACAGTTCGGCTTAAGACAACCTAGTCAGATCATTACCGTGGAAAATATCGGTGATGTACCTTGTGGCTGTGAAATTATATTCAAGGCGACTGGATCTGTTACTAATCCAGAACTATTACATTTGGATACCGGTGAGTATGTAAGAATACTAAGTTCGATGGAGCAAGGTGATGAGTTTCATATTTTTACACACTTTGCTGGCAAAAGGGTAAGAAGTATCATTGGTGCAACTGAAAGCAATGCATTTCACTTATTGGATACTGGCTCGAACTTCTTTCAACTTGCACCTGGTATAAATAACCTACGTTATGATGCGTCAAACAATTTGGAATTATTAGATGTTAGCGTTTATTATCGTCCACAGTTTCTGGGGGTATAGTTATGGAATTATATGTATTTAATCAAAATCGTTCTTTAATCGGAATTGTAGAGTCTTTTGAATATCTACGATGGACCAGACGTTATTCACAGTGCGGATCCTTTGAGTTAAAGGCTATAGCATCTCCTGAAAATACTGAACTTCTGCAGGTAGGAAATTATATCTGGAAGAATGATGACGAGGAAGCCGGATTAATTGAATATCTACAATTATCACAGACAGACGAAGAGAGCATTACTGTCAGTGGTAGATTTGCCACGGTATTACTAGGGAGAAGAATTATCTGGAATACAGAAAAATTAAATGGTGATTTTTCTACTTGCATTGCTCAGTTAATAAACAATAATGTCATTGCACCTGTTGATGTTGATCGTCAAATATCAAATCTTAGCTTTACCGCACCATTCCTTAGCATTCCAGTAAAACAGCAAGTGTCCTATAGTAATCTTTTAGATAAAATACAGGAGCTATGTGAAGCTGCATCCGTAGGAATCAAAACTGTGTTTCAGCCTGATACAGGGCATTTTACAGTAACTCTTTACATTGGGGCAACATCACAGGCAGTGTTTTCAAAGGAATATGAGAATCTTTTGGATCAGACATTCACAAAAAACACCTCAAATTACGTGAATACAGTAAAGATTGGTGGAGAAGGAGAAGGCGAAGATAATCGCATCTTTGCCTATATCACAAATGGATTGGGAGAAAACCGCCGGGAGGCTTTCGTCGATGCAAAAGATCTACGTATGGAGGACTTTCCGACGGATTATGAGGATACTCTAACCTTCCGTGGAGAGACAAGGCTTGCAGAGCTTGCCATGTCAAACTACTTTGAGGTGACTATTAATAACCACAGTAATCTAACCTATAAAGTTGATTATGATCTAGGACAGGTGGTGCAGATCATATCTAAAAAGTGGGGGGTCTCCATGACTGCGCGTATCATGGAGATTGAGGAAAGTTATGATGCAGACGGACAGAGTATCAATGTTACATTTGGTAAGACAGAGTTAACAATTGCTCAAAAAGTGAAATCGGATTTTAGCCAGATTACAACTACACTTGGAGCTCCAACAGGTATACAAGAATTGTTTGGAAAACCAAATAATTGGAGTAATCTGCAAAGCTTTGCAGGAGGTGTCATGATAAGCTCTGCAAAACTTGCTGTAAACACCTCAACTGCAGGAGGCAATGACCCTACCCTGCCAAAGTACTATCATGTAGCAAGAGTGGTTATTAACGGTTCTTTCAATCGTATAGCTTTTAAGTTTGATTATTTCGGTACGGGTACAACGCCTAAAATAGGCACCATCGAAGGATATGTATATTCCACTTCATCTTTTGATACGATTTCCATACAATCCTTTGTTCAGGCGTATGTTAGGGACAAAAGTCCAATTTTACATAGTGATATAAAAGTTGTAAAGTCTACCAGTTCCTCTAGAGCTATATGGGACATCTATGTATGGCTATCCGATTATGGCACAGCTTATGTGAACGGTTTATATGCACTTACAGAATCAGGAGATCTAATTGTGGATCCAAGCGATGGGGTATTGCTAAGTGTACCTAATCTTCCAATAGTATCTGATGCCTTCCTATATGATGGTGAGACATTTACGGTATCGGCTGTTGATAATGGAACTATAAGAACACAAGCTTATAGCGAGTCCAGTGAATTCTATTCGTTACAACTACCAAACCGTGATATAAGTCTAACATCAACAGACAATCCGCTACAGATAGGTACCACTAACGGTGTGAATATGGTCTTTGACGGTAATGAGATCATGACCCGAAATAATGGTTCACCATCTCCAATGTACTTAAATCTTGAAGGGGGTCCTGTATGTGTTAATGGCAACGCTACCACAGGTATTGTTTATGGTGGGGATACAGGATGGCAATTTGTACAGGATGAGGACTTTCAGAATGGATTTATTTCCTATTCAGCAGGGGCAGCACAACGGCCTAGATACAGAAAAGTTGGGCTTACTGTGCATTTATTTGGTGCCTGTTCGCCACCAGCGGGTGCTACGATTAATTCGGGTTCTGCAACAACTATGTTTACATTACCTGAAGGTTTTCGACCATCCTATGACTTTCGCACCTTATGTCAAGGATCTGGTTCAAATAAATGGCTATTAGTGGTGGGGCAAAATGGAAATTGTACTGCGGCACGATATGGAACAGACGCATATGCACCAAATATTACAGGAAATGAATGGCTTCCTTTTAGCGTATGTTTTTTAGTCGATCCTAGTTAACATAAAAAATCAATGAAGGAGGATGCTATGGAAAAAAGCGGTTTTTTTAATTCATCCAGTGGAGACAGAGTGTATGATGCCACAGATTTTGCAGCATATTTCGGAAGTTTGGTCTCTAATGGTATTTTTTATGCAGATATAACGAACTTGCAGGTGACACCCGTATCGGGTATGACAGTGGGTATAGCACCGGGGAGTGCGTGGATTAATGGATACCGTTATGAGAATACAGAGGCTCTAAATAAAATATTAACAACTGCTAATGGCTCGTTCCCTCGCATAGATCGGATCATCCTTCGATGGAGTTTACTCGACAGGAATATTGTGGCTGCAGTGCTTACTGGTACCGCTGCAGCTATTCCAAGTGCTCCGGCACTGACTCGAAATGCTGATGTATATGAAATGTGCTTAGCAGAGATATTGGTACCACAGGCAGCTACCTCTATAAGCACCGGAAATATTACAGACACAAGACTTAATTCTTCTCTCTGTGGAACTGTGAACTCACTGGTAACAGCGGTTTATGAATGAGGTGAATAAACATGGCGACATATCAAGCAATAAATGCCTGTACTTGGCGTAATGGTAGATACATTCCATCCACTACGGATAATATTAGACAAGGAGTTTATGAGCCTTTCGGCGAATGTGTAGGTGTCATGATTTTTAATCTTTCTTCGATAAGAGAACAATATGAGGATTATTATCCAACCAGTGCGACACTTGAACTTACACGTGTAGCTGGTGGAGCCTGGGGCAGTGATCGAACGATGACACTATATGCAGGGAATCAGACTGGTATCCCGGCTCTAAATTCATCGACCAATGTAGATGCACCTCGTCCTACTAAAGTTACCCCTGGTTATAATTATCTTGTATCTGCCGGTCAAGGGCCTAAAGTTTTTAATATAGCAACAGCATTAATTAATTCCATCGGGAGTGGTGCAAGTAACTGTCTTTTTATTGATGGTGGTTCCAGTACAACTAACTATATATCATTTACAGGAAGAAATGATCTATCAAAGGTTGTTCTTAATGTTACTTGGGTCAGTCGTACAACCGCAGCTGGTGCTCCAACTTCTTGCTCAGTAAACCAAACTATTGCAGAAGGGAATGTTACTTTATCTTGGAGCGGAGCAAAAGCAGGTACGAATAATGCTATTTCTTCCTATGAGATTCAGTATAGTGATTCTACAAACAATAGTACTTGGGGTAGTTGGACAGCACTCACGACAGTAGCATCTTCATCAACGAGTGGAAGTGTATCAGTTGATCCACCAAATACAAGGGGAAACTTTCGTAGGTTCCGAATTCGAACACGAGGAACGGCTGGTAGCTCCTATTATTCTGGGTGGAAGGTTTCAACAAATACAGTTAGAAAGAATACCCTGCCATCTGCTCCAAATACTGTAATAGCAATGCCTGAGATATATAGCAATGAAACAATTAATCTCACATGGTCTGGAGCAGCAGGCGGTACTAGTTCCATAAAAGGCTATCAGATTTTAAGCAGAACCTCGACCGATAATAGCACTTGGGATAATTGGAATGAACTTGCCACACTGAACTTGAATGCCAGTAGCGGCAGTTATCAGCCAGCAGTCACCCATATTTCAGGAGTCTATACTCAATTTGCTATTGTAACCATTGATACACTAAATGCTACTTCTGTAATGAAAGTAAGTAATAGTATTTACTGTAATATCACAGCGTGCGTTGAACCTTCGGTATTTGCATTAAATGCTGCAGTAGCAGAAAACAGTGTTGTTCTTTCATGGAGTGGAGCAGCAGGTGGAGCAGGTAATGCTCTTATAGGCTATGAAATACAATACAGCGATTCTAGTGATGACAGCAACTGGGGAGAATGGACTAACCTTGCTACATTACCTTATTCAACAACAAGTGGATCGATCAGCACTAATCCACCAACTACACGTGGCAATTATCGAAGGTTTCGCATTCGAACGTTAGGAGCAGCAGGAGAATTATACTACTCTGATTGGAAGAACTCTGCAAATAGCGTAAGAAAGAATATACTTCCAACACCACCCTCCAGTTTAATCGTTACTCCTACCTTATATGAAACGCCAATAATAACAATAACTTGGAGTGGAGCAACAGCTGGAACCAGTCCTATAAAAAACTATGTAATCCAGCGTAGTACATCTTATATGGAGAACCCTCCATGGTCTTCATTTGAAACAGTGGCAACCATCAATTCCAATGAGACTGGCGGGAGTTATACGATGGAAGCCTCAAATAGCCCTGGAACTGCTTCGAGGTATCGTATTGGAGTTACCGATACTTTGGATGCAGTATCATCCTATGTGATAAGCAATACGATCCGGAAGAATAGTAGACCAGAACCACCTAATATTGTTTGTCCGATGCCAGGGAGTTCTACCTATAATACAACACCTACCTTCTTGATTACTACGGGGGTGGAGCCAGATGGACAGACGCAGATTTTAGAGGTAAGGATTGATAATGGAGAATGGTATAATACTGTGGATCACCCTGAAAAATTCTCTACCAGTGGTTATCTTGGAAACAATACAAATACTATTTTTCACGCGCCATCTTTAGAGGTGGGAAGCCATTTTGCTACTTTTAGAAGTTTAGACAGTGATTTAATGTCATCAAGCCCAGAGGTGACCCTAACATTTTCAGTTCTACCTTCGCCATTTGAAACAATTATCCCTAATGTAACAAAGGTTAAGGCAAGCCATATGCTGGATTTAAGAATAGCAGTTAATACCATTCGTCAATTCCACCACATGGATCCTGTAAGTTGGAGTGCGAGGATTGTAGCGGGTAGGACAGCTATTAATAGATGGCAAATTCACATCATGGAGCTTCGTACAGCACTTGAACCGGTGATTGAAATGATCAATGACTTTGATACTTCAACTACCTTTGATATTCCGTTTATAACATGGCTGCCAATGGGTTTTGGACGTCCAAAGGCGGATGTAATGCAGCAGTTACAGGATTTAATTATTACTTTATAAAAGGATACAGCGACCGATGATGGGTCGCTATTTTTATGAATATTAAAGAGTGGAGGTTTTGATAATGAAAGATATTTGGAATTGGGTACAAGTTGCACTTGCCGCTATTGGTGGGTTTTTAGGTTGGTTTCTTAATGGCTTTGATGGATTTTTATATGCTCTTTTAGCACTGATAGTGGTAGATTATATCACAGGAGTCATGCGTGCCATTGTAGATAAGGAATTATCAAGTGAGATTGGGTTTAAGGGCATCTTTAAAAAAGTGCTCATTTTTGTGATGGTAGGTATTGGCCATATATTAGATACTTATATTTTAGGTGTTATCGGTAATCCAGACGGTAATGTCTTACGTACAGCGGTGATTTTCTTCTATCTGAGCAATGAAGGTATTTCTATACTTGAAAACTCTGCACATATTGGACTGCCGATTCCCAAAAAGCTAAAGGATATACTTAAACAGTTACATCAAAATGAAGATAATGGACCATCTTCACCGGAGGGAGAAGCATGATTGACTTAACGAAAACTTTAACTGTTTTTATAGGCCGTCGTGGAGAACACCACTATCGGCATATCGAGTTTGATGTGTCAAGCCTACTAAAGGATGAACATCCTAGTTCTGCTCTACATGCATTTTATAAGCGGCCTGATGGCATTACCTATCCAGTTGTCACAAACTATAACAATGGTATTCTGATTTGGTCACCTAGCTCAACAGATACAGCAACTGTTGGTGTTGGACGTCTGGAAATCAGAGTTGTAAACGGTGAAGTAATAGGAAAGAGTGTAAATATTCTAACTATTGTTGAGCCGGCGCTTGATGATGGAGGTTCAGCCCCACCAGATCCACCTGCGCAGGAATGGGTAAATCAAGTGCTGATGGCTCTTGCTGAAATAGATGTAGATGGCCAGCTTTCTATGTTAGAAGCAATTTTAAGTAGAATTGGTAACAGCACAGATTATTGGAGTGCATATAAAACGGTGTTAGGTTATGCAAATAATTCATATCAGCACACCCATTCACAAGCAAGATGTTACCCAACTCTTACAGACGGGATACAATTGAGTACGGGTAATACAAGTTGGGCTTTAGGTGATTATACAGAAATTATTCCTACAGGGGTAATTCCAAATGCCTACGATATACATTGGATCAACTTTGAAACTGCGTCATCAAGTGGAATTTATGAGATACACATATTCGCGGGTGAACCTGGTCAAGAAACACTTTTGGCACAAGTACGTACAACAAGAGATAATAATCAATACGGTATAAGTAGTGTACCAATTCAAATGCCAATCCAACCACCAAACGCAAGGCTATCAGCTCGAATTGCCTCAAGTTCTGCCAACAGGAATATCACACTATCGGTTTATTATCATATATATGGGGAGGGACAATAATGAACTTACAAAAACTGATATTAACTAAAAATGCATGTTATAAAGCAGGAAAAACTATCACACCAAAAGGCATCATGGTTCACTCAACCGGAGCGAGTAATCCATGGCTAAAACGTTATGTTGGACCAGATGACGGACTACTTGGTAAGAATCAATATAATAACCATTGGAATCAAGATAAACCGGGCGGAAAGCAAGTATGTGTGCATGCATTCATTGGTAAGCTTGAAGACGGTTCCATTGCAACTTATCAGACATTGCCATGGAACTATCGGGGATGGCACTGTGGAAGTGGATGGAAAGGATCTGGGAATAACTCACATATCAGCTTTGAGATTTGCGAGGACAACTTAACCGATAGATCGTACTTTAAAAAGGTATTTAATGAAGCAGTAGATCTTTGCGTATATCTTTGCAAGCTGTATGGTTTAAATGAATCCAACATTATTTGTCACAGTGAAGGATATAAACTTGGTATAGCCAGCAATCATGCGGATGTAATGCATTGGTTTCCAAGGCATGGTGAGACAATGGATTCCTTTAGAAATGCAGTGAAAGAAAGACTTCAAGTAGAAGAAAAGAAGGAAGAAAAAGAAGAGACAAAAGAAAAGAAATATTACCGAGTTCAGATTGGAGCTTATTCAGTCAAAGCCAATGCTGAGGCACAACTAGTCAAAGCTAAGAAGGCGGGTTTTACTGACGCCTATATAAAATAAAATTGATTACATAACAGCCCGAGGAGTAAATCAAAGACTCTTCGGGCAATTTTTTTATGCTTTCCTGGGGTTCGATTTGTATCAATTTCTCGCATATTGGTACAGGGGTTGCCCTGTAGAATAGGAGGTAAGCCTTTATGCGAATTTCAAAGATAACAGATGTACCAACCATTCCTTCGGTTTCAAAACGTAATTACATATCAAATGAGCAGCTTCAAAGGGAGTTTGATTATTGGAGAGCTGAAAATATCCTCCGAAAGATGCATAGTAAAGGACTGATTTCAGAGGTGGAATTTACCAAAATTATAGCTCTTAACCGTAGATCTTTCTCCCCTATGTATGCACAGATAATGTCTGATAAACCTTGATATACAGTGCACTAAGAGGTAATATGTCACATACCAAAGGGAGGTGATAAAGGATGAAAAAAGTAACGAAAATATCAGCGAATTCAATAGCTGTCAATCCAAAGTTGAGGGTCGCTGCCTACTGCCGTGTATCTACAGACAGTGATGAACAAATGGTAAGCCTCGAGGCTCAAAAGGCCCATTATGAGGCTTATATAAAAGCTAATGTGGAATGGGAGTTTGTTGGAATTTACTATGATGAAGGTCTTACAGGTACAAAAAAAGAAAAGCGAACAGAACTATTAAGGTTAATATCAGATTGCGAAAATAAGAAGATTGATTTTATTGTAACAAAGTCCATTAGTAGATTTGCACGAAATACTACAGATTGTCTGGAGATTGTTAGAAAGCTTACGGATCTTGGTATATTTATATATTTTGAAAAAGAAAACATTAATACTGGCACTATGGACAGTGAGCTAATGTTGACTATACTGAGCAGCCTAGCCGAGAGTGAATCGATTTCTATATCTGAGAATAATAAATGGGCCATTCACAAACGATTTCGAAGTGGGACTTATAAGCTTTCATCACCACCCTATGGGTATGATTATGTGGATGGGCATATTGCAATAAATAAGGAACAAGCTCAGATTGTTAAGCGAATATTTAGAGAAGCTTTATCAGGCAAAGGAACACAAAAAATTGCTGATAGTCTGAATGAGGATGGAATACCAGCTAAAAGGGGAAAAGACTGGAATGCTTCATCAATCCGAGGTATTCTTGGCAATGAAAGATATATCGGAAATGCAATATTACAAAAAACCTATACCGATGAACATTTTAATAGGCATCATAACTATGGCGAAAGAGAACAGTATTTAATTGAAAATAATCATGAAGCAATTATTAGTAAAGAAGAATTCCGAGCTGTTGAAGAAGTTTTATACCAGCGTAGTAAAGAAAAAGGAATCAAAAAAGGAAGCAGCAAATACCTAAACCGTTATCCCCTTTCTGGAAGGATAAAATGTTCTGAGTGTGGGAGTACCTTTAAACGAAGAATTCATGGTGGTATCAATAACAAATATATAGCCTGGTGCTGTTCGAAACATATCTACAATATAACTGCCTGTTCGATGCGTTTTATTAGAGAGGATGCTATTTATCAGGCTTTTGTAACAATGATAAATAAGCTGATTTATGGACATAAGTTTATTCTAAAGCCAATGCTTCAAAGTCTACGGGATGTAAACTATTCAGATAATCTTAGTCAAATTCAAAAGCTTGAAACAATGATAGAAGAAAATGCAGAACGAAGTCAGGTACTGATGAGTCTTATGGCTAAAGGATATTTGGAACCGGCCTTATTCAACGCTCAAAAGAATGAATTACGTAAAGAAGCCACAATCCTACGTGAACAGAAAGAGGTTCTTTCGCGCTCGGTGAATGGTGGTATGACTGTAATAACTGAGGTAGAATTATTATTAAAGTTTACTGCACGGTCAGTCCAGATTGATAGCTTTGATGAAGAGTTATTTAAAAGGTTTGTTGAAAATATCATTGTATACTCGCAAGAAGAGATTGGCTTCAAAATAAAATGTGGAATAACACTAAAGGAAAGGTTGGTGATATAAATGGGCCATACCCCATACGGATATATTATTAGAAATGGAAAAGCTGTGATTGATGAAATGGCAGCAGAACAAGTAAAGATTTTGTATCAGTCTTATCTTTCGGGGCTTTCCTTGGCAAATGCAGCACATAGGGCAGGTATTAAACGCTGTCATGCAACAATTTCTAACATGCTAACAAACAAACGATACCTAGGAGATGAGTACTATCCACCAATCATTGAGGAACCTATTTTTCAGCAAGCAGAAACTGAGAGATTAAGACGAGCTCAGATGTTGGGTAGAATACGTGAACCTGAGATGAAAAGCATGGTAATACCTAAATTAAGATTTATTGCGCCTATCTCGAAAAAGCTTTATGATGATCCTTTTACGCAAGCAGAATATGCCTACAGCCTCATTGAAAGCGAGGTGATAGCTGATAATGAATAAAAAAAGTGTTACGGTTATCCCAGCACGCGTACGTATAGGCAATAATGTGAAAACAGAGGAAAAACCAAAGCTTCGTGTTGCTGCATACTGCCGTGTATCTACTGATAGCGATGAGCAGGCGTCTAGCTATGAAGTCCAAATAGAGCATTATACAAACTTCATACAGAACAATCATGAATGGGAACTAGCTGGAATATTTGCTGATGACGGTATTACGGGAACGAATACAAAGAAGAGAGATGAATTTAACCGCATGATTGAAGAGTGTATGGAAGGGAAAATCGATATGGTTATTACTAAATCAATCAGCCGTTTTGCCAGAAACACTCTCGATTGTCTGAAGTACATCCGTCAATTAAAGGATAAAAACATACCAGTATTCTTTGAAAAAGAGAACATAAATTCAATGGACTCCAAAGGCGAGGTTATGCTGACGATCATGGCATCCTTAGCCCAACAGGAAAGTCAATCGCTAAGCCAAAACGTAAAACTAGGCATTCAGTATCGTTACCAGCAAGGTGAAATTCAAATTAATCATAATCGATTTTTAGGATATACCAAAGATGAAAACAAACGACTGATTATTGTTCCTGAGGAAGCAGAAGTAGTAAAGCGTATCTACCTAGAATATCTTGAAGGAGCAAGCCTTCTGCAAATAGCACGGGGATTGGAGGCAGACGGAATTCTAACTGCAGCGAAAAAGCAAAGGTGGAGACCTGAAACTGTTAAAAAGATATTGCAGAATGAAAAGTATATTGGTGATGCGCTGCTACAAAAGACTTATACTGTCGACTTCCTATCTAAGAAGAGAGTGGTCAACAACGGAATTGTGCCGCAATACTATGTGGAGAACAGCCATGAGCCCATTATCCCGCGTGAAATTTTTATGCAGGTGCAGGAAGAAATGGTAAGGCGAGCAAACCTTCATACAGGTAAAAGTGGAAAAAAGCGAGTATACAGCAGCAAGTATGCTTTATCCAGTATCGTTTTTTGCGGGGGGTGTGGTGAAATATACCGACGAGTACACTGGAATAATCGAGGGTGCGGATCCATTGTATGGAGATGTGTCAGTCGCTTGGAGGAAAAGGGTTCTGACTGCAATTCACCTACAATAAACGAAGAGGTGCTTCAGGCAGCAGTTGTGAAAGCCATCAATGAGGTCTTAGCAAACAAGAGTACTTTCCTTACAACTTTGCAGGCCAACATTGAGACAGTGTTAAATGAAGAGAATGACAAGGCAACCGATGATATTGATGCAAAGTTAGATGACCTGCAAAACGAACTTCTAAGGCTAGCTACTACTAAAGCGGATTATAACGAAGTGGCAGATGAAATATATCGCCTACGGGAGTTAAAGCAAAACACATTGATTGATAATGCAGAACGTGAAGGCAAACGACAACGTATTATGGATATGGCGAGCTATTTAAATGAGCAATCGAGTGCGATGGGTGAATATGATGAGCAGCTAGTAAAGCGACTTATTGATAAGGTTACGATCTTTGATGATAAACTTACAGTTAAGTTTAAATCTAGTGTTGAAATCGAAATAGAGCTATAGAGAAGTGTCAAGTAATTACGAAAAAATCGCGTGGTCTACTTTCAGAAATGGGAGTAGGCCATTTACTAGTATGAAAGAACATAGTTATCATGAGACATGATTAGGTCAATAGCAGCTTTGACAGTAGGGACAGTTCTTTGTTTGTGGTAATATGGGATATCAGCAGAATGTTTATGATATACTTGAATACGAAAGGATGAAATAGATGAGAGTTTTTTAATAATCCAGCAGTGACCGGTGTTTTTAGATTTTAATTCATAAAATGAGTCGTCCGACCGGATTAATAAAAAGTAACTAGTACTTAGTAGACGTTTTTCTGGAATGGAAAAAATACTAATACCTCCTTTTTATTTTAGTTTGTCTGTCGAGATTATTATATAAGTTACAGGAGGAGTTGTAAAATAGAATTATTACAGGATTTTTGTGCAGGTTGCTGTCTATTTATTGTAAAGTGGAAATTAAATTACTTCCAAATATTAGACAAAATATTTCCCATAATGTATAATATAAATGAAAAATTATCCTATTAAAACTTCACGAAAGGAAGAAAAAATGACCGATGTAAAAAAAGCATATGACCAAATTGTAGAATTTTTAAGTAGCGAAACAGATAAATCACTTCTTCTATGTGGTATCGCTGATAAGGATAAGCATAGAGCTCTTTTGAAAGCATTAAACGCTCAAGGTGAATTGACAGGTCTCGTTAATTTAATACATACAACAAAATCTGGGGTGGATGAGTTCTTCCGGTGGGCAGGGCTATATGAAATCAAAGGTCCAAAAAAGTATGGGCAAGCAATGAAGCTACTAGATCTTACAATTTACTTTGATAATATATCCACAAATATGAATAGTGATAAATATGATGATTACGAATTTGACTTTATGATAATTTGGCCTATAGTGAGTGTCACTAAAAACGAAAAAGAAATTCAGATGCTAAAGGAAATGATTGAACGTCAGAAAACGAAAAAAATAGTATTATTAACCATAAAAGAACCCTGGTACAGCCCAAACTTAATAGAGCCTATCGCTGATCGTGTTATAAAACTGGATTGTGAGAATGATAACCCAGATGAATTCAAGAGAATTTTAGCTGCATATGATGAGGATAAAAAAAGAAGGAAGGATAGATAACCATTATTAAGCAGACTAATTTTAATAATATATGGATAAAAATTGTAACTTAAATAATATTATGGCAATATTTGAATTATACAAAAAATTTATTTGACTCCAAGGGAGATTAAGTTTATGTCAGAATGGCCAATTGCTTTATTAATTATTATTTCAATCCTAATTGTATATGTATATATTAGACAAAAAAGAATTTTACAGGATCCAATTATACAGGAGTCTATAAATCAATCAACTAAATTCAATAATAAAATAGTTGAGTTAAGAAAGGACTATTTTAGATGGAGTATAAAAGAAAATCTAAAAGAAGAATTTGGTCCTTTAAGGAATGAGGTTTCAAAACATATATATAGCAGAATTAAAAATAGTGATATTGAACTATTTAAAGAAACATACGATAATATAGATTTACTAGTCCAAAATTGGAACAAGCATTTTGTTGACGATGAATTAGTTAATAGTAAAGTTTTATTTGATAATATTGATGGGAAGTCACTTGATCAACAACAAAGAATGGCTGTAGTTGTTGATGAAGATAACAATCTAGTCCTAGCAGGAGCAGGAAGTGGTAAAACACTGACGGTAGCCGCTAAAGTTAAGTACCTTGTTGAAAAAAAGAAAATAAAACCTGAAGAAATACTATTAATATCATTTACTAGAAAAGCGGCTAATGAAATGCAAGAACGCATAAATCAGAGACTAAATATTGGTGTGGAAGCTAAAACATTTCACAAGTTAGGTCTAGAGATAATTACACAAGCAAATAAGCAAAGACCGGATGTTAATGAAGAATTAGATAAGGTGGTTCAATCCTACTTTAAAGATAAAATATCAAATAATGCTGATGAACTAAAAAATCTCATTGAATTTTTTGGTGTGTATTTCAATATACCGGTTAATATGCAAGACTATGATAATCTTGGAGATGTGTATGATCAGTCTAAGGGAATTGATCTTGAAACTATAAAGCACAAAATCAGTCAAAAGACTAATGATTTGAAGTTAAATAAGGAAACTATTCATGGAGAAAGAGTTAAGAGTTTAGATGAAGTTGTTATCGCAAATTTTCTGTATTTAAATGGCGTAGATTATACTTACGAAAAAGAATATCCATATGATACTAAAGATCCTTATCGTAAAAAATATAGACCGGATTTTTATTTAAATGATTACGATATTTACTTGGAACATTTTGGTATTACTGAGGATTATAAAACACCATGGCTTAGCCCTGTTGAAGAACAAAAGTATATTGACGGGATAACCTGGAAGAGGCAAATTCATAATGAAAATGGAACAAAACTTATTGAAACCTATTCTTATTATAATAAGAACGGAAGGCTCCTAATTGAGTTAGAGAAGATTCTTAAACAAAATAATGTGAAATTTAAAAAAGTAGATTATAGTACCATTTTTGACACTTTATATCGGGATCAAAGCGATAAATATTTCAAAGAGTTTAACAAGCTTATCTGTTCATTTATTAGTTTGTTTAAATCCAGGGGATTGTGCATAGATGATTTTGAAAAATTAAAAGAACAAGCTATAAATAAAAATATATTTATGCAGAATAGAACAATCATTTTTTTATCTATAGTAAAACCTATTTTCTTCCATTATCAAGATTATCTTAAGAACTTAGAACAGATTGATTTTAATGATATGATAAATGAAGCAACAGACTTAATTATGAACAGAAAAGTTGGCTTTGAGTTAAAATATATAATTGTTGATGAGTACCAAGATATATCAGTGAGTAGATATAAGCTTATAAAGGAAATAAGAGATTTAACAAACGTCAGAGTCATGGTTGTAGGTGACGATTGGCAATCAATTTATCGATTTACTGGAAGCGATATTGATCTATTTACCAACTTTAAAAATTATTTTGGATATAGTGAACTACTAAAAATTGAGAAGACTTATCGCAATTCCCAGGAATTAATTGATATAGCAGGAAACTTTATAATGAAGAATCCCAAACAATTAAACAAGCAATTAATTTCGGACAAACATCATAGTAATCCAGTTCATATTTATAGATTTGGAGATAAAATCGAAAGTGCAATGACTCAAGCAATTGAAGAAATTGTATATCATTTCGGTGAAACTTCTGAGATCATGTTATTAGGAAGAAATAATTTTGATATTGACATATTCAAAGATAGTGAACTGTTTGAAATTCAAAAAAGGTCTAAAGAGGTAAATTTAGTATGTAAGAAGTACCCAGAACTAAGAATATATTTCCTAACTGTTCATAGGTCTAAAGGCCTTGAAGCTGATAATGTTATAGTAATAAATCTAAAAAACATGTTAGTAGGGTTTCCAAATAAAATATCAGATGACCCACTTCTTTCTTTGGTTTTGACAGATAAGGATGACTTTTCATATGCAGAAGAACGAAGATTGTTCTATGTTGCTATTACTAGAACTAAAAATATTACTTACCTTTTGGCACCAATGATCGATGAATCTATTTTTATTGATGAGATACAATATTATAAAAATATTTCCAATACTTTAGATACGGATGGAAGTACAATACAAGATAATCCCAACTGTCCAAAGTGCCAAAAAGGCTATCTTGTTTTAAGAGAAAATGGTGTTGCTCATAATAAGTTTTTAGGATGCTCTAACTTCCCACTTTGTGACGAGACTATAAATGACATTGAAATTTTAGATAATCAAATCATATGTAGATTATGCGGTGGTTATATGGTTAAACGAAAAGGAAGATATGGTCTTTTTTATGGCTGCACTAATTTTCCATACTGCAAAAACACAATTAGAATAGAATAGTTTATATTTAAAGGTGGTATGAGATAATGGAAAACTTCGATAAAGAACATAGTGCTTTTACAGAGGAAGAAATTCTTGAAGAGTTATCTAGACTTGAGGAGTTGAATTCTTCTAATTGTGAACAAAATAATTTGTATAATAAAAGAAAAATATATGACCGTAGAGGTACAAATGAAGAAAAGGAATATTCAAAATTGAAAAGCAATTACAATAATATAAGAGATTGGATGTATTGAATATATCTGTTTTATTGATGTATTCACTCAAATAACGATTTTCCATTAAATTGTAAAGTTTATATTAAGTAATGACAAATTTATAGGAGGTCAACATGACAGAATGGATTATTACATGTAACACTGGTGCTTATGATGTAGAAGGTGCCTTTGAAAAATTAAATAAAATCGACTGGAAGCAGAGTACCAATGTTGAGGTTGGAGATATAATCTATATCTATGTTGGTGCTCCTGTTGGAAAGATCCGTTTTAAATGTTTAGCTACCAAGGTAGAATTAGAAGAACATGAAATAGATGATACCGAATTTGTAATTGATGATACCCAATACGGAAACTACGGAAGATATATGGAGATTACTCTGCAGGAAAAATTCAATAATATAAAGCTTGGGTATAACCATTTGAGGAAAAATGGATTGAAGACTGTCCAAGGACCTAGTAAGGTGACATCAGAACTATCGGCCTACTTGTTTTCAGTAATAGAAACTGGTGGCACCACATTTGATGGCTATTATAAGAAAGGTAAAGTTCCTAAAACTAGACGTGAGGCAATTACAATTTTACAAAGGGCCTACAATAGACCAGTTACGGCAAGAGAACTAACGGATTTGATGTATGAGTTAGGAAAGCATCAGGCAAATGTTTTTTCAGAGCTTCAGTTTATGGAAAGCCAAGGCTTGGCTAAAAAAACAGGAAGCTCAGCTCCTTTTACATATTCTATAGTGTCTAATATAGGTAACCCACAGTATTTCTATGTATTCCAAAACAAGAGTTTCGATGAGGAATGCACCGGAGAATACTTGTGGGCACCAAAATATGCAAAGGATGGTACTCAAAATCATCACTGGACACGTATGCAGGAAGTTAAAAAGGGTGATGTAATATTTCACGGATATAAACAGCACGTAGCTGCAGTTAGTATTGCAAATACAGATTCTTATACAGCAGACAGACCGGGCGAACTTTCAGCTGATGCATGGACAAAGGAAGGTTGGCGTGTTGATACAGATTATTTTGTTTTTCCACATGCAATTGCTCCAAAGGACTACTGGGATAAATTAAAATTGATGCAGCCAGATAAATATAGCCCATTTGACAAGAATGGCTCTGGAAACATGGGATATTTGTTCCCTATTACTAAGGAGATGGGTATTTTCCTACTGGATACGACTGCAGGTAAGACTAATCCTGGAGTTGCTATTCCAACAGAGCAGGAAGATGACGAAATTATATCGTTACTTTCCGGTCAGCCTGCTGAGATTATTAATAGCTTGATTAAGCAGTTTCAGAAGAAATTGCCAGAGATACTTCCAAGGGAACAGGAACTTGAAGATTTACGTGTTAAGTTTGTAAACGACTTCAATATGAACAAGCTCATGAATATGAAAAAGGAAGAATATGTCGTTGGTTTGGGAAGTAAGAGCAGTTTCTGTTATCGATTGGAAACAGAGTTAAAGGACCTTGGAAATATTCATGGTGCTACATCAGCAAAGTTTGGCCTTTATTACGGAAAAAGTGGTGAAGATACCGAGGAAAAGTATCGCTGTACTAAGAAGTTTGGTGAGGATCCAGACGAAGCACTGCAGGAAATAAAGAAGCAGATTGTGTATCTTCGTATGGATGGAGAGAAAAAAGACTTGGATGCAATCCGGAAATGTGAGTTTGCTCCTTTATTTAGAGGAAAGATACTGGCAGTATATTTCCCGGAAGATTACCTCTGCATATTCTCAGATGAACATCTTAACTATTTCATGCAGAAACTTGATATTCAGGTTTCACCAGATGATGATATTCTGACAAAGCAGATTAAGCTGGTTAAATGGAAAAAAAGCAGACCAGAAATGAAGAGCTGGAATAATCATATTTTCAGTAATTTTTTATATTCATCTTTCGGAAGACCTTTTGAAGTGGAAAAATCAGAGAAAGATGCGCAGGACGAAAGAGATAGAGAATATCCACGTGATTACGTAGTTCATATTGGCATAACAATTGGCCAATGGAAAGAGCTCCTTCAGAATTCGGAAATTTTCAAGTCAGAGGATATTGAATTATTAAAGCGATTTTACCTGGCGGATAATCATGCAACGTCTTGCTATGATTTGAGTATTCAGGACGGAGTATCACCAACTTCATATATTTCACCGGTAGTGAGTTTAGCAAAACGAATTGCAGACGAACTTGGACTGGATCCGGTCTATGGTGATGGTGGAAAACAGGTATGGTGGAGAATTCCGTTCTGGGGAAGATATCGTGAGGACAGCAGATTCGAATGGAAGTTACGTCCTAAGTTAGCAAAAGCAATGGCAGCACTATTTCCAGAACTGAATAATATTGTCGATACAGAAGCAGAAGAACAGGAAGATAATAGCCTGATTAAAGAACTAAAGCTAGCTAATGTTGGAAAAGTAGATAATTTCGAATACTCAGGTGAGCCGAAAGCTAAGGCCGCACCAGTATATACAAACGGACATAAAACATATCCAAGAGATAGGCAAACAGCGATTAATGCGCTGGCACACGCTCATTATAAATGTGAAGTTGACGCAGCCCATCCTACTTTTATTCGGAAGAAATCTAATAAGAGATATACAGAGCCGCACCATCTTGTTCCGATGGCATTTTCAGATGAATTTGAAGTTTCGCTAGATAGGGAAGAAAATATTGTTTCCCTATGTAGCAATTGCCATAATCAAATTCATTATGGAAAGGATGCATATGTTTTAATAAAAAAGCTTTATGCTGAGAGAAAAGAAGTACTGGAAAGTGTAGGAATAAAGATTACACTTGAACACCTGCTTAGTAGGTATGATATTAAGGCGTAGAGTAGTAGGATTTAGTGGGATATATTAAATTCACTATGCAGTAAATTATTGATACCAAAGATTTTTATAGTATATGAGGTGAATAAATTGAAAAGTGAGTTATTAGATTTAATTCGTAAAATTGACAATATTAGATCGCATTTTCATATTAAAGGGGGTGGAGGAGGATTTCCTTCACGTAATACTATATTCGATACCCCGGAATTTTCTAATTGGAAACAAGAAATACAACTTGTATTGCAAGAAATATATGATAGAACTAATGATAAGTTTATATGGAGCCTATTAGTAATTCTTCAACAAAGGTTTAATGGTTGGAAGGACGAGCAGTATTTCAATGAACTTGCAGGTGGTTTGATCGCCGTAAGTAAAAATATAGATAAATACTATGCTTCGCCATTATCTACATCCAACAAAACAGAGGAGGTTCAAACAGTGAATCAAAAAAGTCCTAAGATATTTATTAGTCATTCAAGTTTAGATAAAGACTATGTTTCAAAATTAATTGAACTATTTGATGGTATAGGATTAAATGAACAGCAAGTATTCTGTTCATCTATAACGGGGTATGATATACCCCTTAATGAAGACATATATGAATATTTAAAACAGCAGTTTCAAAATCATGAATTACATGTTATTTTTATATTATCAGATAACTATTATGACAGTGTTGCATGTATGAATGAAATGGGTGCCTCATGGATTTTACAAAATAAATATACGACAATTCTATTACCAGGGTTTGAATTCAAGGAAATAAAAGGAGCAATCAATCCACGTCAAATAGGTTTAAAATTGGATAATGAATTAACTGATGTTAAAAATAAACTTGGACAATTAAAAGATTCTATAATAGAAGAATTTGGATTAACAAGAATAAATGATGTTCGATGGGAAGAAAAAAGAAATGAATTTATAAATGCTATTTATAAACAAAACACAAACGGTAAATTATCTGAGAATTCACAATATCTTTTAAAGACTGCATGTTCTGATCCACAAGGAACTATCATAAAAATAGAAACTTTAGATGGTACATCTATATGCGTTGGAAAGATCGAATTTATTACATCTCAAGAACGCCGTGAAGTTGCCAAATGGGAGGATTCGTTAAGAGAGTTATTGAAAGAAGGATATATCGAGGAAAAGGGAACAAAAGGTGAAATATTTGTCACAACACTTAAAGGGTATGATTACATATCTGATTTAAAAAGCGTTGACATAAGAAAATAGGATTAATATGCATACGGAGGGTCAAAATGGATGAGCAGCAATTTCTTGTGATTAAGGATATGTCTAGCATAGATGTGTTAGATGAAAATTTGTATAGCTATGAAAATACTGTATTTACATTAACACCTGCAATACAAAAAAGAACTTCGGATAATTTAGTGAGAAAAGTTGAGCAATTTATTGATTCAGTTCCAGCCTTACAAAGCGCCACAGATAATTTGCAAAACAAAAGTGAATATATTCCAAGAATTGACTTGCTTACATATGAAATTAAAAATTTTTTGCAAGAAGGAAAAGTTGAAATTATACCGTGTAAAAATACTTCCGATGCATTCTATCTTCAAATACGTAGTACAGTTAAAGGACTTATTGTGAACGGAAAGGAATACGGTAAGAATAAAAAAATTAAGGATATTCCATTAAGCACTAAAACAATACCAGTAGACATTACTGGTGCTGCGCAGTGCCTTTCTATGCAAAATCAGTTAAATCAAATTAATAATGGACTTATAGAAATATCAGAGACTTGTGAGTTTAATTTTGGAAGAGTAATACAAGGCCAACGTGATGACCGCATGGCTAAACTTTTAAGCAGTAGAAGTTGTTTCATACAGGCACTTGCTATATCAGAAGAAGGTTCACAACGTCAATTGCTAATACAAGCTATCCGTGATGCCAATTCTGCTCGAGCAGAACTCGCATTTCAAATTAAGACTGACATCCTTCTACTTGGTGGTGATAAAACTCCTAAGGTTAAAGATATGGAAAAGATTGTATGTGATATTAATCTTGCTATTATTGCAATGAATAATGCTGTACAAATGTCTTTGTATTCATTCCAAGCTCTCGGTGAACCCAACGCTCAACTGGCAGTTATCAAGGAGCATGAAACTTTTGTTAAGCAGGTATTACTAAAAAAAATCGAATATAAAGGTAACAAATATATTGCTTGGGATTTAATCTGTTCTTCAGGGAAAAGCGATTCAGTTCCAGAAGATTTTCAGTCGATTCCTATGAAGTTGATTAACAGTTGCATAGCTTTTATTGAAGAGAAAAACGAAAATACAATTATTTGCTTGGAGGGACAATCCGATGAATAATGCTGAATTAAAAAAATGTAAGAATAAAGGGTGCAACAATCCAGTTCTTGACGGAAAGTATTGCTTGCATTGCAAGCATGACAAAAAAGAAAAAAGAGATAATTTTCTAAAAGTCGCAGGACCTACTGTTATTAGTATGATTCTCATAGCAGTTAAACTTAAGAATAAACCAAAGTAAATTACTTTGGGTAAAAAATTCTTCATAATGGTGCAATAGGGTTGAGTTTGAATGCCTGTAACTGAAGCCGTGTTGAATAATAGATATGTTCCCTTGAACGTCGGTTTTCGGAAAAACACCAAAAAACCCATTGATATGTTTCCGTGAACGTACGGTTCAAGTGACATCAATTCCATCAACTCGAGCCACGTTGAGACGGTAGTTAAGCTTTCACGTTAAAACTTAGTAATACCAAGCCTTAGAGCGATTGAAGTGCTCCCTGTCAAGTAGACAGGTAAAATAATAAAAAGTTTTTTATCTCCAGCTAAGCAATCATGGTTGGAGACTTTTTTATGCTGCTTTATTCTTCAAATACTCTCTGTATTCTAATGGTGTCATGCAATTTAGTCGCTTTTGATATCGACCGTTGTTATAATAATCTATGTAATCAATGACTGCTTGTTCCAGTTCATTGTATGTGTTAAAACTTTTCAAATAATACATTTCTGACTTTAACATTCCCCAGAATGCTTCCATTGGACCGTTATTTATGCATCTTGATACCCTGGACATACTTTGTGTCATTCCTGCATCATCAAGCTTTTTCTTAAAAGTCTTTGTTGTATACTGAAATCTTCGATCACTATGAAAGATTGGTTTAACATCAGAGTATTGCACGTGAGCCACATCAAATGTTTTAAATACAAGAGTATTATTATTTGAATGTCCGATAACAAATGAAACAATGCTTTTATCTCCTAAATCTAGGATTGCACTTAGATATACTTTACTAGTTGCTCCATATTTCATTTCTGTTACATCAGTAAGCCACTTTTAACCAAACTGATCTGCCCTAAATTCACGATTCAATATATTCTCAGCGGTAACTTGTGATGTGGATTTTATGTAATTCTTTTTCTTTCGTCTACAAACAGATTTAAGATTTAGTATTTGCATAAGCCTATAAATACGTTTTTGATTTACATGAAAATCATTTTCTCGGTTCAACTTTATGGTCATCTGTCTATATCCAAGAATTCCACCTTTTTCTTTATAAGCATTTTTGATTAGTGAAAGAAGTGTTTGATTAAACTGCTCATTCTTACTTTCTTGGCGATTCAACCATTTATAGTAGGAAGATCGTGGGATTCCAGCAAATCTGCATAATTCTGAAATGGAACATCCTTTTACCATGTGTATTTCTCGAATAGCTAGATAAATAGTTTCGTTTTGGACTTGGCTTAAAACCGCCTCCTTTCGATTTCGTCGAGTTTTTTTAGGAATGCCATCTCCAGTTCTTGCCTACGATTTTGTGCCTTTAGAAGTTTATTCTTCGCACGTAATTTTTCAAGTTCAGGCATCTCATCTTCAGCCTTTATTTTCCCACGTTTTTCAAATAAACCCTCTATTCCTTTAGATTCATACTTCTTCATCCAAGAATAAACTTATTGATATGATACCCGATATTTATCAGCTGTCTCGACATAACTAGTTTGGTGTTCTATCCAGTATGGAACGATTTCTAATCGCTCATCATAAGTTGTTGATCTTCCTTTAGTCATGATAGGTGCTCCTCCTGATCCAGAAGTTTTTAGTTCTTCATGACTATTATACTTCATAATACAGCTACGAAGTTGCCTGGGTGAGCGAATACTGTATTTTTGACAAATTTCACGTAATGAACCAATTCCTTTTAAATAGTCCTCAACCGCAGCTACCTTAACACTATCAGGATATATAGTATTTTTAGCAGATATTGTGATTCCACTTAGCCCACTTGATTGATAATTTCGTAGCCATTCATGAATGGTTACATCACTACACCCTAATAAAGAAACAGTATGAAGTATAGAATCTTCTCCGCTTAAGATTCTATTAATCGCCCAGAGTTTTTGTTCAAGGGAATAATTAGATTTTCTTTTCATAAAAATATGCTCCCCTTAAGGTAGACAGTTTTATTATTTAAACTGTCTACCTTAAGGGGAGCATATCAGTCGCCTGTATACGGTGATTTCTGGGGTCTTTTTTTATTTTAGGGGCTTTGCAATAGGTTGTTATGGCATGGAAACTTATTCATGGACCCTTGTCATTTACATTCTACTTTTCCCAAATTAGTCATCTTAGCCATAACATCACAGGCAGAAGACCATGCAGAGTTTTCAGGTATTAATGCACTACATAGATACGCCCAAGTAAGTCTTGCAACAGTAGCCGCTCGCTCTGGATTTTCATCTATGGACTCAGCTGCATCATAGCCAGAAATCCCTCCAAGTGAATGCATTCCACCAGGGATAGTAACCAAACATTTTGGTCCCGGACTTAATGTATAAGGGTCAGTATGCCAATCAGCACCTCGATTTGTCCAAGGGGATTCAGAGTCTGCATCTCCGGCAATAACAAGAGTGGGTTTAACCATTTTTGAAAAGATTGGATTTCGATAGAAAGGAAACATTTCATATGTAGCTGGGGATAAATCATTACCACCATTACCAGGTGAAGCAAGAAGTACGCCGGCCTTAATACGAGCATCCGACATATCAATAATAGTTCCATCTTCCATTGTCAATTGTTCACCTAATAACATTCCGGCAGTGAGTGCACCCATTGAATGCCCAATAACAGCAATGAGATCATGATTGGTACGTCCTGCGAGCCCAGGAACCTCTGTCACGATAGCATCAAGTTGATCAAGAATATTGGTCATGTCTTCAACTCGGGATTTCCATACTACTGGTGCATCAGGAGCCTGCAAATCCAAACTAAGCATTCTTGAATCTAGATGTGTTGGTTGAATGACAACGAAACCATGTGAAGCTAAAAAGTTCACAAATGGTCCATATCCATATAATGAAGATATAAAATTGGAATGTCCTAGTCCATGGGATAAAAGAACAATTGGAAGGTTACTTCCTGTAGTCGGAACTGTGACACGAACTTCCAAATCAACCATTCTTTCTTGACTTGGCAATATTACAGGGCTAACAGATAGCACCGGAGTAGGAGTGCTAACAGGTATCTTAGCAGCACTCCCGATGAAAGCATGTTCTCGAGGAAACCTTTGATTGTTATCATTTTTTAAAAAAGTGTTTTGATTATTCATTGTATTAAACTCCTTAATTTAATAAATATTATCGGGTTGACATATCAACTATAATTAATCTTACTATGGTTGGGTTGATATGTCAACATAATTTTGTTATAATATTTCTAAGCTAAAAAGTAGAGGAGTGTATTATGAATAATTCATTATTAACAGAAGAGGAAATCAAAATATGGCATATGTGGAAAAAAACATTTAAAAGCATATATGGTCGTATAGAAAAGGATTCCATAGAAAACACTGGGTTATCGGAAGGTGATTTTATTATATTGGACAGACTGATGTGTTTAGGTGGTGGTACGCTTCGTCAACACGAATTGTCTGAGGCGGTGGAATGGACAAAAAGCAGATTGTCTCATCACCTGACTAGAATGGAAAAAAGAGGGCTAGTTATTAGAGCACCTTTTAATAACAAAACTGGCGTTGAAGTATCTATTACTGATGTTGGAAAAATGACTTTGGAAAATGCTTATCCAATAATTTATAAGGGAGTTAAGAAGTATTTTATTGAACAATTAACTGAACAGGATATTGAATCAATCACTAAACTGGCCAATAGAGTCAATGAATACTTCATAACCAGGTAAAGATGTCGCCAGCCTAATTTCAATTTGTATTCTCTAACAAGCTGCAGATTGGGAAGTATAAATTTGCCAGTTAGTGTACTAGTAATTAATAAGTTTTCTAAAAATATGGACTTTTGTAGAAATATGATAAAAAATGAAAGTGAGCGTGTATTTTATGATAGGACCAGATAAGAAAAAATTATATCCAAATGAAAATATAAAAACAGTCTGTTATATAAGTAATTTACCTAAACGACCGAATGTAGAAATCGGAGAATATACTTATTATAGTGATAATAAAAAGTCTCCTGAGAAATTTTATGATAATATAGAGCACCATTACGAATTTTTAGGAGATAAGTTAATCATAGGTAAATTTTGCGCAATAGCAGAGGGCGTTAAGTTTGTTATGAATGGAGCAAATCATAGGATGGATGGCATAACAACCTATCCCTTTAATATATTTGGTAGCGGTTGGGAAAAGGTTACTCCTGCAGTAGAACAATTACCCTTTAAGGGAGATACAGTGATTGGGAATGATGTTTGGATAGGTCAAAATGTAACCATTATGCCAGGTGTTAAAATTGGTGACGGTGCAATCATTGCTACGAATTCAACTGTAGTAAAAAATGTTGAGTCCTATACAATATATGGTGGAAATCCAGCTAAATTCATCAGAAAACGATTTAGTGATGAAAAGGTTGAATGCTTACTAAAGCTTCAGTGGTGGAACTGGGATGAGGAGAAGATATTTAATAATCTTGAAATGTTAACATCAGCATTATGTTTGGATCAACTAAAGTAACAATTTTATATAAGTTGACATTTAAGCTACGTCATGGACTATACTTATCAGTATAGTATTTACACTAAAGGAGTTTGATGATAAATGGTTGATAATAGTACGGTTATGGAATCTGGTAGATGTATAGAATGTGGAGCCAGAGAGACAAACGGATATTCATGCTATGAGCTATTCGAATTTCCCCTTGTTTGGGAACATAATGATCCCAAACTGTATGAACTACATTTTTGGCTTGTCTCATGTTATATGATACAACATCCTTCAAATTATACAGAAAAAGGATACAAGCATTTAGTGAATCTATTTATTGATGCTTATGACAATAATTGGGATACACCATATATTCTTAAGAAGAATCGCGAAATGGTCAAATCAGTAGGTAAAATAACAAACCCCATTCCAAACGAAGAAAGAAAGCGAGGACTAAGACTTTGGTCTATGACGATTGAAGATATATATTTAGGTGGAGAGCAAAATGCAATCGAAAATATCAATAAGTGGAAAGATCAAATCAGAAATGATCTCATTCTATAAGAGTAATGGGATACTACATGTTGAGACAGTAATTCTGATGAGGAATAGTGGTTTGGAAATATTTTTTTCCGAGAAACTTAAAAATAATCAATTATGTTATTATAAGCGCACATGACAAGAAGGGAAAAATGTTAAAAGTAGCGTCGATAATTCCGACTATATTTTAGAACCTCTCAAATTTGTGCAGTAAAAGAGAGGCGCATTTGTATTATACAAGGTAAACTTATGATTGTAAGGAGGTGTTTTTGTGGAATGGCTGAAGCAATTAAATACTGCAGTAAATTATATTGAAGAGCATTTGACAGACACAATTGACATGGAGAAGATGGCCCAAATCGCGCATTGTTCAGTATTTCATTTTCAGCGTATGTTCTCGTATCTTGCCGAAGTTCCGTTATCTGAGTACATAAGACGCAGAAAAATGACCCGTGCGGCTTTTGATTTGCAAAACGGAAATGAAAAAGTGATAGATATTGCACTTAAATACGGCTATGAATCTCCAACGGCATTTAATCGTGCTTTTCAGAGTGTTCATGGTATAGCGCCGTCTATTGCTAAACAGAGTGGTATTATACTCAAAGCATTTCCACCAATTTGCTTCCAGTAACAATCAAAGGAGATGTGGAAATGAATTACAGAATTGAGAAAAAAGGTGCATTCAAAATTGTAGGAGTAAAAGAACATTATACGATTAACATCGAGGAGAATTTTGCGAATGTACCGCTGTTTTGGCACAAGACGGCACAAAGCGGAATAATCCCTACAATATGCTCATACTTGGACAGAGAACCCTATGGTATTTTAGGAGTAAGCACCTGATATTGAGGTATATTTTGAAGGAGATCAACTAGCGGATGATTACCGATGTGAGGCTTGGTTGCCTGTTGTGAAAAAAGATTGATAGCCAAGGATAGGAGAAAATTGAAGAGGTAGTGGTGGGCACAAGTATCCCATATAACATTTAATGCTCCTATTGAAAAGTTTAGGATTTTTTAGTTGCTTTGTTATTTCGTTTATTACAACATGGGTCATTCCTTTTTGCATAAGGAATAATTTTGTTTTGGGTACTTTTTTAACTTCTAGATCCTGATGAAATTAGTTTTCATCAGGATCTATGTGTAGATGAGCATACTTAATATCTAAGTTTATCATTTCATTACATAAAGGATCATACTGCCAATTGTCCTCGCAAGTGAAAAATAGCTTTCCCTAATCAGCCATATACAATCGGTCGTGGTATATTTGGATTGATTGCAGTTATTAGGATCGCTAACCAATTCACTTCTTTAATTACATTAAATATAATCTACCTCCATTTTTGATTAACTATTGTCACAGCTAATGAATTTATTATACGACTATAATTCTGACATCTTTTGTCAGGGTTTTTGAGGTATAATGATTGAATATGATCTTTATTCATAAGGTTAGCTGTGATTCGCAGGATTTCATTTATGTATCAGGAGAATTAGGAGTCAATAAAAGTCCTAACGAAGGAAGGTCATCAAGAGCATTAAAGTTGTATACCAAAGTAGATGCTATAGTGGGAGGTTTCAGACAATAATATGGAAAATTTACTCAATGTAACAACAAGAGAAGAATTAAGGAGTTGGCTGCTGTCGCATTGCACCACAGAAAAATGTTGTTGGGTTATTGTAAGCATAACTCAAAAACCGGGGACATTATTATATTTGGATGCAGTAGAAGAGGCACTGTGTTTTGGTTGGATAGACGGAATTAAGAAAAAAAATACAGAAAATCAAGTTATCCAGAGACTATCTCCAAGAACAAAGAAAAGTTCATGGACAGAACTAAATAAAGAACGTGTACGCCGACTTGAAAAGATTGGACTTATGAATGCTGAGGGGAAAAAAGCATTACCAGATTTTGACTATAATGCTTATAAAATGAATGAGGTAATAGAGAAAAAGTTAAAGGAATCTGCCCAAGTTTATGAAAATTTCATGCAATTTCCTGAACTGTACAGGAGAATACGAATAGACACAATTAATCAAGTCAAAAATCAACCGGAGTTATTCGAAAAAAGGCTGGATAAACTTATAGAAAACACAAGAAAAGGTAAGATGTATGGCGCGTGGAATGACAATGGCCGCCTCCTTAATTACTCATGACTATACAGTCTATGTGGAAGTAGGAGGTGATTCTTACATCGGGAAAATCTTCCGCTAAGGAACAACTTTATCCCTACAACATTATTTTTGTCAACTCAAAGCATGTCGAGTGTGTCATCTTGATGTCAAGAGTAGGCGGCGAAAAGGCTTAAATGCGGGGGCTTTGGAGAATAGGCGAATGAAGCGAAGGTCGGAGTTGGATTCCGGCCTTTCTTTTTTGTGTCCCCCAGAACATATCCAAACACCGAATTTGCGGTGATTTGATGGACTGCCGTAATCGGGAACATATCAACAGTGATTTTGAGGAGCTTGCAGTAGTCGGAAACATATCTACTGCAAATTAGCGAATTTGCGGTGTTCGGAAACATATCAATGGGTAAAATGTGAGGGTTTGAGTTTTTCTAATCTCCGCCATATCTTAACGGAAGTCTTGATACAGGGCAACCGTGCGAGAAAGTCCAGTAATGCTGGGCTTTTTTCGTTTCCAGGGGTAAAACCGTGGCTGTTTCAGAGACGATTTTGGCGGCACTACCGATTTTGCATATGCACCCTAAATATGAATCGTGCAAAAGTATTGAACTAATGTCACGATTCCTAAACCTTTGCACGATTCATAGGGTATCGTGAAATTGTTTGAGGAAACGTGTAAAGGTTTATTTCCGCTCGCTGTCTGCTGGTCTTCCGCCAGTCGACGGCGGGATTTTGTGTTGGTGTGATGAAAACTTTGTGAATTTTTCAATCTTCTCTTGACAAATCAATGCATCTGTTTTATAATGAGTGTAATCTCATTCAAAGGAGGGCTGCTTTATGCCACGCACAAAGGAACAGTTTGAAGAAATGCGACAAGCAACAAAATACAAAATACAAGATGCGGCAAGTTATCTATTTGCCAAGAAGGGTATTGCAGGGACAAATGTGCAGGAAATTGCAGACCGTGCGGGTATCAGTATCGGTTTACTTTATCGCCATTACAAAACAAAAGAGGAATTGTTTAGCGATTTAGTAAACATGGCAATAACAGGATTGTCTGAAACCACAGAACGGTTTTTATCCGATGCTGACCCGAAAGAAATCCTTACCGAGATGACCGCCGAGATAGTTGAGGACTACAAAAAAAATGACGAGTTTAGCAATTACTTGACATTCATTACCCAAGCTTTTACAAGCGGTCTGCAAAACGATGCTTTAGATAGATTGATTGCAGAGGACAAAAAGCTGATAGCCGCACTTGCCGCACTGATTGAAAGAGGTCAAAGAAACGACGCCTTTCGCAGCGGCAACTCGCATGAGTTAGCCATTACCTATATGTCTACTATACAAGGCATCGGGCTTTTTCAAAATGTATTGGGAGCAGACTTCGTTGTACCTTCTGTCGACACACTATTAGGCATTTTTTTGAGCGGATAGGGGGAGGATATTTTTTTAACCAGACTATGAGTAATGACTCACTCATAGTGGTAAGTATATTGCTACATTTCATTTAAGAAAAGGAGAGTTTTTATGTTACTGCAAAAAGAAAACATCATCACCATCAACAATGTACGCAAAGCATACAAAGATGTAAGCGTACTTGACGGTATCAATCTTCAAATAAAAAAGGGGGAAATTTTTTGTCTGCTCGGCTCAAACGGTGCGGGAAAAACTACACTGGTAAATATCCTTTCCACGCTTCTAAAAGCCGATGATGGAACAGCTTATATAGGCGGATATGAGCTTCAAAAGGATGCAAAAAATGTACGACATATCATAAGCCTTACAGGGCAGTATGCGGCAGTAGACGGGTTTTTAACAGGGCGGGAAAATCTTGAACTAATCGCAAATCTTCGCCATGAGGAAAATCCAAAGGCAGTCGCAGAGCAAATGCTTCATCAATTCGGCTTGACCGATGCCGCCGATAGGCAGACATCTACCTATTCGGGGGGGATGCGTCGCCGCCTAGATATTGCCATGAGTTTGGTTGGAGAGCCACTACTCGTTTTTCTTGACGAGCCTACAACGGGGCTTGACCCGCAAAGCCGTATTGCCATGTGGGAAACAATAAGGACACTAACAACTCAAGGTGTGACCGTGTTCTTAACAACGCAATACATCGAAGAAGCAGAACAGCTTGCAGACCATATTGCCATTTTGGATAAAGGCATTATCACCGCTGAGGGTACGACGGAGGAATTACTTGACCAATATCCCGACGCAAAAACTTTAGAACAAGTCTTTCTCTTGATTGTTGAAAATAAGGAGGCACAATAATGACTACTTTGAAAAAATCTCGACCTTTGCATGATTTATATACCATGACAAAGCGCAATGTGATTTATAGCACCAGAAATCTTGACACATTCATCACGGCAATCATGCTGCCCGTTGTGATGATGCTACTATTTGTATTCGTGTTCGGCGGGGCAATAAATGTAGGGGATTACAACTATGTGAACTATGTCACTCCCGCCATTATCCTGCTCTGCATAGGATACTGTGCTGCTACAACATCGGTTTCGATACAGGTCGATATGCAAGCGGGTATTATCGATCGTTTTCGCTCCATGAGCATTTCACGCACTTGCGTTCTTGCAGGTCAAGTCACCGCGTCAGTAATGAGAAATGCGTTATCAGCACTTTTAGTTATATTGGTAGCCATGCTCATAGGCTTTCGGCCATCTGCCGGACTGTTGGAATGGGGATTGATTATTGTACTGCTTTTGGCATACACCGTAGCTTTTACTTGGACGGCACTGTTCTTTGGGTTGATTGCAAAAACGGCTGAAAGTGCCAGTGTGTTTGGGGTTGTTGCATTGTTCTTGCCCTACCTGTCCTCCGCTTTTGTTCCCATAGAAACAATGCCTCATGCGTTGCAAGTATTCGCAAGGTATCAGCCGTTCACACCTATAACAGATGCTCTGCGGTCATTGACCTTCGGCGTTGTAGATAAAACGGCACTCGTTATATCTTTGGCGTGGGTAATTGGGTTGGGCTTGGTAGCATATCTTGCATCGCTGTGGGCTTATAAGAACAAAAAGCGAGGATAATTATATGTCCGTATCTATTGAATGGGTTATTTGCCACGTTTGCCGCCATAGTAAGACAAGGCTGAAAACTTGAGTTTATCAAAATAAAAACTGCCGTTATTGATTTTTCAATTTGAACAGCATAGCCATATCGTTTCTTCGGTTAAATGAAAAACTAAATTCCAGTTCCAACTGACTTAACCTCGTATTTTTAATTTTGAGCAACTTTTTGTGATGCACCCTATATAAAAGTACCCTGAAAAGTGCTATAATCCGTTTTGTAAAGTATGTCTGTTTGCATAGCAAACAGACAACTGGAGCAGTTTGAGAAAAAATAAATTCCACCTGTCAATTCTGAAAATTATAGGATTTTGACTTGCTGGTGGTTATCTATCTGCTCATAAAATTTAATAATTCAAGGTATCAGGTATTGATTACAGAAGACCAGATTCTATTAAGAGTCCTTCCAAGTAATCTGCGTATGTTTGCCAGGTATCAGTTTCTTCTTGTGATTCTTTTAAATAGCTTTCGAGGGCTTGGATATCATCAAGTGCATACTGATATTTTTGCAAGAGTTCTTTGTATGAAAGATTATTCATCATATGCAGCCTCCTTTGAATTATTAGACTCAATCAATGCCGGTTTTAGCATGACTTCGTCTGGGGAGACTTTTTTCAGTCCTGCTAAAAGCGGTATTCTTTTGTCTAAAAGCAGGTCTGCAAGGTCAAATGGAGATGCTCCATTTAGACTGTCTCTTGCGGTCGAATTGATATGGCTGGTCATAAGGTTAATGGTATCCTGCGTGTATTTATACATACTTCTGCCTTTGGGAATGATATAGCGTATGTATTCATGGTTATTTTCTAAACGAGATTTTTGATTGGATACATACGGATCGCAGAAGAACACATAGGTGCGGTGTCTACCTTCATCATCTGTTTCAATATCCCACGGATTCTTGAATTCTGAGCCATTATCAGTCAATAGGACTGGGAAATATTTACGAAATAAACGAATTCCAAGAGTAGCCGTGAGATTGTTTATTGCGTCTATCACAGATTTTTGAGTACAGGTTGGAAGAAGTATTACCAACATAAAGCTACAGCTTCTGAATAAAAACGTGAGAAGACATTTTCCAGAGGCACGTCCACCCTTAACAGTATCCATTTCCACCACATCAACATCTGGGTGGGCCTCCATAAATCGCTCAAAGTCTATGTAAGTACGCTTATTACGATATACCTGTTGCAAGTTTTTACTTGTACGAGGAGCTGATTTTTTCTTCCTTTTTTTATAACGGACACGTCTTGGCAAATCAATGTTTCTTGCTTGAAAAATTCGTTGATCAAGATAGTTATACAAAGTTCTTCTACATACAGGGATTTCATCAGCATGTACTGCAAAAATATGACTTAAAGGCTGACCTTTTAGAATTAATGGGGATATCAATTCATTTAGTTCTTGAAGTTCTTCAGGTGTTACATTAATACCTTGCCTGGTCTTAACCAAAGTTTTCTCATATTGTTTTTGAGCATAGGCAGCATCATAGATTTTCTTGGTTAAAGGACAATCTTTTTGGTCATTACAATAGTTACAGACATAAGGTGGTTTCTTAATCTTGTCACACTGGAATGGGATATAATAAAGGCACTCTGATGGAGGATAGTAACGATAGCATTTTCTACAATAAAAGGGACAGTATTTTTTATTGTAATGACTGCAAGATGATTCACGACTTAAAAGATCACAATCTTCATAGTTTTTGCATTTGATGCAGCTTCGATTACCTTTCACGGGAACATCCCGGCTGTAACGTTTTATTTCTTTTGCAATCGTTGTAGAATCTTTTTTAAGATTGCTTGCAATAGAAGTAAAGGAACTTTTTTGCAATAATTCTTGTTCAATATAAGTTCTGTCAGATAAGGTAAGATGTTTTTGGTTATGTAATGCATTTTTTCTATTATTCATGGATTATCCTTCCTGACAGATAGATAACCATGTAACATCATACCAACGTTGAATGAAATCTGAAGTTCCACATCCTGGTATTAGAATTATGTGCACCCCAAAATTCCACAATCCCAGTATTTTCAAGGCTTTATTAAGCCGTTTTTGAATAGTGATACCCTGATAAAACAACAGATTTTTGGTTTAAATTATGGATTTTTTTGCATTACAATCAGATGACTGGAAATTCTTGTGCATCGTTAAATTCCACTCATCAGGGCATCTTGTTATTTAATGATATCTGCCCTGCAAATGTTAGTTTTTAAGTAGTTCTGGTTTAAGAATTATCTTATCAGAATGCACTTTCTTTA